>JACPOI010000059.1 GCA_016185015.1 Burkholderiales bacterium
TGTCCGCGGCGCCGGCCGAGCCCGACTTAGCTGCGGCGAAAGATACCGAATCGGGTGGCAGGAAAGTGGCAAAGAAACCAGCCACGACAGCCACTTAGGGCTCTTTTTGCGGAAATTTACATGAATCCCTGCCGCCCCTCTGCAAGGGGCCGACCAGCCCTATCTCGACGCCGACATCAACATCGTCATTGATGTCATTCGCGCGTTCACAGTGGCGCACATCGCCTTTTTGCGCGGAGTTCGGGAAATCTTGCTGGTCAACACGGTCGAGGAGGCCATGGCCCTCCGAGCGCGCGACCCCGACCTGCTACTGGCGGGAGAAATCAAGGGGCTCGGCATCCCCGGCTTCGACCTCGACAACTCGCCTTACCGCGTGGCCCAGGCCGAATTGGAGGGCCGCTGTCTGGTCCAGAAGACCACCAACGGCGTCAAGGCCACTTTGGCAGCCCTGGAAGCCCGCCAAGTCTTCGTCACGGGCTATTCCAATGCCGTGAATACGGCCGTACACGTGCGCCATCTCTTGGTCAGGAAGGGGCTGCGGACCGTCAATGTGATTGCGTCGCATGCCCGGGATGACGACGATCTGGCCTGTGCCGAATACATCCGTGACCAGATCCTGGGCCTGGACCAGCTGCGGGCGGAGGATGTGGTGGAGCGCATCAGGCGCTCCAGGCCGGCCGCGAAATTCCTGGCTGAGCCGGCCGGTGACTTCGAACCCAGGGACCTTGATGTCTGTGTCCGCGTGGTCCCGTCGGGTTTTGTCATGGAGGTCGATCGTCTGGGCAAGGTGCCGTCCATCCGCAGGGAAGTTTCGATGCAAATCGAAGCTCTTAAATTACTTTAGATTTTTCTGAAAGACCATTGATTTATAAGGATATTACTTTTCTGACTCCTGTTTATTGAAATTTCTTTAACTTTATACGATGTATATCTTCTGTCTTATGGATCATCGCTGCAATCCTTTCATCGGCTGATAAATCAAGACGGCTTTTCAGGGCGCGCAGCTACCACCTGGGCAGGGGGAGCAGGGCGCACGCGGGAAGGCTGGCCAGCAGGCATAGGCCGAGGCTTACCGTCAGGGTCTACGACCCCGACACCCCGGTTTTGAGCCAACCATTGGCGGTAAAGACGATCGGTCAAAGCGCTCATGACTCGACGTCTCCCGACGCTGGGGCCTGAGGCAACAAGGGAGGACAGCCGTGCGCATAGAGGGCAGAGCTGAGCGTCTGCCATGTCTCGACGTAGCGCTCGAGGATGCCGACAGCCAGGGTTGAAACACTGGCATCGCAGCTAGCAGTACGGCACAACTCTAAAAGGGCCTGCGCCTCAGCAGTAGGACCCCACATGGCCTTTTCGGCCTCCTCAACAGTAGAATGGACACTAGCCATTTCATGCTCCTAACGTGACTCTGGTTAGAGATGCCCGGTAGCGCTTCACACGCCCGGGCATTTCGCTTTTCTGGGCCAAAAAGACCCGTGACGCCCTCAAGAGGCGGCAGATACCCCCTTTGCCTGCCGTGCAAGCTGCTTGATCAATTTGCGACGCTCAGAGCGTTTTTCCGGAGCGTCTGGGGGTAGGACCACCCCGGGACCATCCGAACGCGCCCTGGGCTTGGGATAGAGCTTGGCAAGAGCCTTGCGACGCTCACCAATCTCCCGGGGAGTCTCAGGAGCAGGTTTGAGCTGCTCCCGCTCCTTGTTGCTGGCACCGCTTTTGCCGTTAGACCGCAAAGCAGCCCCGATAGAACCGAACCTAGCCACGTGGACCCCCTTTGTTAGCCGACACTGACATATCCAACCCCTCCGGAACCCGCATGTTTGCTCGATGTGCGCCAAAGTGTCTTAGGAATAAATTTAGGCCGGTCGCCTGCGGCGACCGCCCGGCGTCGCCGGTCGGGTAGCTCGCCATGCGGCCGGCGCCCGATCCCGGGGGGATCGGATCGCCTACCGCAGGCGCCCTCCCGGCCATCGCCATGAGGACGGAAAATTGCCGGTCCCGGTCGTACATCTCCCCAAACAGGCGGGCTTTCCTGACCAGCAGGCCCCACCAATTCGAATCGTGGGGATTGAACCCGTGGCCCTCAGGGCTCCAGAGCTTGCCGGAGTGCATATGCCAGCCGTCCCAGCCTGGACTGGGTAGCTCAGCACCGGCCATGATCCGCAACAGCCGATAGGCCGCATAGGGCACAAGCGTCTTGCCGGAAATCCAGTACCTGACGGTCCGGGGGGTCACATGCAAAGCTTGCGCAGCCGTGTCCGGGGTAAGACCCAGATCGGCCAACATCACCTTGAGCCTGGAGGCAAGCAGCATGCGGGTTTGACGAGAGTTGCGGGGTTGCTTTCTCCGTCTATCGTACTTGATACGATGTATATTATGTTAAATAATAAATACAGACCAAAAAACAGCTTCAGGTCACCTCAAAGTTCAGCATGGGTGCACTGGCATCCGTGAACGACGCGCCCAGAGCGATCTGGCCTCGTCCGTGCAAGACGCACTCTTCTCTGCGCAGCAGCAGCTCTGATCGGGCCCCCACAAACCGTATCCAGGTGCCGTAGCTGCTCATGTCGATGAGCATGATGCGGCCATGGCGCCATTCAAGGCGTGCATGCGTACGTGACACACGCGGGTCGGCGACGACAAATTCACAATGACGGATGCGCCCGATGTGCGCGGGCAGCTCAAAGGCCCGAAAGACGCGTTTCTGGTCCCCCCAGCTCAGGTGGACCTCCTGGCCCAGGGCGTCGGCCTTCGCGGCCTTACTCATGGGGTCGATGTCCCCCTGCATGGTGATGAAGTCGGTGGACTGGTCCTCATGCCACTCCACCTGGTACACATTGCAGGGCTCGACGCGGCCACGCACGCTGATGGGACCCAGGGGCCGGTAGCGTATGCCGTTGGCCCGGCTGGAATAGTCCAGATCGGGGCTTTCCACCCATATTTCATGAGGGCCCGCCAGGTCGCTGAGCCTGGAGGCAATGTTCACGGCATCGCCGTAGCAATCGCCGTTCACGATTTCCACCTCGCCGGTGGCCACCCCTACACGTATCGGCAGGTGCTCGGCCAGGGGCTGCTGCAGGAGGTTCATCTGGTGCTGGCGTTGCAGATCCACGACGGCATTGACAGCCACGGTGGCATCCTGGAACACGGTCAGGACGCCGTCGCCCAGCGTCTTGATGACCTGCCCGCCCTGGGCCTGCAGCACTTCACAAATCCAGCGCGTCAACTGCGTGACGGCTCGGGTGGCCCTGATATTGCCTAGTGACTCGAAAACGGAGGTGCTGCCGGTCAGATCAGTGAAAACGACGGTGGTGTTGACACCCATGCGCGAACTTGATTGATTTCTTCTGTTGACAGTTTAGGGCATCCCCGAACGCTTGGATACCGCGGCTCAACCCTCAGTCCAAGTGGCTGGACAAGCATACAGCCCTGCGGTGTTGCTTGATGTATCTTGGGTAAATTATTGATTTGTATGTTGTTTTACTCTGACATTCAGCGCATAAACCGATTGTGGGAAATCCGCGGTGAAATTACCCTGCGGAAGTCGTTGAGTCTGTCGATAAATACATACAAGAGCATATGAACAAATTGGCCAGCCAATTCTTCAGCAGCATGCAAGGACTGCTGGGCCGCCCCTTGGCGGAGGATGCTCACGCCACGGTCCGCATCGAGGACATCCGCCAGGCGATGCTGGACTCTCTGGGTGACGAGGGTTGCAGCAGCTACCCCCATATTGAGCGGCGCGTGCTTTTTGCGCCGGATCTGCACGGCCTGTGGTACCTCCGCGCCGACATCATGGTGGCCATTTCCTCCCTGCAGGGCGAAGGCGTGGCCAATCAGAAAATCCGCCTGATCACCGGCATGTTCGAGGGTTTGCTGCCTCGGGGCATGATTTCGCGTCCAGGCGCACTGGGCCGCTGAACCGAAAGACCGGTCTCTCGGGCTTCAATCTGCGTGGGCATGGCCCCACAGCAGCAGTACGTCGCGTCCCTGCACCACCAGATCGCAGGCCTGGCCGACGGGCAACAACACCTTGGTCGGTACGTGCCCAAAAGGCAGGTTGCTCAAGACCGGCACCTTGAGCTGGCTGCGCAGCCAGTTGACCACGGACTGCAGCTTGAACCCCTTGTCATGCGGTACCAGCTTGTAGCCAGTGAACTGCCCGAGGATGATGGCTTTCTGCTGAGCCAGGACACCCGCATGCAGGAGCTGGGTCAGCATGCGCTCGATGCGGTAGGGGTGCTCGGCCACGTCTTCCAGAAACAGGATGCCATCCTTCACGGCCGGAAAATACGGTGTGCCCAGCAAGGAGCACAGCACGGCCAGATTGCCACCCCACAGCACGCCGTCATCCACCTTGAAGTGGGCCGCATCACCCAGATGCCGGGCGTGAAATGCACTGGCCTGAGCCAGATCGGATGCACGCTCCTTGGCCTGGCGCCAGCCGGCGCCCTCCCCCTGCCCCTGGATCATGTCCTCGAAACAGGCCTCCATGATCTCGTCCGGCCCACCTTGACCACCGGCGCCATGCCCATCGGCCACGTCCGCACGGTCACTCACCCCGAAGCCTTCGCACAGCGAGGGACCGGCCCAGGTCACCGAACCTGAGCGGGCCAGGACGGCCAGCTGGAAGGCCGTGAAGTCGCTCAGGCCGACGAACTGCGTGCCGTTTTCAATCGCCTTGGCCACGCGCTTGTAGTGAATCCCGGGAAGGATGCGGGTCAGGCCGTAGCCTCCACGCGAAATCATCGCCACATCGGCTCCGCTGGCGGCTGCCCGCTCGATGGCAGCGAGCCGCGTGGCGTCATCACCGGCAAAGCGCTGGTGGCTGGCCAGGGCGGCTTCGTCGATCTCGACCTCGTGGCCCAGGACCTGCAGGCGCTTGACGCCGCGCCGGAAGGCGGCCTTGTCGCGCACGGCGCCCGATGGGGAAAAGATGTAGATGTGTTTCTTCATGAAGCGCTGATTATCGCGGCGGGAAATGACGCAGCGCAGTCTGTGCGATGGCCTCGCCCTGCTCCTGGACGAAATGGCCGCCCTGCTCCACGCGTATCGGCTCGGGGCAGCCTCGTATCGACTGCTGCAGCTTCTGCATGACCGGCCAGCCCAGCACCGGGTCCTGCATGCCTACGGCCATCAGGCTGTGGCCTTGCCAGTCGTTCTGCCAGAAGGCACGGGCGTGGCGTGAAATCGCGGCACCATCGGCATCTTCGGTTTCCGGCACCATGAGCGGAAAGGCGCGCAGGGCCGCGCGATGACCTCGGTCGGGAAAGGGTGCGTTGTAGGCCGCGCACTCCGCATCACTGAGCTGAGGGTAACTGCGCGCCAGCAGACGACCGACGTCGTAGTCCGGCTTTTTGGCACACATCTCGCACCCCGCCAGGAAGCCCGCTGACAGGGCCTGGTCTCCGGTGGCCAACAGGGTGTTCATGACCAGCAGGCCGTCATAGCGCTGTGGCGCGGCCATGGGCAGGGTCAGGCCCAGCAGTCCACCCCAGTCCTGAACCACGAGCACGATGTTCTTCAGGTCGAGCTGTTCAACGAACTCCAGCAGCACCTGGCGATGCCAGCTGAAGTTGTGGGCAGATTCCTTCTTGGGCTTGTCGCTGCGGCCGAAGCCGATCAGGTCCGGCGCCACCACCCGATGGCCGGCGGCCAGAAAAACAGGAAGCATCTTGCGGTAGAGATAACTCCAGCTCGGATTGCCGTGCAGGCACAGCCAGGTGAGTGGAGCATCACGCAGACCCTCGTCAAGGTAGTGCAGGCGCAGCCCGGCCAGGGCCGACAGATCGCTGAGGTAATGCGGCGCCCAGGGATAGCCGGGCAGATCGGCAAAACGCTCCTCCGGGGTGCGCAACGCGTCTTCGCGCACCGGCTGGCTGGCGCGCCGATGGTCCTGGCGTTTGCGCTGGAAGAACGCCTGCAGCAGCGCGCCGCACTCGGTGGCCAGCACCCCGCCCTGCACCTGCGTCTGGTGGTTGAGTTGCGTGTTGGCAAACAGGTCGAGTACCGAGCCAGCCGCGCCGGTCTTGGGATCGGGTGCGCCGAACACCACGCGTTTGAGCCGCGCGTGCAGCAAGGCCCCGGCACACATGGGGCAAGGCTCCAGCGTGACGTAGAGCTCGCAGTCCTCCAGCCGGTAATTGCCCAGCCGGGATGCAGCATCGCGCAAGGCCCGGATCTCGGCATGGGCCGTGGGGTCGTGACTGCCAATGGGCGCGTTGTGGCCGGTCGCGATCACGACGCCCTGGTGGACCAGCACGGCACCCACCGGCACCTCGCCGGCGTCGGCGGCCTGGCGTGCCAGCGCCAGGGCCTGGCCCATGTAGTTGGCTTCAGTTGCCATGCAGCCCCAGGCGCTCCATCCAGGCCGCCAGTTCGCGTTCGTTCGCGTTGCCCTCGGCGTAAGCTGCTTTCATCGCCGCATGCGCTTCAGGGCGGTGCTGATTGAGCTTGAGTTTGCACTGCAGCTTCGTCACCCGCAGCTCGAAAACCACGATGCCGGCCAGCATCTTGTGCGCATAGTCCTCCCCCAGGCTGCGCCACTGCGCAGCGTAGGCCGGCTCATGGTCACCGATGAGCTTCTTCAGCAAGCCGTCCTTGGCCTCGGCACTCTCGACCAGGGTGGCCTGCACGGTGCAATGCACGGCCAGGTAGTTCCAGGTCGGCACCCGCGCAAGATCCGGGTAGATACTGGGAGACATATAGGCGTGAGGGCCCATGAAGGTCACCACGGCCTGCGGCCGGGCCTGCAAATGGCGCCAGTGCGGGTTCGGTTTGGCCACGTGGCCAAGCAGCACGAGCTCGGCGCCCTCCTCCTGCACGTGCAGCGGCAGGTGCGTCACATAGGGCAGGCCGTCGTCATCCGGGCTGATGAGGCTGGAAAAGGGATGCGCACGCATCAGCGACAGGGCATGCGTGCGTTCCTCGGATTTGAACTGGGGTGGCAGGTACATGTTGCGGCTAGTTTAGCCTCGCACCTGAGCCGACGGCAGCGGCGCAAGCCACACGAAGGGTGTTTTCTGATACCTTTGCCAGGAACCGAGTCAAATTCAGGACACGACGGGCACAGGCATGAGCGGCGCGCTGGTGGGATTCAGGATAAATGGCGAGAAAAAGCTGCACCGGCTGCATGGCGAGCGCAGCTGTGAAAGCGTGCTCACCGAGTTGCTGGCCTACCTGCACCGGGTCAGCGATGCCCGCCTGGACAGCTATGCGCGCACGCTCAAGCTGGTCGGACCGGAGCACGGCCCCTTTCCGGGGGAAACCGACCAGACCGTGATCCAGGCTTTCTTCGAGGACCATTTCGGCGAAACCTGCCCGTTTCACACCTGGGCGGAGACCTTCGATGCCTTGCCCGAACTGGAGGGCTGGCATGCTGGCTTTCCTTTCATGCCGGCAGCGGCCATCAAGAGTTGCGGTGACGTGTCCTGGGGTTTTCTGATCGACCTCGACACCGGCACGCTGCAGATCTTTGTCAACCGCCACGCACGCTTCCAATGGAGCGACATGGCCGACACCCAGCCCGCCTACTGCACCCTGCCCCTGGCCCATGCACGTCAGTTGACTGCGCAGGATCTCTCGGCCCTGCATGGCTTGCTGCACCAGCACTCCTATTCCGATGGCATCGATCCGGTCCTGCCTCTGCAGGATGCCGTGTCGGCACCTTTTCCCGGGCCGGGACCGTGGCAGACCAGGCTCAAGCTGACCCACGGCCGTGCCCGGCTGTTGCTGGAGCGCGGCCCCCTCAGGGCCAAGCTCAGGCAGGTCGGCGAGCTGAGGCTAGACGATGCCCACTGCGGAGCGCTGCTGCGCGAAGCGCTGGCCCCGCCCGTGCTGGCGATGGCACAGGCCATTTACGGGCCGGACGCGAATCTCGGGCAGGTTGCCCACGTGGCGGCGCATCTGCCGGCCCTGCCCTACGCGCCGGATGACGGCGGCCTGCCCCTGCTCGACCTCGGCCTGAGCGCGGCCTCCGGGCTGAAGCTGGCCTTGGGGCCCGGCTTCTTCGACGACGTGCGCTCGCGCTTTCTGGCCGCCGGCATGAGCACGCAAGGCTGGCGTTTCCTGATCAAGCAGGACAACGCCGTGCTGCGCTTCGTGCTGCAGTTCTTCCCGCCTTCGGCCCGTATCCTGGGCTCCTTCACCCACTTCATCAACCTGCTGGCGAGCGCCTTGCAAAGCGAACCGCTGCGGATCGAGCGCTGCCAGCCGGCCTTGCGCGGCGTCGAACGCATCCTCGACCGTACGCGCGGTCGTCCTGGCCCGCTGCGCGAAGACAATGCGCGCATTTTCCTGCGCGCCATCATGCGGGCCCGACTGTCCATGGAAGAAGAGGCCAATCTGGCCCATGAGGCCCAGGACGTGTCCGATTTCGTCTACGCCCACACGGCGGTGCTCAAGGGGGTGACCTGGCGCTCGCTGTGCCGGCGCTCGGACGAGTGGCACCGGGCGCTGTTGATCACGGTCGATCCCGACAAGGATGTGCGCTGGCCTGCCCTGCTTCCGGTGTTTGCCACGGGGCCCTTCCTCGCCGTGGAACTCGATTCAGGCTTTTTGCTGGCCGAGGAAGGCCTGGAACAGCGCCACTGCATCGGCACCTATGCCAATGCCTGCGCCAGCGGCGCCACCCGGGTTTTCTCCCTGCGCCACAACGGCCGGCGCGCCGCAACCATCGAACTGCAGCGCGGCCATGACGGCGCCTGGCACATGGTCCAGATCCGTGGCAAGGCCAACACGGTGATACAAGATCCGGCCCTCCTGAACGCGGCGGGCCAGTTGACACAGGCCTATTCGCAGGCGGCGCAGGCGCGCGAGCGCGTGGAATTCGCCAGGGTCCGCGAACGGCAGCCGTCGAGCGGCTCGCTGTCGCCCTCGCTGCTCGTGCCGCAACAGGAGTACTGGACTGGCTAGGGCCGGTTCACAGCGCGGACCGGCGGGAGATCACTCCCACTCGATGGTGGCCGGCGGCTTGGAGCTGACGTCGTAGGTGACGCGGTTGATGCCACGCACCTCGTTGATGATGCGGCTCGAGACCTTCTTGAGCAGCGCGTAGGGCAGCTCGGCCCAGTCGGCGGTCATGAAGTCGCTGGTCTGTACGGCACGCAGGGCCACCACGTAGTCGTAGGTGCGGCCGTCGCCCATCACGCCCACGCTCTTGACCGGCAGGAAGACCGTGAAAGCCTGGCTGGTCAGCTCGTACCAGGTCTTGCCGGAATTCGGGTCGATGGTCGAGCGCAGTTCCTCGATGAAGATGGCATCCGCCCGGCGCAGCAGGTCGGCGTAATCCTTCTTCACTTCACCCAGGATGCGCACGCCCAGGCCCGGGCCCGGGAAGGGATGGCGATAGACCATGTCATGCGGCAGGCCCAGGGCCACGCCGAGTTCGCGCACCTCGTCCTTGAACAGGTCGCGCAGCGGCTCCAGCAGCTTGAGGCCCAACTGTTCCGGCAAGCCGCCCACGTTGTGGTGGCTCTTGATGGTGACGGCCTTCTTGCTCTTGGCACCACCGGACTCGATGACGTCGGGGTAGATGGTTCCTTGCGCCAGCCATTTGGCACCCTTGGCGCCCTCGCCCTTGAGCTTGGCCGCTTCGGCCTTGAAAACGTCCACGAAGAGGCCGCCGATGATCTTGCGCTTCTGCTCGGGTTCGCTGACACCGGCCAGCTTGCCCAGGAAGAGCTCGCTGGCATCGACGCGGATTACCTTGGCGTGGAGCTTGCCGGCGAACATGTCCATGACCATGTCACCCTCGTTCAGACGCAACAGGCCGTGATCGACGAACACGCAGGTCAGCTGGTCGCCGATGGCACGGTGGATCAGCGCCGCAGCCACGGAGGAGTCGACCCCGCCCGACAGGCCCAGAATGACCTCCTCGTCACCCACCTGCTGGCGGATGGACTCCACGGCTTCCTTGACGTGGTCACGCATGACCCAGTCGGCGCGGGTGGCGCAGATCTCCAGCACGAAGCGCTCCAGCATGGCGCGGCCCTGCACGGTGTGCGTGACTTCCGGGTGGAACTGCACGGCGTAGAAGCGGCGCTGCTCGTCGGCCATGCCGGCGATGGGGCAGCTGGGCGTGGAAGCCATGAGCTTGAAGCCGGGCGGGAAGGCCGTGACCTTGTCGCCATGGCTCATCCAGACCTTGAGCATGCCGTGGCCTTCGGGCGTCGTGAAATCGGCGATGTCCTTCAGCAGGGCCGTGTGGCCATGTGCGCGCACCTCGGCGTAACCGAACTCGCGCTGGTGGCCGCTTTCCACCTTGCCACCCAGCTGCTGAGCCATGGTCTGCATGCCGTAGCAGATGCCCAGCACCGGCACACCCAGTTCAAACACGGCCTGGGGCGCCTTGTCGGTCGTTTCCTCGTAGACGCTGGCGTGGCTGCCGGAAAGGATCACGCCCTTGAGCTGGCCATCGGCCGCGAACTGTCGCACCCAGTCATCCGTGACATCACAGGGATGGACCTCGCAGTACACATGGGCTTCGCGCACGCGGCGCGCGATCAGCTGGGTGACCTGGGAGCCGAAATCGAGGATGAGGATCTTCTGGTGTTGCATGGCGGTACAGAAACGGTGCGGTCCATCTGAAAGGCAAAGGCCCGAACGCCTTGGATGGGGGTTCGGGCCTGGGCTGCGGTTTTCTCAGTCAGCGCGGTAGTTGGGCGCTTCTTTGGTGATCTGAACGTCGTGCACGTGGCTCTCGCGGATGCCGGCCGAGGTGATCTCCACGAACTCGGCCTTGTTGCGCATGTCTTCAACGGTGGCGCAACCGCAATACCCCATGCTGGCGCGCAGGCCGCCGGCCATCTGGAAGATGATGGCGACCACCGAACCCTTGTAGGGCACGCGGCCTTCGATGCCCTCGGGCACCAGCTTGTCGGCCTGCGGGTTGCCGGCGGTCGATTCCTGGAAGTAGCGGTCGGCGCTGCCCTGTTGCATGGCGCCGATGGAGCCCATGCCGCGGTAGCTCTTGTAACTGCGGCCCTGGAACAGCACGATCTCACCCGGTGCCTCTTCGGTGCCGGCGAACATGCCGCCCATCATGACGGTGCCGGCGCCGGCCGCGATGGCCTTGGCGATGTCACCGCTGGAGCGGATACCACCGTCGGCGATCAGCGGCACGCCTGTGCCCTTGAGCGCCGTGGCCACGTTGTCGATGGCCATGATCTGGGGCACGCCCACACCCGCCACGATGCGGGTGGTGCAGATGGAGCCCGGGCCGATGCCGACCTTGACCGCGTCGGCACCGGCTTCCACCAGCGCCAGCGCAGCTGCGCCGGTAGCGATGTTGCCGCCGATCACGTCCACCTGCGGATAGGTCTGCTTGACCCAGCGCACGCGGTCGATCACGCCCTTGCTGTGGCCGTGCGCCGTGTCTACCACGATGGCGTCCACACCGGCCTTGACCAGAGCCTCGACACGAGCCTCTGTGCCCTCGCCCACACCCACCGCCGCGCCCACACGCAGGCGGCCGGAGGCGTCACGCGCGGCATTCGGGAAGTTGAGCTGCTTGGTGATGTCCTTGACGGTGATCAGGCCCTTGAGCTCGAAGGCGTCGTTGACGACCAGCAGGCGCTCCAGCTTGTGCTTGTTCAGCAGGGCCTTGGCCTCGGCCGGGGTGGTGCCATCGGGCACGGTGACCAGGCGCTCGCGCGGGGTCATGATCTCGCGCACCGGCAGCTCGTAGCGGGTCTCGAAGCGCAGGTCGCGCCCCGTCACGATGCCCACCACCTTGCCGGCGACGACCACCGGGAAGCCGGACACCCCCAGTTCGTCGGAAAGCTTCATCACTTCGCGCACCGTGGTCTCGGGGCTGATGACGACCGGGTCACGCAGCACACCGGATTCGTAACGCTTGACCTTGGCCACCTGGGCGGCCTGTTCAGCCACGCTGAGGTTCTTGTGGACGATGCCGATACCGCCTTCCTGGGCGATGGCAATCGCCAGCCGGGCTTCGGTCACCGTGTCCATGGCCGCGGAGACCAGGGGCAGGTTCAGGGAAATATTGCGGGAGAAACGGGTCGCGAGAGAGGTGTCCTTGGGGAGGACCTGGGAATACGCCGGCACCAACAACACATCGTCGAAGGTGAGCGCTTTACCTAGAAGGCGCATGTCTAAGCTCCAAAAAAAGAATTGTACCCGCCTTGCGACCGGTTTCCCCCGCCCAAAAAAAGCGGCCCGACGGCGCTACACTGCTGTCATGAAACCGATCCGCCCCCTGATCTGCTTGGCCCTGTGCCTTTATGCGCTCACGGCCAGCGCCCAATGGCAATGGATGGACAAGGACGGCCGCAAGGTCTTCAGCGACCGGGCGCCGCCGTCCGATATCCCCGAAAAAAATATCCTAAAGCGCCCAGGCAGCCGCGGCAGCTCTGCGCCCGTGGCGGCGCCGGCAGCGGCGGCACCCATGGCGGCCCCGGTTGCGGGCGTGGACAAATCCCTGCAAGAAAAGAAGAAGCAGGTCGAGGATGCCGAAGCTGCCAAACGCAAGGCCGATGAGGAGCGCAACGCCCGCGCCATGGCCGACACCTGCAGCCGGGCCCAGCAAGCCAAATCCGGGCTGGATTCCGGCGCACGCATGGCGCGCACGAACGAAAAAGGCGAACGCGAGTTCATGGACGAAGCCGCCCGCGCCGCCGAAGGCGAACGCCTGCAGGGCATCATCAACGAGAACTGCAAGTAGTCAGTAGCCCGACTTGGCCCCGGCCCGTTTGTTGGCAAACAGGCCGGCCCGGCCGGCGCCCTGCTTGGCAAAACGCTCGCGTCGCGCCACCTTGGGGTCGATGCGCAGGGGACGATAGACCTCGACCCGGTCCTGTGCGCGCAGCACCTGCTCACGCGTCGCCTTGCGACCCCAGACCCCCACCGGTGCATGCAAGAGGTCGAGCTCCGGATACTTGCCGGCCAGGCCGCTGGCCTGCAGAGCCTGTGCCAAGGTGCTCCCGGCCGGCAGGCGCAGGGGAATCTCGCACACCTGGCGCGCAAGCGGCGCATAGGCGACCACGATCTCGATGTCCATCTCAGACCCCATAGACCTTTTCGGCCCGCTTGACGAAGGCATCGACCAGGCTGGCGGCAATCTTGTCGAACACCGGGCCGACCAGCCTGCCCAGCAGCGCATTGGAAAAACCGTAGTTCAAGGTCAGCTCGACCTTGCAGGCGCGCTGATCGCCCTCACCCACTGGCAGGAAATTCCATCGGCCTTCAAGCTGCGAAAACGGCCCCTTGACGAGTTCCATCCGCACTTCGCTGCCCGGCACGTGGGTATTGCGCGTGGTGAAGCTCTGGTGGATGCCGCTGAACGCAATGCCGACCTCAGCCGTCGCACCGCCCTCATGGGCCTCGATGATGCGAGCGTGATCGCACCAGGGCAGGAACGCCGGATAGTCGGCCACGCCGACGACCAGCGCGTACATTTCCTGTGGGCTGTACCAGATCAGAACGGACTTGTGGACGGTTTTCATAGAATGCTGGACTCGCAGGCCCAAACTGAATTGTAAGTTTGCTGCCCGCCCCCATTTGAGACTCCATGGCCAAAAAACCCGAAACGCCCGCCCGCATTGCCGACAACAAGAAGGCCATCTTCAATTATTTCATCGAGGAACGCTTCGAGGCCGGCATGGTGCTGGAGGGCTGGGAGGTCAAGGCCGTGCGTGAAGGCAAGGTGCAGCTGACCGACGGCTACGTGGTGATCCGCGATGGCGAGATGTACATCATCGGCTGCCAGATCAATGCGCTCAAGACCGCCTCCACCCACGTACGACCGGATGCCGTTCGCACCAAGAAGCTGCTGCTCAAGAAGGACGAGATCCGTCGCCTGATCGGCAAGGTCGAGCAGAAGGGCTACACCCTGGTGCCGCTGAACCTGCACTGGAAAAACAACAAGATCAAATGCGAGATCGGCCTGGCCAAAGGCAAGGCCGAACACGACAAGCGCGACACCATTAAGGACCGCGAAGGCAAACGCGAGGTGGAGCGGGCCATGAAAAGCCGAAGTCGCTGATTTATTTTCGGCCGCATGGAATAAACCGGGGGGCGCAGGCGTTTATCCGGTTGAGCACGCTTTTGTGCCGCAACCCGTCGGAGATGACCATGGCATTGACCGCCCCCCGCGCCAAGCGCGCCTTCCTGCTTCTGACCCTGTCCACAGCCCTTTTCGCCGGCTGTGCCTCCATGGCCGCCGGCCCGGCCAAGGTGGCCGATGGCGTGCTGACCGGCCCCAACGGCATGACGCTCTACACCTTCGACCGCGACACCGCCGGCAGCGGCAAATCCGTCTGCAACGGTCCCTGCGCCACCAACTGGCCCCCTCTGATGGCTGGCGACATGGACCAGGCCAGCGGCGACTACAGCGTCATCACGCGCGATGACGGCAAGAAGCAGTGGGCCTTCAAGGGCAAGCCGCTGTACTTCTGGGCCAAGGACATGAAGCCCGGCGACCGCACCGGTGACGGTTTCAACAAGGTCTGGCAACTGGCCCGCCCCTGAGCCCGATCGGGCGGTGAGCGGTATAAAGTTCGTCCATCGATGAACCGCCAACCCCTGATCGCGCACATCCCCGCCTTGCGCCGCTACGCCCGCGCGCTGAGCGGGGACGCCTGGGCCGCCGACGACCTGGTGCAGGACACGCTGGAGCGCGCCTGCACCAAATGGCGGTTGTGGCTGGTGGGCTCGGATCTGCGAGCCTGGCTGTTCACCATCATGCACAACCTGTATGTGAGCCAGGTCCGCCAACGGGTGCGCCAGGGTGACCTGGCCCATCCGGTGGACCTGGCTGAACTCAACCAGGAACCCGCGGCGCCCGCGTCCTACGCGGACAGCGCCATCGACCTGCAACGCTGCCTGCTGCGCCTGCCCGATGAACAGCGCGTGGTGTTGCTGCTGGTCACCCTGGAAGACCTGTCCTATGCCGAAGTCGCGAAGATCACGGGCGTGCCGGTGGGCACGGTGATGTCGCGCCTGTCGCGGGCGCGCAGCCGGCTGCAGGAACTGATGGACGCATCGGCACCCCCATCGGTCCGCAGCGTTGCAGTCACCGAATCCGAAGTGCCGCCTTTGCGGCGCCTGAAATGAAAACCGAAGACCGCCATGGATAAGCGCCCCGGCCACCCTGTTCCCGAAACCGAACTGCATGCCCTGCTCGACGGCCGGCTCGATGCCGACGAGCGGGCCGATCTCCAACGCCGGTTGGCGCTGGATCCGCAGGCCAGCGCCACGCTGCAAGCCTGGCAGCGCCAGCGCGACGCCTTGCGCGGCCTGCATGGGGACGTGCTGGCCGAACCCGTCCCGGCCTCCTTGCTGGCCGCTGCTGGCCAGGCGCAGCAAGCCCGCCAGCAGATGCAGCAGTGGTGGCGCTGGGGCGGCATGGCGGCCAGCGTGGCCCTGGCGTTTGGCCTGGGCTGGTTCACGCATGGGCAGCAGCAGGGATCGGCGGCCGCGTTGCTGGCCCGCCAGCAGCCGGCACCCGAGTTCGTGCACCAGGCAGCGTTGGCGCATGCGGTCTATGTGCCTGAAGTCCGCCATCCGGTCGAGGTGAGCTCAGCGCAGGAAGAGCATCTGGTGCAGTGGTTGTCCAAACGCCTGGGCCGTCCGCTCAAGCTGCCCCGGCTGAACGAGCATGGCTACGAGCTGGTCGGCGGCCGCCTGCTGCCAGGCGACGAAGGCGCCCGCGCCCAGTTCATGTACCAGAATGCGCGCGGCGAGCGTGTGACGCTTTATCTGGGCAGCACGCCTGCAAAGGTCAGCGGGGGCGGTGCCAGCGCGGAATTCCGTTACAGCGCGGATGGCCCGGTCCCGGGCTTCTACTGGGTGGAAGAAGGTTTTGCCTACGCTCTGTCAGGCACGCTGACGCGTCCGCAATTGCTGCAACTGGCGCAGGCGGTCTACCACCAGCTCTGAGAGCCTGTTCACGGTCTCTGAGTCAGGCCAGTTCGCGCAGCGGATGCGCGTGCGCCGGCCAGGGCGAGGCGAAGAAGCCGTCCACCATGACAGGCGTGACCTCTTCCAGGCGCGATGGGCTCCATTTCGGCGCGCGGTCCTTGTCGATCACCAGGGCGCGTATGCCTTCCATGGTGTCGGTCGCCGTCATGTAGCGATCCTGGTGGCGCATGTTGAAACAGTGGCGCACCATGTCGCGTTCCAGGCGCAACTCGTCGGCCAGGCTCATCTCGGCCCCGCGGCGGATCTGCTGCAGGGTGACCTCCAGCATCAGCGGTGAATGCGTGCGCAGGGCCTTGACCGTGCCGGCCGCCCACTCGCCGCTTTCCTTTTCCAGCGCCTGCACGATATGCAGTACGTCGGGTTGCTCGAAGCAGCGGCTTATGGTGTCCAACGGCAGCTCAGCTGCCGGCGCGGCGGCGCCATAACCTTGTTGCCAGGCCTGCAGGCTGGCCGCGTCAAAACTCGCCAGACCGGCCAGTGCATCCCAGGCCTCACCGATGCGGGCCGCATCGAAGCAGACATCGGCCAGTTGCAGCGCCAGTGCGTCGCCGGCACCAATGACCTCACTGGTCAGGGCCAGCCACTCGCCTCCATGGCGCGGGCAACGCGCCAGGAACCAGCCGCCGCCGACATCGGGGAACAGGCCGATATTGGTCTCGGGCATGGCCATCTTGGTCCTGGGCGTGACGATGCGCAGCTTCGCCCCCTGCGAAATGCCCATGCCGCCGCCCATGACCACCCCGTCCATGAAGGCGATGTAGGGCTTGGGATAGTGGTGGATCAGGTGGTTGAGGGCATATTCCTCGGTGAAGAAGTCTTCCAGCTCAGCGTCGCCACGCAGCACGGCCTGATGGAAGAAACGGATGTCGCCACCGGCGCAGAAAGCACCAAAAGCGCCCTCCTTGCCCATACCGCGAATCGCCACCGCCTGCACCTGTGGGTCCTCGCGCCAGGCCAGCAGCGCCGCGGCCAGGGCCCGGATCATGGGCAGGGACAAGGCGTTGAACGCACGTGGGCGGTTCAAGGTGATGCAGCCGAGATGGCCGCGAACTTCGGTTTGCACCTCGGGACAGGTGTAGGCAATGGGGAATGTCATCGTTTTTTCTTCCAGACCATCAACTCATTGGCGACCAGGGCAAACAGCACCAAGGCGCCGCCTTGCAGCACGGTTGCAGCCGGCTGCTCACCGGCACCGAGCCAGACCAGCAGGATGCCGAAAATGATTTCCAGCTGCGCCAACAGGGAAATTTCGGGTGCCTTGAGCACACGTGCACAGATCACCAGCAGCGTGCAAGGGATGGCCAACTGGACCAGGCCCAGGAGGGCCAGCAGGCCGATGTCGTGCCCGGTGGCTTGCAGGGGCAGCGCCAGCGGCAAGGTGACCAGCGCCGACAGGATGCCGCCGACCAGCACCGAAGGCACCAGATCCACGTCCTCGCCTTTGGCGTGGGCGTGCTGCACCACGATCCAGTTGATGGCCGCACTCAGCGGTACAAACAGCGCAACGAACAGACCCAGGCCACTGTCGCTGCCCAGCTGCCCGCCAAACATCCAGGCCATGCCTGCGCCAGCCAGCGTGATGGCCGCCCAGGTGAACCAGGCAATACGCTGACGCAGGAAGAGCCAGGCCAGCAGCGCGGTGAACAGGGGGTTGAGCGAGGAGATGACCAGCACCCCGGCCACGCTGGTCATGGTCAGGGCCAGCATGAAGGAGGTGAACATGGCGCTCCAGCACAGGCCGGACCACCAGAGTGCTGCCGGCGCGCTGCGCAGCTGACGCCAGACGGCGTGCGGACCACGCCACAGCGGCAGGATCACAAGCAGCGAGAGTGCCGTGAAGAAACTGCGCCAGAAGGTGACTTCAAAGCTGCGTGCCGCCTCCAGCTGCCGCGTGACGACACCGGCGATGGACCACATCAGGGTCACCGCCACCATCACCCACACGGCACGCTGATGCGTGAGCTTCATCGCCCTTCAGGCCAGGCTGGCGCTCAGCTGCTCTTGCCGGCGCGCTTGCGCTCGTTTTCGGTCAGGTGACGCTTGCGCAGTCGGATCGACTTGGGTGTGATCTCGACCAGCTCGTCGTCCTCGATGAACTCCACGCCGTATTCCAGCGTGCAATCGATCGGGGGCGTGATCTTGATCGCATCTTCCTTGCCGCTGACGCGGAAGTTGGTCAGCTGCTTGGTACGGGTGGCGTTCACCACCAGGTCGTTGTCGCGGTTGTGGATGCCGACGATCATGCCTTCATACACCGGGTCATTGGCCTTGACGAACATGCGGCCGCGGTCGTCCAGCTTGCCCAGGGCATAGGTGAAGATTTCACCGGCGTCCATGGAGATCAGCACGCCGTTCTTGCGCCCGCCGATATCACCCTTGTGCGGCTCGTAGCCGTCGAAGATGTTGGAGATCAGGCCGGAACCGCGCGTCAGGTTCAGGAACTCGTTGGAGAAACCGATCAGGCCACGGGCCGGGATGCGGTATTCCAGGCGCACGCGACCGCGGCCGTCCGGCTCCATGTTCACCAGCTCGCCCTTGCGCTCGCCCAGGGCCTGCATCACGCCGCCCTGGTGCTGCTCTTCGATGTCGGCCGTCACCAGCTCGATCGGTTCGCACTTCTCGCCGTTGATGTCATTGAACATCACACGCGGCTTGGACACGGCCAGCTCGTAACCTTCGCGGCGCATGTTTTCCAGCAGGATGGTCAGGTGCAGTTCGCCGCGACCCATCACTTCAAAGATGCCTTCTTCGTCGGTTTCCTTCACGCGCAGGGCCACGTTGTGCTGCAGCTCTTTCTGCAGGCGGTCCCAGATCTGGCGGCTAGTCACGAACTTGCCTTCGCGGCCGGCCAGCGGGCTGGTGTTGACGCAGAAATTCATGGTCAGGGTCGGCTCGTCGACCTTGAGCATGGGCAGCGGTGCCGGATTGGCCGGATCGGTGATGGTCACGCCGATGCCGATTTCATCGATGCCGTTGATCAGCACGATCTCGCCCGGGCCGGCTTCCGTGGCCTGCACGCGCTCCAGGCCCTGGAAGGTGAGCACCTGGTTGATACGGCCCTTGACGGCCTTGCCGTCCGGCCCTTCCATCACCACCACGTCCATGGCAGGCTTGATCGTGCCCTGGCTGATGCGGCCCACGCCGATGCGGCCCACGAAGGTCGAGAAGTCCAGCGCGGAAATCTGCAGCTGCAGCGGCGCGGACGGATCGCCCTTCTGGGACGGCACGTGTTTCAGGATGGTATTGAACAGGGCCGACATGTCGGGGCCCCACTGCTCGCCCGGTGCGCCCTCTTCCAACGAGGACCAGCCGTTGATGCCGGAGGCGTAGACCACGGGGAAATCGAGCTGTTCATCATTGGCGCCCAGCTTGTCGAACAGGTCGAAGGCCGCGTTGACGACCTTGTCCGGATTGGCACCGGGCTTGTCCACCTTGTTCACCACCACAATGGGCTTGAGCCCCAGCGCCAGCGCCTTTTTCGTGACGAAACGCGTCTGGGGCATGGGGCCTTCCTGCGCGTCGATCAGCAGCACCACGCCGTCCACCATGGACAGGGCGCGCTCCACTTCGCCGCCGAAGTCGGCGTGGCCGGGGGTGTCGACGATGTTGATGTGCGTGCCTTCCCAGGTCACGGCGCAGTTCTTGGCCAGGATGGTGATGCCACGCTCTTTTTCAATGGCATTGTTGTCCATCACGGTGTCGACCACCTTCTCGTGTTCGGCAAAGGTGCCGGACTGGCGCAGCAACTGGTCCACCATGGTGGTCTTGCCGTGGTCAACGTGGGCGATGATGGCGATGTTGCGGATCTGTTTATGGCTCATGGTTGGCTTTCCAGGATTTGTTGGATTTCGATCGGGCTCAACAGACGCCCGGGTATGAGTTCCCCCGCCTTGACATGGGCAGTGCCCAGCAAGGCATGGGGTTGGCTGCCGTAGACAGCCACTTGTTCGGTATCGGGCCAGCCGCCGCGTCGGCGCAGACCGCTGAGGAAACGACCGGCATTCTCCGTGTCCAGGGTGACGGCGGTATGACCGTCCAGCAGCGCATCGACCGGCTTGAGCTGCACGGGGCGTTCGGCCTCGTCCATGCGCTCCAGTCCTTCCAGGGTCACGCACTGGGTCTGGTCAAAAGCGCCGGTCGCGATGCGACGCAACGCCACCAGATGGCCGCCGCAGCCCAGGGCCTCGCCGATGTCTTCACCCAGGGTGCGGATATAGGTGCCCTTGCTGCACTTCACATGCAGGCGCAGAAACGGCGCCTCGCCCTGCAACTGGACCTCCAGCAGTTCCAGCTCATGGATCACCACGTCGCGCGGCTCGCGCTCGACGGTCTCGCCCTCGCGGGCATATTCGTACAGCGCCTTGCCGTCTTTCTTGAGCGCGCTGTGCATGGGCGGCACCTGGCGGATCGGCCCCATGAACTGGTCCAGCACCTCGACCACCTGGCCCAGGGTGCAGGTCACCGGACGGGTTTCGACGACCTCACCCTCGGCGTCGGCCGTGCTGGTGCGCACGCCCAGTCGCACCGTGGTCTCGTAGGTCTTGTCGGCATCCAGGTGCAGCTGGCTGAACTTGGTAGCGGCGCCGAAGCAGATGGGCAGCACCCCGGTGGCCAGCGGGTCGAGCGTCCCGGTGTGGCCAGCCTTTTCGGCACGCAGGAGCCACTTGGCTTTCTGCAAAGCGTTGTTGCTCGAAATTCCGAGCGGTTTGTCCAGCAAGAGCACCCCATGCACAGGGCGCCGTTGCACCCTGGTGCGTGGCGCTTGCATGCTTACCCCTCGTCTTTGGAACGCGATGCGACCGCCTGCGCGATCAGCGCATTCATGTCGGCAGCCCGCTCGGTGGTGCGGTCGAAGAGGAAGTGCAGGGTCGGCACGGTGTGGATGTGCAGGCGCTTGAACAGGCCGTTACGCAGGAAGCCGGCCGCCTGGTTCAGCGCGTCCTGCGTTTCCTGCGGGTCACCGATCAGCACGCTGAAATACACCTTGGCGTGCGCGTAGTCGGGCGTGACTTCGACGCTTTGCAGCGTCACCATGCCCACGCGCGGGTCTTTCAACTCGCGCGCGATCAACTCCGTCAGATCACGCTGGATCTGATCGGCGACCTTGAAGCCGCGGTTCGGAGTGGATGACTTCTTGGCCGGCATGGTTTACAGCGTACGGGCGATCTCTTTGACCTCGAAGAACTCCAGCTGATCACCTTCCTTGATGTCGTTGTAGTTCTTGAGCTTGATACCGCACTCGAAGCCTTCCTTGACCTCGCGCACATCGTCCTTCATGCGCTTGAGGGAGTCCAGCTCGCCGGTGTAGATGACCACGTTGTCGCGCAGCAGGCGGAAATGCGCGCTGCGGGTGACGAAGCCGGCGGTGACCATACAGCCGGCCACCGTGCCGATCTTGGAGGCCACGAACACAGTACGGATCTCGGCCATGCCGATGACCTCTTCGCGCTTCTCGGGCGCCAGCATGCCCGACATGGCCGCTTTCAACTCGTCGACGGCGTCGTAGATGATGTTGTAGTAGCGGATCTCGACGTCGTTGCCTTCAGCCAGCTTGCGCGCACCGGCATCGGCCCGGGTGTTGAAACCGATGATGATGGCCTTGGAGGCGATTGCCAGGTTGACGTCGGACTCGCTGATGCCGCCCACGGCAGCGTAGACCAGCTGTACCTTGACCTCTTCGGTCGAGAGCTTAAGCAGCGAGGCGGCCAGCGCTTCCTGCGAACCCTGCACGTCGGCCTTGACGATGATGGGCAGCATCTTGACTTCGCCGGCGGAGATGTCGGTGAACATGTTCTCCAGCTTGGCGGCCTGCTGCTTGGCCAGCTTGGTGTTGCGGAACTTGCCGGCACGGTAGGTCGCGATCTCGCGCGCACGGCGCTCGTCGGACAGCACCATGAACTCGTCGCCCGCTTGCGGCACCTCGGTCAGGCCCTGGATTTCCACCGGAATGGACGGCCCGGCCGACTTGATCGGCTTGCCGTTCTCGTCCAGCATGGCGCGCACGCGGCCATAGGTCTGACCGGCCAGCACCACGTCGCCGGTCTTGAGCGTGCCGGTCTGCACCAGCACGGTCGCCACCGGGCCGCGGCCCTTGTCCAGCTTGGCTTCGATGACCAGGCCCTTGGCCATGGCGTCGATCGGGGCCTTGAGTTCCAGCACTTCGGCCTGCAAGAGCACCTGCTCCAGCAGCGCATCGATGCCCTGGCCGGTCTTGGCCGACACCGGCACAAAGGGCGAGTCGCCGCCGAATTCCTCGGGGACCACCTCTTCCACCACCAGTTCCTGCTTCACGCGGTCGGGGTTGGCATCGGGCTTGTCGATCTTGTTGATGGCCACGACGATCGGAACCCCAGCCGCCTTGGCGTGCTTGATGGCTTCCTTGGTCTGCGGCATGACGCCGTCGTCGGCAGCCACCACCAGGATCACGATGTCGGTCGCCTGGGCGCCACGGGCACGCATGGCCGTGAAGGCCTCGTGACCCGGGGGGTCCAGGACGGAGATCATGCCGCGCGGCGTTTCCACGTGGTATGCGCCGATGTGCTGCGTGATGCCGCCGGCTTCGCCTGCGGCCACCTTGGCGCGGCGGATGTAGTCCAGCAGCGAGGTCTTGCCGTGGTCGACGTGGCCCATGACGGTCACGACCGGAGCGCGCGGCAGCGATTCGCCGTGCTGCTCCGACACTTCCTCGTCGGTGAAGGCTTCCGGGTCATCCAGGGCAGCAACGATGGCCTTGTGGCCCATTTCCTCGACCACGATCATGGCCGTGTCCTGGTCCAGCGGCTGGTTGATGGTGACCATCTGGCCCAGCTTCATCAGGTGCTTGATCACCTCGGAGGCCTTGACGGCCATCTTGTGCGCCAGCTCGGCTGATCACCTCGGAGGCCTTGACGGCCATCTTGTGCGCCAGCTCGGCCACGGTGATGGTTTCGGGCACGTGCACCTCGATGACGCGCGCCTCGACCGGTGCGGCCTGGGCATGCTGGTCATCACGGTCGTGACCACGCTTGCCGCGCGGGCCGCCACGCCAGCTGCTGCGGCCGACGCCGCCACTGGTGTCGCCACGGGTGGGAATGGCCTTCTTCTTGGCCGGATCGCCGGCCCAGCTGCTCGAAAGCTTGGCCGACTTGACTTCCTTGCCGGCGCCAGCAGGCGCAGCGGCACCGGAACCTGCCGGCTTGGCCGGTCTGGCCACCGTGCTGCCGGCTGCCGGCTTGTGCAGGGTGCCCTTCATGGCCGTCTTCGGCTCTTCCTTCTTGGGCGGCGGCGGCGGTGGCAGGGCCTTCTTGGCCGGCGTTGCCATCATGGAGCGGATGGCCGCAGCTTCCGCTTCAGCCTTGCGGCGGCGGTCGTTCAAGTCCAGTGCACGCGCGGCCTCTTCGTCGGCACGGGCCTTGGATTCGGCGGCCGCCTTTTCGCGCAGTTCGGCTTGCGCTGCAGCACGCGCTGCAGCGGCGTCCGCGGCCTCGGCCGTGGCTTCAGCCTTGCTGGTCGATGCCTGGACCTTTTTCTCGTCCTCGGTCGCTGCGTAGCTGGCGGCACGCTCCTCGGCTTCACGCTCGCGCTTTTCGCTTTCCTCGCGCTGGCGACGTTTCTCGGCCAGGTCTTCTTCCTGACGGCGGATCAGCTCGGCCTGACGGCGGGCTTCTTCCTCGCGGCGCATGAGTTCTACATTGTCGACCGCAGGGGCCGCCGGGCTTGCGACCGGCGCTTCTTCAACCGGCTCGGCTGCACCGCCCTCGACCACATCACTGCCATCATCGCGACGGATGAAGGTGCGCTTCTTGCGGACTTCCACCTGGATGGTGCGGGCCTTGCCACTGGCGTCAGCCTGCTTGATTTCGGTGGTCGACTTCTTGGTCAGGGTGATCTTCTTGCGCTCAGCCGTGGCTGTGCCATGGCTGGCTTGCAGGAAACCCAGCAAGCGCTGCTTGTCGGCATCGGTCAGGGTGTCGGCGGCGGAGGACTTAGCCACGCCTGCGGCCTTGAGCTGCTCAAGCAGGGTATCGGTTGACTTCTTGAGTTCGGTTGCAAACTCGGCGACGGTCGTACTGGACATTTGTGATGGGGCCTTTAGCTAGGGCATGACCAGCCCGGAGGGCAATGGCCAGCCTTGACTGAACTTATTTTTTCATGACGATGACTCTTGAGCAGCGGCTTCATTGGTGAACCAATGTTCGCGCGCCTTCATGATCAGGGCTTTGGCTTCGTCCTCGGACTGGCCGGTGATTTCGGTGAGCTCGTCGACCGCGAGGTCGGCCAGGTCATCCAGCGTATGCACGCCGCCGTCGGCCAGCTTGGCGATCAGCTCGGGCGTTAGGCCTTCGAGGTCGCGCAGGTCCTGCGACACTTCCTCGACGCTCTCCTCGCGCGCGATCTCCATCGTCAGCAGGGCATCCTTGGCACGGGCACGCAGCTCGTTGACGGTGTCCTCGTCGAAGGACTCGATCTCCAGCATCTCCTGCAGCGGCACGTAAGCCACTTCTTCCAGGCTGGTGAAGCCCTCGGCGATCAGGATGTCGGCGATTTCCTCGTCCACGTCGAGCTTGGCCATGAACAAGGAGCGCAGCGAACCGGTTTCGGTGGCCTGCTTCTCGGCCGATTCGGCCGCGTCCATGATGTTGATCTTCCAGCCGGTCAGGTCGGACGCCAGGCGCACGTTCTGGCCGCCGCGACCGATGGCGATGGCGAGGTTTTCCTCGTCGACCACCACGTCCATGGCGTGCTTCTCTTCGTCCACCACGATGGACTGCACATTGGCCGGGGCCAGCGCGCCGATCACGAACTGGGCCGGGTCCTCGCTCCACAGCACGATGTCCACGCGCTCGCCAGCGAGCTCGTTGGTCACGGCGTTGACGCGGGTGCCTCGCACGCCGACGCAGGTACCGATGGGGTCGACGCGCTTGTCGTGCGAGAGCACGGCGATCTTGGCGCGCGAGCCGGCATCACGGGCGCAGGACTTGATCTCCAGCAGGCCCTGTTCGATCTCGGGCACTTCCTGGCGGAACAGCTCGATCATGAATTCGGGCGCCGAGCGCGACAGGATGATGGGGGCGCCACGCAGCGTCAGGTCCACATCCATGATCATGGCGCGCACGCGGTCGCCGGTGCGCAGGTTTTCCTTGGGGATCATCTCGCCGCGGCGCAGACGACCTTCGACCCGGCCGGACTCCACGATGATGTCGCCCTTGTCCATGCGCTTGACGGTGCCCACGAAGATCTTCTCGCCACGCGACATGAAGTCGTTGAGCAGCATCTCGCGCTCGGCATCACGGATCTTCTGCAGGATCACCTGCTTGGCGGCCATGGCACCGATGCGGCCGATCGGCACGGACTCGACGGATTCCTCGATGTACTCGTCGACTTCGATGTCGGGGATCTGCTCCTTGGCTTCGAACAGCAGGATTTCCTGGTCGGGCAGTTGCAGGCCGGCCTCGTCGGGCACCACGTGCCAGCGACGGAACGTCTCGTAGACACCGCTATCGCGGTCGATTGCCACGCGGATATCCACGTCGCCTTCGTACAGTTTCTTGGTGGCTTGCGCCAGGGCGGATTCCACCGCGCCAAAGACCACGTCGCGCTCGACGTTCTTTTCGCGGGAAATGGCTTCCACCAGCATCAACAGTTCGCGATTCATGCCTCTAACCTCCAATACCCTCAAAGACCCGTGGCCCCAGCGTGCGTATCGCTGCGGCCCTTGAAACTCACGATCGGCGCCAGACGCGCCTCGCGCAATTCGTCCAGCGTGAACCCCAGCGCCTGCATCGGCGCCGGCTCACGCTTCTTGCTCACCTTCTGTCCCGGCTTGGGCGCTGGCGCATCGCTCCAGACGATCTGCCAGCCCGTGCTGCCGTCGGCAGCGCTCACACGTTCGAGCGTGCCGCGGAATTTCTTGCGGTTGGCGCTGACCTGGCCGGCCGCAGCCGCACCCATCGGCGCCTTGAGCGTGATGTCGACCACCTGGCCGACGAAACGCTCGAAATCCTTTTCATGTCGCAGCGGGCGATCGATGCCCGGCGAGGACACCTCGAGCCGCTTGTACTCGATGCCGTCGACTTCCAGCGCATACTGCAGCTGGCGCGTGACCTTCTCGCAGTCCTCGACGTTGATGAAACGCTCACCGAGTTGCGGATCCCAGGGCAGGTCGATTGTCACGCGCAGCAAGCCACCGGCGGAGCGGTCGATCTCCACCAGGTCGTAACCGAATCCGGTCACGGTTTGTTCGACGATCTGCTGCAGTGTCAACGTTGCCCTTCCCTGGCCATCAAAAAGCGTTCGACCATAAAAAAAGGGCGGTTGGTAATCCGCCCGTTTGGTCGAGAATTGCCGAATTGTACTCGAAAATCGGGACTAGAGCCTTGATTTTCAAGGAAATTCCAGCCCGTGTGGGCCGATTTTTTTGAAACCGCGGGTCTTGTCGAAACCCGCTGTTTTCAGCTGGCTGCCTGCACCAGGGTCCGGGTGTAGGGATGGGCCGGCGCGTCCAGCAGGGCCGCCACCGGGCCGGACTCGACGATGTCCCCGCCTTTCATGACCAGCACCTCGTGCGCCATGGCCCGGATCACGTCCACGTCGTGGGTGATCAGCAAATAGCTCAGGGCCCGTTCGCGCTGCAGACGCTGCAGCAACTGCAGCACCTGTTTCTGGATGGTCACGTCCAGGGCACTGGTGGGTTCGTCCAGCACGATCAGTCGGGGCTCGACGATCAGCGCCCGGGCGATGGCCAGGCGCTGGCGCTGCCCGCCGGAAAACTCATGGGGGTAGCGCTGGAGCAGGCCGGGGAACTGGGCCTCGGTCAGGCCCACCTCCTCCAGCGCTCTCTGAACCTTGGTCATGCGCTCCTCTTTTGATAGCTCCCGCGCATGGATCGTCAAGCCCTCCCCCACGATCTCCTCCACCGTCAGGCGCGGCGAGAGCGAGGAAAACGGGTCCTGGAACACCACCTGAACCACCCGGCGCAGCGCCTTGTTGCGCACCTGGTCGCGGCTCCAGGCCCGGCCGTCCACCTGCAATTCCCCGGTGAAGGGCAGCAGGCCCAGGGCGGCCAGCGCGAGGGTGGACTTGCCCGAACCCGATTCGCCGATCACCCCCAGGGTGTGGCCGGGCGGAATGCTGAAGTCTGCGCCCTGCACCGCCACGAACTCGCCGCGACGGAACCAGCCGCGCAGGCCGG
This sequence comes from Burkholderiales bacterium, assembly GCA_016185015.1. Classification (GTDB taxonomy): domain Bacteria; phylum Pseudomonadota; class Gammaproteobacteria; order Burkholderiales; family Burkholderiaceae_C; genus Hylemonella. The sequence goes on from JACPOI010000059.1 coordinate 27,107, forward strand.
GCAGCGGCACGGGGTAGCCCACGCGCAGGCCCCGGGCCTGCAGCAGCGCCGGCGCGCCGACCTGTTGGGGCAGCTCCTGCACGTCGCGCACCGGTCGGCTGTCGATCAGGCTGCGGGTATAGGGGTGTTGCGGCTGCGCAAACACTTGGGCCACCGGCCCCTGCTCGACGATGCAACCGTTTTCCATCACGACTACGCGGCTGGCAAAACGCCGCACCAGGTTCAGGTCGTGGGTGATCATCAGCACGGCCATGCCGTGTTTTTGCTGCAGCCCGTCCAGCAGGTCCAGGATCTGGCCGCGCAGGGCCACGTCCAGCGCGGTGGTCGGCTCGTCGGCCAGCAGCAAGCGGGGCTGGCAGGCCAGGGCCATGGCGATCATGGCGCGCTGGCGCTGGCCGCCGCTGAGCTGGTGCGGATAGGCCTGGACACGCTTTTCAGGCTGGGGGATGCCGGTGTCGGCCAGCAACTCGATGGCGCGCGCCAGGGCGGCACGCCGATCCAGGCCCAGCTTGAGCTGCAGCACTTCGACAATCTGGTCGCCAATGGTGAACAGCGGGTTCAGGGCCGTCATCGGCTCCTGGAAGATCATGGCAATGTCGCGGCCGCGGATGCCGCGCAACTCGCGCTCGGACAGGGACAGCAGGTCGGCCTGGCCATCGCTGCCGGCAAAGCCGGCGGTCCCGCTGACGGCAGCCTCGGGCAGCAGGCGCAGCAGGCTCAGGGCCGTGACGGTCTTGCCCGAGCCGGACTCGCCCACCAGGGCCACCTTCTCGCCCGGGGCGATCTGGAAATCGAGGCCACGCACCACTTCCTTGCCGCCAAAGGCGACGCGCAAGTCTTTCACGTCCAGCAGGAGCCCGCTCATTTTTCGGCCTTTCGCGGGTCCAGCGCGTCGCGCAGCGCGTCGCCCATGAAGGTCAGCAGCAAGAGGGTGATGACCAGCACGCCGAAGGTGGACAGCGAGATCCACCAAGCGTCGATATTGTTCTTGCCCTGGGCCAGCAGCTCGCCCAGCGAGGGTGTGCCCGGCGGCACACCCAGGCCCAGGAAGTCCAGCGAGGTCAGCGCCAGGATAGCCGCGCTCATGCGGAAAGGCAGGAAGGTCACCACGGGCGTGAGACTGTTGGGCAGGATATGGCGCCAGATGATCTGGCCGTTGGACAGGCCCATGGCGCGCGCCGCGCGCACATAGTCGAGCTGGCGGTTACGCAGGAATTCGGCCCGCACGTAATCCGACAGGCCCATCCAGCCGAACAGGCTGAGCAGGATCAGCAGCAACGCCACGCTGGGGTCGAACATGGCCGAGAAAATGATCAGCAGGTAGAGCTCGGGCATGGAGCCCCAGATCTCGATGAAACGCTGGAACCCCAGGTCGATCTTGCCGCCGAAGTAGCCCTGCACAGCACCGGTGAGTACCCCCAACAGCACACCGATGAAGGTCAGCGCCAGGGCGAACAGCACCGAAATGCGGAAACCGTAGAGCAGGCGCGCCACCACGTCGCGCCCACGGTCGTCCGTGCCCAGCCAATTGTCGCGGGAGGGGCCTGAAGGGTTGGGCTCCTTCGCGAAGTAGTTGATGGTGCTGTGGTGGTAGGGGTTGGGCGGGTACAGCGCGAAGTTGCCGGGCTGAGCAAACTGCTGCTGGATGAAGGGGTCCAGGTAGTCGGTCGGCGTCGCGAAATCCCCACCGAAGGCCGTCTCCGGCACGTTGTGCAGGATGGGCACATACCACTGGCCGTGGTGGCGGGCCAGCAGCGGCTTGTCGTTGGAGATGAGTTCGGCCCCCAGGCTCAGCACGAAAAGCGTGCAAAAGATCAGCAGGCTCCAGTAGCCCAGGCGGTTGCGCCGGAAACGCAGCCAGGCACGCTTTGAAGGAGAAAGGGAAACGCCAGCCATCAGTCGAACTTCACTCTCGGATCGACCCAGACGTAGCAGAGGTCGGATACCAGCTTGGTCACCAGGCCAATCAGCGTGAACAGGTAGAGCGTGCCCAGCACGACGGGATAGTCGCGCCGCATCACCGATTCATAGGACAACAGGCCCAGGCCGTCGAGCGAGAACAGGGTCTCGATCAACAGGGAACCCGCGAAAAAGGCACCGATGAAAGCCGCCGGGAAACCGGTGACGATGGGGATCAGCGCATTGCGGAACACGTGCGTCCACAGCACGCGGTTCTCGCCCAGGCCCTTGGCGCGGGCCGTCAACACGTATTGCTTGCGGATCTCCTCCAGAAAGGCATTCTTGGTCAGCATGGTGGTCACGGCAAAGGCGCCCAGCACGCTGGCGGTCACAGGTAGCGTGATGTGCCAGAGATAGTCCACGATCTTCGCGCCCCAGCTCAGCGTCTCCCAGTTGCTGGAAGTCAGGCCGCGCAGCGGAAACCACTGCAGTTGGCCTCCGAAGATCACAAGCAGGGCCACGCCCAGCACGAAACCGGGGATGGCGTAACCGATGAGCACGATCAGGCTGGTCAGCGTGTCGAAACGCGTGCCGGCGCGCACGGCCTTGGCGATGCCCAGCGGAATGGAGATGAGATAGCTCAGGAAGAAGGTCCACAGCCCCAGGCTGATTGACACCGGCAGCTTGTCCTTGACCAGTTCCCAGACGCTCTTGGGATAAAAGAAGCTCTTGCCCAGGTCGAAGCGTGCGTATTGCCCCAGCATCTGCCAGAAACGCTCGTGGGCCGGCTTGTCGAAGCCGTAGAAGCTGCGGATCTCGGCGATGCGCGCGGCGTCCACGCCCTGGCGGCCGCGGTAACCCGCGCCGCTGGCGGCCGCCCCCTCGCCTCCTGTATCGCGCCCTTGCAACTGCGCCACCATCTGCTCCACCGGGCCGCCCGGCACGAACTGGATGACGACAAAGGTCAGCAGCAGGATGCCGAACAGCGTCGGGATCATGAGCAACAGGCGTTTGAGGATGTAGGCAAGCACGGCTTACTTCCCTCCCCCGCCTGCGGCCTGGCTGGCCGCGAGGTTGGCCGGCGTTGCCCACCAGACCGAGGTAACCCAGGCCTCGGGCTGGTAATAACGCGGCGTCACGGAAGGCTGCTCAAAACGGCCGGCGCGCCAGGCCACGCGGTGCACGCCGCTGTACCAGTGCGGCACGGCGTAGTGGCCATGCCGCAGCACGCGGTCCAGCGCACGCACCCGTGCCACCAGCTGCGGCCGGGTTTGGGCCGAGATCACCTGGTCCAGCAGGGCATCGACCGCCGGGTCCTTGAGGCCGATGACGTTGCTCGAACCCTCGATATCGGCGGCCTTGGAGCCGTAGCGCTCCAGCAGCTCGGTGCCCGGCGCCTCGCTGCCGATCAGGCGGTTGCTGATGACCTCGAAATCAAACACGTCCATGCGCTTTTGCAGGATGGCGAAGTCGATCACCTTGTAGTTCACCTGCATGCCCAGCTTTTCCAGGTTGCGCGCATAGGGCGTGACCACGCGGCCCATGGACCCTGAGTTATCGAGGAACTCGATGCTGAAGGGCTCGCCTTTCGCGTTGCGCAGCGCGCCATCGCGGTAGGTCCAGCCGGCGGCGGCCAGCAGGTCGCGTGCGTGGCGCAGGTTGTCGCGCAGGGTGTGGCCGGAGGCCGGGTCCAGGCTGGCCACCGGTGGCAGCGGCACCTCGTCGGTGAAGACTTCGGTCGGCAGCAGGCGACGCAGCGGCGCCAGCACGGCCAGTTCCTCGGGCGTGGGCCTGCCCTTGGCCTCGAAGTCGCTGCCGACGAAATAGCCCCGGACCCGCGTGTAGGCGTTGTAGAAAAGCTGGCGGTTCATCCACTCGTAGTCCATGGCCAGGGCGATGGCCTGGCGCACGCGCACGTCCTTGAACTTGTCGCGCCGCATATTGAAGAGGAATCCCTGGAAGTCGCCGGCATTGCCATGCTGCAGCTCCTTCTTGATGAGCTGGCCGCGCTCGAATTGCTTGCCGGTGTAGGCCCGTGCCCATTCACGCGCAATGAAGGCCTGGATGTAGTCGAACTCGCCGGCCTTGAAGGCCTCGAGCTGGGCGGTGTTGTCCTTGTAGATCTTGTAGGTGATGCGATCGAAGTTGAACAGGCCGCGGCGCACATTGAGATCACGGGCCCAGTAGGCCGGATCGCGCTCGTAACTGATGTCCTTGCCGAAGTTGACCTTGCCGATGCGGTAGGGCCCGCTGCCGATGGGCACATCGGTGACGATCTGGTCCAGGGGTTTGAGCTTGCCGTTCTCCATGCCCCATTGGCGGCTGAACACGGGCAGGCTGCCGGCGATCAAAGGCAGCTCGGCGTTGACGCGCTTGAAGTCGAAGCGTACCGCCCGCTCTGCCACCACGGTCACGCCCCGGATCTCGCCGAAGATGGTGCGGAACTGGGGCGCCGCCTCCTTGGACGTCAACCGGTCAAAGGAATGCTTGACGTCGGCCGCGAGCACCGGGTCCCCATTGTGAAAACGTGCATCGGGGTGCAGCGTGAAGGTGGCCGAAAGCTTGTCCTGCGCCACCGTCACGTCCTGGGCCAGCAGGCCGTAGGCCGTGGTCGGCTCGTCCAGGGTGCCGATCAACAGGCTTTCGAACACCAGGCCATTGAGACCGGGCGGCGCACTGCCCTTGAGGGTGTAGGGGTTGTACTTGTCGAAGTTGGACAGGCGCGTGGGTGGCACCAGCGTGATCTCGCCGCCCTTGGGCGCGGCCGGGTTCACGTAGTCGAAATGGGTAAAGCCGGGCGCATACTTGATATCGCCGAACTGGGCATAAGCGTGCGCAGCCCAGACTGGCAGGCAGAAGACCAGCGAAATCAGGGCAAGCAGAAAATGGCGCATCCGCATGCGACAATTCTGCACACAAATCTTTCCTTCCTTGGTAAACCGAGAAAAAATATGGGCTTCCTGACCGGCAAGAAATTTCTGATCACTGGCGTACTGAGCAACCGCTCCATCGCGTATGGCATCGCCAAGGCCTGCCATGACCAGGGGGCCGAACTGGCCTTCAGTTACGTGGGCGAGCGCTTCAAGGACCGCATCACCGAGTTCGCCGCCGACTTCAACTCCAAGCTGATCTTCGACTGCGACGTCGGTGACGACGCCCAGATCGACAATCTCTTCAAGGACCTGTCGGCCCACTGGCCCCAGTTCGACGGCTTCGTGCACAGCATCGGCTTCGCCCCGCGCGAAGCGATCACCGGCAACTTCCTCGACGGCCTGACTCGGGAAAACTTCCGCATCGCGCACGACATCAGCGCCTACAGTTTCCCGGCCATGGCCAAGGCGGCCCTGCCCTTCCTCAAGGACAAATCGGCCCTGCTGACGCTGAGCTACCTGGGCGCCCTGCGCGCCATCCCGAACTACAACACCATGGGCCTGGCCAAGGCCAGCCTGGAAGCCTCGGTGCGCTACCTGGCCGAGGCCGTGGGCCACCTGCCGGACGGTCGCAGCATCCGCGTCAACGGCATCAGCGCCGGCCCCATCAAGACCCTGGCCGCCAGCGGCATCAAGGACTTCGGCAAACTGCTTGGCATCGCGGCCAACGGTTCACCGCTGCGACGCAATGTGACCATCGAGGATGTCGGCAACGTGGCCGCCTTCCTGATGAGCGATCTGGCCAGCGGCATGACCTCTGAAATCAGCTACGTGGATGGCGGGTTCAGCCAGTCCGCCGTGGCGGTATTGGAATCCTGAGCCTCGCACCTCCGCGGTCCGCCATGAAAAACGCCCCGCACTGCGGGGCGTTTTCTTTGGGCCGTGAAACTCCTGCGCTGGCTCAGGCCTTCACGCAATCCGCGTAATAGTGCTGCTTGCCGTCCGGGCCGGTTTCTTCCACCAGGCCGTGGATGTCGGTCTCGAAGCCCGGGCACTGGCCGTTGAACTCGCGCGCGAACTTGAGGTAGTCCACGATCTTCTTGTTGAAGACCTCGCCCGGGATCAGCAGCGGGATGCCCGGCGGGTAAGGCGTCACCAGGCCCACGGTGATGCGGCCTTCGAGCTGGTCGATCTCCACCCGCTCGGTCTTGCGGTGCGCAATATGGGAATAGGCGTCGCTGGGGTTCATGGCCGGCGTCAGGTCGCTCAAGTACATCTCGGTGGTCAGGCGCGCGATGTCGTACTTGGCGTACATCTCGTGGATGAACTGGCAGAGGTCGCGCAGGCCCATGCGCTCGTATTTGGGCTGCTTCTTGCAGAAGTCCGGCATGACACGCCACATGGGCTGGTTCTTGTCGTAGTCGTCCTTGAACTGCTGCAGCGCGGTCAGCAGCGTGTTCCAGCGGCCCTTGGTGATGCCGATGGTGAACATGATGAAGAAGCTGTACAGGCCGGTCTTCTCCACCACCACACCGTGCTCGGCCAGGTACTTGGTCACGATGGACGCCGGCAGGCCGGTCTTGTCGAACTTGCCGTCCAGGTTCAGGCCGGGCGTGACGATGGTGGACTTGATCGGGTCCAGCATGTTGAAGCCGTCGGCCAGCTGGCCGAAGCCGTGCCACTTGCTGCCGTTCTTGGTGCTGCGGCCGTCACTGCGGATGATCCAGTCCTCGGCGCTGCCGATGCCCTCTTCCGTCAGCTTCTCCGGGCCCCAGACCTTGAACCACCAGTCCTTGCCGTATTCCTCGTCCACCTTGCGCATGGCACGGCGGAAGTTGAGCGACTCGAGAATGCTTTCCTCGACCAGCGCGGTGCCGCCGGGCGGCTCCATCATGGCTGCCGCCACATCGCAGCTGGCGATGATGCTGTACTGCGGGCTGGTGCTGGTGTGCATCAGGTAGGCCTCGTTGAAGAGGTGGTGGTCCAGCTTGGTGTTCTCGGCGTCCTGCACCAGCACGTGGCTGGCCTGGCTGATGCCGGCCAGCAGCTTGTGGATGGACTGGGTGGCGTAGACCATGGAGTTCTTCGGCCGCCCGCGCTTCTTGCCCATGGCGTGGTAACGGCCATAGAAGGGGTGGAAGGCCGCATGCGGCAGCCAGGCCTCGTCGAAATGCAGGTTGTCGACGTAGCCGTCGAGCAGGCTCTTGATGGTCTCGGTGTTGTAGAGCACGCCGTCGTAGGTGGACTGCGTGAGCGTCAGCACGCGCGGCTTGACCTTCTTCGGGTCCACGCCCTTGAGCAGGGGGTTGGCCTTGATCTTGGCCTGGATGGTGGCCGGCTCGAACTCGCTTTGCGGGATCGGGCCGATGATGCCGAAGTGGTTGCGCGTGGGCTTGAGGAAGACCGGAATCGCCCCCGTCATGATGATGGCGTGCAGGATGGACTTGTGGCAGTTGCGGTCCACCACCACCACGTCGCCCGGCGCCACCGTGTGGTGCCACACGATCTTGTTGGAGGTGCTGGTGCCGTTGGTGACGAAATAGCAATGGTCGGCGTTGAAGATGCGCGCGGCGTTGCGCTCGCTCTCGCCGATGGCGCCGTCGTGGTCCAGCAGCTGGCCCAGTTCTTCCACCGCGTTGCAGACGTCGGCGCGCAGCATGTTCTCGCCGTAGAACTGGTGATACATCTGGCCCACCGGGCTCTTGAGGAAGGCCACGCCGCCCGAGTGCCCCGGGCAGTGCCAGGAGTAGGAGCCATCCTCGGCATAGTCCAGCAGCGCTTTGAAGAACGGCGGCTGGATGCCTTCCAGATAACTCTTGGCCTCGCGGATGATGTGGCGCGCCATGAACTCGGGTGTGTCCTCGTACATGTGGATGAAGCCATGCAGCTCGCGCAGGATGTCGTTGGGCAGGTGGCGGCTGGTCTTGGTCTCGCCATAGACGTAGATCGGCACGTCGGCGTTCTTGCGGCGCACTTCCTCGATGAAGGTGCGCAGGTTCAGCACCGCCGGGTCCAGGTCCGGGCCGGGGGTGAACTCCTCGTCGTCGATCGAAAGGATGAAGGCACTGGCGCGCGACTGCTGCTGGGCAAACTGTGAGAGATCACCGTAGCTGGTGACACCCAGCACCTCGAAACCCTCGGCCTCGATGGCCTGCGCCATGGCCCGGATGCCCAGACCCGAGGTGTTCTCGGAACGGAAGTCTTCGTCGATGATGACGATGGGAAAGCGGAATTTCATTGAGACGGACTCCAGCCGGGCACGGAAAAAAGAAAAACGAGCGCGAAGTGTAAGGATTAATTGGCGGCTGCCCCGAATCTGTCACGGGATTTGCCGCAGAATGTCGCAATTGAATCACAAGCACCGATAGGAGCAAAGCAAGTCATGGCTGATTCGACCCTCTGGTGGCTGGCGGCCGGCGTCCTGGTGGCCGCCGAGTTGACGACCGGCACCTTCTACCTGCTCATGCTGGCCGGGGGCCTGGCGGCAGGCGCGGTGGCAGCCCACACCGGGCTGGCGGCCACGCCCCAGGTGGTGATCGCCGCCGGAGTCGGCGGTGGCGCCGTGCTGGCCTGGCACTTCTGGCGCCCGCGCGCGGCTGCCGGCCGGGACGCCGGGACCAATCCGGACGTCAACCTGGACATCGGCGAGACCGTACAGGTCGAGTCTTGGCTGCCTGACGGCAGCACCCATATCAAATACCGCGGCGCCCAGTGGCTGGCCGTGCCGCGCGAAGGCAGCCCCCGCGCCACCGGTGCGCACCGCATCGTCGAGGTGCGTGGCAGCCAGCTGATCCTCGAAAAAATCGCAAGCTGAACCAGGGAGACCCTCATGGAAATCGCCATCCTCATCTTCGTCATCGCCGTCATCTTCATCAGCCGCTCGGTCAAGATCGTCCCCCAGCAGAACGCCTGGGTGGTCGAGCGCCTGGGCAAGTACCACGGCGCGCTCACCCCCGGCCTGAACTTCATCTTTCCGTTCATCGACAAGGTGGCCTACAAGCACAGCCTGAAGGAAGTGCCGCTGGACGTGCCCAGCCAGGTCTGCATCACACGCGACAACACCCAGCTGCAGGTCGACGGCATCCTGTACTTTCAGGTCACCGACCCCATGCGCGCCAGCTACGGCTCGTCCAACTACATCGTGGCCGTCACCCAGCTGGCCCAGACCTCGCTGCGCAGCGTGATCGGCAAGCTGGAGCTGGACAAGACCTTTGAGGAGCGCGACATCATCAACGCCCAGGTGGTCCAGGCCATCGATGAGGCGGCGCTGAACTGGGGCGTCAAGGTGCTGCGTTACGAGATCAAGGACCTGACACCGCCGAAGGAAATCCTGCACGCCATGCAGGCGCAGATCACGGCCGAACGCGAGAAGCGCGCCCTGATCGCCGCCTCCGAAGGCCGCCGCCAGGAGCAGATCAACATCGCCACCGGCGAGCGTGAGGCCTTCATCGCCCGCTCCGAAGGCGAGAAGCAGGCCGCCATCAACAAGGCCCAGGGTGAGGCAGCTTCGATCACCGCCGTGGCCGACGCCACCGCCGGCGCCATCGAGCGCGTGTCTGCGGCCATCCGCCAGCCCGGCGGCGAACTGGCCGTTCAGCTCAAGGTCGCCGAGAAGGCCGTCGAGGCGTATGGCAAGGTGGCATCGGACGCGACGACCACGCTGATCGTGCCGAGCAACATGACCGAGGTCTCGGCCCTGATCACCTCGGCCATGGCCATGGTGCGCCAGCAGAAATAGCGCGTTCGCGCGGCCCTTTGCAAACGGGCCTAAGCCGGCCGGCCGTCACTGCGCCAGGAAGACGTCGGCCGAGTCGACGAAGTTGAACCGCAGGCGCGGCGCGAAAAACCCGCTGCCGGGGCGCAGGACACGCGGCGAAAACTCATTGAACTGGAGTTCGACCCGGTAGTCCTTCGGGAAGGTGCGGTCCCAGCGCGGCAGGATCTTCTCAAGGAACAGCAGGTCATTGGCGGGCTTCTTGATGATGCCGGTCATCTCGAGAAGATTGAGCTTGGGCCAGGTCTCCCCGCCGGGCCGGCCATAGGTGATGATGCCCATGAACCAGTTGAAATCGCGGTAGTACGGGTCCGACGGCTCCACCGATTTGCCATTGGAGTAGATCGCGTCCAGCAGGAGCGTCACTGTCAGGTCCCGCGCGGGCTTGCGCGACCACTGGTACAGGATGTCGTGCAGGGAACGCGAAAGGCACAGCTCCATATGCCCCCCGGCCACATAGACATGTGTCGGGGCGACCTCGAACTCCACCTCGCCATCCCGGGACGCCACCCAGTGGTCGGGATCGCAATCTTCCATGTAGTAGTAACGGATGGGAGAGTCGTCAGCGAGGTAGACCACCGGGATCTTCTTGCTCTTGGCAAAACGGACCTCTTCGTCGACACCGTACTTGGCCGAGAACCGGGCATCGAAGGTCGCCGACGGGTGCGTCACGATCATGACGGAATCGCCTTCGAGGTGGACCTCTTTCGCCGGCCGGAACTGGGGCGGCGGGCACGAGGCATGCGCCGCGCCCGCAAAAGCCGTCAGACAGGCCATCAGGCCTAAGAAAAACCCGCGCATCAAGCCCTCCCCGGCTAGCGACAACCCTACTTTTATCGGCAGTATACGTAGCGCCAGGAAAACGCGCTGGGCATGGCTCAGCCCGCGGGCGTCGATGCCCCATAAAGCGTCATTCCGTGTACCATGAAAATGGCCCAGGCACCAATCGCCTCGGCCATGCCCATCGGACGACAACAGCGGATCGGCCTGAGCAGAGTGCCAGGATCGAGACCCTGAACACTGGAGACGACATGCAAGACATCCATCGGCTTTCACGGCGCCAACTGCTCGCCACCGGCTCGGCCTCGGCCCTGCTCTGGTCGGCTCCGGCCTTTTCGCAGGCAGAGGCCTATCCGCGCCGCCCCATCACGCTGATCCTGCCCAATGCCCCCGGCAGCTCGCTCGATACCGTGGGCCGGCTCGTCGCCAATGAGATGGGGCCCCTGCTGGGCCAGTCCCTGGTGGTCGACAACAAGGCCGGCGCGGCGGGCGCCATTGGTGTCCAGATGGGCCGCAATGCGGCGCCTGATGGGTACACCCTGATTGTTGCGTCCAGCAGCGCCATCACGGGCGCGCCCCTGCTGCAAAAAGCCGTGACCTACCGGCCGCTGGAAGACTTCGATTTCGTCTCGCTGATCGCCCTCTTGCCCAACGTCCTGGTGTGCAACATGAACCTGCCCGTGCGCAGCACCGCAGACCTGATCGCCTATGCCAGGTCCAAGGGCGAGTCGAGCAATATGGCCTCTGCAGGCATCGGCTCGGCCAGCCACCTGGCTGGCGTCGCGCTGCAAGCCTCAGCGGGTTTCAAATCCCTCCACGTACCCTACAAGGGCGGCAGCCAGGGTGTGGCCTCCGTTGTTTCCGGCGAGACTGACTGGGTCTTGACGCCCGCCCCCGCTGCGATGGGCCTGGTCAACGCAGGCCGTTTGCGGCTGCTGGGTCACAGCATGGGCCTGGCGGGCAAGCCGGTGGGCGATACGCCCTCCCTGGCGGCCACCGTGCCGGGATTCGAATTCTCCGGCTGGATCGGCCTCATGGCACCCAAAGGGCTGCCGCCACAGGTCACGGAGAAGCTGAACCGCGCGCTGGCGGCCGCGCTGCAGCAGCCGCGCCTGCGCACCGCGTTCGAGGCCAACGGCGCCGTTGCCTCCGCCACGACGCCCCAGGAGTTCCGCAGCTACCTGGAGCGCGATATCGAACTCAGCCGCAAGGCCATCCAGATCGCAGGCCTGCAGGCCGAATAGCCCTGTTTTGGCGGAGAGGGCGGGATTGCTCGAAATTCGTCTGGCGCGAATTTCTCGGGGCTACGCCCCCGCGCTACGCGCGTCCAGAAACAGTCCCCCGGACTGTTTCTGAGCGAACCCGGGCGCGGCCTCTCACCTACCCACGTCCGCAAAAAATAAAACCCCGCCGAAGCGGGGTTTTCTTTTCTGGCGGAGAGGGCGGGATTCGAACCCGCGGTGAGTTTTACCCCACGCACGCTTTCCAGGCGTGTGACTTAAACCGCTCATCCACCTCTCCGAAGCCCGCTATTGTAGCCGAGCTTGGCACGTCCCCCAGGCTGCCCGGGTCGGGTCGGACAAAGAAAAAGCGCCCGCGGGCGCTTTTTCGCAGGAGCGGTGTGATCAGCGGATCACGGCCAGTTGCTCGCGTTTGCCCATCTTGTAGGTGAACAGCGTCAGGGCGCCGTTCTTGATGTCGCCCTTCTCGTCGAAGGTGATCGGGCCGGTCACGCCCTTGTAGTCGGTCGTGGCGGCGAGCACCGGCAGGTACTTGGCGGGGTCGGACGAGCCGGCCTTGACCATGGCCGCCACCATCACCTTGGTGGCATCGTAGACATAGGGCGAATAGAGGTTGACCTCGACGTTGAACTTGGTCTTGAAGTCGGCGCGGAACTTGTCCATGCCGGCCTTGGCCTCGCCCTCGACACCGCCGGCTTCGGCGCAGAACACCTGCTCCTCGCCGATCGCGTCGCCGGCCAGCTTGATGAGCTCGCCCGTGCAGATGCCGTCACCGCCCATGAACTTGGCCGTGATGCCCAGGGACTTCATCTGCTTGAGCATGGGGCCGCCGACGGCGTCCATGCCGCCGAAGAAGACCACGTCGGGCTTCTTGCCCTTGATGCTGGTCAGGATGGCGTTGAAGTCGGTGGCCTTGTCGGTGGTGAACTCCTTGGCGACGATCTTGGCGCCAGCGGCCTCGGCCGCCTTGGTGAACTCCTCGGCCACGCCCTGGCCGTAGGCCGTGCGGTCGTCGATCACGGCCACGTTCTTGGCCTTGAGGGTGCCCACGGCGTACTTGCCCAGGGTGCTGCCCAGGTGCACGTCGTCGGCCACCACACGGAAGGTCGTCTTGAAGCCCTGGCGGGTGTACTTGGGGTTGGTCGCCGACGGGGAAATCTGCGGGATGCCCGCGTCGCTGTAGATCTTGGAGGCGGGGATGGTGGTGCCCGAATTCAGGTGGCCAATCACGCCGGCCACCTTGGCATCGGCCAGCTTCTGCGCCACGGCCGGGCCCTGCTTGGGATCGGCGCCGTCGTCCTCGGCCATGAGTTCGAGTTTGACCTGCTTGCCGTCGATGGTGACACCGGCCGCGTTGAGTTCGTCGATCGCCATGCGGGCGCCGTATTCATTGTCCCGGCCCAGGTGGGCGATGGCACCGCTGACCGGGCCGACATGGCCAATCTTCACCACGGGCAGCGCAGAGGCGCCGGAAGCCGCCTCCTCCTTCTTGCCGCAGGCGACCAGCAGGGCCGCGGCGGCAACAACGAGCAGTACACGATTCACTTGATTCACGGGCATGACGATCTCCAATATAGAAACGGGCTGGTGAAAAAAACTGACGAACGCAAGACTACCTCAAATTCTGCAGCGCGGTGGCATATCCCCATGCCGCTGGTGACAACTCAAGCGGCGCGACTGGCCGGCGGCTTGGTTTCCGTGGCCAGGGCCTGGGTGACGGCCTTGCGCACGGCGTTGTCCACACGCTGACGGATGCGCGGGGCCAGATCCTTCATCTGTTCCTGCAGGGCATCGGCGACCACCTTCTGCACCTGGGCATCAAGTGTCAGCTCCAGCCGCATGAGCACGCGCTCGATCAGCGCTTCCTCATCAAGATCGCCGGTGGCGGGCGTCGGCTGTGCCGGCACATCCACCACCTCGGTGAGGGTCGGCAGGGTGCGCAGCAGCTTCTTGGAGAGCGCGGCCATCAGCTGGCGCCTTTCAGCTTCAGGTCATGCCGCACGATCTCGTAGCCGAGCTCGGTGTACTGTTTCCAGCGTCCGCGCGCCAGTTGCCGGTCCTCGTCGTCCAGGCTGACAACCTCGATCAGGCGCTCATAGCGCTCGAAGCCCGCGGGCAGCTGCGTGCCCAGGTTGAGCAGCACCTGGCGGTGCGGCAGTTCCTGCGCAGGTGTCTCGGTCAGCACCACCGGAGAAACCGCCAGTTGCTCGGGCGCGGCCGGCTGGCGCACATGGGCGATGAAGTCGGTCTGGGAAAAGGTCCACAGCAGGGTGTCGAGCCGGGCCAGCGCATCGGCCGGCGCCGTGACCACCACGCGCGAGCCGGCAGCCACCGCCTTGCGCAACAGGCGGCAGGCGTAGGCCAGCTTGTCCGGCGCGTTGAAATGAAAGGCCACTTCGGTCATGCTGCTGCGCCCCCCGGCGTGTCAGGCCTTGCGGCGCGCGGATTTCACGGGCGCCTGCTGGGCCAGCAGGAACTCCAGCAGCAGCCCCACAGGCCGTCCGGTCGAGCCCTTGGCCGCACCGCTCTTCCAGGCTGTGCCGGCGATGTCCAGGTGCGCCCAGGGGAACTTGGCCGTAAAACGCTGCAGGAACTTGGCTGCCGTGATGGCACCGCCCGCACGGCCAGCCACATTGCCCACGTCTGCAAAGTTGCTCTTCAGCCCCTCGGCGTAATCGTCGTCCAGCGGCATGCGCCAGCACAGGTCCTGCGCGGCCTCGCCGGCCTTCAACAGCTTGTGTGCCAGCTCATCGCTGGGGCTGAACAGGCCGCTGCGCACTGCGCCCAGCGCGATCACGCACGCGCCGGTCAGGGTGGCGATGTCCACCACGGCCTGGGGCTGGAAACGCTCGGCATACGTCAGCGCGTCGCACAGGATCAGGCGCCCCTCGGCGTCGGTGTTGAGGATCTCGATGGTCTGCCCGCTCATGCTGGTCACCACGTCGCCGGGCTTGATCGCGCGGCCGTCGGGCATGTTCTCGCAGCTCGGGATCAGCCCGACCACATTGATGGCCGGCTTGAGCTCGCCCAGGGCACGGAACACCCCCAGCACACTGGCCGCGCCCCCCATGTCGAACTTCATCTCGTCCATCTCGGCCGCCGGCTTGATGGAGATGCCGCCGGTGTCGAAGGAAATGCCCTTGCCCACCAGCACCGTGGGGGCCTGCGCCGCGGGCGCGCCCTTGTACTGCAGGACGATGAAACGCAGCGGCTGCTCCGAACCCTGGGCCACGGCCATGAAGGCGCCCATCTTCAGCTTGGCCACTTCGCGCGGCCCCAGCACCTGGCAGCTGATCTTGGGGAACTTGGCCAGCGCACGTGCGGCCTGGGCCAGGTCGGTCGGCGTGGCGTGATTGGCCGGGCGGTTGGCCCACTCCTTGGCCAGCTCGATGCCGGCTACGGCGGCGGCGGCCTGGGCGAATTCGGCCTTGGCCTCGGCCAGCTTGGGCACGCCCAGGGTCACGCGCACCAGGCTGCGACCTTCGGCCTTGGACTTGGTCGTGGTGTAGACATAGCTGTTCTCGGCCACGGTCTGCACGGCCGCCCGGACGGCACCGGGTTGCGGTGCAACCGCAAAGCCCAGCACCAGCTTCTTCACGGCCGGGGTGCCGGAACGCAGGGCGCCGAGCGCGGCATGGACGGCCAGCCTGACCTGGCGCGGTGTCCCGTCGCCGGCCCCCACCAGCAGCACGCGGCCGGCCTTGGCCTGGGCCGGGCGGTACAGGGCCAGCAGCTTGCCGGCCTTGGTATCGAGGTCGCCGGCCTTGAGGGCCTGGCCCACGAGGGCGCCAAAGGGGTCCCGGCCCGGCTTGAAAGCAGCGGGAACCAGGAGGATAAGGGCATCGCAGACCTGCGCGGATGAGCCGGCGAGGTCCAGGGACTTGAGTTCGAAGTTCATAATGGCGTTTTCCTGACGAGCAATGTTATTCGATTCCTCCATCCGCAAGGAGCTGGCCCGCAGCTTTGGCGCCACGCTGATCGTTCTGGTCACCGTCGTGATGACCATGACCTTGATCCGCACACTGGGCATGGCCTCGCGCGGCAGCTTCAATCCGTCGGACGTGATGCTGGTCATGGGCTACACGCTGCTGTCCTTCCTGCCCAACATCATGACCATGGGCCTGTTCGTGGCCATCGTCATGACACTCTCGCGCCTGTACACCGACAGCGAGATGGTCATCTGGTTCTCCAGCGGCATGGGCCTGTTCAACCTGCTGCGCCCGCTGCTGCGTTTCGCCTGGCCCATCCTGCTGGCCATCGCCACCCTGGCCATGTTCGTGCTGCCCTGGTCCAACCAGCAGGTCGAGAAGATGCGCGCCCAGTACGAAAGCCGCGGCGACCTCGAACGTGTGCAGCCCGGCCAGTTCCAGGAATCGGCGGGGGGCACCCGCGTCTTCTTCGTCGAGAAGAGCCTGCTGAACGAGTACAGCGCCAGGAACGTCTTTGTTGCCACCACTGAAAACGGCAAGGAGACGGTGACCTCAGCACGCAGCGGCTACACCGAACTGATCGGCAACGACCGTTTCCTGGTGCTGGAAAACGGCCAGCGCCTGGAGAGCACGCAGGGCAAGGCCGAGGTAAAGATCGGCGAATTCGAGCGCTACAAACTGCGTGTGGCGCAGGACCCGCTGGGCGGCAAGATCGATGTCCCGCTGGGCAACATCTCCACGCTGGAGCTGATCCGCCACCCGAACTCCCTGCCCTACCTGGGCGAGATCTCCATGCGCCTGGGTTTCGTGCTGGCCGCGCTCAACCTGTCCGTGCTCGCGCTGGCCGCCACGCGCGTGAACCCGCGCGTGGGGCGCTCAGGCAACCTGATGTTTTCGCTGCTGTTGTTTCAGGTCTATCTGAACCTGCTCAGCCTGGGCCAGACCTGGATCGCCTCCGGCAAGATCGGCTTCCTGGCCTACAACGTGCTGTTGCACGGCGGCATGCTGGCCGCCGGCCTGCTCTGGCTGGCGAAACGCCAGTACAACTGGGGCTGGCGCCTGCGCCTGCCGCTACCTCTGCGCAAGGCGGCGACGCCATGAAGACCATCCGCCGCCTGATCCACACCGAGATGTTCACGGCCGTGATCTTCGTCACGCTGGGCTTCCTGGCGCTCTTCGCCTTCTTCGACTTCGTCGACCAACTGCCTACCATCGGTCGCCCCGGCCTGGCCGCCGGCTACCAGGTGCCGCAGGCCGCCAGCTACGTGGCCCTGCTGGTGCCCAACCACCTCTACGAGCTGCTGCCCATCACCGTGCTGATCGGCACCATCTACGTCATGACGCGCCTGGCGCAGAGCTCCGAGTTCACCATCCTGCGCACCAGCGGTCTGGGGCCCTGGCGCGCGCTGCGCATGCTGCTCGTCGCCGGCTTCACCTTTGCCCTGCTCACCTTCGTCATCGGCGACTACCTGGCCCCCTGGGCCGACCGCACGGCCCAGTTGCTCAAGGCGCGCTACGAAGGCAAGCTCAGCGTGGGCCAGACCGGCGCCTGGCTGCGCGAGCGCGAGCCCTACGCCCAGTTCGCCGTCAACGTCGGCGCACTGAACTCCGACGGCGACATGCGCGACGTGCGCATCTTCGAATTCGACAACCAGAGCGCCCTGGTCTCGATGACACACGCGCCGCTGGCGCGTTTCATGTCCGATGACGCCTGGCAGCTTGAAAATGCCGAGCGCACCGAGTTCAATGCGCCCGGACTGGCCCTCAGCCGGGTCGAACGCACCCGCTTGCCGGTGTTTCGCTGGCCCACGGGCATCTCGGCCGAGATGGTCTCCGCCGCCGTGTTGCGCCCCGAGCGCATGAGCACCATCGACCTCTTCCAGTACATCCGCCACCTCAAGGAAAACGCCCAGACCGCCGAGCGCTACGAGATCGAGTTCTGGAAAAAGGTGTTCTACCCGCTGAGCTGCCTCGTGATGGTCATGCTGGCCCTGCCCTTTGCCTACCTGCACTTCCGCAACGAGGGCATCTCGCTCTACGTCTTCGGCGGCGTGATGGCCGGCATCAGCTTCTTCTTCCTCAACAACGTGTTCGGCTACATCGGCGAACTGCAGCACTGGATCCCCTGGCTCACGGCCGCCGCGCCCGGCATGATCTACATGCTGATCTCCCTCACCGCCTTCGGCTGGCTGGTGCTCAGAAGGTGACCTCCATGCAAGACCCGGCGCCGACGCGCGGCCTCATCCTCTTCGCGCACGGCTCGCGCGACCCGCAGTGGCGCGCGCCCATGGAAGCCGTGGCCGCACGCGCCGCGGCGCTCGAAGCCGCCGCCATCGTGCGCTGCGCCTACCTGGAGCTCATGGAGCCCGACCTGCCCGCCTGCGCCGCCGAGATGGTGGCGCAGGGCCTCCAGGCCATCACCATCGTTCCCATGTTCCTCGGCGTGGGCCGTCATGCCCGCGAAGACCTGCCCCTGCTGGTGGCCGAACTGCGGCGCCTGCACCCGCAGGTGAGCTTCGCACTGCGCCCGGCCATCGGCGAGGACGAGCGCGTGGTCGACATGCTCGCACGCATCGCACTGGCCGACCGCTAAGAGCCTGTTCACGGGCCTGTCGGCCCTACGTACAATCGGCCCGGACTCAAGCGCCGCCCATGACCCGACCTCCTCTTCGCAACCGCACCGTCTTCCTGCTCGTCCTGGGCGCCTCCCTGGCCGTGGCCCTGCTGCCCGTGCTCTGGCCACAGCTCGACATCGCCGTCGCCGCCTATTTCCTGCAGCCCGCGCCGCCGGTCAACCCGGCCCAGTGGCTGTGGGTTGAACTGGTCAACGAATACGTCCCGGACCTCTTCCGCAGCCTGGCCCTGCTGAGCCTCGCAGGCTGGATCGTCATCAGCCTGCTGCGACGCTGGCGCCGCGCCGGCATCGCCCTGGCCTTCGTGGGCATCGGCCTGACGCTGGGCCCCGGCCTCTCCACCTGGGCGGTCAAGGAGCACACCCTGCGCGCACGTCCCTTTGATGTGGTCCAGTTCGGCGGCGACCGCCAGTTCACCCCGGCCCTGGCGCAGGCCCAGCAGTGCAGCGACAACTGCGCCTTCACCAGCGGCCACGTGGCCTGCGGCTTCTTTTTCGTCTCGCTCATGCTGCTCGACCCGCGCCGTCGCTGGCGCTGGATCGCCACCGGCCTGGTCGCCGGCTCGCTGGTGAGCGTGGCGCGCATGTCGGTCGGGGCGCACTGGCTCAGTGATGCGCTCTGGGCCCTGCCCATCACGCTGCTGGCCAGCGGGCTGGTCTGGATGGTGCTGAGTTACGTCTACAAATACGGGCAGCCGCCCGGAAAGGTGTGAACCCATGGCTGCCCTGCCCCCCCTGATCCGCCTGATGCGCCCGCACCAGTGGCTCAAGAACGTCTTCGTCTTCGCCGGCCTGCTGTTCAGCCAGGCCTGGAGCAACGGCCCGCTGGTCTCGCGCGTGATGTACGCCTTCCTGGCCTTCTGCTGCTTCTCCAGCCTGGTCTACATCCTCAACGACTGGCGCGACCGCGCCGCCGATGCCCAGCACCCCTCCAAGCGCCTGCGCCCGCTGGCCAGCGGTGTCGTCAGCCCGCGCCAGGCGTTGATCCTCGCCGCCCTGCTGCTGCTCGCCGGCCTGGGCCTGGCCTGGGGCAGCCGTGCGCTGCTGCTCATCCTGACGCTCTACGTCGTGCTCAACCTGGCCTACAGCTGGCGCCTCAAGCACGTGCCGGTGGTGGATGTCTCCATCATCGCCAGCGGCTTCATGCTGCGCCTGCTGGCCGGCACCGTGGCGGTGGGCATTCCGCCTTCGCGCTGGCTGCTGCTCACCGGCCTGTTCATCGCGCTCTTCCTGGGTTTCTCCAAGCGCAAGGCCGAGACCTTCCACGAGCCCGAGCAGCAGCGTGCCGTGCTGGAGCACTACCCGCCCGCCCTGCTGGACACCTATATCGCTGCCACCATGACGGCCACCGTCATCACCTACGGCCTTTACGCCACCAGCATCGAGGCCATGCAGCAGCACGGCGAGCGTCTGGTCTACACCGTCCCGGTGGTGGTCTTCGGCCTGCTGCGTTATGCCTACCAGGTGCACCGCGGCCGCGGTGAGGACGTCTCGCGCGACCTGCTGCGCGACCCCTGGATCCTGGCCGCGGGCATCGCCTGGCTGCTGCTGTTTCTGGGCTCGCGGTTCTGGCGCTAGGGTCTGGCTTGAAGCTGCCGCTCAAATCTCTTCTCCTGATCATCGGTGGCGCCGCCACCGTCTACGCGCTGGTCCTGCTGCTCAGTGGTGACGCCACCGGCAGCGCCCGGCTCTCCGTGCTGTGGTCGCCGGCCGGCGCCCTGGCGGCGGCCCTGTGCATCCTCAACTACCTCCTGCGTGGCCAGCGCTGGCGCCTGTGGATGGCGCACTACGGCCGCCCGCTGCCGCCGCTCCAGGGCCTGCGCCTGTATCTGGCTGGCTACACCTTCACCCCCACGCCCGGCAATGTGGGTGAGGCCACGCGCGGCCTGCTGCTGCGCCAGCCGCTGGGTGCGGCCGACAGCCTGGCCGTCTTCGGTGCCGAGCGCCTGGCCGACCTGCTGGCCCTGCTGCTGCTCACGCTACCGGGCCTGTGGTGGCTCTCGCAACTGCCCGGCGCGGCTGCCTGGCAACTGCAGCTCGTGGCCGTCGTTGCCACGGCAGGTCTGTTCGTGCTGATCCTGCTCTTCAAGTTCAGGCAGGTCCTGTTCACCCGACGGCCCTGGTTGCACGCCGCCTGGCGCTGCCTGGCCACGCGTCCCTGGACCTGGCTGGGCCTCACGCTCGTGGCCTGGGCCGCGCAGGGCCTGGCCACCTGGCTGGTCTGCCGCGAACTCGGGCTGGCCATCGCCCCGCTGCTGGCCACCGGCTTCTACGCCCTGGCCATGGTGGGCGGCGCGCTGTCCCTGCTGCCCGCTGGCCTGGGCGGTACCGAAGCCCTGCTGACCGGCCTGCTGGTGCTGCAGGGCAGCGCACTGTCCGCGGCCATCGCCATCACCGTGCTGGTGCGCCTGCTCACGCTTTGGCTGGCGGTGGCCATCGGCGCGCTGGCCCTCCTATATAGTGCGACCGTCTCCCGCGATATTTCCCTGCGTTGATGTCCTCCTCTTCCTCCGATTCCTCCTTCAACCTGCCGCGCTGGCTGCTCGTCACCGCGCTGGCGGCACTGGCCGTGCGCCTGTGGATCGCCGCCGCCCTGCCCATCACGGGCGACGAAGCCTTCTTCTACTGGTGGGGCGTCTACCCCGACTGGGGCTATTCCGACCACCCGCCCATGGTGGGCTGGCTGATCTGGCTGATGCGCACGCTCTTCGGCGAAGCCACCTGGGCCATCCGGCTGCCGGTGGTGCTCCTGCCCCTGGCCCTGGGCGGCCTGCTCTGGTGGGCCTTCAAGCCGCTGAACCGCGAGCGCGCCGCCTGGGGCGTGCTGCTGTTCTGGCTAGCGCCGATCAACTGGCTCAACGCGCTGATCACCACCGACACCCCCTTGCTGTTCTGGTCGGTGCTCTCGGTGGCCATGCTGCTGCGCGCCGAGCGGCGCGCGCAGATGGACGGCCGCGCCTGGGCGCTGTATGCGCTCTCGGGGCTTTTCATCGGCTGCGCCTTCCTCTCCAAGTATTTCTCGGTGGTGCTGGGCCTGTCCTACCTGGTCTATTTCACGGCCTTCCGCCGTGACCGCTGGCCCGCCCTGCTGCTGCTGGTGTTGTGTGCGCTGCCCGGCCCCCTCATCAATCTCCTGTGGAACATGAGCCATGGCTGGCCCAACATCATGTTCAACGCCATCAACCGCAACGAAGACGCCGTCTTCGAACTGCGCAAGCCGCTGACCTACCTGGGCATGCTGGCCTACCTGCTCACGCCGGCCGTGCTGTGGCTGGGTCTCAAGCACCGTGGCCTGCTCGCGGCCACGGCGCGCCAGTTGCCCCTGGTCAGCATGCTCATCGTGGTGCCGCTGCTGTTTTTCGCGCTGCTCTCGCTCAAGAAAGTGGTGGGCCTGCACTGGGTGATGTCCTTCTACCCCTTCGTTTTCGTGCTGCTGGCCTTTGCGCTGCCGCAGGCCGCGCTGCGCCGCTGCGCCCTGGGCCTGGCCGCCTTCACAGCCTTGCACGTGCTGCCCCTGGGCGGCATCGCGCTGACCCATGTGGAGCAATGGGAAGGCAAACCACGCTACTTCGCCATGGTGCGCGCCCTCAAGACCCCCGAGCTGCTGGCCCAGGTCCGCACGCCGGACTCCGTGCTCATGGCCGACGGTTATTCGCCCGCTGCCGTCTACGGCTACGTCAGCGGCCAGTACGTGCCCGTCTTCGGCCCCGGCAAGTTCCACGCACGCCAGGACGATCTGCTGGTGGACTATTCGATCTACCAGGGCAAGACCATCCGCGTGCTGCTGTCGGACCCGCCGGTGATGGGCGACTTCACCCCTTATTTCGACAGCGTGCAGGCCTTTACGGCGGTGCAAAGCGGCATCACCTTCCACTACGTCGAAGGCCGCAACTTCAACTACGAGGCCTACCGCCAGGGCGTGCTGGGCGAGGTCTTCAGGCGCTACTACCAGATCCCCACCTGGCTGCCCATGACAGGCTGCCCCTACTGCGTGCGCTACTGCGGCCAGGTGTCATGTCCGAAGCCGTGAACGAGCTGCCGCCCGTGGTGGTCGCGGCCTTCGACTTCGACGGCACCCTGACCTGGCGCGACACCCTGCGGCCCTTTCTGCACCGCCTGCTGGGCACCCCCACCCTGCTGTGGGTGCTCTTCATCTGCAGCCCCTGGCTGATCGCTTACGCCCTGCGCCTCACCAGCAACCATCGCGCCAAGGCGGTGCTGCTGCAGGCCAGCCTGGCCGGCCGCACGCACGCCGAGGTGCAGCGCTGCGCCCAGGCTTTCGTGCGGGAGTATCTGCCCCTGCAGTGGCGCCCCTGGGCCATGCACCAGCTGATGCAGCACCAGCAGTCGGGCCACCGCTGCATCATCGTCAGTGCCTCCACCAGCCTTTACATGCATCTGGCCGGCACCAGCCTGGGGGTGGACGCCGTGCTGTGCACCGAGATGGAAGTGGCTGACGGCCGCTACACCGGCCGCATGAGCACGGCCAACTGCCATGGCGAGGAAAAGGTGCGCCGGCTGCAGGCCTGGCTGGCGACCGAGTTCGGCGCGGCGCAGCCCATGCTGCACGCCTATGGCGACACCTCGGGCGACCGGCCCATGCTGCGGCTGGCCAGCGTGGCCTGGTACCGCGAAAAACCCTGGCAGCACGGCTGAACCCATAAGCTCAGCGCAGGCATCCCATCAGCGAAAGAATCGCCTGTCTCCCTAGAATGGTGCGAGTTGGGAGCCGCCCGCCAGAGGCAGCCTCACGAATCCCCGCGTTCACATAACGAAGGAGACAAGATGAGTAAGCTGCTTGCTACGGCCCTGCTGACCCTGGCCATGGCCCCGGTCGCCTGGAGCCAGGACATCGTGATCGGCCAGTCCGTGCCGCTCAGCGGCTCCAATGCCGACATCGGGCGCGACATGCGCGACGGCGCCCAGGCCATTTTTGCCAAGGTCAACGCCGGCAACCAGCTGGGGGGCCGCAAGATCCAGCTCGTGACGCTGGACAACGCCAACAACCGCCAGCGCGCCGCCGAAAACACCCAGCAGCTGCTGGGCCAGCACAACGCCATGGTGCTCTTCGGCTACAACTCGGCCACCAACAGCGTGGACGCCCTGCCCCTGGTGACGCAGAACAACATGTTGTTCTTCGCCCCCTTCAGCGGCTCGCTCAGCCTGCGCGGCCACCCCAACGTCTACACCATCCGCGCCTCCTACAAGGACGAAACGCTCAAGATCATGGAGTCCAAGCGCGGCGTCGGGGCGACCCGCACGGTGGTGCTCTACTACGACGACGAGGTCGGCCGCAGCAACTACGAAGCCGTGGCCAGTGTCTTTGCCGACGCCGGCGCGGAAAAACCGCGGGGCGTGGCCGTCAAGCGCGGCGCCGCGCTTGATGCGGCCACCGTCGACGAGCTCACCAAGGACGGGCCCCACTACGTGCTGGCCACCACGCAGTTCAGCGTGGTCGGCGATTACCTGAAGATCGCCAACGACAAGGGCATCCCGGTCCCGGTGGCGGCGCTGTCCTTCGTCAACCCCGACGAGCTGGTCGAATCGGTGGGCAACCTGGCACGCGGCACCGTGGTCTCGCAGATCATTCCCTCGCCACGCGCCTCCAACCAGATCTCCATGCCGCTGGTGAAGGAATGCGCCGACGCGCTCAAGGCGCTCAACGGCGCCCGGCTCAACTACACCTCGCTGGAATCCTGCATCGCCGCCAAAGTGCTGGTGACGGCCCTCAAGAAGGCCGGCCCCCAGCCCACACGTGAAAGCGTGCTGCAGGCCATGGGCACGCTGGGCCGGCAGGACCTGCACGGCTACACGCTCACCTTCGGCCCCAACCAGCGCCACGGCAGCACCTGGGTGGAGCTGACCATCCTCTCGCGCGGCAACCGCTTCGTGCAGTAGACCGGCAGCAGGACCCAGGGCATCCGGCTGGATGCGGACCTGATCCACATCAAGCCCGCTCCAGCCGCGCTACCTATAATTGATGGGTGCGAGCCTTGATGAAATTCCAGATGCTGAACCGGGGTGTGATGGCGGTCCTGATCGGACTGCTGGCCCTGGCGCCGTTCCTGCACGGCCATCTCGGAGCGTCCCATGTCTCCGGCTTCCACCTGGATGGCGTGCGCGCCGTCACCCACAGCAACGAAGCCGGCTCGGCCCTTGGCATGCGTGCCGTGGACGATGAGTCCCCCGCACTGGGCGTGGCAACGTCTCTGCCCAAACCCGACGACGACAGCAAGCTGCTGCTGCAGGCCGCCTTGTTGCTGGCCGCCGTACTGGGCCTGCTGCCGCGCCTGGTCCTCCTGCGCATCCGGCCCTCGGCCGCCGAACCGCGCGCCGTCCATGCCTACCATGACGGCTGGCCACCTCCGGCCCTGGCACCTCCCCTCCTGACCGCCTGATCCCAGGCAGGCTGCGCCCTGCCCGGCCCACCGCCCCGCTGCGGTGCTCTTCCTTTTTTGATTCCAGGAGGCGGTCATGTCCCGACTGCTCATCGCTTTGCTTTTCATGACCGGCGCGGGCCTTGCGGCTGCCCAGGTCCCACCGGCTTTCAAGGAACTGCAGGTCGACGCCCGCCAGCAGGCCGCGCTCGGCATCCGCACCGTCGCGGTCAAGCCCGCCACCACCGGGCTCCTGCTGGCCTCAGCCACCGTCACCGTGCCACCCGGCCAGGACGTCACGGTGACCGCCCCCTTTGCCGGCGTGATCACGCGCATAGCCGTCGGCCTGGGCGATACGGTGCGCCAGGGCGCGCCGCTGCTGACCATCAGCAGCCCCATGCTCGCCGACGCCCGGCGCCAGGCACGCGAAGCCCAGCTCGAAGCCCTGAATGCACAAGCCGCCTGGCAGCGCGACCAAGCCATGTACGACGAAGGCCTGATCCCCGCCGCGCGCCTGCAGCTCAGCCAGAACCGCTACCGCGCCGCCGACGCGGCCCGCCAGGCCCAGGAGGCCATGCTGCGCTCCACCGGCCAGGCGGGCGACGCCGGTGACGGCGACTACGCCAGCGGCACGGTGCGCGCGCCGCGCCAGGGCAGCGTGATCGAAGCGCTCCCCGGCGTGGGCCAGCGCGTGGAAGCCGGTACCGTGCTGTTCAGGATCGCCGACCTGCGGCAACTGCAGCTCGACATCGTGCTCTCCGGCGACAAGGCGGGCCTGCTGCACGTGGGCGACAGCGTCACCGTGCCGACGCGTGAAGCCCGCGCCTCCCTCATCGGCGTCAGCCGCGCCCTGGACGCCTCGAACCAGGCCCGCGCACGGGCCCGCGTGAGCACCCCTGGGCGCCTGCAGGTCGGCGAGGTCCTGTCCGTGCAGATCCAGCCCACGCGTGACAAGGGCGCCGCCCCCGCCTGGCTGGTGCCCTCGCGCGCCATCGTGCTGTACCGCGGACAGTCCTGGGTGCTGCTGGCCTCGCCCCAGGGGTTCATGCCCACCCGCGTCCAGCTGCTGTCGGGCAACGACGAGCTGGCCGTCGTGGAAGGCGAACTCGGTCCGGACCGGCAGGTCGCCCACACCGGTATCGCCTCGCTGCGCGCCCTGATGGAAAAAGGCGAGTGACATGATCGATGCCCTCATACGCCTGAGCCTGCGGCACCGCGTGCTGGTGCTGCTGCTGGCCGTGGTCCTCATGGCCGTGGGACTGCGCGCCTGGATGCAGCTGCCCATCGACGCCTTTCCCGACATCTCGCCTACGCAGGCCAAGATCATCCTCAAGATCCCGGGCATGACCCCCGAGGAAGTGGAACTGCGGGTCGTCAAGCCCGTCGAGCAGGAACTGCTGAGCATCCCGCGCAAGCGCATGGTGCGCTCGGTCTCCAAATACGGCATCGCCGACATCACGCTGGACTTCGACGAAGGCGTGGACATCTACTGGGCGCGCCAGCAGGTCAACGAACGGCTCACCGGCGTGATGGCCGAACTGCCCGCCGGTGTCAGCGGCGGCCTGGCGCCCATCACCACCCCACTGAGCGAGCTCTACATGTTCACCGTGGAAGGCGAAGGCTACAGCCTGGCCGAACGCCGCCGCGTGCTGGACTGGGTGCTGCGCCCCGAGCTGCGCACCATCGCCGGTGTGGCCGAGGTCAACTCGCTGGGTGGCGAAGTCCAGACCTACGAAGTGGTGCCCGACACGGCCCGCATGGCGGCACTGGGCCTCTCGATGGCCGATCTCCGGGCGGCCCTGGGCAGCAACAACAGCAACGACGGCGCCGGCCGCCTGAAGACCGGCGAAGAGTCGCTGGTGGTGCGCGTCGAGGGTGCCATCCGCTCGCTGGAAGACCTGCGGGCGATCCGGCTGCCGCTGACCAAACGCCAGCAAACGGTGCTGCTCGAAGACGTGGCCACCGTGCGCCTGGGCGCGCTCACGCGCTACGGCGCCGTCACGCAGGACGGGCGCGGCGAGGCCGTGCAGGGCCTGGTGCTGGGCCTGCGCGGTGCCGATGCGCGCCAGCTGGTCGACGCCATTGCCCTGAAGCTGGAGGAGCTGAAAACTCGGCTGCCCGAAGGCATGAGCATCCGGACCTTCTACAACCGCGGTGAACTCGTCACGCGGGCGGCCGACACCGTGATCAAGGCCCTGGCCGAAGCGGCGGTGCTGGTCTGCGTCGTGCTCTACCTCTTCCTGGGCGGCTTGCGCGCCGCGCTGGTCGTGGCCCTGTCGCTGCCACTGACCTTGCTGACCACCTTCCAGCTCATGCAATTCGCCG
>JACPOI010000056.1 GCA_016185015.1 Burkholderiales bacterium
AGGGCCAGGATGAGGCCTCGAAAGGCCGAGAAATCGACCTCTGCAGTGTTGAAATCGATCGAAACGAGCACGGTAATTTCATGTCGCGAGATTCATGCGCTCAACGGCCTTCTCTGCGCCGGTTTTGAACACCATCCCTAGCTCCCGGGCGGGAGCCTCAGTACGAAAGAATTCCCGCACGGCAGTTCTACGGTAGTTGAGTCTGGGAGACAGACTAGGTTTCAGAAGAAGCCGGAGCTGGGTGCGCTGCCTTACTCGTGGAAGCGTGTCGGGTTGTTACGCCATTTTTCACCGCCACTACCTCCGCCATGATGGACAGTGCGATCTCCGCCGGCGTCTTGCTGCCGATGTAAAGCCCGGCCGGGCCATGCAGACGGTCCAGCATCTCCTCCGGAATATCGAAGTGCTCCCGCAGCCGCTCGCGGCGTGTGGCGCTGTTGCGGCGCGAGCCGATGGCGCCGACGTAGAAGGCGTCGGATTGCAGCGCGTCGATCAGGGCCAGGTCGTCGAGTTTTGGGTCATGCGTGAGGGCGACGACGGCGGTGCGGGCGTCGGGTTTCAGGCGCAGGATCAGGTCGTCGGGCATCTCATGCGTAAGCGTCACGCCGCTCAGGCTCCAGCTGGCGCGGTGTTCCTCGCGCGGGTCGCAGACGAACACTTCGAAACCCAGGCTTAGCGCCATCTGGCTCAGGAAGCGTGAGAGGTCGCCCGCGCCAATCACGATGAGCCGGGCCTGCGGGCCGAGGTAGGTGGTCAGCGTGTGTTCATCCAGCTGCGGCACGCCGTCGCGCCGGCCGGGGCGCAATTGCACCTGGCCGTTCTTCAGGTCCAGCACGCGCTCAGTGCTGTGCCGTTGCTCGCAGGCCGCAAGCAGTTCGTCCAGGCGGCTGTGCGGCGCCACGCGTTCCAGCACCAGTTCCACCGTGCCGCCGCAGGGCAGGCCAAAGCGGTGCGCCTGGTCGGCCGAGATGCCGTAGCGCAGCACGGTGGGCACGGCTGTGGCGATGGCCGCTTCCACGCCACCTTCGCGGATGCGGTGGATCAGGTCGTCTTCGATGCAGCCGCCCGAGACCGAGCCCACGGTCTCGCCCCGGCCGTTGATGGCCATGAGCGAGCCGGGCGGGCGCGGCGAGGAGCCCCAGGTGCGGGCCACGGTGACGAGCACCACGGCCTGCCCCTCAGTCTGCCAACGCTGCGCCGTGCGAAGCACCAGGGTGTCGAGGTCCTCCATGAGCTCAGGCCAGCTTGAAGGGCAGTTCGCGCGGTGTCTTGCCGGTCAGGCGCGCGATGGCGTTGGCGAAGGCCGGGGCCAGGGGCGGCAGGCCGGGTTCACCCATGCCGGTGGGCGCGTCGGCGCTGGGCACCACATGCACGGCGATCTGCGGCATGTCGGTGATGCGCGGCACGGCGTAGTCGCCAAAGTTGCTCTGCTGCACCTCGCCGTCCTTGAGCGTGATGGCCGCACCGGGCAGGCACATGGACAAACCCATGAGTGCGGCGCCCTGCACCTGGGCTTCCACGGTGCGGGGGTTCACCACCAGGTTGCAGTGCACGCCGGCCGTCACACGGTGCAGCACGGGCTGGCCGTCCTTGACCGAAGCTTCCACCACATAGGCCACCACGGTGCTGAAGGATTCATGCACGGCCACACCCCAGGCATGGCCCTTGGGCAGGGCCTTCTTGCCGTAGCCGCTCCTGGCCACGGCCAGCTGCAGCGCGGCGCGGTGGCGCGGGTGCTTGTCGCCGATGAGCTGCAGGCGGTAGGCCACCGGGTCTTGCTTGGTCGCGCGGGCGATCTCGTCGATCAGCGTTTCCATGACGTAGGCCGTGTGGGTGGAGCCCACGCTGCGCCACCAGAGCACGGGCACGTTGAGCTTGGGGTGGTGCACGGTGAGGCGCATGGGCACGGCGTAGGGCTCACGCATGCCTTCGACGGCGGTGGCGTCGATGCCGTTCTTGACCATCATGCCTTCGAAGAAGGTGCCGGAGATGATGGACTGGCCCACGATGGTGTGGTCCCAGGCCAGCACCTGGCCCTTGTCATCGAAGCCGATGCGCGCGCGGTGCAGGTGCATGGGGCGGTAGTAGCCGCCCTTGATGTCGTCCTCGCGGCTCCAGAGCGTGCGCACGGGGACGTTCAGGCCCGCAGTGCGCGCGGCCTTGGCGATGGTGCAGGCTTCCACCACGTACTCGCTGGTGGGGATGGCGCGGCGACCGAAACCGCCGCCGGCGGCTTGCACGTGGACCTTGATCTGCTCGGGCTTCAGCCCAAGCACACGGGCCGCGGCCATGCCGTCCAGGCCCGGCATCTGCGAGCCGACCCAGAGCTCGGCGCCCTGGTCGCTGATCTGCACGGTGCAGTTCAGCGGCTCCATGGGCGCGTGGGCCAGGTAGGGGAAATGGAACTCGGCCTCGATCTGTTTCGGGGCGCCGGCCAGGGGCGCCATGTCGGCGTCGAAGTGACGCGGGCCGCTTTCCTGGGCCATCTGGCGGTACTGGGCCAGCTGCTTTTCGCTGTCCACCTTTTCGACGCCGCTGGTGTCCCACTGCAGCTTGAGCGCATCACGCCCCTGCTTGGCGGGCCAGTAGCCCTCGGCGATCACGGCCACGCCTTCAGCGCCGCGGTCCAGCGGCACGCGCAGCACGGCTTTCACGCCCTGGATGGCTCGGGCCGCGCTGTCGTCGACCGAGGCGAGTTTGGCGCCGAAGACGGGCGGGCGCGCAATAACCGCCGTGAGCTGGCCGGGTTGGCGCACGTCGATGCCGAAGTTCTGCTGGCCGCTGCTCTTGGCCTTGGCGTCCAGGCGACCGGTGGGCTTGCCGATGATGCGGAAGTCCTTGGGGTTCTTGAGCGTGACCTTCTCGGGCACGGGCTGGGTCATGGCGGCTTCGGCCAGTTCGCCGTAGCCCATCTTGCGGCCGCCGGGGCCGAGCACCCAGCCGGACTGCGTGCGCAGGCTCTGCACGTCCACGCTCCAGTGCATGGCGGCGGCCGTCAGCAGCATGGCGCGGGCGCGGGCGCCGAGTTCGCGGTATTGCGTGTAGCTGTTCTTGATCGAGTTGGAGCCACCGGTGAGGTGCATGCCGAAGAGCGGGTCGGCATACGCCGGGTTGTTCGTGCCGTGCTGGCTGCGCACCTTGCTCCAGTCGGCGTCCAGTTCTTCGGCCAGGATCATGGGCAGGGCCGTCTGCACGCCCTGGCCGAAGTCCAGGCGGTTGACGGTGACGGTGACCTCACCGTTGGTCGCGATCTGCACAAAAGCCGAGGGTTGCTCCGTCGGCTTGAGGCCGGCAGTGGCCGCCGGCTGGGCCGTGGCCAGGCCGGGGTAGACACCGAGCGCCAGGCCGCCGGCACCGGCGAGCTTGAGGAAGCTGCGCCGGGGCAGGGCGCTCATGTTGGTGGGTTCATCGCGGGCCAGCAGGTGTTGCAGGGCGCGCGGCATGTCTTGGGCGAGGGTGGTGGGCAACATGGGGTGCTCCTTCAGGCGAGGGTCTTGGCGGCGTCGGCGACGGCAGCGCGGATGCGGGCATAGGTGCCACAGCGGCAGATGTTGCCGGCCATGGCGCTGTCGATCTCGGCGGCGCTGGGCTGCTTGCCGCGCGGCAGGGACTTGAGGAAGGCCGTGGCGCTCATGATCTGGCCGCTCTGGCAGTAGCCGCACTGCGCGACGTCGTGCTTGACCCAGGCGGCGTGCACGGCAGCGCCGACACGGTCCTTGCCATCGGTGACGGCTTCGATGGTGGTGATCCTGGCGCCCTGGGCCGCAGAGATGGGCGTGACGCAGGAGCGGATGGCCTGGCCGTTCAGGTGCACGGTGCAGGCGCCGCACAGCGCCGCGCCGCAGCCGAACTTGGTGCCGGTCATGCCCAGGTTGTCACGCAGGGCCCAGAGGATGGGGGTGGTGGGGTCGGTGTTGAGCGCATGCTCGCGGCCGTTGACGTGCAGGGTGTTCATGGCGGGACGATGCTCCTTGTGGAATCTGGGACGGTGCCGGAAGTGTCCGTCTTAGTCTGGCCGCGGCCTTGCCGTTTTCAATCTATTTTTTGCCTTTTTCGATCGTTTGGCGTCAAAAATGCTTGGCCCGAAACCGGGGGAGGTACAGTGCACCCAGGCCTAGACCGCACGGCCATCCTCCGTGACACCGGCGTGACCGGACCTGCCATGCCCTTCAGCAAAAGCTCACCATGACCGTCGACACCCTGGCCCATGAGATCGGCAAAATTGCCCAAAACGATGGCGATTACCAGACCGCCATTCCGCAACTCCTCATGGCCCGGCGCAGCGGCCGGACCGAGCCCCTGTCCTGCATGTACATGCTCGGCCTGGCCATCGTGGCGCAGGGTGGCAAGCAGGTGACGCTGGGCGAGCAGGTCACGACCTATGGGCCGGGGCAGTCGCTGCTGGCCACGGTGGACCTGCCCGTGGTGTCGCAGGTGACCCATGCCGACGTGGCCACACCTTTCCTGGGCATGCTGCTGAAGCTGGATGCGCGCGCCCTGGTGCAGTTGGCCGCCGACATGGATCTGCCGCCCCTGCAACGCGACCACCCGCCCCGTGCGATCTCACTGGGCCCACTGCAGGAGCCCCTGCTTGACGCGGTGATCCGCCTGATCCGCTTGCTGCAGGAGCCCCAGCACATTGCCCAGGTGGCGCCCCTGATCCAGCAGGAGATCCTGGTGCGTCTGTTGACCGGCCCGCACGGCCCTTTTTTGCGGCATCTGATCGCGGCGGGAACACCCAGCCACCAGGTCGCGCAGGCCATCGCCTGGCTCAAGCTGAACTTCAGTCGCGATGTGCTGATGGACGAGCTGGCCGAGCGCGCGCACATGAGCCCTTCGACCTTCCGCCAGCATTTCCGCAACCTCACGGGCATGAGCCCCCTGCAATACCAGAAACAGCTGCGCCTGCAGGAGGCGCGCCAGCTCATGTTGAGCCAGGCGCTGGACGCGAGCAGTACGGCGGCACGGGTAGGCTATGAGAGCGTCTCGCAGTTCAACCGCGAGTACAGCCGCCAGTTCGGTGCGCCGCCGCAGCGCGACATCAAGCGCATGCGGGAGCTGCCGGGCGGCGGGGTGGTGCAGGCTCTCTGACCTGGGCCTTTAACGCTTGAGCGTGCCGCGCACGAAGAGCCAGGTCATGCAGGCCGAACCCGCGATGCCCGCCACCATGGGCAGGCCGGTGCCATCCACGAAAAGGCCGACGATGGCCATCACCACCGCACCGGTGGCGAACTGCAGCGTGCCCATCAGCGCCGACGCGGTGCCGGCAATCGGCCCGTGGTCTTCCAGCGCCAGGATGGCCGAGGTGGGGATGATCAGGCCCAGGAAGCCGTAACCCACGAAGAGCAGGGCCAGCAGCACGGGCAGGGCGTCCACGCCCAGCAGGAAGAGCACCAGCAGCAGGACCATGACACCCGCGTAGCCGTGGGCGGCCATTCCGATCATGGGTTTCATGCCGAAGCGCCGGCCCAGGCGGGCGGTCAGTTGCGACATGCCGATGAACGAGGCCGCGTTGGCCGCAAAGACGACGCTGTACTGGCGCGGCGTGAGGCCGTAGTGGTCGATCAGCACGAAGGACGAATTGGCCAGATAGGCGAAGAAGCTGGCGATGCCGAAGGCGCCGATCAGCACCAGGCCCAGGAAGTGGCGGTCGCGCAGCAGGGTGAGGTAACCACGCAGGGCCTGGTGCCAGCTGCTGCCCACGCGCTGCTCGGGCGGGCGTGTCTCGTTCACCTGCGTGGCGATCAGGAGCAGGCCCAGCAGGCCGGCGGTCAGCATGAACCAGAAGGTGCTGCGCCAGCCTTGCCATTCGATCAGCAGGCTGCCGGCCAGTGGCGCCAGGATGGGCGAGACGCTGAAGACCAGCATGAGTGTGGACATCAGGCGCAGCGCTTCGTGCCCCGTGTACAGGTCACGCACCACGGCGCGCGGCACCACGCTGCAGGCACAGGCGCCCAGGCCCTGCACGAAACGCATGGCCACCAGGGTGTGGATGTCGGGGGCGAGTGCGCAGCCCACGCTGCCCAAGGCAAACAGCGCCAGGCCGAAGTACAGCGGCGGTTTGCGGCCCACCATGTCGGAGACCGGGCCGTAGATCAGCTGGCCCAGGCCCAGGGCGATGAAAAAGGCCATGAGGCTGCCCTGCACCGCGCCGATGGATGCGCCCAGGCTCTGCCCGATGGAGGGCAGGGCCGGCAGGTACATGTCGATGGCGAAGGGGCCGATGGCCGAGAGCAGGCCCAGGACGAGGGCTGCGCGCAGGAAACTGGTGGTCATGAAAACCTGCCGGTCGATCGACCGGGGTGTCGTGGAACGAAGCATATTGTCACGCTTTCACGGCATCATGTTGGTGATAGTCGGCCCGAGTGGTTGAGCCCCGGGACGATAGGCGCTAAGCTTGAAATACGATGGATATCCAGTCCCTGCTTGCTTCTCCGGTGGCCCTGCCCAGCATTCCTCGCGTGATTGCGCTGGCGCTGACCGAGCTCAACGCCGCGGAGCCCGACGCACGGCGTGTAAGCAGCTTGCTGAGCATGGAGCCGGTGATGACCGCGCGCCTGCTCATGGTGGCCAATTCGGCGCGTTTCCAACACCGCAGCCGCGTCGGCACCGTGGGCGAGGCCCTGACGGTCCTGGGCCTGCGACCGGTGCGGGACATGACCATCGAGGCGGCCATGAGCAGCGCCTTTCGCAAGGTGGGCGGCGTGGACATGAAGCAGTTCTGGCGCTACAGCCTGGACACCGCCAGGCTGACGCAGCTCCTGACCCGGTCCATGAAGGTGGAGGTCTCGCCTTATACGGTGGGCCTGGTCCATGCCCTGGGAGAGCTCGTCATGCATCGCGGCATGCCCAAGGAGATGGAGCAGCTCAACCAGCGCATCGATGTTTTTGCGCCCCAGCGGGCGCGTGCCGAGCACGAACTGCTGGGCTATTCCTACGCCCAGGTCGGTGCCGGATTTGCGCGGGCCTGGCACCTGCCCGAGGCCCTGGTGGAAACGCTGGAACACCAGGATGCGCCCTTCGAGCGCGAGGGCTACGAGCCCATGGCCGGCATCCTGCATGTGGCGTCCTGGCGCTGCCGCGCGCACGAGATGGGCTACACGGAACGCAAGCTCGCCGTGAGTTTTCCCGACAAGACCGCCCTGGCCCTGGGCCTGGACGTGGGCGTGGTGCTGGCCCATGCGCCGGTCGACTGGGCCTCCAGCCAGGAGGCGCGGCTGTTCCTGGAATAGTCGTGCGGCTCAGGCCGCGTAGCCGAGCACCGCGAAGTAGTGCAGGGCCGTGCCGGCGGCCACGAAGGCATGCCACACCGCATGGGCGTAACGCAGCCGCGAATCCAGCATGAAGAAGACGACGCCCACGGTATAGGCCACGCCACCTGCGACCAGCAGGGTCAGGCCGGCCGAGGGCACACGCTCCACCAGCGGCACCGCCGCGATCAGCACCAGCCAGCCCATGGCGAGGTAGAGGCCGGTGGACAGCCAGGGATGCGAGAGACGGTCGAAGGCCTTGAGCGTGATGCCTATCGCGGCCATGGCCCACACCAGGCCAAACAGCGTCCAGCCCCAGGCGCCGCCCATGACCCCCAGGGCGAAGGGCGTGTAGCTGCCCGCGATGAAGAGGTAGATGGCACCGTGGTCCAGCTTCATGAACACCTGCTTGGCGCGGCCCTGGGGCAGGGCGTGGTAGAGGGTGGAGGTGAAGTAGAGCAGCACCATGGTGGCCGCAAACACGGCAGCGCCCACGATGTTGGCGGCGCTTTGCGGGCTGACCGCCACGAGCAGGATGGGCGTGGCCACCAGTGCCGCGACCAGGGTCAGGCCATGGCTCACGCTGTTGGCGATTTCCTCGCCGAGGGTCTGGGCACGTTCAGTCATGGGACGCATTTTCCCATGCGTGTGTGAACAGCGTGTGTCAGGCGCGGCAGCAAACCTTAAGCAAGATCAAGCACGTCGCTGGTATCGGTGCCGGCCTATTTGCGCTTGCGTTCCTTCTCGTAGTCTTCGTAGGTCTGCCGGTTCACGCGGCGCATGCAGTCTTCGTAGGCGCCGGGCGGCTGGCGGCGGCATTCGTTTTCGGCACTGGCCCGGGCGCCTTCGTACCACGCCCGGGTGCTGCAGCCGGCCAGCAGCAGGCCGGTCAGCGGGATCAGCAGGAGGCGAGAGGCTAGACGCATGGGAGGATTCCGGAGCGCGACGCTCACTTGCCGGCCAGGGCCTGCACGCGTTCGCCATCGCGCAGGCTGCTGGGCGGGAACAGGATGACCGGCGTATTCGGCGCCAGCTCGCTCTTGACCCAGGCCTCGCTGCCGTTGCGCGCCAGCACCTCCACCTCGTGCAGGCGGGCGCGGCCGCCTTCCACGGCGTAGAGCGCTGCGCGGGCGCCGGAGGGGAAGAGGGCGCTGACCGGCACCTTGAGCGCGTCCTTCTCGGTCTGTACCACGATGCGCACGTCGGCCTTGTAGCCGTCGCCCAGAGCGCTCCACTGCTCGCGCGGGGCGAGGATGTCCAGTACCACGTTGACGCGCTGCTCCTCCACACCCAGGGCGGAGATCTTGGTGAAGGCAGCCGGCTCCACCAGGCGCACGCGCGCCTGCAGGCTTTGCGGGCTGCCCCAGTTGGCCAGCGTGGCCGGTGTGCCGGGTTTGACCTGGGCAGCGTCTTCGGTCAGCAGGTCCACCACCACTTCCAGGTCGCCTGGATCGCCCAGCTCCAGCAGAGGCGTGCCGGCCTGCACCAGGCTCTCGCTCTGCTGGCTGACCTTGAGCACCTTGCCGGTGACGGGCGACTTGATGGCCCAGCTGCGTTGTGCTGTGGTTCCGCCCTGGGCGAAAGTGCGGATGGCAATGCGGGCCTGCGCCAGCTCGTGGCCGGTCGCGTCTTCTTCCTGGTGCGCGCTGTCCAGCTCCTTCTGGCGCAGGCGCACGGTCAGGCGGCCAGTTTCGTTCTGCGTGGGCGAGACGAAACCCTGCTGCGCCAACGTCTCGCTGCGCTTGAGGTCGGCCACGGCCTGGTCCAGCGCGGCCTTGGCGCGCTCCACATTGGCGCTGGCGCGGCGCACGGCGGCCTCCATGGCGCCGATGCGTTCGCTCTGTTCCTGGCGCGCGCGTTCGTCCAGCAGGCCGGGCATGACGGGCCACAGCGTGGCCAGCACGGCGTCGCGTGCCACCGTGTCGCCCTGCTTGAGCGCCAGGCGCTGCACGCGGCCGGTGAGTGGGGTGGACACCACGTAGCGTTCGCGCAGCCGGGTCTTGCCGTCTTCCTGCACGGCGCGCTCGAAGGGGCCGCGGCTCACTGCGCCGAGTTCCACTTCGGTGGCCTGCGGCCAGAAGGCCCAGACCAGCAGCAAGACGGCCAGCAGCACGCCGCTGCCGGTCCAAAGTTTTTTCCTGGAGATGTTCATGCTTGGGTTCCCTGTCGGCTGGTTTCTATTCTCGTGTCTTGAGCACACCCACCAGGTCCAGCGTGTCGATGCGCCGGCGCACGATCAGGGCGCTGGCCACGCCGGCGGCCACCACGACGATGGCGGCATAGGCGTAGGTGGGTGGCTGGATGATGAGCGGAAAGAAGAATTCGTCGGTCTTGATCAGCTGCACGATGCCCGCGGCCAGCCAGTAGCCGGCCACCAGGCCCAGCGGGATGGCGATCAGGATTTCCAGCGCCAGCTCGCCCAGCAGGAAGGTGGAGACCTCACCGCGCGTGAAACCCAGCACGCGCAGGCTGGCCAGCTCCCAGGCGCGTTCGGCCAGCGCGATGCGCGCGTGGTTGTAGACCACGCCCACGGCGATGATGCTGGCAAAGACGGTGAGGATGGCGCTGAAGACCAGCACGTTGCGCGCAGTGATCTCCTCGATGTTGCGCAGCATCACGGACTTGCTGAAGGCCGCCGCCACACGCGGCAGGTTCTTGAGCCGATCCAGCAGTTCGGGTTCATGGCCGCGTTCCACCGAGAGGGCGACCACGTTGACGTGGTCGCCTTCCTGCAGCAGGCGGTTGAGGCTGCGCCGTTCGATGTAGGCACCCATCCCCATCATCTCCTGCACCGTGCCCATGACGGGCAGCTCCAGCACCTGGCGCCGGCCTTCGAGCAGTTCCACCCGCACGGTCTGGCCCGGTTTGATGTGCAGGCGCTCGGCCAGGCGGTCGGTCAGCAGCAGGCCGTCTTGTGGCGGGGAGAAACTCTGGTGGGCCACGTCGACGACGCGCTGCAGCTGGGGGTCTTGGGCGCGGCCCTGTACGCTGCCGCGCCAGTGGTGCTGGCCGTGCACTAGGCGCGCCGGCACGCTGCGCACGCCTTCGACGGCCGTGACGTGCGGCAGGCGCGCCATCTCGTAGGTGACGGGCGCGGGCGCAGCCTCGACCAGGCTGACGATGACATCGCCGCGCAGCACCAGGCGGAACTGGGTGTGCAGCAGCAGGTCGATGGTGTCGCGCCAGAAGGTGCCGCTGATGACGATGGCCATGGAGGCGGCGATGCCGAAGATGGTGAGCAGGGTGCGCAGCGGTCGCCGCTGCATGGTGCGCAGGACCATGCGCACGGCCGGGCTGAAGAACTCGCGCAGGCCCCAGGTCTCGACGAAGCTGGGGCGAAAGCGCCCCGGTGCCGGCGGTCGCATGGCCTCGGCCGGGGCCAGCTGCACGGTGGCCGCGATGGCGCGCCAAGTAGCGCCCAGGGCGGCGACCAGGGTGATGGCGGTGGCGGCCAGGATCAGTTCGGGCCGTACGCGGTGGCGCAGCTCTGGGAAACGGAACACCTCGGCATAGATGCCCGAAAACCAGTTGCCCAGCCAGGCGCCCACGCCCAGACCAATCAGCACGCCGAGGGTGACGATGAGCAGCACCAGCTTGACGTAGTGCGCGCCGATGGCCGCATTGCCGTAGCCCAGGGCCTTGAGCGCGGCGATCTGCTCGCGCTGGGTGGCGATCTGGCGGCTCAGCACCACGTTGAGCAGGAAGGCGGCCACGGCCAGGAAGATGCTGGGCAGCACGGTGCCCATGACACGTTGTTCCTTGATCTCGGAGTTCAGGATCATGTGCGACATCTGCTCGTCGCGGCCGTGCGCGCTGATGCCGCCATAGGGCGCGAGCAGGCGGTTCAGGCCGTCGATCACGCGGCCCTCGCTGGCGCCGGGGGCCAGGCGCACCGAGACCTGGTTGAAGGCGCCCTCCATGTTGTAGGCGGCGGCCAGGGCGTGGCGGTCGAGCCAGAAAACGCCGAAGCCGCGCAGGTCGGGCGAGCCGCCCATGCCGGCGAAGATGTACTCGGGCGAGAGCGCGATGCCGGTGATCAGCAGTTCCTCGCGCTTGCCGTTGACCAGGGCGTGGATGCGGTCGCCGGGCTGCAGCTTGCGGGCGATGGCGAAGCCCTCCGACACCAGCACCTCCAGCGCACTGCCGCGCTGCGTGACGGGCAAACGGCCCTCGCGCAGGTGCAGGCGGTTGAGGCGCGGCAGCGCCTGCAGGTCGATGCCGATCAGGCGGCCAATGATGGGGTCGGACACGTTGGGAATGTCGACCTGCACGATCTGCGTGAGCGAGGTCTCCACGTGCGCGGCGCCGGGCAGGGCGGCGAGCTGGCGTTCCAGCGCCAGCGGCGCGCGCTTGAGATTGGCGAAGACGTCGGCAAAGCGCGACTCGGTGTAGTAGACCTCGCGCGACCAGGACAGCGCGTCGTAGGCGCTGAAGGTGGCGATGAAACCGGCCACGCCGCTGGCCACCACCAGCGCGATGGTGACGGCCTGGCTCCACATGAGCCGCAGGTCGCGCAGCAGCTTGCGGTCCAGCGCTTTCATGCTCGGGCCTTCACCAGGACAGCTCCGAGGGGCTGATCTTGTGCGGGTTGACGTCCACGCGCTGCACGCGCCCGCCGCCCAGGTGCAGCACGCGGTCGGCCATGCCGGCAATCGCCGCGTTGTGCGTGATGACGATGGCCGTGGTGCCCAGTTCGCGGTTGATGCGCTCGATGACCTCGAGCACCAGCTTGCCGGTGACGTAGTCCAGCGCGCCGGTGGGTTCGTCGCACAGCAGCACCTCGGGCCGCTTGACGATGGCGCGTGCGATCGCCACGCGCTGCTGCTCGCCGCCCGAGAGCTGCGAGGGGAAGTGGTCCAGCCGTTCTTCCAGGCCCACCATGCGCAGCGCCTCGGCGGCTGGCATGGGGTTGTGCGCGATGTCGGTGACGAGCTCGACGTTCTCGCGCACCGTCAGGCTGGGAATGAGGTTGTAGAACTGGAACACGAAGCCCACGTGCTCGCGCCGGTAGCGGGTGAGCTCGGCGTCGCTGGCGCCGGTGAGCTCGTGCTCGGCAAAACGCGCGCTGCCGCTGCTGGGGCGGTCCAGGCCGCCCAGGATGTTGAGCAGGGTGGACTTGCCGCTGCCCGAGGGGCCGAGCAGCACGATGAATTCGCCGCGCCGGATGTCCAGGTTCACGTCCTGCAAGGCTTTCACCTCGACCTCGCCCATCTGGTAGGTCTTGCTCAGGTTGTGGGCAGTGAAGACGGTGCGGCTGGCTTCGGCGCTCGGGTTCATATGCTGTTGCGGGTCCATGGCGGGCATGGGCACATGATAGGCGGGTGGGACCTGCGCATCTTGATCCCGGTCATGAATCCAGGGGTCGACCCCTCCCGGCGTGGCACAGCAGATCGCTGCGCGCTGGGGGTCATGGATGCACCAATATGTCCCATCCGTCCTGTCGGACAGCATGGATTGGTTACAAGTTCAGGTTCTGCTGCAGGATTTGTAGCAAAGTCGTTGATTCTTCATGGGTCTGGCGCTGCACAGCGCTGAACCTTGGACTAGAATCGGCGCGTCTGCCGGAGTCAAGGGTGGTGGCAGACGTGAAATTCACATGAAGTCTTCCGATTCAGAACTGATCAATATCTCAGACCTGCGCATCGGGCTCTACGTCGAGCTCGAACTGGGCTGGATGTCGCATCCCTTTCCGACCGGCAGCTTCAAGATCACCTCGCCTCGCCAGATCGAAACCATCCGTGGCCTGGGCCTCAAGCAGGTGCGTTATGTGCCGGCCAAGAGCGATCCGCCGTCGGATGGCCTGGCGAGCCAGCCGGCCAAGGACGAGGCTTCGGCCGCGCGCGCCCTGGCCCAGGAGCGCGAGTTCCGCCGGCACCGCGCCGCGCTGATCGAGTCGCAGCAGCAGAGCCTGAAAGCCTGCGAGCAGAAATTCGGCCAGGCCCAGCAGCAATACCGGCGCGTGCAGGAGGATGTGCTGGAACAGCCGCAGCTCGTGCGCGACGAGTGCGTGGCCATGATCGAGGCCTTTGTCCAGGAAATGGCCTGCGATGGCGAGGCGGCGATCCGCCTGCTGTCTGAAGGCGTGGGCGAGCGTGCCGCCATGCACCCGGTCAACGTCACCGTGATGAGCCTCTTGCTGGGCAAGGCCATGGGCCTGGCGGGCCCGGCCCTGGTCGACCTGGGCGTGGGCGCCTTCCTGCACGATGTGGGCAAGCTGCAGCTGCCCCAGCGCGTGCGCTGGTTCGAAGACGGCTTCTCCATCGAGGACTTCAAGCTTTACCAGGACCACGTCAACAAGGGCGTGGCCATCGCCAACCGCATGCAGCTCAGCGAAGGTGCGCTGATGGCCATTGCCCAGCACCACGAGCTGATCGACGGCACCGGCTTCCCCATGCGGCCGCCCGGTGGCGACCTGACGATGCCGGCGCGCATCCTGGCCCTGGTCAACCGTTACGACAACCTCTGCAATCCGGTGCGCCTGGTGACGGCGCTCACCCCGCACGAGGCTCTTTCGCTGCTGTTCGCACAGCACAAGGCGCGTTTCGACAACATCGTGCTGAGCGCTTTCATCCGCATGATGGGGGTCTACCCGCCCGGCTCGGTGGTGCAGCTCATCGACGGGCGCTACGCGCTGGTCGTCTCGGTCAATTCCGTGCGGCCGCTCAAGCCACGCGTGATCGTGCACGAGCCTTCGGTGCTCAAGCACGAGGCCTTGATCCTCGACCTGGAAAGCCAGCCCGGCATCGGCATCCGCCGCAGTCTCAAGCCGGCCAGCCTGCCGCCTGATGCGCTGGAGTACCTGGGCCCGCGCCAGCGCATCGCCTACTACTTCGAGAACTCAGGCCCGGCCCCGCTGGCCGACGCCTGAGCCACAGCGGGCACCAAAGCAAAAGCCAGGGCAGGCCCTGGCTTTTTTCATGCCCGCGGCACAGCGGGCAGGGTAGCGACGGATCAGATCGCCTTGGCGGCGCGCAACTCGTCAAGCTGCGCCTTGTTGTAACCCATCTGCATCAGCACCTCTTCGGTGTGCTCGCCCAGCAGGGGTGAGCGGGTCACGTCGGTCGGGCTGTCCGAGAGCTTGATGGGGTTGCCCACGCTCAGGTACTTGCCGCGTACCGGGTGATCGATTTCCACGATGGTGCCGGTGTCGCGCAGCGACTGGTCCTCGGCGATTTCCTTCATGGAGAGGATGGGTCCGCAGGGGATGTCGAACTCGTTGAGGATGTCCATGGCCTCGAACTTGGTCTTGGTCTTGGTCCATTCCTCGATGCGGTCGAAGATCATCTTGAGGTGCGGCAGACGGGCCTGCGGCGTGGCGAAGTGCGGGTTGGTGATCCAGTCGTCCTCGCCGATGATCTTGCAGATCGCGGGCCAGACGGCGGCCTGGGTGATGAAGTAGATGTAGGCGTTGGGGTCCTTCTGCCAGCCCTTGCACTTGAGGATGGAGCCCGGCTGGCCGCCGCCGGAGGCGTTGCCCGCGCGCGGCACGGCTTCGCCGAACTCGATGTCGGGGTACTGCGGGTACTCGCGCAGCTCGCCGGTGCGCTCCAGGCGCGGTTGGTCGCGCAGCTTGACGCGGCACAGGTTGAGCACGGCGTCCTGCATGGCGGCCAGCACCTTCTGGCCGCGGCCGGTCTTCTCGCGCTGGAACAGGGCGGTGACGATGCCCAGGGCCAGGTGCAGGCCGGTGCCGCTGTCACCGATCTGCGCGCCCGTCACCATGGGCAGGCCGTCGGGGTCGCCGGTGGTGGAAGCAGCGCCGCCGGTGCACTGGGCCACGTTCTCGTAGACCTTGCAGTCGACATAGGGGCCGGGGCCGAAACCCTTGACCGAGGCCAGGATGATCCGGGGGTTGATCTCCTGGATCTTCTCCCAGGGAAAGCCCATGCGGTCGAGCGCGCCGGGGGCGAAGTTCTCGACCATCACGTCGCATTCCTTGATCAGCTTGATCAGCACTTCCTTGCCCTTGGGGTTCTTGGTGTCCAGGGTGATGGAGCGCTTGTTGTGGTTGAGCATGGTGAAGTACAGGCTGTCGGCGTTCGGGATGTCACGCAGCTGTCCGCGCGTGGCATCACCTTCACCGGCCTTCTCCACCTTGATCACGTCGGCGCCGAACCACGCCAGCAGCTGTGTGCAGGTGGGTCCCGACTGCACATGCGTGAAGTCGAGGATGCGCACTCCTTCGAGGGCTTTGGTCATGAAAAAACTCCTGGTTCTAATGATAAAAAATTCTTATGAATAGAAGCGACTGGTCTTCTATATGACTTGATCATTATAGGGGTTTCAACACCTCGAAATATTGTCGTTTTTTATGTGGGTGCAGGGCCGTGCTGATACATGCGTACAGAGGGAAAATGGAAGTTTTCTGAGGACGCAGCGAGGAAGCTGCCCAGGCAAAAAAAACGGCGCCCGAAGGCGCCGTTTTCATGTCCGAGGGGAGTTCTCAGACGGCTTTCTTGCCGTGCATGGCCGTGATCTGGTCCTTGCTGTAACCCAGCTCGGCCAGCACCTCGTCGGTGTGTTGGCCCAGCAGCGGGGAAGCCGTGACTTCGGGCTTGAGGTCCGAGAACTTGATCGGGCTGCCGATGGTGAAGTAGCTGCCGCGCACGGGGTGCGGCACTTCGACGATGGAGCCGCTCTTGCGCAGCGACTCATCAACCAGCAGTTCCTTCATGGACAGCACCGGGGCGCAAGGAATGTCGAACTTGCGGAAGATGTCCACCGCTTCGAACTTGGTCTTGTCCTTGATGAAGTCTTCGATGGTGGCGAAGATTTCCATGATGTGCGGCTGGCGGGCCTTCGGCGTGGTGTAGGCCGGATCGGTCTTCCACTCGGGTTTGCCCAGCGCGTCGCAGATCGGCTCCCAGGCGTGGCCCTGCACCGTGAAATAGATGTAGGCGTTGGGGTCGGTCTCCCAGCCCTTGCACTTCAGGATCCAGCCCGGCTGGCCGCCGCCGCCGGCATTGCCGCCGCGCGGGGTCACGCGGTCCTTGAACGCGTCCATCTCGTGGGGGTACTGGGGATACTCTTCCAGGTAGCCCAGACGCTCCAGACGCTGCTGGTCGCGCATCTTCACGCGGCACAGGTTCAGCACGGCGTCCTGCATGGACACGGCGACCTTCTGGCCCTTGCCGGTCTGCTGGCGGCCGATGATGGCGGTCAGGATACCGATGGCCAGGTGCATGCCGGTGTTAGAGTCACCCAGGGCAGCAGCGGAGATCGTGGGCTGCGAGTTCTCGCCCTTCCACCAGCCGGTGGTCGAAGCGGAGCCGCCAGCGCACTGGGCCACGTTTTCGTAGACCTTCAGGTCTTCGTAGTGGTGGCCGTCGCTGAAGCCCTTGACCGAAGCCAGCACCATGCCGGGGTTGAGCTTCTGGATGTGTTCCCAGGTGAAGCCCATGCGGTCCAGGGCGCCGGGGCCGAAGTTCTCGACCATGACGTCGGACTTCTTGATCAGCTTCTCGAGCACTTCCTTGCCCTCGGCCGTCTTGGTGTCCAGGGTCAGCGAACGCTTGTTGCTGTTGAGCATCGTGAAGTAGAGCGCGTCGGCATCGGGCATGTCGCGCAGCTGGCTGCGGGTGACGTCGCCGGCGCCCGGGCGCTCGACCTTGATCACGTCAGCGCCGAACCAGGCCAGCAGCTGGGTGCAGGCCGGACCGGCTTGCACGTGCGTGAAGTCGATGATCTTGATGCCCTTGAGGGGTTTGTTTCCAGACATGTGCATATCTCCTTGTGGGTTGTTGCGCTAGTGAAATCAGTGCTTCTTGGTCGCAGCGCTCGTGGGATTGAGGCTGGTGATGCGACCGCTTTCAGTGCCGGCACCTTCGTCGATGACGGCGTTGATCAGGGTGGGCTTGCGCGACTTGATGGCTTCTTCCATCGCCTTGCGCAGTTCAGCCGGGGTGGTGGCCTGCACGCCGACGCCGCCGAAGGCTTCCATCAGCTTGTCGTAGCGGGCGCCCTTGACGAACACCAGGGGCGAGGGATCGCTGGAGCCGCCGCGGGCCAGTTCGTCACCGCGGTACACGCCGTTGTTGTTCATGATGACGATGCAGACCGGCAGGTTGTAGCGGCAGATGGTCTCGACTTCCATGCCGCTGAAACCGAAGGCGCTGTCGCCCTCGATGGCGATCACCGGCTGGTTGCTTTCGACGGCGGCGGCCACGGCAAAACCCATGCCGATGCCCATCACGCCCCAGGTGCCCACGTCCAGGCGCTTGCGCGGCTTGTACATGTCGACGATGGAACGGGTGAAGTCCAACGCGTTGGCGCCTTCGTTGACCAGGATGGCGTCGGGGTTGGCCTTGATGATGTCGCGCACCACGTTGAGCGAGCTGTGATAGTTCATCACAGGCGGGTTCTTCGCGAGGGTCTCGGCCATCTTCGCGACGTTCTTGTTCTTGCGCTCGGCGACGGCGCTGGTCCACTCGGCCGGGGGCTTGGCCCAGCTGGAGCCCATGCCGGCGAGCAGGGCGGACACGCAGGAACCGATGTCGCCGACCAGCGGGGCGTCGATGGCCACGTTGCTGTCAGCCTCGGTGGGCGAGATGTCGATCTGGATGAACTTCTGGCCACCGGCGTTCTTGTGGTCCTTGCCACCCCAGGTCTTGCCCTTGCCGTGCGAGAGCAGCCAGTTCAGGCGCGCGCCGACCAGCAGCACCACGTCGGCTTCCGGCAGCACGAAGGAGCGGGCGGCCGAAGCGCACTGCTCATGGGTGTCGGGCAGGATGCCCTTGGCCATGGACATGGGCAGGTAGGGGATGCCGGACTTCTCGACCAGGGTCTTGATGTCGGCGTCGGCCTGGGCGTAGGCAGCACCCTTGCCCAGCAGGATCAAGGGCTTCTTGGCGCCCTTGAGCAGGTCCAGGGCGCGCTTCA
The DNA here is from genome assembly GCA_016185015.1 of Burkholderiales bacterium. Taxonomy (GTDB): domain Bacteria; phylum Pseudomonadota; class Gammaproteobacteria; order Burkholderiales; family Burkholderiaceae_C; genus Hylemonella. Next base: position 18,129 of record JACPOI010000056.1, read on the forward strand.
CGGCGTCCGGGGCGGGGATCTGGCGCGGAGCGGGATCGACCACCTTGATCAGCGACGCCTTGCCGGCAGCAGCGTCCATGGCCTGGCCGAACAGCTTGGCCGGCAGGTCCAGGTAGACACCGCCCGGGCGGCCGGAGACGGCAGCACGGATGGCGCGGGCGATGCCCACGCCGATGTCTTCAGCGTTGAGCACGCGGAAGGCGGCCTTGCACAGGGGCTTGGCGATGGCCAGCTGGTCCATCTCTTCGTAGTCACCTTGCTGCAGGTCGACGATCTCGCGCTCGGAAGAGCCGGAGATCAGGATCATGGGGAAGCAGTTGGTCGTGGCGTTGGCCAGGGCGGTCAGGCCGTTGAGGAAGCCGGGCGCGGACACCGTCAGGCAGACGCCGGGCTTGCCGGTCATAAAGCCGGCGATGGCGGCGGCGTTGCCGGCGTTCTGCTCGTGGCGGAAGGAGATCACGCGCAGGCCTTCTTCCTGCATCATGCGGGTCAGGTCCGTGACCGGAATGCCCGGCAGGCCGTAGATGTTGGTGATGCCGTTGAGTTTCAGAGCATCGATGACCAGGTGGAAACCGTCGGTCAGTTCTCTGGATTGAGCGTCGTTGGACATGGTTGTAGTCTCTCTCGGTTTTTGACGTCTGTGAAAGTCGGGCGACCCGGCTGGCAAATATCTGCGGCTCCTCGAATCTGGCGGACCCCGGGAGCGCGCAATCGGGGTGTCAGGCGGTGCTGCGGGCCCCTGCTCGACGAGGTGTCAACAGGGCCCATTTGCATCGACGGGTTATGATAGAAACCGATTCAGGTTCCGCCATTGACCACGGTCAATTTTCGGGACAAATAACCGGCTTTCCACGGGGAGCCGGCCCGCTACCGGCGCGAACGCGCGATCCCTGGCCCATGACATCCATCGAGAACCATCCGGAAAAGAACATCATTCGGGTTCAACTCCGCCAGAACAACGTGCTCAAGGGCATGAGTGCGGCGTCGCACGAGGAGCTGGAGCAGCACCTCACCGTGGTGGACTGCAACAAGGGTGATTTCCTGCTGCACCAGGGCGTGCATGAGATGGAGCAGTATTTCATCCTCGACGGGGTGCTCAAGCGGGTCGTCGCCAATGCCCAGGGCAAGGAAATGATCCTGCGCTTCGCCGCCGAGCGCGAGATGGAAACCAGCTACGCAGCATGGTCTCTCAAGACGCCCACGCCCTACAGCATCGTTTCCGTGACCAAGGCGCGGGTGGTCAAGCTGCCCCTGCCGGAGTGGATCGCCTTCATCGATCGTCATCCGGAGGAAAAGCGCCTGTTCGAGTACTGCGTGATGAATCTCATGAGCGAAATCATGGCGCATACCATCACGCTGCACCTGCTGGACGCGCCGGGCCGTGTGCACCGCTTCCTGCGCAAGCACCCCGAGCTCTTCGACCGCATCCCGAAAAAGGAACTCGCGGCCTACATGAACCTCTCGGCCGAGACGCTGAGCCGCCTCAAGCAGCGCGGCAAGATCTGACCCAGGAATGAAAAAGGGCCTGTTCCGAGAGGAAGCAGGCCCTGGTTCCGGCCCCGTCAGGGGCAGGAGGAGAGGAGGTCAGGTCTTCGACGACGTGAACAGGCGCGAGGACGTCATCAGGCGCAGGCGGTTCTCGACGCCCACGACACCCGACACCAACGAGGCGACCTTTTCCACTTCGGCCTGCTCGTGGGCGTTGACCACGATGCCCTTGAGGATCACACGGCCCTTCTGGGCTTCGATGGTGATGTTCACCTCTTCCGTGGTTTCGTTGTCCTTGAGGGCGGAACGCACGCGGGAGGCCAGGGTCATGTTGGCCAGCAGCTGGCGCGAGGCCTCGGACTCCTGGAACTCCGGGCGCTGGCTCAGCTGGCGGATCTGCTCCACGCAGCTGTGCACGCTCAGGCGGTCGGTGTTGAGCACCAGGTCGTAGAGCACCGGGTCGCCCCAGGTGACACCGAAGAGCTGGTGCATGCGGGTGGCATGCGCGTGGTCGCTGCGACGGATCTCGCTCTCGGCGAAGTCGCGATCGTCCGTCTCCAGGTGGTTCATCAGCCATTCGACGCGCTTGTGGAAGGAGCGGGTGATGCGCACCGTGAGCACGTGCGGCACAGGGCGCAGCAGGCAGGTGGCGCCCCAGCCGCGCAGCACCACATTGCCCTTGTTGGCCAACTCAAACACTTCTTCCGCGGTGTAGAGGGCGAGACGCTCGGTGTCGGTCTTGGCGCGCTCGATCAGCCCGGCCTTGCCTTCACGCAGGCGGTTGATCAGGCTGGTCGAGACGTGCATCTTGCCGGCCACATGATCCACCACCTCGTGGCGCATCACGGCCAGGTTCATGGCAGCCGTCAGTTCCAGGGCGACATCCTTGGCCAGGGAACCCATTTCCTGGGTCATTGCTATCACGGGCATGTTCTTACTCCTTCGTCGGTACTCGAAAAGGGGGCTCAGTCCACGGGGCGCTCGGCGGCGAACTCATCCTGCTTGGGCGGCTTGACCAGGGCGATCAGCTTGGAGATCAGCGGCCAGAACAGCAGGACCAGGGCCAGGGTCGTGATGGAGCCGACCAGTGCGTTGGAGTACATGACCGAGAGTTCACCCTGCGAGACCAGCATGGCCTGGCGGAACGAGTCTTCGGCCTTGTCGCCCAGCACCAGGGCCAGCACCAGCGGCGCGAGCGGGTAGTCGAGCTTCTTGAACACATAGCCCACCACGCCGAACAGCAGCATGAACCAGATGTCGAGCATGGCGTTGTGCACGGTGTAGGCACCGATCGCGCAGATCACGATGATCACCGGGGCGATGATCGAGAAGGGGATGCGCAGGATCGAGGCGAACAACGGCACGGTGGTCAGCACCACGATCAGGCCGACCAGGTTGCCCAGGTACATGGAGGCGATCAGGCCCCACACGAAGTCCTTCTGCTCGACGAAGAGCAGCGGGCCGGGTTGCAGGCCCCAGATCAGCAGGCCACCCAGCAGCACGGCGGCGGTCGGCGAACCCGGGATGCCCAGGGCCAGCATGGGCAGCAGGGCGGCGGTACCGGCAGCGTGGGCTGCGGTTTCCGGCGCCACGACGCCTTCGAGTTCACCGGTGCCGAACTTGGCGCCGTTCTTGGACATCTTCTTGGCGATACCGTAGCTCATGAACGAGGCCGGGGTGGCACCACCGGGGGTGATGCCCATCCAGATGCCGATCAGCGAGGCGCGGATCGAGGTTGCCCAGTAGGCGGGCAGCTTCTTCCAGGTCTGCCAGACGACCTTGGGGTCGATCTTGGCGCTCTTGCCGGAGAAGGCCAGGCCTTCTTCCATCGAGAGCAGGATTTCGCCGATGCCGAACAGGCCGATCACAGCGATCAGGAAGTCGAAGCCGCGCATCAGTTCGGTGAAGCCGAAGGTCAGGCGCAACTGGCCGGTCACGGTGTCCATGCCCACGGCGGCCAGGCCGAAGCCGATCGTCATGGAAGCGAGGATCTTGAAGGGCGAACCCTTGCCCATGCCCACGAAGCTGCAGAAGGTCAGCAGGTAGACCGAGAAGAATTCGGGCGGGCCGAACTTCAGGGCGAACTTGGCGACCAGCGGTGCCAGGAAGGTGATCATCACCACGGCAACGAAGGCGCCGACGAAGGACGAGGTGAAGGCGCCGGTCAGCGCTTCGCCGGCGTGACCCTTCTGGGCCATGGGATAGCCGTCGAAGGTCGTGGCGACCGACCAGGGTTCACCGGGAATGTTGAACAGCACCGAGGTGATGGCGCCGCCGAAGAGGGCCCCCCAGTAGATGCAGGACAGCATGATGATGGCCGAGGTCGGGTTCATGCTGAAGGTCAGCGGCAGCAGGATGGCCACGCCGTTGGCGCCGCCCAGACCGGGCAGCACGCCGATCAGCACGCCGAGGACGATGCCCACCACCATGAGCAGAAAGTTCATGGGCGTCATCACGACGGCGAAGCCCTGGAACAGTGCGTTGAGTTCTTCCATTTTCTTAAGTCTCCGTAATTTCCTGCTGGGTGCTCAATAGCCCAGGAAGCTGAGCGGGTCGAAGGCGCCCTTGTGCAGCGGCACCTTGAACCAGACTTCGAACATCATGAAGAACACGGCGTTGACCACCAGGGCGATGATGACGCTCTTGAGCCAGCTGTACTTGCCCAGAATGATCATGAAGAGAGCGATGTAGACGGCCGAGGCGACGTAGATGCCGATCACCTGGATGAAGCCGACGTAGACGGCGGCGGGCAGCAGTACCGAAAGCACGCGCTTGAAGGATTCGCGGTCAACGAACACCTCGGTGTTCTTGTCCTTGCCGGTCAGCGCCTGGTACAGCACGCCGACACCCGAGATGCAGAGAATCAGGCCGATGTAGAAGGGGAAATAACCGGCGCCGGGGCCGTCACTGGTCCACTCGGAACCCAGTTTGCGGCTGCCGTAAATGATGGTGCCGCCCATGATGATTACCAGGATCGCGACGATCGCATCAATGATGTTGGTGGCTACGCCGGTGCGTTCGCCTTCGTGTGATTCCATATTCGATTCCATGACGAAAGAAGTGCTGATGAGGTAATTTCGGGCGGCAGAAAACTAGGGTCAGCGCCAGTCCAGACTGGCCACCGTCCCGCTGTACTTTGCGTGGGGGTGGGAGAGGGCGGGTCCGGTCCCGGCATGCGGCCGGACCCGCGGATGGTTTTGGCTTACTTGGCCAGGAAGCCAGCTTCCTTCATGAGGTCGCGGTGGGTGTTTTCAGCAGCGGTGAGCCACTTGCTGAAGTCCGCGCCACTCATGGTGGTCTGGTTGAAGGCGCCCTTTTCCATGTATTCCTTCCAGTCCGGAGTCTCGCGGACCTTCTTGAGCAGGTCGACGTAGTACTTGAGCTGGTCAGCCGTGATGCCAGGGGCAGCGAAGATGCCGCGCAGCATGACGTAGTCGGCCGGCACGCCAGCTTCCTTGCAGGTCGGGATGTCGTTCCAGGACTGGGTGTCGGTCACCTTGGCCTTGTAGGGCATGCGGACGTCGTCGAACACGCACAGGGCACGCAGCTTGCCGGCGCGCCACTGGGCCACGGCTTCGGCCGGGTTGTTCACGCTCGAATCGACGTGGCCGCCGACGAGCTGCACAGCCACCTCACCACCCCCCTTGAAGGGGATGTAGATGAACTTGGTGCCGGTGGCCTTTTCCATGCCCACGGTCAGGATCTGGTCTTCCTGCTTGGAGCCGGTGCCGCCCATCTTGAACTTGTTCGGGCCGGCGGCCTTCACAGCGTCCAGGTACTCCTTGGCCGTCTTGTACGGCTTCTCGGCATTGGTCCACAGCACGAACTGGTCGAGCGCCATCATGGAGACGGGCGTCATTTCCTTCCAGTTGAAGGGAACACCGGTGGCCAGGGGCGTGGTGAACAGGTTGGACAGGGTGATGATGATCTTGTGCGGGTCGCCCTTGGCTTCCTTGACCGAGAGGAAGCCCTCGGCGCCGGCGCCGCCGGACTTGTTCACGACGATCAGGGACTGGTTCATCAGCTTGTGCTTGACGATGATGCCCTGCATCAGGCGGGCCATCTGGTCGGCACCACCGCCCGTACCGGCGGGCACCACGAACTCAACCGGCTTGGTCGGTTCCCATGCCATGGCCGGCAGCGAGGCGCTCAGCCCGGCTGCAGCGATGACGGCCGTGGCTGCTGCCACGACCCTGGTTTTCAGTTTGGCTTGAAAGCTCTTCATCTCTTTGTCTCCTGTTGATGGAACGTTTGCCGATTAAGACCACTCTGCGTTAGCCTCTCGATTACTCTCAGCAATCGACGTGCTGCTACTGTGAAATTTTCTCGCGAATTTGTTCTTGATTGCGGTCAACTTTTCAGAATTTTTCGCAGGCCCTAGGGTTTCTACGAGTGGGGATATTGCGTACGCTCGCGGCGCTGTTGCGGGCCTGCTCCCGCCTGTTTTTTTTGATGCATTCCTCGCTTGCACGCAGCCTTGCATGCTACTCCCGTCGCGGGGCCTTGAACATAAACTTTCACTTGGATACGCATCAATGGCTTCTTATGTCTGTTGACGCACACCGAAACAAAACGGGCAGCCGCTGGCTGCCCGTGTGAGGTGAAGCAGGGCGCGAGGCCGCGTTCAGCCGGTGCTCTTTTTCTCGCCGGCTGGCTGCAGGCCGTGGCTGCGCGCGAATTCGCCGGCTTCCATCTTCTTGCCGCCTTCGGGCTTGAGGCGCAGCACCTCGATCGTGCCGCCCTGGGCATAGATGAAGAGGGATTGCTCGGTGACCTGCACGACCTCGCCGGGCTTGCCGCGTACCGCACCGAAGGTGCGCACGGGATGCTTGCGGCAGTCGTAGATCGAGACCTTCACGCCGCCGAGTTCGCACCAGGCGCCTGGCGCCGGGTTGCAGGCGCGGATCAGGTTGTAGACCTGGTCGACATGATTGGCCCAGTTGATCTTCGACTCCTCGGCCTTGAACCAGCCTTCATAGCTGGCCTGGCTTTCGTCCTGCACCACTTCGGTGTGCTTGCCGGCCACCACCAGATCGGCGGCCTCCAGCATGGCGGCCACGCCCTGCGGGAAGAGGTGCTTGAAGTAGACATCACCGAGCGTGTCGTCGGGGCCGATGGGGCAGCGCTTCTGCAGGATCACCGGGCCCTCGTCCAGGCCGTCGGTGGGGCGGAAGATGGTGAGGCCGGTCTCGCTGTCGCCGCGTGCGATCGGCCAGTTGATGGACGACGGGCCGCGGTACTTCGGCAGCAGCGAGGGGTGGTACTGGATGGTGCCGTGCCTGGGGATGCCCACGAAGGACTGCGGTGCGAACTGCAGCACATAGGCCATGATGCCCAGATCGACGTTCAGGTCGCGCAGGGCGGCTTCAGCCTCGGGGCTCTTGAGGCTGGGCAGTTGGAAGACCTTCAGGCCGGCCGCTTCGGCGGCGGCACGCAGGGCATCGGGTTTTTCACCCGGCTTCTCGGGTTTGCAGAACACGCCGGCAACGGTGTCGCCGCGCGCCAGGAAGGCTTCGAGCACGGCCTTGCCGAAATCCTGTTGGCCGATGATGGCGATACGCATGGTTTTCTTGTCTCCTCGGAATTCAGTGCGAGCTTATACAAGCCGGATTATCCGTGGCTTACAGGGCCGATCTATCAGCCGGGCGACATCAACGCATCAGGAAGTAGGTCGCCAGCAGGTAGAGCACCACGGCGAAGGCGCGCTTGAGCGGGCGGATGTCCATGCGGTGTGCGGTGCGCGCGCCCAGCGGGGCCGTCAGGATGCTGGCCGTGGCAATCACCAGCAGGCCGGGCAGGTAGAGGTAACCGAAGGCGCCCGGCGGCATGTCCGGCAGGTCGCGTCCGGCCCAGATGTAGCCCAGCGTGCCGGCCAGCGCGATCGGAAAGCCCAGCGCTGCCGAGGTGGCCACGGCCTGGTGGATCTTGACGTTGCACCAGGTCATGAAGGGCACCGAGACGAAAGCGCCGCCGGCGCCCACCACCGAGGACAGCAGGCCGATCACATTGCCCATGCCGAACATGCCCAGCCCGCCGGGCAGCGTGCGCGAGGGCTTGGGCTTGCGGTCGATGAACATCTGTGTGGCCGAGTAGAAGATGAAGAGTGAGAACACCAAGCCCAGGATGCGGGTGGGCAGGGCCGCGGCGATCTGTGCGCCGACCAGCGCGCCCACCAGGATGCCCGGCGCCAGCAGGCGCGCCACCGGCCAGAGCACGGCGCCGTGCTTGTGGTGCGCGCGTACCGAGGAGAGCGAGGTGAAGCAGATCGTGGCCAGCGAGGTGGCCACGGCCATCTTGACCACGTACTCGGCCGGGAAGCCCTTGGACTCCAGGATGATGGTCATGAAGGGCACCATCACCATGCCCCCGCCGATGCCCAGCAGGCCCGCGAGGAAACCTGCACACACGCCCATCAGGGCCAGTTCAACGATCAACTGGGGTTCAAGGAACATCGGGGAATTTCTGGGAAGGGCGCGCGAAGTGTAGGTGTCTGCAAGTGCCACCAGGCCGCATCCTGAACCGGGGTTCAGGTGGGCGAGGTCAGCGTTGGCTTTGGGTTCATCTGACGCGAGACGATCACGCTAGCCAGGCAATTTCCAAGCCCGGGCTCAATGAGCATTGGTTCAAGGAATTTAAAGCCCGATGGCATTGCAGACCAGACCATTGTAGTGGGATGCCGAAGCAATGGCGGCGACTTTTGCGCCGCTCGCAGCGGGCCAGCCACGGGGGTGTTTTAAATCAACTGGCCGTCCTGGCCCAGCGCCGCATCGAGCCGCCCGATCAGCGCGCCCAGTACGGCGTCGTTGGCATCGGCACCATTGCCGCTGGCTACGGCAGCCGTCGTGCGCGGCGCGGGAGCGGGGACGGCTGCGGTGCCGCGGTCGCTCAGCTCGAAGGCCAGGTTCAGCGCGGCCAGCACGGCAATGCGGTCGCGTGCCTTGACCTTGCCGGCGTCGCGGATCTTGCACATGGCGGTGTCCACGCGTTCCACGGCATCCAGCAGGCTGGTTTCGCCGCCTTCGGGGCAGCCCAGCAGGTAGCTCTGCCCCATGATCTGCACTTCAAGCTGTTTCATGCGGCGTCCTTGTGGCCGTCGTTTTCGGCCGGTTCGGACAGGCGCTCCAGCAGCGCATCCACGCGGGAGCGCGCAGCACCCAGGCGGGACTTGAGCTGGTCGCGTTCGGCCGTCAATTCGTCGATCTGGTCGGTCAGCAGTTCGTTGGTGCGCTGCAGTTCCTCATGGCGCACGAGCAGACGCTCGACGCGTTCGACCAGTTGCTCTATTTGGGACGGGTTCGACATAGATCAAGCCATTGTAGGGTTTACGCAAGATTTCGAACGTAAAATCTACATCGTTGGTGCTCGCGGTGTGGTTCACATGCCGCAGTTCAACGGGAAGCAGGAAGGTGAGCCGTCATGGCGAGCCCAACCTGCGCTGCCCCCGCAACGGTAAGTGGACGAGCCGCCAGGCTCCGCTTTCATCACTCAGCCACTGGATGCCCTGAACAAGCGTCCGGGAAGGCGATGAAGGTTGTTTCCATCAGCCCGGATACCGGCCAATGAAGTGGTGTCGCGCCTGCGTGACACCGTGCCGCCCATGCACTGTCGGGGAAGACGGTGAGGGCATTGTTCATCGTACGTTCCAATGAAAATCCGTTCCCAAAAGACGCGCCTGGCGGTCCTGTCCTGCCTGGCCGCATTGCCCTTGTCCGCACTGGCGCAATCCTCCCAACTTCCGGAAACCGTGGTGACCGCAGCCCGGGTCGAGCAGCCGCTGGCCGATGTCTTGCCTTCGGTCAGCCTGATCACGCGGGAAGACATCGATCGCTCCCAGGCAGTCTCGCTGGCTGACCTGCTGCAGGGCGAGGCCGGCTTCGAGTTCGGCCGCAACGGCGGCCCAGGCACCACCACCTCCTTTTTCCTGCGCGGCGCCGACAGCAAGAACCTGGTCATCATGATCGATGGTGTGCGCGCCATGGCCGACGGCTGGGGCAACCTGAGCGCCATCGACCTGCCGCTGCAGCAGGTCGAGCGCATCGAGCTGCTGCGCGGCAATGCCAGCGGCCTCTACGGTGAGGCTGCCGTGGGGGGCGTGCTGAACATCTTCACGCGCGTGCTCGGCGGCAAACCGGGCGGCTACGGCTCGGTGACGCTGGGCAGCCGCAACACCCAGGCGGCCACGGCAGGCTATGCCGGCCAGCAGGACGATGTGTCTTGGCGCTTCGACCTGGGCAGCGAGCACACCGACGGCTTCTCCGCCATGAACCCGCAGCAGAATGCCAAGGTCAACCCCGACAACGACAGCGTCGACCGCACGCACCTGTCGGGCAAGGTCGCCAAGCGCATCTCCCGGGACCTGACCCTCGGCGCCTATGCCAGCCTGACCCGCTCGGACGTGGCCTACGACAACGGCTCCGGCACGGCCACCGCGACCGACCGCAACCTGCTGCGGCGCGAGAACGGCCTGCTCAACGTCTACGCGCAAGGCCAGCTCAACGCCGACTGGAACAGCCGCCTGGACCTCAGCCGCAGCAACCTCGACATGCGCGACTACAGGAACGACCAGGCCTACCGGACCAGTTTCGATTCGGGCCTGCTGATGGGCCAGCAGAACTCGCTGCGCTGGTTCAACACCTATGCCGCCGGCAAGAGCCGGGTGCTCAACTTCGGCCTGGACGCTGGCAACGAGACCTTCAGCGCCGACGCCACCTCCAGCGGTTACCAGGCCGGTCGCGTGCTGCGCGGTTATTTCGCCGGCCTCAACCAGGCCTTCGGCGATCTGTCGGTGCAGGCCAACCTGCGCCATGACACGGTGGACGTGAACAAGGTGGATACGAGCTACAAGGGCAGCTGGGACAACACCTCGGGCCTGCTGGGCCTGGGCTACCGGCTCACCTCGCAGTGGCGCCTGACGGGCAGCGTCGCCACGGGCTTCCGGGCCCCCAGCGCCGGGGAGCTGTCGAACAACATCAACCTCAAGCCCGAGACCCACCTGAGCCAGGAAGTGGGGCTGACGTATGCCGAGGGCACCGAGCTGTTCCGCGCCGTGGTCTTCGATACCCGCACCACCGACGCCATCTACTGGCAATCGGTCTCGCCGTTCACGCCGGTCAACATCGGCAAGGTCCGCAACCAGGGCATCGAGCTCACCGGCAAGACGCAGCTGGCTGACAACAACATCCGCTACACCCTGGTCTCCCAGGACCCGTGGAACGAGTCGGACAACACGCGCCTGGCTCGGCGGGCCCGCCTCTATGGCGCGCTGGACATCTGGCGCCAGCTCGGAAAGACCTCGGCCGGCTTCAAGCTCAACGCCTCGGACAACCGTTACGACAGCGGCTCGCCCGACAAGCTGCTGCCGGGTTACACCACCCTGGCCCTGTACGCCTCGCACCCGCTCGCGCCGGAATGGACGCTGCGCTTCAAGGTGGAGAATGCGATGGACCGCCCCTACCAGCTGGCCTACGGCTACAACACGCCGCCCCTGAGCGTGTCGCTGACCCTGGCCTGGCAGCAACGCTGATCCGCCCCATGACCCCGCAGGACTACGGCCCCAAACGCATCGTCTGCCTCACCGAAGAGACGACGGAGTGGCTGTACCTGCTGGGCCAGGAGCGGCGCATCGTGGGCATCTCGGGCTACACGGTGCGCCCGCCGCGCGCACGCCAGGAGAAACCGCGCGTCAGCGCCTTCCTCAACGCGAAGATCGACAAGATCCTCGCGCTGCAGCCGGACTGCGTGTTCGGCTTTTCCGACCTGCAGGCCGACATCGCCTCGGCGCTGATCCGCCACGGCGTGCAGGTCACCATCTTCAACCAGCGCAGCGTGGCCGACATCCTGTCCATGCTCTACCAGGTTGCGGCCATGGTGGGGCAGGGCGAGCAGGGCCTGCAGCGCATCGCCGCCATGCAGGCGCGGCTCGATGCCATCCGGGCCGCCGCTGCCGCGCTGCCGCGCCGCCCGCGCGTCTACTTCGAGGAATGGGACGAGCCGGCCATCAGCGCCATCCGCTGGGTGTCCGAGCTGGTCGGCATCGCCGGTGGTGACGACATCTTCCCCGAGCTGGCCGTGCAGGCCCTAGGCAAGGATCGCATCGTGGCCGACCCGCTGGAGATCGTGCGCCGCGCCCCCGAACTCATCGTCGGCTCCTGGTGCGGCAAGAAATTCCGCCCCGAAAAAGTCGCCGCGCGCCCCGGCTGGGCGGACGTGCCGGCGGTACGCAAGCAGCAGCTCTTCGAGATCAAGTCCGCCGACATCCTGCAGCCCGGCCCGGCCGCGCTGACCGACGGCGTGGAGCAATTGCACCGCCTCGTCATGGCCTGGGGAGCACGTCATGCTTGATGGCCTGCGCATCCGGCTGCTGCCCTGGCTGTTGCTGCTGGCCGGCCCGATGGCCGGGGCCGTGCAGCTCACCGACGACCGCGGCGAGCCGGTCACCCTGGCCCGGCCGCCGCAGCGCATCGTCAGCCTGCTGCCATCGCTGACCGAGACCGTTTGCGCCCTGGGCCAGTGCCAGCGCCTGGTGGGCCGGGATCGTTATTCGAATCACCCGGCCAGCGTGCTGGCCCTGCCCGAGGTGGGCGGTGGCCTCGATCCAAGCATCGAGGCCATCGTCGCTCTCCAACCCGACCTGGTGCTGCTGGCCACGTCCTCGCGTGCCGCCCAGCGCCTGCAGTCCCTGGGGCTGACGGTCGCGGCCTTCGAGCCACGCAGCCATGCGGGCGTGAAGCGTGTGCTGGAGCAGGTTGGCGAGCTGCTGGGTGTGCCGCCCGGCAGCGGGGCGCAGCGCGTCTGGCGCGAGATCGAGGCCGAGATGCAGGCCGCTGCGCAGTCGCTTCCTGCTGCCGCCCGCGGTACGCGCGTCTACTTCGAAGTCAACAGCGGGCCCTATGCCGCCAGCGCAACCTCCTTCATCGGCGAGACCCTGGCGCGCCTGGGCGCGCGCAACATCGTGTCGGGCGAGCTGGGGCCCTTTCCCAGGCTCAATCCCGAATTCGTGGTACGCGCCGATCCCGATCTCATCATGGTGGGCGACAGCAATGTTGCGGCCATGGTCCGCCGCCCGGGCTGGGCCGGCCTGCGCGCCATCCGCGCGCAGCGCGTCTGCGCCTACACGCCGCAACAGTCCGACGTGCTGGTGCGCGCCGGCCCGCGCATGGCCGAAGGCGCGCGCCTGATGGTGCAGTGCCTGGCCGGCCAGGGGGCGGCGCGATGAGGGAGATCACGCGCCAGCAACGCCGTGCTCTGCTGCTGGGCGCCGTCCTGCTGCTGCTCACGGTGGCCGGGCTGCTGCTGGGCGCCAGCGTGGGCAGCACCGGGCTGGAGAGCCTGCGCAGCATGCACCGCGATGCACTGGCCTGGCAGATCGTCTGGGACATCCGCGTGCCGCGCACGCTGGGGGCCTGGCTGGCCGGGGCGCTGCTGGGCCTGGCCGGCGCCATTGCCCAGGGCCTGTTCCGCAACCCGCTGGCCGACCCCTACCTGCTGGGCAGCGCCTCGGGCGCCTCGCTGGGCATGGCGCTGGCGCTGGTCCTGCTGGGCGGCGGCGTGGCCGCACCCTGGCTGCGGCAGCTGGGCCTGACCGGCGCCGCCTTCATCGGGGCCATGGCCGCCGTGCTGCTCACGCTGGCACTGGCGCGCGGCGTGCAACACACCCTGCGCCTGTTGCTGGCCGGCGTGGTGGTGGGCGTGGTGCTGGGCGCCATGAGCTCGCTCACCATGCTGCTGGTGCCTGAGGTCATGCAGACCCTGCAGGCCTTCATCCTGGGCTCGACCGCCTTTGTCGACTGGGCCGCCTGCGCCCTGATGGCCGCGGTGCTGCTGCCGGGCCTGCTGCTGGCCTGGGCCGGCAGCCATGTGCTGGACGGCCTCACGCTGGGCGAGGCTACCGCCACCAGCCTGGGCCTGCCGGTGGCCACGCTGCGCGCGGTGCTGGTCGTGGTGCTGGCCCTGGCCACGGGCACCGCGGTGGCGCAGACCGGGCTGATCGGTTTCGTCGGCCTGGCCGCGCCGCACCTGGTGCGCTCCGTCACCAAGACCACACATGGCCGTCTCATCCTCCTTTCCAGCCTGATGGGCGGCGTGTTGCTGATGGCAGCCGACACCTTGGCGCGTGGCCTGCTGGCGCCGCAGGAGCTGCCCGTGGGCGTGCTCACCGCTGTGCTCGGCGGCAGCTACCTGCTGTGGCTCATGCATCGCCAGGGTGTGCAGGGGCGGGGCGCATGACGGCGTCCGCACTCAGCGCCCGCGCCGTGCGCGCCCGCCTGGGCGAGGCCGAGGTGCTGCACGGCATCGATCTCGATCTGCCTGCGGGCCGCTGGACGAGCATCGTCGGCCCCAATGGCGCCGGCAAATCCACCCTGCTGAAAGTCCTGGCGCAACTGCTGCCTGCGCAAGGCAGCGTGAGCCTGCTGGGCCAGCCGCTGGACACCCTGGACCGCCGCGCCCGCGCACGGCAGCTGGCCTGGCTGGGCCAGAACGGCAGTGCAGGTGACGACCTGACCGTTTTCGACGTGGCCCTGCTGGGCCGCCTGCCGCACCAGGCCTGGCTGGCGCCGCCCGGCGTGGCCGACCTGGCCGCCGTCGAGCAGGCCCTGCGCGCCACCCAGGCCTGGGACTGGCGTGGCCGCTCCCTGGGCCAGCTCTCGGGCGGCGAGCGCCAGCGCGTGCTGCTGGCGCGCGCCCTGGCCGTGCAGGCTGATGTGCTGCTGCTGGACGAACCGCTGGCCAACCTCGACCCGCCGCACCAGGTGGACTGGATGCTGCTGATGCGCGAGGTGGTGGCCAGTGGCAAGACGGTGGTCAGCGTGCTGCACGAACTTTCGCTGGCCCTGCAGGCCGACGAGATGGTCATCATGGCCGCCGGCCAGGTGCGCCACCAGGGCGCCTGTGCGGACGCGGTCACGCACCGCGCGCTGGAGCAGGTGTTCGAGCAGCGCATCCGGATCGCCGCGGTCGACGGACAGTGGGTCTCGCTGCCCCGTTTGTAGGAAGCGCCCTCATGCAGATCGAAACCCCGCCCACCGAGAAGCCCTATGCGCCGCGCGAGGGTGAACGCCGCGGCCTGCTCATCGTCCACACCGGCGACGGCAAGGGCAAGAGCACGGCCGCCTTCGGCCTGGCCCTGCGCGCGCACGGCCGCGGCAAGCCCGTCAAGGTCTACCAGTTCATCAAGCCCGACGGCGCGCGCTTCGGCGAACACCGCGTGTTCGAGCAGCTCGGCATTCCTGTTGAAGGCCTCGGTGACGGCTTCAGCTGGAAGAGCAAGGATCTCGACCATTCAGCCGAACTGGCGCGCGCCGGCTGGTTGCGCGCACGGGCCGACATCCTGGGCGGCCAATACTTCATGGTCACCCTCGACGAGATCACCTACCCGCTGATCTACGGCTGGCTGCCGCTGGACGAGGTCTTGCAGACCCTGCGCGAGCGTCCCAAGGACGTGCACGTGGTGTTGACCGGCCGGCGTTGCCCGCCCGAGTTGATCGAGCTGGCCGACACCGTGACCGAGATGGCCCTGGTCAAACACGCGTTCCGCGCCGGCATCCCGGCCCAGCGCGGGATCGAGGACTGACGATGCAACACACCCGAGGAATTCACCGATGAGCGCCCGCGCCGTCATGGTGCTGGGCACCACCAGTGGCGCCGGCAAGAGCTGGCTGGCCACGGCTCTGTGCCGGTATTACGCTCGGCAGGGCCTCAAGGTCGCGCCCTACAAGGCGCAGAACATGAGCAACAACGCCCGTGTGGTCGCTGGAGGTGAGATCGGCAGCGCGCAGTACTTCCAGGCGCTGGCGGCGAAAGCCGAGCCCGATGTACGCATGAACCCGCTGCTGCTCAAGCCCGAGCGCGACACGCACAGCCAGGTCGTGCTGCTGGGCCAAGTTGACGAGGTTTTGACGCGCATGGACTGGCGCGGCCGCAGCGAGACGGTCTGGCCCACCGTGGCGCGCGCGCTCGACGAACTCATGGTAGAGAACGACGTGGTCGTGATCGAAGGCGCCGGTTCGCCGGCCGAAATCAACCTGGCGGCCAGCGACATCGTCAACATGCGCGTGGCGCGCCACACCCAGGCCGCCTGCCTGCTGGTCACCGACATCGACCGCGGCGGCGCCTTTGCCCATCTCTACGGCACGTGGGCGTTGATACCCGAGGCCGACCGCGCGCTGATCCGCGGCTTCGTGCTCAACCGCTTCCGCGGTGACGCCGGCTTGTTGGCGCCCGGACCCCAGATGCTGCAGGACCTGACGGGCGTGCCCACCGTCGCCACGCTGCCCATGTGGCGGCAGCACGGCCTGCCGGAGGAAGACGGTGTCTTTGACGACAGGCATACCAGCCAGGGTGAGATCACCACGCGCATCGCCGTCGTGGCCTATCCGCGCATCAGCAACCTGGACGAATTCCAGCCGCTCAAGAACGTGCCCGGCGTGCACCTGAAATGGGCTCGCAGCCCGGCCGAACTGCAGGGCGTGGACTGGGTCATCCTGCACGGCTCCAAGCACACCAGTGGCGACCTCGCCTGGCTGCGCGCGCAGGGCCTGGACTGCGCCATCGCCGCGCATGCAGGACTGGGCGGTGCGGTGCTGGGCATCTGCGGCGGCCTGCAGATGCTGGGTGAGGCGCTGATCGACACCCATGGTATCGACGGCAACGCGCCCGGCCTGGGCCTGCTACCCCTGGTCACCACCTTCGAGCCGGCCAAGACTGTGCAGCACACACAGGCCAGCTTCGCCACGCTGCAGGGGCCCTGGGCCGCACTTTCAGGCCTGCGCGTGAGCGGCTACGAAATCCACCACGGCCAGACCGCGCAGCACCCGGCCATGGCGGCCAAGGGCGACGTGGCACGTGAGGTCTTGCCCGGCCTGGGCTGGCAGAACGCGGCCGGCAACGTGTTGGGCCTGTATCTGCACGGCCTGTTCGAGGATGCAGCCGTGCTGCAGGCCCTGTTCGGGCGGCAGGGCGCGGCGCGTGTGCCCACGCTGGAGTCGGTGTTCGAAGGCCTGGCCGACTACATCGAACAGCACTTCGAGCCCGGTGTGCTGGATGCGCTGATTGCGCCTTGAACGCGGCCAGGCCGGCCGCGAGGGATCAGGGGGCAGCGATCTCCAGTCCGCTCAATCCGGCCTCGTCAAACGCACGCCTGATCATGCCGCTGGCCTTGGCCGCCTGGATGAACGTCGTGACGCAGGCGAGTGCCTCGGGCTGATGCTTGCGCACCGCCAGCGCCACCCCCGTCACCTGGAAGGCACCCTCCAGGATGCGGGAGCCCGGCAACTCCAGCTGCAGGGGCGGCAAGGCGTCATGCGTCAGCGCGAAGGCCTGGGCCTGGCCTGATTTCATCAGGGCCATGGCCTCGGCGATCGATGTCGCCGCCACGACCGTCGCGGCCCCCAGGCTGCGTTCGGCGGCGCGTATCGTGGTCGAGCCGGCGATGCCCACGACCGTGATGCCGGCCCGGTCGATATCGGCCAGGCTGGCGATGCCGGTCTGTCCGGCCGCGAGATAGGTGCTTTCGATGACGAAGTAGGGCGGGCTGAAATCGAGTTGCTGGCGGCGGGCTTCGTCGGCCGGCATGAAACCCAGGTCGATGGCGCCGGACAGGCAGGCTTGTGTCAACTCTGCGGTCGTTGCCGCTGCAAAGACCTCCATGGGAACCCCCAGTTCCTGCGCCAGCGCACGGCCCAGGTCCAGGGGCACGCCTCGGTAGCTGCCATCGGTGTTGCTGGCGACAAAGATCGGTGTGGCCTTCGGAGCGTAGGCCACACCGACCCTCAGTTTTCCCGTCGGCGTGAGTTGCTGCGCCAGCTTGCCCTCGGTCGTCATGGTGAGTTCTCTTTTTTCAAATGCGGCCATCGTATCGTGCTGGCCATGCAGCGTGGGCTACCAATCGCTCAATGAACCCTTGCCGGCCGCTCGCTTCGACTCGAAATGCCTGAGCAGCCAGTCCACCAGGACGCGCACCTTGGCCGGCATCTGCTTGCTGGTCTGGAAGACCAGGTAGATGTCCGCCGGGGGCGGGGCCCAGTCGGGCAGCAGGGGGACCAGTTCCCCGGCCTGCAGATGCCTGGCCACGTCCCACTGCGACCGGATCAGGATGCCTTGCCCATCCAGTGCCCAGGACAAGGCCGAGTTGCCGTCGTTCGTACTGAGGTTGGAGCGCACCTTGATCGTCTCCGACTCGGTGCCGTTGCTGAAGTGCCAGGTCCCGAAGGTCTCGTCCGCCTCGCGGATGAAGATGCAGTTGTGGCGCCCCAGCTCCCTCGGATGCGTCGGCACGCCCCTGGCGGCCAGGTAGGCCGGTGCCGCGCACAGGATGCGGCGGTTCCTGGCCAGCAGCCTGGCCGTCAGCCGGCTGTCGGCGAGTTCACCAAACCGGACCATCAGGTCGAAACCCTCTTCCACGAGGTTGACGGACTTCTCGCTCAGATGCAGCTGGATATCCATCTGCGGGAACCCGCGCACAAAACTCGAGAGCGCTGGCGTCACATAGGTCCGGCCGAAACCGAAGGTCGCCGCAATCTTCACGGTCCCCTGCGGCTGCAGGCTTCCGCCCGCGATGCGCCCCTCCAGCGCGTCCATCTCCTCCTGGATGCGCACGCCTTCCATCAGGTAGGTTTCGCCTTCTGGCGTCAGGCTGATCTTGCGGGTGGTGCGGTTCATCAGCCGCACACCGAGCCGTTTCTCCAGCAGCGCCAGGCGCCGGCTGATGACGGGCGGGGTCACGCCCAGTTCCTGGGCCGCCGCGGCCATGTTCCCGAGCTTGACGATCAGCGCGAACAGCTTGATGTCGGAGTAGGCGTCCATTATTGTTTTTTGAACACTAAAGAATGAATTTTATTTGAATTATTTCTTTAATGTTCATGGTTAGCATGAGGCACCTTCCAAGGAGACACTCATGAAAAAATGGATTGCAGCGGCCAGCAGCCTGCTGCTCGCGTGCGGCGCGGCTTACGCCCAGACCAGCAACTACCCGGACAAGCCGATCAAGCTGGTGGTGCCCTACGCACCCGGCGGCAGCGCCGACATCACCGCGCGGCTGATCAGCGATGCCCTGGCCAAGGCCGTGGGCAGCACGATCTTCATCGAGAACAAGAGGGTCGGCAGGGATTCATGTAAAAAACCGCAGAAACGACCCTATCCCTATGATTCCATTGGAATTATTGGCGTGTCGAAGTTCAAAGGACCGATCTTTCGCCGGAAGTCCAGCGTGTAATCGCCGAACCGGTTGATGTGGGCCGTGCGAAACGGCGCGAAGCCCGCCAATATCTCGGGCGTGATCTCGACGCCTTCGTCACGAAGTTCCTGTAAAACCCGCGTCATCCCCACCACGTTGTGCAGAATGATCATGTTCGCCACCAGGTGGTTGTACTTGATCACCTTGCGCTGCTCGTGCCGGATGTTTTCGGCAATGATCCCCTCTCCCCCGAAAAACGACCAGCCGGCAAAGCCGTTGAACTGCTCGCTCTTGTTGGTTTCGGCATGGATCACCTTGCGCAGCCCGACATCGCCGATGTAGCTCAGCAGAAACATGGTCCGGATGACCTTGCCGAGCTCCACAAACCCAAAATACAGCTTGTTCTTGCGGCTGTAGGTGCCCAGCCGGCGCAGGATGGCCGAAGGCGTGATTTTGCCGGTCTTGATGGAAACCGCCACCCGCAGCATCGCCGGCAAATGCGTTTCAATCAGCCGCCAGTCGATCACGTCGCTGAACAAGGCGTTGATGTTGGGATACACATTGCCCGGCTCGGGTCGGTGGAACTTGAGGTCCTGGATACCCCGAATGCGCGGCATGAGTTTGATGCCCAGCAAATGCGCCAGCGCGAAGACGGGGTAACTTTGCGCCTGCGTGTCCCCGTGGATCGTGTCCGGCCGAATATCAGACTCGTTGGTCATCAGCCCGTCCAGGATGAAGAGGCCTTCATAAGTCCCGCAAGAAATGAAATGGCTGAACATCGCGATGAATTTGTCGGACACATGGTAGTAACCAATTCCGCCGTACCCCCCATAACGGATATGGTGCTCGGACAGCAGGTTTTGCTCGTACAAGTTCCACTTGGTGCCATCGGCTGAAACGTGTTTGCCGGTGCCCCAGTAGCCTGGCAGTTCAAACTTGTTGTACGCGTTGATCACCTTGACAATAGCCTTGTCCAGAAGGTCTTCGCTGACGTATTTCAGGTTGAGCCAGGAGATCTGGCGGCGGCTCAGCCCTTTGATCGATTTGGCGGTCTGGACCGGCCCCAGGTTGCAGCCGTAGCAAAACAGCGTCGTGATGACCCGCATGCGCAGGTCCTCAAGGCGGCTGTCCGTCCCGGCCAATGGCCGGAACAGCTTGTGCAGGTCCAGCCAGCGCTCGGTATCGATCATGACGTCCACGATGCTGGCCGCTTCCATGCGCTCGGTGATCATGGCGTCAATCCGCGCGACGGCCTCCAGGATTTCGGAGGGAGGCGGTTTCCTGAGAATCAGGCGCCCATCGACGATTTCCGCGTGGGCGTTTTCCGGGAAATTGGCGTCTATTTCCTTCGCCCGCTGGCACATGGCCGCTTTGAGCGTGGACACGAAGACGCCGGGATCTGTCTCGATGCCGGTTACCTGGCCATAGTCTCCCACCTCTTTTTGATATGTTGCGTCATCGACCAGCTGCTCGCGGTAGTCGTCATAGCGCTCGCCGTACTTGATGAAGAGATCACCCGACTTCAAGTCGTCCTTGACGGCATGCATGACCGCCAGTTCAAAATATTTGCGGTAGACAGCCTCAACCCGGCCTCTGCCTGAGGGCTTGACCAGCACCAGTTTTCGCCACTGGGCCGACATCCAGCGAAAATCCCTGACTTCAGTCAGGCCCAGCATGTCCAGCGACACGATGTCAGCGCGGTTGTCGCGCAGCCTGTAAAGCGCCTCAATCAGCCGCTCCACCACCAGGTCCTCGCTGCTGGCCTTGGGGGCGGCGATGCCGATGCAGTTGAGCAACTGGGCCCGGACCATCTTATAGGGCTGCAGCAGGAAAGGCAGGTGGTTGCGGCCGGCATAGGCCAAGTGCTGCTCGCATTCGTTCAGCAGCTCGTCCACGTCGGCCACCAGGGTGGTCCCGATGGCATCCACGCGCTGGGTGTCTGTCCCCTCCAGCTGGTAGGCGCCCAGGATGTCCTTGAGCTGGCCGACCAGCATGTCGGTTTTCTGGACCCGCTCCTGTTGGAAGGAAAGCAATTTTTGCCGGGCATTGTTTTCCAGGTTCTGCATGAGACGAATAAACAGGTCCGCGGCATCATCCAGCGACTGGGCATGCTGCGCCCGGATGAAGATCACCGCCAGGGCGTAGCGCTTTTGCGGCTTGAGTTCGGCCATCTCGGTCGCATTAAGCGCGCGCGCCAGGTGCCGGAACTGCTTGAGCTTGGGCACCGGCACGTCGGGCTTGGGGAGCTGCTCCACCAGGTATTGCAGACGCCGGATGTGCTGGATGTAGGTGCGCGTTTCCTTGTTGGTCGGCCGCTTCGGTTCGCGCTTGAGCATCTGCCAAGGAGAAATCGATTCCCCAGAGGCGGTTTTAAGCAAACTGTCGATCAAGGCCCGTGTATGGGCTGTCAGCTGGTTGGTGATTGCGGAGAAATACCGGTTGTTGCTCTTTTCCCGGGCACGAAACGCCGTCCGGTCCAGCGTCGAGAAGGCCGGCAGCTCGTAGCGGTGGTGAACCAGCTCCTCCAGCATCACGTTGATGATGTCGGCCACTGCGTGTTTGGTCTCGGCCGCCGTGTCGGCCACGACATCCAGCCAGGCGTAGCCGGCCGGGTTCAATGGCTTGACATTCAGGTGGCGGCGCAAAGCGTTGAAGATGGCCATGCGCGAGCCCGAGGCCTCAAAGCGCCTCAGGTCTGCCGGCGTGGGCACCTTGGCAACCCCTGCCTGCTGCGCAATATGCTCCCTGATGGCCGGCGGCACGTCGGCCAGGGGAATGAAATAACCCAGGCGCTGGAAGACCTTCAGGTGAATCAGCGCCGCCATGCGCGGCAAGGGGCGCTTGCCGATGCCGGCCACCAAGACCAGCTCGTCCTCGGTTGGTGTGTAGAGCTCCGCAAGCTCCCGGGCGGTGGGGTCAGGCTTCAGGCTGCGATAGGCCGTCTCATGGAGCGTGGTCATTCGCGGGGACTACCCCGCCTGGCGGCTTTGCTACCCATCGCCTCAATCCCAATAGGTGTCGGTGGCGGGTTCGTGAAACGAGGTTTCCAGCAGACACTGGTTGTCCTCGGCGATGCGGTACATGTCATCCAGCAGCGTAGCGATCATCTCGTCCAGCAACTCGCGGGACAGGTAAGGAACCGCCAGCTCGTAGAGCGTGCCCTCGGTGTTCAGGCGTTGCATGGCAAAACGCTCGAAGCAGGTCTGCTCGATCAGCCGGTGGCCGCGGGCCAGGCCGCGCGACTGCTTGCTAAAGCGGGCCAGCACCATCGTGACGCGCAGGACCGCCACGGGCGTTGCCTCTTCGGCCGGCCGGCGGGCAGCTCCGGCCTGCTCGGCCGGTAGCAGCAATAGCGACGGTGGCGGCAGAACCGCAGGCGCCAGAGCAGGCAGTCCCTGCTCGAAGCGGGCTTGCAGACTTGAACCCGGCGCATCGAGGTAGCGCATGGCCGATTTGACATCCTTCCAGCCGACGTATTCCATCAGTTCCTTGATGTCCCAGCCGCTGGCGCGGGCCCAGCCGGCAAAGCCGCGGCGCATGGAGTGGCTGCTGTATTCCTCAGGCGCCATGACGCCGGCTTCCGTGAACAGGCTGCGTAACAAGGGGATCAGGCTATTGGCATGCAGGCTTTCTTCCGCAATATGACCCCACCGGTCGATCTTGCGGAACACCGGACCCTCGGTCAAACCGGTCAGACTGACCCAGGCATTGAAGGCGTCCACAGCGCACAGGCGGGACAAGGCCGGGCATTGGAAGGTTCGGCCCCGCAGCTGTCTATCGCCTTTGCTGCGGCCCAGGTAGCAGGCCATGCCCTGGCCCGGCGTCACTTCGATACTCTCGACGCGCAGGTTGACCAGTTCATCGGAGCGGAAGCCACGCCAAAACCCCAGCAGCATCAGGCTGCGGTTGCGGGTGTGGCGCAGCACGGCCGGCTGGTCGCCGGTCCGCAAGGCGTTGCTGATGGCGGCATCGAGCCACTGATCGACCTGCTGGAGCACCGCGAGTTCCAAGGGGCGTGCGCGCTTTTCTGGCACCGCGTGAATCGAGCGAATGCCTTTGAGAACCTGGCGCACCAGGGGCGACTTGGTGGGATCGGGAAAGCCTTGGTCGCTATGCCAGCGGGACAGCGCCGCCAGTCGTTGACGCAGCGTGTTGATGGCCAGGGTAGCGGCATGGTCAGCCAGGTAGCGGGAGATAGCATCGGCGGTGGACGGCAGCAAGCCTTTCCACTCTATTTCAAAATGGCGGATAGCCGAAGCGTAGCTTCGGCGCGTGTTGCCACGCTCGGCAGCCTCGATGTATTGGGCAAGACGGCTCATTTCACTGCTGTAAGGATCTATGTTTTGAGGATTGCCGTATCTCAACGCTGTGATTATGGCCTGCAGCATGGAGCCGTATTGCCAAACGCACATTTGGCCGGTGAGTTTTAGTCAAGCCTTTTTGAATGCCATAGTCTTTAGTTGGCTGGACAGCGGCGCACTCGGCAACGTCGCGGATCGCTCGGGCGGTCGTGGATTCCATTGGCGACACACGCACTGGTGCGCCTTCAATCCCACCGATGAGGCCATCACCTTGGATGCCACTCTGCTCATCGCGGAAGGACTGACCCAGGGCAAGGTAATGGATCCAAAGGTATTTGAGAACTACAATCATTCTCAACAACATGAACGGAAAATCCTTATGCCTTACCGAGTGACCTACCGCTGGCTAATGGCGCTGCTGCTGGCGACCAGTGCGCTGGTAGGACGCCCAACTATCGCAGCCGACACCACTGAAAACAAGGCCAAGCAGATTTGGCAACTTCTGGATTATGTGGCCGTGGACTACGGCGGCGCGGTGGCCAATGGCGCGGTGCTGAAAGAGTCCGAATACGCCGAAATGCAGGAGTTCACCACCACGGCCGAGCGTCAGTTGAGGGAGTTACCGGGCCAGGCGGGCAAGGAAACCTTGTTGCAACAGGTTACCGAACTCCGCGGTGCGGTGGCAAATAAAGCTGATCCGGTCGCCGTGGCACGCCTTGCGCATGCGCTATCCAGCGCCGTACAGAAGGCGTACCCGTTCGCGGTGACCCCGGCCACCATGCCAAACTTGGCACTGGGGGCCCAACTGTTCCAAGCACAGTGCGCGGCATGTCACGGCTTGCAAGGGCGCGGCGATGGGTCACTGGCTGCATCCCTGAATCCAAAGCCGACCGCACTGGCTGAACACCTGCGGGCACGTGAACGCAGTTTGTTTGCTCTCCATCAGATCATCAGCAATGGCGTCCAAGGAACCGCCATGCAGGGTTTTGCTTCCCTTTCGGATGCGGACCGCTGGGCGTTGGCGTTTTTTGTCGGCACGCTGCCCTACACGGACAGCGACAAGGCCGAAGGGGCGAAGCTTTGGCAAGCGAATGCGCAGGCCAGGCGCACGGTGGCCACTCTGGATGCGCTAACCCAAACCTCCGAGCATGGACTGGCGGATCGGCTGGACGAGCAGTCCGCCAAGGCATTGACCGCATATCTGCGTGCCAACCCGAGCGAACTGGCAGCGAACCAACCTAACGGCACGGCGCTTGCGAAGGCCCAACTCGCCAAGAGCGTGGTTGCATTGCAGGGTGGGGATCGCGCGGCCGCTACCAAACTGGCCTTGTCGGCCTACCTTGACGGCTTCGAACCGGTGGAACCCGCGCTTGCCACGCGCAACCGCCCGCTGTTCGAGAAGATCGAAGCCGCGATGGTGTCTTACCGGGCGTTGGTGACCAAAGGCACGACTGCAGACGTACAGGCTGCGCAGCAGCAGCTGCAGACCTTGCTCGATGAGGCGGACAAGGTACTCGCGCCCTCGGAAAACGATGCGGTAGCGGCGTTCGTCGGGGCGCTGACCATCCTGTTGCGTGAGGGGTTGGAAGCCTTGCTGGTGGTTGTGGCCATGCTGGCGTTTCTCAAGAAGGCCGAGCGGCGAGACGTAGCGGTTTATGTCCATGTCGGGTGGGTGGCCGCACTGGCAGCCGGTGGCATCACTTGGGCCGTGGCGACCTATCTGGTTGGTGTCAGCGGTGCGAGTCGGGAATTGACGGAGGGATTTTCGTCGCTCTTTGCTGCCGTGGTCTTGCTCGGTGTCGGCATATGGATGCACCAGAAGAGCGTGGCCGGTCGCTGGCAGGTTTATCTCAAGGAGAAGCTGTCCTCCGCACTCAACAAACGCACGGCATGGTTCCTGTTTTCGTTGGCGTTCGTCGCGGTGTACCGCGAAGTATTTGAAACTGTGCTGTTCTTCGCAGCTCTCTGGACAGACGGCAATGGCTGGCCGTTACTCGCCGGTTTGGGAGCAGGCATGGTGCTCCTGGCTCTGCTTGCAGCCGTTCTGCTACGCACCAGTGCACGACTGCCGATTGGCCAATTCTTCGCGGCCAGCTCGCTGCTTATGGCTGTGCTGGCGGTGATCTTGGCGGGCAAGGGCATTGCAGGTCTGCAAGAGGCCGGACTGTTGCAGACCAGCCCGATTGCGATCCCGCGTATTGACCTCTTAGGCATTTACCCGTCATGGCAGACACTCTCGGGTCAGCTTGCCGTTCTGTTCTCGGTACTGATCGCCTTTGCCTTCAATGTGCGTTCGGCACGCAGGATATCGTCCCCTCAAGGCTGACACGATGTCTGTGTCGACTTGATCTATACCTTGGCTTGCACCTGCGTAGTCACGCGGCGATGCTCGGCCTGGGCTGGAGGACTCGCGATTATTCGGAGGTGGCTGCTCAGGTCGCACGTCTTGCGCTGGTGCCCCTGGGCCATGCCCTTGGCCGCACCCCAGAACGTCGGCACCGGGCGTTTTGGCGTGATGGAACACGGCACGTGGCCGTCGGAGTTAGACCCGATCACCTTGCAACGCCGATAACATCGAACCATGAAGAATGAACAAAGCCGAATTGCCACCGAGCTGGGCGTCGAGGCGGACTTCGATGCGTCCGCGCAGATTGTCAGACGCACACGGTTCCTGGCTGAGTACGCGCGAGCTGCTACCGCGGGATCGCTTGTCCTTGGGATCAGCGGAGGCGTGGATTCGAGCGTCGCGGGCCGCCTTTGCCAACTCGCCGTTCAGCAACTGCGCGCTTCGGGGATGCAGATCCGCTTCATCGCGATGCGGCTGCCGTATGGGGTGCAGGCCGACCAGGCTGACGCGGACCGGGCGTTGGCCTTCATCGATCCAGACGAGACGTTGGACATCGACATCAAGCCGGCCGCCGACGCGATGCTCGAGCAGCTGAAAGCTGGCGGACTCAAGTTCAACGATCAATGGCAGGAGGACTTCGTGCTTGGCAACATCAAGGCTCGGCAGCGCATGATCGCGCAGTACGCCGTTGCCGGCGCGACGGGTGGGCTGGTGGTCGGGACAGACCATGCTGCTGAGGCGGTCATGGGATTCTTCACCAAATTCGGCGACGGCGGCTTCGACCTGAGTCCGCTGGGCGGGCTCACCAAGCGTCGTGTCCGCGCCTTGGCTCTGGCCCTCGGCGGTGACGAGCGTTTGGCGCACAAGGTTCCCACCGCCGATCTTGAATCCATACGCCCACTGCACCCCGATGAGGCGGCGCTGGGCGTCAGCTATGAGGTGATCGACGACTTTCTGGAAGGCAAGAAGGTGGACCCGGCCAGCGCCCAAGTCATCGCGCAGACGTTCCGCCGCACGGCCCACAAGCGGGCGCTACCTGCCGTGCCGCCCCCTCAGCGGACCGCGTGACCTTCAGGCAGGCTCGGCCAAGCTGTTGAGAATGCCGCACTCGCGCGCGGTGCGGGCGGTATCGCAGGAGAGCCGCAGTTGCATCAACTCGCGCTCCAGCTCTCGCAAGTCCTTGATCTTGGCCCGCACCTGGGCGATATGGGAGTCCACCAGCGAATTCACCTCGCCGCAGTCCAGCTCCGGCCGATCCCGGAAGCTCAACAGCTGCCGGATTTCATCCAGCGTCATGTCCTTGGCCCGGCAGCGGCGGATGAACAGCAGGCGCTGCAGGTGGACATCCGCGTACAGCCTGAAATTGCCCTCGCTGCGCGCGGGCTCGGGAAGCAATCCCTCGGACTCGTAGAAGCGCACGGTCTGCACCAGGCAGTCCGCCTTTTTGGCCAGTTCGCCGATTCGTAGCATGGGTTTTCTCCGCAAATACTTGACTCTACAGCAACTAGAGGGTGTCCAATGATGATATGCAGGTAATACCCTGCCAACGGAAAGTGAAATCTATCCATGAACAATGACTCTGCCAATTCGTGCGGTTGCTCCGGCGGGAGTGCCCAACAGTCGGGCTGCGCTGATGATCAGGCCGGTTCCGTAAACACTGTTTTCCATGTGAGCAACATGGACTGCCGCAACGAGGAAGCGCTGGTGCGGCGCACGCTCGAGGGCATGCCCGGCGTCGAGCGGCTGGACTTCGATCTGCCCCAGCGCAAGCTGACCGTTTCGCACAGCGACATCTCGGCCGATGTCCTGGCACAGGCCCTGAACTCGGTGGGCATGAAGGCCCAGGCGGTCGGAGATGTCCCGGTGCTGACCACCTACCGCATCGAGAACATGGACTGCCCGAGCGAGGAAAAGCTTATTCGCTCGCACCTGGACACGGTCGACGGGGTCCGGGAGCTGGACTTTGATCTTCCCGAGCGCACCCTGTCGGTGAGGCATCTCGCCCAGGCGCGCGTACAGATGGAGGAGGTCCTCGCCTCGATCGGCATGCACGCCAAGGAGCAAACTGCTGTCGGCACGGCGCCAAGCGCACGCCCGGCGGCCGCTGCGGCCCCGGCATCGGGCCTGCCGCCTGCCGCGCCCTCCGGTGCACAGGCGGGGGAGCGCGTGACCTACCGGATCGAGAACATGGATTGCCCCACCGAAGAAGCGCTGATCCGTGACCGGTTGGGCAGGGAGCCCGGCGTCCAAGGATTGGACTTCAACCTGATGCAGCGGGTCTTGGGCGTGCAGCACACGCTGCCTTCCACCGAGCCGATCGAGAAGGCGCTGGCATCCATCGGCATGCAAGCCCAGCGGCAGGACCTTCAGACGGTCACCACGCTGCTGCGAATCGGCAAGATGGACTGCCCGACCGAGGAAAGCTTGATTCGCGCCAAGTTGCAGGGCATGCCGGGTGTGCAGGGCCTGGACTTCAACCTGATGCAGCGCACGCTCACCGTCCGGCACACCCCCGACGCGATCAAGCCGGCCGTCGAAGCGATCGAGTCGCTCGGCATGGACACCGAGGTGCAGAAGACCGACGCGCCGAGCGAGCCTTCGGCGCCCGACAAGAAAACCAACTGGTGGCCGCTGGCCGTTTCCGGGGTCGCCGCACTCCTGGCCGAAGGGGTCTACTGGGTCAACGACGGATTCCATTGGGCGGTGGTCGTGCTGGCGCTCGTGTCGATCTTCACCGGCGGCCTCAGCACCTACAAAAAGGGCTGGATCGCGCTGAAGAACCGCAACCTGAACATGAACGCCCTGATGTCCATCGCGGTTACAGGCGGCATGGCGATCGGCCACTGGCCCGAGGCGGCCATGGTCATGTTTCTCTTTGCGCTGGCCGAGGTGATCGAGGCGAAATCGCTGGACCGTGCCCGCAATGCCATTCGCGGACTGATGGACCTGGCGCCGGAGACCGCAACCGTGCGACAGGCTGACGGCTCATGGAACGAACTGCCGTCCAGGGAGGTTGCGAAGGGCGCAGTGGTCCGGGTTCGCCCCGGCGAGCGTATCGCGCTGGACGGCGTGATCACGGCGGGCCGCTCGGCCGTCAACCAGGCCCCCATCACTGGCGAAAGCCTTCCCGTCGAGAAGGCGGAAGGCGACCAGGTGTTCGCGGGCACGATCAACGAGACCGGATCTTTCGAATACAAGGTGACCGCAGGCGCAAATGATTCAACGCTGGCGCGCATCATCCATGCCGTGGAGTCCGCGCAGGGAAGCCGCGCGCCCACGCAACGCTTCGTCGACCAGTTCGCCAAGGTGTACACCCCGGCCGTGTTCGCGGTGGCCGTCTTGGTCGCGGTCGTTCCGCCCCTGGCGTTCGGCGGCGCCTGGTTCGACTGGATCTACAAGGCGCTCGTGCTGCTGGTGATCGCCTGTCCCTGCGCGCTGGTCATCTCGACCCCGGTCACCATCGTCAGCGGCTTGGCCGCTGCCGCCAGGCGCGGCATCCTGATCAAGGGCGGCGTCTACCTGGAGGGCGGCCGCAAGCTCAAGGCGCTGGCCCTGGACAAGACCGGCACGCTCACGCACGGCAAGCCCGAGCAGACCGACTTCCTGGCCCTGAACGGCGAAGCGCAAGAGGTCGCCGCCTGGGCCGCAAGCCTGGCCGCGCGCTCGGACCATCCGGTGTCCCAGGCCATCGCTCGCAAGGCCAAGCGGGATGAAGTCGTCTTGCACGAGGTCGATGAGTTCACGGCCTTGCCGGGTCGGGGCGTCCGTGGGCGGATCGCCGGGCGCATGCTGCAAATGGGGAACCCCCGGCTGGCGCAGGAGCTGGGCCGCAGCGACGCGGCGCTAGAGTCCCGGCTGGAGGCGCTTGAGCGCCAGGGCAAAACCGCGATCCTGCTGATGGACGATGCGGCCGTGCTCGGCATCTTTGCCGTGGCCGACACGGTAAAGGAGACCAGCCGTGAGGCCGTCGCCGAGCTGCAAGCACTGGGCGTGCGCACCCTGATGCTGACCGGAGACAACCAGCACACCGCTGACGCCATCGCCGCGCAGGTCGGAATCGACGAGGCCCGTGGCAACCAGTTGCCCGAGGACAAGCTCAAGACCATCGAGGGTCTGGTCGGTGGTGATGGCCAGGTGGGCATGGTGGGCGACGGCATCAACGATTCGCCCGCGCTCGCCCGCGCAGACATCGGTTTCGCCATGGGCGCGGCCGGCACCGACACCGCCATCGAAACGGCTGACGTCGCCCTGATGGACGACGATCTGCGCAAAATTCCCGCCTTCATCCGGCTGTCGCGCAGCACGGCAGCGATCCTCACACAGAACATTGTCCTGGCGCTGGGTATCAAGGCGGTATTTCTCGCGCTGACGTTCACGGGGCAGGCCACCATGTGGATGGCCGTGTTCGCCGACATGGGGGCGAGCCTGCTGGTTGTGTTCAATGGGCTGCGCCTGCTCAAGACGGCATGACGGGCATGTGGGCGCCCGACACCGCTACGCAGTGGACGAAACACTGGCTGTATGACTGGGGCGGCGCCAATTTGGATCTCTTCCTGGCGATCCAGCGAACGCTGCCTGAGGGGTGGACCTGGCTGCCCGAGGTCATGAGTGCGTTCGGCAGCTACTGGAGCGCGCCGGCCGTCGTCGTCCTGCTGCTCGTTTGGCGGCGAATGCTCGGTCGGCAAGGGGTAATCTCGCTCGATGTTCCGCTGTGCAGATTCATGCTGGGATTCGGGCTCGCCTTTGCCGCCGCAGCTCTTGCCAAGGCGGTGTTCGCGCTGCCGCGTCCGTTCCTGGTCCTGGGTGAGGCGGTCTACCGGGCCACTTCCGCACCTGACAGCCGCTACACCCTGCCCAGCGGCCACTCGGTCTACGTCGGCGTTCTGGCAGCGGCGCTGTGGCCCGCATTGGGCTGGTCCGGCAGGATGGGCCTGTTGCTGTTCGCCGCAGCGGTGGGCTGGTCGCGCATCGTGCTGGGCGCGCATTTTCCGGCGGACGTTCTCGCCGGCTTTGCGCTGGGATGGGCGTGCGTTGCGGCAGTGGGTCCATGGGCGAGGCGCATGGCATGGGGTTGGTCACTCGCAAGAGTCCGCCCGTGAAGGCCGGCTTCCGGGCCGCGCTGCGCGCCGCCGACACCATTCGACCGGGCCAACCGGTGGGCATCCCTCAACCTGAAACGAAGTAAATGAACCATCCCCCTCGCAGAGTGCAGTGGTATTCACTGGCAATCGCTGTGGTCGCTAGCGACCAGGCAATCAAGACCCACATCGACATGACGACCCCCTTGGGGTGGTCGCATCAGGTCACGTCGTTTTTCAACCTGGTTCACGTTCTCAATCCCGGCGCGGCGTTCAGCTTCCTCGCCGGCGCGGGCGGCTGGCAGCGATGGTTCTTCCTTGCGATTGCCCTTGCGGCTTCGATCTGGCTGGCATGGCAGTTATACCGCCCGCTGCAAAGGCTGGAAGGCCTTTCGTACAGCCTCATCCTGGGCGGCGCCTTGGGCAATGCAATAGATCGCGCCATGCGCGGGCAGGTCATCGACTACCTCGACTTCCACCTGCACGGCTGGCACTGGCCGGCATTCAACCTCGCCGACATGGCCATCGTCGGCGGGGCAATCGCGCTCGTGCTTCAGTCGCTGGTGAGCGTCGAGAAACACTCAGCCGCGAAAGAGTCCTCGTGAGCTGGGCGACTTGAAAACCTGGACATGGAAACCACCCAGGACACCGATCTGAAGAATGAAGTCCGAGGCATCCGCGCGGCCGCAATCAAAGCGCTGGTACTCTCGGCTGCCTGCTTCGCGGTGGGATAACCTACAGGCGCTGCCGCAACTGATGCTGGTGATGGGCCTCAAGCGGCAGCTATAGTGCGGGGCCACTTGGCCGCCGGACTTGCTCGCCACCAAACGAACCGCGCCGTCGCCTCCCGACGGCGCAACCTATTGCGTCATGCGCACGGCGGAGATGCGTTCAGGCAAACTGCAGCTCGATCTTGCCGGCGCGGTGCCGCACCGGGCCGACCACGATCTTCACATCGTGTCCCAGCCTGGCCACCAGTTCCAGCAACTTGGCCTCACTGACCAGTTCATTGTCGGGTTGTGCGCCTTGGTCCATGAATTAATGCGTTTAGCGCATGTTACCCGTATGCCTTGCACCAAGTCTCCTAAGCAAACGAGGACTCCCTAGCCATTTTGAACTTTCTGCCAGAACTCCAGTCACAAGCCCGGTAAACTCACACAATGACTCGGAATCTCCGCACCCGCCTGATCACAGTGCTCTTCGCACTGGTCAACCTGCTGTTCATGCAGCTGGCGGTGGCTGGCTATGTGTGCCCCGGTTCTGGATCAAAAATCGCCGAAGCGGCCGCGATGGCCGAAGCTGGCATGCCCTGTGCCGAGTCCATGCCGCTCAACATGGACGACCAGCAGCCCAACTTGTGTCATGCGCACTGCCAGGCGGGTCAACAGTCTGCCGACAAGTATCAACCGCCAGCTCCCATTGCCCTCGGCGCTTTGCCTGCCGATTTCAGCTTACAGGTTACCCTCCCAGTATTTTCTGAAGCACCGCTGCAGGCGCCTCACCTGCAGCGCACCACCGCGCCCCCTGTCTCTATCCGGAACTGCTGCTTCCGCCTCTGACCTCCCAGACTGCCTAGCTCCTGTCTGATGCATTTCCCGTGCATCGGCAGGCCGTTATTCGTGCTCTGGAGGTTTTATGTTTGTTTCATTTCCGGTTTATCGGACTGCCGCCGCTGCCGTGATGGTGGCCATGGCGTCTACGTCGTGGGCAGCCGACCCTTTGACCCTGATCGAGGCGCAGCGCATTGCCGTCAGCCGGTCACAACAACTGGTCGCCCAAAACGCGCTGACCGCTGCTGCCCGAGAACAGGCCGTGGCGGCCGGTCAGCTCCCCGACCCCGTGCTCAAATTCGGCATCGACAACCTGCCGGCCGACGGCGCGGACCGCGGCAGCCTAACGCGCGACTTCATGACCATGCGCCGCATCGGCGTCATGCAGGAAATCACCCGTTCCGAGAAGCGCGAGCTGCGCTCGGAGCGCTTTGAACGCGACGCGCAGCGCGTGCAAGCGCAGCGCCAGTTGACCCTGGCCAACCTGCAGCGGGATACCGCGCTGGCCTGGCTAGACCGCTATTACACCCAGGCCATGCGCGAGCTGGTGCAGCAACAGGTCGAAGAAACCCGGCTGCAGGTGCAGGCGGCCGACATCGCGTTTCGCGCCGGCCGGGGTAGTCAGGCCGACGTGTTCGCCGCCCGTAGCGCGGTGATACAGCTGGAGGACAGGCTCAGCCAGCTCGACCGGCAGTCACGCAATGCTGGCTTGATGCTGGCACGCTGGGTGGGCGCTTCCGACGCGGAGCGCCCGCTCTCGGGCTCACCGCCCTGGCAAACCACTCCGTTGCAGAGTGAGATTTCAAGCGAACACCTTAAGCAACATCCTGATCTGCTGGCGATAAGCGCAGAAGTTGACGCCGTGGAAACCGACGCCCGGCTGGCGCAGGCGAACAAACAAGCCGACTGGAGCGTTGAGGCCAGCTACGCTCAGCGCGGCCCGGCTTACGCCAACATGATCTCCATCGGCGTGTCCATCCCGCTGCAGTGGGACCAGAAGAACCGCCAGAACCGGGAGCTGGCGGCCAAGCTGGCCATGGTGGACGAAGCCAAGGCCCGCTACGAGGACATGCTGCGCAACCATGAGGCCGAGGTGCGCGGCTGGCTGAACGACTGGCAATCAGGCAAGGACAGGCTGGCCCGGTACCGCAATGAGTTGATCCCCACAGCCCGCCAACGCACGGAGGCCGCACTGACCAGCTACCGCACGGGTAAAAGTGACCTGGCCGGCGCGCTGGCCGCTCGCCGCGATGAGATCGACACCCGTATGCAGGCCTTGACGCTGGAAATGGAAACCGCGCGCTCCTGGGCCCAGCTCAACTTCCTCGTCCCCGAACACAGCATGCCGGCGCCAGCCAAGGAACAACCATGAACAAGAAATACCTCATTGCCGCGCTGATCGCTGCCGGCGTCCTCGGCGGCGCAGGCTATGGCCTGTACGCCCTGGGCATGAAAAACGGCAGCAGCATGGCGACCACTGCCGCGCCAGGCGAAGCACCGCCCACGCCTGCAGCCGCCCCCACAACCGGACCCCAAAGCATCGCCGAAGGGGAAGAAGCCACCCGCCGCCACATCAGCGCAGGCCTCAAGGCGGGCGATACAGATCCGGTCAGCGGCCGCAAGATCCTGTACTACCAGGACCCCATGGTGCCGGGCAACAAGTTCGACAAACCGGCCAAGTCGCCTTTCATGGACATGATGCTGGTGCCGGTCTATGCCGACAGCGATTCCGACCAGGGCAAGGTCACCGTCAGTCCGCGGATTCAGCAGAACCTTGGGGTGCGCACCGCAGCGGTCATCGAAGGCACGCTGTCGCCTCAAGTCTCCGCGGTCGGGAACATTGCCTTCAACGAACGCGACCAGGCCATTGTGCAGGCCCGGGCGACCGGCTATGTCGAGCGCCTTCACGTGCGCGCCACGCTGGATGCGGTGACCAAGGGCCAGCCCTTGGTGGACCTGTATGTCCCGGACTGGGTGGCGGCGCAGGAAGAGTTTCTGTCCCTCAAACGCATGCAGGGCAATGACCTCGGTTCACTGGTCGAGGGCGCGCGCCAGCGCATGCGCCAGGCCGGCATGAATGAGGAGCAGATCCGCCTGGTGGAGACCACCGGCAAGACGCAGGCCAGAAGAGCCAGGCGGCGTTGCTGCGCCCGGGTGCCAAGGTGCAAGCCCGCAGTCCGGCCGTGCCCGGCACGACCTTCGAAGGCAAGGTGCAAGCCATCCTGCCGGACGTCAATGCGGCGACGCGCACGCTCAAGGCCCGGCTGGAGCTGGCCAACCCGGGCTCACGCCTGGTGCCCGGCATGTTCGTGACCATGCAGTTCATGGACATGCGGGCGGAAAAGGCTTTGCTGATTCCCTCCGAAGCCGTGATTCAGACAGGCAAACGCACGGTCGTGATGCTGGCTGAGGAGAACGGCCGCTTCCGGCCCGTCGATGTCCAAGCCGGCATTGAAAGCGGCGGCCAGACCGAAATCAAGCGCGGCCTGCAGGCCGGCCAGCGTGTGGTGGTGTCCTCGCAGTTCCTGATCGACTCGGAAGCCAGTCTCAAAGGTGTGGAGGCCCGGCTCAACACCGAGGCTACCCCGCCGGCACTGGCCCGGCACCCCGGTGAAGCGCAGGTGATCGCCATCGACAAGGACAGCGCCCTGCTGGCCCATGGCCCGCTTCCCACGGCCGGCATGGGGGCCATGACCATGGAGTTCAAGGCGCCAGCCGGCGGCATGCCGCGCAATGTGGCCAAGGGGGACAGAGTTCGGTTCGAGTTTGTGCTGCCCAAGGATGGCGAGCCGACCCTGACCTCCATTACGCCTGTGGCACCGGTTCCACCGCAGGCGCCAAGAACCCCGGCCTCGGGAGCCCAGCGATGATGGCCCGCCTGATTCGCTGGTCCATAGTCAACCGCTTCCTGGTGCTGCTGGCCACGCTGATGATCGCGGCCTGGGGCGTGTACTCGGTGATGAGGACACCGCTGGACGCCTTGCCCGACCTGTCGGATGTGCAGGTCATCATCCGCACCACCTACCCCGGCCAGGCGCCACGTATTGTCGAGAACCAGGTCACCTACCCGCTGACCACCACCATGTTGTCGGTGCCGGGGGCCAAGACGGTGCGAGGTTATTCCTTCTTTGGCGACTCTTATGTCTATGTGCTGTTCGAGGACGGGACCGACCTCTACTGGGCGCGCTCGCGTGTGCTGGAGTATCTGAACCAGGTCCAGTCACGCCTGCCGGCGGCAGCCAAGGCGTCGCTGGGGCCGGACGCCACCGGTGTGGGCTGGATTTACCAGTACGCCCTGATCGACCGCAGCGGCACGCAGGACGCCGGGCAGCTGCGCGCGCTGCAGGACTGGTTCCTCAAGTACGAGCTCAAGACCGTGCCGAATGTGGCCGAGGTCGCCTCGGTCGGCGGCATGGTG
The DNA here is from genome assembly GCA_016185015.1 of Burkholderiales bacterium. Classification (GTDB taxonomy): domain Bacteria; phylum Pseudomonadota; class Gammaproteobacteria; order Burkholderiales; family Burkholderiaceae_C; genus Hylemonella. The sequence goes on from JACPOI010000056.1 coordinate 53,481, forward strand.
CGCCAGTACCAGATCGTGCTGGACCCGGACAAGCTGGCCGCCTATGCGATTCCGCACACCAAGGTGGTCGAGGCCATCCAGAAGGCCAACCAGGAAGCCGGCGGTTCGGTGCTGGAACTCGGAGAAGCCGAATACATGGTTCGGGCCTCGGGCTACCTGCAGAGCCTGGAGGACTTCCGCTCGGTTCCGCTCATGGCCTCGGCGGCCGGCATCCCCGTGCGCCTGGGCGATGTGGCGCGTATCCAGATCGGCCCGGAAATGCGCCGCGGCATTGGCGAACTGGATGGCGAAGGCGAAGCGGCCGGCGGCGTGATTATCATGCGCTCCGGCAAGAATGCACTGGAGACCATCGCCGCCGTCAAGGCCAAGCTCCAGACCCTGCAGGCAAGCCTGCCCAAGGGTGTTGAAATCGTGCCGACTTACGACCGCTCGGGCCTGATCGAGCGCGCTGTGGATAACCTCACCTTCAAGCTGCTGGAAGAATTCCTGGTCGTGGCCGTGGTGTGTTTTATCTTCCTGTTCCACCTGCGCTCGGCATTCGTCGCCATCATCTCGCTGCCGCTGGGCATCCTGGCCGCCTTTATCGTGATGCACTACCAGGGGGTGAACGCGAACATCATGTCGCTGGGCGGCATCGCGATTGCCATAGGCGCCATGGTGGACGCCGCCGTCGTGATGATCGAAAACGCCCACAAACACCTGGAGCATTGGGGGCATGATCATCCAGGCGAAACGCTGGAGGGAGAGGCGCGCTGGCGGGTCATCGGCGACGCGGCAGCCGAAGTCGGGCCTGCGCTGTTTTTCTCGCTGCTGATCATCACCTTGTCGTTTATCCCGGTGTTCACGCTGGAAGCCCAGGAGGGTCGGTTGTTCTCGCCGCTGGCGTTTACCAAGACGTACGCGATGGCGGCGGCGGCCGGCTTGTCAGTGACCTTGATACCGGTGCTGATGGGCTACCTGATACGCGGCCGGATTCCTGATGAAAATTCCAACCCCCTGAACCGATTGCTAATCGCCATCTACCGGCCGATGCTGGACATAGTGTTGCGCGCGCCCAAGCTCACCTTGCTGGCCGCTGGCGTCGTCCTGGCCATTAGCATCTGGCCGCTGCAGCATATCGGCGGCGAGTTCCTGCCGAGGATGGACGAGGGTGATCTGCTCTACATGCCCTCTGCGTTACCAGGCCTGTCGGCCGGCAAGGCCAGCGAGCTGCTGCAGCAGACCGACCGGCTGATCAAGACGGTGCCCGAAGTTGCCAGCGTGTATGGCAAGGCCGGACGAGCCGAGACCGCGACCGATCCGGCGCCCATGGAGATGTTTGAAACCACGATTCAGTTCAAGCCGCGCGAGCAGTGGCGCGCCGGCATGACGCAGGACAAGCTGGTGGAGGAACTGGACCGCATCGTCAAGGTGCCCGGCTTGTCCAATATCTGGGTGCCACCAATTCGCAACCGCATCGATATGCTGGCCACCGGCATCAAGAGCCCGGTCGGCGTAAAAATTGCCGGTACGGACCTCGCCACGATTGACCGACTGACCGGGGAGATTGAACGGGCGCTCAAAGACGTTCCCGGTGTGTCGAGCGCCTTGGCCGAGCGCCTGACAGGTGGCCGTTATGTGGACGTCAACATCAAGCGCGATGCGGCATCCCGCTTTGGTCTGAACATTGCCGACGTGCAATCGGTCATCAGTTCAGCCGTCGGTGGCGAGAACATCGGCGAGACGGTTGAAGGCCTGCAGCGTTTTCCGATCAACATGCGCTACCCGCGTGAAATCCGGGATTCTCTGGAAAAATTGCGTAGCTTGCCCTTTGTGACGGAACGCGGCCAGCGCCTGGTGCTGTCTGACGTGGCCGATATCCGCATCACCGACGGCCCACCCATGCTGCGCAGCGAAAACGCTCGCCTGTCGGGCTGGGTCTACGTGGACATCCGCGGGCGTGATCTACGTTCCGCCGTGCAGGACATGCAAAAAGTCGTCGCGGACAAAGTCAAGCTGCCGCCGGGCTATTCGATCTCCTGGTCGGGCCAGTTCGAGTTCCTGGAGCGCGCCACGGCGAAACTCAAGGTGGTGGTGCCGTTTACCTTGCTGATCATCTTTGTGCTGCTGTACCTGACCTTCAAACGCTTTGACGAAGCCCTGCTGATCATGGTCACGCTGCCGTTTGCCCTGGTGGGCGGTATCTGGTTGCTGTACCTGCTGAGCTACAACCTGTCGATTGCGGGTGCTGTCGGGTTTATCGCGTTGGCCGGCGTCTCCGCCGAGTTCGGAGTGATCATGCTGCTGTACCTGAAGTCTGCCTGGGACGATCGACTCGAACAAGGAAAAACCAGTACCTCTGACTTGTTGGACGCCATTCGTGAAGGTGCAGTGTTACGCGTACGGCCCAAGGCCATGACGGTAGCCGTCATCCTGGCTGGCCTGTTGCCCATCATGTGGGGCACCGGGACGGGCTCCGAGGTCATGCAGCGCATCGCCGCACCCATGGTCGGTGGCATGATCACCGCGCCATTGCTGTCGATGTTCGTCATTCCGGCGGTGTATCTGCTGATACGGAGATCGCGTGAGCGCCATCCCCGACAGTGGGTCTTTTGGAGAAAGTATCGTGAAGAGGCCTGAACTCCTGCACCCTCTTGATCAAGCGCTGCGATGCGCGCTCTTGGTGGCTGCGCTTGTGCTGGGCGCTGCTGGGCTTGCGAGTCCAGCCCAAGCTGTGGGCTCGATCATGAAAATCGTGCCGGAGATGGCCCAATCTGGCGCGCAGGAAAATCCGATGTCCGGTGCAATGAACGGTGTGCCTTGTATGAGCTGCTACATGGCTCCAGCACCGACCACGCATGGGTTCACTGGTGAGCAAGAGGAGCCCAAACAGGCGGTATGGCAGCTGCTGGCGCAGTCTTCTGCGTTAGCGAAAAACCTCCTGGATCTGCCAAAGCGAGAAGGGAGACTTCCTTTGCGCGTCACGTACTGTTGCTGGCGCAAGTAGCCAGCAGCCATGCGTCCCGCTCAACGACACATCCAGTTTTTTTCTTAGCCCAAGGAGGTCATCATGAAATACGTACTCATCGCCCTTGTTAGCGCCGCGACTTTTGGCTTCAGTTTGCCTGCCAGTGCTGCCCCAGACCAGGTCAAGGTCTGTCCGCCCAAAAAACTCGTCTTGCAACTTGACCATGGCCCGCGCGCGCAGACGACGCCATATTTGAACCAACTGCGCAAAGAGCGTTATGAGGCCGAGGTCAAGGCCTGCAAAGATGCCGCCAAATAAGCCAGTACCCCGTTATTTCTGAGAATGGTATTGGTCACTCACCTCCGCCCTGGACTGCACGAAGACGCAGCCCATGGCGGACTTACCTCACCGGATAGCCGGTTTTATCATTTCACCCTTGAACCAGGAGTTTTTCATGAAGAAAATTGCAATCGCTTCTCTCGTTTTTGTCGCTGCATCCGTCGTGTTCGCTCAGTCGAAAATGGACGAGATGAAGGGCATGGGCATGGACATGGCCAAGAAGCCCGCTGCCGGCGCTCAAACCACGCATGAAGCCAATGGCACGATCAAGAAGATCGATGCCCAGAAGGGCTGGGTGACGATTGCCCATGGACCGGTTAACAGCCTGAGCTGGCCGCCCATGACCATGAGCTTCAAGATCAAAGACAAGAGCCTCCTTGCCAAGCTGGCATTGGACAAGAAGGTTGACTTTGGATTCGTCAAAGAAGGCGACGACTACGTCATGACAACAGTGAAATAGATCCCGGACGGTCGTGCGCCAACTCTTCAGGACTTGGCGATATCCCTGGCCTTGGGTTGCGGCATCAGCTTGTCCACACCCGCCGCTGGCAAGTTCACCAGCAAGTCCAGGCGTCTACATGCGGTTGATGCGGCGCCATGAGGCAGGTCATCCTGGATTCGACCCTGACATGCTCGAACTGCGGCCACGAAAAGACAGGCCGGATGTGTCGCGACATCCTCGCCTATTGGGCAGATGGATCATCGGGTCTCGGGATGAAATGACATTGGGCGACCATGATGTCAACCAACCTCACACGCAACCCGAGCGGACGCGTGTGGGTTTGTACTTGTCAGCAACGGAAAGCGCACCGACAATGGCCCGGTCATCCACCCTCATGGGAGAACGTCATGCAAGGCGACGCCAAAGTCATTGAACACCTTCAGGCGCAGCTCAAAAACGAGCTGACGGCCATCAACCAGTACTTCCTGCACTACCGGATGTACAAACACTGGGGCCTGGACAAGCTGGCCAAGAAGGAATTCGAGGAGTCCATCGGCGAAATGAAGCATGCCGACAAGCTGATGGACCGCATCTTCATGCTGGAGGGCCTGCCCAACCTGCAGGACCTGAGCAAGTTGCTGGTCGGCGAGGACGTGCCCGAGATCCTGAACTGCGACCTCAAGAGCGAGCAAGGCGCGCAGTCCACGATCAAGGAAGGAATCGCCCACTGCGAGACCGTGCGCGACTATGTCTCGCGCGACCTGCTGCAGGAAATCCTCGACGACACCGAAGAACACATCGACTTTCTGGAAACCCAGATTGAACTGGTCGGCAAGGTTGGCATTCAGAACTACCTGCAAAGCCAGATGGGCGAGGTTAGCTGAGCGCCTGTTTCCATTCTCGAAAAGCCCGCTTCGGCCGAGGGTGATCTTGATTGATGGGCGTTGACAAGGTTATGGGTCGGGGTTCCAGCACACAGGGCTCTTTTCGTTTGCCTGCTGTTGGCAGCGCTGGCTTGGGCCCTCTTCACGTGATCCACCCAGCCGGTTTCGCCGTGGGCAAGCTCTGCGGGCATAGTTGCAGGCCGTCCTCTCACAAAGCAATTGACCCAGTTGCCCCCGCAGCTCCCCGCATTGCCTTTGCGTTCGCCAATGCAAAACGATGTGGCGTGGTCAGCCGTGATTTTTTGATTAAGCCGTCAAGCCTGATCGGCAAACATGCGCCATGCGTGCGCCAACTCTTCTTGAATTGAGCGCCCTTCGCAAAAAAGGATATGCTATTATTGAGTAATACGAATCATTCCTATTTGTAATCGTAGATGCGCCATGCGTTTGTCCGGAGGGGCAGACCTCATGGGTGGCAGAAATCTTTCAAAAAACCAATACCTGGAGAAAAATGCGTAACTTTGCCCGCCGTCCCGTACTAGTCGCCATCCACTTGATACGGCATCCCGATGACGCTCGCGCCCTACGGCCAAACCGGCGCCTCGCTGTTTCCTCTCACGCTCCAGGCTGTCGAGGCGGTGGACGTGGCGCGCGGCGGCGTTGCCGTGCACTATGGCCCGAACAACGTCGGTGGGGTGATCAACTTTGTGACCAAGCGCATTCCGGTGAAGCCGTCGTTCACGCTCAAGGAGACGCTGTCCATTGCCAAAAACGGCCAGATACTGAGTGACAGCTACGCGCGGGCGGGCGGCTTCGTCAGCGACCGTCTTGGGCTGCAAGTGCAGGCGAATGTGATCGACGGGCAGGGCGAACGTGCGCATTCCAACGCCTCGGTTCGCAACCTGATGCTCGACGCCGACTGGTTTCCGAGCGATGCGACAGAGATCAAGGCAGGACTGCAGCAGTACACGACCCGTAACGAACTGCCCGGCGCACTGACCCCGCGAGCCTATGCCCAGGATCGCACGCAATCGACTCGACCGCAGGATCGTTTCGATGGTGACACCACACGCGCCTACGTGACTTACAAGCATCAATTCGACAATGGCGCCGAACTCAGCTGGAACAATTTCGGCCACCGCAGCGAACGCACTTTCGCCTTCGGCAATGCGAGCAACGCCGACACTGCATCCACCCAGCGTCAATCGTCACCGCGGGAATACTGGGTGTACGGCACCGAGCCAAGCTTGAGCTTTGATGTAGCTGGGCCGGTCAAGCAAAAAATCATGCTGGGCATGCGCTACATGCGCGAGGAAGTAGATTACAAGGTTGACAGCACCACCCTGGTCAGCGGCGCCTACTCCGTCACCCGCGACTGGCGCTTCGAAAACGACGCTTACGCGACCTACGTCAGCGACACCTTTTCGTTGCTGAACGGCAAGCTGAAGATCACCCCGGGTGTGCGTCACGAGGACGTCAGGCTTTTCTACCGCAACAACGCGACTGGCGCGCAGACGCGCAATACGACCAAGGACTGGCTGCCGGGCCTGGATGTGGGCTATCAGGCGAGCAATGATGTGTTTTTGTTTGCCAATGCTCACCGGTCCCTGCGACCTGTCCAGTTCACCCAAATCACCTTCGGTGGCGACCTGGCGGCAGAGCGCGCGAAAAACCTTGAAGCCGGCGCACGCTGGGCCGTGACGCCCGAGCTGGATCTGGCGCTGACGGGGTTTCGCTTCCAGTTCGACAACAAACTGGAATTTGTCAACTCCACCGTCGGATTCCGCAACCTCGGACAGGCGCGTCACCAGGGTGCGGAACTTGAGATGAAGTGGCGACCCTGGGCTGCTGCCGGTTTCAAAGACACTTTGTTAAGGTGGTCGATGAAACCGGAGGTGGTGTATGGAAACGAGAAGGAAATTCAGCCGCGAGTTCAAGCTTGAGGCGGTGAGGCTGGTCAAGGAGCGAGGGGTGTCGGTGT
>JACPOI010000047.1 GCA_016185015.1 Burkholderiales bacterium
ACCCTTTGAATCACCGCATAACGTCCAGCCTCTTTGACACTCATCCATGCCCCTTTCCCGTCCATCTATGCCCCCTGTTTAAAAATAAGGGGACATTTCTAACTTGGATAAAGGTGACATTACCAACTTGGGCTCACATGAAGAGGACGTCAGGGCGGAGCAAGTAAAATCAGGGTTAATACCGATCTCTTTCTGTCTCAACCTAGCAAGAAGCAACCATGTCCCTCGACAACGTCACCCCAGGCAAGAATGTTCCCGAAGCTTTCAACGTGATCATCGAGATCCCGATGAACGCCGATCCCATCAAGTACGAGGTGGACAAGGAAACCGGCGCCATTTTTGTGGACCGTTTCATGAGCACGGCCATGCACTATCCGACCAACTACGGCTACGTGCCCAAGACCATTTCGGGTGACGGCGATCCGGTGGACGTGCTGGTCATCACGCCCGTGCCCTTGATCCCCGGTGTGGTCGTGCCCTGCCGTGCCATCGGCATTCTGAAGATGCAGGACGAGGCAGGCGAGGACGGCAAGGTGCTGGCGGTGCCGATCGACAAGATCCTGTCGATCTACACGCAATGGCAGAAACCCGAAGACCTGAACCCGATGCGCCTGAACACCATCCAGCATTTCTTTGAGCACTACAAGGACCTGGAGCCGGGCAAGTGGGTCAAGGTGCTGGGCTGGGAAGGCCCGGAGTCGGCCAAGAAGGAAATCCTGGACGGCATCGCCAATTACAACAGCAAGGCCTCCAAAGGCTGATCAGTCTCCACTGAATGCGACGCCGGCAAGCCCATGGGCCTGCCGGCGTTTTTTCATGCGCACGCGCGAGAATCGCAGGGTTTTTCCGGCCCAGTTTGAGTTACACCTCGTGAACCCCCGCGTGTATCATGACCTGAAGGTCAATCTGGCGTACCACGCCACGAAGGAGCAAAGATCATGCAGACCAGCGGCGAAACCCGTTCCGGCACCGCGATCGCCACAGCGGCTTCCGGTCAGTACCTCACCCTGCGCCTGGGCAAGGAAGAGTACGCCATCGATATCCTGCGCGTGCAGGAGATCCGCTCCTACGAGGAGCCGACCCGTATGGTCAATGCGCCGGCCTTCATCAAGGGGGTGGTCAACCTGCGCGGCGTGATCGTGCCCATCGTTGACCTGCGCATGAAGCTCGCCCTGGACAAGGTCGAGTACAACGAATTCACCGTGGTCATCATCCTCAATGTGCGAGGCACCGTGATCGGCGCTGTGGTGGATTCCGTCTCAGACGTCGTCACGCTGGCGGCAGATGCCATCAAGCCGGCGCCGCAATTCGAGACCACGCTCGACACCCGCTTCATCACCGGTCTGGCCAATGTGGGCGAACGCATGTTGATCGTCATGAACATGGAAGCGCTCATGAGCAATGCCGAGATGGGCATGCTGGCCACGGCCATCAACTGAGCGACAGGACAAGCCCGCGTCGACGGGTCTGACACTTGCAGCCCGCGTGGGGCACAGGGAGGGTGGCGATAAGAGGAGACACGCATGGAGTTCTGGCTTCGATTCCGGATTGGTACCCGCCTGGCCCTGGCCTTTGCCGCGGTGCTCATCATTACCACCACCGTCTCAGCACTGGGTGTCTGGCGGCTTGGGACGCTCAGGGACACCAGCCACGAGATCGCCACGGTCGAACTGCAGCGCAGCCTGCTGGCCCAGCGCTGGGCTTCACAGATTGCCATCAACTGGGTGCGAGCCTCGGCGGCGCTGAAAACCCGCGACGAAGCCTATATCGATGCCTTGCAGAAGGACATGGCGGCCACGTCCAAGGCCATCAGCGACGACCAGAAGCAGCTCGAAGGCCTGATGGAAGACCCCGCAGGCAAGGAATTGCTGGCGGTCGTTGCCAAAGATCGCAAGACCTATGTCGATGCGCGTGCCGCTCTGATCAAACGGCAAAAGGCAGGGGAAGACATCCTCGGTGCCGTCGATAGCGAGTTGCGTCCGCTGGCGGAAACCTATCTCAAGGCCGTGGATCGGGTGGCTGGCCATGCCCGCCAGATCCTCGCTGAGACACAGGACGAAGCCGAGGCGACTGCCGCACGCAGCCAGCTGGCCCAGACGGGCGGCACTGTGCTGGCCGTGTTGCTGGGCATCGTCCTGGCCTATCTGGTGACGCGTTCCATCGTCCAGCCAGTCCAGCAGGCCGCGGCCTCCACACGCCATATTGCCGAAGGAGACCTGACGACGCACATTCCTGCGCGTGGTTCCGATGAAGTGGCCCAGTTGCTGCAATCCCTGGCTGCCATGCAGCACAACCTCGCCCGCATCGTCAGCCGGGTGCGCCAGGGCAGTGAATCGGTGTCGACTGCCAGCGCCGAGATCGCCCAGGGCAACCACGACCTGAGTGCGCGTACGGAAAGCCAGGCCAGCGCGCTGGAGGAAACGGCGGCTTCCATGGAAGAGCTGTCCTCCACCGTGCGCCAGAACGCCGACAACGCCCGCCAGGCCAACCAGCTGGCCCAGAGCGCCAGCACCGTGGCCATGCAGGGCGGTGAAGTGGTGGCCCAGGTGGTCGAGACCATGAAGGGCATCAACGATTCGAGCAAGAAGATCGCCGACATCATCAGCGTGATCGACGGCATCGCCTTCCAGACCAACATCCTGGCGCTGAACGCCGCCGTGGAAGCTGCCCGCGCGGGCGAGCAGGGCCGCGGCTTTGCCGTGGTGGCTGCCGAAGTGCGCAGCCTGGCGGGCCGCTCGGCCGAAGCGGCCAAGGAGATCAAGACCCTGATCAACGACAGCGTGAGCCGCGTGGGGCAGGGCACGGCCCTGGTCGACCAGGCGGGCAGCACCATGACCGAGGTGGTGGCCAGCATCCGGCGTGTGACCGACATCATGGGCGAGATCAGCGCGGCCAGCAGCGAGCAGAGCCAGGGCGTCGGACAGGTCGGCGAGGCCGTCACGCAGATGGACCAGGCCACGCAGCAGAACGCGGCCTTGGTGGAGGAGATGGCGGCGGCCGCCAGCAGTCTCAAGAGCCAGGCGCTGGATCTGGTGCAGGCGGTGGCCGTGTTCAAGGTGGATGCGCGGCAGCACGACTTCAGCGTTCCGACGACAGCGCCGGCCCCTGCTGTGCGTGCAGCCAAGCCTGCCGGTCTGCCTGCGCGTGCGGCTGCGCCCCGTCCAACGGGCGCAAGCGCTGCTCCGGCGGTTGCGCCAGCGGCACCGCCGACCCGGCGCGAGCCTCCCAAGCTCAGCGCCAAGGCCGGTGGCGATGACGGCGACTGGGAAACCTTCTGAGGCCCTAGTTCGTTTGCCGTAGCGGGGAGTGCCGCTCCAGTTCATCGACGTAGTCGGCGACACCCAGGGCCTCGCGCTCCAGGTAGCGTTCGATGGCGCTGGCGAATTCCGGATGCGACAACCAGTGGGCACTGCTGGTGCGCACCGGGAGCAGGGCACGGGCCAGTTTGTGCTCCCCCTGCGCCCCGCCTTCGAAGCGCTGATAGCCCTGGGCGATGCACCATTGCAGCGGGCTGTAATAGCAGGCCTCGAAGTGCAGGCAGTCGACCCGTTCCAGCGCCCCCCAGTAGCGTCCCCAGGCCACTTTCTCCGATCCGGTGTCGCTGACGGCGATCAGGCTGCAGGCGATGGGCTGGCCCCCGCGTTCGGCGATGAAGAGCAGCCAGTGGTCTGCCTGGGTGTGGGCGATCTCCGCGAAGAAGGCCCGGCTCAGGTAGGGTGGGTTGCCGTGTTCGAGATAGGTTTGCTCGTAGCAGCGGTAGAAGAAATCCCAGTCGTGGGAGGTGATGGCCGGTCCGCGGGCGTGCCTCAGCGTGACGCCGGCTTCGATCACCTTGCGCCGTTCCTGCCGTATCTTCTTGCGCTTCTCCTGGTTGAGCGCGGCGAGGAAATCATCGAAGTCGCGGTAGGACTCGGGTTTGCGGTTCTCCCAGTGGAACTGCACGGTGTGGCGCTGCATCATCCCCGCCTGCTCGCAGGCCTGGAGATCCAGCGGATGCCCGAAGAGCAGATGCCATGAGGACAGGCCGATGTCGCGACACAGGTTCAGCACCGCTTCGACCAGGGCTGCGCGGGAGGCGGCGTCACGTGCCAGCAGGCGGCTGCCTGGTACCGGCGTGAAGGGGACAGCCACCACGGCCTTGGGATAGTAGGGGAGGCCGTGGCGCAGATGGGCATCGGCCCAGGCCCAGTCGAACACGTATTCGCCCCGTGAGTGGGACTTGAGGTACAGCGGGCAGGCCGCCTGCAGGACTCCAGCGGCGTCCCAGAGGGTGACGAAGCGCGGTGTCCATCCGGTGGCCGGGCAGGCGCTGCCGCTGCGGTGCAGCGCGGCCAGGTATTCGTGCTGCATGAAGGGCGTGGGCTGGGGTTGCTGCGCCAGCAATCCGTTCCAGGCCCCGGCATCAAGCTCCAGCGGGGAATCAAGTGTGAGCCCAAGTTGGTAATGTCACCTTTATCCAAGTTAGAAATGTCCCCTTATTTTTAAACAGGGGGCATAGATGGACGGGAAAGGGGCATGGATGAGTGTCAAAGAGGCTGGACGTTATGCGGTGATTCAAAGGGTG
>JACPOI010000025.1:0-2940 GCA_016185015.1 Burkholderiales bacterium
CGGGCCGGGTGCGCGCGAGGCCTTCGACGCTGCGTAATCTGAAATCCTGGCCGGTCAGCCAGGCCTTGCGAAACGAGCCACATGCCGGGCAAGGGTCGATGCGGCTGGGCGGGCTGAAGGTGTGCTGACAATCCAGGCACCGCGCCTGTGCCTCGATGGTGTGGATGTGCACCAGTGCATCCTGGGCCAGGGTGCACTGCAAGGCGCTGGCCAAGGCGGTGCGCAGGGCGCCTTCTTCCACGCAACTGAGGGTGCCGATGTCCAGTGTCAGGCTGGTGATGCGGGCCAGTTCGTGCGCGTGGCCTTCCAGCAGTTGCACGATCTCGATGGCCAGAGAGAGCTCATGCATGGTGAAGGGGCTCCATCCGGGTGCTGCTGAGGGCCTGGTCCAACCAGTCTTGCAGCAGATTCCAGGCTGCGGGCATCAAGGTCTTGGCATGGTCGGACAAGGGCGCCCCCAGCTCGAAGCCATCGCCCCGGAGGGTCAGCAGATCGGCGCCAGGCGGTACCTGGTTCAGCAGCGATTGGTACAAAGCCAGCAATTCGCCGGGCGTGCTGCTGTGGCTGTTGACGACGGGGGCATCGGGCTGCCCCTTCGTCTGGCTCGCGCCGCGAACCGGTACCACTGCCTTCAGGGCCACCGGGGCATCGTGCCGGTCGGCGGCGTCCACGAACAGGACACGCGCGCGCCCTTGCAGGTCCAGCGCATGCTCCACCACCAGCTGCTGGTCGGTGATCAGCTCGACGGCTTGCTGAACATCGGCGGTCTGCCCGGCCAGCCAGTCCTGAAGTTGCTGGGCCAGCAGCGGCCCGAAGGCATCGTCACCCCGGCTGGGGTTGCCTACCGCCAGCACGAGGATGGGGGCCTTGTCGGGCCGGGCGTTCATCAGGCTCATGATGGCCAGTTGCCTGGTTGGGCGTCGGCAGGTAAGGCCGGGTGTTCGACCTGGCCGTCTTCATGCTTGAGCAGCAGGTCAATGGCCTGGCCGGTGGCATCCAGCAGTTCCACGCGCAACGGCATCTTGCCCACGGCATGCGTGGCACACGACAGGCAGGGGTCATAGGCGCGGATGGCCACCTCGATGTGGTTGAGCAGGCCTTCGGTCAGTTCGCGTCCATCAAAGTATTGAGCGGCCACACTGCGCACGGCCTCGTTCATGGCCGTGTTGTTGTGCGTGGTCGAGACGATCAGGTTGGCGTAGCTGATCAGATCATCGTCGCCGATGCGGTAGTGGTGGATCAGGGTACCGCGTGGCGCCTCGATCACGCCGATGCCTTCGCGCAAGGGGGTGCCCTTGGCCATCAGATCAGTGCCGATGATGTCCGGGTCGTTCAGCAGGCGCTCGATGCTCTCGGCGCAATGCAGCATGTCGATCATGCGCGCCCAATGCTGCGCCAGCGAGGCCGTGACGGGCTTGCCGTGGTTCCAGGCTTTGAACTCCTCGCGGGCGGCTTCGGCACGGGGGGTGTCCAGGTAGCTGGCGTTGTTGATGCGGGCCAATGGGCCCACGCGGTACCAGCCCTGTTCAGGTCCCATGGCGCGCAGGTGCGGGAACTTCATGTAGGTCCAGGGCTTGACCTCTTCCTGCAGCAGCTGGCTGTACTGGTGCACGTCCACCTGGTCGACCACATGCAGGCCGTGTGCATCGTTGACGCGCAAGGCACCGTCATACAGGTCGCCTGCGCCATCCGGCCGTACGAGAGACATGAACATCGAGGGGAAGTTCGCGAACTCGCCTTGCTCGGGTTGCCCGGCCAGGAACAGGTCACGGGCCAGGCCCAGGGCGTGCGCACACCAGTCGGTGATCTGCCCGATGTCGTCCAGCATCAGCTTGCGGTCTTCAGGGGACAAGGCCTTGTTGAAACCGCCGGGCACCGAGCCTGTGCCGTGCACGCGCTTGCCCGTGAGCAGGCGGATCACCTCCTGCCCGTACTTGCGGATGCGGATGCCTTGCAGGCCGAGTTCGCGGTGGTCCTGCAGCACGCCCACGATGTTGCGGTGGGCCACGGCGTCGTCAAAGCCGAAGAGCAGATCGGGCGAGGCCAGGTGGAAGAAGTGCAGCGCGTTGGACTGCAGCACCTGCGCGAAGTGCAGCAGGCGGCGCAGCTTCTCGGCGGTGGGTGTGATGCGGCCGTTGCCGATCACGAAAGCGTCGCAGGCCTTGCTGGCGGCCAGCAGGTGGCTGACCGGGCAGATGCCGCACAGGCGTTGTACCAGCGTGGGCACTTCCCAATAAGGGCGGCCTTGAATGAAGCGCTCGAAGCCGCGGAACTCGACAATGTGCAGCCGCGCCTGCTTGACACGCCGGTGTTCGTCGAGCAGCAGCGTGACCTTGCCATGGCCCTCGACGCGGCTCACGGGCTCGATCACCACGCGGTTCAGGCCGGAGGGGTCTTCAGCGGTTTCCAGTGGGCTGGGCATGGGTGTGATGTCTGTGTAGGCAGCTCAGTCAAAACGACGCAGGTCTTCGGGCAGCACGGGTACGCGCTGTTCCAGTATCGCCATGATGAGCTCGCGAAAGGCGGCAGCCGGTGGGGGGCAGCCGGCGAGGGTGTAGTCGATGGGCACCACCTCGTGCAGTGGCAGCACCTTCTTGAGCAAGGGGGGCAGCTCGGGATCCTGCGGCACCTGGGCGTTGAGCACATCGGGGCCCAGGTAGGCCTCGGCCAGCAGCTCCGACACCGGGATGCCGTTGCGCAAGGCGGGCACGCCGCCATACATGGCACAGGCGCCCACGGCCACCAGCACCTTGCAGCGCTGCCGGAACTGGTGTAGCACCTCGACGTTCTCGCGGTTGCACAGGCCGCCTTCGATCAAACCGATGTCCACACCTTGCTCGCTCACCTGCTTGATGTCGGTCAGCGGGCTGCGGTCAAACTCGATGTGCTCGATCAGGTCAGCCAGGGCTTCGTCCACGTCGAGAAACGACATGTGGCAGC
>JACPOI010000025.1:3003-8141 GCA_016185015.1 Burkholderiales bacterium
TGCCAGCGAGCAGGTGGCAATGCGCAGCTTGCGGCTCATGTGTCCTCCGGGCGCTGAGCGATGTCGGCGTGGTCATACTGACGCTGGCCGATGGGGATGACGAAGCCCTGTCGTTTGGGCATGAGCGCGCCGGTCGGGCAGATGGACAAGGCGCGGTCGGAAGCGGCCACGGCGCTGTCTCTCAAGGTGCCGCTGGGGCTGTTGATCAGCAGCTCGGTTTTCAGGCCACGGCCCCCAATCGCAAACACGTTCTTGCCGTCCACCTCGCGGCTGGCGCGCACGCACAGCTCGCACAGCACGCACCGGCTGCGGTCCAGCATCACGTCGGGGTGCGAGGCATCCACCGCATGCTGGGGGTACTCGTGCACGAAGTGGGTGTCCTGCATGCCCAGGTGGTAGCCGAGAGCCTGCAGGTGGCAGTTGCCGCTTTTCTCGCAGAAGGGGCAATGGTGGTTGCCTTCCACGAACAGCATCTGGATCAGGCGCTTGCGGTCAAGGTTGATGTCGGGCGCTTCTGATTCGACTTCAAGCCCGGCGCTGGCCGGCATGGTGCAGGACGTGACGGTGCGGCCCTTGATGCGCACGCTGCAGACCTTGCAGCTGCCGATGGGCTCGAAGTCGGCGTGGTGGCACAGGTGCGGGATGTAGGCGCCGACCGCCTGCGCCGCCTGCATGATGGTCTGGCCCGGCTCGAAGGGGATGTCGCGCCCGTCCAGTTTGAAAGTGGGGGTGGGGCTCATGCAGGCCTCCCGGTTGACGTGGGCGTGTGGACCTTCATGTCGGCCGTGGCGGCAAGCAGATCGAAGGCCTGCTCATCGGGCGCCAGGCGGCGCTCGACCTGATCGGGGAAGTGCTGGATCACGTCCAGCAGGGGGTGGGCGGCGGTCTGCCCAGGCGGGTGATGTCCCACGGGCTGGCGTGGCCGGTGATCAGGCGCTCGGCGGTTTCCAGCAACTGGCCGCAGCCCACGCGGCATGGCGTGCAGAAGCCACACGATTCGTGCGCGAAAAAGCGCGTGTACTGCGTGGCCACGTCCACCATGTCGCGGCTGCGGTTGAACACGGTGAAGGCGCCGCCCGTGGGCAGGTCCTCGAAGCTGATCTGGCGCTGCAACTGGCTGGCGTCGATCAGCTTGCCGGAGGGGCCGCCTACCAGCACCGCCTGCACATCCGCGGCGCCGCTGTCGGCCAGCACCTCGGCGACGGTGACCCCCCAGGGGACTTCATACAGGCCGGGGCGGGCCACGTCACCGGCCACGCTGAGGATGCGGGTGCCACGCGAGGCGGCCGTGCCTTGTGCCGCGAACCAGATGCTGCCATGCACCGCGATCTGGGCGACCTGCACAAAGGTCTCGACATTGTTGTTGACGGTGGGCAGTCCCAGGTAGCCCCGGTCTACGGGGAAGGGCGGCCGTGTGCGGGGGATGCCACGCTTGCCTTCGACGGACTCGATCAAGGCGGTCTCTTCACCGCACACATAGGCGCCGGCGCCCAGGTGCAGGGCCACGTCGAAGGCCTGGCCGGATCCTGACACCGAGACGCCCAGCAGGCCTTGTTCTCGACGGGCTTGCAGCACAGCGCGCAGATGCGGCTCGATGAATTCGTACTCGCCACGCACATACAGGAAGCCTTGCGTGGCGCCCACGGTGAGTGCTGCCAGCGTCATGCCTTCGATGAGCTCATGCGCCCATTGCATCAGCAGCATGCGGTCCTTGAAGGTGCCGGGCTCGCCTTCGTCGGCGTTGCAGGTGATGGCGCGCGGCCCGTGGGCCTGGCGGCAGGCTTGCCATTTCTGCCAGGTGGCAAAGCCTGCGCCCCCGCGACCACGCAGGCCCGATGCGCGCAGCTCATCGAGCAGGGCATCGGGGCCCACGGCCAGCAAGCGTGTGATGGCCTGCCCTGGGGCAATGGGGTGCTGCAAGGTGAGGTTGTGGCGCCAGACGGGGTTGCTGACTTCGAAGAAGTCGGCGGGCCAGGTGTCCAGGGGTGTGGCGCTCAGGATCAGGTCGGCCACTTCATCGGCACGGCGCGGGGTCAGGTGCGTGAGTGGGCGGCCATTGACCAGGCCAGCCGGGCCCTGGTCACACAGGCCGGTACACGACGTGCGGTGCACGGAGACGAGCCCGTCGCCACGCGTCTGCTCGGGTGCCACGCCCAGCCGTTCGCACAAGCGCTGCATGATGGTCTCGCTGCCCAGCATGCGGTCGGTCACGCTGTCGCTCAGGTAGAGCGTGTAGCGGCCACGGGGTTCGAAGCTCAGGAAATGGTAGAAGCTCACCACGCTGCGCACGGCCGCGTAGCTCAGGCCCCAGGCCTGCACCAGGGTATCGATGGCCCATGGCGGCACGTGATGAAAGCGCGCCTGCACGTGCCGCAGCACCTGCAGCAAGCCAGCCGGCCCAGCCTGGTGGGCTTGCAGGATGTCGCTGATGTCGTTTTCCGGTTGCATGCTTGAGGGTATCCAGGGGGTGTGACGGTTTCTTGTCAGCAAATGCGCGGCAAGGGGTCGCCCATCAGCCAGTCCAGCATGCGTTGCCCTCCGAAGGCCGTGCGCATCCGAACCTGGCCTGCAGGGCCGGGCGTGACCTGGCCAATGAGGCATGCTTCACGCCCCAACGGGTGCGCCCGCATGGCGCTCAACAGGCGCTCGGCGTCTTCCGAGGCGCAGATGGCGATGAGCTTGCCTTCGTTGGCCATGTACAGCGGGTCCAGCCCCATGAACTCGCAGGCTGCGGCCACAGTGGGGTTCAACGGAATCGCGCTTTCCTCGATTTGCATGCCCACGCCAGACGCCACCGCGATCTCGTTGAGTGTGGTGGCCAGGCCGCCGCGTGTCGGGTCACGCAGTACGCGCAAGGCCGCGCCGGTGTCCAGCATGTGGGCAACCAGGCCATGCAGGGCGGCACTGTCGGATTCGATCGGCGCCTCAAAGCGCAGGCCCTCGCGCTGGCTGAGGATGGCCGCGCCGTGATCACCCACGCAGCCTGACAACAAGATGGCGTCACCGGCTTGTGCCAGTCGCCCGGACAGCCGCACGCCCGGTCGGCATTGGCCCAGGCCCGTGGTGCTGATGTACAGCCCGTCGGCCTTGCCGCGCTCCACCACCTTGGTGTCGCCCGTCACAATGGCCACTTCGGCTTCGCGCGCGGCGCGTGCCATCGATTGCACCACGCGCAACAGGTCGCTCAAGGGCAAGCCTTCTTCCAGGATGAAGCTCACGCTCAGGTGCAGTGGCCGGGCGCCCATCATGGCCAGGTCATTGACGGTGCCGTGCACCGCCAGGCTGCCAATGTCGCCTCCCGGAAAGAACAAGGGCGACACCACATGGGCATCCGTGGCCATGACCAACTTGCCGCCTGTGGCCGATCCGGGCACCGCAGGCAGGTCGGGCAACACGGCGCCATCGTCGCCACCGTCCTGCCAGCCGCTAGGCCAGGTTGGCGCGAAGGCGGGGCGAAACACCGAATCGATCAATTGGTGGCTGGCTCGGCCACCTGCGCCATGCGTCAGGTCAACGCGCCCGCGCTTGAGGTCCAGCGGGCGGACATACGCAGGTTGGATGGTGCCGAGCCTGTCAGGCTTGTGGGGCGTGTCAGGACTCATGCGAGCATCTCGTTAGGGTTTCAGGCCCCGCGCTGCGACGCCCATTGTGCAAAGGAAACTGGCTGCGTGAATGTGGCAAGGTGGGAAGTGGCGCCGCCAAAGACCGGACAGTCAATGGCGCGTGATGCCCGACAGTTAGGGTGGTCAAGGGTGACGTCATTGGCACTGGTGAATCGACGGCAGTCGATATCCCGTTTGAGAGATTGAGCAAGACGACGTACCCGCGGCGGCGCCGTTCCCATGGACATATTAGCGGAGTACAGCGTGACGCAGCAAGACAAGCCCAAGAAGCGAGCCCCCAAGCTGGAGGTAACCAATCCCAACGCGGCGGGGATAGACATTGGCAGCGCAGCCCACTACGTGGCAGTGCCAGCCGACAGGGATGACGAACCGGTACGCGAGTTCAGTAGTTTCACCGTGGATGTACACAAGCTGGCCGACTGGCTTGAGGCCTGTGGCGTAGACACGGTAGCGATGGAATCGACGGGGGTGTACTGGATACCTGTGTACGAGATTTTGGAGCGCAGAGGCTTCAAGGTGCTTCTTGTCAATGCCAGGCACGTCAAGAACGTGGCCGGTCGCAAGTCCGATGTGCTGGATTGCCAATGGCTGCAGCAATTGCACAGCTATGGTCTGCTGCGCGGGGCGTTCCGCCCCGCAGACCAGGTTTGTGTGTTGCGTTCGCTGAGCCGCCAGCGTGCCATGTTGCTGCGCCTGCAGGCCAGGCACATTCAGCACATGCAAAAAGCGCTGGTGCAGATGAACATTCAACTGGCCAACGTGATCTCCGATGTGGTGGGCGAGACGGGGCAAAAGATTTTGCGTGCCATTGTTGCCGGAGAGCGTGATCCGTACGTCTTGGCGGGCATGAAGAATGTGCGCATCAAGGCCAGCGCAGAAGAGATCGCCAAGAGCCTGCGTGGCAACTGGCGCAATGAGCATGTGTTTGCGCTCAAGCAAGCCCTGGAGTTGTTTGATTTTTATGCCGAGCGGGTTGCCGACTGCGACGCATTGATTGAGCAGCAAATGATCGAGCTGCACCAGCATGACCGCTTGCCGGGCAAGGCCCGCAAGGTCAGCAACCGCAACAAGCCCAAGTTTGATTTGCGAACACGGCTGTATCAGATGTGTGGAGTGGATCTGACGCGCATAGATGGCATTGATGTGTGCACGGCCATGACGGTGCTGTCAGAGGTCGGAGTGGATATGAGCAAGTTCCCAACGGCCAAGCACTTTGCTGCCTGGCTGGGGTTGTGCCCCGGCACGAAGATATCGGGCGGCAAGGTGCTGGGCAGCAAGACCCAAAAATGTGCCAACAAGACGGCACAGGCACTGAGGCAAGCCGCCTCATGTTTGAAGAACAGCCAATCCGCGTTGGGCGCCTATTACCGGCGCATGTGCGCCAAGATGGATAAGCCCAAGGCGATCACGGCTGCGGCCCATAAGCTGGCTCGGCTGATCTACTCGATGATCACCAAGGGCGAGGAGTACGTGGACCAGGGTCAGGCGTACTACGAAGAACGCTACCGCCAGCGC
>JACPOI010000026.1 GCA_016185015.1 Burkholderiales bacterium
GTCAATCCTGCGTGCCGATCAGCATGACCAAGCCCTTGCACTAGATGGGCCATGTAATCATCGAACTCTTTGGCGATGTCCATCTCGTCCTCTCAAAAGGAAAGAGGAACATATCATGCCACATTTTATGACACAGTAAGACTAGAAGTCGAACGTTCAATTTGTCCAGTCGTTTTTCTAGTTGATGAGCTGTTCCGAGGGACGAATTACTTGGAGTCGGTCGCGGCCAGTGCATCAGTACTACATTCGCTGGCTATGAGGAATATCGTATTCGCCACTTCTCACAATGTCGTATTGGCAACATTGTTGCGAGACCGACTTGATCCAGTACGGCTCGTGATTGGAGAAGCAGATGGTCTTTACTTGGAGCCGGGGGTTCTCATTGCCACAAACGGTGTCGAGCTCATGAATGCGTACCAATTCGATCACACCGTAATTGCGCGAGCCGGTGCAATCGCAAGTTGGTACTCGGACTACATTGCGCACCCGGAGAGCGTTTCGCGAGATTTGTTCCTAGACCAGTAGGTTGTCGACCATAGGAACAACATCCCGATGTTCGACCTTTGCTAGTGCTTGGCCCGGGTGGCCAGCACCTCGTCGACCCGGTTGTGGTCCATGTCCACCACCTCGATCTCCCAATCGCCGTAGCGGAATTTTTCCGCTCGCTTGGGGATCTTGCCCATCTGCGCCACCACGAAACCGCCCACCGTGTGGTAAAGCCCTTGGGCCTGCGCGTCGAGTCCGGCCAGCCCCAGCTTGTTCTGCAACTCGTCAATGGGCAACAGTCCGTCCAGCAGCCAGGAGCCGTCCTCGCGTTGCACGGCCAGGGCCAACTCCGGGTCGTCGGCTCCGGGCATCATGTTGCCGGCCATGGTCTGGAAGAGGTCACCGATGGTGATGACGCCCTGGGTAACTCCGAACTCGTTGACAGCCATGGCGAAGTCCGCGTTGCGCGCGCGAAACGTCTTGAGCAGGTCAATCAGCGTCAGTGACAAGGGCACATACAGCGGCGGTGTGAGCGGCAGGTTGGCGAACTTCAGCTCTCCGGAGACGGCGGCACGCAGCAGCGCACGGCTTTCCGCCAAGCCTACTACCTGCTGCATGCTGCCTTTGCACACGGGATAACGGCCATGGGGACGTTCCCGCAGGACGTGCAGATTCTCGTTGTGTGAGCGGTCGAGATCAATGAATGCAACATCCTTGAGCGGCGTCATGACCGCCGCGACATGTCGGTCTTCCAACAGAAAGATGTTGCCCAGCAAGTGGCTTTCCTCGGGTGCGATGGCACCGGAGCGTTCCCCCTCATCCACGGCGGCCAGAATGTCCTCGATGCTGGTCAACTCGGGCGCGGACCGAACCGTCAGCAGTTGCAGCACCCGGTCCGCCGACCACGACAGCAGACGGATTGCCGGTGACAACACACGGATGAAAATCCCCATGAAGGGCGCAACGAAACTGGCGACCTGTTCCGGGTAGGCCAGCGCAATCCGCTTGGGCACCACCTCGCCAAAGACGATGGCAAAGGCGGTGACAACCATGACGGTTGTGGTCGTGGCGACCTCGCCACGCACGGGGTTGAGCATGGGCAAGGTCCCAGCGATAAACGCCTCGATATGACCGGCCAGCGCCTGCTCGCCGAAGATGCCGGCAAGCAGACTCGCTGCGGTCAGGCCCGTTTGTGTTGCGGCGATAAAGCGCGAGGGGACTGCCTTGATGTGCAGCGCCTGCGCAGCGGACTGATCACCGGCGTCAACCAGGAGCTGCAGGCGCGAGCGCCGGGACGAGGCCAGCGCCATTTCGGCCATGGCAAAAAAACCGCAGATCAGGATCAGCAGGACGAGGATGGCAAGCGCGTTCATTCAGGGCATACCGGGTGCAGGCACAGGTGCCCAGTATCTCATTGACCTCGGATGGCAAATCCTTGCGACAGCAAATTTGCGGCAGCATCGCTAAACTGCTGTGGAGTCGGTCACGACTCAACCCCATGCCGGGGGTGATTGCTTTGTCTCCAACACCAATGCCCACACCATGAAGAACATCCAACTCGGTCACAGCGACCTCCACGTCACCCCCATCTGCCTGGGCACCATGACCTTTGGCGAGCAGGTCGACGAGCCCACCGCCTTTGCCATCATGGACCGCGCCGTGGAGCGCGGCATCAATTTTCTGGACACGGCCGAGATGTATGCCGTGCCGCCGCGCGCCGAGACCTTCAACGCCACCGAGAGGATCATCGGCAACTGGCTCTGCGCGCGCCCCGGCCTGCGCGACAAGCTGGTGATCGCCACCAAGGTGGCCGGCCCCTCGCGCGGTATGCCGTGGATTCGCGGCGGCAAGGGCGATGTGACGGCGGCCGACATCATCGCCGCCTGCGATGGCAGCTTGAAGCGCCTGAAGACCGACGTGATCGACCTCTACCAGATCCATTGGCCCAACCGTTCGGTGCCGATGTTCGGCGGCATGTATTTCAACCCGGCCAACGACAGGCCCGTGACCAGCATCCACGAGCAGCTAGAAGCCCTGGGCCAGCTGGTGAAGGCCGGCAAGGTACGCGCCGTGGGCCTGTCCAACGAGACGCCCTACGGCGTGCACGAGTTCGTGCGCCTGGCCGAGCAGCACGGCCTGCCGCGCGTGGCCACGGTGCAGAACGTCTACAGCCTGGTCAGCCGCGCGCTGGAGAACGGCCTGGACGAGACCCTGCACCGCCTGGGTGTGTCGCTCTTGGCCTATTCGCCGCTGGCCTTCGGCCTGCTCACCGGCAAGTACGACGCCAGCGGCATCGACGGCCCGGCCGCGCCCAAGGAGGCGCGCATCGCCAGGTACGAGTCGGTGCGCAAGCAGCGCTGGGGCCGCAAGGAGTCGGTGGCGGCGGCCAGGCGCTACAACGCCCTGGCGCGCGACCATGGCCTGACGCCCACACAAGTGGCGCTGGCCTTTTGCTACACGAAGTGGCAGGTGGCCAGCACCATCATCGGTGTGACCAGCGTGGCGCAGCTGGACGAAGATATCGACGCCTTTGGCACCACGTTGACGCCAGAGACCCTGGCCGCGATCGACGCCATCCGTCTGGAGATGCGCGACCCGGCCTGCTAGGCCATCTGACTCAGCCCAGACGCGCGCGGTGCCGGGCGATCTGCACCTGCACCTGCACCGGTGCGGTGCCGCCCAGCGTCTTGCGGGCGTTCAGGGAGCCGCGCAGGCTCAGGCATTCGTATACGTCTTTTTCGATGCCGGGGTTGAATTCCTGCAGCACCGCCAGCGGCAACTCCGACAGATCGCAGGCATGGCTGGTGGCGGCCTTGACGGCATGGGCGACGATCTCGTGCGCATCGCGGAACGGCAGGCCTTTTTTGACTAGGTAGTCGGCCAGGTCGGTGGCGGTGGCGTAGCCCTTCAGCGCCGCCTGCTCCATGGGCCCGGGGTTAACGGTGATGCCGCCTTCCTTCTGGTCGGTGGCGGGGTTCAATTGGCCGCCGACCATTTCGCTGAAGATGCGCAGCGTGTCCTTCAAGGTGTCCACGGTGTCGAACAGCGGCTCCTTGTCTTCCTGGTTGTCCTTGTTGTAGGCCAGCGGCTGGCCCTTCATCAGCGTGATCAGGCCCATCAGGTGGCCGACGACGCGGCCGGTCTTGCCGCGCGCCAGTTCGGGCACATCCGGGTTTTTCTTCTGCGGCATGATGGAGCTGCCGGTCGTGAAGCGGTCCGCAATCTTGATGAAGCCAAAGTTCTGGCTCATCCACAGAATCAGCTCCTCGCTCATGCGACTGATGTGCACCATGCACAGGCTGGCAGCGGAGGTGAACTCAATCGCGAAGTCGCGGTCGCTGACGGCATCCAGACTGTTCTGGCAGACCTGCGGATTACCGGCGGCGTCCACCATGCCCAGCGTGCGGGCCACGCGCTCACGGTCCAGCGGGTAGGTGGTCCCGGCCAGGGCGGCGGCGCCCAGCGGCAGGCGGTTGGTGCGGGCGCGTACCTCGGCAAAACGCTCGGCGTCTCGGGAAAACATCTCCACATAGGCCAGCATGTGGTGGCCAAAGCTGACCGGCTGGGCCACCTGCAGGTGGGTGAAGCCGGGCAGGATGACGTCCACATTCTTCTCGGCCACGTCCAGCAGGGACTTTTGCAGGTCCACCAGCAGCTCGCCAATCAGGTCAATCTCCCCGCGCAGCCACAGGCGCACATCGGTGGCGACCTGGTCGTTGCGGCTGCGGCCAGTGTGCAGGCGTTTTCCCGCATCGCCAACCAACTGGGTCAACCTAGCCTCGATGTTGAGGTGCACATCCTCCAGGTCCAGCTTCCATTCGAAGTTGCCAGATTCAATGTCGGCGGTGATCTGCCCCATGCCGCGCACAATGGAAGCATGATCGTCTGCATGGATGATGCCCTGGGCCGCCAGCATCTCGGCGTGGGCCAGGCTGCCGGTGATGTCGGCTTGCCACAGGCGCTTGTCAAAGAACACGCTGGAGGTATAGCGCTTGACCAGGTCGCTCATGGGTTCAGAGAACAGCGCGGACCACGCCTGGGACTTTTTATCGAGTTGATTGGTGGACATGGGGTGCGGTGCGGGTTATGGAGTCAAAATCCGGATTCATGAAAGACACCCAAATATTATCGGCGTTCCAGGAGATGCCGGCTGGCCCGGACTCACGGCCGCTTGACGGGGTTCCTGCGGACGCCGTGCTGGTGTTTGATGCCTGCCAGACCGGCGTGGTGCTGCGCGCCGTGCTGTTTGTCGAGGTCTGTGCCGGTGTGGGAGTCGCCTTTGCCTCCCGTGACGTCGTGGATTGGGTTGTCCGCCTGGCGCTGGTGACCGGGGGGGCGCTTCCCGCTGCCCTGGCCTGGCTGCTGCTGGCCTGTCTGACCAAGCGCCTGTTGGCGCGGTTGGTGCCGACGCTGCAGTACGCAGTGGCAGTTCTTCTGGGCGCTTTGTCCGGCTTGTATGGTTGCACGCTGCTGGCCTGGACCGGCTTGATGGTCAACCCGCCCTGGGTGGCCAGTGGCTTGAGCGGGGCGTTGCTGTCGGCCTTGCTGGTGGCGGCGCTGGTGATGCGCAGCAAGGGCCAGATGCCGGCCCACACGTCGGCCCGGCTGGCGGAATTGCAGTCACGCATCCGGCCGCACTTTCTGTTCAATACGCTCAACAGTGCCATCGCACTGGTGCGGGCCGAGCCGGCCAGGGCCGAGGCGCTGCTGGAGGACCTGAGCGACCTGTTCCGCGAAGCCCTCAATGACTCCGGTGAGCCGGTGCGGCTGGCCCAGGAGATCGAATTGGCGCAACGCTACCTGGCCATCGAGCAGGTGCGCTTTGGTGAACGCTTGCGGGTGCAGTGGGCGCTGGACCCGGCGGCCGATGACGCCAAACTGCCGCCCCTGCTGCTGCAGCCTTTGGTGGAAAATGCCGTTCGTCACGGTGTCGAGCCCTGTGCGCTCGGTGCCGATGTGCGTATTTCCACCCAACGCAGGGGGTCTATCGTGGTAATCAAGGTGACCAATACCGTGCCCAACGGACAGGGCGAACAGGGCCAGGGCCTGGCCCTGCGCAATGTGCGGGAGCGCCTGGCGCTGCTGCACGATGTTCAGGGGCAGTTCCGCAGTGGTCTGAAGGATGGCGTCTACCAGGTCCGCATCGAGGTGCCCCTGTGAGCGCAGCGGCATCCGGCACGGGCGGCAGGCTGCGGGCCCTGGTGGTCGACGACGAGAACCTGGCCCGCGCCCGCATGCGCACCCTGCTGGGCGATTGCACGGCGCCCACCGCGCAATGGGTGGGTGAAGCCAGCAACGCGGTGCAGGCCATGGCCTTTCTGCAGCACCAGGCGGTGGATGTGGCGCTGGTCGATATCCACATGCCCGGCGCCGATGGGCTGACGCTGGCGCGCACTCTGCAGACCCTGCCGCAGGCGCCGGCGCTGATCTTTGTGACGGCCCATGCCGAGCATGCCGTGGACGCTTTCGACCTGGAGGCGGTGGACTATCTGACCAAGCCGGTGCGGCTGGAGCGGCTTCAACAAGCGCTACAAAAAGTAGAGCGCCTCATACAGTCCCGACGAGGGCTGGAGGCCCATTCTGTACAAGACGAGATGCTGATCATCCAGGAGCGAGGCCGCACCGAGCGGGTGCCGCTACACCAGGTGCTGTACTTCAAGGCCGAACTGAAATACATCACGGTGCGCACCGCCGCGCGCAGCTACATCATGGATGGTGCGCTGGGCGAGCTGGAGGAGAAATACCGAGCCGACTTTGTGCGCATCCACCGCAACGCGCTGATCGCCCGGCGTGCCGTGCGCTCGCTGGAAAAGCACTTCGATGCCGAAGAGGGCGAGGGCTGGGCCGTGCGCCTCAACGGTGTGGAGGAGCCGCTGGCAGTCTCGCGCCGCCAGCTGGCCGCGGTGCGGGAGCTAATCTCACGCTAGTACTAGCCGGTATTGCGCAGCCCCGCCGCAATGCCGTTGATGGAGATGTGAATCCCGCGCTGCTCGCGCTCGTCGGCCTTGCCTTCGCGGTAGCGCCGCACCAGTTCCACCTGCAGGTGGTGCAGTGGGTCGATATACGGAAAGCGGTGGCGGATGGAGCGTTGCAGGGCCGTGTTGTTGGCCAGGCGGTTCTTGTCACCGGTAATAGTGGCCAGGGCGTGTGCCGTGCTGTGCCACTCGGCATCGATGGCGGCGAACACCTTCTTGCGCAGGCGCGTGTCGGCCACCAGCTCCGAGTACAGCGAGGCCAGCGCCAGGTCGCTCTTGGCCATGACCATGTCCATGTTGGACAGCAGGGTCTTGAAGAACGGCCACTGGCGGTACATCTTCTGCAGCAGCGCCAGGCGTTCCTTTTGCTGGGCGACGGTGCCGGTCTTGATAAAGGCCTGTACCGCCGAGCCAAAGCCATACCAGCCGGGCAACGTCAGGCGGCACTGGCCCCAGCTGAAGCCCCAGGGAATGGCACGCAGGTCCTCGATGCGTGGGTGGCGGTTCGGCGCTGGGCCGCCCCGAGCCGAACCAGCCCCCCCGGGGGGCAGCGAGGACACGTCAGTGCCGAGCGTGGGGGCCGGATACCGCGATGCCGGGCGCGAGCCGATGTTGAGCTCGGCAATTTCCCGAATGGGTGTGGCACTGAAGAAGTATTCGGTGAAGCCCGGGGTCTCGTACACCAGCGCGCGGTAGGCCGCCATGCTGGTGCCCGACAGCTCCGCGGCCGCATCCAGAAATGCGGCAGTGGCCGATTTGGTGGGTTGCAGCAGCGTGGCCTCCAGCGTGGCGGCGACCAGGGTCTCCAGATTGCGCCGGCCGATCTCGGGGTTGGCGTACTTGGAGCCGATCACCTCGCCCTGCTCGGTCAGGCGGATCTGGCCGCGCACCGTGCCCGGGGGCTGGGCCAGGATGGCCTCGTAGCTGGGGCCACCGCCGCGACCCACGGTGCCGCCGCGACCATGGAACATGCGCAGTTTGATGGGGGTGGTCTTGGCCAGTTCGTCAAACAACTCGACCAGTGCAATCTCGGCGCGGTACAGCTCCCAGTTGCTGGTGAAGATGCCGCCGTCCTTGTTGCTGTCGGAGTAGCCCAGCATGATGTCCTGCTCGCCACCGCTGCGCTGCACCAGCGCGGCCATGCCGGGCAGCGCGTAGAACTCGCGCATGATGGGCGCGGCGTTGCGCAGGTCTTCAATCGTCTCGA
Source organism: Burkholderiales bacterium (assembly GCA_016185015.1). GTDB lineage: Bacteria > Pseudomonadota > Gammaproteobacteria > Burkholderiales > Burkholderiaceae_C > Hylemonella. The sequence goes on from JACPOI010000026.1 coordinate 7,669, forward strand.
ACAGCGGCACGACGATCAGGTCGCTCACCGCGCGCAGTGGGTCGTCCGTGGTGGCGACAGCGCGGTTGGGCGTCAGCACGCCGCGCATCAGGCCCACCTCTTTTTGCAGTAGCAGTACCTCCAGCAAGTCGCTGACCGTTTCGGTATGGCTGATGATGTAGTGGCGGATGGCGTCCGCGCCAAATCGCTCGCGCATCACCTTGGCCATGGAGAAGATGGCCAGCTCGCTTTGCGTGTGATCGGAATAGGCCACTCCGTGCACGCGCAGGGCGCGGGCGTCACCCAGCAGGCCCAGCAGCAGCGCGCGCTTGGCGGCCTCATCCAGCGCGCTGTAGTTGGCTTCGATGCGCGCGGTGGCCAGCAGCTCGGCCACCACTGCCTCGTGCTTGTCGGAACTCTGGCGCAGGTCCACTGTGGCCAGGTGAAAGCCAAACACCTCCACGGCGCGGATCAGCGGCTGCAGGCGCTGCGCCACCAGCACGGCGCCGTGGTTGGCCTTGAGCGAGGCCTCGATGGTGCGCAGCTCGGCGGCGAATTCCTGGGCGCTCCGGTACGGGTTCTGCGGCGCCACGGCGTGGCGCGCGGCCTCGGTGCCGGTCAGCTCCCGCAGCGTGGCGGCCAGGCGGGCGTAGACCCCGGTCAGCGCGCGGCGGTAGGGTTCGTCCCTGCGGTGCACATTGGTGTCGGGCGAGCTTTCGGCCAGCGCCTGCATGTCGGGCGTGCATTCGGTCAGCATGGCCGATACCGAGAGTTCGCCGCCCAGGTAGTGCACTTCGGTCAGGTAGTGGCGCAACGCCACCTCGGCCTGGCGGCGCAGCGCATATTCCAGGGTTTGTGCGCTGACGTTGGGGTTGCCATCGCGGTCGCCGCCAATCCACTGGCCCATGCGCAGAAAGCTGTGCACTGGCTGGTTGCCCAGCAGTTGCTCCAGATTGGCGTACAGCTTGGGGATTTCGCGCAGGAAGGTGGATTCGTAGTAGCTCAGCGCGTTCTCGATCTCGTCGGCCACGGTCAGCTTGTTGAAGCGCAGCAGCCGGGTCTGCCAGAGCTGGGTCACGCGGGCACGCATCTGCGCCTCGTTGGCGGCCAGCTCGCGGGCGGACAGGGCGTCCTTCTTGCTGTCGAAGAAAGCGGCGCGCATCTTGATCTCGTCACGCTCGGCCAGCAGTTGGGCAATGTCTCGCTCGGCATCCAGAATGCTCTTGCGCTGCACCTCGGTCGGGTGAGCCGTCAGCACCGGGGAGACATAGCTCTGCGCCAGCGTATGGGAAATGGCCTTGGGCGCAATGCCGGCCCAGCGCAGGCGCGACAGGGCCACGTCCAGGCTGCCTTCCTGGGTGTCGCCGGCGCGCTCGTGGATGGCGCGGCGGCGGATGTGGTGGCGGTCCTTTCACCATCGCCACGCGCGAAAGCCGCCTCGCCCTCTGGCAGGCCGAACACGTCAAGGCACTGCTCCAGGGCATGGGCCACCAGGTCACGCTGCTGGGCATGACCACCAAGGGCGACCAGATCCTGGACCGCTCCCTCAGTAAGGTCGGCGGCAAGGGCCTGTTTGTCAAGGAACTGGAAGTGGCGCTGGAGGCCGGCGAGGCCGATCTGGCCGTGCACTCGCTGAAGGACGTTCCCATGGAGTTGCCCGAGGGCTTCGACCTGGCCTGCGTCATGGAACGCGAAGACCCGCGCGATGCCTGGGTCTCCAGCCGCTACGCCAGCGTCGACGCCCTGCCGCAGGGCGCGGTGGTCGGCACCTCCAGCCTGCGCCGCGTGGCCCTGCTGCGCGCCCTGCGCCCCGATTTGAAGATTGAAGCCCTGCGTGGCAACCTGGATACCCGCCTGAAAAAGCTCGACGACGGCCAGTACGACGGCATTGTGCTGGCCGCGGCCGGCCTCAAGCGCCTGGGCCTGGGCGATCGCATCCGCGCCGTGTTTGAGCCCGAGCAGATGCTGCCCGCAGCCGGACAGGGCGCTCTGGGTATCGAGGTGCGCTCCGACCGAGCCGATGTGACCCAAGTGCTGCAGGCCCTGTTGCACAAACCCACCTGGCTGGCCGTTTCGGCCGAGCGCGCCGTGAGCCGCGTGATGGGTGGCAGTTGCTCAATGCCACTGGCCGCCTACGCCACGCTTGCCGGCGACGTGCTGAGCATCCGCGCCACCTGGGGCGACCCCGAGGGCGTGCAGCCCCTGGTGCATGCGCAGGCGCAAGGGCCGGTGCAGGACGCCGCCGCCGCCACGCGGCTGGGCGAGCAGGTAGCACAGCAACTGCAGGCCAAGGTCAGCCAGCAGACCGGCAAGGGAGCCTAATCATGCATGTCATCGTCACCCGCCCCAAGCAGGAAGCCGGCAAGTGGGTGAGCGCGCTGGCCGAAGCCGGTTTCGACGCGGTGGCCTTGCCACTGATCGGCGTGTTGCCGCCCCCCAACCCCGATGCCGTGCACGCCGCCTGGCAGCGGCTGCATACCTATGACGCCGTGATGTTCGTTAGCGGCAATGCGGTGGACCACTTCTTTGCATTAAAACCGGCTGTAGCCCCCGTGCTGGACGCGCAAGGCGCTATCAAAATCAGAGCATTCGTAACCGGTCCCGGCAGCTTTGCCGCGCTTAGGCGCGCGCAGGTGGACGCGTCCGCCATTGACATGCCGGACCGCGATGCCGGCCAGTTTGATTCGGAAGCCCTGTGGGCCGTGGTCAAGGCGCGCGTACGCCCCGGTTACCGGATCCTGATCGTGCGTGGAGCCGGTAGCGCCGAGGTGCAGTCAGACGCCGCGGCCGACGGCGCCGGACGTGACTGGTTTGCCGACCAGGTACGTGCGGCCGGTGGCACGGCGGAATTTGTCGTCTCCTACCAGCGCCGCTCCCCGGAACTGCCGCCCAATGCGCTGACCCTGGCCCAGGTGGCAGCGGTCGATGGTTCGGTCTGGCTGTTCAGCAGCTCCGAGGCCATTGGCAATCTGGTGGCGGCCTGCGGCGATCAATCGTGGGCGCAGGCCAAGGCCGTGGTGACGCACAGCCGCATTGCGCAGACTGCCCGCGCGGCGGGTTTTGGCGTGGTGTGTGAGTCGCGTCCGACGCTGCCGGCGTTGATGGCGTCGATAGAATCCCTGGAATGAATACAGAGCCCAGTGTGACCGCGGCGCCAACGCCGGTGGACAGTGTGCCCGGTCCGGCGCCAGAAGCCTCTGTTGCGCGTGGCGCGGCAAGTCCGTCACGCTGGCTGGCTGCGACCGCTGTGGTGGCTGTCGCTGCCGTGGCGGGTTGTGGGTTGTTGTGGCAAAAGCTGGGCGGCATTCAGGAGCAGTTGGCGCGCCAAAGCGCCGATGCCGGCGCCCAGGCCACCGAGGCGCGGGCCACCGCCCGGCAGGCGCAGGAACTGGCCATGGAAACCGCGGCCAAGCTGGCGGTGACCGAGGCGCGTCTGAGCGAAGTGTCCCTGCAGCGTACCCAGCTCGAAGAATTGATGCAAAGCCTGTCCCGCTCGCGGGACGAGAACCTGGTGGTGGATATCGAGTCGGCCGTGCGCATGGCGCAGCAGCAGGCGCAATTGACCGGCAGCGTGGAGCCCCTGCTGGCGGCGCTCAAGACGGCGGAGCTGCGTGTCAATCGTGCCGCCCAGCCGCGTCTGACACCGGTGCAGCGGGCCATTGCCCGCGACGTGGCGCGCATCAAGGCCACCGCGATGGCAGATACCCCGGCCCTGCTGGTCAAGCTCGATGAGCTGGTGGTGCTGGCCGATGAACTGCCGGTTGCCAATGCCGTGCCCGTGCCGCGCAGCAGCAACGATACGCTCAAGCGCAAACCCGAAGAAACCGTGACGAACTGGTGGGTGCGCATGGGGCAACTGGTGGCCGTCGAGTTGCGCAGCCTGGTACGGGTCAGCCGCATCGAAGACCCGGATGCGGCCCTGCTGTCGCCCGAGCAGTCCTTCTTCCTGCGCGAGAACCTCAAGCTCAAACTGCTCAATGCCCGCCTGGGGCTGTTGTCGCGCCAGATCGAGGCCGTGCGCGCCGACCTGGGGGCCGCCTCGGTGACCCTGGGACGCTACTTCGATGCCAGCTCGCGCAAGACCCAGACCGCGGCGGCCCTGTTGCAACAGGTGCGCAGCCAGATGAAGGCGCTGGAGTTGCCCCGGGTCGATGACACACTGGCGGCACTGGCCACCGCCGCGGCGGGACGCTGACCATGCGCGTTGCACTGTGGCTGACAGCCCTGTTTGCCATCGCGGTGGCAAGTGCCCTGTTTGCCGGTAACAACCAGGCCAGCGTCACGCTGTTCTGGCCACCGCACCGGGTGGACCTGTCGCTGAACCTGTTTCTGCTGTTGTTGGCGGGTGGCTTTTTGACGCTGCACCTGGTCATGCGGGCCCTGTCGGCGCTGATGAGCATTCCGCACGAGGCACGTCGCTGGCGTCTGCTGCAAAGCGAGCGGGCCATGCACACGGCCCTGCTGGAGGCGCTGGCGCATCTGGTGTCGGGTCGCTTCATCCGTGCGCGCAAGGCCGCCGAGCTGGTGATTTCATTGGAGGAGTCGGTGCAGCGCCGCAGTGAGCGCCTGAACTATGGCGCGCGACTGCGCACGCTGTCCCACCTGCTCGCCGCCGAGAGTGCCCACGCGCTGCAGAACCGCGGCGTGCGCGATGAACACTTCCAGAAGGCCCTGCAGGAGGCCGCCAGCCGCGAGGCCCAGGAAGCCCGCGAAGGCGTGCAACTGCGCGGAGCACGCTGGGCGCTGGACGACCGGGATGCTCCCAAGGCCATGGAGTGGCTGGACCAGTTGCCACAGGGTGCCGCGCGGCGCACCGTGGCCCTGCGCATGCGCTTTCGCGCCGCACGCCAGGCCGGGCAGTCCCTGGTGGCGCTGGAGACGGCGCGCCTCTTGACCAAGCACCGCGCCTTTTCCGAGGCTGCAGGCAAAAGTATCGCGCGGGGCCTGGCCATTGAGCTGATCCGTTCCGCGCACGACGGCGTCCAGGTGCAACGCGCCTGGGACGCGCTCGACACCGCCGAGCAGCGCATTCCCGAGGTCGCTTTCGAAGCTGCCGAGCGCCTGCTCACGCACGGTGGCGATGTCGCCCTGTCACGCCAATGGGTGCTGCCGGTCTGGGACGCCATGGTGCAAAGCCATGACGCGCTGTCCCTGGTGCAGCGCGTGCGTCTGGCCCGGGTGCTGGAGCGCGGGTTTGCCGTCACCGGAGGCGAGCTGGACACGGCCTGGCTGACCCGCATCGAGACCGCACAGATGGGCAATCCGCGCGATGCGGTGCTGCAGTATCTGGCCGGTGTGGTCTGCATGCGCTTGCGTCTGTGGGGCAAGGCCCAGCAGTTGCTCAAGCAGTCGCTGTCCCTGTTGCACGATGCCGAATTGCGGCGCGACACCTGGCTGGCACTGGCCCAGATGGCCGAACAACGCCAGGATGCACTGGCCGCCGCGCAGGCCTACCAGGAAGCCGCGAAAAGGTGACGGGGTCGGGTTTCGGGGCTATTATGTGCCCATGGCGACACTCACCGAACACATCATCAAACTGACCGATCACCGTGATCGGGAGTTGCTGGATTTGACCCTGGCCAAGGCCCTGATTGATCTGCTACGCATGGACCGCCTGGTCATTGCGCGGGTGGTCAGCGAGGAGGGCGTAAAGCGCTGGCTGGACGTGGCCTCACTGGATGTACGCGGTGGTGGCAAGGTGGTGGACCCGCTGCGGGTGGATTTCCAGTCCCTGCGCGAACTCAACGACGAGCGTGAACGGCTGCGCTGCCTGCAGGAAGGCGGTCTGGTCGAATATGCCTGGGCAGGGGAAGACGGTCCGCGTATCAGCTACCTGCCCCTGTTTGCCGGCACCACCAGTGAGGATGAGGGCGTGATCGAGGTGCACGCCGGCGCACCGCTGTCCCCCGGGCATTTGCAGGTCATCGAAGACATGGTGCATGTGTACCGCAACATGTACAAGCTGCTGGCCTACAGCGACCGCGACGCCCTGACCGGGCTGCTCAACCGCAAGGCGCTGGACGATACCTTTTACAGCGCGGTGCTGGAGGAAATGGACCACGGCCTGGAAAGTGAAACCGCCGTGCTGGAGGCCCATGTGCTGCCGGTGGCCGAGCGCCGTCACCGGGTGCCGCCCAATTACTGGCTGGGCACGGTCACGGTGGACAACTTTGGCGCCATCACCGACAAGAGCGGCCACCTGATAGCCGAGGAGGTCTTGCTGCTGGTGGCACGCATCATGAACAATACCTTCCGTACCTATGACCGCATCTACCGGCTGGGCAGCGAGGAGTTTGCGGTGCTGATGCACTGCCCCGAAGAGGCCCTGGTGCTGGCAGCCTTCGAGCGTTTTCGCGTCAACATGGAGAAGTTTAATTTCCCGCAGGTAGGACGGGTCACTGCATGCGGTGGCTTTACCCGTGTCACGGCGGATGACTCCCCTAACACCACGCTGGAACGCGCCGAGCGCGCGGTGGACTACGCGCAGCGCAATGGGCGCAACCAGGTCCACAGCCATGACGATCTGGTGCGCCGTGGCCTGTTTGACGATGACGTCAAGGTGGGCGCGGTCGACCTGTTCTGATCAGCGCGTGCCAACCCAAAAAAAGGGGCTCGCGGGCAATGCCAGTCAGTTAAGCGTGGTTTGATCGACAGGCTGTAAAAAGGGAACGTGTTTCACGTTCCCTTTTTCTTTAATGAGCCTGCTTCAAGATGTGCTGAATGAGACGTTGGTGGCCTTGCCCGCCGATGGGATGGCC
>JACPOI010000048.1 GCA_016185015.1 Burkholderiales bacterium
GGCGGCGTGAGGCCGCAGCCGGGGAGCAGATCGCACCGCAAACGGCCTTCGGGCAGGTGCGATCTGGTCCTGCGCGTCGTGGTTGCCTTGCGCATCGGGCTGCGCGTGGCAGCTTTATGACTTGTTCAGACCTTCCCTAGCCCTACCGGCCTCATGCGGCCCTCGGCCTGGAGCTTCTCGACCTTGGCGATGTTGACGGCGCTCCAGATGGAAGTGGGCCGCCTGGGCGTGAAACGGATCTGGTAGGACTCGTCATCGATCCGCCTGCGGATGCCATCTATCCACCCAAAGCACAGCGCTTCGTCGACGGACTCCGACCAGGACATGCTGGGCTTGCCCGTGGCAACCTTGTGATAGCCCACCAGCAGTTCTGCGGCACGGCTAGCGTTGGCTTCTAGCCACTTGCGAAAGGCTTGTGTATTTGGGAAGAACTTTGGAGCGGGCATCTGCGGTAGCTTTCTCATTGAACACTTCCTTCGTTAGGTCAGAGTGTCAACGAAACCAATTCGAGCTCCATTCGCCCTCGATTGAAGTTTTAGCCATTTCTAGGCAACCACCAATAGATCAAACCGTATTCACGAAATAGATTTCCTCACCCGAATACGACACCAAAAGGAATGCTGGTTGATCATGACCAAATACAACCCCCACCACATGGTAGTCACGCACGCGTGTGATGTATTTGAACTCTTGCGAATCGCCCTCACTCTGTTTCGTTGGTTTACGAACGAAGTCTTTGAGACTCAAAGGTGCTCTGCCATCAAATTGCAGGATGAGGCGATCTCCAGATCGTTTAACGCGACCATCTTTGATTGCCTCTTTTCCCCAGTTGAAAGAAAGCAGCGGCTCAAAGAAACCAGGGGAGCCGATGACTTGCTCCGCTTGTTCTACCGAAATCCTCTTTACGTACTTCTGGGCAAAGATATAGCCTTGCCTCTGCCCATACTCGTAGGTCTGCGCCATCGATGCACCACCAAACGCAGAAAGCACCAGAGCAAGTAAACAGTGGAAATACATGACCACACGAATCCTTAGCTGATTGATGGATGAACTCAAAGCGTGGCTAATGGCTGAGTTAAGCCAACGCCGTAGGCGATGGGCGCTTGACTGGGAGGTTGGATGGCTTACGGCTCAATAGGCACATATATATTGCCCCGTGGAAGGTAGACAAAACCGCTCCCGGTGCGCACGAAGGCTTCCTCGTAGTCGAGTTGGATTGTCACTTCGCGCTCTGGGCACTCTGGACCAGCCTTGATCTTCGCTTCTCGCTGGGGTGTCTTGAGTACGGTAAGGACCCCAAGGCCTGGCTTTTCGCCCATAAAGCACTGGATAAAGAACTGCTGACCGCCTTGTCCGACGGTCACGACAAGGTTGATCTTGTTCTTCATTGATGCCGCGTAGCCGGACGTTTCGGTATTCTTGACGTTGCTGAAGGTACCAGAGAGAGGCGTATCAGACGCCCACGCATTCAACGCCTGGAACGACAACATTGCGAGGACAAGCGCCTTCAGATACATAGTCATCTGACGTGACATGGACCGCAAAAGTGCGGAATCACATGAACGGACGTTCATCCTGGCACCTCCCCTGCTGCAAGCTCAGTGCTTGTTTTGTTTGAAGAATTTGAGTCAATATAGCGCAGGCCGGAGCGCATAACAAACCCCGCAATCCCGCAAGCCGCGGAATGGCTTCGCCCCTAGACGACCCAATACTCGCGCGCGCCCGGCGGCAGTGTGGCCAGCACACGCTCCAGCGCCGCCTCGTCCACCTGCCGGCGCAGGGCCTGTGCCACAGCGCGAATGGCGTCGTCGGGCGAGAAGTTGTGCGCGGGGCGCAGCGAGCGCACCTCGCGCGTGAGCGCGGCGCGGTCGGCAAAGGGCAGCGGCGCGGCGTCCGGCTGCCACTCGCTGACAAAGATGGCGCGCAGCACGGGCGGCAGTACGTCGGCAAAACGCAGCGCATCGGTCACGCTCAAGCGACGGCGGAAGGTGTGCAGCACGCCTACCACCATGTTCCATGCCATATTGGTGGTGGCCAGGCCGGCCGCGTCGCGCGCGTCGACCATGAAGCGCTCGAAAACGAGCGAGGCGCGCTGGTAGTCGGAGGGGATGGGCATGCTTCTCAAAGGTGCAGGGGATCAGTTTCATGGGCGCCGTGTTGGCTTCCACATCAGTGCTGGGGCACGCCATACCGTGCCACGATGGCCTCTCGCCGGGCCGGATCGATGTTCACCTTGCCCAGATCCCCCCGCACATGCGGCAGCGCCAGCAGGCGCGGGTCCATCACCCTGAACCACAGCGGTGGAATGTAGGCCAGCGGGAACATGCCGAAATAACCGCTGGGCAATTGCGGCAGGTCCGGGAAATCACGCAAGGACTGGTAACGCCGTGAGGGGTAGGCGTGGTGGTCGGAATGGCGCTGCAGGTGGAACAGCGCCAGATTGGTGACCAGGTGGTTGGCATTCCAGGAGTGGTGGGGTTGCGGCGTTTCGTACGCGCCGCTGGGCAGGCGGTCGCGCAGCAGGCCGTAGTGCTCCACGTAGTTGGCCGAGGTCAGCTGCCACCAGGCCACCACGTTGTGCACGGCCAGGAAGGGCAGCATGATCCAGCCCCAGGCTGCAATAAGCCCCAGCTGCAGCACGGCCGTGATGGCGTAGGACTGCAGCATGGTGTTGTGCGCACTCCAGGCGCTGCGGCCTTCCTTCTGCAGACGTTCCTTCTCCAGCAACCAGGCGCGGCGGATACCGCCAGGCAGTTCCCGCAGGGCGAAACGGTAGATGTTTTCGCCCATGCGCGCGCTGGCGTGGTCCTCGGGCGTGGAGACCCAGCGGTGGTGCCCGCGGCCGTGCTCCACGGTGAAGTGGCCGTAGGCCGGCACGGCCAGCACCAGACGCGCCAGCCACTGCTCGGTGCGCGTGTACTTGTGGCCCAGCTCATGACCGGTGTTGATGCCCAGGCCCGAGTCGGTGCCAGCGATGTAGGCCAGCATCAGCACGGCCCACCAGGACAGATCGTGCGTGCCCACCCAGGCCGCGCAGCCGATCAGGGCCACGAAGTGCAGGGGCACGGTGGCCCAGGTCAGCCAGCGGTAATAGCGGTCCTGCTCCAGCTGGGGCACCACCGCCTCAGGCGGGTTGTTCTCGTCCTCGCCCAGGAAATAGTCCAGCAGCGGCATGAGGCCGTAGCTGATGAGCAGGGGGAGCCCCAGGGCGATCTGCGCGCCGGTGTAAGCGTGCAGCGCCATGCCGGTGAAAGGCAGCAGGGGATAGACCACCGACAGCAGCCACCAGGCGCGCTTGCGGTCGCGGTATTCCACGCGTCCGAGCTGCGGATCGTCTGCGACGTACACCTTGCCCATGCGTCTGCCTCCCCTGTGGTCAGACGATTATGGGTGGACAACCGAGGCAGATCAACTGAATCGCAAACGGACCAGAAATTGTGAAGAAATCGTAGCGAGCAGCCCGAGCGCAAGGCGGACGGAGCGCAGGAACCGGAACGTAATCAGGTACGTGAGGATTCCGAGCACCGCCCAACGCGGCGATCGGGTTGCGCAGTAGATTTATTCGTAATTTCTCAGTGGTGGTGGCCGTGGGCTCCGTGCACATGGCCGTGGGCGATTTCCTCGGCGCTGGCGGCACGCACGTCCACCACGGTGACATTCAGGCGCAGGGCCTTGCCGGCCAGGGGGTGGTTACCGTCCAGGTGCACTTCGGGGCCTTTGATCTTGACCACCGTGAACACATGGGTGTGCCCGTCCTCGCCCCGGCCTTCAAGCTGGCCGCCCACCTTGACCCCGGGCGGAAACTGGGTCTTGGGGATGACCTGCACCAGGGCCTCGTTGCGCTCGCCGAAGGCGTCGGCCGGCTGCAGTTCCAGGCTGGCCTGGTAACCGGCTTCCCGGCCCTCTAGCGCGGCTTCCACCTTGGGAAAGGTGTTGCCGTAGCCGCCGTGCAGGTAGGCATTGGGCTCCTTGCCGTCTTCCAGCAGCTTGCCCGAGGCGTCGCTGATGCGGTAGCGGATGGTGACGGCGGTGTCTTTGGTAATTTTCATGATGGGTAGGGATTCTGCGGCCGGCGGCCAAAAATGAAATAATTGCGGTATTCGACTTCAAGGATACCGAAATATGAGCGACGCCCAGCAACGCATCGACGACCTCGTCAAACAGAGCGACGTACTCCTTTTCATGAAAGGCAACGCCAGCTTTCCTCAGTGCGGTTTTTCCGGCCGCGCCATCCAGATCCTCAAGGCCTGCGGCGTGGACCCCAAGACCGTGAAGACGGTCAACGTGCTGGAAGATGACGGCATCCGCCAGGGCATCAAGGAATACAGCAACTGGCCCACCATCCCCCAGCTCTACGTCAAGGGCGAATTCATCGGCGGCTCGGACATCATGATGGAGATGTACGAGAGCGGCGAGCTGCAGAAGGTGCTGGGCATCCAGGCCTGAACCGCACGCTTCAAACTCAAACCACCGCCAGCCTTGGGCTGCCGGTGGTTTTTTCACGCCCTCGCCGGGCGGCTAACGCGCCGGCGCATCCTGGGGTCGCTCATCGCGGTACTGCCAGGCCCGCTGGGCGGCGAGCACCGCGTTCGGGTAAGGAGACTTGCCGCGCGAGCCGTTGTAGCGCCCCAGAGCCATGAAAAGATCGCCGCGCTCCCGGTCCAGGTAGTGGCGCAGGATGACGCAGCCAAAACGAAGATTGGTCTGCATGTGAAACAGCTTGCCCGCGTCACCGTCGCCGATCAGGCGTGACCAGAAAGGCATGACCTGCATGTAACCCCGTGCGCCTACGCTGGAGACGGCGAACTTGCGGAAGTTGCTTTCGACCTGGATGAGGCCCAGCACCAGCGCTGTGTCCAGGCCGGCGCGCTTGCTTTCGTACCAGACGGTCTGCAGGAAATCACGGCGCTCGGGCCACTCGGCCTTCTTCTTGCGCAGGCGCTCGCTCATGGCGCCGAGCCAGCGCAGATAGGCCAGGCGCGCCTCGGTTTCGCTGAACTCAGGCACCGGCGGCGCCCTGTTGGCAATGGCCGCGCCCAGGGCCGTGCGCACTGAATCGGCCAGCGGCTCTTCGATCTGGCCGCCAGCGCGCGCCGGCAAGGGCAGGACCAGGCCGGCGGTCAGCGCCAGCAAGGCCTGCAGCCCCGTGCGCCGCTGCATGGCCAGCCCCGTCATCGTCAGGCGCCGAGCCTGGACTTCAGCACGGCGACCATCTCCGCCAGCGGCAGGGGGGTGGCGGCCGCGTCGCGACGATGCTGGTACTCGACCTTGCCTTCCTTGAGCGTGCGGTCGCCGATGGTGACCCGGTGGGGCACGCCGATCAGTTCCCAGTCGGCGAACATGGCGCCGGGGCGCTCGCCGCGATCGTCCAGGAGCACGTCGATACCAGCGGCCATGCACTCGGCATAGAGCTTCTCAGAGGCAGCTTTCACTTCGGGGCTGCGATCCGGGTTGATGGGGCAGATCACCACCGTGAAGGGGGCGATGCTGTCGGGCCAGATGATGCCCTTGTCGTCGTGGTTCTGCTCGATGGCCGCGGCGGGCAGGCGCGTGATGCCGATGCCGTAGCAGCCCATCTCCATGAACTGCGGCTTGCCGTTCTCGTCGAGGAAGGTGGCGTTCATGGCGCGGCTGTACTTGGTGCCCAGGTAGAACACATGGCCCACCTCGATGCCGCGCTCGATGGCCAGCACACCTTTGCCGTCGGGCGACGCATCGCCCGCCACCACGTTGCGGATGTCGGCCACCAGATCCGGCTCGGGCAGGTCACGGCCCCAGTTGACGCCGGTGCTGTGGAAGCCCGCCTCGTTGGCGCCGCAGACCCAGTCGGCCATCACGGCCACTTCGCGGTCGGCCACCACATGCAGCGGCTTCTTCAGGCCGACGGGGCCCAGGTAACCGGGCTTGCTGCCGAAGTGTTCCAGGATCTCGGCCTCGGTGGCAAAGCGGAAGCCGCCCTCCATGCCCGGCAGCTTGCCGACCTTGACTTCGTTCATGTCGTGGTCGCCGCGCAGCAACAGCAGCCAGACGGTGGTCTTGCCGATCTGCTCCTTGTCGGTGATCTCGTCGGTGGCCAGCACGATGGACTTGACGGTCCGCGCCAGCGGCAAGCCCAGCAGCTCGGCCACCTCGGGGCAGGTGCTCTTGCCCGGCGTGGCTACTTTCTGCAGGGCCTGGCCGGCGGTAGGACGCGGCTGCTGCGGCGCCAGGGCTTCGGCTTTTTCGATATTGGCCGCGTACTCGCTGCCCGGGCAATAGACGATGGCATCTTCGCCGGTGGCCGCGATCACCTGAAACTCCTCGCTCAGGTCTCCACCGATGGCGCCGCTGTCGGCCGCCACGGCGCGGTAGGTGAGGCCGAAACGGTCGAAGATCTTGCGGTAGGCCTGGGCCATGACCTGGTAGCTGGCCTTGGCCGCGACCTGGTCGCGGTCGAAGCTGTAGGCGTCCTTCATGATGAACTCGCGCCCGCGCATCAGGCCAAAACGCGGACGGCGCTCATCGCGGAACTTGGTCTGGATCTGGTACAGGTTCTTGGGCAGCTGCTTGTAGCTCTTGATCTCCTGGCGCGCGATGTCGGTCACCACCTCCTCGCTGGTGGGCTGGATGACGAAGTCGCGGTCATGCCGGTCCTTGATGCGCAGCAGCTCGGGGCCCATCTTGGCAAAGCGCCCCGTCTCCTGCCACAGCTCGGCAGGCTGCACCACAGGCATGGTCAGTTCGACAGCGCCGGCGCGGTTCATTTCCTCGCGCACGATAGCCTCCACCTTGCGGATCACGCGCAGGCCCATGGGCATGTAGTTGTAGATGCCGGCGCCCAGCTTCTTGATCATGCCGGCGCGCATCATGAGCTTGTGGCTCACCACCTCGGCGTCGGCCGGTGCTTCCTTGAGGGTGGAGATAAGAAATTGGGAGGCTTTCATGGCGTGCTTTTTCTGACGGATGCAGGCTGATCCCCTTGATGCGCGGCAAGTGCCGTGCATAATGGAAACAGTTCAAAATTTGGGGTTTGATTATGCTTGACCGGGACGGCTTTCGGCCCAATGTCGGCATCATCCTGCTCAACCAGAAGAATCAGGTTTTCTGGGGCAAACGCATACGCACCCACTCGTGGCAGTTTCCGCAGGGTGGCATCGACCGGGGCGAAACCCCGGAACAGGCCATGTTCCGCGAGCTGCATGAAGAAGTCGGGCTCCAGCCCGAACACGTGCGCATCGTGGCCCGGACCCGCGACTGGTTGCGCTACGAGGTGCCGGATCGTTACATCCGACGCGAAGCACGTGGCCATTACAAGGGCCAGAAGCAGATCTGGTTTCTGCTGCAGCTGCTGGGTCAGGACTGGCACCTCAACCTGCGCGCCACCGACCACCCCGAGTTCGACGCCTGGCGCTGGAACGAGTACTGGGTGCCGCTGGACATGGTGGTGGAGTTCAAACGCGGCGTCTACGAGATGGCGCTGACCGAGCTGGCGCGTTTCCTGCCCCGCAACGACCAGCGCAACCGTTTCCTGCGCCAGGGACACCGCCCGCGCGAGGGCGAGCATCTGCACCACGTTTCGATGGCCGACGGCCATGGCATGGAACTGCCGCCCGGCGCCAGCTTCGACCCCGACCCGCAATCGGATCAAGCCAGCAAGGATCGAACGGAACCGCAGGGCCAGTGAGGCGCCCCTAGCGGTGTGCCCTCAGCGCATCAGGACCAGGTTGTCCCGGTGCACCATCTCGGGCTCGGCCGTGTAGCCCAGCAGTTTTTCGAACTCGCCCGAAGGCTTGCGGCACAAGAGCCGCGCCTCGGAACTGGCGTAGTTGGCCAGGCCGCGCGCGATCTCGGTGCCCTGCGCGTCCCGCACGGCGATCACCTCGCCACGGGAAAACTCGCCTTCCACGGCCGTCATGCCGATGGGCAGCAGGCTCTTGCCCTCTTCCACCAGCTTGCGCGCCGCGCCGGCGTCCACCACCACGGCACCGCGCAGCTGCAGGTGGTCGGCCATCCACTGCTTGCGGGCCTGGGTCTTGGCGGTCTGGGCCACCAGCAGAGTACCGATGGATTCGCCCTGCACCAGGCGCACCAGCGCATCGGGCTCACGGCCCCAGGCGATCACGGTTGATGCCCCGGAGCCGGCGGCACGTTTGGCGGCCAGGATCTTGGTGATCATGCCGCCCTTGCCCAGGCTGGAGCCCGCCCCCCCGGCCATGGCCTCGAGGGCCGGGTCACCAGCCTGTGCTTCATGCACGAATGTCGCCGCCGGGTCCTTGCGCGGATCGGCCGTGTACAGGCCCTTCTGGTCGGTCAGGATGATGAGGGCATCGGCCTCGACCAGGTTGGCCACCAGGGCGCCCAAAGTGTCGTTGTCGCCGAACTTGATTTCGTCCGTGACGACGGTGTCGTTTTCGTTGATGACCGGCACCACGCCCAGCTGGATCAGGGTCAGCAGCGTGGAGCGGGCATTGAGGTAGCGCTCGCGGTCGGCCAGGTCGGCGTGCGTGAGCAGCACCTGGGCGCTGCCCAGGCCGTGCGCGCGCAGGCGTGTCTCGTACATCTGGGCCAGGCCCATCTGGCCCACGGCGGCAGCGGCCTGCAGTTCGTGGATTTCCTTGGGACGGTTGGTCCAGCCCAGGCGCTTCATGCCTTCGGCGATGGCGCCGCTGGACACCATGATGACCTCGCGCCCCTCACGAATGAGGACGGAAATCTGGCGGCTCCATTCCTCGATGGCGGCTTCGTCCAGCCCGCGCCCTTCGTTGGTGACGAGGCTGGAGCCGACCTTGACCACGATGCGCCGGGCGGCGCGCATGACAGCTGTCGCGGATTTCTGATTCATGTTGAGGTGATGGCAGCCGCTGCGCGACGGGCGCCAGCAGCGATGGAGGCAATCCGGAGATTCTAGTTCGCCCCAAAGCGGACTCGCCCTCTCAGGAGGCCGCGCAGCCCACGCCGTGAACGGCGCGGACGATCACGATTCGTCCGGCAGGTCCTTGAAGCGCGGGTCAACCTCGGCCACGGGGGGCTGCTCGGCCACCTGCTGGATCTTGACCTGCTTGTAGACCGCCTTGACCAGGTGGTCGCAGCCTTCATGCGTGAGCGCGGAGATCTGGAAGACCGGACCTTTGTACTTCAAACGTTTGATGAAATCGTTGACGCGGGCCTCGCGCTCGTCCAGCGGGATCATGTCCAGCTTGTTGAGCACCAGCCAGCGCGGCTTTTCGTACAGCCCTGCGTCGTACTTCTTGAGCTCGGCCACGATGCCCTTGGCCTGGGCCACGGGGTCGGCGTTGTCGTCAAAGGGCGCGAGGTCCACCACATGCAGCAGCAGGCGGGTGCGCTGCAGATGGCGCAGGAAGAGATGGCCCAGGCCGGCGCCTTCGGACGCGCCCTCGATCAGGCCCGGCAGGTCGGCCACCACGAAACTCTGCTCGGGGCCGACGCGCACCACACCCAGATTCGGGTGCAGGGTGGTGAAGGGGTAGTCGGCAATGCGCGGACGGGCGTTGGAGATGGCCGTGATCAGGGTGGACTTGCCGGCATTGGGCAGGCCCAGCAGGCCGACATCGGCCAGCACCTTGAGTTCGAGCTTGAGGTTCTTCTTCTCGCCAGGCCAGCCCGGTGTCTTTTGCCGGGGGGCACGGTTGATGGCGCTCTTGAAGCGCATGTTGCCAAAGCCGCCGTCACCGCCCTTGGCAATGGTGATGACCTCGCCCGGCGTGAGCAGCTCGTAAAGCACCTCACCGGTCTCGGCGTCGGTGATGATGGTGCCCACGGGCATCTTGAGCGTGATGTCCTCGCCGGCGGCGCCGAACATGTCGGAACCCATGCCGTGCTGGCCGCGCTTGGCGTCGAAACGACGCGTGAACCGGAAATCGACCAGGGTGTTGAGGTTGGGGTCGGCCACCGCAAATACGTGGCCGCCACGGCCACCGTCGCCGCCGTTGGGGCCGCCAAACTCCTTGTACTTCTCATGCCGGAACGAGACGCAGCCGTTCCCCCCATCTCCGGCGGAGATGTCGATAAAGGCTTCGTCAACGAACTTCATAAGAGCAATTTCCCCGGATAACAAGCCGCTGGCGGCTTGCGTTGCAGGCTAACTTCGAACAACGAAGTTAAACACAGTGGGCTGAAAACAAAAACCCCGCGCTTGAGGCGCAGGGTTTCGTGCGGGAGCCGGTGGGGCCTCAAGCAGCGGTGATGTTCACCGTGTGCTTGTTGAGTTCGCCCTTGACGGCGAACGACACCTGGCCGTCAACCAGTGCAAACAGGGTGTGGTCCTTGCCGATGCCGACATTGGTGCCGGGATGGAACTTGGTACCACGCTGACGCACGATGATGGAACCGGCGCTGACCTGCTGGCCACCGAAGGCCTTCACGCCGAGCATCTTGGGCTGCGAATCGCGCCCGTTTCGCGTAGAGCCGCCGCCTTTTTTCTGTGCCATGACTCGTGCTCCTTATGCGGAGATGGCGCCGATTTGCAGTTCGGTGAACTGCTGGCGGTGCCCTTGACGTTTCTGATAGTGCTTGCGACGACGCATCTTGAAGATGCGAACCTTGTCGTGCTTGCCGTGAGCCACGACCGTGGCTTTGACAGTCGCGCCGGACACCAGGGGTGTACCGACCTTGAGTTCAGCGCCGTTGCCGACTGCCAGAACCTGGTCGATGACGATCTCCTGGCCTACGTCCGCAGCAATCTGTTCTACTTTAATTTTTTCGCCAGCAGCAACACGATACTGTTTGCCACCGGTTTTTATGACCGCGTACATGAATGACCTCTTGAATTGAGCCTCTGCAGACGGATTTCCGCAGAGCCGAATATTGTAGCACGGTTTGCGCTCACTGACATGACCATCCTGGTGGCCGCTTGGGGCGGGGGGCCATCTTCCTATAATCAGGCCATCCCGCACCGGTTTACCCCCATCCCACCCGTGAACGCCCCCCACCCCGTCTCTCCGCTTGCCCTGATAACCGACGACATGCGGGAGGTGGACCGCGTCATTGCCGAAAAACTGGATTCCGGGGTCCCGCTGGTGGGCCACGTGGCTCGCTACATCATCAGCGCCGGCGGAAAGCGCCTGCGCCCGGCCCTTCTGCTGCTGGCCTGCGGCGCCCTGGGCTACCGTGGTGAGCAGCGCTACAACCTGGCGGCTGTGGTCGAGTTCATCCACACGGCCACCCTGCTGCACGACGACGTGGTGGACGATTCCACCCTGCGCCGCGGCAACGCCACGGCCAACGAGACCTTTGGCAACCCGGCCAGCGTGCTGGTGGGTGACTTCCTCTATTCGCGCGCCTTCCAGATGATGGTGGACGCACAAAGCATGCGCATCATGCAGGTGCTGGCCGACGCCACCAACGTCATCGCCGAAGGTGAGGTGCAACAGCTCATGAACATGCACAACGCCGACCTGGATGAGGCCGGTTATCTGCAGGTCATCCGCTCCAAGACGGCCAAGCTGTTCGAGGCCAGCGCCCGCTGCGGCGCCATCCTGGCGGGTGCAGAGATCCCGCTGGAAGAGGCCTGTGCCGAATACGGCCAGGCCCTCGGCACGGCCTTCCAGGTCATCGACGACGTGCTGGACTACGCCGGCGATGCCACCGTGATGGGCAAGAGCCTGGGGGACGATCTGCGCGAGGGCAAGGCGACCTTGCCGCTGATCGCCGCCATGCAGCGCGGCACGGACTCTGAACGCAAGCTGATCCGCGACGCCATCGAACACGGCTCCGTGGAGGAGCTGGACCAGGTGATCGCCATTGTGCGGCGCACAGGTGCGCTGGACGTCTCACGTCAGGCCGCGGCCCGCGAGGCAGAGCGCGCCGTTGCGGCAGCCCAGCGCTTGCCCGCGGGACCCCATGCCGCCAGTTTGATACAATTGGCGTCTCAGCTGTTGGCGCGTCAGTCTTGACGCCCACCCGGCAGTTCGGGACATCGGAATGTAGCGCAGCCTGGTAGCGCACTTCGTTCGGGACGAAGGGGTCGGAGGTTCGAATCCTCTCATTCCGACCAATCACTTGTCGTGCTCCAGCCCCGACGGGCTCGGGTATCCCCCTGGGTAAGCCGGCAAGGCCTTCCCGCCGTATCTTTTCCATGTTGCGCCGCTACGTCTGCTTGCAAAATGGCGCCGTGCTTTCGTTTACATCAGCCGGGCAATCGGCGATGATCCGTGGGTCTTCTCACCCCCGGAATTTCGAAAAAACCACAGTCCATGGCCGCCGTAGATACCGCCATCCACCGCGAAAATGCTCCCGTTGCCCTGCCCGGACTGGGGCGCGCCCTGATTCTGGCTGGCAAGCTGGAGCAAAAATCGGCCGAGGAACTGTTTCGCAAGGCGTCCAGCAACCGCACCAGTTTCATCGCCGAACTCACGGGTTCGGGAGCCGTTTCTGCCGCGGATCTGGCCCACACCATGTCGGCGGCCTTCGCCGCCCCACTGATTGATCTGGACGCCGTCGACTCGCAACGCCTGCCCAAGGAACTGCTGGACTCCAAGATCTGCCATGACTACCGCGTGGTGGTCCTGGGCAAGCGCACCAACAGGCTGGTGGTCGCCACGGCCGACCCCTCCGACCAGGCCGCCGCAGAAAAGATCAAGTTCGCCAGCCAGATGGGCGTGGACTGGGTCATTGCGGAATACGACAAGCTGCTCAAGCTGGTGGAAGTCCACGCCACCTCGGCCTCGGAAGCCATCGACAACATCGTCGGCGGTGATATCGAGTTCGACGAGTTCACGACTGAGGCCGTCAACGACAACGCAGAGTCCGCCACCTCCGACGTGGACGACGCGCCGGTCGTCAAGTTCCTGCACAAGATGCTGATCGACGCCATCGGCATGCGCGCTTCTGACCTGCATTTCGAGCCCTACGAGCACAACTACCGGGTGCGTTTTCGCATCGACGGCGAACTGCGCGAGATCGCCTCGCCGCCCGTGGCCATCAAGGACAAGCTGGCCTCGCGCATCAAGGTCATCTCGAAGATGGACATCTCCGAGAAACGCGTGCCGCAAGACGGCAAGATGAAGCTCAAGGTCGGCCCTGAACGCGTCATCGATTTCCGCGTCAGCACGCTGCCCACGCTGTTCGGCGAAAAGATCGTGATCCGTATCTTGGATCCGAACAGCGCCAGGCTGGGCATCGACGCGCTGGGCTACGAACCGGAAGAAAAAGAGCGGCTGCTCAAGGCCATCAGCCGTCCCTACGGGATGATCCTGGTCACCGGCCCCACCGGCTCGGGCAAGACGGTGTCGTTGTACACCTGCCTGAATTTGCTGAACAAGCCGGGGGTGAACATCGCCACGGCCGAAGACCCGTCCGAAATCAACCTGCCGGGTGTAAACCAGGTCAACGTCAACGACAAGGCCGGCCTGACCTTCGCCGCCGCGCTCAAGTCGTTCCTGCGCCAGGATCCCGACATCATCATGGTCGGCGAAATCCGCGACCTGGAGACCGCCGACATCGCCATCAAGGCGGCGCAGACCGGTCACCTGGTGATGTCGACGCTACACACCAATGACGCGCCCACCACCCTCACGCGCATGCGCAATATGGGGATCGCCCCGTTCAACATTGCCTCCAGCGTGATCCTGATCACGGCGCAGCGTCTGGCGCGCCGCCTGTGCCCGAACTGCAAGGCACCGGCCGAGATCCCCAAGAAGACGATGCTCGATGCCGGCTTCCAGCCGGATGAGCTGGACGGCTCCTGGATCAACTACCGCCCGGTCGGCTGTTCCGCCTGCAACAACGGCTACAAGGGACGCGTGGGCATCTACCAGGTCATGCCGATCACCGAGGAGCTGCAGCGCATCATCCTGCGTGATGGCTCCGCCCTGGAAATCGCCAAGCAGGCGCAGGCCGAGGGGGTGCGCTCGCTGCGCCTGTCCGGCCTGCACAAGGTCAAGCAGGGCCTGACTTCACTCGAAGAAGTCCTGGCCGTCACCAACGAATAACAAGCGGGAGCTTCAGGGGACAGCATGGCAACAGCACAATCCAAGAACGCCAAGGAAGTGGTCTTCGAGTGGGAAGGCAAGGATCGCAACGGCAAGATGGTGCGCGGGGAGATGCGGGCCGCCGGCGAAAACCAGGTGCTCGCCTCGCTGCGCCGCCAGGGCATCATGCCGGGCAAGGTCAAGAAACGCCGGATGAGATCCGGCAAGAAGATCACCGCCAAGGACCTGACCCTGTTCACGCGCCAGTTGGCCACCATGATGAAGGCCGGCGTGCCCCTGCTGCAGGCCTTTGACATCGTGGGTCGCGGCAATGCCAACCCGAGCGTGACACGGCTGCTCAACGACATCCGCAACGACGTCGAGACCGGTACCTCGTTGAGCACCGCCTTCCGCAAGTACCCGATCTACTTCGACAACCTCTATTGCAACCTGGTCGAAGCAGGCGAGCAGGCCGGTATCCTGGACCAGCTGCTGGACCGCCTGGCGGTCTACATGGAAAAGACCCAGGCCATCAAGTCCAAGATCAAGTCGGCCCTGATGTACCCGATCTCGGTGGTCGTAGTGGCCTTCGTTGTGGTCGCCGTGATCATGATCTTCGTCGTCCCGGCCTTCAAGCAGGTTTTCTCTTCCTTTGGCGCCGACCTGCCAGCCCCGACGCTGATGGTCATCGCCATGAGTGAATTCTTCGTTGCCTGGTGGTGGCTGATTTTCGGCGGTATCGGCGGCGGTCTCTACTTTTTCTTCCAGGCCTGGCAGCGCAACCGCAAGATGCAGCAGGCCATGGATCGGCTGATGCTGAAGATCCCCGTCTTCGGCGCCTTGATCGACAAATCGTGCATCGCGCGCTGGACCCGAACGCTCTCCACCATGTTCGCCGCCGGTGTGCCGCTGGTGGAAGCCCTGGACTCCGTGGGCGGTGCCGCAGGCAACTGGCTGTATGAAGAGGCCACCCTCAAGATCCAGCACGAAGTCTCCACCGGCACCAGCCTGACCGCGGCCATGGCCAATGCGCACCTGTTCCCGAGCATGGTCCTGCAGATGTGTGCCATCGGCGAGGAATCCGGCTCGATCGACCACATGCTGGGCAAGGCGGCCGATTTCTATGAAGCCGAGGTGGACGACATGGTCGCTGGCCTGTCCAGCCTGATGGAACCCATCATCATCGTGTTCCTGGGCACCATCGTCGGTGGCATCGTGGTCGCCATGTACCTCCCCATCTTCAAGCTGGGCCAGGTGGTCTGATGCTGGTCTCGCAGGTGTTCGATGCCGGCCTGGCCGGCGTGATGGGGCTGATGATCGGCAGCTTCCTCAATGTGGTGATCTACCGCCTTCCAAAAATCATGGAGCGGCAGTGGGCTGCCGAGTGCGCTGAACTGGCCGGCAAGGACTTGCCGCCGGCAGAGACCTTCAACCTGGTGCTGCCGCGTTCGCGTTGCCAGAAGTGCGGCCATCAGATCCGCTGGTACGAAAACATCCCCGTGCTGAGCTACCTGTTTCTGCGAGGCAAATGCTCGGCCTGCGGCACGCCCATCAGCCCGCGCTATCCCTCGGTCGAATTGACCACCGGCGCCCTGTTCTTCTACTGTGTCTGGAACTGGGGCGCCACCCCGATGGGCCTGGTCTGGTGCGGTTTCTCGGCGGCCATCGTCGCCCTGGCTCTGATCGACTGGGACACCACGCTGTTACCCGACAGCATCACCCAGCCCCTGCTCTGGGCCGGCCTCATCGCGGCGGCACTGAAGTGGAACAACGTGCCCCTGGCAGACGCCCTCTGGGGTGCCGTCGCCGGCTATCTGGCCTTGTGGCTGGTCTACTGGAGTTTCAAGCTGGTCACCGGCAAAGAAGGCATGGGGTTTGGCGATTTCAAGCTCTATGCCGCCTTGGGGGCCTGGTTCGGCTGGACCGCACTGGTACCCATCATCCTGATGGCGTCGGTGATCGGCGCCATCATTGGCATCGCCCTCAAATTCAGCACGGGTTTGCGTGAAGGCGGCTATGTGCCTTTCGGCCCCTTTCTGGCCGCCGCCGGGCTGACCGCCATGATCTTCGGGCCGCAAAGCATCCTGCGTTTTGTCGGGTTGTGAACGATGCGGGGCGTGACACGTCTCGGTCTCACCGGCGGCATAGGCAGCGGCAAGAGCACGGTGGCCGGCATGCTGGCCGAGCGCGGGGCCGCCATCATCGATGCCGATGCGATTTCGCGCCAGGCCACGGCGGCGGGTGGCCCCGCCATCGATGCCATCCGGCAAGCCTTCGGTCCGACCTTCATCACCACCGAGGGCGCCCTTGATCGGGACAGCATGCGCGCCCTGGCCTTCAGCGACCCCACGGCACGCCGACGGCTGGAACAGATCGTGCATCCGCTGGTCGGCCTGGAAACCCGGCGCCAGGCCGAAGCCGCCATCGCGGCTGGCTTCCCCTGCATCGTCTTTGATGTCCCCCTGCTGGTCGAATCCGCCCACTGGCGCGCGCGACTCGACCAGGTGCTGGTGCTGGACTGCCGGGCCGAGACCCAGATCGAACGGGTGATGCGGCGCAACGGGCTCAGCCGCGACGAGGTCGAGCGCATCCTCGCACAGCAGGTGAGCCGTCGCCTGCGCCTGCAGGCAGCCGACCACGTGATCTGCAACGATGGCCTGGACCTGCCTGAACTGGCACGTCTGGTCGGGCTCCTGGCACGCCGCTTCGGGCTATGATTCGCCGTCCGGAAGTACCAGCGTGATCACCTACGAATATCCCTTCAACGAGCGCATCAGGACCTATCTGCGTCTGGAGAACCTGTTCCGCCGACTGCTCGAGCTGGTCGCGCGCGACGAGGCACTGGATCACCACTACGCCCTGGCCAGCCTCTTCGAAGTCATGGACGTGGGCGCCCGTGCCGACCTCAAGGCCGACGTGCTGCGCGACCTGGACCGCCAGAAACAGATCCTGAACGGCTACCGTGGTAATCCCAGCATTGCCCAATCCGTGCTCGACGAAGTCCTGCAACAGATCGAACAGTGCTACAGCCAGCTGAACAACCTCACCGGCAAGGCCGGTCACCACCTGACCGAGAACGACTGGCTCATGAGCATCCGCAGCCGCATCGGCATTCCGGGTGGCACCTGCGCTTTTGATCTGCCGGCTTACTTCGCGTGGCAACATCAAACAGGCGACCAGCGCCGCACCGACCTGCAACGCTGGATCGCCACCCTGACCCCCATCGCGGACGCCATCGGCCTGCTGCTGACGCTGCTGCGAGACTCGGGTGTGCCGCAAAAAGTCATGGCACCGGGGGGGCAGTACCAGCAGCCCCTGCCCCAGGGGCGCACATTCCAGTTGCTGCGCCTGACCATCGATCCAGCCTTGGGGCTGATTCCGGAAATCAGTGGCAACCGCCTGATCGTCTCGATCCGTCTGATGCGCCTCGAGGCCGACGACCGTCTGCATGCGAGCAACCAGGACGCGTCGTTCGACCTGACCTTGTGCTCCTGAGACTTCAATCCCTGTCACGTCATCGCGCCATGCAACGCCCCACTGACATGTCAGCAGATCAGGCAAGACGGGTGACCTGCCCGACCTGCGGCGGCGACAGTGTCTACGCCCCCAGCAATCCTTACCGACCCTTTTGCAGCGAACGCTGCAAGAAGAGGGATTTCGGCGCGTGGGCCAGTGAAGACTTCCGCATGCCGGCCGACGCGCCACCGGATGACCAGGAGTTCGGCGACCCCAAGCTGCAATAGCCTGCGCGCCGAAGTTCAGACGGAGGCGCGGGTCACGCCTGTGTAAGCGCGCTCCTCGGCCAGCCACTCCAGCACCGGAACGGCGCCAGGCAATACTGGGGTCATCTGGACCGGCAGCTGCTGCCACGCAAAGGACTGGCCTTCGCGCATCTGCAGCTCGCCACGCCAGGACGTCACCTTGCAGAAATTCAAGCGCACCAGCGCGTGCGGATAGTCGACCAGCTCGCTCTTCCAGGGCTGGATCGCCAGTGCTTCAATCCCCAGTTCTTCATGCAACTCGCGCGTCAGGGCCTGGGCCACGCTTTCACCAGCCTCCAGCTTGCCGCCGGGGAACTCCCAGTAGCCGGCGTAGACCTTGTCATCCGGACGAGAGGTGAGCAGGAAACGACCATCCGGCTGCACGAGCACCCCCACCGCGACCTCGGTCACCGGCCGGTCGGCCCCTCCCTCGCGTGGACGGTGGCCATCGGCAACTAGCGTGGGCTTCATGCCTGGTTGCCGTGTTTGCCGGCGTAGTCCTTGGCGAACTGATAGGCCACGCGGCCACTGCGGGAACCACGCTCCAGTGCCCAGACCAGCGCTTCGGGCTGGGCGGCTGCGATGGCGGATGCAGAGACGCCGAAGGACGACAGCCACTGCGTCACGATGTTCAGGTACTCGTCCTGGCTGAAGGGGTAGAAACTGACCCACAGGCCAAAACGCTCGGACAAGGAGATCTTCTCCTCCACCACCTCACCGGGATGGATCTCGCCGTCCTCGGTATGGCTGTAACTGAGGTTGTCCTTCATGTACTCGGGCAGCAGGTGCCGGCGGTTGCTGGTCACGTAGATCAGCACATTGGGCGTGGTGGCCGATACCGAGCCGTCGAGGATGGACTTCAATGCCTTGTAGCCTGGCTCACCGTCCTCGAAGCTCAAGTCGTCGCAGAAGACGATGAACTTTTCGGGACGCTGCGACACGGCCTCCACGATATCCGGCAAATCCACCATGTCGGACTTGTCGACTTCGATCAGACGCAAACCCCGTTCGGCGTAGGTGTGCAGACAGGCCCGGATCAGCGAGGACTTGCCGGTTCCGCGCGCACCGGTCAGCAGCACGTTGTTGGCCGGCAGGCCGCTCACGAACTGCTCGGTGTTGCGCTGGATCTTCTCTTTCTGCTGATCGATTTCCTTGAGATTTTCCAGCTTCATCGCGCCCACGTGGCGCACCGGCTCGATGACACCGTGGCCCGAGCTGCGCTTGCGGTAGCGAAAGGCAATCGACGCCTCCCAGTCCGGTTGGCTCAGGGGCTGGGGTAGGATCGATTCGATGCGTGCCATCAGATGCTCGGCACGGAGCAGCAGGCGTTCAAGTTGGGACTGCATGAAAAATCAGGAGCGGTAATCGGCGTTGATGGTCACGTACTCGTGGCTGAAATCACAAGTCCAGACCGTATCCTCGGCCTGGCCACGCCCCAGCACCACACGTACCGTGATCTCGCTTTGTTTCATCACGCGCTGGCCGTCCTCCTCGCGGTAGGACGGGTTGCGCCCGCCCTGCACGGCCACGTGCACGTCATCCAGGAAAAGATCGATGCGGCTCTGGTCCAGATCGCTGATGCCGGCATACCCCACCGCGGCCAGGATACGGCCCAGGTTCGGGTCGCTGGCGTAGAAGGCCGTCTTCACCAGGGGGGAGTGGGCTATGGCATAGGCCACCAGGCGACACTCTTCGGCATTCTTGCCACCCTGCACGCGGATGGTCATGAATTTGGTGGCGCCTTCGCCATCGCGCACGATGGCCTGGGCCAGCTTGCGTGCCACCTCGAGCATGGCCGCCTTAAGCTGCCGGCCTTCGGCGCTGTCCAGCGATTCGATCACCGGATGTGCCGCCTTGTTGCTGGCAATGACAACGAAGGAATCGTTGGTGGACGTATCGCCGTCAACCGTGACACGGTTGAACGATCCATCGGCCAACTCGCGCGCCAGTTGCTGCATGACGGCCGCGCTGACGCAGGCGTCGGTCGCCATATACCCCAGCATGGTGGCCATATTCGGGCGGATCATGCCGGCCCCCTTGCTGATGCCCGTGATGCTGACCTTGGCGCCGGCGATGGTGATTTGTGCACCGAACGCCTTGGGCACGGTGTCAGTGGTCATGATCCCTTCGGCCGCGCGCATCCAGTTGTCAGGGCGCGCATCGGCCAGTGCCGCCGGCAAGCCGGCCTCGATACGATCGTGCGGCAGGGGCTCCATGATCACCCCCGTCGAGAACGGCAACACCTGCTCGGGCGCAATCTTCAGTTGTTTGGCCAACGCCGCACAGGTGCTTCGCGCACGTGTCAGGCCTTCGAGCCCAGTGCCCGCGTTGGCATTCCCCGTGTTGATCACCATCGCGCGGATACCGCGTCCCGCGGCTAGGTGCTCGCGACAGACTTGCACCGGTGCGGCACAGAAGCGGTTTTGCGTAAAGACACCGGCCACCGAAGCGCCCTCGTCGAGCAGCACGACCGTGAGGTCTTTTCGATGGGCCTTGCGGATGCCGGCTTCGGCAACGCCGATGCGCATCCCTGCGATGGGAAAGAGTTCAGCCGGATTGGGAGCAGACAGGTTGACGGGCATGGTGCGACTCGTGAGCGAAGAGGGATACGAGGAAGGCGTCAGCTCAGCTTGCCATGGCAGTGCTTGTATTTCTTGCCGCTGCCGCAGGGACAGGGTTCGTTACGGCCCACACGCGCTACGGCAGCCACCTGGGTCGCAGCGTCGACAGTGGTTACCACTTCGCCGGTTTCAGACGGCGCGGTATAGGTCACGTTGGCGATGTGTTCAGCCTTGCTCTCCATCGCCTCGGCCGCCTGCTCGATCTGCTCGCTGGACTGCACGCGCACGGTCATGAGCACACGCGTCACTTCATTTTTGACGGAGTCCAGCAACTGGCCAAACAACTCGAAAGCCTCGCGCTTGTACTCCTGCTTGGGCTGCTTCTGCGCGTAACCACGCAGGTGGATGCCCTGGCGCAGATAGTCCAATGCGCTCAGATGCTCGCGCCATTGTGTGTCGATGCTCTGCAGCAGCACCATGCGCTCGAATTGGGTGAAATTGCCGGCGCCAACCTGTGTCACCTTGGCGTCGTAGGCCGCATGCGCCGCGGCGATCACCTTTTCAAGGATGTCGTCGTCGCTGATCGCGCTGGCATCCTGCACCAGGCTTTGCAGAGACAAGTCCAGCTGCCATTCGTCATGCAAAACTTTTTCCAACGCTGGCAGGTCCCATTGCTCTTCCACCGACTCTGCCGGCACGAATTGACGCACCAGGTCGGTGAAACAACCTTCGCGCAGCGAGGCGATCTGCGTCGACAGGGCTTCCGCGTCGAGGATAGCGTTGCGCTGCTGGTAGATCACCTTGCGCTGGTCGTTCGCCACGTCGTCGTACTCAAGCAGCTGCTTGCGGACATCGAAATTGCGCGCCTCGACCTTGCGCTGGGCACTCTCGATGCTGCGTGTGACGATGCCAGCTTCGATGGCCTCACCATCAGGCATCTTCAGCCGGTCCATGATGGCGCGCACGCGGTCGCCCGCAAAGATGCGCATGAGCGCATCGTCCAGGCTCAGGTAGAAACGCGAAGAGCCGGGGTCACCCTGGCGGCCGGAACGACCGCGCAGCTGATTGTCGATACGACGCGACTCATGGCGTTCGGTGGCGATGATGCGCAGACCGCCCAGCGCCACCACTTTCTCGTGTTCCTGGTCCCACTGCACGCGCAACGCGTCGATCTTCTGCCGCTTCGCGGCAGCGTCCAGCGACTCGTCGGCTTCGATCGCCTCGATGGCCTTCTCCACATTGCCACCCAGCACGATGTCAGTCCCGCGGCCCGCCATATTGGTGGCGATGGTGATCATCTTGGAACGACCCGCCTGGGCAATGATGTCCGCTTCGCGTGCGTGCTGCTTGGCGTTAAGCACCTGGTGCGGCAACTTGGCCTTCTCCAGCAGCTGCGCAATGATCTCCGAATTCTCGATCGAGGTCGTCCCCACCAGCACCGGCTGGCCCCGTTCGTAGCACTCGCGGATGTCGGTGATCGCCGCCTCGTACTTCTCGCGTGTGGTCTTGTACACGCGATCGAGCTGATCGTCCCGGCTGCTCGGGCGGTTGGGCGGAATCACCACCGTCTCCAGGCCGTAGATCTCCTGGAACTCGTAAGCCTCGGTGTCTGCCGTACCGGTCATGCCGGCCAGCTTGCCGTAGAGACGGAAATAGTTCTGGAAGGTGATGGAAGCCAGGGTCTGGTTCTCGGCCTGGATCGCCACCCCCTCCTTGGCCTCGACGGCCTGGTGCAGGCCGTCGCTCCAGCGCCGTCCCGTCATCAGACGGCCCGTGAACTCGTCGACGATCACCACCTCGCCGTTCTGGACCACATAGTGCTGGTCCCGGTGGTACAGGTGCCGTGCCCGCAGGCCGGCATAAAGATGGTGCACCAAGGTGATGTTGGCCGGGTCGTAAAGGCTGGCGCCTTCGGGCAGCAGGCCGGCCTGGGCCAGCAGGGCCTCGGCCTTTTCATGGCCCATCTCCGTGAGGAAGACCTGATGGCTTTTCTCGTCAACCGTGAAGTCACCAGGCTTGATCACGCCCTCACCGGTGCGGGGATCGGCCTCGCCCTCCTGGCGCGTCAGGCCCGGTACCAGCTTGTTGATGGCCAGGTACAACGCCGTATGGTCTTCTGCCTGGCCGCTGATGATGAGCGGCGTGCGCGCCTCGTCGATCAGGATCGAGTCGACCTCGTCGACGATGGCGTAGTTCAGGCCGCGCTGCACCCTGTCCACCACCTCGTAGACCATGTTGTCACGCAAGTAGTCGAAACCGTATTCGTTGTTGGTGCCGTAGGTGATGTCGGCGGCGTACGCGGCCTGTTTTTCCTGGCGCGACATCTGCGGCAGGTTCACGCCCACCGTGAGCCCCAGGAAGTTGTACAAACGCCCCATCCACTGGGCATCGCGATTGGCCAGGTAATCGTTGACCGTCACCACGTGCACGCCCTTGCCTGTCAGGGCGTTCAGATAGACCGGCAGCGTGGCCGTCAAGGTCTTGCCTTCGCCGGTGCGCATTTCCGAAATCTTGCCCTGGTGCAGTGACATGCCGCCCATGAGCTGCACATCGAAGTGACGCATCTTCATCACCCGCTTGGAGGCTTCCCTGACCGTCGCAAAAGCTTCCGGCAACAGTGCTTCCAGGCGCTCGCCCTGGGCAACGCGCTCACGGAACTCGACGGTCTTGGCCTGCAAGGCGCTGTCGTCCAGCTTTTCGAAAGCTGGTTCCAGCGCATTGATGCGGGCTGCCACGCCGCGGTATTGTTTGAGCAGCCGGTCGTTGCGGCTGCCAAAAATTTTGGTGAGGATGTTGATGCCCATGAACGCCGCACCGCCCTGCCGGTCACAAAAACCGGCAGCGCCGTGCAATCCTTATCTGTCTAGTGGTGAGTGTCGCCAATTAAGGCGACGGCAGTCCCCGACGCCTTGCGGCACCGGGAGCGCGAAGCGCTTGATTCTACCTTTGTGCCGCTGGCGCAGCGGGTGCGGCAGCCACGGCCGGAACAGCCGCGGGAGCAACTGCAGCCGGCTTGGCGGGGGAACCTGCCGGAACGGAGGCCGGTGCTGTATTCACGGACGCTGGGGCCGTCGGCTGCACGGCCGGCCTGACGGGTGCCGGCAAGGTCGCCACCGGCGGTTTCGGCGCCGCGACGGCCTGTGGTGCGACCGGTACCGGGGCCCTCGCGACCGGGGCAGCGGGCGCCAGCGCCAGCTGCTGCGCGGGCTGGCTGCGGCTGGCGTTCATGAACTTGTGCGGATCCTGGGGCACACCACGCACCAAGACCTCAAAGTGCAGGTGCGGGCCGGTTGAACGCCCCGTGGTACCCACTTCACCGATCTTCTGCCCCCGCTTGATCAGATCGCCCTTTTTCACGATGAGTTTGGACGCATGGGCATAACGGGTGACCAGGTCCTTGCCGTGGTCGATCTCGACCATGTTGCCGTAATCGGGGCGAAACTCCTGCGTCACCACCACACCGCCGGCCGCCGCCAGGATCGCCGTACCGGTTGTCGACTGGTAGTCAATACCGGTGTGGAGGGCTGAGCGCCCGGTAAATGGGTCAATGCGCCAACCAAAGCCGGAGCCGGCGCCGCCGAAGGCCACCGGGTGCTGGGTTGGAATCATCATGGAGCGAACTTTTTGCTCAAACAGGCGGGACTCGACCACCGCCATCAGATCGGTACGCTGCTCCGTCACGCGATCCAGGTCCGCCAGTGTTTTTTCCAGCTCTTCCATCGTCAGGGGACGGCCCGACACCAGGGCGCCACCCTGGCCAGGTTTGGCCCGGACGTCGGCGGGATTGATGCCCGCCAGACCGGAGACACGCTCGCCCAGGGATTCCAGCTGCAGCAGTTTAGCCTGCATTTCGCCAAGCCGGCGAGCCATGACGTCGAGGTTTTCGCGCATGAAACGATCTCGCAGGGCGAATTCGTCCTTCACCACCAGCTTGACCAGCGCGCCAATCACGGGCCAGCCTTCACGCGCGCCCTTCAGGAACACCCAGTGGTACAGACCAGCGGCCACCACCATCAGCGCGAAAGACAGGCTCAGGCCAACCAGCAGCAGCTTGGTACCACTCAGATGTATCGCACGGCTTTTGGCCAGCCATGCATCCGTGATAATCAAATGCATCTCTATTCCTTCTTTGCCCACAATCGAATGACGACCCGCCGCCATCAGTCAGTCACGCTGCTGCAGGCAACACAGGAATCGCCGATGCTGGCCCGCCTGAGCGAACTCAGCAAAGACTCCGTCGCCCGGCTCAAGGCTGTTGAGGCGATGATACCGGCCGTGCTGCGCTCTGCGGTCACGGCCGGACCGATCGATGGTTCGAATTGGTGTCTGATTGTTAACAGCAATGCTGCTGCTGCCAAAATCCGCCAGCTTCTGCCAGCGTTAGAGGCTCATTTGCGCACCAAAGGCTGGCAGGTTAGCGCAATTCGGCTCAAAGTTCAAATCCCGTCGGGGCGCTAAACGCGGCCGAAGCCGTCAAAAATGTGATTTTTGACAGGAAATGGTGCCGATTGTCGGATTCGAACTGACGACCTACCGCTTACAAGGCGGTTGCTCTACCAACTGAGCTAAATCGGCGCGAAGACAATTTTACTGCACGGCCCAGAGAGCAAGAGAAGAGGCAAGCCGCGCCCCACGCCCGTAGGCCGTCTTATTTGACACGCTTGAGCGCAGGACGTGAGCCACCCGGCCGCGGTGGTTCAGGCTCATCGCCCCCCTCGTCGCGGACCGGCACGACACTGCTCAAGACGGCTGCCGGGCCGGCGGCCGGCTCGGATTCAGCAGGCGCACCGACCGCACCGCCTTCATCGGTGATCGGCCCGGGCTCATCCTCGTCCAAAGGGAACGCCATGCCCTGGCCGCTTTCGCGCGCATAGATGGCCATGACGCGGTTCAGCGGGACCATGATGTCGCGGGCCACGCCGGCAAAGCGCGCCTTGAACTCGATGTAGTCGTTCCCCAGCTTCAGGGCGCTGGTCGCGTCCATGCTGATATTGAGAACGATCTCGCCGTCCTTGACGTATTCGCGCGGGACACGCACCGTATCGTCGACCCGCACGGCCACATAGGGCGTCAGGCCGTTGTCGGTACACCATTCGTAAAGGGCGCGAATCAGATAGGGGCGGGTCGAGGTCGTCCCGCTGGCACTCGTCGTAGACACGGAAGCTGGCCTTACTTGCGCATCACCTTCTCGGAAGGTGTCAGGGCCTCGATATACGCAGGCCGCGAGAAGATACGCTCTGCATATTTCAGCAGCGGCGCAGCATTCTTGCTCAGCTCGATGTCGTAGTAGTCCAGGCGCCACAGCAGCGGAGCGATCGCCACGTCCAGCATGGAGAAGTTCTCGCCCAGCATGTACTTGTTCTTCAGGAATACCGGGGCGAGCTGGGTCAGGCGGTCACGGATGTGCGAACGCGCTTTTTCCAGGGCCTTTTCATTGCTCTTGGCGGCACGCGATTCGAGCGTGGACACGTGAACAAATAGCTCCTTCTCGAAGTTGAGCAGGAACAGGCGCACGCGGGCACGGTCGACCGGATCGCCGGGCATGAGCTGCGGGTGCGGAAAACGCTCGTCGATGTACTCGTTGATGATGTTCGACTCGTACAGGATCAGGTCGCGCTCCACCAGGATCGGCACCTGGCCGTAGGGGTTCATGACGCTGATGTCTTCGGGCTTGTTGTAGAGGTCGACGTCACGGATTTCGAAATCCATGCCCTTCTCGAACAGGACAAAACGGCAGCGGTGGGAGAAGGGGCAGGTCGTGCCCGAGTACAACACCATCATGGGGGAAGCTCCTAAAAATCAAAACCTAGCTTCAGGGCAGACTGATCTGTGAGCAGATCAGGTCGAAACTAAAAGAGTGGGTTGCATTGTCGCAAACCCACTCTATAAATAGCAAGTTTTGCACCTTTTTGGTGCAAAATTAGTCGAAAGAAGCGCTTACTTGACGTCTTTCCAGTAAGCCGCGTTGAGTCGCCAGGCGATCAGGGTGAAGACCAGCAGGAAAAGCATGACCCAGACACCCACACGTACACGCGTGTTCTGGGAGGGCTCACCCATCCACTGCAGGAAGTTCACCAAGTCACCCACCGCCTGGTCGTACTGCAGGGGTGTCATCGTGCCGGGGGTCACCTGCTGCCAGCCCTTGAAGATCTCCACGTCGTGGCCATGTTCCTTGCGGATCTCGACCAGCGGCCGGCGCTGGCCTTGCAGCTCCCACAGCACGTGCGGCATGCCAACACTGGGGAAAGCCAGGTTGTTCCAGCCCGTGGCCTTGGTCTCGTCGGGATAGAACGTGCGCAGGAAGGTGTAGAGGTAATCAGCCCCGGTGCCGCCGTGGCCGGCGCGCGAGCGCGCGATCACGGTCAGGTCGGGCGGATTGGCGCCGAACCATTCCTTGGCCTGCTTCGGATCGATGGCCGACTTCATGGTCTCGCCGACCTTGTCGGTCGTGAACAGCAGGTTGTCCTTGATCTGCTCGGTGGTGAAACCGATGTCCTGCAGGCGGTTGTAACGCATGTAGGCTGCCGAGTGGCAGTTCAGGCAGTAGTTGACAAAGAGACGGGCACCGTTTTGCAACGAGGCATGGTCACTGGTGTTACCGGGTGCCTTGTCCCAGGCAATGCCACCACCGGAGGCATGGACGGCTCCGCTGAGAGCGAGGAAGGTGGTCAGGGCAAGAATGAATTTTTTCATTTTTGTAGTCTCCGGCTCAGTGGGCCTCGAAGGTCACGCGGCTGGGCACCGGCTTGGTCTGACCCAGACGACTCCACCAAGGCATCAACAGGAAAAAGCCGAAGTAGAACAGGGTGCCGACCTGTGACACACGCTCGCCGATCGGCGACGGCGGCTGCACACCCAGATAAGCAAGGATGACGAAGTTGATCACGAAGATGCCGTACAGGATCTTGTGCCAGTCCGGACGGTAGCGGATCGACTTGACCGGGCAGTTGTCCAGCCAGGGCAGGAAGAACAGGATGACGACAGCGCCGCCCATGACCAGCACGCCCCAGAACTTGGCATCGATGGCCAGCATCAGCGCGATCAGCACCAGCGCAGCACCCAGCACCACGCCCTTGCCCAGCGTCGAAAGCTGGGCACGCAGGGCACCCAGGGCAGCAGCGAGCACCACACAGGCGATCAGCGCGTACATCATCTCGGTGGTGATGGCACGCAGCATCGAATAGTAGGGCGTGAAGTACCAGACCGGGGCGATGTGCGCCGGGGTCTTGAGCGGGTCGGCCGGGATGAAGTTGTTGTACTCCAGGAAATAACCGCCGAACTCAGGTGCGAAGAACACGATGGCGGAGAACACCATCAGGAACACGCTGACGCCCATGATGTCGTGCACCGTGTAGTAGGGGTGGAAGGGGATGCCGTCCAGCGGCTTGCCCTTGGCATCCTTGGGCGCGTTCGGGCCCTTGATCTCGACGCCGTCGGGATTGTTCGAGCCGACATCGTGCAGCGCCAGCAGGTGGGCCACCACCAGGCCCAGCAGGACCAGCGGCACGGCAATCACGTGGAAGCTGAAGAAGCGGTTCAGCGTTGCGTCACCCACCACATAGTCGCCGCGAATCAGCAGGGCCAGATCCGGACCGATGAAGGGGATGGCCGAGAACAGGTTCACGATCACCTGGGCGCCCCAGTAGGACATCTGGCCCCAGGGCAGCAGATAGCCCATGAAGGCCTCGGCCATCAGCACCAAGAAGATGGCGCAGCCGAAGATCCAGACGAGCTCGCGCGGCTTGCGGTAGCTGCCATAGATGAGGCCGCGGAACATGTGCAGGTAGACCACTACGAAGAAGGCAGAAGCGCCAGTTGAATGCATGTAGCGCACCAGCCAGCCCCAGGGCACGTCGCGCATGATGTACTCGACCGAACCGAAGGCCAGGGCAGCGTCCGGCTTGTAGTGCATGACCAGGAAGATGCCGGTCACGATCTGGATCACCAGCACCAGCATGGCCAGTGAGCCGAAGAAATACCAGAAGTTGAAGTTCTTCGGAGCGTAGTACTCCGACATGTGCACACGGTAGGCGTCGAACGCGGTCGGGAAGCGATTTTCCAGCCAGTTGGTGACCTTGGCCACCACCGGTGCGTCGGCAGCGATTTCCTTGAATTCAGCCATGTTCTTGTTCCTCAAGCCTTCTTGTCTTCACCGATCAGCAGCTTGCTGTCGGACAGGTACATATGCTGCGGCACTTCCAGATTGTCGGGCGCCGGTTTGTTCTTGAACACGCGGCCGGCCATGTCGAAGGTCGAGCCATGGCAGGGGCAGAGAAAACCGCCTTGCCAGTCATCCGGCAACGAGGGCTGGGCGCCCGGCTGCAGCTTGTCGGAGGGCGAGCAGCCCAGGTGAGAGCAGATGCCAACGCCAACGAAGATCTCGGGCTTGATGGAGCGGTGACGGTTCTTGGCGTAGTCGGGGGTCGGGTAGGCCTTGCGATCCGAATTCGGGTCGGCGAGCTGGCTTTCCACCTTTTCCAGCGTGGCCAGCTGCTCGGGCGTGCGGCGCATGATCCAGACCGGTTTGCCGCGCCACTCGACGGTCACCTTCTCACCCGGCTTGAGGGCAGAGATGTCCACCTCGACCGCAGCACCGGCCGCCTTGGCGCGCTCGGAAGGCTGGAAGGTGCTGACAAAGGGAATGGCGGCTGCCACGCCACCTACGGTACCTGCACAACCAGTGGCAATCAGCCACGTCCGTTTGCTCGGGTCCATCTGACTCTTATCGGCAAGCGTGTCGCTCATGGAAATCCTCAATCAAGTCTACCGGGTTCGGAATTTATATGCTTACTGACTTATATGACCATACAGATCAGCTGATCATTCTAGCCGACCTCCGGGCGCTTACTGCGTGTGTCAACCCAAATTAGAAATGTCCCCTGATGTCCAA
>JACPOI010000049.1 GCA_016185015.1 Burkholderiales bacterium
ACGCAAGACACGCCTCCTCGGTGGCAAACCAATCGAGAAATTCGTTCCAGGTCTGGGGGTAGTCCTTACCCGGATTCGGCGCTAATATCTGGGTTTCCATCCAGCTATTTTGCATCAACTGGAGCTAAGTGGATACCCCTTGTTTACATACAGTATATGCCGATCTTCCCGCGCTGTACAGGACCTAGTTTTCGGGCCCTTGCACTTCCACTAGTTCGACCATGCCGGCCTTCAGCGCGGCGGAGATGTCGCGCTCCAAC
The DNA here is from genome assembly GCA_016185015.1 of Burkholderiales bacterium. Taxonomy (GTDB): domain Bacteria; phylum Pseudomonadota; class Gammaproteobacteria; order Burkholderiales; family Burkholderiaceae_C; genus Hylemonella. The sequence continues at coordinate 261 of JACPOI010000049.1, forward strand.
ACCGGCATGACCTGCTCGAACGGCGCCAGCAGGCGGTTCAGGCCATAGGCGCGGTTGCGGCCGTTGACCTTGCCCAGGTACAGCGCCATGTCGGCGATCTGCATGGCCTTTTCCCAGTTGCATTCGGTCTCGGACAGGCCGGAGAACGGCAACGACAAAAAACCGCCGGTGGCCGTGACGCGCAGCACGCTGCCGCCAACGGCGATGGGGTCCTAGGCCACGACCTTGAGCACGCGCTGGGCCAGGTTTTTCAGATGCTCGGCATTGGCCTTGGGCGAAAAGATCAAGAATTCCTCACCACCCCAGCGCATCACCATGTCGGTATCGCGCACGGCGGCACGCAGGCGCTTGGCGACCTCCACCAGCACGGTGTCGCCACCGGCATGGCCCAGGCTGTCGTTGATATTTTTGAAATGGTCAATGTCCAGCACCAGCAGGCCGTCGGGCACATCGTCTTCGCGCCGGGCGCCACCGGCCCCCGTGGCCGTGCGCTGCTGCATCAGTTCAATGAAGGAGCGGCGGTTGAACAGGCCGGTCAGCGGATCGCGCGAAGCATGGAACTCCAACTGCTGGTTGGCCTGGCGCAGCTTCTCGTTGGTGCGCTGCACGCGCCGGTACAGCAGGAACACAAAGAAGCCGCCCATGACGGTAACCACGGCGCCGAGCAGCGTCACGACCTGCTGCAGGTGCTGGTTGCTGATCTCGGCGTCCTTCAGGCTGTTGGCGCGGGCCAGCAGCTCGATCTGCTTCTCGCGCTGGGCGGCATCGAACTGCTCCTGCAGTGCGGCCACCGCCTTTTCGCGGTCGGTGCGGAACAGCGCCTGGCTGAGCGCCTGCTGCTCACGGATCGTGGCCACGGCCTCGCGGTACAGGCCCAGTTGCTCGTACATGCGACCCAGTTCGCCCAGCACGTCTTCCTCGTCCGCCTTGGCACCGGCATCCTGCATGCGCTTGAGCGCGGCGCGCACCTCGGCCGCACCCTGGCTCACGCTGCCCTGCCCCATCAGCGCAAAGCCGATGTTGGCCTGCGCTGCCGCTGCCCCGCCTTGGTCATCCAGCGCGCGGTACTTGTCCAATGCCTGGCGCGCATACTGCTCGGCCGCCGGGTAGTTGTGGCTACGCAGATTGCTGTCGCCGATGTTGTTGAGCAGTGTGGCCTCGGAACGCGCCAACACTGTCCCGGCTGACCTTGAGTGCCCGTTCGTAGGCCCGGATACTGTCCTTGCTGCGCCCCAGGATGGCAAACTCGTTGCCCTGGTTCAGGTACAGCGTGGCCTGCATCTTGTTCGAGTCCAGTTGCTTGGCCAGCACGAGGGCCTCATCAATCACGGCCAGCGACTTCTGCGGATTCTTCATGGCCGCATACACCTTGCTGAGTTCGCCCAGAGCCCTCAGCCGGGACTGTGGAGCGTTGTGGGTCTGCTGGTCGGCATAGCGCTGGCATTGCAGAAAGCTCTCCAGGGCCTGGGCAAACTGACCCAGGGCCAACTGTGCGAGCCCCTGCACGCGGTAGTGCTGCCACAACACCTCGGGATCGGCCGCGCGCTGGGCCAGCGGCAAGGCCTCACCGAGCTTGAGCAGAGCGGCTTCCAGTTTGGCAGCCGAAACTAGGATGTAGGCATCAAGGACCGTGGCCAGTGCGATGCCCGCATCATCTTTCTGGGCCTGGGCCAGGTGCAACAGCGTGGCGATGGAGGCCCTGGCCGCATCGGTCTGTGCGGAATCCAGTTCCAGTTCGATGCGTTTGGCCAGGTAGGCGCGCCGCACCGCATACGGGGCCTTGCTGCCCAGGCTGTCCCCCAGCTGGCGCATCTGTTCCAGGGCCGCCGTATTGTCCTTCTCGGACAACAGGTAAATCGCGTCGATGCGCTCCAGTGCGTCGCTCTGCGCGGCCGCCCCCCCGTGCCACACCAGGGACACGGCGAGCACACCGACAAGCAACCAGGAGGCCTTAAGCATGCGCTATGGTATGACCAATATCCGGCCAGCGATAACGGATGTAGACCCATGAAACCAGGCCTACACACAGCATCAGCAGCGACGACACGGCCAGCCACACCGTGGAGTGCATCACCAGGGGTGACACCACGCCGGCCACGATGCCGTTGGCCGTGGAGCCGATGAACATCTGCAGGCTGGAGGCCATGCCGCGCCGATCGGGGTGCAGGTCCAGCACCAGCAACGTCACCACCGGCACCATCAGCGCCCAGCCAAAGGAAAAGATGCCCAGCGGCAGCAGGGCCCAACTGACATGGGCCTTGAACAGCAGATTGGCCGCCAAGTTGACCAGGGCAATCGCCAACATGATGGAAAAGCCGATGCGGATCTGGCGCTTGGGCGTGATCTTGCCCGCCACCCGACCGCTCACCAGCGCGCCGCCCATGATGCCGCTGATCGTGATCAGAAAGCACCAGAAGAACTGCTGCGGCGCCAGTTGCAAATGCTCACCCAGAAACACCGGCGCACTCAGGATGTAAAGGAACATGCCGTTGAACGGTATGCCGCTGGCCAGGGCCAGCAACAGAAAGCGCGGGTCCGAGCCCAGCTTCCAGTAACCCGCCATCAGGTTGCGGGGATGGAAGTGCTGGCGCTGCGTGGTGTGCAGGGTTTCCGGCAGCAGCCGAAAAATGGCCAGCCACAACAGCACACCCACGGCGGTCAGAAACCAGAAGATGCCGTGCCAGCTCATATGCACCAGCATCCAGCCGCCCACCATCGGCGCAATGGCCGGCGCCACGCCAAAGAAGATCGTGACCTGGCTCATGACCTTCTGCGCCTGCGAGGGCGGGAACATGTCCCGGATCACCGCGCGCGACACCACGATACCGGCGCCGGTCGACAGGCCCTGCATGGCCCGGAAAAAGATCAGTTGGCCGATGCTTTGCGACAGCGCGCAACCGGCCGAGGCCACGGTAAAGGCCACCAGCCCCCACAGCACGACCGGGCGGCGGCCAAAGCTGTCGGAAATGGCGCCATGGAACAGGCCCATGAAGGCAAAGCCGAACAGGTAGGCCGACAGCGTCTGCTGGATCTGCACGGGCGATGCGTCCAGCGACTCGGCGATACCGGCAAAGGCCGGCAAATAGGTGTCAATGGAGAACGGCCCCAGCATGCCGAGCAGGGCCAGCAATACCGCAAAAGCCCATTGCGGTGCCTGCCAAAGTTTGTGTGCGTCGGGGTTCATCCAGCTATTGGAACACGCCTATGCACCGGGGGGGGCGCAGCGGGGGCTTTTGCATGCGCTACGATGTGAATAGCCAAAAACTAGCACGCCAGGGGGCTTCCGATGCATTTTTTCCGCCTGATTTCCACCACGCTGTGTGGCTTGGGCCTGGTCGCCTGCGGCCAATCCAGCGGCCCCAGTGTCAACAGCACCGCCGCATCGAACCAGGCGGCATCCACCCCGGCGATCAGCGCACCGCCCGCGCGCCGGATTGGCCTGGTGATGAAAACGCTAACCAATCCGTTTTTCATCGAAATGGAAAAGGGCGCACGCAAGGCCGAAAAGGATTTGGGCGTGGCGCTGGTCGTCAAGACTGCGGCGCAGGAAACCTCGATTGAGCAACAGATCCAGTTGGTCAACGACCTGGTTGCCGACAAGGTCGATGCCATCGTCATTGCACCGGGTGACTCCCAGCGGCTGGTACCTACCCTCAAGAAGGCCGCCGATGCCGGCATCAAAATCATCAACATCGACAACCGGCTGGACCCCGAAGCGCTGAAGCAGGCCGGCATGAGCGCCGTTCCATTCGTCAGTGTGGACAACGACGCCGGCGCCTACAAAGCCGGCAAGTTCATGGCCGAATCTGCCACCAGGCCCACGCAGGCCGCCATACTGGAGGGCATACGCAGCGCGGACAATGCCCGTCAGCGGATGGAAGGGGCCAAGCGGGCGCTGCTGGAGAACAAGAGCATCCAACTGGTGGCCTCCGAAACGGCCAACTGGAAGATTGATGAGGCCTATGCCGTGAGTCGGACGCTGTTCAAGCAGCACCCGGACATCCAGTTGCTGTTCGCAGCCAATGACATGATGGCCCTGGGTGCCGTCAAGTACCTGCAGGAAGCCGGCAAGACCCAGGTCAAGGTGGTGGGCTATGACGCGCTGGCCGAAGCCCTGGCCGAAATCAAGAGCGGTCATCTGCTCGCCACCGTGGACCAGCAGGCCGCCGAGCAGGGTTATCAGGGCGTGGTGCTGGCGGTGCGCCTGCTGCAAGGCAAGGAGGTCCCCGCGGTCACGATGATCGATACCCGCCTGGTGACCGCCGCCACCCTGCATTAGCCGGTCCCGCTGAGCCGTGAAGCTGCGCTTCAACATCACTGTCAAACTGCTGGGCTACCTGCTGGTGGCCGGCATCGTACCGCTGGTCGTGCTGGGATTCAGCGCGCTGGAGATATCGCGGCGCGTCGTGCTGGAACAGGCGCAGACCGAGAACGTGCGGGTGCTGGGCGGTTTTGCGTCCTACCTGTCGCTGTACCAGGACCAGATCGAGGACTTGGCCACCAATATCGCCGGCAACGAGGCCATTGGCGGCGCCCTGCGCAGCGCCGATGCGCCCTCCAGCAGCAGTTACGACGCACTCAATGTGCGGGCACAGATCGGCTACCAGCTCAACAGCTACGTGCGCGTCAAGGGGCTGATCTCGCTGGACCTGTTTTCCATTGGCGGCGCCCAGTTCCATGTCGGTGAGACCCTGAGCTCCAGTGCCGTGCCCCGGGAGACCGCCCAGGCCTTGCTGGACCTGGCTACACGGGCCGAATCACCCAGCGTGTGGCGCGGCATTGGCCCCAACATCAACAGCAGCTCGCGCTATGCACAGGTGACCAGCGTCGTGCGCGCCATCCGCCACTTCTCGGCGCTGTCGGGTAAGAGTGATACCGTCGGCGTGCTGGTCGTCAGCCTGTCCGATGACATCATGCGGGAATACCTGCGCCGCGTGCCATTGCCCGCCGGCCAGATGCTGATGCTGGTCGACTCCGGCGGGCGCATCGCGCTGCATTCCGAAGCGCACAAGCTGGGACAGCAGCTTTCGCCAGAGCTGATGGACATCATCCGCCAGCAGCGGGGCACGCAGCACCTCACGGTGGACGGCCAGGACATACTGCTGGACGTCAATCCGGCCGACCGCGGCCATGGCTACCTGGTGGTGATGACGCCCCGCCAGCTGGTGACCGGGCGTGTGGCCCAGCTCACGCTGACCACCGCCGTGGTACTCACGCTGTGCCTGCTGGGGGTGCTGGCGCTGACCTGGCGCTATGCCCGCACCGTGGTGGCACCGATCCGCGCCGTGTCGGCCGGCTTCAGCCGCCTGCAAAGCGCGCCGGCGGAGAACCATGCCCCCTTGCCGGTGCTGGACACGCGAGACGAAATCGGCCAATTGGTGGAGGGCTACAACAAGCATCTGCTATCCCTGAATGCCCAGCGGGAAAGCGCCAGCGAGCTGCTGATTGCCGAGGTGGAGCGTGATGCGACGCAGACCATGCTGCTGGCCGCCATGGAAGCGCTGGACGAAGCCTTTGTGGTCTTTGATGCCAGCGACCGCCTGCTGTTCTGCAATGAAAAGTACCGCGACATCTACCAGGCCTCGTCCGACATCATTGCGCCGGGCGTCACGTTTGAAGCCATCGTTCGACATGGTGTGGCACACGGCCAATACCCGGACGCCTTGGGCCGAGAGGAGGAATGGATCACGGAACGCCTGGCCGACCACCGCAACGGCAACCGCCAGATCGAACAGCGGCTGAATGATGGTCGCTGGCTGCGCATCATGGAGCGCAAGACCAAGCTCGGCCAGACGGTGGGCTTTCGGGTCGACATCACCGCGTTGAAGAACGCCCGCGAATCGGCCGAGGCCGCCAGCCACGCCAAGAGCGATTTTCTGGCCAACATGAGCCATGAAATCCGCACGCCGATGAACGCCATCCTGGGCATGCTGGAACTGCTGCAGAACACCAACCTGGACAGCCAGCAGCGTGACTACGCCGCCAACGCCAAGGGTGCGGCGCGCTCCCTGCTGGGCCTGCTCAAAGACATCCTGGACTTCTCCAAGGTGGAGGCCGGCAAGATGACGCTGGACCCCCGCCCCTTCGATCTGGACAAGACTCTGCGCGACCTGTCGGTGCTGTTCACCACCAGCCTGGAGGGCAAGAGCATTGCACTGCACTTCGTGGTGGACCCCGACGTGCCACGCCTGCTGGTCGGTGACGACATGCGCCTGCAGCAGGTGCTGGTCAACCTGGGTGGCAACGCCATCAAGTTCACCAGCGCAGGCGAAGTGGTGCTGGCCGTGCGGCTGGTCGAGCGCGATGCACAGCATGCCCGGCTGGCATTTTCCGTGCGCGACAGCGGCATCGGCATTGCCCCGGACAAGCTGGCGCATGTGTTCGATGGCTTCTCGCAGGCCGAGTCCAGCACCACGCGACGTTTTGGCGGTACCGGTCTGGGCCTGTCCATTTCCAAACGCCTGGTCGCACTGATGGGTGGCGAGCTGCAACTCGACAGCACCCTGGGCCAGGGCAGCACCTTCCACTTCCAATTGCGCTTTGCGCTGGCGCAGACGCCCGCAGCGATGGTGCCAGCGCCAACTGCCCCGGCGAAGAAGCTACAGCGCCTGATCGGCATGCGCATCCTCGTCGTGGAGGACAACAAGATCAACCAGATGGTGGCCCAAGGCCTGCTGAGCCAGGAGGGCGCCGAGGTGGTTCTGGCCGAGAACGGCGAGCGGGGCGTGGCCGCCGTGGCAACCACCCAACCCGGCTTTGATGCCGTGCTGATGGATGTGCAAATGCCGGTGATGGATGGCTACACCGCTACGCGCGCGATCCGCCAGGACCTGGGGCTGAACGACCTGCCGGTGATTGCAATGACCGCCAACGCCATGGCATCGGACCGGGCCGCCTGCCTGGAAGCGGGCATGAACGACCACATCGGCAAGCCCTTTGAGCTCGACCATCTGGTGGCCCTGCTGCTGCGGTACACGGGGCGCGACAACCCCGCTCCATGACGCAACGGCGCATGGCCCGACAAATCAGGCAGAGGCAGGGGTATCCAACGGAACGGCCAGCGTAGTGACGTAGTCCTGCGCCCGCGGCCGCAGGCGACCTGGCTTGCTGGATTGCACCGTGCCCAGGCTGACAAAGCACAGGGCGTGCTCATCCTGCTGCAGCCCGAACAGCGTGCGCAGAGCGGCCGACTTCAGCGCCTTGCCACTGGTCAGCGCCGAGCCAAGGCCCAGTGCAGTGGCCATCAGCAGCAGGTTTTGCACCGCGCAGCCCGTTGAGACGATGCGCTCAAACAGATCGATGTCGGGGTCACCACGGCGGGCATCCACCACCACCAGCAACAGGCAGGGAGAACGGTAGGCCTTTTCCTGCGCCTGCTGCACCTGCTCGGCAGTGGCCTGGGCGTCGCGCTCCAGCAGGGCCGTGCCAAAGGCCGTTGCCAGCTCGGCACGTGCCGTCTGCGGCACCAGCACAAAGCGCCACGGCAGCAGTTGGCCGTGGTCGGGGGCGGAGGCGGCCGCCTCCAGAATCTGCTGCAATTGTTCGGCATCGGGGCCGGGCGCCACCAGGCGTTTGGGCAGGATGGTCTGGCGCGACTGCATCAGCGTCGCAATGGTAGTGACCAGTTCGGTGTCGTGCATGCCTGTTGTCTCCCCCGCCCTAACCGGCGCGCCCGTCGGGACGCAGGCGGCCGTACCAGTTACCCAGGCGCACGCCCCACACCGCCATGGTGCCGGCCCACAGCAGGGCCGTGGGCAGCAGCAGCCAACTGGCCCAGCCACTTTGGGCGGAGGCGGTGATGCGCAGCAGCGTGGCCAGCTGCACCAGCCAGAACAGCGTCCAGGCGATGCGGTCGGCAACCTGAGCACGCCCGCTATGGCCGTAGGACACACGCGTCACCATGGCCAGCATCAGCGAGGTCAGGCACCCCATGGTCAGGGCATGCAGCGAGCCCAGGCTCAGCACCGGTGCGTCCTGCAGCAACCCCAGGATCTGCGCCGCCCCGCCCAACGCCAGTGCCAGCCCCAGCCACAGAAAGCCGATGTGCAGCATGGCCAGCAGCCGGTTCTTCAGGCTTTGCATCACCCCCCAGACCTGGGCCAGCCACAGCAGAATGCCGCCGGCCGCCAGCTCAAAGATGCCGCGTGCCAGCATCCAGACCGGGGCCATCGGTCCGTGCAAGGGGCCGTCGATTTCGACCCACACCGCCACGCCTTCGACCACGGCTGCGCCCAGCATCAGCCCCAGGACCCAGAATGGCCGCCAGGCGTTGATGAAGGGCATGGCGCTGGAGGTGAAAAACGGGATCATGCGGTGCGCCACGGTCACAAACACCACGACGACAAAGCCCCACAGGCCGGTGAGCACACAGGCCAGCGCCATGGCAGTGGCCCCCACCACCAGATTGGCCAGCAAACCACCCAGGCTGACACAGCCCACCAGACAGGCCACGCCGACGGTGCGGGCGTGCAGGCGATCCGACTCCTGGCTGCGCCAGACCAGGCGCCAGAACAACCACGTGATGCGTGCCAGGCCACTCCAGGCCAGCGCCAGACCGGCCAGTGCCATGAACATGTGCACATGGATGCCGCCCACCCACAGCAGCCAGCCGCAGGCCTGCATCAGCAGGGGCATCAACAGCAGCGGCGCCGCTATGGGCTCCACGCGCAGCCACTTCGGCGCGGCGGTGAACAAAAAACCGGAGAAAAAAAGCGGCGTGAACCCGAAGGTCATGACCGCTGCATGCACCAGCGTCGGAGACAGGGCATACGGCAGGGCCACGGTCACGCTGACCCGATCCAACTGCACCAGTGCCCACCAGATACCGGAGGCCACCAGCACCACCATGGCCAGGAAAAAGCCCAGCCGGTGGGGTGCCAACAGCAGGTAGCGGGCGCGCCAATGGCGATCCAGCGCGGCCAGCACCTCAGCCGAGGGCCTACCAGGTGTCATCCACAACTACCCACGTGCCCGCATTGCGTGCAATAGTCGCAACCATCCTTGCGGATCACGGCGTGGGCGCCGCATTCCGCACATTTCTTGCCGGCCATGACCGGCAGCGGTGCCGTGGCCAGTGCGCTTTCCTGGCGCGGCAGCAGGCCGTCGGACTCGGACTGGGCATCGGAGGCACGGCGGCTGTCCCGGGCATGCACGCTGTTGCGCTGGGCCTGGATGTTCTGGATGGCATAGGCCACGGCGGCCACTTCGGAGTCGTGCCACATCGGGACCTGGGTGCCGTCTTCCTTCTGGTGCGTGCCCAGACGGACCGGGCCGCGGTCCCAGGCGACCTTGCGCATGTCGGAAAGTGCGCGCTCCAGGAAGCCGCCACGCGCGGCCAGCGACAAGAGGCGCATGCTGGACGTGATCCATTGCTGCGACTCGCCGCTCTGGCCCACCGGCATGAAGAACTCAATGGCGCGATCCACAGTGCCCTTGCCATCGGCGGTGGGCACGGGCAGGAAGGACACCAGCAGGTACAGCGTCTTGTGGCCTTCCTGGGTCCAGTAGTCGATCTTCTCGGCCACGGCGGACAGGGCGCCCTTGGGACGGCGTTCGATCACCGTGCGCATCGGATCCACGACCGGGGCCGGCTTGGGCGCCTCGGCCTTGGGTGTTTCCACGTGCAGCACCGAGCCCAAAATGGCATTGGGACGGTAGGTGGCCAGACCCTTCAGTTTGGCGCTCCAGGCCTGTTGGTACAGGCCCTTGAAGTCGTCGTAGGGGTAGTCGGCCGGCACGTTGACGGTCTTGGAAATGGCGGTGTCGACAAAGGGCTGCACCGCTTCCATCATCGCGATGTGGTTGGCCGCCGACATGTCCAGCGCCGACACGAAGTAATCGGGCAGCTTGCTGACGTCACCGCCCAGCTCGCGGTACACGCGCCAGGCGTGGTCTTCGACCGAGTACTCGGAGTGGCTGCCGTCGGCCTCACGCTTCTTGCGCTTGTACATCCACGAGAACGCCGGCTCGATGCCGTTGGAGGCGTTGTCGGCAAAGGCCAGGCTGACCGTGCCGGTGGGTGCGATGGACAGCAGGTGGCTGTTGCGGATGCCGTGCTTGCGAATCGAGGCCTTGATGGACTCGGGCAGACGGCTGGCAAATGTGCCGGAAGCCAGATAGCCGTCGGCATTGAACTTGGGGAAGGCGCCCTTTTCCTGGGCCAGTTCCACCGACGCGGTGTAGGCGGCGTCGCGCATGCTGGTGGCGATGCGCTGTGCCATCTCGCGGCCCTCGGCGGCGTCGTAGCGCAGGCACAGCATGGCCAGTGCGTTGCCCATGCCGGTGAAGCCCACGCCGATACGGCGCTTGGCGGAGGATTCATCACGCTGTTGTTGCAGCGGCCAGAAGGTCACGTCCAGCACGTTGTCCAGCGCGCGCACCTGCGTGGTCACGGATTTCTCGAAGGCCTCGAAATCAAAGGCCGGCACGCCCTCAAAGCCGAAGGGGTGGCGGATGAAGCGGGTCAGGATGATGGGACCGAGGTCGCAGCAGCCATAGGGCGGCAGCGGCTGTTCGCCACAGGGGTTGGTGGCGGAGATGCTTTCGCAGTAGTGGAGGTTGTTGTCCTTGTTGATGTGGTCCAGGAACAAAATGCCGGGCTCGGCAAAGTCGTAGGTCGACTTCATGATGGTGTCCCACAGCGTGCGCGCCGGCAGGCTCTGATAGACCCACTTGCCATCGTCGCGCTGGTAGGCGCCCTTGTCCATCAGCGTGGCGCCGGGCTTGGCGCTGTGCACCAGTTCCCAGGGCTTGTCGTCGGTCACGGCCTGCATGAAGGCATCGCTGACGCCAACCGAAACGTTGAAATTGTTCCAGCGGCCCGGCGTGCGCTTAGCGGTGATGAATTCCTGCACATCGGGGTGGTCGATGCGCAGCACGCCCATCTGCGCGCCACGGCGCGCACCGGCGCTTTCCACGGTGGAGCAGGACTGGTCAAACACATTGATGTAGCTGCACGGGCCGGAGGCCATGGAGGCCGTACCCTTGACCGCCGCGCCGCGCGGACGGATGCGGGAGAAGTCATAGCCGACACCACCGCCGCGGCGCATGGTTTCGGCGGCCTCACGCAGGGCCTCGTAGATGCCGGGGTAGCCGTCATCGTCCACACCCTGGATGCAGTCACCCACCGGCTGCACAAAGCAGTTGATCAGCGTGGCCTGGATGGAGGTGCCGGCGGCACTCATGATGCGGCCCGCGCCAATGGCGCCGGCGTACAGGTTGTCCAGGAAGATGGCTTCGTATTTGGGCCGATCGGCCTCCAACTCCACGGAGGCCAGGGCGCGCGCCACACGCTGGAACAGGTCGTCAATGCCGGTTTCGCCGGGTTTGAGGTATTTTTCTGCCAGCACATCGTGACTGATCGGCTGGATGATGATGTCGTTGTGGGGTGGGGAAATGGGGTCGCGCTTCATAAAGGTATCTCCTGCGGAAAAGGGCCGGGGACAGATTCCTCCCGCCCGTATTGTTTTGTTCGTCTGCCCACCGCCATCCGATCGTCGTCGAACGCCAGGAATGGGCCGGGTCCCGCGTGGGAATGGGTCACCAGATCGGGCCGCGAAAACGGGTCGCAGTGGATACCAGGCAGCCCAAAGGCATGGCGCATTGTGCCCGATTCAACCCCCATTTCCGGTCTCCGAACCAGCCCTTCTGCCGATCTTTTTGTGGTGTATCAATGGGGTCAAAAATCGGGGTTGCTGGCCTGCAACCATGCACCAGATTTCACATCAAAAAAATCAGCCGCGCGCCCTCGTGGGATATGGCGCAGCCGCTATCATTTTTTGTAGCGCAGGGTAAATCCCTACAGCCGCTTGGCGCAATTGCAGCTTTTTTCGGTCGCTGGCCTGGCTTTTATGCGTGGCGGACATGCCCTTGGGTCCAGCTCGGCGCCGGAAACGAGTTGATATTCTTAAACAGGCATAGCGCGTACGGGTCTTGCGCAAGCACGGCATTGATGCGTTAATGGCACCTGCTCCGCCGGGCCAACCGATGGCATTCCGGCAGGCGCGCAATCAATGGGCAATTCATCCTAAATCCGGCAGTTACCCCGTAGCCGGTAATACTTCTGGCGGCTTGAAAGGGCCAAGAACTGGGGCGATCTTTTCGCTCACATAGCGCAGTAGCACGGCCCAAGGGTCTATCGACTTGAACTGCTCCGCAGTG
>JACPOI010000042.1 GCA_016185015.1 Burkholderiales bacterium
ACGTCCTTGGGATAAAGTTTCTCCATGCGCACACGCTCCGTTCCCCTGCCCTGGCTTGAACCTGGCGAAGCATTCCCGGCCGCCAGCCAGGCATGGGGACCCGGCTCAGAGGCTCCCGGCCTGCTCGCCGCCGGTGGCAGCTTGGATGTCGACAGCTTGTGCCGGGCCTATGGGCACGGCATCTTCCCCTGGTTCAGCACGGGGCAGCCCATCCTGTGGTGGAGCCCAGACCCGCGCATGGTGCTGGAGGTGGGCCAGTTCAGGCTGCATCGCTCACTGCGCAAGACCTTGCAGAAATTCATCTCGACCGACGGGTGCGAAATCCGCTTCGATTCCGCTTTTGACGATGTGATCGGCGCCTGCGCCAACAGCCCGCGCGAAGGCCAGGACGGCACGTGGATCGTGCCGCCCATGGTGCAGGCCTATGGCCAACTGCACCGCGCCGGCCACGCCCACAGCGTGGAGACCTGGATCAACGGGCGGCTCGTGGGCGGGCTCTACTGCATGGCTCTGGGCCGCGCAGTGTTCGGTGAATCCATGTTCGCCCGCATGACCGACGCCTCCAAGATCGCGCTGGCCGCCCTGGTGGCCTTCTGTCGGCACCAGGGCATCACCATGATCGACTGCCAGCAAAACACCCAGCATCTCGCCTCGCTGGGTGCCCATGAAATTCCGCGTGTGGATTTTTTGCGCCATATCGCAGCGGCGCAAGCGCAGCCCGGACCCCGCTGGCAGTTCGAGCCCCTATACTGGCGTGAACTGATGATGCCCCCCGCGGAGTCGACGTGACGCACCTCAAGGATCTGCCCCTCCAGAGTCTGCAGTTCTATGCCACGGCCCCCTACCCGTGCAGCTACCTGAGTGGCCGTCTGGCGCGCTCCCAGGTGGCCACACCCAGCCACCTGATCAACAACTCCACCTACTCGGAACTGGTCTCCCAGGGGTTTCGCCGCAGTGGCATGTTCACCTATCGGCCGCACTGTGATGGCTGCCAGGCCTGCGTACCGCTGCGCGTGCGTGTGCAGGACTTCCAGCCCACGCGCAGCCAGCGCCGCGCCTGGAAGCAGCACCAGAACCTGCAGGCTCGCGTCTCGCGCCTGTGCTTCGTGCCCGAGCACTACCAGCTCTATCTGCGCTACCAGAACGGGCGGCACGCCGGCGGTGGCATGGACCAGGACAGCATCGACCAGTACACCCAGTTCCTGCTCCAGAGCAGGGTCAATTCGCGCCTGGTCGAGTTCCGCGAAACGCTGGGTGACGGCTCGCCCGGCCCGCTGCGCATGGTCTCCGTGCTCGACGTCCTGGACGACGGTCTCTCGGCGGTCTACACCTTCTACGAGCCTGGACGCGAGGCCAGTTATGGCACCCACAGCGTGCTCTGGCAGATCGAACAGGCGCGCCTGCTGGGCCTGCCGCATGTCTATCTCGGCTACTGGATCGAGGACAGCCAGAAGATGAACTACAAGGCCCGTTTCGGCCCCCACGAACTGCTGCTGCAAGGGCAATGGCAAGCTGTCAGCCCCGCGGGCAGGATGCCGCCGGCCAGAGGTTGATTTCACGAGGTAAAATCGGGGCCAGATGCAGGAGAGTACCCGATGAAGAAAAAAGATCCGGATGCCGTCGTCACGCCGACCGTGCAGGTGATTGAACGGATGTTCACCCTCATGGATGTGCTGGCCTCGCGCGAAGAAGCCATCTCACTCAAGGAAATCAGCGAGAAGACCGGGCTGCATCCCTCCACGGCACACCGCATCCTCAACGACCTGGCCACCGGCCGGTACGTCGATCGGCCGCAACCCGGCACCTACCGCCTGGGCATGCGTCTGCTTGAACTGGGCAATCTGGTCAAGGCTCGCCTCAACGTGCGCGACGCAGCCATCACCCCCATGCGCGAACTGCACCGCCTGATCCAGCAACCGGTGAACCTGAGCATGCGCCAGGGTGACGAAATCGTCTACATCGAGCGCGCCTACAGCGAACGCTCGGGCATGCAGGTGGTGCGCGCCATCGGAGGACGGGCGCCACTGCACCTCACCTCGGTGGGCAAGCTCTTCCTGGCTGCCGACGATCCCCAGCGTGTCCGTGCATACGCCACACGCACGGGTCTGGCCGGCCACACCAAGAACAGCATCACCCAACTGCCCGTGCTCGAGCGCGAACTGGCCAAGGTACGCCAGTACGGGACGGCCCATGATGATGAGGAACTGGAACTGGGTGTGCACTGCATGGCCGCCGGCATCCATGACGATCAAGGCAAGCTGATCGCCGGCCTGTCGATCTCCGCACCCACGGGCCGGCTCGACAAAGAATGGCTTCCCAAGCTGGAAACGGTGGCCAGTGAGATTTCCCGCATGCTGGGCTACCAGCCCGGGGCAGAAAAGCGCTAGGCGGGCCTGGCGCCCGCCAGTCTCTTCAGAAGAAGACTGGCGACTTGGCGTCGAGGTGGTTCTCGGTCAGCGGAACGACCGGACGGGCGGGGATGGACTCGACCCAGCGGCGTACGCGCTCGGCATCACCCAGACGGCTGAGCTTGCCAGCGGAATCCAGGAACACCATGATCAGGTTGCGCCCAGCCACCCTGGCTTGCATCACCAGGCACTGACCGGCCTCGGAGATGTAGCCGGTCTTCTGCAGACCGATCTCCCAGGTCGGGTTCTTGACCAGCCGGTTGGTATTGCTGAACATGAGTTTGCGACGCCCCACGGCGACCTGGTAGGCAGGAGAGGTGGAGTACTCGCGCAGAAGCGGGTCGTCAGACGCCACGTTCACCAGCACCGCCAGATCCCTGGCACTGGAGCGGTTCTTGCTGGACAGGCCCGTGGGCTCGACATATTGCGTGTCCTGCATACCCAGCAGTTGTGCCTTGGCGTTCATCATCTCGACAAACACCTGCAGGCCACCCGGATAGGTTCGACCCAAAGCATGCGCCGCACGGTTTTCACTGGACATCAGCGCCAGATGCATCAACTCCCCGCGGCTCAGGGTGGAGCCCACGCGCAGGCGGGACGTGCTGCCCTTTTCGGTATCCACATCGGCCTGGGTGATGGTGAGCATCTCGTCCAAAGGCAGCTCAGCCTCGCTGATCAACAGGCCCGTCATGAGCTTGGTCAGCGACGCAATCGGCAGCACAGCCTCTTCGTTCTTGCTGAGCAGCACCTCCTGGGTTTCCTGGTCGATGACGTAGGCCACGCTGGAGCGCAGGGACAGAGGATCGGTGGCGCCATGCAAGCCGGCGCGCATGCCATCCGAGGGACGGGCCGGGCGCACGATGCGGGCGGAAGGGCGCTTGGCATACGCCTTGCGCTTGTCCTGGTAGGCGGTCTTGATGACCTTGGGTTTGGCACCGGGCTGGGCATTGCTGCCGCCGGACGGCGCAGCAAAAGCCTGCCCGGATACAGCCGACAGCGTCACAAAGAGCGACGCCGCCCCAGCCCAGATAAAACGATGTAAGTGGTTCACCAGTCCGACCCTGCTCTAGAAAAAACGGCACCCTCTCTTCATGGCACCCGCTGAAGAAAGGTTATACCGAAAATCTCATGCAGGATCAACCACTTGTGTGGCTTTTCTCAACAAACTCTTACATATATAAGTAATAACCCTAGCCCTGCGCCGCTACCCTATCAGCTTTGCTGTGCAACTTGTTGAGGGCACTCAGATAAGCCTTGGCCGAGGCGACCACGATATCGGGATCCGATCCGACACCATTGACCACACGACCACTGTTTTGCAAACGCACGGTCACCTCACCCTGACTTTCGGTCGAGCCACTGATGGCATTGACGGAATACAGCACCATCTCGGCACCGCTCTTGACGTTCGATTCAATGGCCTTGAGCGAAGCATCCACCGGGCCGTTGCCATCGGACTCGCCATGCACTTCCTTGCCCTCCACCGTGATCACGATGGAGGCATGCGGCCGCTCGCCGGTTTCGCTGTGCTGTGAAAGCGAGATGAAGCCGTACTGCTCCTTCTCGCTGGTCACGCTCTCGTCGCTCACCAGGGCCAGGATGTCCTCGTCGAAGATCTCGCTCTTGCGATCGGCCAGTTCCTTGAAGCGGGCGAACGCCGTGTTGAGCTCCCCCTCGCTCTCGAGCGCCACGCCCAGATCCTGCAGGCGCTGCTTGAAGGCGTTGCGCCCGCTCAGTTTGCCCAGCACGATCTTGTTGGCACTCCAGCCCACGTCTTCGGCGCGCATGATTTCATAGGTGTCGCGCGCCTTGAGCACGCCGTCCTGATGAATGCCGGACGCATGGGCGAAGGCATTGGCGCCGACCACGGCCTTGTTGGGCTGCACCACGAAACCGGTGGTCTGGCTGACCATGCGACTGGCCGGAACGATCTGGCTGGTGTCGATGCCGACTTCCAGGTTGAAGTAGTCGCGGCGGGTCTTCACGGCCATGACGATCTCCTCCAGACTGCAGTTGCCCGCACGCTCCCCCAGGCCGTTGATCGTGCACTCGACCTGACGCGCGCCGCCGATCTTCACGCCGGCCAGCGAGTTGGCCACCGCCATACCCAGGTCGTTGTGGCAATGCACCGACCAGATCGCCTTATCGGAATTCGGCACGCGCTCGCGCAAGGTCTTGATGAAGTTGCCATACAGCTCGGGCACGGCATACCCCACCGTGTCCGGGATATTGATGGTGGTCGCCCCTTCCTTGATGACCGCCTCGACCACGCGGCAGAGGAAATCCATCTCGCTGCGGTAGCCGTCTTCAGCACTGAACTCCACGTCGGCCACCTGGTTGCGGGCAAAACGCACCGCCAGCTTGGCCTGCTCCAGAACCTGCTCGGGGCTCATGCGCAGCTTCTTCTCCATGTGCAGTGGCGAGGTGGCGATGAAGGTATGGATACGTGCACGGTTGGCCCCCTTGAGCGCTTCGGCGGCGCGCGAGATGTCGCGGTCGTTGGCGCGCGAGAGCGAGCAGATCGTGGAGTCCTTGATCGTATTGGCGATGTTCTGGATCGCCTCGAAGTCCCCGTTGGAGCTGGCGGCGAAACCGGCCTCGATCACGTCCACCTTCAGGCGTTCAAGCTGGCGGGCGATGCGCAGCTTTTCATCTTTGGTCATGGACGCGCCAGGCGACTGCTCGCCATCACGCAAGGTGGTATCGAAAATGATCAGTTTGTCAGCCATCTCAAACTCCTGTTCGTCTTCCGCAAAAAATCAACAACCGTAAAAGCAAAAGGCCCGCTGCGGATGCATACGGGCCTTTGATGGGAATTTCGCGCGCGCTACTAATTCCGCCCGTTGTGGCGATGCAGCAGTAGTGCTAGCGAGAATTTCTTCATGACTTCAATGTACCACAATCAAAGACACATCGCATAGCCATATTCTATGGTGCCAATTATTGATGCAAGCCCCGCTCTTCGGGCTCGTCGGTCGATGTGCTGATGACGCTGGTCGGCTTGCCCTTGGCCTTGCGCCAGGCATAGACAAAATAACCACTCAGCCCATAGATCACGAAGACACCGAACAGCACCACCGGCGGATGGATGTTGACGACGGCAATGCCCAGGGCGATCAGGACGATCACCACGAAGGGCACGCTCTTCTTCATATGGACGTCCTTGAAGCTGTAGAACGGCACATTGCTGACCATGGTCAGGCCGGCATACAGGGCCAGCACGAACATCGGCCAGGCCACGGTCGGACCCGCCACATCCAACTCCGTCATGATCCAGATGAACCCCGTCACCAAGGCCGCGGCAGCAGGAGAGGGCAAACCCTGGAAATAGCGCTTGTCGACCACACCCGTGTTGACGTTGAAACGCGCCAGGCGCAAGGCGGCGCAGGCACAGTAGACAAAGGCGGCAATCCAGCCCCAGCGTCCCAGCCCTTTGAGCGCCCACTCATAGGCAATCAGGGCCGGCGCGGCGCCAAAGGACACCATGTCAGACAGCGAGTCCATCTGCTCGCCAAACGCGCTCTGGGTATTGGTCATGCGCGCCACCCGTCCGTCCAGGCTGTCGAGCACCATCGCGGAAAAGACGCCGATGGCGGCCAGATCGAACCGGCCGTTCATGGCCATGACGACGGCATAAAAGCCACCAAACAGGCCGCCCAGGGTAAACAGATTGGGCAGGATGTAGATGCCCTTGCGGCGCTTGCGCACCATCACGGCTTCCCCCTCGCCGATGCGATCGTCTGCGCCATCATGCATATCGCACCTCCATCCCGCAGCAGCAGGTCTGTGTATCAAGGTCTTGAGTATTCATGGCGGCAAGTGTAAAGCAGGCCACGCCTGCATGAGACAAAAAAACAAGGCCACCGAAGTGGCCTTGTCGCATGCGGTCAAAACCGATCAGTTGCGGGTCTGGTCGACCAGCTTGTTCTTGGCGATCCAGGGCATCATGGCGCGCAGCTGGCCGCCCACCTTTTCGATGCTGTGTTCAGCCATGTTGCGGCGACGGGCCGTCATGCTCGGATAGTTGGTGCGACCTTCCAGGATGAACATCTTGGCGTAGTCACCGTTCTGGATGCGCTTGAGCGCGTTTCGCATGGCGGCGCGCGACTGCTCGTTGATCACCTCGGGGCCGGTCACGTACTCGCCGTACTCGGCGTTGTTCGAGATCGAGTAGTTCATGTTGGCAATGCCGCCTTCGTAGATCAGGTCCACGATGAGCTTGAGCTCGTGCAGGCACTCGAAGTAGGCCATCTCGGGAGCGTAGCCGGCTTCGACCAGGGTTTCGTAACCCATCTTGATCAGCTCGACGGCGCCGCCGCACAGGACGGCCTGCTCGCCGAACAGGTCGGTCTCGGTCTCTTCCTTGAAGTTGGTCTCGATGATGCCGGCCTTGCCGCCACCATTGGCCATGGCGTAGGACAGGGCCAGGTCACGGGCCTTGCCGCTCTTGTCCTGATGCACGGCCACCAGGTGCGGCACGCCGCCGCCCTGGGTGTACGTGTTGCGCACGGTGTGACCGGGGGCCTTGGGCGCCACCATCCACACGTCCAGGTCAGCGCGCGGCACGACTTGGTTGTAGTGCACGTTGAAGCCGTGGGCAAAGGCCAGCGAAGCACCCTTCTTGATGTTGGGCGCCACGTTGTTGGTGTACACCTCGGCGATCTGCTCATCGGGCAGCAGGATCATGACCACATCGGCCATCTTCACGGCGTCGTTCACTTCCATCACGGTCAAGCCGGCCTTGCCGACCTTGTCCCACGAAGCGCCGCCTTTGCGCAGGCCGACCACGACCTTCACGCCGCTGTCGTTCAGGTTCTGGGCGTGGGCATGGCCCTGGCTGCCGTAGCCGATGATGGCCACGGTCTTGCCCTTGATCAGGCTCAGGTCACAGTCCTTGTCGTAGAAAACTTTCACTTCTTTTCTCCTAGGTAAAACTTGGTTGTTCAGACGCGCAGGATGCGCTCGCCGCGGCCGATGCCGCTGCTGCCGGTACGCACCGTCTCGAGGATGGCGCCACGATCGATCGCCTCGAGGAAAGCGTCGTTCTTGGACTGGTCACCCGTCATTTCGATGGTGTAGCTCTTGTCGGTGACGTCGATGATACGGCCACGGAAGATGTCCGCCATGCGCTTCATCTCCTCACGCTCCTTGCCCACCGCACGCACCTTGACCATCATGAGCTCGCGCTCGATGTAGGCGCCTTCGGTCAGGTCGACCACCTTGACCACTTCGATCAGACGGTTCAGGTGCTTGGTGATCTGCTCGATCACATCGTCCGAACCGGTGGTCTCGATGGTCATGCGCGACAGGCTCGGGTCTTCGGTCGGTGCGACAGTCAGGGACTCGATGTTGTAGCCACGGGCCGAGAACAGGCCCACCACGCGGGAAAGCGCGCCAGGTTCGTTCTCCAGCAATACTGCAATGATGTGTTTCATAAGTGGATTCCTCTTTTCGCCGCCCTCCCCCGGTCGCGGTAACGACCGGGCTTGGCGAACAATAGATTCGTCTTCAGTTGAGATGGCGCGACCTGGATGGCCGCACCGGCTTACAGGTCTTCGGCCCCCAGCAGCATCTCGGTGATGCCCATGCCGGCCTTGACCATCGGGAACACGTTCTCGGTGGGGTCGGTGCGGAAGTCCATGAAGACCGTGCGGTCCTTGAGCTTGCGCGCCTCGCGCAGTGCCGGCTCCACGTCCTGCGGCTTCTCGATCAGCATGCCGACGTGGCCGTAGGCCTCGGCGAGCTTCACGAAGTCGGGCAGCGCATCCATGTAGCTGTGGCTGTAGCGGCCGGAGTACTCGATCTCCTGCCACTGGCGCACCATGCCGAGGTAGCGGTTGTTCAGCGACAGGATCTTGATCGGCGTGTTGTACTGCAGGCAGGTCGAGAGCTCCTGGATGCACATCTGCACCGAACCTTCGCCCGTCACGCAATAGACCTCGCTCTGGGGCTTGGCCAGCTTGATGCCCATGGCATAAGGGATGCCCACGCCCATAGTGCCCAGGCCACCGGAGTTGATCCAGCGGCGCGGCTCGTTGAACTTGTAGTACTGCGCCGCCCACATCTGGTGCTGGCCCACGTCGGACGTGATGTAGGTATCGACGTCCTTGGTCATGTTCCACAGGGTCTCGATCACGAACTGCGGCTTGATCACGTCCTGGTTGCCGCGGTCGTACTTGAGGCAATCGCGCTTGCGCCAGCCATTGATGGCTTCCCACCAGCCACCCAGCGCATTCGCATCAGGGCGGACCGGGCTTTCCTTGATCATGGCGATCATCTCGGTCAACACATCCTTAACGTCGCCGACGATCGGGATGTCGACCTTGACGCGCTTGGAGATGCTCGACGGGTCGATGTCGATGTGGATGATCTTGCGCTCGTTCTGCGCGAAGTGCTTTGGGTTGCCGATCACGCGATCGTCGAAACGTGCGCCCACGGCCAGCAGCACATCGCAGTTCTGCATGGCGTTGTTCGCCTCGATCGTGCCATGCATGCCCAGCATGCCCAGGAACTTGGGATCGGTGGCCGGATACGCCCCCAGGCCCATCAAGGTGTTGGTGCAGGGATAACCCAGCATGTCCACCAGGGTGCGCAGTTCAGCCGTGGCGTTGCCCAGCAAGACACCGCCGCCGGTGTAAATGTAGGGGCGCTTGGCGGTCAGCAGCAGTTGCAGCGCCTTGCGGATCTGGCCCGCATGGCCCTTGCGCACCGGGTTGTAGGAGCGCATGGTCACCGACTCAGGGTAACCGGCGTAGGGCACTTTCTTGAAGGAGACGTCTTTCGGGATATCCACGACCACGGGCCCGGGACGGCCGCTGCGCGCGATGTGGAAAGCCTTCTTCATGGTCTCGGCCAAGTCGTTGGCGTCCTTGACCAGGAAGTTGTGCTTGACGATGGGGCGGGTGATGCCCACGGTGTCGCATTCCTGGAAGGCGTCCAGGCCGATGGCGGCGGTGGGCACCTGACCGGTGATGATCACCATCGGAATGCTGTCCATATAGGCCGTGGCAATCCCGGTGATGGCGTTGGTGACGCCCGGGCCGGAGGTCACCAGCGCCACGCCCACGTCGCCAGTGGCGCGCGCATAACCGTCGGCGGCGTGCACGGCGGCCTGCTCGTGGCGCACCAGGATGTGCTGGATGGTGTCTTGCTTGTAAAAAGCGTCGTAGATGTGCAGGACGGCGCCGCCGGGATAACCCCAGACGTACTTGACGTCCTCTGCCTGCAGGGCCTTGACCAGGATCTCGGCGCCGCGCAGTTCTTCGGCCTGGCCCGCAGCACTGGCTGCGGCGGCGGAAGTGATTTCAGCCTTGGAAATTTCCATGATGAACCTTTGTGAATTTCTCTGACGAAAAACCTTGGGTGCCCCTTCGCAAACGCTTGTGGCATCGCGTCGGGACTTGAGGTCAAGGACATGGGCGCCATGGATAGCCGCGCCGGACCGTGACCCGTTTGCTTTTTGATTCGCAGCGGGCATTATCGCACTGCAGCATTCAAATTCGCGGCCGTGCGTGCATAAATGTCAGGCTCGATGCCATAATCCTGCCCCAAAGCGGCCTTTTGAGGCCGCGATCCTTCACAGAGACACCCTCGCGCCCCCTGGTTCCAGCCCTTGGCCACCGAACAAGAACTGTCCGACTTCCTCAAAAGCGTGGAAAAGCGCGCTTTCAAGCGCTCGGTCTACCATGTGCGCAATGACGAGTCGGCGCTGGACATCGTGCAGGACAGCATGATGAAACTGGTGGAGCATTACAGCCACAAGCCGCCCGATGAGCTGCCCATGCTGTTCCAGCGCATCCTGTCCAACACCACCCTGGACTGGTTTCGCCGGCAAAAGACACGCAACGCCCTGTTCTCCAACCTCAGCGACTTCGAATCCGAAGGGGATGACGGCGAATTCAATCTGTTGGAAAATCTCGACAGTTCGGACGCCTCCACCCAGGTGGAAAGCGCTGAAAGCTCGACCCAGCGGGCCCAGATCTTCCGGGAAATCGAGCTGGAAATCCAGGAATTGCCGGCCCGTCAACGGGAAGCCTTCCTGATGCGTTACTGGGAGGAACTGGACGTGGCGGAAACCGCCGCGGCCATGGGCTGTTCCGAAGGCAGTGTGAAAACGCACTGCTCCAGGGCGGTCCAGGCTCTTAACAAAGCCTTGAGGGCCAAGGGAATACAACTATGAAGACCATGTCCGTCACTGCCAATCTGTCCACCCAGGACCGCTACGGCCGCCAGCTGGCAGCCTATCTGGACGCGTCCGCCCAGCAGCTGCCCCACGACATCAGCGAGCGGCTGCGCGTCGTACGCCAGCAGGCCCTGGGTAAATACCGCGAAGTCCAGGTCCGGGAAACCGCCAGCGTTTCCCTCGGTGGTGGTGTGGCGACACTGGGTGGCGGCGACGACGAGCGCGGACTCTGGCCCCGGCTGGTGTCCCTCATCCCCCTGCTGGCCCTGATCGCCGGTCTGGTGACCATCCAGATGGTGGGGACCGAGCAGATTGCCGAAGAACTGGCCGAGCTCGATGCCGCCATCCTGACCGACGATCTGCCCCCCGACGCCTACTCCGACCCCGGATTCGCCCAGTTCCTCAAGGCCCGCATCGATCAGTTGCGGCAAGACTGAGACTGCGCCATGGAACAGATGCCCCGCCCCCCCTCTTCTCGCCGGCATATCTCCGGACCGGGTGGTCTGGTCGCCGTGCTGCTGCTCGCCTTGTGCTTCCCGGCCTTGGCCGCGCCGTCCGAAGGCACGGCCGGGCAGACCGTCACCGGGCGATCCCTCTACCGCCACGACAGCACCGCCCGGAGCACCAGCGGCAATGCCGTTGTGGCCGCTGCGCCCCTCCAGAACAAGCCGACCTGGAAAGACCTGACCCCGGCCCAGCGCCAGGCCCTGCAGCCCCTGGCCCCGCACTGGGACCGCCTGAGCGAGCAGCACAAGCTGAAATGGCTGGCCCTCTCTAAAAACTACCCGACCCTCAGCGCCGAGGAGCAGGTCAAGCTACATCTGCACATGAGCAAGTGGGCCACCTTGAGCCAGCAGCAGCGCACCCAGGCCCGCCAGAATTTCAAGGAGATCAAGAAATTGACTCCTGAGCAGAAAGCCAGCCAGTGGGAGGCCTACCAGGCCCTGAGCCCGGAGGAAAAACGCCAGCTGGCCAATCAGGCTAAAACCCAGCCCACCGGCGTGGCCACCGTCAAACCCAGCACCAGCCCCAAACTGAGCCAGGTGCCCCGCCGGTCGGCGTCACCGCGCCCCAACCTGGCTGAGGCGACTTTGCCGGTCCAGCAGCACACCCTGCTGCCGCGGCCGGAAGCCGCACGCAGCGAGCCTGAGCGCTCGCCCTACGAAGACGAGCCCGCCGAAACGCAGTGATTCCGGACCGCACGACCGCCCCCGAGGCGCCAGGGGACGGGCCCCCCCCTGTCACTCCCGGCCTGTGGCGACGCATGGCCTGCTGGCTGTACGAAGGCATGCTGCTGTTCGGGGTAGTCTTCATTGCCAGCTACCTTTTCAGCGCCTTGTCCCAGACCCGGCACGCCCTGGACAACCGCTTTTTGCAACAGGCCTTCCTGTTTGTCGTGCTGGGGATTTACTTTGCCTGGTTCTGGTCCAAGGGCCAGACCCTGGCCATGAAAACCTGGCATATCCGCGTGGTGGACCTGACCGGCCGACCCCTGACGCAGCGCCGCGCTCTGCTGCGCTATGTATTGAGCTGGCTCTGGTTCCTGCCTCCTCTGGCGGCCACCGCGCCCTTCAGCCTATCGGGGGCCGAATCTGCCGTCATCGTGCTCGGCTGGGTGCTGGTCTGGGCCCTGCTCAGCCGCTTTCATTCCGCCCAGCAGTTCTGGCATGACGCGCTGGCCGGCACCCGCCTGATCGATGCCCGCCCCAGGCAAGCCTGATGTCATCGGGCTGGTGGACAATCAGCGCATGCCCGATTTACACAACACCACCGTCAACCCGCAAAAAGCGCGCCGCGGCCTGAGCCGCATCTGGCACGCCCTGGGTTACTCCGTCGAGGGCCTGCGGGCCGGCTGGCACGAGGCTGCCTTTCGCCAGGAAGCCCTGGCCGCCCTGGTCCTGCTGCCACTCTCATTCTGGATCGGACGCAACTGGGTGGAAACGGCCCTGCTGGCTGGCGCCGTCCTCTTTGTCATGATCGTCGAGCTGCTCAACACCGGCATCGAGACCGCCATCGACCGCATCGGTCCCGAATGGCACGACCTGTCCAAGCGCGCCAAGGACATGGGCAGTGCGGCCGTGCTGCTGAGCCTGCTGCTGTGCACAGGCATCTGGTGCGCCGGCCTCTACCAGCGTTTCCTCGCATGACCCCTACCTTCTCCCTTTGTGTCTACTGCGGCTCGCGCCCAGGCCTGGACCCGCAATTTGCCGACATGGCGCGCATCGTGGGGCAATGGATCGGGCGGCATGGCGGCCAACTGGTCTACGGTGGCGGGAAAGCCGGGCTAATGGGGATCGTGGCCGAAGCCACCCTGCAAGCCGGCGGCCGTGTGGTCGGCATCATCCCGAAGGCGCTGGTGGAAAAGGAATGGGCCCTGCACGACTGCACCGAGCTGCACATCGTGAATACCATGCATGACCGCAAGCGCATGATGGCCGAGCGTGCCGACGCCTTCGTGGCCCTGCCAGGCGGGATCGGCACTTTCGAGGAGCTGTTCGAGGTCTGGACCTGGCGCCAGCTGGGCTACCACGACAAACCAGTCGGAATCCTCAACAGCGGCGGCTATTACGACGGTCTGCTGGCCTTCCTGGCCGCAACCGTGCAGCAGCAATTCCTGAGTGACTGGCAGATGAGCCTGATCCAGACCGGCGATGAGCCGGTGGCCCTGCTCAGCAGCCTGGTGCAGGCGGCCGGTTTGGCGCCCGCGCCGCGCCTCGACGAAATTTAGATCGCCGAGTTGTCGAGCTCACCGGTGCGGATGCGCACCACGCGCTCGACCGAGGTGATGAAGATCTTGCCGTCGCCGATCTTGCCGGTACGGGCGGCCTTGACGATGGCGTCGACGCAGCGGTCCACGTCGTCGGTCTTGACCACCACCTCGACCTTGACCTTGGGCAGGAAGTCCACCACGTATTCGGCGCCGCGGTAGAGCTCGGTATGGCCTTTCTGGCGGCCGAAGCCCTTGACCTCGGTGACGGTCAGACCGGTCACGCCACACTCGGCCAGGGCCTCACGCACTTCCTCGAGCTTGAAAGGCTTGATGATGGCGGTAATCTGCTTCATGAATCTTCTTCCTGTCGGTGAATGAGCTGACGGTCAGCCTGCCTGCGATGCAAGTCAGGCCCGGAACTTGTTGGTAATAGGATAACGCCAATCCTTGCCGAAACTGCGGTGGGTAACCCGGATGCCCACCGGCGCCTGGCGCCGCTTGTATTCGTTGAGTTTGATCAGCCGCGTCACCTTCTCCACGTCGGCCCTTGCATAACCCTGGGCAACGATCTCCTCGATACCCTGATCGTTTTCCATATAGCGCTCGACGATGGCGTCCAGCACCTCGTACTCGGGCAGGCTGTCCTGGTCTTTCTGGTCGGGCCGCAACTCGGCGCTGGGGGGGCGGGTGATGATGCGCTCGGGAATCGGGTTGGAGCCGCTGCGGTGCGGGTCATGGGCATTGCGCCAGCGCGCCAGCCGGAACACCGTGGTCTTGGCCAGGTCCTTGATCACGGCAAAGCCGCCGGCCATGTCACCGTAGAGTGTGCAGTAACCCGTGGCCATCTCGGACTTGTTGCCCGTGGTCAGCACAATGCGGCCGCTCTTGTTGGACAGGGCCATCAGCAGGGTGCCGCGGATGCGGGCCTGGATGTTCTCCTCGGTCGTGTCCTCGGGCAGGCCCCTGAACTCCTGCGCCAGCGAGGCCTTGAAGGCCTCGAACTCAGGCACGATGGAGATCTCGTCGTACTGCACGCCCATGCGGCGAGCCATGTCGCGCGCGTCGATCCAGCTGATGTCGGCGGTGTAGGGTGAGGGCATCATGACCGTACGCACCCGATCAGCCCCCAGGGCATCGACCGCGATGGCCAGCACCAGGGCCGAGTCGATGCCGCCGGACAGGCCCAGGATGGCCCCCGGGAAACCGTTCTTGCCGACATAGTCGCGCACGCCCAGCACCAGGGCATCCCATAGGTCGGCATCCGCGCTGCGGTCGGGCTCGATCGCCCCCTGCAATTGCAAGCCCGCTGCGCTGCGCTGCAGGTCCACCACGAAGGCATCCTCGGTAAAACTCGGCGCCCGTGCCGCCAGCGCACCATCGGCCTGCAGGGCGAAAGAATGCCCCTCGAAGACCACCTCGTCCTGGCCACCGACCAGATGGGCGTAGACCAGCGGCAGGCCGCAGTCCCGGGCCCGTTGTCGCATCATGTCTTCGCGCTCGCCGCCCTTGCCCACATGGAAGGGCGATGCATTGATCACAGCCAGCAGCTCGGCGCCAGCTGCACGCGTTTCGCGCGCCGGCGCCTCGTACCAGGCGTCCTCGCAGATCAGCAGGCCGACCTTGACACGAGCACCGGCCGCACCCGCCTCGAACACGCAGGTATCCCGCCCCGGCACGAAATAACGCCGCTCGTCGAAGACCTGGTAGTTGGGCAGCTCGCGCTTGGCATAGCTGGCGACCACCTGCCCCTCACGCAAGACGCTGGCCGCATTGACACGGTTGGGCACGGTGACGGAACGCGTGCGCCTTCCGCCCGCTTCGACGGCCGCGGGATGCCCCACCACCACCGTCATGTCCTTTAACCCGGCCAGCTCGCGGGCCACTGTTTTCACGGCATCATCACAGGCGGCGATGAACGATGGCCGGAAGAACAGGTCTTCCGCCGCGTAGCCGCAGATGGAAAGTTCGGGCGTGAGCAGTAGCCGGGCCCCGGTCGCGTGGGCCGCGCGGGCCGCTGCAATGATTTTTTGTGCATTGCCCGCCAGGTCGCCGACGACAAAGTTGAACTGGGCAACGCAGATACGCAAGGTCATGGAAGGCAAGGAAAGTCGGGAAGCAGCGTGAGCAAAAGCAATTATGTCATCCGGGTGCTTGATTCCCCGCTGGTGTCAACCCAAATTAGAAATGTCCCCTGATGTCCAAATTAGAGATGTCCCCTGTGCAAGATCACGATGGACATGAGGATGCAGCTGCGGGCACAGGCTGCGAAGGGCGTAGCCCGTAGCGGCCTGTGCCCGCGCGCGGC
>JACPOI010000050.1 GCA_016185015.1 Burkholderiales bacterium
AAGCGTCAATGTCCAGTACGGCGAGACCGTGCTCTTCAAGGGCGCCGATGGCAAGCAGTTCTCCTGGACCTTCAACGGCCTGGACCAACGGCTTGTCCAAGTTGCGGAAATCGCCCCGCGTGACTTCAGCGCGGGCCAAGCCACGGTCGTGATCGGCCGCGATCCCCAGATCAGCTACTGATCTATGACGTGCTCGTAGGACTGCCGGTTCTGTCCATGGTCATGGGCCATGACATGGACAACGGCAGTCCCGAGTCACTCTCTTGGTCAGTGAGGTCGCCGGGCTCATTTCATTTTTGATGCCAGCGCCATTCATGGCGCAATCAGGACGACCAGGGCGCTCTTCAGCTGCTCTTGACCTCACAAGATGACCGCCTCGACTGAGACACCTTCTCCTCTGCGCTTAACCGCGATCTCCGCTGCCACTCTTGTGGCCATCAACCTATGGGACTACTCCGGTTTAGATTTGGCCCTGGCCCGCGTCATGGGCAACGTTCAGGGCTTTGCCCTTCAGGATCATTGGCTGCTTACCCGTGTTCTTCACACCGGTGCCAAGTCCCTGGCCTGGCTGCTGGTCGTCGCCCTGTGCTTGGCGGCGATATGGCCCGTGGGGTGGCTTCAGCGGCTACCGGTGTCGCGGCGCGTGCAGTTGGCGGCATCGGCCCTCTTGGCCGCTTCGTTGATTGCACTGCTCAAAGCGGGTAGCCAAACGAGCTGCCCCTGGGACATGCACGACTTCGGGGGTGTGGCCCGATACGCCTCGCACTGGACCGGCTGGATATACCCCGATGGTGGATCGGGCCAGTGTTTCCCTGCAGGGCATGCGACCACTGGCTTTGCCTTTGTCGGTGGCTTTTTCGCTTTGCGCCACGCTCGGCCGCGGTTGGCCCGGGTCTGGTTATGGAGTGCTCTGACTGTCGGCATGGTGCTGGGGATCGGGCAGCAGCTGCGCGGTGCGCATTTCATGAGCCACACCCTTTGGACTGGCTGGCTTTGCTGGATGACCGCCTGGCTGTCCGATCCGCTTTTTGCGCCTAAGGGCACCGCACGGAGTGTGGAGCTGCGGCCTTGATCCGCTGCACTGTCCTTCCTTTCAGGGCACTCTTCAACTCAACTCTAGACCTTACAAGATGACCGCCTCCACTGAGACCTATACCAATCTCCAAAAGACTCGACGCGGCCTGGACCGCTTGCTGCACGCCACCGGGTTCTCCGCAGCTGGCTTACGCCATGGTTGGTCAGAGCCGGCTTTCCGATTCGAGGCGATACTGGCTTTAGTGATGCTGCCAGGCAGTATTTGGCTTGGACGTACTTGGGTTGAGACTGCTGTACTGGCTGGTACCGTATTGCTCGTACTGATTGTTGAACTCCTGAACACAGCCATCGAGGTCACCGTAGACCGCATCAGCGCAGAGTGGCACGAGTTGTCTGGGCGAGCCAAAGATCTAGGTAGTGCCGCTGTATTCCTGAGCTTGCTACTCACGGCTGGCATCTGGTTGGCAGCGATTGCATCCAGACTCGCATAGGCGTTTGCCGATCACGCCCACGCGTCTCGTCAGATGCTCACGAGCGCTGTCCCCTATAGCGACACCGTACTCAATGAATCCAAGGAACGATGACTTCCGGAAATTCCTGCCCGTCAGGGCCCACCGGAGGCGGATCGCCATCGATCAGAAGGAACACGCGGCTTGGTGTCTTGCACAGCCTGCAATGCGTGAGCACGTAGACCATTTCCTCGCTGGTGTCTTGGAAGGCGTTCCGCCCAACAGCTTTGTAAAGGCCGCCACAATTTGGGCAGAGGACCGCTGGCATTTCCGAGCCTTTCTGAAGATGTCGTCTTCGGCAGGTGCAAGTAGCAAACCTATGGCTTCGACACACAAATCGACGCTTATCCCGACTGGCTTCAACCTCGCATCACGCAGTAGGTCAGTGCCGCATCAAATCATCAAGGGCAGCCAGCTACAGTGGAGATGCTGCCAGTATCTGTGTACGTTTCATCAGCCAGATCACTTCCTCATTGCTGAGGTCCCAGCCCTGCCCCCTGACCCTCTGCTCGGTTTCCTTGTAGAAGGCATCGAAGTCGGAAATGAGACCTGCGGCATGTTTACGTAGCGTTCGATCTGCCAGCTGTTGCGCCAAGTCTTCGCAGTATTTCCAACGCTCGTGACGCTCTTCCTTGGTCAGGCCAACCACATAGCGCCCATCAATCTTTCGGGCTATGAATTTGGGCTGTGCGCCTGGAATCGTCGCGGCAGTATCACCACGGGGAAAGTCCTCTGGCACTCCGTTCATACGTAGCTCACGAGGAAATGAATGGCTTTGCTTTATTAAACAGCCAAGTGCGGTAAAGGACGGAGTAGAGCATCAACCAGGAAAACGACAAGCAAATCCAGCCCAGGATGAAATTGCCTAAGGCTGAGCAGTCAAGCGAACCGCAGGTGGCCACGATCAGGATGCTGTACCCGATCAAGATCAGGCTGGCATTTCCAAAGAATCCCCCGAAAACAAGCAAGAGCACATCGCTAGGACGATTAGGCTTGGTCAATTGCAGGTCCGCACCTGGCAGACTGGGACGTAGGACGCCCATTCTTATTGCGTCACGTAGCCGAGATGGCCCCCAATCACAGTGGGTTGCTATGGCTCGTGCCTGGCGGGCTGCGGGCGCCTTGAGAGTTTGGCTGAACTCAATGGAGGAAAGTGTGCGTATGCATTGGCGCTCGAGGGAGATATCACCGGTGGGTGCGCTGGATAGAGCCGCATGCTTCAGAGCTCGCCTAGTGGAGGAAAGTTTGTAGGCCAGTATGGGATGCTGAAGCCAGAAGCTGAAGCTGCGGGATAGCTGCTGGAGGTGCACGTGCGCAGGCAACTCTACGCCTTGTGCCGCTGCCGTGAAGGACTCTACGAAATCATCACCACCGGCATCGACACGCGCCCTAGCTAGGATGCGGTGAAAAATCTCCTCCGAGAGGTAATCGATTTCCTCTTGAGATCGACCAGGTGCGGAAGGTTTAGCGCTCCTGCGTGGCCAGTGCACCAGCCTTCTCAAGTGCTGCAGCCATGTTCTTACGAAGTTGGGCTTCATTTACTGCCTCAGAGTAAAGCAGACGTACGAGTCTCCAGTAGGTCGCTGGAGAGGGAGCTAGGCCGTGGCGAGCCAAGGCTTCGTTTACAGCAATACAGCAGCGCCCCCATCTTTCATCGTCGGTGATGGGGGCCAAGCTTGTGGAGCGGCGGCCTGTCACAAGGTAGATCACATCAATTCCTGCCGCCTGCATGGATTCCAGCTGGGCGATGGAGGGGGAGCTTTGCTCGTTCTCCATACGCCAGATGGTCGCTTCAGCCACGCCGGCCACTTTTGCGAACTCTGGCCGGGAAAGCCCAGCATCTACACGCAGCTCTTCGAGTCGCCCAGCCAGGCCGGGTGTCAGCTCAATACGTTCTTGCATTTTTGAATGAAATAAATTCTAATACTAAACATGCAAATTGAAGCAAGCCCATTCAATTTTGAACAGATTAGCAGGGTTCGGCAGGAATTCCACCTGGCTGGCAGGTCTGTTTCAGATTGGGCCAAGAGCCAGGGGTTTGACCCCGCACTCGTGTACAGCGTCCTCGCCGGCAGGAACCGCGCGACCCGGGGGAAAAGCCATGAGATCGCCGTGAAGCTAGGGCTGAAAATCCCTCTGCAGGCGGCGATGGTGTCAGGGCTACTACCACCAGGCCAGAGCCAATCCCCCGCTGTTGTAGAAACAACATAGCTGGAAGCGCGAGACGACCATGCTCAGCACAAGGTACAAGTCTCGCGGTAGTCGCCACATCTATGTGTGCGCCGGCTTACATCCACTAGATCTCCCAACTTTGCTCACGTTCAGCGTGAGGCGATCCCGTCTGCGCAGTCGCAGCCAGAAGAGATGGCGGGAGAAAGAAAGAGGGCCGCCCTAGGGCGGCCCGGCAGAAGTGGGGCAAAGAGATACCCCGACTAAGCATCTTCAGTATCCGCCCCCTTCTCCCCTAAGTCAAGCCTCCGCGCTGGAAATTTCTTCTGGCGGGGAAAACCTCGTCCTTTTCCTGGAGAAGCTATGGGCAGAAAGGTTGTGACACGGGCGCCTCATCGAGAGGTGGGTATCGTGAATCCGCGCTGGTTACTGGATCATGGGGTGGAGCACGAAAGCCACCTGGAGAAGCGTTTCATCATGGTGGCTCTGAGCTGCCCAGTGGTCGTGGATATCGTTCATCAGCCGCTTCAGCTCACCCTGGGCTACGAAGACGGAACGACAGAGAAATACACCCCTGATTTCAAAGTCACTTTTCGCGATCAGAGCTCCACGATCGTAGAGGTGAAACCGCGGGTCTTTGTTGAAAAACATCGCCGAAAGCTAGACCAGGCCAAGAAGCAGCTGGAAGCAGAGGGTCAGGCCTTCGATGTAATCACCGACACAGAAATTGATGCAAACGGTTTGAGTGCGCGGGCGCTTTTGCTGATGCGCTACGCGCGCATGCAGTTCTCTGACCAGGACGCGGCCGAATGGATGCGCCTACTCAATGAGGAGTGCTCTGGAAGCGCCGAGGTCAGAGCATTGGTAGAGAAAGGTGCCAACGAAGCCTTGATCTGGAACATGGTGGCTCGGCATCAGTTCCGGATTCCTATAGGTATCAACGTAACCGCACAAGAAACGGTCAGCATCAACACGATCGAAGGAGATCTGCATGTTTACTTTCTCCAATGGTTTGGTATTGAGGCGCGGTGAGCGCACGCTGGAGTTTTATCGCCGTCTTGGTCCTGAGAAGGTTCAGTTCGCATACCAGGACGACGGTGAGATCAATACCTTCACTGAGGCCAGCCTGTACGGCAAGATCCTGCGTGGCGAAATAAAAGTGGTGCATCAAAACGGGAAGCCAGTTCTACTGCCCAATCAAGTACAGCCAGATGGCGCTGAGGCACGGCCCTACAGCGTGACACTGACTCCTGACAACGAAGGCAGGATTGCCAGGTGCATGCGTTACGTGCGCGATGCGCTGCAGGCGGGCGCGACCACTGGAAGTCTGAAGAAATGTGAAAAGTCCAGTCGTGAGACTTCCGAACGCATTAAGGATGAGAGCCCGCCTTCGGGGCGAACGTTGAAAAACTGGCTCGGAAAATTCTTGCGATCAGGAGGCAATCCCTTTGTCTTTGCCGATCGCAGGGCTCAGCCTCTTTGCCTGCGCGGGAGGAGCTACTTCACGTTCCAGTTCACGCTGCAGCGGAATGGCCTTGGGATCTGCTTGTACTTTCGGGTGTTCCATGAAAACAGAGCAAGTCAGCGACATTGACACCCGCAGTATCGCCTTCTTAGGTGGTGTAGACGATCAGGTCACGTTCCCAGTTCGATCTGATATTGCCCAGGGTGAATCCGGACAAGGATATGCCTTGAGGATGCCACATCCGACGCATCCCCAGAGGATCGTATGCGAACCTGTATGAGCTTTAACAACAGTTCCCTTGGGTAGAGAGATCGCCTGCACACGAGAGGCGTGCTGGAAGAGGACAACATTGAGCCCATCCTCAGATTGTGCTGAGCGGAAAATTATTCCGTCTAGCTGCGGATCGTTGGCCGTTGCCAAAAAATCTGCAATGGCCTGTGTTGCGAGATAGTCGAGATCCTGGTCATCCGGCATGATCGGTCGCGAGATCCTCTGCCCAAGGAATTTCAGGAAAGCAATTCTTTCGAGCCTGTGCTTGAGTGGCGGGTCGAAGATGCTGCCAAGATCAATGACCTTTTCTAGTGCGGTGAGGTCGAGAAGACGCAACGGTCGTGTGATTTTGAATTTTGCAGTGAGGACAGAGCTTCCAACTGGTGGACGGACTTCGGCCAGGGCGGCGGAAGCCGTTGTTGCCCCGTAGAAGACTGAGATGCCACGTGCATTCATGCGGCCGGCGGTGGCCAATCTAGGAGGTGGCGGACCTAGGTGTCGATCTGGATGAGCCATTGCTTCGCGTAATTTGGCGTCTGACTGAAAGACTCGTGCGCGAAACAAGAATTTGAGATCGCATTTCGGGCCTACCTTTACAACTGGGCTTGTGCTGTGGCGGACCTTCAGTTTGTCAATGCTGTCGAAGACCTTGGTGAGATGGTCGGCAGCGATCTTGTTGAAGAAGCGCGCCTCGGCTCTCAGGTCCTACGTCACTAGAGCTTGAGGTTGCTGCTTGGACCGAAGCAAGAATTCTTGGGGATGAGGTTGTGCGGGGGAGTCATGCGCTAAGCCGCTTGATATCGCCTCTGACCTTGAATGGCGGACTCCATCTCATCTTTGCGCTGGGGACGGCAGAGAAATACGACTCGGATGGTCAAGGTCGGGCCGTCCGAAATCGATCTAGCCTTGCTTTTACAAAACAGATGCTGGCGGATGCGAGCCAACTTCTGGAAAAGCTTGAGAGCGGCACATCGGTGGAGCTCGGGATTTCTGTCCCATCGGTGGTTCTGCGTCTGCTTGCAGAGGTTGGCGGTGGCGAATGGCATTGCAGGATTGCCGGCTTTGAAGTCTTGGCGTGGGAAGAGTCGTTTCGCCGTCCTCGACTCTGACGATACGATTGCATTGGCCAATTGGTTTGGAGCAGAGCCGCGACGACTTTCTCAGGCGCTAGGGGAGCTGTCTCTAAAAGGGGCAAGCTCTGGATATCGCTTCGGTGGAGCTCCGCTTGATCGGAGCTACTTTGTGAATCGGGCGTACCCACGGGTATGTCCTGAGTGCCTTGAAGAGTCCCACGTCTGTATGCAGTCATGGGAGGTATCAGTAACCGCCGCCTGTCATCGGCACAAGACGGCACTTATTGACCACTGCATTGCTTGCAATCGTCGGCTCACATGGAACCGGCCTGCTATAGATGCGTGTAAGTGTGGCCAGGTGCTCAGAGCGAAGTTCGAGCAGCATGAGGATCTTTGCGAGGTACTGCTCAGTACCGGTGATGCCCGATTGGTCGAGAGCGCGACCGTTGACAACTCCGTCAATCGCCTGTGGGGTGAAGTGAACGGAAAAGGGAAGAATATGCTGGGACAACTCCTGATGGAGTTGAGAGACCAGCTGCGTCTAGAAGAGGGAATGGAGCCTAAGAAGCGAAGCCGCTCACGTGAGCGATTGGCAGCATAGAGAACGCAGCTGCATCACGTCAGAGTGAAGACGTGGCCTTGGGTAACCCAAGCCCATCACCAAGAAGCTCGTAATCGTTGCCACTGCACTCGCCTCTGTCGCCCAGGCGGAGTACAGCGTCTGGATCGTCAATGCCGAACTTAAAGCGCAAGGCTTCCACGACGGCCAACTTGCTGATGCCATCTAAGACCAGATCAACTGAATGTGCCGAGCGATATGCCCGGAGCCCCCCGATCTTCTCGGCAACCAATTCACACAGCTCCGCAATCAGCTCCGTCGATTGGGCTTGACTTTCTCGAACCGTGAGTTGACCAAATCGCGGACTGAGAGAGATTCGCCCGTTACCTGTCAGCCCGAGTGACTCCAATTCGTTTTGTGCGGCAGAAATCTTTGGATCGATCGTCTCTAATTCCGGGTAGTCCTCTTTGAGGGAAAGTACGACGGAGCCGGAATACATGCCCAACAAGACTCTGCCCCAATATTTCTCCGGGACTTTCTTTCGAAGATCGTTGTATATGGATTTGCCGCGCCCGCTCGCGAAGGCCAGGACAATTCCTTGATCCAAAAGAGTAAGAACAAGAGGTTGGAGCGACGGGTCTAGGCCGTCTTTGCGCTTCCTGGTTTCGCAGAGCGTTCCATCAAAGTCCATGACCACGGCACGAAACCTTGCGCGCCTTAGGCGCTCAATGAAGCTGGCGCCAGCCTGCCTTGCGCCATCATGCCCAAGTACGGGTTCTAGGCTGGCGACTTTACGGTTGTGCCGAGACTCATCGTGGGAGAAGTACTGGCGCGGGTTGATGAAGTGGATCCGCTTGGCAAATTCAGGAACCACCGGAGAGCCGGGGTCCTGACGCAATACCTTTGATGCCGACTCCATCATGATCATGCCATTGAGAACGCCGCATATGGAAGCCATTTCAAAGCTCTCGGGCAATTGGCACTCAGTGACAGGGACGTATTCGGGGATGAGTCTGCGTGTCGCGGCCCAGAGCTCAGTCTCTGCGGGCGATACGAACGAAAGAACAGGAAAGGGCGACTTCTGGTCGACCAGTTGGATGTGCCGCCCGTGTGCGAACTGACGGAAATCAGTAATCTGCGCAAAGCCAAATCCAGCCTCTGAGACCTTGGATTCAAGATCAATTGCACCCGTCTGGCCTTGGTTCCCATACAAGACCAGAACTTTCCGTGCTGCGGCGATTTGCTCGCCGGCCTGGCTGAGCAAGAACGACGTGCGACTAGCCTTGAACCAGGCACGAAGCAGTAGTGGATCGAGACTCTCGCTGCCTTGAAGCCTAAAGGCGACAAGCAGTGCGGCTATAAGGCTGTTCGTTGCCAGATAGCCATCCTTCCCCCAAGGGGCTTGGAGTGCCGTAGTTACGGCTTTCCCGGCAAGCAAACTCAGTAGAGGGGACGTTTCGCTAAACGTTAGGGCCTCGACACCTGCTGCCCAGTCCAAGGCGCAGCGGGCGGCAAGAAGAATGTCGCTGTTCTTCCCTTCGGCTGAGACAAGTAAGACACGATGGGAAGGAAGATTCTTCCCACGTAGGGCGTACTGCATGGGTGTCCATGCGAAGCCGATACCGATCTTTTTGAGCGTGTAGTTTGTTGCGATTGCGTGTGCAACCGTAAACGACCCGCCAGAACCGAGGACGACAAATATGGAGGATCCCGAGCCAGATCTGGTGGCTGAGCTTTTCTCATGAAGTGGTACCTGAGAAGCCCATTCGATCGTGTTCGGAATGTCGTCTAATTCATTTGAGTAAACGCGCCCCATTGCCTGCCCTGAGAAGCGTGTGGCTTGAATCGCTCACACGAGATTAATTATGTTTTTCACATAATACGGCGATCCATTCCACGTGGATCCCCGCGTAATCCATACCTCTCCCGCATCCTCTGGCCGGGCTTGCGCATTCCTCAGGCTGTGATAACTTTGATACCGAAGTAGGCGTCGCGTCCATGCGACACCCTAGGGTTGCAGAGAAAAGGGCAAAGATTAGCGACGCGTTTTCCTAAAAGGGCAATGATTAAAGTCGTATGAAGGCAAAAATCATTGTCGCGTCACAGATTTCCCCCAATAAAATCAAAGACTTACGACCCTGCGCAGGCAAGAATCAGCTATGTTCCACAGTTGCGCGCAGGAAACAGCTTGGAGGGAATTGTTCACACCGCCCGGAGCTCTCGGGCCGGGCTGACCGGGGTGTGTCGGGGCCTGACCCATAATCAAGCGATGCTCCGGCAACAACGCGAGATCTTCGTCGGTTTCCTTCTTCTCTGTGTCCTCGTGCTCGGATTGATGGGCACTCAAGCCTTGCGGCGGGCGGACCAGGCGCTTTACGACGAACAGTCACGCTGGTTGCGTGCGCTAGCGCCAGGCGCCTTGCCGCAGGATGTAGTGGTGATCGGCCTGGACGAGCTGGCCTACGAGTCCATTCCAGAGCCCTACGCCCTCTGGCACCGTTATCTGGGGGAGCTGTTCACCGGCCTGGCCGCTGCCCGCCCCGCTGTTGTGGGGGTCGCGGCTCCGCTGCCGGTCCGTTCCTACGATTTCCTGATCAAGGGGGTTGATGCCCCCCTGCTGGAAGGCGTGCGCAAGCTGCGGGCCACGACGCCCCTGGTGCTGGGCCAGCCCATGGGCCTGGAGCGGCATCTGCGGCCGATCGCCCCCGAATTGCTGCAGGCCGCCGGCGACCAGGCCCTGAGTTCGCTGGTCTTGTGCGAAGACCGCGACGGCATCGTGCGCCGCATCAACCAGCGCCGCTGTATTGACGAGGACCGCAACCCCTCGCTGGCCGACCTGATGGCCAAGGTGATGGGGCGTGAGAGTTCGGCCCGCGGCCTGATCGACTACACGGTCGGGGGACCAATCGAATACACCTCGCTGCAGACGGTGCTCGGCTGGCTGCGCCAGGGGCAGGCGGCAGAATTGGAGAAGCTGGTCCGGGGGCGGGTGGTGGTGGTGGCCAGTCTGCTGCCCAGTGAAACCCGCTATCGGCTGCCGGTCCCTCTGGCCGCCTGGGATCCGGAAAATCGCAGTGGCCCGGCCGCCCTGGTGCACGTGCAGGCCCTGCGTTCATTGCTGGGGCGTGGTTGGGTCGATCCGGTGGAGACGACACTGTCCTGGCCCCTGGCACTGGCCATGGCCTTGCTCTGGTTCGGTCGCAATGGCTGGAACAAGACATTGGCCCTGCTTCTTGTGGGCGTGGTGATCACGGGAATTTCTGTGGTGGGCCTGTGGCGTGGCTGGTACCTGCCCCTGGGCAGCCTCTTGGGCGCGGCGCTGCTCGCTTTCCTGGCTCGCCTGGCCTGGGAGTCCGCCCGGCATTACCGCGAAAAGCAGCTGCTGCGCACGGCCTTTGCCGGCCATGTCAGTCCGCAGGTGATGCGCGCCATTCTGCGTGGCAATCTGCAGCCTGAGACGACCGGCCAGCGTTGCCGGGTCACCATCCTTTTTGCCGATATCCGCGGGTTCACGGCGCGTAGCGAGCAGAGTTCGCCGGAGGATCTGATCGAGCTGCTCAACGCGTATTACGCAGAAATGGGTGCGGCCATCCACGGACATGGTGGCGCCATCGACAAATTCATCGGTGATGGCCTCATGGCCACATTCGGTGTACCGCAGCCACTGGACGCGCCTGAGCGCAATGCGCTGGAGGCCGCCCAGGACATGCTGGTGCGCCTGAGCCGGCTCAACGGGGAACTGAGGGCTCAGGGCCATGCGCCTCTGGAGATCGGTATCGGCGTCCACGTGGGCGAGGTGGTGGCGGGTTACGTGGGCACGCGGCAGCGGCGCGATTTCACGGTGATCGGTGACCCGGTCAACACCGCCTCGCAGCTGGAGTACATGAGCAAGACGTTGGGCTACCCCGTGATCTGTTCGCACGAGGTGGCGCTGGCCGTGGGCCAGACCGGTGGCCTGGTCGACCTGGGCGCGCAGGCCATCAAGGGTCACACGGACGTGCATGTCTGGGGCTGGAATCCGCCCCTGAGCCAGCGTGTGGAGGCGGAAGCTACCGCATGAATGCGCTGGTGACCGGCCGCCTGTACGGCTATGCCCTCATGACCTGGCTGGCTCTGACCCGCTGGTCGCGGCTGGGCGAGCCGCAACTGCGTTACCAGCTCTACCGGCAGGTCCATGCAACCGGCATCGCTGCCTTGCCCGTGACGGGCGCGCTGGCCGCGCTGACGGGGGCGGCGGCCGTGACCCAGCTGACCGCCCTGGCCGGGCAGAACAGCGATCTCGCGCAGTCCTGGCTGTTCTACGGCCTGTTCTTCGAACTGGCGCCGCTGCTGTCGGGGCTGGTGCTGGTGGCGCGCAGCAGTGCAGCCATGGCCTCGGAGCTGGCAGTCATGAACCAGCATGACGAATACCAGGCGCTGCGGCGCATGGGCATACCACCGGCGGACTATCTGCTGCTGCCTCGCATTCTTGGGCTGGCGCTGGGGCTGCCCGTTGTCACCATCTTCTTCCAGATCGTGGCGGTGGTCAGCGGCTGGCTGGCCGTGTCCCTGCTGCAGGGACTGCCCCTGGCGCAGGTGACCGGGCACTTCCTGGAACTGGCCGATCCCTGGCTGACGCTGCTCAGTCTGCTCAAGAGCGCGGTCATGGGGCTGCTGATCGGCGTGATCGCCTGCCACCATGGCAGCAGTGCCGGGCGTTCCTCGCGCGATCTGTCGGGCATGTCGATCCATGCCGTGGGCAATGGCATGGTGGCGGTGTTCCTGGTGGACGTGATGGTGGCCTTGCTGGTGTACTGGATCAAACGATGAGCACGGTGTTGATGTCCTGGATCAAAGGCCGGCAAGCCGCCGTCGTCTCCCTGGTGCGGCGGCTCGGCGCGCGTGCCTACCTGGTTTTCGCCCTGGTGTTCACCACGCTCATCGTGGCCGACCTGGGCCTGCTCAATATGGTGGCGGCCGCCGACACCAAACTCTTCGATACGCTGATCTCGCGCCGCCTGCTCGTGCCCAAGCCTGACGCGGACATCGTCATCCTGGATATCGACGAGGCCAGCCTGGCCGGCATGGCCAAAGAGCAGGGTCGCTGGCCCTGGCCGAATCGTGTCCTGGGTGAAATGGTGCGGGGGCTGGAAGCACAGCAGCCGCGCGCCATCGTCTTCGACATACTGTTCTCCGACCCGGACGTGCAGCGACCCGAGAGCGATGCAGCCTTCAATGCCGACATCGCCCGTTCGGCCACGACCTTCTTTCCCATGCTGCGACTGGACCCGCAGAATGATCGCCTGAGCCGTATCCCGGTGGGAGCGCTCCCAGGGGCACGGGCCTTGCAGCCGGACGCAGACGCGAACACGCCGATCGCCATCATCCTGCCCAAGGTGCCGGCGGCGCTGGACAACGGGCGCCTGGGCACGCACCAGGTGACACCCGATGCCGACGGCATCATCCGTCGCTACCCGACCTGGATCGAGCATGCGGGCTGGCGCATTCCCTCGATGCCGCAGCGCATTGCCGAGGAGTTCAGTTACCCCGGGGCCGATCAGCCCGAAACGCTGCTGAACTGGCGTGGCAAACCCTTCACCTACCCCTACGTCTCCTTTGTCGACGTCTACCGTGACCTGAAGGCTGAGAAGAAGCAACGACCGGCCGACGAGTTCAAGGGCAAGATCGTCATCATCGGCTCCACGGCGCCCAGCCTGTTCGACATCAAGGGCACGCCGATGGCGCACATCCATCCGGGTGTAGAGATCATGGCCACGGCCATCGACAACTTCAAGAACGGGGACTACCTGCGCGAGCGGCCCAAGTGGGTGATGAAGCTCGCGGCCCTGCTGCTGATCTGGGGCATGGCGATTGCCCTCTACCGCCAGACCCGCATCGAGGTGTTCGACACGGTGTTCGGCGCCCTGCAGG
This sequence comes from Burkholderiales bacterium, assembly GCA_016185015.1. Classification (GTDB taxonomy): domain Bacteria; phylum Pseudomonadota; class Gammaproteobacteria; order Burkholderiales; family Burkholderiaceae_C; genus Hylemonella. The sequence continues at coordinate 12,991 of JACPOI010000050.1, forward strand.
GCGGGCTGGTGGTATTGGCTTTCGCCGTGGTCAATCTGACGGACTGGTACCTCGACGCCTCGGCGCCGTTGTCGCTGGGGCTTTCGTACTTCGCGCTCTCGCGTGTCTACTACGGCTTGTCGAAGAACTGGCTGGCCAACAGCCGTGTGCAGGACATGGAGCGCCAGGCCCAGGGCCAGCGCCTGCTGGCGGTGCTGGCCTTGCGCCTGGAGGGCGCAACGGCGTCGCAGCGCCGCCGTCTCAAGGGGGACCTGGACCATCTGGTGGCGCGTTCGCGGCACGAAGCGGGACGCATCGTTGACCTGATCGAGGACCCGGGTTTCGTGCAGAAAGTTTTTTCGGACGTGATGCTGGTCTACTGGCTGCTCGAGGACCCTGCTGACAACTGGCAGGAAGATGCTGTGATGATCGAGCAAGGCCTGATGCATACGCGCGCTCAAGATGTGGCGGCAGGCCACTTGCGTTTCGCGCGCCGCCATGCACTGATTCGTTGGGAAACGACAAACGGATGGACAGCTTCTGCCTTTGCCACTATTCTGGCTGCGATGAACGACACCGTCAGCGTGGCCGCTTCACCTCCCACTGATCAGGAAAACCACCGATGAAATTCGCGAAGCAATTTGCCTGGGGGCTGGCTGCAGTGGCCATGGCCTCGATCACCACACTGGGTCATGCCGCTGATCCGGTCACCGACAAGAAGCCTGGGGCCAAGCCGCTGGGCGGCGCTGCACTGCTGCAGCTTGACGATGGACGCAGCGGCAAGGGCAACCTGATCGCCACCACCGGCATCCGCGGTTTCAGCAAGCCGCCAGCGGTGGCCGCGCACGCGCTGATCATGACCATCGGTGACTACCAGGGGAATATCCCCAAACTCAAGGGCGTGCCTTTTGACACCGCGACGGCCACGGAGATTGCGCGCCGCATGGGTGTGCCGCAGGCCAATATCCGCGCGCTGAGTGACGGGCAGCTCACGCTCGAAGGGATGCGCAAGGCCTTCGATGAGCTTGAAAGCAAACTTGGCGGCGACGACCAGGTGTTCATCTACTACTCAGGCCACGGCGGACGCCAGCTGGTGCAGGAGGAGGGCGTCGAGCGCTGCGCCGAATCCCTGATCACCGTCGAGGGGCAGCCCTTCACCGATGCCGAGATGGAAGACCGGCTCAAGCGCTTGTCGGCCAAGTCGCAGAAAACCATCGTGTTCCTCGATGCCTGTCATTCCGGCGGCGTGACCACACGCTCGGTCGGCAACGCGCCTTTCGCCCCCAAGTCCTATACCGCCGGGCAGAGTTGCGTCAAACCCACCAATATGCTGACGCGCAGCATCAACGCGCCCAAGCCTGCGGGCAGTGGTGGCGCCAACTTCGTGCACATTGCCGCGGCCCGTGACAGCGAGGTCTCGCTGGACCAGCCCGGTCGCGGTGGCGTGGCCTCCCAGGCCTGGCTGGCCTGCCTGGCCGGCGCCGCAAAGGACACGGATGGCAGCGGTGGCCTGTCGGCCGGCGAGATCCAGGCCTGCGCGCAGGACCGCATCAACGACAAGCTCAAGAATGTGCAGGGGTTCCTGCCGCACCATGTGTCGGTGAACGGCAACCCCTCCATGGTGCTCAGCTATGCCGCCAAGGACACCGGGGTGGCCGCGCCGGCCCCGGCACTTGCACCCGCGCCGGCTGCCGTGCCGGTGCCGCTGGCCAATGTCGGTGTGGTGGCGGCGCCTGCCCCGGCCGCAGTGCCGGTTTCCGCTCCAGCGGCGCCAGTGGCCAAGCCCTCGACGCTGGCTGCGCTGCAGGACATCTACAACAGCCGTGACGACCGTCGCCTCGTGACGCTGACAGCGGCCAAGCCGGCCCTGAAGATCGGTGTCGACACCGTCGATTTCACGCTGACCTCGCGCGAGGGGGGCTATGTCTACCTGGTCATGGTGGGCTCCGACGGCGAGACCTTCGACCTGCTGTTCCCCAACCAGATCGATCGCAACAACATGATCGAGCCAGGCGGCACCATGCGCCTGCCGCGCCCGGCCTGGCAGCTGTCGGCCGAGGGACCACCCGGCAAGAACACCCTGCTGGCCATCGTGACCGACAACCCGCGTGATTTCAGTTCGGCCGGGCTCAAGCCCGCCGGGCCGTTCTCGGTGGTGGATGCGGTGGCGGCGAAAGACATCCAGCTGGTCACCGTGGGGGCAGCCCGGCCGGCCGATGCGGAATGCGCCAACCCGGCCAGCACGCGTAATCTGTCGATCAAGAAGCGCTGTTCCACCGGCTACGCCGCCGCCCTGCTGACTATCGAAGAGGTGCGCTGACCGTGCGCTGGGAGGCCGTACGCGAGCAGCGTCAGCTGCGCCTGTGCCATGAGGGCGAGGCCGTGCTGAGCCTGCCTCTGGATCAGGGCGGGCGTTACCGGCTGGTGGCGCCCGATGTTCCCGGCATCGATGCCGTCATCGCCGCGCTGGAGTCCGTGCCCGGTGTGGCGGTGTTGCCGGCGGACGGCGGTCTGCTCGGGGCCATGACGGTGTCGGCCAATCTGTCACTGGCGCTGAGCTACGGCGTGGAGGTGGATGCCCAGGCCCGACGCGACTGGGACCACACCCTGCGGCTTGCGTTCAAGCTCTGCGGCGTCAGTGAAGAGCGACAGCGCACCCTGGCCCGTGAGCAGCCCATGCGCATGGAGCGCCAGGAGCGCTGGCTGGCCGGTTTCATGCTGCAACTGATGCGCCCGCCCGAGCTGCTGGTCTTCGACCGCGCCTTTACCGGTCTCTCGCGGCGCCAGGCCGACACGGTGATTGCACTGGTGTCGGTCTATCACGAATTCCATCCTTTCCGCCCCACGCTGTTCGTTGATCTCGACGCGCATGGCCTGCCTGAGATACCGCAGTGCCGCGGTACGGTAGAACTGGGGGCCGAGTCCACCGAGGTCCAGACATGTCCATGCTGATTGAACAGGACAGTGAAGTCGCCCTGTTGCACCGGGGGACGCGGCGTTTTCTGCTGACCGGTCTGCTGGTCACGCTTCTCATCATTGCGGCCATCTTCGTGCGCCAGGGCCTGCTGCGTCAGACGGCCGTGCTCACCTTCGTGACCGAATCGGCCCAGGACATCAACAAGGGCCAGGCGGTCAAGATTGCCGGCTTCAAGGTCGGCGCGGTGGACACCGTGACACTGCGTCCCGACGGGCAGGTGGAAGTGGAGCTGGAGATCGATGCCGATTCGATGCGTTTCGTCACGCGTGACGCCGTGATCGAACTTCGCAAGGAAGGCCTGGTCGGCTCAGCCGTGCTGGAAATCATGCCGGGGGCGGACCGCACGCGGCTGGCCGCCAATGGCGCCAAGCTCGCCTTCACGCGCGCCGACGGCCTGACCGCCATGGCCAACAGCCTGCGCGACAAGATCCTGCCCATCCTGGGTGACATCAAGGTCATCACCGGCACGCTGGCCGACTCGCGCCAGGGTCTGCCCGCCACGCTGGGTCAGGTGCGTGAAGCCACGGCCTCACTCAACACCCTGCTCAAGACCGGCAACCAGCAACTCGGCGACGTGGGGCAGGCCGCCACACGCGCTGTGGTCAAGGCCGAAGCCGGCCTGGTACAACTGGACAAGACACTTTCCACCGTCAACAACCGCCTGCCGGGTCTGCTGGACAAGGCACAGGGCATCGTCGAGCACATCGAGAAGATCACCGCGGAGGCCGAGAGCACGGTGCCGCCGCTGCTGCAGGATGGCCGGGCTGTGGCGGGCGATGTGCGCGAGATCCTGACCGGTGCCAAGACGGCCTGGCCGATCAAGAACCTGGTGGAGGCGCCGGCCTCCTCCTCACTCAAGGCGGACAGCGATCCGCGTGCGGAGGGCAGCCGTGCACCGCGCTGAACCGTGGCGTTACGTCGCGCTGCTGGCCGTTGCGCTGCTGGCCGCTTGCGGCTCTTCCCCCAAGCCGCCGCCCGAGCCGAGGCTGCGGGTGCAGGCCCAGGAACTGGAGAGCAGCGGTGCGCGACGCTACGCACAAGGCGACTACAGCGCGGCCGCCAGGCATTTTGCCGAGGCCGCCCGGCTGCGCAGCAGTTTTGACGATGCGGCGGCCGCTTCGCGCAACCGGCTGCAGCAGGCCCAGGCCGAGCTGGCGCTGGGGCAGACACAGCAGGCGCTGGACCATGCCAGCCAGGTCACGGAAGCCCCGCTGCAGGTGCAGGCCCTGCTCCTTCAGGTGCAGGCCTTGCTCGCGCTGGAGCGTCGCGAGGCGGCGCAGTCCCGGTTGGCGCGTCTGACGGCTTTGTGCGAGGCGCGTTGCGTCGAACGTGGCCGGGTACAACTGCTGCAGGCACGCACAGCCTGGGCGCAAGGCCATGCCGCGCAGACAGTGACGCAGGCCGAAGCTGCCTTGCCGCTGCTGCGTGAGCAATCCGAGGAACGCGAAGTGGCCAACGCCTGGCGGCTGCTGGCCGCCGCACGGTTGGCGCAGGGTGAAGGCGCTGCCGCATTGCAGTCCGCACAGGCGGCGCTGGCCATCGACCGCCAGCTGGCGGTGCCGGAGAAGATCGCCCGCGACTGGCTGCTGATCGGCGACATCCAGCGCCGTGTAGCCCCTTCCGAGGCACGCATGGCCTACCAGCGCGCGCTTGCCGTGGCGCAGGCGGCTGGATTAAAAGAACTCGCCCAGCTTGCCGATCAGTCCATCAAGGAGACCCCACGATGAAAAAAAATGCCAGCCGCCTTCTCGTCGGTCTGCTCATGTGCTCGTTGCTGATGCCTGCACGCGCGCAGATGCCACCTGCGGCATCCGGTGCGCCGGCCGCGCCTGATGCAGGTAACTCGGAAGAGGTGCAGCCCAAGTTTTTCATCTGGGGTCTGTTGCTGAACATCGCCGTGAAGTTCGCCATGTCGGCGTTCACAGAGTGGCGTCAGAGCAAGCTGACCAATGATCTGTCGAATCCGATCAACTACAAGCAGTTGCTGTTCAATTCGGCCAAGTCCGGTTTTGTCTCGACTGTCGGTGGTGGCATCACCGGGCTCTTCGGTTTCAAGTCGGTGGGTGCCGAGGAAAACACAGTGGCCGATCTGCCGACCAAGCCCATACAGATCGAGAACGGTCAACCCAACTACCAGGGCGCGCACGTGGCCATCGTCGCTTTCGACAAGGCTGGCGCCGTCACGGGGCTGCGGCCTGTGACCGCGGGGTTCCGTAGCGGAGACCGCATCAAGATCAAGCTGCTGCCGACCTTTGACGCGCTGATGGTCATCGAGAACATCAACCCCCAAGGTGTGCGCAAGCAGATCTATCCGCCCAGCGCGAGTGAGGCGGTGGCGCTGAAGGCCGGTGTCGAGGTGCTGGCGCCGCTGGGGGCGGACCAGTTCTTCGAGTTTGCCGGCGTGACGGGCGACGAGCAACTGGTCATCACGCTGCGCGATCCTCGTGCTTCAGGTGCTGCCGAGTCCAAGGCAGAAGTCAGCCGCAAGGATGAGAACAACGGTTCCAGCTTCGTGCAGGAGACGCTGCCGGGTACCTACCCTGTCATTGCGCAATCACTCAAGTTGCGACACGAGCGCTGACCCCGACGCCAGGGCTGTTCAACCGGGGACGCCGCGGATCTGGCTTGGCCAGTCCGCTGGCGTCGTCCCCCTGGGGGGAAGCCGCGTAGCGGCTCAGGGGGGTACCTTTATCTCCCCGGATCCCCATAAAGCGCATAAGGTGCCCAGAAGGCCGGGTGCGCATAAGCCATCACCGTGCGCCCCTGCCCATCGGTGGCCACATCCGTATCGATCAGATCGATCATCGCGCGGTTGAGCGCCTGCGCCCGGGTCAGTTGCGGATCCTTGGCATAACGCTCGAACAGATGCGTCACCAGCTCCCGGGCCGATACCGTCTCCACCGGCCAGTGCGTTGCCAGCACCGAACGCGCCCCCGCGTAGAAGAAGCCCCGGCCCAGGCCCGAGACCGCCTCCGCCCCCGTGCCGTCCGCTGCCGCCGTGTTACAGGCCGACAGCACCACCAGGTCCGCATCCAGAGACAGCTTGAGGATGTCCTCCAGCTTGAGCAGCCCGTCCGTGATCGCCTTGCCCGGTGCCGGCGAGAGCGCCAGCGCCGGCTGGTCCAGCCCCGGCAGATCCCCCGCCACCAGCCCGTGCGTCGCAAACGCCACAATGCGCCGCTGCTTCAGGTCACTGGCCAGCACGTTCTGCCGGTTGGCCTGGGCCCCGAAGAAGGTATCGCGCTTCAAGTCCGCCGCCATCGCCGTGGCAATCGCCGTGATCTCCTCGCGCGTGTCCGGCAAGGCCGTCAACGTCGGGGTCTCAGGCACAGCCGGCGGAGGCGCCACCGGTGCATCCGCACTGGTCTGGCTCTCATCCCAGGCCGCGGTGCGCTTGATCTTCAGGTTACGCGTGCCTCGGGTACCACCCCCCTCGGTCTGCGAGCCGAAGTCTGGGTCCCCAAAGCCCACAAAGGGCGCGCGCTTGCCCTGGGAGGCCGGCAGCGCGCGCAGCGTCACCAAGGCACTGACCGAAGGCAGATAGGCCACCGCCACCTGGCGTGCCAGCCACGGCACCTGGCGGTACTGCGACATCGGCAGACCGGGCGCCGCCTGGCCAGCCGGGGTAGGTCCGGTGGGCAGCAAGGAGAAGGGAATCTGCCCCAGCGTGTCATTGGCCACCACCAGCAAGGTGTCGGCCTGGGCCCAGGCACCCTGTACCGGGGCCAGCAGCTCCTGGTACAGGGCGGCACCCGCCTCCAGGTCGAAACGCAGCCGGTCCGGCGAGATGCCCGTGGTCAGGTCCACCGAATCGCGCAGGCGTTTGACCTGGGCGGCCACCCAATCGGGTTTCTGCGGGCTGAAGTGGAATCGCAGGTCCCCCTGGGGCCCCGTGGCCCAGACATAACTGCCCCCGGGGGTCACGTAGATGGAGAGCAGGGCCTCTTTGGGCTTGAGGGCCCGGCGGGCCGTGGCCAGGTTGGCCGGGCGGGGGTTGACCAGCTCGTCGTACTGGGGGAACTGGCGCCGGATCTCGGCCAGGTCGCGTAGCTGCTCCTTCTGCAAGTCGGCGATGCGCTGCTCCATGGCCTTGATGACCGTGGGCAGCTGCTGCTCGGGCGGGGCCGAGCGCTGGGTGATCAGGTTCTTGTAGACCGCCTGCAGCTCATCGTCGGCATCCTGCACCTTCTTGATCCTGGCGCCCAGCTCGGGCGAGCCGGCGGCCGCGCGCAGGGCCGAGCCGGCCAGGGCCTTTTGCACGCTCTGCCAGCGCGCCACATCGGCCACGCGGAAGGCCTCGGCCGTATCAGCCGCGCTGGGGCTGCCCTTGCTGCCCACCAGCACGATGAGGTACTCGTTGAGGATCAGGCGCAGCCGGGTGGTGCGCGCGATGCTGGCGTTCTGTTTGCCCACCACCTTGTCGGGGTCGGTCAGGATGGGAACCGCAGCGGCGAACTCCTTGCGAGCCTCATCGACACGGCCGGCGCGCTGCAGGGCCATGGCGCGGTAGGCGCGGGCCTCGGCGGTGTTGTAATGGCCGGGGCCGAAGTTGCGCGTGGTGTGGCGCAGCAGGTTGTCGCCGTCGCGCAGCGCGTCGTTGATGCGGCCGGCCAGGATGTAGGCGCGGATCGACAGCAGCGAGCCCTGGCCGAAACCTTCTTCGAGGCGGGTGTCGTCGCCGACCTTGGCGCGTATGGCGTCGTACAGGGCGACGGCCTCGTCGGCTCGGCCTGCGGCCGTCAGGGCATTGGCGAGGATGGTGCGGCCGTTCAGGCGCGCCGGGCTGGTTTCAGAGAAGCCGGCCTCCTGCAGGGCTCGGTCCGCCCACTGCGCCAGCACCGCAGCCTCGGCATGGCGACCGCGATTGGTGAAAACCAGCGACAGTGTCCAGAGTGCGCGACCCGTGATGAAGGAGTTGCGGCCGTTGAGTACCAGCGAACTCTTCAGGATCTCGCGCAGCAGCACCTCCGCTTCGTTCAGCCGCTGCTGCTGGATCAGCGCCCGGGCCAGGAAAAGACGCGTCGAATTGTTGCGCGTCTGGATCCGGTCCATGGGGATATCAAAGGGCAAATTCCTCTGATTGACTGCGTTGTATTCCGCGTTTCGTTCGCCCTGGCGGTTGGCGGCCAGATAGGCGCGTTCTGCCTCGTCGAGTTTGCCTTCACGCAAGAGCACGAAGCCGCGTGCGGTTTCGAGCAGACTCGAAAAGTGCGGAAGCCGCATGGCGAGCTGCGGCCGCCTGCTCAACTGCCGGTACAGCGCATCCGCCTTGCTCAGAGCCAGCCGTGCGCTGTCCAGATCGCCCAGATGGACGTAATTCGTGATGACATGAAAATACAGGGTCAGCAGCAGGGGAGGAAGCCGCTGGGATTTTTCCAGTTCAAGGGCCAGTTCAAGCGTGCTTTCCTGAGACGCCGCAACGCTTTTGGAGTACCAGAGACTGGTGGCATATTCAAACCGTATGCGCTGAAGGCCACCCAAGGCCAACTCTTCCAGGTTGGCCTGGCGCGCGTAGGGCAGTGCGTTCCCCAGGTATTCGGTGCGCTTCTCGACTTGCTGCAATTCTTCGGCGATCAAGGCCTTTTTATGCCAGGCGCGCGCCAGGTCGGCAGGTGCCCCTTCGCCTGGCACGGGTTCCTCTAGCAGGGTGCGCAGTTCGTTGACACGTTGCTGGTCCGGCTTGTAGCTGCGCAACAGCAGGACCAGATCGGCAATGGTGGGGGGAGGCGTGCTAGCGGCCTCGTTCACCGGCGGTGCCTCCGGCGTCACCATCGCTGCTGGCGATCCATCGGGGCGGGGCTGCGCCCAACTGACGGGCAGGAGCAGGATCATCAGGGCGCTGGCAAGCAGGCGGTCTCGGATAGGCATGGCAGGAGTGTTCCGGCAGTGGTGATGCTCGGACCATGATAGCCTGCATGCCAGACCGCTAAACTCTGCCGCAACTCAACGAGCGCGCAATCTTTCACGCACCGAGCTTCATCGTGTCCCGACTGTCGTTTTCCTGGCTGCATCGTTCCGCCGCCCGGCGCTGCTGGGCCGGCCTTGGGCTGTGCCTGCTACTGACAACCTTGGAGTGCTGGCGGCGTGCACCCGTGCCCGTCGCGCCCCAAGCCACCTGGCCGTCCGGGGCGCAGGCCACCACCGGTCGGCTGGTATTGCAGGCGGCGGGTCGTATCCCGATGCCGGTCAACACGCCGGCCGCACATGCCAGTACCCTACTGGCCATGCCACCAGACCATCCGGCGGCCGTACAGGCCTACTGGTTTGCCGGCTCGCGCGAGAGCGGGCCCGACGTGCAGATTGCCATGTCGCAATTCGATCGCGCCTCGCAGCAATGGGGTCCGGCCAGCTATGTCGTTAACCGTCATGCCGCTGGCGTGCAACTGGGGTTTGGCCTGCGACGGCTGGGCAACCCGGTGGCCTGGCGCGATGCGCAAGGCCGTATCCATCTCTTCGTGGTTGCCACCGGCCTGGGGGGCTGGGCGGCCGGGCGCATCCTGCAGTTGCGTCAGGACGCGCCCGGAGAGCCGTTCCAGTCGCTGCGTGTGCTGCCGCTGTCCTGGTTGTGGAACACCAGTCATCTGGTACGTGCCATGCCGCTACCGCTGGCCGATGGCGGCATGGTGCTGCCGGCGTATTTCGAGCTGGGTGCCAAGTACCCGATCGCGTTGCGCTTCGATACTGATGGCCGGTTCCGTGGCATGGTGCGCATGTCGCAGCGCCGCGATCTGCTGCAGCCCACGCTGCTGATGCGCAGTGAGACGCAATGGCTGGCTCTGATGCGCGACAACCGCCCTGAGCGCCGGCTGCGTGCTGCGCAGACAGAGGATGGCGGCCTGCACTGGCAAGACCTGCCTGATCCTGGCCTGGCGAATCCCGATGCGTCGGCAGTGGGAATCAGCTTGCAGCCTGGCGTGATGATGCTCGCGCATAACCCGCATGCAGAGTCGCGCGCGCAGCTGGCTTTGAGTCGGTCGAGCGACGGACTGCACTGGACCCAGCTGGACTTGCTGGCCCAAGGGGGTGAGCGCAGCGAATACTCCTATCCGTCCATGACCTGGGCGGACGGTAGCCTGTGGGTCAGCTACACCGAGCAGCGTCAGGCCATTGCGTGGCAACGCTTTATCTTTCTCCCGCCAGCACGCTGAGTCACAGAACCATGGAGCCGGACACCTTGCTATACGCCTTGTTATCGACACAGACGCCACTGCTGCCCGATCCGGTTACGTCCCGGCTCTACACGGCGCTGGCCTGGGGTTTAGTGCTGGCCTGGGGTGCGCTGTGGCTGCTACGGCAGTGCGGCGTGCGTGATCGCCGACTCCTGCTGGGCTTGCCGCTATTCCTCATGTTGTGGTGTCTGTGGCCTGGCGAGTGGTCACCGACCTTCTGGCTGCGCCTTGCTTTTCGTGCCCCCAGCTTGACGGCCAGTTTGCTGTGTACCTGGGCTCTGCTGGCGCATTCTCAGCCGCAGTCAGTCCGCTCCGCGCCGTTCGATGAGCTACGCGCCTGGGCGCTGGCACCAGCGTTCCTGGGCTGGGTATTGCTACTCGATACCTTTGCGCTCGCCCCCGAGAGTCTGTACGCCTGGGGCTTTGCGCCGTTGACCCTGGGGGCACTGGTGTTGCTAGGCCTGCTGCCTTGGTTGCTAGGGGGAGACCTGGGCCTGTCGATCCTGTGGTCGTCGGCGCTGGCACTTTACGTTCTGCTGCGCCTGCCCACAGGCAACGTCTGGGACGCGTTGCTTGATCCTTGGTTGTGGATCCTGTTGCAGGCCGACTGGCTGCGGCGCAAGCTTCGGCGCGCCTAGGACGGAACCAGCAGCCACTCCCGCCGGTACAGCCATTGCTGCGGGTACCAGAGGTTGTCCAGCCGCACTTCGCCGGGCAGATGCCGGCTGGTCAGCAACCAGCGCTCGCCCAGCACGCGGCAGCCCGGCAGACAGGGCGGCGCGGTCTGTGCCGGCTCAGACTGGATCCAGACCACGGCTGCGTGCGCGGCCAGTAATTCCCGAAGTTCTTCAGCCGGTGTCGGTGGCGCCACGCCTTCGGCCCGACGTGCCATGGCGCGTGCGCCGGTTTCGTAAGGCAGGAAGTGGTGCGGGCCGGGCAGCAGGAACTGGAAGCGTTCGAACTGGCTGTTGAAACCGTTGGGCACGGCGATCTTGCCTTGTGGTGTCGCGGCGATGGCCTGCGCTCCATATCGGCCCACCGGGCCATCCATGGGGGCAGCGCTCAGGTTGAAGGCGACGTAGACCAGCAGGCTGGCCAGCACCGCGGTGCCACGGCTCCAGGCCGAGCGCCAGAGCCCGGCTGCGATGACCACCGCGCCAGCGGCCACGACCAGCAGGGGCAGTCCCAGTTCCAGCGTGGAAGACAGGCCAAGGTCATAACCGATCCAGGCGATGCGCGCGATCACGAGCAAAGCCAGACCAGCAATCAGCAGCGTGGGCAGGAACCAGGCGCGTGCGATATCACGCCAGTGCAGGGCCAGCAGCATGGCCACGGCCGGCATGGCCGGGATCACGTAACGCGCCGAGCGCTGGCTGGGAAACAGGAAGACCAGCAGCCACACCAGGGCCCAGGCCAGCAGGATGGCCTGGTGCTGCGGCAGGGGCCAGCTTTTGCGCAGCTGTGGCAGGCGCTTGAGACCCAGCCAGGCCAGGCCGGGGATGACAAAAAAGAGCAGGCCAGCATTGACCGCATAGGCCAGCAGTTGCGACCAGATGCTGGAGCCGCTGAGCGAGAAGGCCTCCTGCCACCAGCCGCGCGCATCGGAAAACTTGGCGGCGTTCTCGCCGACGATGAACTCGCGCCAGACTGCCTGCGGATCGGGATCGAGCACGAACCAGAGACCGAACACCACCAGGGCGAGCACCGCGCTGACGCCGGTCTTCAGTGTGTGCTGCCAGATGGCTCGCCAGCTCAGATGCGATTCGCTGGCCACCAGAGCCAGCCACCAGGCCGCGGCGGCCGGCGCGATCAGTGCGAAGGATTTATAGGCCAGGCCCAGGCCCAGACCCAAACCGAAAAGGAGATGGGCCAGCCAGCCGGGGCTGGCCGCCGGCAGGCGTGCGCGCTGCCAGAGCAAGGCAAACAACGGCAGGCTGAACCAGAAGGTCTCGGGGGCGCTGGTGAGGTAGGGGCGGCCATAGCGGAAGGTGCTCAGGAAAGCCAGGAAGATGCAGGCCGCCATGAGCCCTTCGCGCCAGCGCTGCGTGACGGCGCGCAGGCACAGCACGATGGCGCCGCTGACCAGCAGCAGGTAGAGCAGGCTGGGTGTGCGCAGCGCGGCCATGTTCCAGTGCTCCCCCCAGCTGCCGGCCACCATGGCCTGCCAGAAGAGCATGGGGGGTTTGGTGTTTCGGGTATCGACCAGTTCCGAGGCCAGCGGCAACCACTGGCCGGTGGCCGCGGTCTCGCGCGCGATATGCACGTAGACCATCTCATCGCCATTGCTGGGGACGTACTGCCCGTCCAGACCGAAGGCATAGGCGAAGGCGGCCAGCAGCAGCAGGGTCAGCCAGAAGGCTGTGGAGTGTTTTTCGGAAGAAATGCCGGAAGCTTGCATGCGCATCACCTGACCCCGCAGGTGAGGGCCATGCCAGCGATTATGGCTCGCGCTTGTGACGGAAAGTCCAGCGGTCGTTGGCGATGAAGTTGCTGACGCTGGCGATCACGATGGCGATCACGTTGGCCAGCAGGTAGTGCATGCCCATGTGGGTCAGCCACAGCGTGAGCGCGTACTGCAGCAGGATGCCCAGCCAGGAGGCCATGGCGTACTGGCCCACTTGGGCCAGCAGGCTGCGTTTGCTCAAGCGCTGGCCTTCTTCGACGGCCGTGGCGTGCAGGCGGTCGGACCAGGTCCACAGCCGGTTCCAGGTGAAGTTGTTGACGGTGGCCACGGCAATGGCCAGGGCCAGCGAGAAGTAGGGCTTGCTGCCAACCGGTTCGATGGCACGGAAGAGGAACTCATGGGCAACGTACAGCACGGCCAGATTGACCACCGTGCCGCTGGCGCCGACCAGGCCGAAGCGCACGTAACGGAAGCCATGCAGCCAGTCGATCAGTTGCCAGAATCGTTCGCGCAGGGAAGGTTTGTTCATGCGGCAGCGGGTTCTTCGCGCAGCGCCTGCAGGGCATCGGCCAGCACCGGGTCGGGGGCGATGCGCTTGAGGCACTGGTTGTCGCCGTCACAGAAGGTCAGGCGGTGGTTATAGGCCGAGAGGCAGGGCGAGCAGGCGATGCCCGATTCATAGACCGTGGCCTTCGGCCCAAAGGAGCCGGGCAGGGGACCGTAGAGCTTGCCAGTCTCGGGGCCGAAGAACATCAGCGTACGGATGGGGGTGAGGCTGGCGAAGTGGCCCGGGCCGCCGTCGTTGGTCAGCAGCAGATCGCTGGCGTGGAAAAGCATCAGAAGCTCGCGCAGGCTGCGCGTGTAGCCCGTGAGCGCAATGCACTGCTCGCTGCCGACCTGCTGCTTGATGTCCTGGGCCAGGGCCATGTCTTCCTTGAGGCCGATGAAACCCACCGCATGGCCCTGTTCACACAGGCCGCGTGCCACGCGCGCGTAGTGCGCGGCCGGCCAGGCCCGCTCGGGCAGGATGCCGCCGCCCGGGTACATGAGCACGATCTTGCGGCCAAGGAGCACAGGGTGATCACGCAGCAGTTTCTCGCGATAGACGGCCAGCTCTTCAGGGGTGAAGGGCACGGACAGGCCGGTTTCTGCGGGGAGTTCGCGGATCGGTGCGGCTTTGTGGCGCGGGCCCCCATTGCTTTCGAGTGCATCGACCAGCGAGAGGAACTGCTTGCTGATGTGCTGGTAGGGGTTGTAGGGGATGGCGCAGTTGATGTAACTGCCGCGGTACAGGCCTTCCTGCGTGTGCGGCGTGAAGCCCGCTCGGCGCGGTGCGCCCGTGAGGTAGGCGAGCAGGCTGCTGACACGCGAGAACAGCTCGCAGTCGATGACGGCGTCCAGCGGCAGGCGGCGCATGGCCACGCTGACGCGCCAGATGTCGCGCACCAAGCTCAGGGGCGAACTGTCGTCGATGCCGTGGAAATGGGCATCTTCCGTCAGCCGCAGCATGCGCGCGACTTCCTGGTTTTTCTTCAGCTGCAGCACATGCAGGGTGACACCGGGATACTGCTCGCGCAACGCCTTGAACATGGGGCCGGCCAGCACGATGCTGCCCATTTCGGACAGCAGGATGACGAGGATATGGCGCGGCGCCCGCTGGCGATCGACTTTCGGCGCGCGCGTGCCGAGCAGACGCGCCCACACGGAGACTGCAGAACATAGGAGCTGGCCGACCCAGCGATCGATCCAGCGTTGTGTCTGCAGCTTCATGCGGTGCGTTCTCTCTTCTTTTTACTTCAGGTCGGCCGCGGCACGCAGCACCTGAGCCTTGTCGGTGCGTTCCCAGGTGAACTCGGGTTCTTCGCGGCCGAAGTGACCGTAGGCGGCCGACTTCTCGTAGATCGGACGCAGCAGGTCCAGCATCAGGATGATGCCCTTGGGACGCAGGTCGAAGTGCTCGGCCACCAGCGCGGCGATCTTCTCGTCGGAGATCACGCCGGTGCCCATGGTGTTGACCGTGATGTTCATGGGGCGGGCCACACCGATGGCGTAAGCCACCTGGATCTGGCACTTCTTGGCCAGGCCGGTAGCCACGATGTTCTTGGCCACGTAGCGGGTCGCGTAGGCGGCCGAGCGATCCACCTTGGACGGGTCCTTGCCCGAGAAGGCACCACCACCGTGCGGGCAGGCGCCGCCGTAGGTGTCAACGATGATCTTGCGGCCGGTCAGGCCGCAGTCACCCTGGGGGCCACCGACGACGAAACGGCCGGTGGGGTTGACCAGGTACTTGGTGTCCTTGAGCCATTCCTTGGGCAGCACGGGCTTGATGATCTCTTCGATCACGGCTTCGTAGAAGCTGGCCTTGAGTTTGGTAGCGGTCTCGGACTGGTCCGGGCTGTGCTGGGTGGACAGCACCACGGTGTCGATGCTGTGCGGCTTGCCGTCCACATAACGCATGGTGACCTGGCTCTTGGCGTCGGGGCGCAGGAAGGGCAGGCGGCCGTCCTTGCGCAGTTGGGCCTGGCGTTCGACCAGACGGTGCGCGTAGTGGATGGGCGCAGGCATCAGCGCCGGGGTTTCGTCGCAGGCGTAGCCGAACATCAGGCCCTGGTCGCCGGCGCCGATGTTGAGGTGGTCGTCACTGGCGTGGTCCACGCCCTGGGCGATGTCGTTGGACTGCTTGTCATAGGCCACCAGCACGGCACAGCCCTTGTAGTCGATGCCGTATTCGGTGTTGTCGTAGCCGATGCGCTTGATGGTGTCGCGCGCGACCTGGATGTAGTCCACGTGCGCGTTGGTGGTGATCTCGCCGGCCAGCACCACGAGGCCGGTATTGGTCAGCGTTTCGGCGGCCACACGGCTGCGCGGATCCTGCTTGAAAATCGCGTCCAGAATCGCATCGGAGATCTGGTCTGCCACCTTGTCGGGATGGCCTTCGGAAACAGATTCGGAAGTGAAGAGATAGTCGTTCGCCATTGAATAAACTCCAAAAGTGGTTGTCAGGCGCGTTGCCTGGGCTGGGAGCTTCGGCGAACGCTTTAGCAGAGGTGTCATGAATGACGGCACAATCGTTCCCTTTCGGGGTGCGGCCTGTGCCTGTCGCCCTGCAAGTAGTTCCGTAACTCGGCGACGCCCGCATTTTATCCGAATGATGGTCCTTTTTCGCATCCTGTCCTGGCTGCCCCTGTGGTTGTTGCACGGCATCGGCTGGGGCTTGGGGTGGCTGGTGTTTGCCCTGTCGCCGACCTATCGGCGGCGTTTTGTCGCGAATGTGCGGCAAGCCGGTCAGGATTGGCGGCATTGCCGCGTTGCGGTCGGGCAGGCCGGCCGCCTGGTGGCCGAAACGCCGCGCTTGTGGTTTGGTCGACCTGCGAAGGTCATCTGGGACGGCGCCCAGCACATTGAGCAGGCCCTGGCGCAGGGTCGTGGCATTGTGTTCCTGACGCCGCATCTGGGCAGCTTCGAGATCACGGCCCAGGCCTACGCGGCCCGCTTTGGCGCCCGCCAGCCCATCACGGTCCTGTTCCGTCCTTCGCGCCAGCCGCGCCTGCGTGCCCTGGTGGCTTCGGCGCGCACGCGGCCGGGCTTGCTGGCGGCACCCACCACGCTGGCGGGCGTGAAACAGTTGATCAAATCCCTGCGCCTCGGCCAATCGGTCGGTTTGTTGCCGGACCAGGTGCCGCCTCAGGGGCTGGGCGTCTGGGCACCTTTTTTTGGTCGCGATGCCTACACCATGACCCTGTCCGCCCGCCTGGCGCAGCAGACGGACGCCGCCGTGTTGCTGGCCTGGGGTGAGCGCTTGTCCTGGGGGCGTGGCTACACCGTACACGTGCAGCCCCTGGGCACGGAGCTACCCTCCGATCCGCAAGCCGCCGCCACGGTGATCAACCAGGCCATGGAGCGGGTGATCGCCAGCTGCCCTCGGCAGTACCTCTGGGGTTACGCCCGCTACAAGCAACCGCGTCAGGAGAAACTTTGATGCAGCACCCGGGTGTCCTGTTCATGCGCCTGATCGCGCCCCTGCCCCTGAGCTGGATCCGGGGCCTGGGCACGGTGATGGGCTGGGTACTCTATGCCCTGGCTGTGCCGCGCAGGCGGGTGATCATGACGAACCTGGCCCTGTGTTTTCCGCAAGAGTCCCTGGCCGTACGGCGGCGTTGGGCACGCGAATGCGTGGTGCATTTTGCCCAGGCCTGGTTCGATCGGGCCTGGCTCTGGAACGGCAAACTCGAGGTGCTGCGGCCGCGCCTGCGCATCATCGGCGCGGTCGAGGAGCTGCAGGGCGATACGCCCACGGTGATCTTCGCCCCGCATTTCTTCGGTCTCGATGCCGCGGGTACGGCGATCAACGACCAGATCCGCCGTCCCATGGTCAGCATCTACACGCCGCAGCGCAACGAGGCCGTGGACCAGTGGCTGCACGACGGGCGGCGGCGCTTTGGCAATCTGCAGCTGTTCTACCGCGACCAGGGTGTCAAGGGCATCGTCGCCGCGCTGCGCGAAGGTGCGCTGCTGTACTTGCTGTCCGACATGAACTTCGGGCCCGAGGAGTCGATCTTCGTCCCCTTCTACGGCGTGCAGGCGGCCACGGTCCCCTCGTTGCCGCGCTTTGCGCGCCTGGGCCGTGCCAAGGTCGTGCCGGTGACGGCGCGTTTGACGCCCCAGGGCTACGACATCGAGGTGCACCCCGCCTGGGAAAACTATCCGAGTGTTGACGTGCAGGCCGATACAGCCTATATGAACCACTGGCTCGAAGGCGTGATCAACACCATGCCTTCGCAGTACTACTGGGTGCACAAGCGCTTCAAGACCCGACCGCCGGGTGAACCGTCGGTTTACTGAGCCAGGAAACGCTGCAGCGAGGCGATCACGTGCTGCGGCTGCTCGTGCACGACCCAGTGCGTGGCGTCGGGCAAGGTTTCCAGCGTGAGTTGGGGGATGTAGTCGTCGAGCCCCTCGATCAATTCGGGCGGCAGCGCCGTATCCCCCAGGGCCCAGAGCACGAGCGTGGGTAGGGTAATGGTGAGCATCTCGCGCGGCAATTCGATCGCGCTGGCGGCCGGGTCCCCGGGGCGCGGTGGGCGCAGCGGGGAGGCGCGGTAGTAATTGCATCCCCCGGTCAGGCCCTGGTCCCAGACGTCGCGGTAACGCGCCTTCACCTCATCGGTGAGCCAGCCAAAGCCGCCCGCACCGGCGCCCATGCCCAGGAAGAAGTCCCAGAGCCGGCGGTAGTCGTCCTCGGCCAACAGCTTTTCGGCATCGGGCCGGATCAGGAAGTTCATGTAGGCGCTGGCGGCCTGCTGCTTCGGGTTGTTTTTCAGCTCGCGCAGGAAGGTGCCTGGGTGCGGCGAATTGATGATGGCCAGCTTGGCGCTGAGCTGCGGCAACTGGTTGGCGAAATTCCAGGCCACGGCGCCGCCCCAGTCGTGTGCGATCAGGCAGGCTAGGGGGGCGGTGCCTGCTTCGATGGCGACCAGCGCCGCGATGTCCTGCACCAGATGCTTGGCGCGGTAGGCGGCCACGTCGGTGGGTGCGCTGGACTTCTCGTAACCGCGCAGATTGGGGGCTACGCAACGGTAGCCGCCGTTTTCGGGCTGGGCGAAATGGGCCAGCAGTTCATCCCAGACAAAAGCGGCTTCCGGGAAGCCGTGCAGAAAGATCAGGACCGGTCGGCCGCGGTCCCCCGCAGCGCGGCAGCTCAGGGAGATGCCGTGCGGCAGCGGCTGCAGCCAGGTTTCGATCATGCGGTCGCGGGTGGGCTGTCCGGGTGAGCCCAAGCCCACAGCAGCTGCGCCACGTCCTCGATGCCGGTGCGTTTGGTGGCCGAGAACAGGCGCACCTCGCCGCCGCCGGCCTGCAGTTTCATAATGGACAAGGCCTTGGCCCCTTCGCTGCGCGTGAGCTTGTCGGCCTTGGTCAGGATGACCAGGAACTTCAGGCCTTCCTCCACGCGCGGACGGATCACTTCGAGCAGGACCTGGTCCAGCTCGGTCAGGCCGTGGCGCGGGTCGCACATCAGCACGATGGCCTTGAGGTTTTCGCGTGTGACCAGGTAATTGGCCATGACCTGCTGCCAGCGGATCTTGTCCTGCTTGGGCACGGCGGCATAACCGTAGCCCGGCAGGTCGGTCAGCACGGCGTCCGTCACGCCCTGTTTGCCCAGGGCGAACAGGTTGATGTGCTGCGTGCGGCCGGGCTTCTTGGAGGCGAAGGCCAGCTGGTTCTGCTGGGTCAGGGTGTTGATGCAGGTCGATTTACCGGCGTTGGAGCGGCCGACGAAGGCTATTTCCGGCACGTCCAGGGCAGGCAGGAAGTGCAGCTCCGGGGCCGTGGTCAGGAAACGGGCCGTGTGCAGCCAGCCCAGGGCCTGGACGGCCAGTGGATTGGGGGGGGCGGGCTTGCCGCCCAGGTGGGGTGGGACGGCAGTTTTGGAGGGGGGAGTCATGGAGTGGTGGTGAAGTGCCCGGACCTGCATTGTAGAATCGGGCAGTTTTGCTCCAACCACACCCGAACCACCATGAAGTTGCTTGCCCCCCTGATGTTGGCTGCCGTGCTGGCAGCGCCCGCCTTCGCCGCCGAGGACGCCAAGGCGCCGGCCAAGCCTGATTTGGCCAAAGGCGAAGCCAAGTACACCGCAGTTTGCGCGGCCTGCCACGGCGCCGACGGCAACTCCGGTATTCCGGCCAACCCCAAATTGGCCCAGCAGCACCCCCAGTATCTGGCCAAGCAATTGCAGGAATTCAAGTCCGGCAAGCGCAACAGCGCCGTGATGAAGGGTTTTGCCTCGGTGCTCAGCGATGAGGACATGACGAACATCGGCGGCTGGCTGGCCGCGCAGAAGGCCAAGCCGGGTTTCGCCAAGGACAAGGACCTGGTGGCCCTGGGCGAACGCATCTACCGCGGGGGCATCCCCGACCGCCAGATCGCGGCCTGCGCCGGCTGCCATAGCCCCAATGGCGCTGGTATTCCTGCCCAGTACCCGCGCCTGAGCGGCCAGCATGCCGATTACACCGGCGCCCAGCTGCTGTCCTTCCGTGACGGTGTGCGCAAGAACAGCGTGCAGATGACCCAGGTCGCTGCCAAGATGAATGATCGCGAGATCAAGGCCGTTTCCGACTACATCGCGGGCCTGCGTTAAGCAATACACCGGCAAGCCGCCCGGTTATCCCGACTTGAATAAGTCGTGGATGATGTTTGGTTCACAATGCCGGCTAGACGCCCGCTGACGGAACCCTGCAGTCCCCAGGCACTCTCACCCAGGCGGGTCTTTGCATGAAGACCCGCCTTTTTGTTTTCTACAGTCCACCGTCACTATCGCCATGACCGTCTCCACCCAGGGCCTGGAGTTGCCCGCATCCTCCCGCACCCTGCGTGCGGCGGTGGAATTGCTGTCGTCCATGCGCTTTTCCATTTCGCTGCTGACAGTGATCTGCATCGCCTCGGTCATTGGCACGGTGCTCAAGCAGCATGAGCCGCTGAACAATTACATCAACCAGTTCGGCCCGTTCTGGGCCGAGGTCTTCGGCAAGCTGGACCTGTACGCGGTCTACAGCGCCTGGTGGTTCCTGCTGATCCTGGCTTTCCTGGTCACCAGCACCTCGTTGTGCATTGCCCGCAACACGCCCAAGATCCTGGCGGACCTCAAGGCCTACAAGGAAAACATGCGCGAGCAATCGCTGCAGGCTTTTCACCACCGCGCCCAGGCGAGCCTGGGTGAAGCGCCCGAAGCCGCCGCCCAGCGCCTGGGCCGCCTGCTGGCCACCGGTGGCTGGAAAGTGAAGCTGCAACAGCGCGAAACGCCCGCCGGACCCGGCTGGATGCTGGCGGCCAAGGCCGGTGCGGCCAACAAGCTGGGCTATCTGGCGGCGCACAGTGCCATCGTCCTGGTCTGCCTGGGGGGGCTGCTTGACGGCGACCTGATCGTGCGCGCCCAGATGTGGTGGGGCGGCAAGGCGGTCTACAACGGCGGCGGCCTGATTGCCGACGTGAAGCCCGAGCACCGCCTGAGCGAGCGCAATCCGACCTTCCGCGGCAACCTGCTGGTGGCCGAAGGTACGCAGTCGAGCACCGCCATCCTGAACCAGTCCGATGGCATCCTGCTGCAGGACCTTCCTTTTGCCATTGAGCTCAAGAAGTTCATCGTCGAGCATTACTCGACCGGCATGCCCAAACTGTTCGCCAGCGAGATCGTGATCCACGACAAGGCCACGGGCGAAAAGAAGGAAGCCCGGGTCGAGGTCAACCATCCGGCCAGTTACAAGGGCGTCGAGATCTACCAATCCAGCTTCGACGATGGCGGCTCGACCGTGCGTCTCAAGGCCCAGCCCATGAACGCGGCGACCAAGCCTTTCGAGATCGAGGGCGTGATCGGCGGCAGCTCGCAGCTGAGCAATGGCAACCAGAAACTCACACTGGAGTACACCGGCCTGCGCGTGATAAACGTCGAGAACTTTGCGGCCAACGGCCCCTCGGGCGTGGATGTGCGCAAGGTCGACCTGCGAGCGTCCCTGGACAAGCAGCTCGGTGCGGCCAACAAGGCCGATGCCCCCAAGACACAGCGCAATGTGGGTCCCAGCGTGAGCTACAAGCTGCGTGACGAAGCCGGCCAGGCGCGCGAGTTCCACAACTACATGCTGCCGGTCGATCTGGGTGACGGGGTGCCTGTCTTCCTGATGGGCATGCGCGAGACGCCCGCCGAGCCCTACCGCTACCTGCGGGTACCTGCGGATGCCCAAGGGTCGACCGATGAATTCTTCCGCCTGCGCGCCGCGCTGGCCGACCCGGCCCTGCGGGCGCAGGCCGTGCGCCGATATGCCGCGCGCATGATCGATCCTTCCCGCAAGGATCTGCTGCCCCAGCTCAGTGCCTCGGCCTTGCGGGCGTTGAGCCTGTTCTCGGGCGCCGAACCGGTGCCGGGCAGTCGTGCGCCGGGCGGCCTGCAGGCCGTGGCCGACTTCATGGAGAGTAACGTGCCTGAGGCCGAACGCGAGCGTGCCGGCGAGATGCTGGTGCGCATCCTCAACGGTGCCTTGTTCGAATTACTGCAAGTGACACGCGAGCGCGCCGGGCTCAAGCCCCTGGCTTCCGACGAAACCACCCAGGCCTTCATGATGCAGGCCGTGCTGGCGCTCAGCGATGCCTATTTTTATCCGGCGCCCATGGCCCTGCAGCTGACGGATTTCACACAGCTGCAGGCGAGCGTCTTCCAGGTGGCACGGGCCCCGGGCAAGACCATCGTCTACCTGGGCTGCGCCCTGCTGATCCTGGGCGTCTTCGCCATGCTCTATGTGCGTGAGCGCCGCCTCTGGATCTGGCTGACACCGCAGGGGCAGGGTGCCCAGGCCAGCATGGCCTTGTCATCGAACCGCCAGACCCTGGATACCGATCGTGAATTCGAACAGTTGCGCGACAAGTTGTTGACTAGGAGTCCTGCATGAACACCGCCACGACCACTTTGACCCTCAACGAGGGTTACTTTGCCAAGCGCAGTCTCTTCGACTGGTTGTTTGCCCTGCTGGTGGCTGTGGGCGGCCTGTATGCCTATGCCAACTACCATCCCTTCATGGATGTCTACGAGAAGGGCATCCTGCTGCTGGCCATCCCCGCAGCCGTGGCGCTGGGCTGGTTCTGGCGGCCGCTGCGGGCGCTGATGCTGCTGGTGGCCGCCTTTGCGCTGCTGGGTATCGCTTCCTATCAAGGGACGGATGGCGGATCGCTGGCACGCGCCGAGAGCGTGTTCTGGCTCAAGTACTTCCTGTCCAGCCAGTCGGCCATCCTGTGGATGAGCGTGCTGTTCTTCATGAGCACGGTGTTCTACTGGATCGGCATGTTCAGCCGGACCCAGCGCGCCACCATGGAATTGATCGGCTCGCGCCTGACCTGGGTAGCCGTGGGCATGGCCCTGATCGGCACCATGGTGCGCTGGTACGAAAGCTACCTGCTCGGTCCGGATATCGGCCACATCCCGGTCAGCAATCTGTACGAAGTGTTCGTGCTGTTCTGCTGGATGACGGCGGTGTTCTACCTTTACTTCGAGCAGCAGTACGCTACACGCGGCATGGGCGCCTTCGTCATGCTGGTGGTCAGCGCAGCCGTGGGCTTTCTGCTCTGGTACACCGTGGTGCGCGAGGCGCACGAGATCCAGCCCCTGGTGCCGGCCCTCAAGAGCTGGTGGATGAAGCTGCATGTGCCAGCCAACTTCGTCGGTTACGGCACTTTCGCTCTGGCGGCCATGGTGGCGTTTGCCTATCTGATCAAGAGCCAGTCGCAGGAAACGCGCTGGCACAAGCTCGCGCCGCTGTGGATCTTCGGCATCGTCTTGTGCTTCGTGCCGCTGGCGTTCCGCCAGAGTTCGGCCGCCGCTGGCGGAAGCTACTGGCTGGGTTACTTCATCATCGCCACGCTGATCGTGGGCGGCATTCTGTTGGGTCGCCGTCGCATTGCCGAGCGCCTGCCTTCGCTCGAGGTGCTAGACGATGTGATGTACAAGTCCATCGCGGTCGGTTTCGCCTTCTTCACCATTGCCACCGTGCTCGGTGCCCTTTGGGCGGCGGAGGCCTGGGGCGGCTACTGGAGCTGGGACCCCAAGGAAACCTGGGCTCTGATCGTCTGGCTCAACTACGCAGCCTGGCTGCACATGCGCCTCATGAAGGGCCTGCGCGGCACGGTCGCCTCGTGGTGGGCGCTGGCCGGCCTGGGTGTGACGACCTTTGCCTTCATCGGCGTCAACATGTTCCTCAGCGGCCTGCACAGCTACGGTGCGTTGTAGGGTCATGCGGCCGGCCCGTACTGCCGGGCACGATCTTTGTAAGAATGGGTCCCAGTTCTGCGACTGAGTTCCTAGGAGGATCGCATCATGTTGATCAAGACCCGTGACGATGGTTACACCCATCCGCAATCCAGCGAGATCACCTCGCAAGCTGTCTATCAGGACCGCCGTCAGCTGATGCGCCTGATGGCCGGTGGCGCCGCCGGTGCCGTTCTGGCCAGCTGGGCGGTACGCGATGCGCGTGCGCAAATGCCCGGTCAGGGCACCAAACTGGTGGGCCGGACGTCGGCGGTGAGTGGTGCCAGCACCATGGACAAGCTCACCGAATTCAAGGACGCCAGCAGCTACAACAACTTCTACGAGTTCGGGACGGACAAGAGCGACCCGGCGCGCAACGCGCACACGCTCAAGACGGCGCCCTGGACCGTGGCCATTGAGGGGCTGGTCAAAAAGCCCGGCAACTACACGCTTGAAGACCTGCTCAAGCTGTCGGCGATGGAGGAGCGGATCTACCGCATGCGCTGCGTCGAGGGTTGGTCCATGGTGATCCCGTGGGTGGGCTATTCGGTCGCGGAACTGATCAGACGCGTCGAGCCGCTGGGCAGCGCCAAATACGTCGAATTCGTCACCCTGGCCGACAGCAAGACCATGCCCTATGTGGGTTCGCGGGTGCTGGACTGGCCCTATGTCGAGGGCCTGCGCATGGACGAGGCCATGCATCCCCTGACCCTGTTGACGTTCGGAATGTATGGCGAGGTGCTGCCGAAACAGAATGGCGCGCCCCTGCGTCTCGTGGTGCCGTGGAAGTATGGTTTCAAGAGTGGCAAGAGCCTGGTGAAGATCCGCTTCACCGACAAACAGCCGGCAACGGCCTGGAGTGTGGCCGCACCCCAGGAATACGGTTTCTACTCCAACGTCAACCCGCTGGTGGACCACCCGCGCTGGAGTCAGGCTGCCGAACGCCGCATCGGCGAGGATGGACTCTTTGCAAAGAAGCGCAAGACCTTGATGTTCAATGGCTACGAGCCCCAGGTGGGGCAGTTGTATGCCGGCATGGACCTGAAGAAGTATTACTGACAGACGGCTCCACGTGGACACGGCGCGCCTGAACCGCTGGCTGCTGGGCCCTGCCGTCAAGCCCGCGCTGTTTTTGGCCTGCTTGTTGCCGGCGCTCTGGCTGGTCTATGCCGCCGCGAGTGATCAGCTGGGGGCCAACCCGGCCGAAGCGCTGATCCGATCCACGGGTGACTGGACTTTGCGTATGCTGTGTCTAGTGCTGGCCGTCACACCCCTGCGCATCCAGCTCAAACTTCCGGCGCTGGCGCGGCTGCGACGCATGCTGGGGCTCTTCGTCTTTGCCTACGCTGCCCTGCACCTGCTGAGCTACGCCTGGCTCGACATGGGCCTGGAGCCGGGCGACATCGCGCGCGATATCGCCAAGCGGCCGTTCATCCTGGTGGGGTTCACCGCCTTTGTGCTGCTAACGCCGCTGGCTGCGACTTCGTGGAACCG
The DNA here is from genome assembly GCA_016185015.1 of Burkholderiales bacterium. GTDB lineage: Bacteria > Pseudomonadota > Gammaproteobacteria > Burkholderiales > Burkholderiaceae_C > Hylemonella. Next base: position 37,800 of record JACPOI010000050.1, read on the forward strand.
CGCGATTCGCACCCTCGGGGCGGCCCGGTGGCAGGCGCTGCATCGGCTGGTCTACGCCGTGGCTGTTCTGGCCGTTCTCCACTTCTTCTGGATGCGTGCCGGGAAGAACAATTTTGCCGAGGTCCAGGTCTATGCGGGGGTACTCGGCCTGTTGCTGGGCTGGCGCTTGTGGCGCCGTTGGTCAGGCCAGCGCGCCAGGACGGCTGTTGGTCAGGCGCGGATCGATCAGGGTCCGCGGTAGCTGGTACATGCGTTCGTCGAAGAGGTCGACACCGCAGGACAGGTTTTCGATCCAGTCGAAGAAGGCCGGGATGGCCGGGCCGGCCAGGGGTGCGCCGTGCTGCGGCACGAGCATCGAAATCTCCAGCTTGCGCGCCATGGCTACCCACAGCCGCAGGATCTTGTTGGAGACCATATAACGACGGTGGAAGCCCTCCATCAGCGGCACATGCGCCTTGAAGTCGGTCACGGGCTTCTGTGCCTGTCTGCCTGACATCATGGAGACACCCAGGTCCCCCGTGAACAGGATCTTGCTGATCGGATCGTAGAAGTGGAAGTTGCCCTCGGAGTGCATGAAATGCGCTGGCAGCAGATGCAGTTCGCTTTTGCCCAGGGGCAGGATGCCGCCTGCGTCGGCGACGCCGATGACCCGGCCTTGGGTCTTGCCGGCTTTGGTGAAGTGCGGAACGAACCGTTCCCAGATGCGCGAGATGACGAGTTGCGCCGGCGTCGATGTCAGCCAGCGATCGAGCGAGGCAATGATGTCCGGGTCAGCATGCGAGGCAATGATGTAGGACAGATGCTGCGGCGTGAAGAAGCGCGAGCTGGTCAGCAGCAGTTCGTTGAAGGCCAGGTTGCCACCCGGGTCGATGATGGCGCCGTGGTCATGGTCGACGATCAGGAACTGGTTGGCTTGGACGGTATCACCGTCCTCCTCCACCAGATCGGTGAACATCAGGCAGGCATGGTTGGGGTCCCGATAGAGCTCGATCGACACGGAAGGCGCCTTTATGAAATGACAAGGCGCGACTATAGGAAATGTCACCGCTGCATGATTTGATGTGAGTCAAACCATGCAGGATTGATGCGTTCAGAGTAAGCGTTCGTGCTGAAACGTGTCCGAAGGAGACTCTCGTCGACGTATCAGGTCGGCTTGACTTCCATCAACCAGGATCTCGGCGGCGCGACCGCGGGTGTTGTAGTTGCTGGCCATGCTCATGCAGTAGGCGCCAGCTGACAGCACCGCGAGCTGATCGCCTGGCTGCACGTTCAGGCTGCGGTCACGACCGAGCCAGTCACCGCTTTCGCACACCGGCCCGACCACGTCCCAGGTCGTGCTGGTGCCCACACGCGGCGCCACCGGCACGATCTGGTGGTAGGCCTCATACATGGCCGGACGCGGCAGGTCGTTCATTGCGGCATCGACGATGCAGAAGTTCTTCTGTTCCCCGGGTTTGAGGTAGAGCACCTCGGTCAGGCAGACGCCGGCATTCCCAACCAGCGAACGGCCGGGCTCGATCATGAGTTGGCGCTGGCCGTAGCCGCGTGCATCCAGCTTGGCGAGCAGCTTGGACCACAGGGCATCGGCGGCTGGCGGGGTGTCGCCGTTGTAGTCGATACCCAGGCCGCCACCGAAGTCGATGTGGTGCAGCGGGATGCCGCTGGCCTCGATGGCCGCCACCAGATCCAGCACACGGTCCATGGCGTCCAGATAGGGCGCTTCCTGCGTGATTTGCGAACCGATGTGGCAATCGATGCCCACGATATGCAGGCCGGGCAGCGACGCGGCGCGCTGGTAGGTGGCCAGCGTGCTTTCGTGCGCGATGCCGAACTTGTTGCCCTTGAGGCCGGTCGAAATATAGGGGTGGGTCTTGGGATCGACGTTGGGATTGACGCGGATGCTGATGGGTGCGCGTTTGCCCGCGGCCAGTGCAACCTCGTTGAGCACCTCGATTTCAGCTTCGCTTTCGACATTGAAGCAGCCGATGCCTGCGTCAAGCGCCTGGCGCATCTCGGCGCGTGTCTTGCCCACCCCGGAGAAGATGATCTTGGCGGCATCACCACCTGCCGCCAGCACGCGTTCGAGTTCGCCGCCAGACACAATGTCGAAACCGCAACCGGCCCGTGCGAACAGCTGCAGCACGGCCAGCGAGGAGTTGGCTTTCATGGCGTAGCAGATCTGCGCCTTGCGGCCGGCAAAGCCGCGCTGGTAGGCTCCCAGGGCTGCCAGCATGGCGGCCTTGGAGTAGACGAACAGCGGCGTACCGTGCTGGCGGGCTAGATCGGCCAGGCGCACGTTTTCAACGAAAAGCTCATCGCCCCGGTAGGCGATGTGGGGTTGACCCGGGATTGGTTTGGCGGTCATGGGGAGGCCGGTACGTTGGTGGATGCCGGGGCGGGCGATTGGCCCGGAGTCGGCGTGGTGGACGTGTCGCCGGTTTTCTTGTCGGGCATGGCGGGCCACATGGACTGGGGCAGAGTGGCGCGACCGGTCGCAGCCGGCTCCTTGGGCAGGTACAGATAGCCGGTCTGGCCACAGCCGCTCATGGCTATTAGCGCCACTGCCGCAATGACAGCAGGCACGGCATGGCTTAGGGCCATGACTAGAATCCGAGGGGTTTGCAACATCACGGAATTGTAATGACCGACACCGAATTCATGGACCGCGCCGAGACTGTCCTGCGCGCCATCGAAACCAGTTGCGACCGCATCAACGATGAAAGCGATGTGGATATCGATAACCAGCGCGTCGGCGGCATGGTGACCCTGGTGTTTCGCAATCGCAGCCAGATCGTGGTGAACCTGCAGAAACCGCTGCACGAAATCTGGCTGGCGGCCCGCTCTGGCGGTTACCACTACAAATTCGACGGCCGCCAGTGGCTCGACACCAAGGGGCAGGGGGAGTTCTTCGCCAGCCTGTCGCGTTATGCGAGCGAGCAGGCTGCCACGGCGCTCGAGTTCTCCGCCTGATCAGTTGTTCTTGAACAGATCGAGGATACGCAGTTTTTCCTCCGCGGGAGGATTGGGCGCTGTAGCCGGCGCGGGCGTCGCCGCCAGCGCCGGTGCAGGGGCCGACGCTGCGGGGGCGGGGGGAGGCACGATGCCTGCGGGCGGGGGCATGACGGCTGGCATCTCATCCAGCCCCAGCGACAGCACACCGCCATCTTTGGCATGCTCGGTATAAAGCCAGTCAATGCCTGCATGAACGACGCCTTCGGGCGGTGCCAGTTCCAGAATCGGAACGTCGCGCAGCGCATGCTCCATGTAGCTGATCCAGACCGGCAGGCTCAGGCCGCCGCCGGTTTCACGATCGCCCAGCTTGCGCGGCGTGTCGTAGCCGATCCAGGTGATGGCGGTCAGGGTGGGGTGATAGCCGGCAAACCAGGCATCCATCGAATCGTTCGTGGTGCCCGTTTTCCCGTAGATATCCGGACGCTTCAGTGTGGCCTGCGCCCGCGCGGCGGTACCCGAGCGCGTGACTTCCTGCAGCAGGGTGGAGATGACGAAGGCGTTACGCGCATCGATGGCACGCATGGATTCATCGGGCACAACCGGTTTGGCTTGGGCCAGGACCTTGCCTTTTTGTTCGGTGATCTTGCTGATCATCCAGGGGTTGATCCGGTAGCCACCGTTGGCGAAGACCGAATAGCCGGTTGCCAGCTGCATGGGGGTGACCGAGCCCGCGCCCAGTGCCATGGTCAGGTAGGGCGGGTGTTTTTCGGCGTCGAAGCCGAACTGGGTGATCCAACTCTGGGCGTAGCGTGCGCCGATGGCGTCCAGCACGCGGATGGAGATCATGTTCTTGGACTTCGCCATGCCACGCCGCAGGGGCATCGGCCCTTCGAAAGCGCCGTCGTAGTTTTTCGGCTCCCAGGGTTGACCACCGGTGAGTTCGGGTTCGAAGAACAGCGGGGCATCGTTGACCACGGTGGCTGGGGTGAAGCCTTTTTCCAGGGCGGCCGAGTAGATGAAAGGCTTGAAGCTCGAGCCCGGTTGGCGCCAGGCTTGGGTGACGTGGTTGAACTTGTTTTTCTCGAAGTCGAACCCGCCGACCAAGGCTTTGATGGAGCCGTTGCGCGGGTCCAGTGAAACGAAGGCCCCTTCGACTTCCGGTAATTGCAGGATCTCCCAGGTGTTTTTTGCCGTTTTCATCACCCGGATGACGGCGCCACGACGGATCTTGAGTTTGGGGCCGGCCCTGGGTTGCAGGCCGGGCTGGGCGATGCGCAGCCCTTCGCCCGTGACTTCCAGCATTTCTCCGCCGCGTCGCATGACCACCACCTTGCGTGGGGTCGCTTCGAGCACGACGGCGGCCAGCAGGTCGCCGTTGTCGGGATGCTCGTCCAGCGCATCATCGACAGTGTCCTCAAGCTCGGAAACCTTTTCGGGCAGGGTGATGAATTTCTCGGGGCCCCGGTAGGCCTGGCGACGTTCGAATTCCATGATGCCCTGGCGCAGCGCCTGGTAGGCCACCTCCTGATCGTTGGAGCGTATCGTGGTGTAAACGTTGAGTCCCCGTGTATAGGTCTCTTCGCCATACTGGGCAAAGATCAACTGGCGCACCATTTCCGCCACAAATTCGGCGTGGCTACGCGTCGGCCCGTTTCCCCCCGCGTTGTTGCCCGCTGACTTGACCCGCAGATCCTGTTTCCTGGCCGTCTCTGCCTCTTCGGCCGTGATGAAGCCGTTGTCGAGCATGCGGTCGATGATGTAAAGCTGGCGGCTTCGCGCGCGCTTGGGGTTGCTGATCGGGTTGTAGGCGGAGGGTGCCTTGGGCAAGCCGGCCAGCATGGCAGCTTCGGCGATGGTGATGTCCTTGAGCGCCTTGCCGAAATAGGTCTCGGCCGCGGCGGCGAAGCCATAGGCGCGGTTGCCCAGATAGATCTGGTTCATGTAGATCTCCAGGATCTGGTCCTTCGTGAGCAGGTGTTCCAGCTTGAAGGTCAACAGGATCTCGTAGATCTTGCGCGTGAATGTTTTCTCGGAGGACAGGTAGACGTTGCGCGCCACCTGCATGGTGATGGTGGACGCTCCCTGGCTCTTGGCCTTGCCGACATTGGCCAAGCCGGCGCGCACGACCCCCAAGTAATCCACGCCGCCGTGCTGGAAGAAGCGCGCATCCTCAATGGCCAAGACCGCATCGGTCAGGACTTGGGGGATGTTCTTGATCGAGGTGAAATTACGGCGTTCCTCGCCGAATTCGCCGATCAGTTCACCTTCCGCTGAAAAAATGCGCAAGGGCAGTTTGGGGCGGTATTCCGAGAGGTCGGAGATGTCCGGCAGATTCGGGTAGGCCAATGCCATGGCGATGGAGACCACGATAAAAACCGAGGCCAGTCCGGCCAGGGCAATACCGCCGGCCCACAGGCCAATGCGCAGGAGCCGCCGCAGAGCGGCAGAGCGGGGGGATTTCACGCCGGTCGGGCTGGTGGAGGGGGCGGGCTCGGGATGGGCGTCAGGGGGCATAAAATCTTTGTAAGGTCGCGTCAGCATTATAAAAATCTGGGCTCCACAAGAGGGTGGCCTGGGTTCTTTTATTCATGCTCGGTCCATCGGCCTCAGTGAAATGCCTGCGCCCAGCTTGTTGCAATCGCATACAAATCGTCTGCTTTTGACAACGCTCGGCCATGCCGATTTGGGAAAAATCCTTTGCAGGACAAGGACCTAACTGCTAGCATTCAAGTGAATTCATAGGTTTGCCGGCCTGTCGCCGGTTTCTTTCAGGGGATGCTCTTGATCTCATTGGGATCCTTGTTCAGTCGCCAGCCTGAGCCCATGCTGGGTTTGGATGTCAGCTCGTCCAGTGTCAAGCTGGTCGAGTTGAGCCAGAACAAAGCTGGTCAGTATGTGCTCGATCGTTGCGCGATCGAGCCGCTGGAGCGTGGCTGGATCACGGACGGCAACATCGAGAAGTTCGATGAAGTGGCCGAGGCCGTGCGCCGCCTGATCAAGAAAAGCGGTACCAAGACCAGGAACGTGGCCATGGCCTTGCCACCCTCGGCGGTGATCACCAAGAAGATCGTCCTGCCAGGCGGGATGAGCGAGGTGGAGCTGGAGATGCAGGTGGAGGCTGAGGCCAACCAGTACATCCCCTTCCCTCTTGAGGAAGTGAGCCTGGACTTTTGCGTGATCGGCCCCAGCGCGACAACCGCAGGCGATATCGATGTGCTGATTGCCGCGTCACGCCGCGAAAAGGTCCAGGACATTCAGGGTCTGGCCGAGTCGGCCGGTCTCAAGCCCGTCATCGTCGATGTAGAGTCTTACGCTTCCCGCTTGGCAGCCAAGCGCCTGATCGCCAATCTGCCGGAAGAGGGCGTGGGGGCGATTGTGGCCTTGTTCGAGGTGGGGGCGCTGACCACAAGCATGCAGGTGATAAGGGATGACGAGGTGCTGTATGAACGCGACCAGGCCTTTGGGGGCGCCCAGCTTACCCAGCTGATCGTGCGTCAGTATGGTTTCTCGCTGGAGGAGGCCGAGTCCAAGAAGCGCAGTGGTGAGTTGCCTGAAGACTATGAAAGCAGCGTGCTACGCCCCTTCATCGAAAGCATGGTCCAGGAAATCGGACGTGCCTTGCAGTTCTTCTTTACCAGTACGCCACACCACAAGGTGGACTACATCATGCTCGCGGGTGGGGCGGCTGCTCTGTCCGGGCTGACCGGTGCCGTGACGCAACAGTTGAGCTTTCCGTGCAGCCTGGTCAATCCCTTTGACGGCATGGAGATCGGTGACGGAGTCCGCCTCAAGAAAATGACCCGAGAGGCGCCGTCTTATCTGACGTCCTGTGGTCTGGCGATGCGGAGGTTTCTGCAGTGATACTGATCAACCTGCTGCCTCACCGCGAGGCCGCACGCAAGAAGAGGCAGGATGTTTTCAACATTTCGTTGGGCGCATCTGCGTTGGCTGGTGGCCTGATTGCCGGTATCGTGTTTCTCTGGCTGCAGGGCCAGATCTCTTCGCAGGAGGGCTTGAACACGATGCTGACCCAGGAGATACGGAAGCTGGATAACCAGATCAAGGATATTGCCGCGCTTGAAGCGGAGATCGCCGCTTTGCGTGCCCGTCAGCAGGCCGTGGAAAACCTGCAGGCCGATCGCAATATGCCGGTGCAGCTGCTGACCGAATTGACTCGCCAGTTCCCGGAGGGCGTGTACATCACCAGTATGCGGCAGGACAACCAGCTGATCACCTTGCAGGGTACGGCGCAGTCCAATGAGCGGGTCTCCGAATTGCTTCGTAACCTGGCCTACAACTCCCCCTGGTTCTCCAAGCCGGAACTGATAGAGATCGTGGCGGGTAATGTTACCTTTGGCAAAGACCAGCGGCGGGTGGCCAATTTCACCGTGCGGGTGCGCATGCTGCGTGCCAGCGAGGTGCAGAGGCCCCCTGCAGCTGCCGCCTCGGCGCCTATGGCGGTGGCTTCCCAGCCCGCTAAGCCATAAGGGGATACCGATATGGCAAGTACATCATCCTTGAATCTGAAGTTTGCGCAGTGGAAGACAGCGCTGCAGTCCCAGTTCAGCAATCTTGACCCGCGCAATCCCGTCGTCTGGCCACCGCTGCCGCGCTTCGGTTTGTTCCTCGCCATCGCTGTGGCGGTGGTTGTGGCGCTCTGGTTTGTCTGGCTCAGCGGCGAGGACGAAATCCTCACCCAGGCGCGCGAGCAGGAAGTCAAGCTGCGCGAGGAATACAAGACCAAGCTGGCCAAGGCCATCAACCTCGATGCCTTGCGCAAGCAGCGCGAACAGGTTCTGCAGTACGTGACACAGCTGGAAAAGCAGTTGCCCAGCAAGGCGGAAATGGATGCCTTGCTGTCTGACATCAATCAGGCGGGGCTGGGGCGCAGCCTGCAGTTCGACCTGTTCCGCCCCGGCTCGGTGGTGATCCGGGACTACTACGCCGAGTTGCCGATCGCCATCAAGGTGACCGGTCGTTTCCATGACATGGCGTCCTTCACCGCTGACATTGCGCATCTGTCGCGCATCGTGACGCTGAACAACCTGACAATGGTACCGGGGGCTGCCGGTCGAGACAGTTCGACGCTGGTCATGGATGCAACAGCCAAAACATTCCGCTATCTCGACAAAGACGAAATCGCCGCGCAGCGCAAGCCCGCAGGGGGCAAGAAATGAGTCTGATCCGGTTATTGACTCTACTGATGTCGGCCGTGGTGCTGGCTGGTTGCGGAGCGTCCAGCGAGGATGAGTTGCGCGCCTGGATGCTGGAGCAACGCAACCAGATGCGCCCGCGGGTCGCCCCCATTTCAGAACCCAAACCCTACAAGCCGGAAGATTACGTCGACATGGCGACCGTCGATCCTTTCAGCAAGGACAAATTGACGTCAGCTCTCAAGCGGGATGTGGTCCAACCCTCCACGATCACCAGTGCCCTTATCGCGCCGGAACTGGCTCGGCGCAAGGAAGCCCTGGAAGCTTTCCCGCTCGACACCATGTCCATGGTTGGTAGTCTCATTCAGGAGTCTCAGCCGGCCGCCTTGATCCGGGTGGACCGTTTGCTCTACCAAGTCAGGCTGGGCAGTTATCTGGGCATGAACTATGGGCGTGTGACCAAAATCACCGAGACCGAAGTCATCTTGCGCGAAATTGTGCAAGACGCCGTGGGCGAGTGGATCGAGCGTCCCGCCACACTGCAGTTGCAGGAGAAAGTCAAATGAAAAATCAGATTATGTGGACGCGCTGGGCTGGCGCCATGGTTGTGGCCATGCTCGGTGTTTCTGCACTGGCACAGACCGCTGGTACGCAAGCGTCAGATGCGGCTCCTGCGACCTCGACTCAGCCCATCATCGAAGCCGTGACCGGTTCCCTGCAAAGCGGGGCGGAAGTTGTCAAGATCGATCTGTCGCAGCCCTTGACGGCTATTCCCAATGGTTTTTCCATCAAGTCACCGGCCAAGATCGCACTGGATATTCCCGGCGTGGGCAACGCGATGGGGCGCTCCACGGTCGAGGTCAATCAGGGCAATTTGCGTTCGGTCAATCTCATTCCCGCCGGAGACCGTACCCGGGTGGTGCTGAACCTGAAGCAGGCTACCAATTACAAGGCTGAATTACAGGGCAAGTCGCTGCTGGTCACGCTGGATCCCGTCGCGGCCACCACAGTACCCACTACATCGACCCCCACTTTTGCCGAAAGCAAGAGCCGCGAAATCCTGCCGATCAAGGACCTCGATTTTCGACGTGGTGTGAGCGGTTCGGGGCGGGTGGTTGTCGCCTTGCCCTCTAGCCAGGTGGGTGTTGATATACGCCAGAGCGGGCAGACCCTGGTGGTCGAGTTCATGAAATCCAGTTTACCGGAGGGCTTGCGCCGCAAGCTTGACGTGACCGATTTCGGCACGCCGGTGCAGACCGTGACCGCCTTCCAGGTGGGTGACCGTGTACGTATGGTGATCGAACCCAAGGGCGCCTGGGAGCACAGTGCTTATCAAAGCGATGACCAGTTTGTGGTTGAAATCAAGCCCCAGCGTGTCGATACCGCCAAATTGACGCAAGGGCCGGGCTATAACGGGCAGAAGCTGTCGCTGAATTTCCAGAACATAGAAATCCGTGCCCTGTTGCAGGTGATTGCCGATTTCACCAACTTCAACGTGGTGACCTCCGACTCGGTGGCCGGCAACGTCACCTTGCGCTTGCAGGATGTGCCCTGGGACCAAGCCTTGGACATCATTTTGCAGTCCAAGGGTTTGGGTTTGCGCAAGAACGGTAACGTGCTGTGGATCGCGCCCAAGGATGAGATCCTGGCCAAGGAAAAGCTGGAGCGTGAAGCCAACGCTGCGCTTGAGACCCTGGAGCCTGTGCGCACCCAGTCCTTCCAGCTCAACTATGCCAAGGCCGTCGATGTGGCCCGACAACTGATGGGCGTCGGGGTCGTTGGTGCTGCCGCACCGGTGGGAGGGGCCGCAGCCAGCTCTCGTATCCTGAGCACGAGAGGAAGCGCCATCGCGGAGCCGCGTACCAACCAGCTGTTCGTGACCGATGTTGGTAGCAAGCTGGAGCAGGTACAGGATCTGATCGCCAAGCTGGACATTCAGGTGCGCCAGGTGCTGATCGAGGCGCGCATCGTGGAGGCGTCCGATACTTTCGGTAAATCGCTGGGTGTCAGGTTGGGTGGGGGTATGAACGCGAGTACCGATTCGACGGGGGCTGGCGCCCAGTTCGGACCGACTTACAACGCAACGTCAGCCGGTACTACCTCCGGCACGTTCGTCAATTTGCCGGGCGGTGGTCAGGGTGGCTTCAATGCGGCAACTTTTGCCGTCTCGATCTTCGGCGAGAATGCGGCCCGATTCCTGAACCTGGAAATCTCTGCTCTGGAAGCTGATGGCAAGGGCAAGGTGGTGTCCAGTCCGCGTGTCGTCACGGCGGACAAGGTTAAGGCTGTCATTGAGCAGGGGACGGAACTGCCGTATCAGGTGGCTTCGGCCAGTGGCGCTACCTCGATCGCTTTCCGCAAGGCCAACCTGATGTTGGAGGTGACTCCGCAGATCACGCCTGAAGGCAATGTGATTCTGGAGCTGGATATCAACAAGGATACGGTGGGTCAGTCTACGCCGGCCGGTTTTGCCATTGACACCAAACACGTGAAGACTCAAGTGCTGGTCGAAAACGGCGGTACCGTGGTGATCGGTGGCATCTTTACCCAGCTGGAGCGCGAAGACACGACCAAGGTTCCCTTCTTTGGCGACCTGCCTGGAATCGGCGTCTTGTTCCGTAACAAGGCGAAGGTATCCAACAAGCAGGAGATGCTGGTCTTCATCACGCCCAAGACGCTGACGGACCGTACCTCCTTGCGCTGACCGGCCACACTCGCAGGTTCTGTCTTGATCATCAGTCTGGTCGGCTTGCCGGGGTCCGGCAAGTCTACGGTCGGGCGTCAGCTTGCCCGTAGACTTCAGTTGCGATTCAGCGACTCGGACCACGTCATCGAGCAACGCATCGGCTGCCCGATTCGCGAGTACTTTGAGCGGGAAGGGGAGGCTTCCTTTCGCGACATCGAGGAACAGGTGCTCGACGAGTTGTCGCAGCAATCGGGTGTCCTTTCGACGGGCGGCGGTGCCGTACTCCGGGACGCCAACAGACAGCGCCTGCATACGCGTGGCAAAGTGGTGTACCTGAAGTCAACGCCTGAAGAGTTGATGCGCAGGCTGCGGCACGATACCCAGCGCCCGCTCCTGCAGGTCGGCGATCCCTTGCAGAGACTGAGGGAGCTGTATGCCGTGCGTGACCCCCTGTACCGGGAAACAGCGCACTTTGTCATAGATACCGGCCGACCTTCCGTCGCCACCCTGGTCAACATGATCGTGATGCAGTTGGAGCTGGCTGGCGTCGTCCCCCAGAATTGATCGTCAATGCCCCACGGGCTGCTTGTGCCTCGGCCGGTGCCCTAAACTCGGGGGATGTCTCAAAGTACCGATCTGACCCGGCCAGCACCCCTGCAGGTGCTCATCGAGCTGGGCGAACGCAGCTATCCGATCCTTATCGGCAGCGGACTCTTAGCGCAGCCCGAGAGCTATGCCGGCTTGCCAAGCGCGGCACAGGCGCTGATCGTCAGCAACACCACGGTGGCGCCTCTTTATCTGGCCAAGCTCAAGCAGGCGCTGCAAGCGCATTACGGCCAGGTGCGGGTCGTTGAGTTGCCGGATGGCGAGGCGCACAAGGACTGGCAGACCCTGAACCTGATCTTTGATGCCTTGCTGGCCCACGCCTGTGATCGCAAGACCGTGCTGTACGCCCTGGGCGGAGGTGTGGTGGGCGACATGAGCGGCTACGCCGCGGCGAGCTATATGCGGGGCGTGCCGTTTGTACAGGTTCCGACGACGCTCCTGGCGCAGGTGGATTCCTCCGTGGGTGGGAAGACGGCGATCAACCATCCGCTGGGCAAGAACATGATCGGTGCCTTCTACCAGCCACAGCGTGTGATCTGCGATCTGGATACGCTCAAGACCCTGCCGGAGCGGGAACTCAGTGCCGGTCTTGCCGAGGTCATCAAATACGGCCCGATCGCTGATATGGATCTGCTGGATTGGCTGGAGGCGAACATGGACGCCCTTCGGGCGCGTGATCCATCGGCGCTGGCACATGCCGTGCGGCGCAGTTGTGAGATCAAGGCTTCGGTGGTGGGACAGGATGAGCGTGAGGCCGGTTTGCGGGCCATTCTCAATTTCGGCCACACCTTTGGGCACGCCATCGAGGCGGGCATGGGCTACGGCGCCTGGCTGCATGGGGAAGCTGTGGGCTGCGGCATGGTCATGGCCGCCACCTTGTCAGAGCGGCTCGGTCTGATCGATCGCGCTTTTGTGCAGCGGCTCAAGGCGTTGATCGCCCGGGCCGGCTTGCCTGTGACGGGGCCGCAACTGGACGGGCAGGACAACGCGGGGCGCTACCTGGAGCTCATGCGCGTGGACAAGAAAGCCGAAGCCGGCGAAATCCGCTTTGTCGTGATCGAGGCTCCGGGCCGGGCCGGCGTGCGTAGTGCGCCCGATGCACTGGTGCGTGAGGTCATCGATGCTTGCTGCCTACGCCAGTGACCCGGCCAACACGCGTGGCCGTCGGTATCCGGAGGCAATAGCCCCCACACGGACCGAATATCAGCGCGATCGCGACCGCATCGTCCATTCCACCGCCTTTCGTCGCCTGGTCTACAAAACCCAGGTCTTCCTGAACCACGAAGGCGACCTGTTTCGCACCCGCCTCACGCACTCGCTGGAGGTCGCGCAACTGGGGCGTTCGATTGCCCGTTCCCTGGGCTTGAATGAAGACCTGGTCGAGGCGATTGCGCTGGCGCATGACCTGGGGCATACACCCTTCGGGCACGTTGGGCAGGATGCGCTCAACGAGTGCATGGCCGGACATGGCGGCTTCGAGCACAACCTGCAGAGCCTGCGTGTGGTGGATCGGCTGGAGGAGCGTTATCCAGCCTTCGATGGGCTCAATCTGACCTTCGAGACGCGCGAGGGCATCCTCAAACATTGCTCGCGGGCCCATGCCGAGCAGATTGACGCCGTGGAGCCGGGCGGGGTGGGGGCACGTTTTCTGAACCGCACGCAACCCAGCCTGGAGGCACAGCTCTGCAATCTGGCCGATGAAATCGCCTACAACGCCCACGATATAGACGATGGCGTGCGCTCGGGCCTGATCACGCTGGAACAGCTGGAGTCTGTCCCTCTTTTCGAGGGGTATCGCCTGCAAGCGCTGAGCGAGCATCCGCGGCTTGCTGAGGCTGATGCGGGGCGCAGGCTACTCTATGAGACCATACGGCGCATGCTCAGTGCTCAGGTCTACGACGTGATCGCGACCACGCAAAAGGAGTTGGCACGCTTGCGGCCGCAGAGCGTTGCTGAAATTCGCCAATTGCCCGCGCTGATGTCTTTCAGCGCCGAAATGCGCGAGCGTTCGATCGCGCTCAAAAAATTCCTGTTCCAGAACCTGTACCGCCACCCGAACGTGATGCAGACCACCGGCCTGGCGCGGCAGGTCATCCAGGAACTCTTCGACTGCTATCGCCAACTGCCCGGCGAAATGCAGTCAGGACATGCTGCGCGAGCGCGTGCCGCCCAGGACGCGGGGGATTCCGAGGGGGGCGTGCTGCGTGTGGTGGCGGACTACATTGCCGGCATGACCGACCGGTTTGCGGGTCGCGAACATGAACGGCTCACCGGCAAGAGGTTGTGGGGATGAAACGCCAGGGAGTTCATCCGGCCTATGTGGTGATCGCCGCTGGCGTGGCCGCTGCACTGCACGTGGGCAAGCTTTCGCCGGCCCTGCCTGTGCTGGAGCGGGCGCTGGGGGTGACCTTGCTGCAGGCCGGTTTCCTGCTGTCCCTCGTCCAGCTGGCCGGCATGGTCCTGGGGCTGGCGGTCGGCCTTGCGGCTGATGGCATGGGGCTGCGGCGCAGCATGCTCAGCGGTCTGCTGTTGTTGTCTCTGGCATCCCTGCTGGGGGGCTGGGCCCAGAATGCCTACACATTGCTGGGATTGCGTGCCGTGGAGGGTTTGGGCTTCCTGCTGGTTTCCATGCCGGCGCCCAGCCTGATCCGCCATCTGGTGGAACCACAGCGCATGAGTGTCATGCTGGGACTGTGGGGCACGTATATGCCCTTGGGTACAGCGCTTGCATTGCTGTGTGGACCTTTGGTCATTTCGCTGAGTGGGTGGGAGTTCTGGTGGTGGGGTCTGGCCGTGCTCACGCTGGGAATGGCCTGGTGGGTGTGGCGCGTCGTTCCCTCGGACCGGCTGCGCGCTCCGTCCCCGGTTGCGGTCGCTGCATCAACACAGCGCGCCTGGGTCCTGCGCCTGCGCCAGACCCTCAGTGCGCCAGGCCCCTGGCTGGTGGCGCTCAGCTTTGCTGTGTACTCGGGACAGTGGCTGGCGGTGATCGGCTTTTTGCCCACCATCTACGCGCAGGCCGGTGTTGCCGGTGGTCTCAGTGCGGTGCTGACCGCACTGGTTGCGGCGGTGAACATGTTGGGAAATATCGCGTCGGGGCGCCTGCTGGGTCGCGGTGTGCAACCGCAAGTGCTGCTTTACACCGGCTTTGCGGTCATGGGCCTGGGGACGCTGCTGGCCTTTTTTGTATGGCCGCTGGCGGCTGAGGGTTCGGGTTTACCGGTCACGGTGCGTTTCCTTGCAGTGCTGGTCTTCTCCATGGTGGGTGGCATGATTCCGGGGACCTTGTTTTCGCTGGCGGTACGCCTAGCGCCAGGAGAGGGAACGGTCTCCACCACGGTTGGCTGGATGCAGCAGTGGGCCTCGCTGGGTCAATTCGTCGGACCGCCTCTGGTGGCCTGGGTCGCTAGCAGCGTAGGCGGCTGGCACTGGACCTGGGCGGTGACGGGCGCCTGCTCAGGCATGGGATTGCTGCTGGCCTGGCGCCTGGGCCTTAGGATCAGGGCATGACACCATCACAGGATATTCTCCCCACCGCGTTCGCAGAAGCTGTGCGGCAGGACATGCAGATCTGGCTGGAGCGTGCCGTGATCGGGCTCAACCTCTGCCCCTTTGCCAAGAGCGTGCACGTCAAGGGCCAGATTCACTGGGTGGTGAGTCCTGCCCGCGATGTGCAGGGTGTTCGAGAAGACTTGGTGCGCGAGTTGCAGGAACTGCAGGCCAGCGATCCGGCACAGAGAGATACCACCGTGTTGGTGCTGCCTTTGTGTCTCGCGGACTTTCTTGATTTCAATGATTTTCTAGCGCAGGCGGATGCGGTTCTGACAGAACTGGGGCTGCAGGGTGAGCTGCAGATCGCCAGTTTCCATCCGCAGTTCCAGTTTGCCGGTACCGAGGCCGACGACATCAGCAACTACACCAATCGTGCGCCCTATCCCGCCTTGCATCTCTTGCGCGAGGTCAGCATCGACCGGGCCGTCGAGGCTTTCCCAGAAGCAGAGGCCATCTATGAGAAGAACATGCAGGTCCTGGAACAGCTGGGACATGTCGGTTGGAACGACCTGGGGATAGCTCGCCATGCCCGGGACGTCAAGCCCGAAGGCGGAACCGGAGGTGATGCATGAAACCAGGACAGGTCAAAGACCGCAAGTCCGGCCAGGCGAAAGGTGAGCTGGTTCCAGCGCAGCCGCTGGCCCCCGAGATCCGTCCCGGGCAATCGGTCGAGCTGCTCAAGGAGCTGCACATCCTCACACGCGAGGGCAAGCTCAACCAGGATTCGAGGCGCAAGCTCAAGCAGGTTTACCACCTCTTCCACTTCATTGAAGAGATCTTGCTGGACTTGCAGGCGCAGAGGAAAGACCGTGCGTCGGATGAGCGCGGGATCACCTTGGCGGACCACGGTGCCGGCAAGTCCTATCTAGGGTTCATCGTCTACGACCTCTTTTTCAAGCAAAGCCCGAGCGGGCATGTCTACGGCATCGAGACCCGCCCGGACCTCGTGCAGAAGTCGCGCGACTTGGCGGCCCGTCTGGGTTTTGGGCGCATGTCCTTCCTCAACCTCAGCGTGGCCGAATCCATGCAGGCCAGTGAATTGCCTGCGCGTATCGACATCGTGACGGCGCTGCACGCCTGTGACACGGCCACCGACGATGCCATTGCTTTTGGCTTGCAGAAGCAAGCGCTTTACATGGTGCTGGTGCCCTGTTGCCAGGCCGAGGTGGCGCGGACCCTGAATTCCGGCAAGGCACTGTCCTTGTCGCGTACGCCGCTGGCAGAGTTGTGGCGCCATCCCCTGCATACCCGTGAAATGGGCAGCCAGATCACCAATGTGCTGCGGTGCCTTTACCTGGAAGCCATGGGGTATCAGGTTACCGTGACGGAACTCGTGGGCTGGGAGCATAGTCTCAAGAACGAACTCATCATTGCGCGGTACACCGGCCAGCGCAAGCGTGCGGCGGCCCAGCGCCTGCAGGCGATACTTGAAGAGTTCGGATTGACGGAGCTGCTGTCGAGCCGTTTCCGTTTGCCGGAGGGTCAACCGCCGGTGCCGTCTGGCGTTGTCTGAGGACGTGGCCTGATCGTGTGGGCATGAAATTTTTATTGAGGATCGAATCATGAAGAAGCTTTGGATGTGGGGGTTCGTGCTGGCGCTGGCCGGTTGTGCGAGCAGCAGCCCGGACGTGATCCAGCGCGGCGATGCCCAGCGCCTGTCCACCGTGGTGGATGCGGTGGTGCTCTCGGTACGCACGGTGACGGTTGAAGGCAGCCAGTCGGGCGTGGGCGCCACGACCGGTGGTGTGGTCGGTGGCATTGCCGGCTACGGTGCCGGTAGCGGGCAACGCGAAGCGCAGATCATCGGCATCCTGGGCGCGGCCGCTGGCGCCGTGGCCGGCAATGTGATCGAGCGTGCGGGCACTCGTGAAGAGGCTTACGAAATTCTCGTCCAGCTCAAGAACGGCGAACGGCGTGCCCTCGTGCAGGCCAAGGGCGAGGAAGTGTTCCAGCCAGGTGAGGCGGTCATCCTGATCACCACCAGTGGCAAGGTACGTGTGGCCAAGGCGCCCAAGCAATAAACAGGGCCAGAACAACTTATGATGGTGCGGCCACCTGCCCCGCACCATCATGGCCCGTCTTCCCCGTCTCAGCGTTCCAGGTTATCCGCACCACGTCATCCAGCGTGGCAATAACCGGCAGGCCATTTTCCTGGTCGATGCCGACCGCCTGCGCATGCTGGAGTTGCTCGAGGATCATGCGCGTCAGCACGAAGTGGCCGTCCATGCCTATGTGCTCATGGACAACCACTTCCATCTGCTGCTGACCCCCCAGACGGGCGACGGCCTGTCGCGTTTGATGCAGGCGGTCGGTCGTCGCTACGTGCGCTATTTCAATGACAGCCACGGTCGCAGCGGGACCTTGTGGGAGGGGCGCTACAAGTCCACCCTGATCGAGGCTGAAAGCCATCTGCTGGCCTGCATGGCCTACATCGACCTGAACCCGGTGCGTGCCGGTCTGGTCACCATGGCGCGGGACTATCCCTGGTCCAGCCATGCGCACTATGCCGGCTTGCGGGTAGACCGCCTGGTGACGCCCCATCCGCTCTATTGGGAGCTGGGCAACACGCCTTTTGCCCGTGAGGCCGCCTATGCCAGGCTGGTGCAGGAGGGGCTGAGCCAGCAACAGCAACTGGCCTTGACCGAGTCGGCGCTGAGAGGATGGGCGCTTGGAGGCCCCGATTTCATGGCGGCACTGCAGACGAAAACCGAGCGCCGCCTCAGCAAATCGCATCCAGGTCGTCCCAGTTCCAAGGCGACGCCGGTCTGACGGACCCGCTTTTTCATTCCCGAGCCGTGGCCTGAATGCATTTAATCTGGCCCCAATTATTGCCAGAACGAAAAATTAGAAAAATAATAGGAATCTGACCCCTATTATTTTCCTTGGAAATATTGTTGCGGTGCACTATGCTAACGACCCCTGCGAAATATTTAGGAGTGCGCCATGACCACGGCTGCCGAGATTAAGCATCTCCAAGAAAACGGTTTGTATTCGAGCGCCAATGAACATGACGCCTGCGGCGTCGGCTTCGTCGCGCACATCAAGGGCCACAAGACCCATGACATCGTGCAGGGCGCGCTCAAGATCCTGGAAAACCTCGATCACCGGGGCGCAGTGGGCGCTGACAAGCTCATGGGTGACGGCGCCGGCATCCTGATCCAGCTGCCGGACACCCTGTACCGCGAGGAGATGGCCAAGCAGGGCGTCACCCTGCCGCCGCCCGGCGAGTATGGCGTGGGCATGATCTTCCTGCCCAAGGAGCATGCTTCCCGCCTGGCCTGCGAGCAGGAGATGGAGCGCGCCATCAAGGCCGAAGGCCAGGTGCTACTGGGCTGGCGTGATGTGCCGGTCAACCGCGACATGCCGATGTCGCCCACAGTGCGCGAGAAGGAGCCGGTGCTGCGCCAGGTCTTCATCGGCCGCGGCAGCAATGTGATCGTGCAGGACGCACTGGAGCGCAAGCTTTATGTGATCCGCAAGACGGCGAGTGCCGCCATCCAGGCCCTGCAACTCAAGCACAGCAAGGAATACTACGTTCCCAGCATGTCCAGCCGCACCGTGGTCTACAAGGGCCTGCTGCTGGCCGACCAGGTGGGCACCTACTTCCTGGACCTGCAGGACAAGCGCTGCGTCTCGGCACTGGGCCTGGTGCACCAGCGTTTCTCGACCAATACCTTCCCGGAGTGGCCGCTGGCCCATCCTTACCGTTATGTGGCGCACAACGGCGAGATCAACACCGTCAAGGGCAACTACAACTGGATGAAGGCGCGCGAAGGCGTGATGTCTTCCCCGGTGCTGGGCGAAGACTTGCAGAAGCTGTACCCGATCAGCTTCGCCGGCCAGTCCGACACCGCAACCTTCGACAACTGCCTGGAGCTGCTGACCATGGCCGGCTACCCGATCAGCCAGGCCGTAATGATGATGATCCCCGAGCCGTGGGAGCAGCACACCACCATGGACGAGCGCCGCAAGGCCTTCTATGAGTATCATGCCGCCATGCTCGAGCCCTGGGATGGCCCGGCCTCCATCGTGTTCACCGACGGCCGCCAGATTGGCGCCACGCTGGACCGCAATGGCCTGCGCCCCTCGCGCTACTGCATCACCGACGACGATCTGGTCATCATGGGCTCCGAGTCGGGCGTGCTGCCGGTGCCGGAGAGCAAGATCGTGCGCAAGTGGCGCCTGCAGCCCGGCAAGATGTTCCTGATCGACCTGGAGCAAGGTCGCATGATCGATGACGAGGAGCTCAAGGCCAGCCTCGCCAACAGCAAGCCCTACAAGCAGTGGATCGAGAACCTGCGCATCAAGCTCGACGACGTCGAGACCGGCGCCGCCGAGGTGCCCGCCGCCGATGCCGCCAGGCTGCTGGACCGTCAGCAGGCCTTCGGCATGACGCAAGAAGACATCAAGTTCCTGATGGCGCCCATGGCCGTCAACGGCGAGGAGGGCATCGGCTCCATGGGCAACGACAGCCCGCTGGCCGTGCTGTCCGACAAGAACAAGCCGCTGTACAACTACTTCAAGCAGCTGTTCGCCCAGGTGACCAACCCGCCGATCGACCCGATCCGCGAAGCCATCGTGATGTCGCTGGTGTCCTTCATCGGCCCCAAGCCGAATCTGCTGGACATCAACCAGGTCAATCCGCCCATGCGTCTCGAGGTGAGCCAGCCCATCCTGGACTTCTCGGACATGGCCAAGCTGCGCAATATCGAGGCCACCACGCAGGGCAAGTTCCGCAGCGCCACGCTGGATATCACCTATCCGCTGGTCTGGGGCCACGAGGGCGTGGAAGCCAAGCTGGCGTCGCTGTGCGCCGAAGCCGTGGACGCCATCAAGGGCGGCAAGAACATCCTGATCATCAGCGATCGTGCGATCAGCGCCACCCAGGTGGCCATCCCTGCGCTGCTGGCGCTGTCGGCCATCCACCAGCATCTCGTGCGTGAAGGTCTGCGCACCTCGGCCGGCCTGGTGGTCGAAACCGGCACCGCGCGCGAAGTGCATCACTTCGGTGTGCTGGCCGGCTATGGTGCCGAAGCGGTGCACCCCTACCTCGCGATGGAAACCCTGGCTGCCATGCACCAGGACCTGCCGGGCGACCTCTCCGCCGACAAGGCCATCTACAACTACATCAAGGCGATCGGCAAGGGCCTGTCCAAGATCATGTCCAAGATGGGCGTGTCGACCTACATGAGCTACTGCGGCGCCCAGCTGTTTGAAGCCATCGGCATCAACGACGCCACCATCGAGAAGTACTTCACCGGCACGCCCAGCCGCGTGGGGGGCATCGGCGTGTTCGAGATGGCCGAGGAAGCCATCCGCATGCACAAGGCCGCCTACGGCAACGATCCGGTTCTGGCCACCATGCTGGATGCCGGCGGCGAATACGCCTGGCGCACCCGCGGCGAAGAGCACATGTGGACGCCCGACGCGATTGCCAAGCTGCAGCACAGCACGCGTGCCAACAGCTTCAGCACCTACAAGGAATACGCGCAGATCATCAACGACCAGAGCCAGCGCCACATGACGCTGCGCGGCCTGTTCGAGTTCAAGCTCGATCCGGCCAAGGCCATTCCGGTCGAGGAGGTCGAGCCGGCCAGCGAGATCGTCAAGCGTTTTGCCACCGGCGCCATGTCCCTGGGCTCCATCTCCACCGAGGCGCATGCCACCCTGGCCGTGGCCATGAACCGCATCGGGGGCAAGAGCAATACCGGCGAGGGCGGCGAAGATCCGGCCCGCTACCGCAACGAGCTCAAGGGCATCCCGATCAAGAAGGGCGAGACGCTCAAGAGCGTGATCGGCGCCGAACAGGTTGAAGTGGACCTGCCGCTGGAAGCCGGTGACTCGCTGCGCTCCAAGATCAAGCAGGTGGCCTCGGGCCGTTTCGGCGTTACTGCCGAGTACCTGTCCAGTTCGGACCAGATCCAGATCAAGATGGCCCAGGGCGCCAAGCCGGGCGAAGGCGGTCAGCTGCCTGGCGGCAAGGTGTCCGACTACATCGGCAAGTTGCGCTACTCGGTGCCGGGCGTGGGCCTGATCTCCCCGCCGCCGCACCATGACATCTACTCGATCGAGGATCTGGCCCAGCTGATCCACGACCTGAAGAACGTGGCGCCGCACGCCAGCATCAGTGTCAAGCTGGTGTCCGAGATCGGTGTGGGAACCATCGCCGCCGGCGTGGCCAAGTGCAAGAGCGACCACGTCGTGATCGCCGGCCATGACGGCGGCACGGGCGCTTCGCCCTGGTCGTCCATCAAGCACGCCGGCAGCCCCTGGGAGATCGGCCTGGCCGAGACCCAGCAGACCCTGGTGCTCAACCGCCTGCGCGGTCGCATCCGCGTGCAGGCCGACGGCCAGATGAAAACCGGCCGTGACGTCGCCATCGGCGCCCTGCTGGGTGCCGACGAGTTCGGTTTCGCCACCGCACCGCTGGTGGTCGAGGGCTGCATCATGATGCGCAAGTGCCACCTCAACACTTGCCCGGTCGGGGTGGCCACGCAGGACCCGGTCTTGCGCAAGAAATTCTCGGGCAAGCCCGAGCACGTGGTGAACTTCTTCTTCTTCATCGCCGAAGAAGTGCGCCAGATCATGGCCCAGCTGGGCATCCGCAAGTTCGACGAGATGATCGGCCGCGCCGACCTGCTCGATGTCCGCAAGGGCCTGGAGCACTGGAAGGCCCGTGGTCTGGATTTCAGCCGTCTGTTCGCCATGCCCATCGTGCCTGCCGGCGTACCCCGTTTCCATGTGGCCGACCAGGAGCACGGCCTGGAGAAGAGCCTGGACCGCGTGTTGATCGAGAAATCCAGGGCCGCCATCGACAAGGGCGAGAAGGTCCAGTTCATGGAAGTGGTGCGCAACGTCAACCGCTCCGTGGGTGCCATGCTCTCGGGTGCGCTGACCAAGGTGCACCCGGAAGGCCTGGCGGACGACACCCTGCGCATCCAGCTCGAAGGCACGGGTGGCCAGTCCTTCGGCGCTTTCCTGGCACGCGGTATCACGCTGTACCTGATCGGGGACGCCAACGACTACACGGGCAAGGGCCTGTCGGGCGGTCGCATCGTGGTGCGACCGAGCATCGACTTCCGTGGCGAATCCACGCGCAACATCATCGTCGGCAACACCGTGATGTATGGCGCCACCAGTGGCGAAGCCTTCTTCAGCGGCGTGGCCGGCGAACGTTTTGCCGTGCGTCTGTCGGGCGCCAATGCCGTCGTTGAAGGTACGGGTGACCATGGTTGCGAGTACATGACGGGCGGTACGGTGGCCGTGCTGGGCAAGACCGGCCGCAACTTCGCTGCCGGCATGAGCGGCGGCCTGGCCTACGTCTACGACGAAGACGGTCAGTTTGCCGCGCGTTGCAACACCGCCATGGTCTCGCTGGACAAGGTGCTGCCGGCGGCCGAACAGGAGAAGAGCGTGCCGCGTGCCATCTGGCACCGCGACCAGACCGACGAGGCCCAGCTCAAGAAGCTGCTGGAAGATCACCACCGCTGGACGGGCAGCAAGCGCGCACGCGAGTTGCTGGACCACTGGACCGAGGCTCGCGCCAAGTTCGTCAAGGTGTTCCCGAATGAGTACAAGCGCGCCCTGGGCGAGATCAACGCCAAGAAGGCTGCGCCCGCGCCCGCCAAGGTCGCGACCAAGAAAGAAGCCGCTGCGGCCAAGTAAGAAGAAGGACGAAGGAAAGCATCATGGGAAAAGTCACCGGCTTCATGGAGTACGAGCGCATCGAAGAGGGCTACGAGCCCGTGGCGAAGCGCGTCAAGACCTACAAGGAATTCGTGATCGGCCTGAGCGATGAGCAGGCCAAGGTGCAGGGCGCACGCTGCATGGATTGCGGCACGCCTTTCTGCAACAGCGGATGCCCGGTCAACAACATCATTCCGGACTTCAACGACCTGGTCTACCAGGGCGACTGGAAGAACGCGATCGAGGTGCTGCACTCCACGAACAACTTCCCGGATTTCACGGGCCGAGTCTGCCCCGCGCCTTGCGAGGCGGCCTGCACGCTGAACATCAACGACGACGCGGTGGGTATCAAGTCCATCGAGCACGCCATCATCGACAAGGCCTGGGAGCAGGGTTGGGTCAAGCCGCAGCCGGCCGCCGTGAAGACCGGCAAGAAGATCGCCGTCGTCGGCTCAGGCCCGGCCGGTATGGCGGCCGCCCAGCAGCTGGCACGTGTCGGCCACGCTGTGACGGTGTTCGAGAAGAACGACACCATCGGCGGCCTGCTGCGCTTCGGCATTCCTGACTTCAAGTTTGACAAGTCGCACATCGACCGCCGGGTCAAGCAGATGGAAGCCGAGGGTGTGGTGTTCAAGACCAACGTCATGGTCGGCGAACTGCCCAAGGACTCCAAGGTCACCAACTGGGCCAAGGAAACGATCAGCCCCGCGCAACTGCAGAAGGAGTTTGACGCGGTCGTGCTGGCCGGTGGCGCCGAGCAGTCGCGCGACCTGCCTGTGCCGGGGCGTGACCTCGATGGCGTCCATTTCGCCATGGAATTCCTGCCGATGCAGAACCGTGTCAATGCGGGCGGCAAGATCAAGGACCAGATCATGGCGACGGGCAAGCACGTCATCGTGATCGGCGGTGGCGACACCGGCTCCGATTGCGTGGGCACCAGCAACCGCCATGGCGCGGCCAGCGTGACCCAGTTCGAAGTGATGCCCCAGCCGCCCGAGCAGGAGAACAAGCCCCTGGTCTGGCCCTACTGGCCGCTCAAGCTGCGCACCAGCTCCAGCCACGAAGAGGGTTGCGCTCGCGAGTTCGCCGTCTCGACCAAGGAATTCATCGGCAAGGACGGCAAGGTCTCGGGCCTGAAGACCGTGCACGTCGAGTTCAAGGACGGCAAGTTCGTCGAGATTCCGGGTACCGAGAAGGAATACAAGGCGGATCTGGTGTTGCTGGCCATGGGCTTTGTCAGCCCGGTGGCCACCATCCTGGACGCTTTCGGCGTGACCAAGGACGGTCGTGGCAACGCCAAGGCCGGCACGGACTTCCAGGGCGGTTATGTCACCAGTGCCCCCAAGGTGTTCGCCGCCGGTGACATCCGCCGCGGCCAGAGTCTGGTGGTCTGGGCGATTCGTGAGGGCCGCCAGGCGGCGCGGGCCGTCGATGAGTTCCTCATGGGTGCCAGTACGCTACCGCGCTGATCCGACACTTTGCCGTATGATGCAAAAGCCGGAACACGCCGGCTTTTGCTTTTTTATGGCTGCATCATCAGACACTCCCTTGGTCGAGCTGCGCAACGTCACCTTTGGCTACAGTGACCGCGTCATCCTTGACAACGTCAGCCTGAGCATTCCGCGTGGCAAGGTCACTGCGCTGATGGGGGCCTCAGGCGGCGGCAAGACCACCGTCCTGCGCCTGATTGGCGGCCAGAACCTGGCCCAGCAGGGCGAAGTGCTGTTCGATGGCGAGGATGTGACCCGCATGGATCAGCAGCAGCTCTATCTGGCGCGACGCCGCATGGGCATGCTGTTCCAGTTCGGCGCCCTGTTTGCCGACCTCAGCGTGTTCGAGAACGTGGCCTTCCCTCTGCGCGAGCATACCGATCTGACCGAGGAACTGGTTCGCCACCTCGTGCTGATGAAGCTCAATGCCGTCGGCTTGCGCGGGGCGCGCGATCTGATGCCCAGCGAGGTCTCGGGCGGCATGGCGCGGCGTGTAGCGCTGGCGCGGGCCATCGTGCTCGACCCCGAGCTGGTGATGTATGACGAACCGTTTGCCGGGCTGGACCCGATTTCCCTGGGGACGGCCGCCCAGCTGATCCGTCGCTTGAATGACGCCATGGGGCTGACCAGCATCGTCGTGTCGCACGATCTGGAGGAAACCTTCCAGATTGCCGACCAGGTGGTGATCCTGGCAAACGGCGGCATTGCAGCCCAAGGCACTCCGGATGAAGTGAAGCGCTCGACGGATCCCCTGGTGCAGCAATTTGTGCAGGCACAGGCCGAAGGGCCGGTGCATTTCCATTACCCAGGTCCCAGTGTGGAGCAGGATTTCGGGGAGGTTCAGGCATGAGCTGGTGGCGTCCTTCCGATGTCGGTTATGCCGTGCGGCGCAAGCTCGACGACATGGGCTACGCGACGCGGCTGTTCTTTCGGCTGGTGCAACTGGCCGGCCCCACCTTCAAACGCCTGGGGCTGGTGCGCGACCAGGTGCACTTCCTGGGCAACCACTCACTGGCGATCATCGTGGTCTCCGGCCTGTTCGTGGGTTTTGTGCTCGGACTGCAGGGTTACTACATCCTGGTGGACTACGGCTCGACCGAGGCGCTGGGCCAGATGGTGGCGCTGAGCCTGGTGCGCGAACTCGGCCCGGTGGTGGCTGCCTTGCTGTTTGCAGGCCGTGCCGGTACCTCGCTGACCGCCGAGATCGGCCTGATGAAGGCGGGCGAGCAACTCAGCGCCATGGAAATGATGGCGGTCGACCCGGTCCGCCGCATCCTGGCGCCGCGCTTCTGGGGCGGCGTGATCGCCATGCCCTTGCTGGCCGCGGTGTTCAGCGCAGTCGGCGTGATGGGGGGCTGGCTGGTCGGTGTGGTGATGATCGGCGTTGATCCGGGGGCTTTCTGGAGCCAGATGCAGGGCGGCGTCGATGTCTGGAATGACGTGGGCAACGGGGTCGTGAAAAGTGTCGTGTTCGGCTTCACGGTGAGCTTCGTGGCCTTGTTGCAAGGTTATGAGGCGCAGGCGACGCCTGAAGGCGTGTCGAGTGCCACCACGCGGACTGTGGTGATGGCCTCGCTGGCGGTTTTGGGTCTGGATTTCATCCTGACGGCAATGATGTTTACGATTTGAGGAGGGTGTGGTGCAACGCTCAAAAAATGATGTGTGGGTCGGCCTGTTTGTCCTGATCGGCGCGGGGGCCATCCTGTTCCTGGCGCTGCAGGCTGCGAATCTGCTGAACCTGAGCTTCCAGTCCACCTACCGTGTCGAGGCACGTTTCGATAACATCGGGGGGCTCAAGCCCAAGGCGGCCGTCAAGAGTGGTGGCGTGGTGGTGGGCCGCGTCGAGGGAATCACCTTTGACGACAAGACCTTCCAGGCCCGTGTGCTGCTGGCCATGGAGAGCCGCTACAAATTCCCCAAGGACAGTTCGCTCAAGATTCTCACCAGCGGTCTGCTGGGCGACCAGTACGTCGGCATCGAAGCTGGCGCCGAAGAGAAGAACCTGGGCGCAGGCGACGTCATCTCCTCCACCCAGTCGGCCATCGTGCTGGAAAACCTGATCGGCCAGTTCATCTACAACAAGTCGGCTGAAGGCGCTGGGCCGAACGCGGCCAAGAAATGACTTTGGCGGGTTGTTCCCACCCGGGTCAGCCAGTGCTGCAGTCCTGGTTGTTGCGCCTGCTGGCGCTGGCGCTGGGCCTGCTCATGACCGGCTGCGCTACCGGTCCGCAGGCCAATCCCGCTGACCCGATGGAGCCCTGGAATCGGGGGGTCTACAAGTTCAACGACGCGCTCGACCGCGCCGTGCTCAAGCCGGTGGCCACGGTGTACCAGGAGTCCACGCCTGAACTGCTGCGCAGGGGCATCGGCAACTTCTTCGCCAACCTCGAAGACGCCTGGACCACGGTCAACAGCGTGTTGCAGCTCAAGGGGCAGGCTGCCGGCGAGAGTTTCACCCGCTTCTGGGTGAATTCCTTCTTCGGGCTGGCAGGCGTGCTGGACGTCGCCAGCGAGATGCAGATCCCGCGCCACAACGAGGATTTCGGCCAGACCCTGGGTTATTGGGGGGTGGGGGCGGGGCCCTATGTCATGCTGCCCTTGCTGGGGCCCTCCACGGTGCGCGATACCGCAGCCCTGCCCGCGGATTGGCGTGGGGACCTCGTGACCCATATCGAGGATGTGCCCACGCGCAACACGCTGATCGGTGTGCGCGTGGTTCACAAGCGGGGTCGCCTGCTCAAGCAGGAAGACCTGCTTGAAGGCGCTGCCCTGGACAAATATACTTTCCTGCGCGATGCCTACCTGCAGCACCGGCGCAATCTCGTTTATGACGGAAACCCGCCCGAAGAACCGATGATCGAAGATGTCGAGACGGACGGGGATGAAGCTGCCAAGTGAAGTCTGCCCTGTCGGCCGGGATGAGTCGGCGGACGTTACAGTGAGGTCGGCATCCAGCCGGCGCATTGCCTGAGTTCTGGAGTGTTACACCATGCAACGACGTTTTTTCCATCGCCTGCTGGCCGCCTGTGCCGCCATGGCCACCCTTCTGGCACCGGCCTGGACGCCTGCCTGGGCGGCCGACGAAGGCGCTGATGTCGTGATCCTCAAGCTGTCGAACGAGGTGCTCGACAGCATCAAGGCGGATGCAGCCATCAAGGCCGGCGATATCAATCGCCTGATCGTCCTGGTCGACACCAAGATCATGCCGAATGTGAATTTCCAGCGCATGACGGCGGCCTCGGTCGGCCCTGGCTGGCGCCAGGCCAGCCCGGAACAGAAGAAGCGCCTGCAGGAGGAATACAAGATCCTGCTGGTGCGTACCTACGCCGGTGCGCTCTCCCAGGTCAACGACATGACGGTCTCTCTCAAGCCCATGCGTGCGGCGCCAGAGGACAAGGAAGTCGTGGTCCGCACGGAAGTCAAGGGCAAGGGCAATCCTGAACCCGTGCAACTGGACTATCGCCTGGAGAAAACCCCGGGCGAAGGCCGGGGCTGGAAGATCTACAACCTCAATGTCATGGGTGTCTGGCTGGTGGAAACTTATCGCAGCCAGTTCGCCCAGGAGGTTCATGCCAATGGCATCGACGGCCTGATTGCCTCGCTGGTCGAGCGCAACAAGGCCAATGCCAAGAAGGCCTGATCATGCTGGTCCTGCCTCCTGAACTGACCCACAAGCAGGCCACGGCCTGCCTGCGCATGCTGGTGCAGGGCCTGCCCTCGCAGACGGGGGCCGCGGTGGTGGTGGACGCGGCGTCGCTCCAACGCTTTGATTCTTCCGCCTTGTCAGTGCTGCTGGAATTCCGCCGTGCCAGCCTCAAGCGTGGCAAGGGCTTCGAAATCCGCAACCTTTCCTCCCGCCTGGTCGATCTGGCCCGCCTCTATGGGGTGTCTGAACTGCTGCTGCCGACCGCCTAAGCGTGGGGGCTCTTGCGAGCGCCTAAAATAGCGGGTTCCCATGCCCGCTATCTCCTTCCAGTCCGTCTCCCGGCTCTATCCGCTCGCCCGCGGTCCCAAGGGCGCCACCTTCGCCGCTCTGGATGATGTCAGCCTGGACATCGAGGAGGGCGAGTTCTTCGGCCTGCTCGGCCCCAATGGCGCGGGCAAGACCACCCTGATCAGCATCCTCGCCGGCCTGGTGCGTGCCAGCCGGGGCAAAGTCTCCGTGCTGGGGCACGACGTGCAGGCCGACTACGCCCAGGCACGCAAGCTGCTCGGCGTGGTGCCCCAGGAACTGGTGTTCGACCCCTTCTTCAATGTGCGCGAGACGCTGCGCATCCAGTCTGGCTATTTCGGCGTCAAGAACAATGACGCCTGGATCGACGAGCTGCTGGAAAGCCTGGGCCTGGCCGACAAGGCCCACGCCAATATGCGCCAGCTCTCGGGTGGCATGAAACGGCGTGTGCTGGTGGCGCAGGCCCTGGTGCACAAGCCGCCAGTCATTGTGCTGGACGAGCCCACCGCCGGTGTGGACGTGGAGTTGCGCCAGACGCTGTGGCAGTTTGTCGCACGACTCAACCGCGAAGGGCACACGGTGCTGCTGACCACCCATTACCTCGAAGAGGCCGAGGCCTTGTGCGGTCGCCTCGCCATGCTCAAGGCGGGCCGCGTGGTGGCGTTGGAACGCACCAGCGAACTGCTCAAGACCGCGTCCAGCCATGTGCTGCGCATGAAAATCGAGGGCCAGTTGCCGGCCAACCTCGCCAAGCAGGCGCGGGTGACCGGACGCATCGTGCAGTTTCCCGCGCATGACGCGCGCGAGATCGAGACCTACCTGGCCGCCGTGCGCGAGGCCGGGGTGATCGTGGACGATGTCGAGATCACCAAGGCCGATCTGGAAGACGTCTTCCTCCAGGTGATGGGAGATCAGAAATG
This sequence comes from Burkholderiales bacterium, assembly GCA_016185015.1. GTDB lineage: Bacteria > Pseudomonadota > Gammaproteobacteria > Burkholderiales > Burkholderiaceae_C > Hylemonella. Next base: position 66,797 of record JACPOI010000050.1, read on the forward strand.
AGCGGCTGGCAGACCCTGCTGTACAAGGAAGTGCTGCGCTTCTGGAAGGTCAGCTTCCAGACCATCGCGGCGCCGGTGCTCACCGCCGTGCTCTACCTGCTGATCTTCGGCCATGTGCTGGAAGACCACGTCAAGGTCTACGACCGCATCGGCTACACCGCCTTCCTCATTCCCGGCCTGGTGATGATGAGCGTGCTGCAGAACGCCTTTGCCAACAGCTCGTCTTCGCTGATCCAGAGCAAGATCATGGGCAACCTGGTCTTCCTGCTGCTCACCCCCCTCTCGCACTGGGCCTGGTACCTGGCCTACGTCGGCTCTTCGGTGCTGCGTGGCCTGGTGGTGGGCACGGGCGTGTTCCTGGTGACCTTCTGGTTCACCGACCTCACGATCCAGGCGCCGCTGTGGATCCTGGTCTTTGCGGTGCTGGGGGCGGCCCTGCTGGGCTCGCTGGGCCTGATCGCCGGCCTGTGGGCCGAGAAGTTCGACCAGCTGGCGGCCTTCCAGAATTTCGTCATCATGCCCATGACCTTCCTCAGCGGTGTGTTCTATTCCATCCATTCCCTGCCGGTGTTCTGGCAGGGCGTGAGCCACCTCAACCCCTTCTTTTACATGATCGATGGTTTTCGCCACGGCTTCTTTGGCGTGAGCGATGTCTCGCCCTGGTTGAGCCTGGCCATCGTGGGTATCGCGCTGCTGGGGGTTGGAAGCCTGGCCGTCCATCTGCTGCGCACCGGCTACAAGATACGCGGATAAAGAACATGACTGCAGACGAACTCCAGACCCTCATCGCCGCCGGACTGAAGTGCGAGCACATCGAGCTTACGGGCGATGGGCGCCATTGGTACGCCACCATCGTCTCGCCCGAGTTCGAGGGCAAGCGCCCCATCCTGCGCCACCAGCGCGTCTATGCCACCCTGGGCCAGAAGATGCACACCGACGAGGTGCACGCCCTGTCCATGAAAACCTATACGCCGGCCGAATGGGCTGCGCAAGCGAAGTGAACGACCATGGATAAATTGCTGATACGCGGCGGGCGCGAGCTGCGCGGTGAGGTGTCGATTTCCGGCGCCAAGAATGCGGCCCTGCCCGAGCTTTGTGCAGCCCTCCTGACGGCACAGCCGGTGACGCTGCTCAACGTGCCGCGCCTGCAGGACGTGTCCACCATGCTCAAGCTGATCCGCAACATGGGCGTGCAGGTCCAGCAGAACGACGACGGCACCGTGCGCATCGATGCGTCCACCTTGAGCAGTCCTGAAGCGCCCTACGAACTGGTCAAGACCATGCGTGCCTCGGTGCTGGCCCTGGGCCCGCTGCTGGCCCGTTTTGGCGAAGCCACGGTCTCGCTGCCCGGCGGCTGCGCCATTGGCTCGCGCCCCGTGGACCAGCACATCAAGGGCCTGACGGCCATGGGGGCCGAGATCACGGTCGAGCATGGCTACATCCTGGCCAAGCTGCCCAAAGGTGCGACGCGTCTCAAGGGCGCGCGCATCACGACCGACATGGTCACGGTCACGGGCACCGAGAACCTGCTGATGGCCGCGACCCTGGCCGAAGGCGAGACCATCCTGGAAAACGCCGCGCAGGAGCCGGAGATTCCGGATCTGGCCGAAATGCTCATCAAGATGGGCGCGAAGATCGAGGGACACGGCAGCAGCCGCATCCGCATCGAGGGCGTGAAGGCCCTGCACGGTGGTGAGCACCGGGTGGTGGCCGATCGCATCGAGGCGGGCACCTTCCTGTGCGCCGTGGCGGCCACGGGGGGCGATGTGGTGCTCAAGCACGGCCGTGCCGACCATCTGGACGCTGTGATCGAGAAACTGGTGGCCGCCGGTGCCACCGTGACGGCCCTGCCCGATGGCATCCGCGTGCAGTCGCAGGGCCGCCTGCAGGCGCAGAGTTTCCGCACCACCGAATACCCCGGTTTCCCTACCGACATGCAGGCCCAGTTCATGGCACTCAACTGCGTGGCCCAGGGCACGGCCAAGGTGACCGAGACCATCTTCGAAAACCGTTTCATGCACGTCAACGAGATGGTGCGCCTGGGAGCGAAGATCCAGATCGACGGCAAGGTGGCGGTGATCGAGGGTGTGGAACAGCTCTCGGGCGCCACCATCATGGCCACCGACCTGCGGGCCTCGGCCAGCCTGGTGATTGCCGGCCTGGTGGCCGAAGGCGAGACCGTGGTCGACCGCATCTATCACCTGGATCGGGGTTACGACCGCATGGAAGCCAAGCTGGCGGCCATCGGCGCGGATATCGAACGCCTCAAGTGAGAAAATGAACCCATGATCACGCTCGCCCTCTCTAAAGGCCGCATCTTCGACGAGACCCTGCCGCTGCTCAAGGCGGCCGGCATCGAGGTGCTGGACGATCCCGAGAAAACCCGCAAGCTCATCCTGGCCACCAACCAGCCCGAGGTGCGGGTGGTGCTGGTGCGCGCCACCGACGTGCCCACCTATGTGCAGTACGGCGGCGCGGACCTGGGCATCACCGGCCTGGACACCCTGATCGAGCATGGCAGCGATGGCCTGTACCAGCCGCTGGACCTGCAGATTGCCAAGTGCCGTGTGAGCGTTGCTGTGCGCGAAGGCTATGACTACGCCGCCGCCGTGCGCCAGGGTGCGCGCCTGCGCGTGGCCACCAAGTACGTGGCCATCGCACGCGAGTTCTTTGCCGCCAAGGGCGTGCACGTGGACCTGATCAAGCTCTACGGCAGCATGGAGCTGGCGCCGCTGACCGGTCTGGCCGACGCCATCGTCGACCTGGTCTCCACCGGTAACACGCTCAAGGCCAACCACCTGGTCGAGGTGGAGCGCATCATGGACATCAGCTCGCGTCTGGTGATCAACCAGGCGGCGCTCAAGCTCAAGCGCGAACCCATCCGCAAAATCATCGACGCCTTCGGCCAGGCGCTGGGGCAGCCATGAGCTTGCAGGCCCGCCCCCTGCGCCTGTCCACCGCGCAAGCCGATTTCGAAGCCCGCTTCAAGGAGCGCCAGCACTGGTCGGGCGAAACCGACGCGGCGATCGAGCAACGCGTGGCCGAGATCCTGGCCGACGTGCGTCAGCGCGGTGACGCTGCCGTGCTCGAGTACACCGCGCGTTTCGACGGTTTGCAGGCAGGTTCGCTTAAGGAGCTGGAACTGAGCCAGGCTGAACTCAAGTCGGCCTTTAACGCTCTGCCGACTGCCCAGCGCGATGCGCTACAGGCTGCAGCCCAGCGCGTGCGCAGCTACCACGAGGCGCAAAAGCGTGCCAGCGGCGAGAGCTGGAGCTATCGCGACGCCGACGGCACCCTGCTGGGCCAGAAAGTCACCCCGCTGGATCGCGTGGGCATCTACGTGCCGGGCGGCAAGGCCGCTTATCCGTCCTCCGTGCTGATGAACGCCATCCCCGCCCATGTGGCCGGGGTAGGCGAGATCATCATGGTCGTGCCCACACCGCGCGGCGAAAAGAACCCGCTGGTGCTGGCTGCGGCCTACGTGGCCGGCGTCACGCGCGCCTTCACCATTGGTGGCGCCCAGGCTGTGGCGGCCCTGGCCTACGGCACCGCCACCGTGCCCGGCGTGGACAAGATCACCGGCCCGGGCAATGCTTATGTGGCCAGTGCCAAGCGCCGTGTTTTCGGCCAGGTCGGCATCGACATGATCGCCGGCCCCAGCGAGATCCTGGTGCTGGCCGATGGCAGCACGCCGGCCGACTGGGTGGCCATGGACCTGTTCAGCCAGGCCGAACACGACGAACTGGCGCAGAGCATCCTGCTGTGCCCGGATGCGGCTTATATCGACGCGGTGCAACGCGAGATTGACCGCCTGCTGCCCCAGATGCCGCGCGCCGAGATCATCGCCAAGTCCCTCAATGGCCGCGGTGCCCTGATCCAGACGCGCAGCATGGAAGAGGCCTGCGCCATCAGCAACCGCATCGCGCCTGAGCACCTGGAGGTGTCCAGCAGCGAGCCGCATCGCTGGGAGCCGCTGCTCAAACACGCCGGTGCGATTTTCCTCGGGGCCTACACCAGCGAATCGCTGGGTGACTACTGCGCCGGCCCCAACCACGTGCTGCCCACCAGTGGTACCGCGCGTTTCTCCTCGCCGCTGGGGGTCTACGACTTTCAGAAACGCAGCAGTCTGATCGAGGTCAGCGAAGCCGGTGCCCAGACCCTGGGGCAGATCGCCTCGGTGTTGGCGCACGGTGAAGGCCTGCAGGCCCATGCGCGCGCGGCCGAGATGCGCCTGAAAGACAGCAAGACATGACAGCCCTCGATCCCAAGCTGCAGCGCCTGATTCGCCAGGATATCCAGGGCATGCATGCCTACGCCGTGCAGGAGTCTGCCGGCATGGTCAAGCTCGACGCCATGGAGAACCCCTACAGCCTGCCGCCCGCCTTGCAGGCCGAGCTGGGCCAGCGTCTTGGGCAGCTGGCCTTGAACCGCTACCCGGATGGCCGTGTGGACGATCTGCGAGCCGCGCTGGCCCGCTACGCTGGCATGCCTGAGGGCTACGCCCTGATGCTGGGCAATGGCTCGGACGAGCTGATTTCCCTGCTGGCCATGGCTTGCGACGTGCCGGGGGCTTCCATCCTGGCGCCGGTACCCGGTTTCGTGATGTACGCCATGAGCGCGCAGCTGCAAGGCCTGGCCTTCCATGGCGTGCCGCTGACGCCAGAGTTCGAGCTGGACGTGGTCGCCATGCTGGGGGCCATTGCCAAGCACAAGCCCAGCATCACCTACATCGCCTATCCGAACAACCCGACGGCCAACCTGTGGAACGATGCGGCGATCGAGAAGATCATTGCCGCGGTGGGCGAGCAGGGCGGCCTGGTGGTGATGGACGAGGCCTATCAGCCCTTTGCCGCGCGCAGCTGGATCGAGCGCATCCGTGCCAAGCCGGCCGCCAACAGCCACGTGCTGCTGATGCGTACGCTCTCCAAGTTCGGCCTGGCCGGCGTGCGGCTGGGTTACATGATGGGCCCGGCGGCATTGATTGCCGAGGTCGACAAGGTGCGCCCGCCCTACAACGTCAGTGTGCTGAACTACGAATGCGCCCTGTTTGCGCTTGAGCACGCCGAGGTGTTCGCGGCCCAGGCGCAGGAGATCAAGGTCCAGCGTGCTATGATTTTGGAAGCGTTGAAAGCCCTGCCCGGGGTGCGGGCCTGGAACAGCGACGCCAACATGATCCTGCTGCGGGTGCCCGATGCGGCCAAGACCTTCGAGGGCATGAAGGCGCGCAAGGTCCTGGTGAAGAATGTGACGAAGTTGCACCCCCTGCTGGCCAACTGCCTGCGCCTGACGGTGGGCACGCCGCAGGAAAACCAGCTGATGCTGGCTGCCTTGAAAGAATCCTTATGAGCGCCGCACGGCCGTCCGAAGTCGCTCGCACCGCAATGCGCAGCATGGAGGTTGCTAAATGAATACACCACGTACCGCCGAAGTGGCCCGCAACACCGCGGAGACCCAGATCACCGTCAAGGTCAACCTGGACGGAACGGGTAAGTCGAACCTGTCGACCGGCATCGGTTTCTTTGACCACATGCTGGACCAGATCGCGCGCCACGGCCTGATCGACCTGGACATCCAGGCCAAGGGCGATCTGCACATCGATGGCCACCACACGGTGGAAGACGTGGGCATCACCCTGGGCCAGGCCGTGGCCAAGGCCGTGGGCGACAAGAAGGGCATCCGCCGTTATGGCCACGCCTATGTGCCGCTGGACGAGGCGCTGTCGCGCGTGGTGATCGATTTTTCCGGCCGCCCCGGCCTGGAGATGCACGTGCCTTTCAAGAGCGGCATGATCGGCAGCTTCGACAGCCAGCTGGCCTACGAGTTCTTCCAGGGTTTCGTGAACCACGCCTTCGTCACGCTGCACATCGACAACCTGCGTGGTGAGAATGCCCACCACCAGGCCGAGACGGTGTTCAAGGCCTTTGCCCGCGCCCTGCGCGCTGCGCTGGAAATCGACCCGCGCTCGGTAGGCACCATTCCCTCGACCAAGGGATCGCTCTAGTCGTATGACTTCCGGACTGCCGGCCAAGACCGTCGCCGTGGTGGATTACGGCATGGGCAATCTGCGCTCGGTGTCGCAGGCCGTGCAGGCCGCGGCCCAGGGCAGCGGGTGGCACGTGCTCATCACCTCGCGCCCCGATGAGGTGCGCGCAGCCGCCCGCGTGGTGCTGCCGGGCCAAGGTGCCATGCCCGACTGCATGCGCGAATTGCAGGAGTCCGGCTTGCGTGATGCCGTGCTCGAGGCCGCCGCTGCCAAGCCCCTGTTCGGCGTCTGCGTGGGCATGCAGATGATGCTGGACCACAGCGCCGAGGGGAATACGCCGGGCCTGGGGCTGATCCACGGCGAAGTCGTCAAGTTCGACCTGGCCGGTCGCCTGCAGCCCGATGGCAGCCGCTACAAGGTGCCGCAGATGGGCTGGAACCAGGTTCGGCAGATGGACCCTGGCCAGGGGCGTCATCCGGTGTGGTCTGGCGTGCCGGACGGCAGCTACTTCTATTTCGTGCACAGTTTTTATGCCCAACCGTCGGATGCGCGCCACAGCGCGGGCGAAGCGGATTACGGCGGCCGCTTCACGGCGGCCATTGCACGCGATAATATTTTTGCGACACAATTCCACCCAGAGAAAAGTGCAGCCCACGGCTTGGCCCTTTATCGCAACTTCCTCCACTGGAATCCCTGATTCCCCGCACGATTTCGCCTGACCGCGCTTCTGCTCTTGTTCTTGCACCATGCTTTTAATTCCTGCGATTGATCTGAAAGACGGCCACTGCGTGCGCCTCAAGCAGGGCGATATGGACCAGTCCACCACCTTCGGCGAAGACCCGGCGGTGATGGCGCGCAAATGGGTGAGCAAGGGCGCGCGCCGCCTGCACCTGGTGGACCTGAACGGTGCCTTTGCGGGCCAGCCGAAGAACGAACTGGCCATCCGCAGCATCCTCAAGGAGGTCGGTAGCGAGATCGATGTGCAGCTCGGCGGCGGCATCCGCGACCTGGACACCATCGAGCGCTACCTGGATGCGGGCCTGCGCTACGTCATCATCGGCACGGCTGCCGTCAAGAACCCCGGCTTCCTGCAGGACGCCTGCACGGCCTTTGGCGGCCACATCATCGTCGGCCTGGACGCGAAGGACGGCAAGGTGGCGACCGACGGCTGGAGCAAGCTGACCCGCCATGAGGTGGTCGATCTGGGCAAGAAGTTCGAGGACTACGGTGTCGAGTCCATCATCTACACCGACATCGGCCGCGACGGCATGCTTTCGGGCATCAACATCGACGCGACGGTCAAGCTGGCCCAGGCCCTGACCATCCCGGTGATCGCCTCCGGGGGTCTGAGCAATATGGCGGACATCGAGGCCCTGTGCGCGGTGGAGGGCGAGGGCGTGGAGGGCGTGATCTGTGGTCGCGCCATCTACACCGGCGATCTCGACTTCGAAGCTGCCCAGATTCGCGCCGACGAGCTGAATGGCTGAATCCGGCCTCGAGCTGTTTCACGGCCTTCCTGTACGCTCCCTGAGCCTGCCCAACGGCGATTGCCTGCGGGTGCTCTTGCACGGCGCCCATGTCGTGTCCTGGGTGGCGGCTGGACGGGAGCGTCTCTATCTCAGCCCTCGCAGCGCTTTCGACGGCCAGTCCGCGATACGCGGCGGCGTTCCCGTCTGTTTCCCCCAATTCAACCAGCGCGGGCCGCTGCCCAAGCATGGCTTCGCGCGCAACTTGCCCTGGCTGGCCGACACGCCGCCTGTGCTCACGCCGGAATCGGCGCGCCTGCGCCTGCGTCTGCCTGCCAGTGCGGCGACGCGGCAGTTCTGGCCGCAGGCTTTTGAGCTCACCCTGGCGTTGGAGTTGCGCCCGGCTTGCCTGCAGCTCACCCTGGAGGTGCACAACAGCGACGTCGTGCCCCTGAACTTCACCGGGGCGCTGCACACCTATCTGGCAGTTGATGACGTCGCGGCGGCGCAGCTCACGGGCCTGGAAGGCCAGCCCGAGTGGGATGCGCTGACCGACCGGCATGGCCGGGCGACCAGCCCCTTGCGCTTCCAGGGGGGATTCGACCGCGTTTATGACGCCGCGCCCCAGGCACTGGTCCTGCACGACGGGCCGCAGCGCCTGCAGATTGAACAAAGTCCCGATTGGGCCCAGACCGTGGTCTGGAACCCGGGCGCGGAGCTGGCGGCCACATTGCCCGACCTGCCGGCCGACGGTTATGCCCACATGCTCTGCGTGGAGGCGGCCCAGGTCATGCAGGCCATCGCCGTGCCCGCGGGTGGCACCTGGCAGGGCTGGCAGCGGCTGAGCCTCACCTGAGCGCTGGCGCGCCCCGCCCTACAATCCGGGCATGCTGGCCAAACGTATCATTCCCTGCCTGGACGTGACAGGCGGACGCGTCGTCAAGGGCGTCAATTTCGTCGAACTGCGCGATGCCGGAGACCCGGTGGAAATCGCTGCGCGTTACAACGAGCAGGGCGCCGACGAACTCACCTTTCTCGACATCACCGCAACCAGCGACGGGCGCGACCTGATCCTGCACATCATCGAGGCCGTGGCCTCCCAGGTGTTCATCCCGCTGACCGTGGGCGGCGGCGTGCGCACGGTCGAGGACGTGCGGCGCCTGCTCAATGCCGGGGCCGACAAGACCAGCTTCAATTCGGCGGCCATCGCCAATCCGCAGGTCATCCGCGATGCCTCGCACAAGTACGGTGCCCAGTGCATCGTGGTCGCCATCGACGCCAAGCGCCGCTACGGCGAGGACCTGCTGGCGCGCGGCGAGGGCTGGGACGTCTACAGCCATGGCGGGCGCAAGAACACCGGGCTGGATGCCGTGGCCTGGGCGCGCCAGATGGCCGAGCACGGTGCCGGTGAGATCCTGCTGACCAGCATGGACCGCGATGGCACCAAGTCCGGCTTCGACCTGGCGCTCACGCGCGCGGTCAGCGACGCCGTCGGCGTGCCGGTGATCGCTTCGGGGGGCGTGGGCAACCTCGACCATCTGGTCGAAGGCATCAAGGTCGGCGGCGCCGATGCCGTGCTGGCCGCCAGCATCTTCCATTACGGCGAATACACCATTGCCCAGGCCAAGGACCGCATGGCCCGCGCCGGCATTCCGGTGCGTATCGAAGCGGCAGCCTGAATACCAAACCGGACGACAATAAGCGCATGAACTGGCTCGACGAAGTGAAATGGGACGCGCAGGGCCTGGTGCCCGTGATCGCCCAGGAGCAGGGCAGCAACGATGTGCTGATGTTCGCCTGGATGAACCGCGAGGCCTTGCAGAAAACGGCTGAACTCGGGCGTGCTGTCTATTTCAGCCGCTCGCGCGGCAAGCTCTGGTTCAAGGGCGAGGAGTCGGGCCATGTGCAGACCGTGCACGAGATCCGGCTGGACTGCGACAACGATGTCGTCCTGCTCAAGGTCACGCAACTGGGCCATGAGCCCGGCATTGCCTGCCATACCGGCCGGCACAGCTGCTTTTTCAGTGTCTACAAGGACGGCGCTTGGCGTGCCGTCGATCCGGTCCTCAAGGACCCCGAAACCATCTACAAGTGAAGACCATGGCCGAGTCCACGAATTCTGTCGATGCCCTGGCCCGCCTGGCGGCCGTGATCGAGAGCCGCCTGCCGGCGCGCGGTGGCGATCCTGAAAAAAGCTACGTGGCCCGACTGCTGCACAAGGGCCCGGATGCCTTCCTGAAGAAGGTTGGCGAGGAGGCGACCGAGGTCGTGATGGCGGCCAAGGACGCGGACCACGGCGGCGAGCGCAGCAAGATCGTGGGCGAGGTGGCCGACCTCTGGTTCCACACCATGATCGCCCTGGCCCACTACGGCCTCAAGCCGGCCGACGTGGTCGCCGAGCTGGAGCGCCGCGAAGGCACCAGCGGCATCGAGGAAAAGGCCTTGCGCAAGGCGCTGGCCCGTGAGAGCGGGGCACAGTGAGCACTTGCCATTCCCTTCATCATTCACGGAGTTTCAGACATGAGTGAGGTCAAGCACAGCGATCCGGACTGCATCTTCTGCAAGCTGGTGTCCGGCAAGATTCCCGCCAAGAAGGTCTACGAGGACGAGGACATCTTTGCCTTTCACGACATCAACCCCTGGGCGCCGGTGCATTTCCTGCTGATCCCCAAGCGGCATATCCCTTCGATGGCCCAGGTCGGCCCCGACCATGTGGACCTGCTCGGGCGCATGATGGCCTTGGCGCCGCGGCTGGCCCAGGAACAGGGCTGCCGGCCCTATCCGGAGGGTGGTTTTCGCATGGTCTGCAACACCGGAGGCGACGGCGGCCAGGAGGTGCATCACCTGCACATCCATGTGATCGGTGGTCCGCGCCCCTGGTTGAAAGGTTGATTTCCCCGGTTCGCGCCGATGGCACGGCATGGCGCTTAAAATCACGAATTCCTTAGGAGAGAAATATGGGTTCCTTTTCCATCTGGCACTGGCTGATCGTGCTGCTGATCGTGGTTATGGTGTTCGGCACCAAGAAGCTGAAGAACCTGGGCAGTGACCTGGGTGGCGCCGTCAAGGGTTTCAAGGACGGCATGAAGGATGGTTCCTCGACCGAAGAGAAGCCTGCCGCTGCGCCCGCTCCCCAGCAGGTGGCCAGCACGGCAGCTCCCGCGGCTGACAAGAACACCATCGACGTCGAAGCCAAGACCAAGTCCTGATCGCCCCCCGTAGCCCCCAGGCATGATCGATCTCGGCCTTTCCAAGATGGCGCTCATCGGCGCGGTGGCGTTGATCGTCATCGGGCCGGAAAAGTTGCCGCGCGTGGCGCGCACCATTGGCACCTTGCTGGGCAAGGCCCAGCGTTATGTGTCGGACGTCAAGGCCGAAGTCAACCGGTCGATGGAGCTCGAAGAGCTCAAGAAGATGAAAAGCACGGTCGAGGGGGCGGCCCAGGAGGTCGAGAACTCGATCCAGACCACCACCTCGGATTTCGAGAAAGACTGGGCCACGGCGACCTCGGGGCTGGACTCGGCGACCGACCTGTCCTCAAGCCTGACGTCCGTCCCGGAGTACAAGCACCCGGGCAAGAACTGGCGTCTCAAGCGTGGCTCCACCCCCAGCTGGTACAAGGCGCGCCAGGGTGTGCGCACCCGGGCGCTGTCCGGTGCGGCCCGGGTGGCCCGCTACCGGCCCCAGAAACTGAACTGAGCTTCGCCGGCTCGCCCAGCACACAGGCAGGGTGCGGGCAGCACGGCCCCGCAACCGGTAACAACGCATGGCAGACCCACTAAGCAAAGACGACGAGCTGGCCGGTACCGAGCAGCCCTTCGTGCAGCACCTGATCGAGCTGCGCGACCGGCTCATCAAGACGGTGATCGCCATGGCCATCGCCGCCGCCATCCTGGCCCTCTATCCGGGCCCGGCAGCGCTCTACGACATCCTGGCCCAACCGCTGGTGGCTCACCTGCCCAAGGGCACGACGTTGATCGCCACCTCGGTCATCTCGCCCTTCATGGTGCCGCTCAAGATCCTGCTGATGGCGGCTTTCCTGCTGGCCCTGCCGGTGGTGCTTTACCAGGTCTGGGCCTTCGTTGCGCCCGGCCTGTACACCCATGAGAAGAAGCTGGTGCTGCCGCTGGTGATTTCCAGCACGGTGCTGTTCTTCATCGGCGTGGCTTTCTGCTACTTTTTCGTGTTCGGGCAGGTCTTCGCCTTCATCCAGAGCTTTGCACCCAAGAGCATCACGGCCGCGCCGGATATCGAGGCCTACCTGAGCTTTGTGCTGACCATGTTCATCGCCTTTGGCCTGGCCTTCGAGGTGCCCATCGTCGTGATCGTGCTGGCACGCATGGGCCTGGTCAGCATCCAGAAGCTCAAGGACTTTCGCGGCTACTTTGTCGTGCTGGCCTTCATCATCGCGGCCATCGTGACGCCACCCGATGTGGTGTCGCAGCTGGCGCTGGCCATCCCGATGTGTCTGCTCTACGAGGTCGGCATCTGGGCGGCGCAGATCTTCATCAAGCACACCCGCGCGCCCGACGCCGAACCGGCCGACTCCTGATCCTATTGCTGCGGAACGCGGCGTGGTTTTGGTCGCACGCCGGGCGTGATGCTGATGTCCAGCGCCCGGTCCTGACGGCGCACACTGAAGCTGGCCGGGCTGCCCGGCTTGAGCGCGGCCACCCGGGACAACAGTTCAGAGACGTTCTGCACCGGCTTGCCGGCCACGCCCGTGATGACATCGCCCGGACGGATACCGGCCAGCGCTGCTGGCCCGTTTTGCAGAACGCCGGTGATGATGACGCCCTCATCCGTCTTCACGCCAAAGGTTTCCGCGAGTTCCGGCGACAGGTCGCTGGGCTCGACGCCGATCCAGCCGCGCGTGACCTGACCGTCCTTGACGATGCTTTCCAGCACCTGCTGGGCCGTGGCCACGGGGATGGCGAAGCCGATGCCCATATTGCCGCCCGAGCGTGAGTAGATGGCTGTGTTGATGCCCAGCAGGTTGCCGCTGGCATCCACCAGCGCGCCGCCCGAGTTGCCGGGGTTGATGGCGGCATCGGTCTGGATGAAGTTCTCGAAGGTGTTGATGCCCAGCTGGTTGCGCCCCAGGGCGCTGACGATGCCGCTGGTGACGGTCTGGCCCACGCCGAAGGGGTTGCCGATGGCCAGCACCGGGTCGCCCACCTGCAGTGCATCGGAATTGCCCAGCACGATGACGGGCAGCTTGTCGAGTTCGATCTTCAACACGGCCAGATCGCTGTCCGGATCACTGCCGATCACGCGGGCCCGGCTGCGCCGGCTGTCGTTGAGGATGACCTCGATCTCGTCGGCGCCCTCGATCACGTGGTTGTTGGTCAGGATGTAGCCATTCGGGCTCACGATGACGCCGCTGCCCAGGCCCACCTGGGGCTCGTTGTCCTGGTCGCCGAAAAAGAAGCGGAACCAGGGGTCGTTGCTGTTCGGGTTGCGCCGGGCAGCCTTGCTGGTGTTGATGCTGACCACGGCGGCCGAGGCCTTCTGCGCGGCCAGGCGGAAGCTGCCGGGCGGAGGGGCAGCATTGCGGTCGGAAGGTGCTTGGAAGAGGGCAACCGTCGGTGAGCCGCTTTGCGGACTGATGATCCATTCCGGCTTGAGCGTGGCCAAGACAAAATAGACCGCCAGCAAGACGGTGACAGCCTGCGAAAACAGCAGCCAGTAACGTTTCATGTGGGAAATTGTAGAGTGCCTCCTGCCATGTTGCCGCGGATGTGAGCCCAAGTTGGTAATGTCACCTTTATCCAAGTTAGAAATGTCCCCTTATTTTTAAACAGGGGGCATAGATGGACGGGAAAGGGGCATGGATGAGTGTCAAAGAGGCTGGACGTTATGCGGTGATTCAAAGGG
>JACPOI010000052.1 GCA_016185015.1 Burkholderiales bacterium
AGCGCGCGCAGCGTCATGTCACCAACTCGATAACGACGTTGCGCTTCCAGCTGGGCGTCGCCCTCGCAATCGCCCTGGGGCATTGCCCGCATTGCAACTCAGTAAACCTACGCCTACGTTTGTGACACAGTAAGATTAAGGCTCGTACCGCATGAAATGGATATTGCGTCTTGGCGCCCTGGCGGCGCTGGGCATCGTCGCATTGATGGCCTATGCCGCGCTGGTGCTGGCGCCCGGTCTGCCCGCGTTGGATGCGTTGACCGACTACCGGCCCAAGATGCCGTTGCGCATCTACACCGCCGACAACGTGCTGATCGGTGAATTCGGCCAGGAGCACCGGGACTTTGTGTCCATCGCCGACACGCCGGCGCTGATGAAGAATGCGCTGTTGTCCATCGAGGATGCGCGCTTCTACAGCCACAGCGGCGTGGACTTCATCGGCCTGGCCCGCGCCCTGGTCTCGGACCTAACTGGCGGCGTCAAGCAGGGCGCATCGACCATCACGATGCAGGTGGCACGCAACTTCTTCCTGACGCAGGAGCGCACGCTCAACCGCAAGCTCAAGGAGGCCATCCTCACCTACCGCATTGAAGAGGCCCTGACCAAAGACCAGATCCTGGAGCTGTACATGAACCAGATCTACCTGGGCCAGCGCAGCTACGGCTTTGCCAGTGCGGCGCGCACGTACTTCGGCAAGTCCTTGCAGGAGCTGAGCATCGCCCAGGCCGCCATGCTGGCCGGCGTGCCGCAGAACCCGGTGCGCCATAACCCGGCTGTGAACCCCACGCGCGCCAAGCAGCGGCAAATGCTGGTGCTCAAGAGCATGCTGCGCCTGGACACCATCACGCAGGCGCAGTTTGACCAGGCCAGCAAGGAACCCATTCGCATCAACACCAGCCCCAGCTATGGAAACCACGGCGCCTTTGTGGCCGAGATGGTGCGCCAAAGCATCGTGGCCCAGTACCAGGACGCCGCCTACACCATGGGCCTCAAGGTGGTGACCACGATCAAGGACGCCGAGCAGCTGGCGGCCTACGAGTCGGTGCGGCGCAACGTGCTGGCCTATGACCAGCGCCACGGCTACCGCGGCCCCGAGGCCTTTATTGACCTGCCAGCGGGCGAGGACGCGCGTGACGACGCCATCGATGCGCTGCTGCAAAAGCATCCGACCAATGATGATCTGTTGCCGGCCGTGGTCACCGAAGTGGCTGGCAAGCTGATCAAGGCCGATCTGGCCTCCGGCGAATCCATCCAGATCAGTGGCGAGGGCCTGGGCTTTGCCGCCAGCGCCCTGCAAGCCAATGCCAGCAAGGCGCTGCGCATACGCCCCGGCGCGCTGATTCGCGTCGTGCAGGGTCGCAACATGAAGTGGGCGGTTTCGCAACTGCCCGAGGTGGACGCGGCCTACGTGTCGCTCGATGCACAAAGCGGCGCCTACCGCGCGCTGGTGGGCGGCTTTGACTTCCGGCGCAAGAACTTCAACCACGCCACCAGTGCCTGGCGCCAGCCGGGTTCGTCAATTAAGCCGTTCATCTACTCGGCGGCACTGGAGCGCGGCTTTGCGCCGGCCACGCTGATCAACGATGTGCAACTGTCCGCCACCACCACCGAGAGCCTGAAGTGGGACCCGCGCAACGACGACGACAAATATGTCGGCCCCATCCGCATGCAGGACGCGCTGGCCCAGTCCAAGAACGTGGTCTCTGTGCGCATCCTCAAGGCCATCGGCGTCGAGTACGCGCGCGACTTCCTCTCGCACTTCGGTTTTGACGCCGACAAGCACCCCGCCAACCTGACCATGGCCCTGGGCACCGGCTCCGTGACCCCGGTGCAACTGGCCAGCGCCTACGGTGTGTTTGCCAATGGCGGCTACCGCATCACGCCCTGGCTGGTGCAGCGCGTGCTGGATGCCAAGGGCAAGGTGCTGTTCGAGTCGGACCGACCAGCCACACCGCCAGAGGACACGCGCGTCATCGATGAGCGCAATGCCTTTGTCACCGACAGCATGCTACGCGAAGTGACCCGCAGCGGCACCGGCGCCATGGCCAGCGCACGCCTGCAACGCCAGGACCTGGCCGGCAAGACCGGCACCACCAGCGACGCCGTGGACGGCTGGTTCGCCGGCTATGCCAGCAACATCGTGTCGGTGGCGTGGATGGGCTATGACGAGCCCCGCTCCCTGGGCACGCGCGAGTTTGGCGCCACGCTGGCCCTGCCGATCTGGATCGACGCCATGCGCACCGCCCTGGGCAGCAGCGCACCTATGGAGCGCACCGTGCCCGAGCACGTCGTCTTTGTCGATGGCCGCTGGAACTACAGCGAGTTCGACAGCGACGCCGGGGTCAAGACACTGGGGCTGGATGACGTGGCGGTGGATTGAGTGCCACTTGGGAGGGCCCTGCTGCTGAACTACCAGGCCGGTAGTCGCATGAAAAGCACGTCTTCGGTGGACTCCGCGGCCACCTCTCTGAACCCCAGGTCGCCGTACAGTTTCACGGCAATAGGGTTGTCTCTGTATGCCCGCAAGGTCACCGAAGTCGCTCCGGTGGCGTGCAGTGCCGCTGAAATGAGTTGCCGGCACAGCGCCCGGCCAAGTCCTCTCTGCCGCGCACTCGGTGCTACGATGATTCTGCCCAAGTGGACCGCGTCTGGCTGCATTACCCAGTGCTGGCCGAAGCCGCAAACGACACCCGCTTCATCGATAAGGCAATAGCTGGAATCCCTGCCGTCGGGAATCGCAAGTAATGACGGGAGATCGGCAGCCGCAAACGGAAATGGCAATCGGGGTCCGGCCCAACGCAAGCAGGCCGCGGCATCCGTAACCCAGGATGCGATAACCGCGTAGTCATCGGATGTTGGCGTGCGCAGCGCAGTATTCATGATCGGTCAACATTTGGCTGGGAAGTGGCTTGCGCTCCTGCTTGCGCGGTTTCAATGTTGCAAGATTCTAGGCCGCTGACGGGTGAGACGGCGAACCAATTGAGGGCCCCATCATGGGAGACAATCCACTCCGCCATGACGAATAGCCCAACTTCCACTTCCCAGAGCCCCGCGAATCAACCCATGCTCGCCCATTTGCGGCAGCACATCGCCAACCACGGTGGCTGGATCGGTTTTGACGATTTCATGGCCCAGGCGCTGTATGCCCCAGGACTGGGTTACTACGCTAGCGGCGCCACCGTGTTTGGCGTCATGCCGCAGGGCATGCGCAATGAGGCGGGTGAGGTGGTGGGGGCGGGCAGCGACTTTGTCACCGCACCCGAGATCACGCCGCTGTTTGGCCAGGCGCTGGCGCGTCAGGTGGCGCAGGCGATGGCAGTGACGGGCACTGACGAGATCTGGGAATTTGGTGCCGGCACCGGCGCGCTGGCGTTGCAAATCCTCGATGCCCTGGACGCGCTGGGCGTGTTTGTGCGCCGTTACACGATTGTGGATTTGTCACAGCCGCTAAAGGAGCGCCAGCAGGCGACGCTGCGCAAGCACCTGGGCACGGTGCAGTGGGCCGATGCGCTGCCGGATGCCATGCACGGCGTCGTGTTGGGCAACGAGGTGCTGGACGCCATGCCAGTCAAGCTGCTGGCGCGGGTCAACGGCGTCTGGTATGAGCGTGGCGTGGTTTGGGATGCGACCCACGCCACGCAATGCCTGCAGTGGCAGGACCGGCCCACCGAACTGCGTCCACCACTGGACGTGCCGGGCGAGCACGATTACCTGACAGAAATTCACCTGCAGGGTGAAGCCTTTGTGCGCACCCTGGGCGAGCGTTTGCAAGCCGGCGCCATCTTCCTGCTGGACTATGGCTTTCCCGAGTCCGAGTATTACCACGAGCAGCGCCACATGGGCACCGTGATGTGCCACCGCGCCCACCTGGCCGATGCCGATCCGCTGATTGATGTCGGTGCCAAGGACATCACCGCCCACGTCAACTTCACCGGCACGGCGGTAGCCGCGCAGGACGCGGGGCTGGAGGTGCTGGGCTACACCAGCCAGGCGCACTTCCTGATGAACTGCGGGCTGGTCGATGCCATGCAGGCCGCGTCGCTGGCCGAGCGCGTGGCCGCGCAGAAGCTGATCCTGGAGCATGAGATGGGCGAGTTCTTCAAGGTCGTTGGCCTGACCAAGGGAACCTACTGGGACGCCATGGGATTTTCCCGCGGCGACCGCACCTACCGCTTGTAGTCGCTGGGGGCTTTGGCTATGCTTGCCTTCCAGTCCCACTTCATAGGAGCAGCGGTCATGTCCCAGCCCGGCGGTCGATTTGTTTGGTACGAACTGATGACCAGCGACGCCGCGGCGGCGACGCGGTTTTACCAGTCGGTGGTCGGCTGGCAGACCAAGGTGGCACCCATGCCCGGTGGCGACTACACGATGCTGTCGGTGGGCGATGTCGGCGTGGGTGGGCGATGTCGGCGTGGGTGGGCTGATGGCGCTGCCCGCAGACGCCTGCGCCATGGGCGTGCCGCCGAACTGGGGCGGCTACATTGGTGTGGACGACGTCGACGCCTACGTTAAGCGCGTCACGGCGGCCGGCGGCAAGCTGCTGCGCGAGGCGCAGGACATTCCCGACGTGGGCCGCTTTGCCGTGGTCGCCGACCCCTATGGTGCGGCATTCATGCTGTTCACGGGCAGCAGTGCGGAGGGCCCTGCGCAGGCAGCGCCTGGTACGCCCGGCCACATTGGCTGGCATGAGCTGCACGCGGGTGACGGTGCCGGCGCCTTTGCGTTTTACAGCGGCCTGTTCGGTTGGACCAAGGGCGAGGCCATGGACATGGGGCCGCAGGGCGTCTACCAGCTCTTTGCCACGGGTGGCGACCCGGTGGGCGGCATGATGACCAAGATGCCCGAGATGCCGCAATCCTTCTGGCTGTACTACATCAACGTGGCGGCGTTGGATGCGGCCGTGACCAGGGTGACCGAGGGCGGCGGCAAGGTGGTGATGGGACCGATGGAGGTGCCCGGCGGTAGCTGGATCGTGAACTGCACCGACCCGCAGGGCGCGTACTTCGCCCTGGTAGCACCTAAGCGCTGATCTCTTGTGGCGACGGCCGGGGCTTGAAATCCCCTGCCGCCTGCCCCATGTGCAGGGGCAAAGAGGCCACCCATGACCGAATCCCTGCACATCGTTTGTCCCCATTGCCACACCACCAACCGCGTCAAGACCGCCGACCAGCGCAAGGCGCCGGACTGTGGCGGTTGCCACAAGCCGCTGTTCGTGGCGCACACCACCGCGCTGGACGAAGCCGCGTTTGCCAAACACATTGGGCGCAACCAGATTCCGGTGCTGGTCGACTTCTGGGCGCCGTGGTGCGGACCCTGCCGCCAAATGGCGCCGGGGCTGGAACAGGCCACCGCCCAGTTGGAACCCTTTGTGCGCGTGGCCAAGGTGGACACCGAGGCCGTGCCCGCGTTGGGTGCCCGCTTCGCCATCCGCAGCATTCCCACACTGGCCCTGTTTGTCGGTGGGCGTGAGGTGGCGCGCCAGGCCGGCGCCATGGGTGCGGCCGACATCGTGCGCTGGACGCAATCGCATCTGCGCGCCTAGGCGGGCGGTTTCGTCCATAATTTGGACGAAACCGCCATGCCGACTCCATCCGCTTCACCCCCCGACCGCCTGCCGCCCGGCGCACGCCCCGTGGCCTGCGTGGATATTGGCGGCACCAAGGTAGCCGTCTCGGTGGCCGATGCCCAGGGCCTGCGCGCCCGCGTGACGGAACCCACCGTCACCCAGGGCGAGCCCGGCGCGCTGGCGCAACAGATCGTGGCACTGGTGGGCCAGAGTTGCACCCAGGCTGGGTTGCATGTGTCCGACATTGCCGCCGTCGGCGTGGCCTCCTGCGGCCCCTTTGTGCTGAACCAGGGCCTGGTGGAGCTGGCCGCACCCAATATCTGCGGCGGCCTGGCCGGTGTGGCGCGCGGGCTGCCCAATGACTGGACCTCGGTGCCGCTGGAGGCGCCGCTACGAGCCGCCTTCCCCGTGGTGCGGGTCGAGAACGACGCCATTGCCGCGCTGGTGGCCGAGCGTCGCTGGGGCGCGTTGCAGGGTCAGGACCACTGCGCCTACGTGACCTGGAGCACCGGCATTGGCCTGGGCCTGTGCGTGGATGGCCACATCCTGCGTGGCAAGAATGGCAACGCCGGCCATGCGGGCCACACCTTTGTCAGCGACAACCTGGACGGCCTGTGCGGCTGCGGCAACGTCGGTGACGTGGAAGGCCTGGTTGCCGGCAACGCCATGGCGCGACGCTTCGCGGGTCAGGGTTACGTTGATGCTGCTACGCTTTTTGTAGCTGCTCACGCAGGTGATACGAGGGCTATGGCCCTGGTTGATGATGTATGCCGGGTCATGGGGCGGGCCTTGTACAACCTGGTGGTCACGCTGGACCTGCAGCGCATTGCCATCGGTGGCAGCGTGTTCTGGAACCACCGTGACTGGTTGCTGCCGCGCCTGCAGGCGGCGCTGGATGGGCACCTGCCGGCCCTCACCACCGGGGTGGACATCGCGGCCGCTGGCCTGGGTCCGCAGCTCGGCGATTGGGCCGCCTGCGCCTTGGTGACCGGCTGAGGGTTTGCGAGCCTGCGGGGCTTCGCATACTTGCCGTACATTGGCGGCTTGCCCACTCTGGAACCGTCCCCATGCGTTTGTCGTTTCCTCTGCTTCCCATTGCCGCCGTAAGCGCCGCCGTGCTGGCGGGCTGTGCCGCGCCATCCGATACCGCTGCCAGCAGCAGCACGCGCCTGGAGCGTATCCGCCACGTGGTGGTGATCTATGCCGAGAACCACAGCTTTGACAACATGTACGGCCTGTTCCCCGGCGCCAATGGCATCAGCCAGGCAACACCGGAGCAAAAGACCCAGCTCGACCACGATGGCAAGCCGCTAACCGAACTCATCACCTTTGGCTCCAACGGCAAACCCGATGAGCGCTTCCCGCGCATGCCCAATGCGCCGTTCCGCATCGACGCGCCGCCAGTGAATCGACCACCCACCACCATCGTGCCCAGCCCGGTCCACAACTTCTATCACAACCAGGAACAGATCAACGGTGGAAAGAACAACCTGTTCGCCGCCATGTCCAACGTCGGTGGCTGGACCATGGGTCACTACGACGGCAGCCAGTTCAAGATGTGGCAGTGGGCCAAGGACTACACGCTGGCCGACAACTTTTTCATGGGCGCCTTTGGCGGCTCCTACCTGAACCACCAGTACCTGATCTGTGCCTGTGCGCCACGCCATGAGTCGGCACCGGCCACCATGCGCGCCCGGCTGGACGCCAATGGCAAGCTGGAGAAGATGCCGGATTCACCGTCGGCCAACGTGGGTGCCGTCAAGCTCTACAGCAGCGGCCTGGGTGGCCAGGTCACACCGGACGGCTATTCCATCAACACCGCCCAGCCGCCTTACCAGCCCAGCGGTATCACCCCACAGCCCAATGGGCCACGCACGCTGGTCAACCCGCAGGGCGCAAAGATCGGCAGCCTTGATTCCGGCGAACCGGTGCCGCCGCAAACCGCCACCACGATTGGCGACACGCTGTCGGCCAAGGGCGTGAGCTGGGCCTGGTATGCCGGCGGCTACAACCTGGCGCTGACTGACGGCATGCAGGCGCCCGAGGCCAAGCGCAACGTCATCTATCACCGGGGCGACGGCTCGCCCAACTTCCAGCCGCACCACCAGCCGTTCAACTATTTCGCCCGCTTTGCTCCCGGCACCGAGGCGCGCGCCCAGCATCTGCGCGATGGCGAGGACTTCTTGCAGGCCATTGACAAGGGCACACTGCCCGCGGTCAGTTTCTACAAACCGGCCGGCGTCAACACCCAGCACCCGTCCTACACCGACATCATGACCGGCGACGTGCACATCAACGACCTGCTGAACCGGCTCAAGGCCAGCCCGCAGTGGAAGGACATGCTGGTGGTGGTCACCTATGACGAAAACGGTGGCTACTGGGACCACGTGCCGCCCCCCAGCGGCCCCGGCTGGGGCGACCGCTTTGGTCCGGGATCGCGCATCCCCACCATCCTGGTTGGACCGTATGTGAAGAAAGGCGCCATCGACTCCACACCGATGGACACCACGTCCATTCTCAAATTCATCACCCGCCGTTTTGGCCTGCAGCCCCTGCCCGGCGTGCGCGAGAAGATGGGTGATCTGACTTCGGCCCTGAACTGATGCTGCACAGACTGGCGACAACGTGGCTGGTGGGCATGTTACTCACCACGGTCGCCAGCGCGCAGCAGCATGTGGTGCTGTATGGCGACGAGAGCTACCCGCCCTACAGTTTGTGGTGAACGGCCAGTTCAAGGGCATGTACGTCGACATCCTGACCAAGGCGGCCGAGCGGCTCAAACCGGCGTACACGCTGGAATTGCAGCCCCGGCCCTGGAAGCGTGGGCTGGCCGACATGGAGTTTGGCAGCGCCTTTGCGCTGTTCCCGCCGGGGCTCAAGCGCGAGCGCAGCTACATCGACCACTACTCGGTTGCCATCTACCGCGAAACGGTGGTGGTGTTCTGCCACGAGGATGTGCTGCGCAAGCCGCGCCGGAACTTTCCGCGCGACTTTGCCGACCTGACCATCGGCGTCAACCTGGGCTTTCTGCTGTCGGACCGGTTGATGCAGGCGTCCCGCCAGGGCATCGTCAAGCTGGAGGCCGCCCTGGAGGCCATGAAGATGAGCGGCGAGATGGCGCGGATTGTGGGTGACTACCTGCACTAGCACCGCCCGGGGGTAGCGGTTCAGGCCGGTTCGATGGCGGGGGGCAGCGCCGAGACAGACGCCGG
Source organism: Burkholderiales bacterium (assembly GCA_016185015.1). Taxonomy (GTDB): domain Bacteria; phylum Pseudomonadota; class Gammaproteobacteria; order Burkholderiales; family Burkholderiaceae_C; genus Hylemonella. The sequence goes on from JACPOI010000052.1 coordinate 8,779, forward strand.
TACGACCCGGTTGCGCCCGGCGGCCTTGGCCTGGTAGAGCGCGTTGTCGGCCCGCTGGTACAGCAGGTCGGCGCTGGCGCCATCGCCGTCCTGTGCGCAGGCCACGCCGACCGAGATCGTGATCCGCAGCACGCCCCCCTGCTGGTTGTCCACCGCGGCGGACTGCACCGCCTCGCGTACCGACTCGGCCACATGGGCGGCACCCGCCGCGTCGGTACCGGGCAGGATGACGGCGAACTCTTCCCCGCCCACGCGCGCCAGCGTGTCCGAGGCGCGCAACTGGGTTCGCACCACGTCCGAAAAGCTGCGCAGCACGGCGTCGCCGGCGCGGTGGCCGTAGCGGTCGTTGATGGCCTTGAAGTGGTCCAGGTCCAGCATCAGCAGGCTGACCGGCTCACCGCTGCGCAGTCCGCGTTGCAAGGCGTTGAGCAGCATGGCGTCAAAGGTGATGCGGTTCACACAGCCGGTCAGGCCGTCGTGCGTGGCCATTTCGCGCATCTGCTCGGCATTGCGTTCCAGCACCGCCAACACAAAGCCAAAGCCGGCGCCCAGCATGGTGATGAAGGCCAACACAAAGCTCAGGCCCCGATGGCCACTCAAAGTGCTCCACTTATGGCCAGTCAAACTGCTCCACCCCGGCCACCGTAAATTGATGTGCTAAACGCGGCGCACCAGTAGTTCGGAGGCCACTGGCAGGACGTTACTTTCACCCCCTCACCTTCG
>JACPOI010000053.1 GCA_016185015.1 Burkholderiales bacterium
CTCGGCGACGAGGTGGAATTCCTTGACGCCGTTGTTCATGCGCCAGGGCAGGGTCCAGCCGTTCAGCGTGACGACCGGGTTGTAGTTGCGGCCGGTGTTGGGCACCAGCGGCGGCATCGTGTTCGCCGTCGTCTGGATCACTGGCTCGGGCAAGGCGGCCATCGCCACCTTGCTGACACTGGCGGCGGCGACGGCCATGCCGGCCCCCGCGCCGCTGAGCAAGAAGTTTCGTCGATTGGTAGTCATGGGTTGGTTCCGAAGTTCAGCGACCGGCGGCGGAGGAGCCGCCATCCATCGCCATGGACATGGAGTTCATCGGCTTGCCGATCAGCGTCGTCTGCAGGGCCGCATCGGCCAGCCAGAAGTCGCGCTGGGCCTCGATCGCAGCGGCCACGCTGGCGATCTGTTCGCGCGAATCGGCAAGCAACTCGAACACACCGATCAGCATCCCGTTGTAGCGAAGGATGTTTTCATCGGCGATGGTGCGGCGAAGCGGCACGATCTCGTCGCGGTAGTGCTTGGCGAGGTCGTAAGCCGTGCGGTACGCGCCGTAGTTCTCCCGGACCTGCGAATTGGCATCGACGCTCAGCTGCGCCGCACGGTTGAAGGCCGCCATGTAGGTCGCTTGTGCGCGCGCACGTGTCGCGTCGCCGAAGTCGAAGATCGGCAGCGGCACCGAGAGGTCGTATCCACGTTTAGGTGCGAGACCAGTCTCGCTCTTGCGCGTGACGCCGACCTCCAGCCCATTCACGAAACTCGTGACCCGCGTGAGCCCCTGTTCGCGAGCGACAAACTCGAGGTTGGCCCGGGCCATGCGCACGTCCAGGCGCTGGTCCATCGCCGCCTTCGCGACCATGGCCTCGTCGTTCGGCTGCACCGGAAGGTCTGGCAGACGGTCTGGCAGCTTCAGCGCGGCGGCCTGGCTGTCGTTCAGCCCGAGCGCGCGAATCAGGACTTCCCGACTGCTGCGCGTGGCCTGGGCTGCGCGGGCAAGCTGTGCGACCGCGTCGGCAGCAAACGCCTGCTCACGTGCCCGCTGAAGCTTGCTGTAGTTCCCCACCGCCTGCATCCGCCGGGCCAGGTCAGCACTCGCATCGGCGGTCGCCTTAACCTGCTGAAAATACTGGAGCGACTGCTGCGAAGCCACCGCGTTGACCCACGCCTGCCGCGCTTCGGCAGCAGCCTGAACGACATTCGACGCCAGCGTCAGTCGGCTTGCCTGTTGCTGGTAGTCGGCCAGCCTCAAGCGTGCGGGCAGCAACAGCAGATCAAGCACCGAAAAACTGAGAGTCCGCGTCAGCTCCAGCTCACGCACGCCGCCCTCATTGCGCATCAGGCGCTCGAAGGCGAACACCGGATTCGGCAGACGCGCGGACTGCGTCGCAGAGGCCGAGATGACGGCACCTTCGTACAGCATCGCCTGCAAGGCGGGGCTGTAGGCAAGCGAGATTCGGACTGCGTCATCGCCGGAAAGCGGCTTGGCCAGCAGGGCGTCGACATCGGACTGCGCCTGCGTTCGGTCGGCATCGGTGGTCAACCATTTGACCTCGGCACCGAGTCGGTCCTTGCTCAGCTGTTGCGTGCTGCTGAAGTTGTCATTGATCGCGGTGCTGGCGCATCCCGCCAAGGCAAGGGTCGCCGCTGCCGCCACTGCGAGCCGCGTGGCCGGTGTTGTCCACCGGAGCCGCTTCGCGCGCTCCGAATCGGCCGATCGTGCCGATGCATTCAGTCGAAGGCTGTTCATGGTTTCATTTGTCCTGTGTGATCGGCCGGCATCGCCGTCGAGGCAGAACCTGCGGGAACCTTGGCCTTTTGGGGAGGCATCTTGGCGGGCGCCTTCGACAGGCCCGGCGCACTGGCTGCGGGAGCCATCGGGGGTGCAGAGCCGCCTCCGGATGACGGCATCTTCATGCCGCCGTGGTCTGCAGGCATGCCCGACATCCCAGGCATGTTGGCCATTCCCTTTGCCTCGGACGGAGGGGCGCTGCCCGCGACGGGCCCGCCCTGTCCCTCTCGTGCGTACGATTGCCAGCCGCCGATGCGGCCGACGGTGTCGTTCGATTCGCGCCAGGACTGCACGGGCTGCTCGGTCAGGCCCTTGTAACCCTCGAATGCCGAGCGGTAGGCCATCGGACTCGCTGACGACGCTGCCATCGCGGTGGCACTGCTGGCCGCCGGCTTCGGCGCGTTGGTCGTTGGAGGCGCTGGCTGCTGGGCCATGGCTGCGCCTGCGCCGACGGATGCGGCGAGCAGCACCGCGTTCGCTGCGATGCGTGTTGAAACAAACATTGGTATCCCCGGTTGATTCCCTCTTCGCACGCGGCGCGAAGCGCCGCGGGAAGGAGGGCATGGTCAACGCGTCGGCGCCCTCAGCGGGCAACCGAACGCGTCACAGACGCATCAAGCGAGGAAGCTGCGGGGCGGTCGTTCGAGGCCGTCGGCGAGGAAGGAAGTGACGCCGATCTGTATCGACACCACAAAGAAGTCGACGAGCGAAACAGGCTCGAACTGGATCATCGTCGCGGGCAGGGCGGCCACGACACAGCACGAAGCGCACGGCGTGCAATTCCCCTTGGCCACCTTGTGCACCGCGCCCTGCGCGGTCGGCGAGTGCGACTGGTCAAGTGCCATGTTGCCGTCGTGATGATGACTCTCGCCCTCGGCAACCGCCCCGTGCGAATGGTGGTCGGCGTCTTGCGCATGCTCATCCGCCGTCGCCGTTTGCGACGACACCATGCCGCCGTGGTGGCCCGGGCCACACCCGAACATGGTCACTGCCGCGGAACCCTGGATGGGTACCGCCAGGGCAATGAGCCACATCAAAGTGATCCGCAGGAAGCGCAGCATGCCCAAAGTCTAAACGAACTTCATGAAAGGAAGCATGACAGCACCGCTCGCTAGGCGATGGCGCTGCCAGCCGGCTCAGCGGCCAACCAGCTCCGTGACCTTCAGGGCACCATCGACCCGGTCGGCCTTGAACCGGACCAGGTCGCCGGCCTTGAACTTGCCCAGAACCGCCGGGTCGGCCCGAAAGACCATCGTCATGCCCGGCATCCCCAGGTTGTCGATCGGACCGTGCTTGATGGTGATCTTGCTCTGGTCGGTGTCGATCTTCTTCAGTTCGCCTTCGGTGTACCCCGACGCTGTGGCCGGCTGCTCTGCCGTTGCCGGTTCGCTGGCGGCGGTGGCGAGCCACGGGGTCAGCACGCCCAGGGCGGCGGCCAGGATCACAGAATGGATTTTCATGTTCACTTCCTTTGGGACGGGTTGGATCGTTGGATGAGCGGGAGATCAGGCTCAGTCGCCCTTCATCGCCGCGTAGGCGGCCGGAAAGTCCGCGGCCTCGCCGCGCATCAGGTCCAGCGCGCCGTCGTGGCGAGCGTGGGCGACTTCACGGCGCACTTCGGAGCGGCTCAGGACGCTCGCGGACTGACGGTCGAACTCCGGGGCGTAGGCGGCTTCGCCGCGCACCTTGTCGAAGTAGCCGCTGCGTTGGGCCCGCAGCACGCTGGCTTGGACCTCGTCGCGGCTGAGTGAACTGGTGGTCGTCCTCTGGAACTCGGGCGCGTAGCTCGCTTCGCCGCGCATCTTGTCGAAGTAGCCTTCGCGCTGCGCCTGGAGAACTTCGCGTTCGACCTGATCGCGCGTCTTTGCCTGTGACGCAGCGACGGAGCTCACTCCGACGGTGCCGGTGGCGGTATGTGCATGCTTCGCGAAAGCGGCGGGGGCAGCGAGCGCTGCGGCCAGGGCGAGGATGGTGGGGATGGAACGAATCGACATGGTGATACTCCTTGAACACAATGATTGACGATCAGGTCGGGCAACTTGCCCGGCCTTCGCGGTGACGTGCGATGTCTGCATCACGGTTGTCACTCTAAGAATTCGGGGCCGACAAAAGCTTGTTGGTCACATTACGGTTTGGTTATGTTCGAAACGCAGGGAGATTCAGTCGGATGAGAGTGCTGCTGGTCGAGGACGAGGCAAAGCTCGCCGAGTACGTTCGAAAGGGCCTGTCCGAAAACGGCTTCGTCGTCGATGTGGCGAAGGACGGCATCGACGGCAAGCACCTGGCGCTGCACGGTGAATACGACCTCGTGGTGCTCGATGTCATGCTGCCCGGCATCGACGGCTTTGGCGTTCTGAAAGCGCTGCGCGAAAGCAGGAATACGCCGGTCCTGATGCTGACGGCGCGCGACCGCGTCGAGGATCGGGTCAAGGGTCTCCAGGACGGCGCCGACGATTACCTGGTCAAGCCGTTCGCGTTCAGCGAACTGCTGGCGCGACTCCAGGCCCTCGGCCGCCGAGGTGTCCGCGTCAGCGCCGAAGAAGCCAACGTTCTGCGACTCGGGCCGCTCGAACTCGACATGACCAAGCGCAAGGCCACCCGAGAAGGCAAGCGTCTCGAGCTGACCTCCAAGGAATTCATTCTGCTCACTCTGTTCTTGCGCAGGCAAGGCGAGGTGCTTTCGCGGACCGTGCTGGCCGAACAGGTCTGGGACATGAACTTCGATGGCGACACCAACGCCGTCGAAGTCGCCATCCGTCGATTGCGCGCGAAGATGGACGACCCCTTCGATCACAAGCTGCTGCGCACCGTGCGCGGCATGGGCTATGTGCTGGAGACGCCGTGACCGACGCGCGAGCCCGGACATCGATCGCCGGACGCCTGACCCTCCTGCTGGGGCTGGTCGCATTGACGGTTTTCGGGGCGGTAGGCGCGTTGCTCCACTGGTCGTTGGAAAGAGATCTGCTGCGCGCCGAACGAATCGAGCTGGAAGGCAGAGCCGATGTGGTGCAGCACTACATCGA
>JACPOI010000018.1 GCA_016185015.1 Burkholderiales bacterium
AATGAGCAGGTCGACGGCGCGGTGCTGCAGCGACTGGCAGGTGCCGATCGGCTTGCCGAACCGGATGCGTGTGCGCAGGTAGTCCTGCGTCATGGCCAGCATGCCGCGCACCAGGGCCAGCAGTTCGACGCTGGTCAATACCAGGGTTTCATCGTAGGCGCGGGTCAGGGCGGCGACGGCCGAGGGCCCTTCGGCCAGCAGGTGGCTGGCGGGCAGGCGAACGTCGTTGAAGTCAAGCAGGGCGACATAACTGCCGTCGGCCAGCGGCTGGCTGCTCACGGTGAGGCCGGCCGCATCGGCGGGCACCCACACCAGGGCCAGACCTCCCGGCCCCGTGGCGCTGACGATGTAGCCGTCGGCGCCGGCGCCGGGGCGCACATGGCGCTTGCTGCCATTCAACAGCAGGGCGTCGGCCTGGCGTTCCAGCCGGGTTGCCGCCTGGTCCGTCCGGTCTTTGGTGCCGGTGACGTCTTCCTGCCAGGCCACGGCGGGCAGGGAGCGTCCCTCGGCGAGTTCGGTCAGCAGACGCGTTGATAACTCGGTGGCGCCCGTGTGCGCCAGCAGTCGGCCCGCAAAGACCAGCACCGGCACCACCGGCTCGGGCGCGACCTGCGTGGCGAGCGCGGCGACCACCTCGGCCATTTCGGCGAAGCCTTGCTCGTAGCCGCCCATGGTTTCGGGGACCAGCAGCCCGGTCCAGCCTTGCTCGGCCAGGGCGTTCCAGAAGCGGCGCTCAAAGCCCGGCGTCTGTCGGCGCAGGGCGCGGGCGCGGTTGACTGGCGATTCTTTGGCGGCGAAACTCAGTGCGCTCGCGCGCAGCATGTTCAGCTGTTCAGCGCGTTCGCTGTCGGGGGTGGTGGTCATGATGGGGTGGGTGGTGTCATGGGTTAAACGAGGGTTTGACGAGGGCATTGCTGGCCTCAGCGGGAAAAAAATCGGTCGTGGGTTCGTGAGTGTCAATAGGATTTGGGCAGGCCCAGCACCTTCTCGGCGATGAAGCACAGGATGAGTTGTGGGCTGATCGGCGCGATGCGCGGGATCATCATTTCGCGCAGGTAGCGTTCGACGTGGTATTCCTTGGCGTAGCCATAGCCACCCAGCGTGGCCATGGCGCGCTGGCAGGCGTTGAAACCGGCCTCGGCCGCCATGTACTTGGCGGCGTTGGCGTCGGCGCCGCAGGGCAGGCTGTTGTCGTATTTCCAG
>JACPOI010000043.1 GCA_016185015.1 Burkholderiales bacterium
CCCTTTGAATCACCGCATAACGTCCAGCCTCTTTGACACTCATCCATGCCCCTTTCCCGTCCATCTATGCCCCCTGTTTAAAAATAAGGGGACATTTCTAACTTGGATAAAGGTGACATTACCAACTTGGGCTCACAGGCGCTTACTGCGTGCCTGATCGAGGCCATGCGCCATGCGCAGCGCCTCGATCAGGCTGCGGGCATCGGCCTGGCCGGTCCCCGCGATGTCGAAGGCCGTGCCATGATCGGGACTGGTACGTACCAGTGGTAAACCGAGCGTGACATTCACGCCCTTTTGCACCCCTAGGTATTTGACAGGGATCAGTCCCTGATCGTGATACATCGCGATCACCACATCGAATTCCCCGGGCTTGCCTGGCGCCGCACGCGCACGCATGAAGACCGTATCGGGCGCATAGGGGCCATGCACATCCAGGCCCTCGGCACGCGCCCGGGCCAGCGCCGGCGCAATGATGTCGCCCTCCTCCCGCCCGAAGAGCCCGCCTTCACCTGCATGCGGGTTGAGCCCGGCCACCGCGATGCGCGGCGCGCGGCCCAGCAACTGCGTCAGGGCCGCGTGCGTGATGCGCAGCGTCTGCAGCACGTTGCCGAAGGTCACCGCCTCGATGGCCTGGCGCAGCGACACGTGGATGCTGACCAGCACTGTGCGCAATTCGTCATTGGCCAGCATCATCCGAACCGGTAGCTCGCCCACCGGCTTGCCCAGGAAGGCGGCCGCCTCAGCCTGCAACAATTCGGTGTGGCCGGGGAAGGCATCGAAAGGCGCGCCGGCAGCTGCCAGCGCCTCCTTGTGCAGGGGCGCAGTGACCAGGCCGGCAATCTCGCCGCGCAGCGCGGCCTGTGCCGCCCACACCACGCAACGTCCGGCCAGGCGGCCGGCCTCGGCGCTGATACGGCCAAAAGGCACGGGAGCCGCCAGTGCCTCGACCTGCAGCACCGGCAGGCAATGCGGCGGGACTGACAGCGCTTGCTCTGCGCGGTCCAGCAGCATGAGCGGCTGGACCGCCTCGCCCTCGCGCCGGATCAACTGCGCGGCACGTTGCAGCGTGGCCGCATCGCCCACCACGAAACAGCCGCGCGTCAGCTCCGGCGCATCGCGAAAGGCCTTGGCGATGATTTCCGGCCCGATGCCGGCGGCATCGCCCAGGGTAATGGCCAGCGGTCGCGTCATGTCAGGCCGGGTTGTCAATCTCGATGAACTCATGGACCAGCCCCAGCTGTGCCGCGACGTGCCCCGCCACGGCCGGCGCGCCATAACGTTCGCTGGCGTGATGACCGCAGGCCATGAAAACGACGTCGCACTCGCGTGCGTAATGCGCCTGTGGCTCGGAGATTTCACCAGTGATGAAGGCGTCGGCGCCGGCAGCAATAGCCGCCTCGAAATAACCCTGGGCGCCACCCGTGCACCAGGCGATCTTGCGGATGAACTTGCCGGGACTGCCAGCAACCGTGACCGTGCGCTGGAGTGCCTGCTGCACGTGAGTGGCCAGTGCCGCCGCATCGGCAAACGCGCCCCCATCCATGCGCTGCCCCAGGAAGCCGAGGTCCTGCTCGCCGAAACGGGCCTCGGCCTGCAAGCCCAGCCGCGCCGCGAGCTGGGCGTTGTTGCCCAGTTCCGGGTGGGCATCCAGGGGCAGGTGGTAGGCGTAGAGGTTGATGTCGTGCGCCAGCAGCAGGGCCAGGCGTTGTTTCATCCAGCCCGTCACGCGGCCGTCCTGGCCACGCCAGAACAGGCCATGGTGCACGAAAATGGCGTCGGCCTGCGCCGCAATGGCGGCCTCGATCAGGGCGCGGCTGGCGGTGACGCCCGAGACGATCTTGTGCACCGGCAGGCGCCCTTCCACTTGCAGGCCGTTGGGGCCGTAGTCGCGGAAGCGCTCGGGTTGCAGCAGGGCATCAAAGGCCTGCAGAAGCTGGATACGGTCCGTCATGGCGCCGATTGTCGGTCAGTTTGTGTGTCCGGCTGGTCTGGTGACACCTCGAGACTGCAGTCGCAGCCCTGCCCAGCGGCAATCCAGCGGCCGGCCAGCCGCCGCAGCACCGGCAGCAGAACGGGCACCAGCCAGCCCAGACCCGTCGGCAGGGCCACGCGCAGCGCCTCCCGCGGCTGAACCATAGCACCGCAGCGGTACTGGGCCCGGTGCTCGTCACAGCGCAGCGCCGCACAGGCACCACGGCGGTGCCCCGATAGCAATATGCCCAATGGACAAGGCTCATGCAGACAGCAGACACCGCAGCCATTGCAGGGCTGGCCCAGGACCGGTTTGGACGGGGCAAGGGGCTGAATATGGATGATCCGCGGCAACATGGCTGTCAACCCAAATTAGAAATGTCCCCTGATGTCCAAATTAGAGATGTCCCCTGTGCAAGATCACGATGGACATGTGGATGCAGCTGCGGGCACAGGCTGCGAAGGGCGTAGCCCGTAGCGGCCTGTGCCCGCGCGCGGCGGTGCGCTGGTATGAGTGTCTGCGCTGTACACGCCTTGGTCACGCTGCGCATCTTGGTGGGCAAGCTCAGCTTTGA
>JACPOI010000057.1 GCA_016185015.1 Burkholderiales bacterium
GGACTTCGCCACGCAATGGATGTGGTCCTACAATCATGACCGCCCGAATATGGCCCTGGGCGGGTTCACCCCAAAGCAGCATCTGGCCATGGCTGCATAACCGTTCTACTTTTAGGACCGATGGAAATCGGGGGGATTACCCACCCAAGCGTATTACGCTTTCATAGAGTTCACCATCTAAAGACCCCCACGCCATGCGTGATCGAAATTCGCGAAACTGAGCTTCGAGGTCAACATGTGGTTTAGCCATTTTTCTTTGAAACTTGTTTTCTGATGCAGAAATGCCAGAACTCATCTGCTTCATCAATCGGAAAAAGCCATGGGCGAGTGCATCAATATGCCAACAAGCATATGCTCAAACCATGCCGCTCAGCACTGAATTGGATTCCTGCAGAACTTCTCCAGCTCCCGCACCGCCGCCTTGCCGGCCACCGCGTTCTTGGCCTTGGGCCCCACGTCCAGGCTCAGCTTGAACTCGTACTTGCGGAAGAAATCGTCGAAAAGTTCACCGCCCAGCGTGGCATAGGCCGTGAGCGTGTCGGCCTTGGCATCGTGCTCCAGCAGCACGGCGCACAGCGGTTGTTCGGCCGGGCCGTTGAGCACACGCGCGCCCTGGGCGGGGTCGTACTGGCTGTGTTCAGCGCAGCAGTGGATCAGGTTGTCGGCCACGCCCTTCTTGGCCTTGCTCTTGCGAAAGCTGATGAAGCTCACCTGCTGCGTGGGGTAGACCAGCTGGTGCGCGCAGATGGCGCTGAAGGCCACGAGGTTGCGTTGCGGCCCCACGCCACCGGGCCAGACGTAACTCTCCTTGCTCCTGGTGCTCAGCGGCTGCGGCTGTGCGGGCTTGCCCAGATTGAGCAGGAAAACCGGTGTGGCCTCGAAGGGGTAGTGGAAGACGTAGTTGGTCTGGGGCTTGAGCTGGCTGGCCTTGAAAGGGTCGCCGAACTCATCGGTGAGCAGCACGCGGGCGTACGCCTTGGGTTTGGCGTCGGCGCCGAAGGCCGGCAGGGCCACGGCCGCCGTGAGGCAGGCCACGCTGGTGGAACAGGTCTCGACGAACTGGCGACGGTCCATGGGCGCTCCTCGGGCAGCGACCGGCGGGATGGCCGGATGCGGCCCAATTTATCTGGGGCCGCCTTCCCCTGTCAAGCGCTCAGGTACCCCGGCGCGCTTCGCGCCGTGCGATCCACAGCGTGGCGCCGGCGATGATGACGCCGCCGATCAGCGAGTGGCTGGTGGGCACGTCGGCAAACACCAACCAGCCCATCAGCGCGGCCCAGAGCAGGTCGAGGAACTTGACGGACTGGGTGGCTGAGATGTCGGCCACGACGTAGGAGCGCATGAGCAGGTAGTGCGCGCCGCTGCCCAGCACACCGCAGAGCATGTAGCCCGCCCATTGCACCGCCGAGACGGGCTGCCAGTTGAGCAGGGCCAGCGGCAGGCTCAGGACGGTGACGGTGATGGACTGCCAGAGCACGATGACCCCCGCCGACTCGTAGCGCGTGAGCGCCTTGCTGATCAGGAAGGACGCCGCGAACATGGGCGCCGAGGACAGCATGACCAGGTTCCACCAGCCGCCCTGCCCGCTCAGGTTGGGCCCCACGACGATGAGCACCCCCGCAAAGCCGATGCCCGCCGCCAGCCAGCGCTCCCAGTGCATGGGCTCGCGCAGGAAGAGCCAGGCACCGAGCATGATGAAGATGGGGGTGGTGAAGCCCATGGCCGTGGTGTCGGACAGGGAGATGTGCGGGATGGCCGAGAACCAGATGCCCAGGCCCGTGGCGTGAACGAACCCGCGCACGAACTGCCCGCGGATGTTCTGGGGCATCCAGGCCGCCATGCCGCTGCGCAGCACCAGGGGCAGCAGCACGATGACCCCGCAGAGGTAACGCAGGAACTGCGACTGCAGCGGCGGGATCTGCGTGGTGAGGTAACGCGTCATGGTGTTGAGCAACACAAAGCACAGCCCGGCCGCCAAGGACCAGAGCAGGCCCTGCACCGTCGGGTCCAGCCGGCCCGCGCGGTGCCGCGTCAGGTCCATGCGCCGCCGCCAGGGGCTGCGATGTGCTTTGAGTTTGTGTTGTCCCTTGACGCGCATCACCTGAGTTTAGTAGGAATGCTTAGCAATTGCGGTCGCGTAAGGGACGAGGCTCGACTGTTGATCTGCTGCCAGGCTGTCGCCCGGCCTCGGCCTGACGGCCGACCCAGCTCTTGTAGTTCCGGCATCACATGGCCTTCGGCCATATGAGCCTGCACTGCAAAGCCTCGCATCAGCTGTTCAGCTGCTGCCAGGCTTTGTCAAGTCGCTTCACGCTGACTGGTTGCGGCGTACGCAACTCCTGCGCAAAGAAACTCACGCGCAGCTCTTCCAGCAGCCAGCGGAATTCCTGCAGGCGGTCGTCCATCACGCCCTTGCGTTCGGCCACCAGGCGCCAGTAGCGCTGTTCCTGCGGGCGCAGCTCGGCCAGGCGGGTGGCGTCGCGGGCCGGGTCGGCGCGGTACTTGTCCAGGCGCAGGGTGATGGCCTTGAGGTAACGCGCAAAGTGCTGCAGCTGCGGCCAGGGTGTCTGGACGATGAAACGTTTGGGGCACAGGCGCTGCAGCTGCTGCGCGCAGTCGGCCGTCGCGTCCGGTGCGTTTTTCGTGTCCTTGATCTTGCGCGCGGCGGCGGCGTATTCGATGAGGATGACACCGGCCAGGCGCGCCACCTCGTTGGCGATCAGGGTCAGGCGGCCCCGGCCCTCCTCCAGCCGTTTCTTGAAATCGAATTCGTCGGCCGGCAGCGGGTCCAGCAGAAACGCGCGCTCCAGCGCCACGTCGATGATCTGGGCGCGCAGCTCTTCCATGGTGCCCAGCGGCATATAGGCCACGGCCATCTTCTGCAGATCGGGAATGTTCTTTTCCAGGTACTTGAGTGCGTCCTTGATCTGCAGGGCGAACAGGCGGCGCAGGCCGCCGCGGTGTTTGGCGGCTGCCACCTCGGGTTCGTCGAAGACCTCGATGCCCACGGCCTCGCCCAGGTCGATCAGGGCCGGGAAGCCGATCAGCGTCTGCCCGCCCTTGCGGATCTCCATGAGCTCGGGCAGCTCGCCGAAGGTCCAGGCGGTGTAGCGTTGGTCCGCGGGTACCGTGGGCGCGGCGGGTTTGTTGCCCTTCTCACTGGCGGCGGTTTTGCCCGTTGCAGGCGCCGCCGAGGCACTGGCCGCCTCGGCCGGCGTCGGTTGCGCGGCCAGCTTGAGCCCGGCCAGGGCCTGGAAGGCGCCGCGTGCCTGCGCGCCGAGTTCGGCCTTGAGCGCACCCAGGTTGCGGCCCGTGCCCATCTGGCGGCCGTGCTCGTCCACCACACGGAAGTTCATGAAGAGGTGGGGGCTCAACATGTCGAGCTTGAAGTCGGCGCGCTTGACGTCCAGGCTGGTGATGTCGCGCACCTGCTTGAGCAGCGCGTCAGTCAAGCCGCCGCGGCCGAAAGCCTCTGGTGTGCCCATCGTTTCCGCAAGTTTGGCCGCCGATTCCGGCAGCGGCACGAAGCGGCTGCGCGGGCGCTGCGGCAGGCTCTTGAGCAGGGCCTGGATCTTGTCTTTCAACATTCCGGGCACCAGCCACTCGCAGCGATCTTCGTTGACCTGGTTCAAAACGAACAGGGGCACGCTGACGGTGAGGCCATCGCGTGGGTCACCGGGTTCGTGCAGGTAGCTGACGGCGCAATCGACGCCCCCTAAGCGCAGGGTCTTGGGGAAGGCGTTGGTGGTGATGCCCGCGGCCTCGTGGCGCATGAGCTCTTCGCGCGTGAGGCGCAGCAGCTCCGGGTTCTTCTTGCTCTCTTCGCGGTACCAGCGCTCGCACTCGTAGCCGCTGCAGATGTGGGCCGGCAGCTGCTGGTCGTAATAGGCGTAGATGAGCTCGTCGTCCACCAGCACGTCCTGCCGGCGTGATTTGTGCTCCAGCTCCTCGACCTGGCGGATCAGCTTTTCGTTGGCGGCGATGAAAGGCAGCTTGGTCTCCCACTCGCCACCCACGATGCCTTCACGGATGAAGATCTCGCGCGCAGCCTGCGGGTCCACCTTGCCGTAGTTCACGCGGCGCCCGCTGTAGACCACGATACCGTAGAGCGTGGCGCGCTCCAGGGCCACCACCTCGGCGGCCTTCTTTTCCCAATGCGGGTCCAGCAGCTGTTTCTTGAGCAGGTGGCCGGCCACCTGTTCGATCCAGCCGGGTTCGATATTGGCGATGCCGCGGCCGAACAGGCGCGTGGTCTCCACGAGTTCAGCCACCACGATCCAGCGGCCCGGCCGTTTGCTCAGGTGCGCGCCAGGGTGGCGGTGGAACTTGATGCCGCGCGCGCCCAGGTACTCACCGGCGCTGGCTTCTTCTTCGAGTTTGCAGCCCACGTTGCCCAGCAGGCCGGCCAGCATGGACAGGTGCAGCTGTTCGTAGCCGGCCGGTGCCGTGTTGATCTGCCACTTGTGCTCGGTCACCACGGTCAGCAGCTGGCTGTGGATGTCGCGCCATTCGCGCACGCGACGGATGTTGACGAAGTTCTGGCGCAGCAGTTGTTCGTACTGGCGGTTGCTGAGCTTGTGCTCTCCATGGCCACCGCGCGCGTCGTTGATCCACTTCCAGAGCTTGAGGTAACCCGTGAACTCGCTTTTCTCGTCGTCGAACTTGGCGTGGGCCTGGTCGGCCTGGGTCTGCATCTCCATGGGGCGGTCGCGCACGTCCTGCACGGAAAGCGCCGAGGCGATGATGAGCACCTCTTCCAGCGCACCGCGGGCCTTGGCCTCCAGGATCATGCGGCCCACGCGCGGGTCCAGCGGCAGCTTGGCCAGTTCGCGCCCCATGGGCGTGAGCTCGTTGGCCTCGTCCACGGCGCCGAGTTCGGCCAGCAGCTGGTAGCCGTCGGCGATGGCGCGGCCCGAAGGCATTTCCAGGAAGGGGAAGTCTTCCACCACACCGAGGTGCAGGGACTTCATGCGCAGGATGACGCCGGCCAGGGAGGAACGCAGGATTTCGGGCGTCGTGAAACGCTCGCGCCCGGCAAAGTCTTTCTCGTCGTAGAGGCGGATGCAGATGCCGTTGGCTACGCGGCCGCAACGGCCGGCGCGCTGGTTGGCGGCGGCCTGGCTCACCGGCTCCACCATCAGCTGCTCCACCTTGCTACGAAAACTGTAGCGCTTGACGCGGGCCGTGCCGGCGTCGATCACGTAGCGGATACCGGGAACGGTGAGCGAGGTTTCGGCCACGTTGGTGGCCAGCACGATGCGCCGGCCGCTGTGGCTGTCGAACACGCGGTCCTGCTCGGCCTGGCTCAGGCGGGCGAAGAGCGGCAGCACCTCGGCGTTGCGTGTGATGGCGTTGTGGCTGAGGTGCTTGCGCAGGTGGTCGGCGGCCTCGCGGATTTCGCGTTCGCCGGGCAGGAAGACCAGGATGTCGCCGGCCGCGTTGCCTTGCCAGAGTTCGTCCACGCCGTCGGCAATCGCGTCGTTCAGGTCGTACTCGCGGCTTTCCTCATAGGGCCGCCAGCGCTGCTCGACCGGAAAGGTGCGGCCCGAGACCATGATGACCGGCGCCGGGCCCTTGCTGCTGGCAAAGTGCCGGGCAAAACGGTCGGCATCGATGGTGGCCGAGGTGACGACGATCTTGAGGTCCGGGCGGCGCGGCAGGATCTGGCGCAGGTAACCGAGCAGGAAGTCAATGTTGAGGCTGCGTTCGTGCGCCTCGTCGATGATGATGGTGTCGTAGGCCTGCAGCAGCGGATCGGTCTGCGTTTCAGCCAGCAGGATGCCGTCCGTCATGAGCTTGACGGAAGCGTCCTTGGACAGGCGGTCCTGGAAGCGCACCTTGTAGCCCACCACCTCGCCCAGCGGGGTGTGCAGCTCCTCGGCAATGCGCTTGGCCACCGAACTGGCGGCGATACGGCGCGGCTGGGTGTGGCCGATCAGGCGGGCGCGCTGGCCGGCCGGGTAATTGAGCTTGCCGCGCCCCATGGCCAGGGCGATCTTGGGCAGCTGGGTGGTCTTGCCCGAGCCGGTCTCGCCACAGACGATGATGACCTGGTGCGTTTGCAGGGCGGCCGCGATTTCGTCGCGTTTGGCCGACACCGGCAGCGACTCGGGGAACTCGATTTTCAGGGGAGAGGAACTCAAGGGGCAACTTCAGGGAGAATCAGCAATTATCCCTGCCATTACACCCTCGCCCGCCCTACCCAGCATGTCCGCCGTCTTCAACTTCACCTTCGTGCCCTGGTTCCGCTCGGTGGCGCCCTACATCCACATGCACCGCGGCAAGACCTTTGTGGTGGGCATCTGTGGTGAGGCCATCGCCGCCGGCAAGCTGCAGCACCTGGCGCAGGACCTGGCGCTGATCCAGAGCATGGGGGTGCGGATCGTGCTGGTGCACGGTTTCCGCCCGCAGGTGAACGAGCAGCTCAAGGCCAAGGGCCACACCGCCAAGTATTCGCACGGCATGCGCATCACCGACGAGGTGGCGCTGGACTGCGCGCAGGAGGCCGCGGGCCAGCTGCGCTACGAGATCGAGGCCGCCTTCAGCCAGGGCCTGCCCAACACGCCCATGGCCGGCGCCACGGTGCGCGTGCTCTCGGGCAACTTCATCACGGCGCGCCCGGTGGGCATCGTCGACGGGGTGGACTTCCAGCATTCGGGCCTGGTGCGCAAGGTGGACGTGGCCGGCATCAACCGCACGCTGGACATGGGCGCCATGGTGCTGCTCTCCCCCTTCGGCTTCTCGCCCACGGGCGAGGCCTTCAACCTGACCATGGAAGAGGTGGCCACCAGCGTGGCCATGGCCCTGCACGCCGACAAGCTAATCTTCGTGGGCGAGGTGCCGGGTATCCGCATGGACCCGAGCCAGCCCGAAAGCGACGACAACCCCATCGACACCGAGCTGCCGCTGGCCGCGGCCGAAAAGCTGCTGGCCGCCCTGCCCGGCGCCACCCTGCCCACCGACACCGCCTTCTACCTGCAGCACTGCGTGAAGGCCTGCAAGGGCGGCGTGGAACGCAGCCACATCATCCCCTTCGCGGTGGACGGCGCGCTGCTGCTGGAGGTGTATGTGCACGACGGCATCGGCACCATGGTGGTGGACGAGAAACTGGAAGAGCTGCGCGAAGCCACCGCCGACGACGTGGGCGGCATCCTGCAGCTGATCGAGCCGTTCGAGAAGGACGGCACCCTGGTCAAGCGCGACCGCACCGAGATCGAACGCGACATCGGCAACTACACCATCGTCGAACACGACGGCGTGATCTTCGCCTGCGCCGCGCTCTACCCCTACCCGGAAGCCAAGACCGCCGAAATGGCCGCGCTGACCGTCTCGCCCGAATCCCAGGGCCAGGGCGACGGCGAGAAGGTGCTCAAACGCATCGAGCAGCGCGCCAAGGCCATGGGCCTGGACAGCATCTTCGTGCTGACCACGCGCACCATGCACTGGTTCATCAAGCGCGGCTTCCAGAACGTGGACCCGGACTGGCTGCCCGAGGCGCGCAAGCGCAAGTACAACTGGGACCGCAAGTCCCAGGTGCTGGTCAAGAAGCTCTGAGCCTGAGGGTTCAGGGCAGCAGGCGCTCGAAGCGCTGCTCCATCACCTCGCTGCCCCACTGCCGCCCCGGCTGCTCGTGCACCAGGCGAAAGCCCTGTTTCTCGTAGAGATGGCGCGCGGCCTGCAGGCCGGCGAAAGTCCAGAGGCTGGTCTTGGGGTACTGGCGTTTATCGCAAAACGCCAGCGCGCTGGCCAGCAGGCGCGAGCCTATGCCTGAACCGCGCAGCCGGTCCGAGGTGATGAACCAGCGCAGATGGGCCCCTTCGGTCTGGGCGTGCAGGCCGTCGATGGCAATGGCGCCCTCGATCTGGCCCTCCACCAGCGCCAGCCACAGGCCGTCGCGTTGTTCCTCATACCGTTCGCAGAAGGCCGCCAACTCGCGCGCGACCCGGCTTTCGAAGTAGACGCCGAAACCCGACTGCAGGGCGTAGTAATCCGCATGTAGCGCGGTGATGCGGCCGATGCAGCCCGGCAGATAACCCCGGTGGATGGAACTGTCCACGGGTCGGCCCTCGCTCAGCCCAGTTCGGCCAGGCGCTTGTCCTGCCGCGCCGTCAGGCGGGCGATGTCGGCGATGTCCTGCGTCGAGAGCTTGGGGCCGGGCTTGCGCACGGCCTCACTGGCGATGACACCGCGTTTCATCAGGATGTGCTTGCGCACGGCCAGGCCGATGTTGGCCTGCTGCTCGTAGCGTGCCAGTGGCAGGTAGGCGTCGAACAGGTCGTGCGCGCGCTCCACATTGCCGGCCGCGTGCGCGGCGCACACGTCCACCATCATCTCGGGGTAGGCAAAGCCGGTCATGGCGCCGTCGGCACCGCGCGTCAGTTCTTCTGGCAGGAAGAGGCCGCCGCCGTTGCCGGTGAGGATGGAGACGCGCTTCAACTCACCCTTGTCGCTGGCCGCGCGGATGGCCGAGAGCTTGGCCAGGCCGGGACTGTCCTCGTGCTTGAGCATCACGCAGCGAGGCGAGTTCTTGAGGATCTTGAGGATGACGCCGGTGGACATCAACACGCCGGTGGCCACCGGGTGGTCCTGCAGCACCCAGGGCACATCGGGACCCAGGGTCTCGTTGACCATGTCGAAATAGGCGGTGATCTGGTCGTCGGTGCGCACGGTGGACGGCGGCGCCACCATCACACCCGCCGCACCCAGGGCCATCACGCTCTGGGTCAGCTCCTTCATGGGCGCGAAACCCGGCGACGACGCCCCCACCACCACCGGCACCCGGCCCTTCACCCGCGCCAGCACCTGTTTGACGAAGGTACGCGACTCTTCCATGGTGAGCTTGGGCGCCTCGCCCATGATGCCCAGCACGGTGAGGCCGGTGACGCCTTTTTCGAGGCAGAAGTCCACCATGCGGTCGGTACTGGCCAGGTCCAGCGCGCCGCTGTCGGTGAAGGGGGTGACGGCGATCAGGTAAACGCCCTTGGCGCTGGTGTCGAGTGTGTTGCTCATATGCTGCGGCTCCATGTCTTATCGGACATGAGCATAGCGGCAGATCAGGCCGCCCCATGCAAAACGGCACCCGAAGGTGCCGTTTTTTACGCCGCAGAACTTAGAACGTTTCCCAGTCGCCGTCTGAACCGGTGGCCTTGGGGACCGGCGCCGGCGCGGGGGCCTCTTTCGGGGCGGGCTTGGGCCGTACGGGCGCGGGCGCCGAAATCACACGACGCTCCGATCCGGGGTAGTTCGTCGGCGCCGGGGCTTCCGCGCGCACGGGGCGGCTGGCAGCCATTCCGGTGCCGGCCGCCTGCGCTTCGAGCTTGAAGACAGCAACGGTCTGCACCAGTTCCTGCGCCTGGCTTCTGAGGCTGGAGGCCGCTGCCGCCATCTCCTCCACCAGCGCGGCGTTCTGCTGGGTGGCCTGGTCCATATTGGTCACCGCCTCGCCGATCTGCGCCACGCCCTGGCTCTGCTCGGAGCTGGCCGCGCTGATCTCGCCCATGATGTCGGTCACGCGCCGGATGCTGGCCACGACCTCCTGCATGGTCTGGCCGGCCTGATCCACCAGAGCCGTGCCCTGCCCCACGCGCTCCACGCTGTCGGTGATCAGCGTCTTGATTTCCTTGGCGGCATCGGCACTGCGACCGGCCAGCGAGCGCACTTCAGAGGCCACCACGGCGAAACCACGGCCTTGTTCACCGGCGCGCGCTGCTTCCACCGCGGCGTTCAACGCCAGGATGTTGGTCTGGAAGGCGATGCCGTCGATCACGCTGATGATGTCGGCGATCTTCTTGCTCGAATCATTGATGCCCTTCATCGTGCCCACCACCTGGGACACGACCTCGCCGCCCTGCACGGCCACGGTGCTGGCGCTCTGGGCCAGCTGGTTGGCCTGGCGGGCGTTGTCGGCGTTCTGTTTCACCGTGGAGGACAGCTCTTCCATCGAGGCGGCGGTTTCTTCCAGCGCGCTGGCCTGGCTTTCGGTGCGCGCGCTCAGATCGCTGTTGCCCTGGGCAATCTCGGCGCTGGCCGTGGAGACCGATTCACTCCCTTGGCGCACCCGACCCACGATCTGCGCCAGGTTGCTCTGCATGGCGGTGAGCGACTGCAGCACCCGGGCCACTTCGTCCTTGCCAGTGGCATGGACGCGCACAGACAGATCGCCCTGGGCCACCGCTTCGGACAGGGTGACGGCGCTCTGCAGCGAACGCGAGATACCGCGGATCAGGGCAAGGCCCAGGACCCAGGCGAAGACCACGCCCAGCACGATGGCGACGATGGAGACGGTCAAGATCGTCTGGTAACGTGCGACGGAGGCATCGAACTCCTGCTTGGCCACGTCCAGTTGCATCTTGATGAGGGCCTTGGAGGTGACGCTGGCCTTGTCATAAAGAACCGGCAAGGTATCCTGCACCAGGGACGCCAGCTGCGGGATGTCGTCAGCACGCATGGCCGCGATCGAGGGCCGGAGACCTTCGCTGACATAACGGCCGCGCGCCGCGGCAAATTCCTTGGCCAGCGCGGCTTCCTCCTCCGTCTGGGCTGTGGCCATATAGGCCTCCCAGAGCTTGGTGATGGCTGCGATATTGCCTTCGATCCTGGCGCTGTTGATCTTGACCGCCTCGGCCCCCGGGGACATGAGCGTGATCAGCGCCAGCATGCGGTTCTGCTGCATCATGGAATCGATCTGCGCCAGCTGGGCGGCCGGCACGGTGCGATCTTCATACACCGTCTTGAGAGCCTCGTTGGACTTACCGATGCCGAAAAGGCCGATCGCGCCGATGATGATCAGCAGGGCCGACAGGACGGCCAGCAGCAGCAGCAGGCGGGTGGAGATTTTTAGATTGTTCATGCAGGATTCCTTGGCGTCACGCCAAGCCCGAACCATCGGGCGTGGCCCTACTTTGCCAGCCCATTATGGCCCGATGAACGCAGAAGGAAAAGCTGGAAAAGCTCAGGTTTTCCGAAGCGACTGGCGCAGCAGCAGCCAGAACGCAAGCACCGCAAAGGCCAGGAACCACAGGAAAGACCAATTGGCGATGGAGCCGCCCAGGAAGGTCCAGTCGATGGCCGTGCAGTCACCCGAACCCTTGAAGATCATGGGAATGGCGCGCTGCAGGGGGAAGTTTTCGATCATGCCGTAGAAGTCGCGCCCGCAGGTGGCGATCTCGGGCGGGTACCACTGCAACCAGCTCTGGCGCGCAGCGACGAAGGCGCCGAACACCGCCAGCAGGGCCAGCAGCCCGGCCAGCGCCAAGTGGGTGCGGCGGCCCGAAACGGCCGCGCCGATGGCCGCGACCACGGCGATCAGCACCATGGTGTAGCGCTGCACGATGCACATCGGGCAGGGTTCCAGGCCCACCACGTGCTGCAGGTAGAGGCCGAAGGCCAGCAGGGCCACGCAGGTGGCGCAGACCAGCGCATACATGCGCCGGGGGGTGAGTTCAGGCAGCTTGGGCAAGATCAGGACTTCCTTCCACGAAAACGCGGGCCTTGCGTGGTGTCAGCACCAGCAGTTCGCCCTCTGTCAGACCGAGTTCGCGGTATTGTGACGCAGGAATCTGCGCCTCGATGACCGCATTGTCCCCGGATTGAGTCGCGTCCTCGGGAATAAGTTCCAATCTTGCAATCGGGCCGACCACGATGGCCCGGCTCAGGCGCGCCGCGATGCCGGTAGCACCGGTGGCGTAGCGCTGCACCTCGAAGTCGTGCGGGCGCACGTAGGCAAAGGCCTTGCCATCGTCCGCGCCGCGGTGTTCGGGCGAGTCCAGGCGCAGGCCCTGCTGGCCCTCCCCGATCACTACCTCGCCCTGTTCCACGCGGCCGCGAAACAGGTTGACGTCGCCCAGGAAGCCGTAGACGAAGGGGCTGGCGGGATGGTCCCAGACCTGCTGGGGCGTGCCGATCTGCTCGATCTGGCCGTGGTTCATGAGCACCACACGGTCGGCCACCTCCAGCGCCTCTTCCTGGTCGTGGGTCACGAAGATGCTGGTCACGTGCAGTTCGTCGTGCAGGCGGCGCAGCCAGCGGCGCAGCTCCTTGCGCACCTTGGCGTCCAGCGCGCCGAAAGGTTCGTCCAGCAGCAGCACCTTGGGCTCCACGGCCAGCGCGCGCGCCAGGGCGATGCGCTGGCGCTGGCCGCCCGAGAGCTGGGAGGGGTAACGGTCGGCCAGCCAGTCCAGCTGCACCAGGCCCAGCAGTTCGTGTACCTTGGCCTTGATCTGGGCTTCGCTGGGGCGCACGGCGCGCGGCTTCATGCGCAGGCCGAAGGCCACGTTGTCGAACACGGTCATGTGGCGGAACAGCGCGTAGTGCTGGAACACGAAGCCCACATTGCGTTCACGCACGTGCACTTCGGTGGTGTCTTCGCCGCTGAACAGGATGGTGCCCTGGTCCGGCGTTTCCAGGCCGGCGATGATGCGCAGCAGCGTGGTCTTGCCGCAGCCCGAGGGGCCCAGCAGGGCCACCAGTTCGCCGGACTGGATGTCGAGGTTGACCTTGCGCAGGGCGTGGAAGTCGCCGAACTGCTTGCTGATGTCGCGGATTTCAATGCTCATGATGTACTTTCAACGGGCCGGCACGGGCACAACGAGAGAGGACGGCCGCTCGGGCGGCAACTCGGCGGCAGCCTTGAGTTCGCGCTCGTGACGCCACTCGACCACCGACTTGATGACCAGGGTGACCAGCGCCAGCAGGGCCAGCAGCGAGGCCACGGCAAAGGCGGCGACGGACTGGTACTCGTTGTAGAGCACCTCCACATGCAAGGGCATGGTGTTGGTCTGGCCGCGGATGTGGCCCGAGACCACGGAAACCGCGCCGAACTCGCCCATGGCGCGCGCATTGCAGAGGATGACGCCGTAGATGAGGCCCCACTTGATGTTGGGGAGGGTCACGTACCAGAAGGTCTGCCAGCCGGTGGCGCCCAGCACGATGGCGGCCTGCTCCTCCTCGTTGCCCTGGGCCTGCATCAGCGGAATGAGTTCGCGCGCGATGAAGGGAAAGGTCACGAAGACGGTGGCCAGCACGATGCCGGGCACGGCAAACACTATTCTGATGTCATGCGCCTGCAGCCAGGGGCCCAGCCAGCCCTGCGCGCCGAAGACCAGCACGTAAATCAGGCCGGCCACCACGGGCGAGACCGAAAACGGCAGGTCCACCAGCGTGGTCAGGAAGGCCTTGCCGCGGAACTCGTACTTGGCAATGGCCCAGGCCGCGGCCACGCCGAAGACCAGGTTCAGCGGCACGGCGATGGCCGCCGTGATCAGCGTGAGGCGGATGGCGGCCCAGGCGTCGGGCTCATTGAGCGCTTCCCAATAGGCCGCCCAGCCCTTGCGCAGGGCTTCGGTAAAGACGGCCGCCAGCGGCAGCACCAGGAAGAGGAACATGAAAACCAGCGCGATGCCGATCAGCGTGTAGCGCACCCAGGCCGGCTCGGTGGTGCCGGCACGCGCCGTGCGTTTGACGGTGTTGCTCATGCCGACGCCCCCGAACGCTTGCGCTGCCAGCTCTGCAGACTGTTAATCACCAGCAGCAGCAGGAAGGAGATCACCAGCAGCACCAGGGCCACGGCGGTGGCACCGGCGTAGTCGTATTGTTCCAGCTTGCCGATGATGATCAGCGGCGTGATCTCCGACACCATGGGCATGTTGCCGGCGATGAAGATGACCGAGCCGTATTCACCGATGGCGCGGGCGAAGGCCATGGCAAAACCCGTGAGCAGCGCCGGCGCGATGGAAGGAAAAATCACGTAGCGGAAGGTCTGCCAGCGCGTGGCGCCCAGGCTGGTGGCGGCCTCTTCCAGCTCCTTCTCCACGTCTTCAAGCACCGGCTGCACCGTGCGCACCACGAAAGGCAGGCCGATGAAGATCAGCGCGATCACCACGCCGTTCGGGTTGAACGCCAGCTGAATGCCCCAGGGTTCGAAGACCTGGCCGACCCAGCCATTGCCCGCCAGCAGGGCCGTGAGCGCGATACCGGCCACGGCCGTGGGCAGCGCAAAGGGCAGGTCCACCAGCGCATCGACGATCTTCTTGCCCGGGAAACGGTAGCGCACCAGCACCCAGGCCACCAGCAGGCCGAAGACCACGTTGACTAGGGCCGCGATCAGCGAGGCACCGAAGGTCAGGCGGTAGGAAGCCAGCACGCGCGGCGAGGTGACCGCAGCCCAGAACTGCTCCCAGCTCAGCGTGAAGGTTTTGAAGACCAGGGCCGAGAGCGGAATCAGCACGATCAGGCTCAGGTAGAGGATGGCGTAGCCCAGCGTCAGGTTGAAGCCGGGCAGCACACGCCGCGGGGCGCGCCGGGGTACGGCGGCCGCGGGCAGCGGCAGCGAAGAAATTGCAGTACTCATGGTTTCTTTTCGTGGGCCACCGCGGAACCGGCTTTGCCGGGCCGCTGGTGGCGCCCCCTGGAGGGGCTGAGGGCTGCGGCTCCAAGCCTGCCCGCGCAGGCTTGGACAGCCTGAAGGGCTACGGCCTCAGGCCGTGAGCATCGGACGCCAAAGGCGTTTCGGGGGTGGGTCATTTCACCGTATAGAGCTGATCGAACTTGCCGCCGTCGTTGAAGTGCACCTTCTGTGCTTCACCCAGGCTCACGAAGTAGTCCTGCACGGTGAAGAACTTGATCGGCTTGAAGGCCGCGGCGTACTTCTTGAGCACGGCTTCGTTGCGCGGGCGGATGTTGTGCCTGGCGGCGATTTCCTGGCCTTCCTGGCTGTAGAGGAAATCGAGGTAGGCCTTGGCCTCAGCGGCCGAGCCCTTCTTGGCCACGGTGCGCTCGACGATGGCCACCGGGTTCTCGGTCACGATGGAGGCGCTGGGATGCACGGCATCCACCTTGCCGGCGCCGAACTCGGTGTCCACCGACACGACTTCCGATTCGAAGGTCACCAGCACGTCGCCGATATTGCGTTGCAGGAAGACGCCCGTGGCGTCACGCCCGCCGCGCGCCAGCACCGGCACGTTCTTGTAGAGCTTGCCCACGAACGCAGCGGCGTCGGCATCGCTGCCGCCCTTGCTGCGCACATAACCCCAGGCGGCCAGGTAGGCCATGCGGCCGTTGCCGCCGGTCTTGGGGTTGACCACCACGACCTGCACGCCGGGCTTGATCAGGTCGTCCCAGTCCTTGATGTTCTTGGGGTTGCCGTTGCGCACCAGGAAGAGCATGGTGGACGTGGTGGGCGAGGCGCCATTGGGGAATCTCTTGGCCCAGTCGGCCGCGACCACGCCCTTGTCGGCCAGGAACTGCACATCGGTGGTGGTGTTGAAGGTCACCACGTCAGCCTCCAGGCCGTCGGCCACGGCGCGCGCCTGGGCGCTGGAGCCGGCGTGCGACTGGTCCACCTTGATGTCCTTGCTGGTGGATTTCCTGTAGCTGGCCGCGAAGGCGACGTTGATGTCCTTGTAGAACTCACGGGCCACGTCGTAGGAAACGTTGAGCAGGGTGGTCTGGGCGCCAGCCAGCGTGCCGGTGCTCAGGGCCAGGGCGGCCAGGGTCAGGGTGGCGTAGTGCTTGATCTTCATGGTGATGTCGCTTGGAAAAATTGCTTTGATCGGTGTGAAATGAATTGTGGAGACGCTCGCTTCAAACTCAAACGACAGTTTTGTAGTTAATTCATAACCGCTGGTTTGAAGGGGGCCGTCTGCCACGCTCAGGCGGTCGGCAAGGGCTGGGCTTGCGTCGTGTTGGGGCTGGCGGCAAGCGCCTTGTCGGCCAGGCCGCCCTCGCCCACCAGCGACTGCAGCAGGGCCACGCCCAGCGGCCAGGGGCCGTGACCCGAGTCCACGTTGATGTGGCCGGCATCGGGCACGCGCACGAACTCGCTGCCCCAGTTGCGCGCGTACGCGCCGGACAGGCGGATGGGGCAGAAGGGGTCGTTGCTGCTGGCCACGACGATGCTGCGGTAAGGCAGCTTGCGACTGGGCACAGGCGCGAAATCGGCCAGCACCGAGCGCCGCTCGGGATCGGCCGGGGCCACCAGCAGGGCGCCGGTAATGCGGGCCTCGGCCTCGGGCGGCAGGTGGGTGATGGCAATGCAGCCCAGGCTGTGCGCCGCAACGACCACCGGCCCGTGCTGTTCCAGGATGGTGCGGGTGATGGCGTTCACCCAGGCCGCGCGCGCCGGCGTGAGCCAGTTGTCCTGCTGCACACGCACCGTGTTCGCATAACGCTGGTCCCACAGGGTCTGCCAATGGCCGGGGCCGGAATCACGCCAGCCCGGCACGATGAGGATGCGCACGTCGTCTGCCATCGCGGTTCTCCCTCTGCCTTCGGTGGCTTACTTGTTGGGCTGCGGCGTGAGGCGCAGGTAGGGCCGCACGGCACGGAAACCCTTGGGAAAACGCTGAGCGAGTTCGGCCGGGTCCTGCAGGCTGGGGACGATGACCACGTCATCGCCGTCCTGCCAGTTGGCGGGCGTGGCGACCTTGTGGCTGTCGGTGAGTTGCAGCGAGTCGATCACGCGCAGGATCTCGTCGAAGTTGCGCCCGGTGCTGGCCGGATAGGTGAAGGTGGTGCGGATCACCTTCTTCGGGTCGATGATGAAGACGCTGCGCACCGTGGCCGTGGTCGATGCCTTGGGGTGGATCATGTCGTAAAGCGTGGCCACCTTCCTGTCCGCATCGGCCAGGATGGGGAAGTTGACCGTGGTGTTCTGGGTCTCGTTGATGTCCAGCACCCACTTGCCATGCGAGTCGAGCGGGTCGACGCTGACGGCGATGGGCTTGACACCACGCCTGGCGAATTCGCCCGACAGGGCTGCCGTCTTGCCGAGTTCGGTGGTGCAGACCGGCGTGAAGTCGGCCGGGTGGGAGAACAGGACCACCCATGAACTGCCCGCCCACTCATGGAAGCGGATGGGGCCGGCGGTGGAATCCTGCGTGAAATCGGGGGCGGTGTCGCCCAGGCGCAATGTGCTCATGAAAACCTCCTGCTGATCAATGAACTTCATTGTCAGAGCCTGTCTTCAAAACTCAAACGAATATATGGAAGTTAGCTAATATCAAAAAAGGCATGAGCAACGCAAGCCCGTCCAAGTAGCAAGCAAGCAGGTGCGGAAAGAAAAACGGCCTGCGTGGCAGGCCGTCGGTGGTCTCAGCGCTTGGTCAGACCCGGGGGATTGGTGCGCGCCTGCGTCACAGCCTCAGACTGCAGGTTCCAGCGTTCCAGGGTCTTCTGGTAGTTGCCGTTGCGGATCTGCGCGTTGATCGCCGCAGTAATCGCGTCGGCCAGGCCCGAGCCCTTGCGCGTAGCCGCACCGATCTCGGCCGACTGCGGCCAGCCACCGGGCAACGTGCCGACCAGGCGCGACTTGCCATTGCGCGCGTGGTAGGCCGCAATGCCGTTGGGCGCGAAATACACGTCGGCCCGGCCCGAGGCGAGGGCGAGGTAGAGCACCACATCGTCCTCGTGGTACTGCACCTCCACCGGCTTGAGGCCGGCGGCGATGTTCTGCTGGTTCCAGCGCAGCAGGATCTGCTCCTGGCTCGTGCTCGCGCCCACCACCACCTTGAGACCCGCAACATCCTTGGGCTCCTTGATGGACTGGATCTTCGAGGCGCTGTCCACATAAAAGCCCAGCAGATCACTGCGGTAGGTGGAGAAGTCGAACTTCTCCTTGCGCTCCTCGGTCACGGTGATGTTGGAGATCACCACGTCGAACTTGCCCGATTGCAGGGCCAGCGGCCAGTCCGACCAGGCCACCGACACCAGTTCGAGCTTGCGGCCCAGGCTGTCGGCCATCAGCTGCGCCATGTCCGGCGCATTGCCCACGGGCGTGCGGTTGTCCAGCGCATAGGCACCGATCGGCAGGCGCCCCGTGGTCGTACCGACAACCAGTACACCGTCCTTGGCGAACTTGTAATTTTTGGGCACCAGCTTGAGCGCCTCGGCCACCGGCTCCGAACGCGGACGGCCGCGCTGCTCGGGGCTCAGGTCGGGCACCAGCAGCTTGCCCTGGGCGCTCGCAGGCAGGGCCAGGGCCGTCAGCCACACCAGCAGCAACGTGGAGAGAAAGTTCTTGCGTGCGATGTTCATGGTCAGGATTCCATTCGGGTCACGTGAAAAGTCGGAAGGCGGGTTCAGAGGACCTTGGCCAGAAACTCTGCGGTGCGCGGGTGCGAGGGGGCGGTGAAGAGGCGTTCGGGCGGTCCGGACTCCAGGATACGCCCCTGCTCCATGAAGACCACGGTATCGGCCACTTCGCGTGCGAAGCCGATTTCGTGCGTGACGATGAGCAGCGTGGTGCCCGAGCGTGCCAGTTCCTTGATGACGTCGAGCACCTCGCCCACGAGCTCCGGGTCCAGCGCGGAGGTCGGCTCGTCGAAGAGCAGCACCTTGGGCTTGAGCGCCAGCGCACGCGCAATCGCCACGCGCTGCTGCTGGCCGCCCGACAACTGCCGCGGATAGGCCTCGGCCTTGTCGGCCAGGCCCACGCGCGCCAGCAGCGCCAGCGCACTCGCCCTCGCCTGCTCGCGCGGCAGGCCGCGCACAAAACGCGGCGCTTCGGTCAGGTTTTCCAGCACGCTGAGGTGCGGGAAGAGGTTGAAGTTCTGGAACACCATGCCCACGTCGGCACGACGCAGCAGCAGCTCGCGTTCGGACAGTTCGTGCAGCGTATCGCCCAGGCGGCGGTAGCCGATGAGTTGCCCGTCCAGCGAGATGAAACCGGCGTCGGCACGCTCCAGGTGGTTGATGCAACGCAGCAGCGTGGACTTGCCCGAACCCGAGGGCCCGATGATCACCGTCACGCTGCCCGCGGGCACGGTGAGCGAAACGTCGTCCAGCACACGCTGGCTGCCATAGCTCTTTACCAGGCCGGTGACGCGCACCTCGGCGCCCGTGCCGGGCTCGACCGCCCCGGCGGCCTGGGCGGCGAACGGCGCCAGCTCGACCGGCGCCGCGCGGCGCCCACGCCAGGCCCGCGCCACCCGCGTGAACACCGAAGGCGTGGGGTTGCGCAGCGCGCCGCGTGCGTAATGCAGTTCGATCTGGCGCTGGATCAGGGTGAGCACCGTCAGGATGACCAGGTACCAGACCGTGGCCACCATCAGCAGCGGGATCACCTCCAGGTTGCGGCGGTAGATGATCTGGATGGTGTAGAACAGCTCGGGCAGCGCCAGGATGTAGACCATGGACGTGCCCTTGGCCAGGCCGATCAGGTCGTTGAAACCCGCGGGCAGGATGGAGCGCATGGCCTGCGGCAGCACGATGCGCACCGCCTGGCGCCAGCGCGGCAGGCCCAGGGCCGAAGCCGCCTCGTGCTGGCCCTGGTCCACCGAGAGGATGCCGCCGCGGATGATCTCGGCCGAATAGGCTGACTGGTTGAGCGTGAGGCCGATGATGGCCGCCGCAAAGGGGCTGATGAGCTGCACCGTCGGGTAGGAGAACCAGGTCCAGTCCGTGCCGGGCACCCCCAGCGCCACCGTCTCGTAGAGGTAACCCAGGTTGTTGACCAGCAGCAGCAGCACGATCACGGGGATAGATCGGAACAGCCAGATGTAGACAAAGGACAGGCGCGAGAGCAGCGGCGAGGACGACACCCGCGCCAGCGCCAGCAGCGTGCCCAGGCTGAAACCCAGCACGGCGCTCACCACGGTGAGCAGCAGCGTGAGGCCCAGGCCTTCGAGCACGGGCCCTGCAAAGAACCATTCGGCGAAGACGGGCCAACCCCAGCGCGGGTTGGTGAAGACCGAATACAAGACCAGCGCGATGACGATCACGGCGAACACCGTGCTCAAGGTACGCCCCGGGTGGCGGGCCGGCACGATGCGCAGGCCCTGGAATTCGGATGCTGCGGCGTCCTGAGGCGGACGCGAGGGGGATCCGGTGGGGCCGGTGGTCATGCGGGGCGGTACTCCATTTCACACGCACAGCGCATGGTGCGCTGGCGTGGGGAATGATACCGACGCGAGGGACTCCACGCCGGTGCAGGGGCATCGCTGTGTACCGCGCTCTTGCGGCGAACTCAGATCTTGGCCAGCGAGACCTCGGTGGCCTTGACCAGGGCCACGACCTCGACGCCCGGCTTGAGATTCAGGTCGTTGACCGAGCGCGTGGTGATGACCGAGGTGACGATGCCCCAGGGCGTCTCGACGTCGATCTCGGAGACGACGTCGCCGCGGATGATCTCCTTGATCTTGCCGCGGAACTGGTTGCGTACGTTGATGGCTTGGATGGACATGGTGTTACTCCTTGATAAGTCCGTTGAAGAATTCAGATCGCCCAGCGCAGGCCGGCGGCGGGGATGCCGGGCCAGCGTGCGTCGGCCGAGGTGTCGGTGTCGCGTTCGGGTTGTTGCAGCACGCGGTGCAGGATGCGGTTCTCGATGGCGGCAAAGGCAGCATCACCCCGCTCGCGCGGGCGCGCCAGCTTGATGCGCTCGTCCAGAGCAATACGGCCGTCCTCGATCAGGATCACGCGGTCGGCCAGGGCCACGGCTTCCTGCACATCGTGTGTGACCAGCAGCGCCGTGAAGCCGTTCTTGCGCCACAGGCCTTCGATCAGCTGGTGCATCTCGATGCGCGTGAGCGCATCCAGCGCGCCCAGCGGTTCGTCCAGCAGCAGCAGGCGCGGCTGGTGCACCAGGGCGCGCGCCAGCGAGACGCGCTGGCGTTGCCCGCCCGAGAGCTTGGCCGGCCAGTCGCCCAGGCGTTCGCCCAGGCCCACCTGGGCCAGCACTTCGTCGGCCCGGGCCCGTTGCTCTTTCGGCAGGCCCAGAGCCACGTTGTCGCGCACACGCCGCCAGGGCAGCAGGCGCGCGTCCTGGAACATGATGCGGGTGTCGTCGCTCAGGCCCGTGACGGCCTGTCCGTCCAGGCGCAACTCGCCCTCGCTGGCCGCTTCCAGCCCGGCCACCAGACGCAGCAGCGTGCTCTTGCCGCAACCGCTGCGCCCCACGATGGCGACGAACTCGCCGGGTTCGATCACCAGATCGGCCTGGCGCAGCACCTTCCGCTCACCGTACTGCTTGGAGAGGCCACGGATGTCCAGCCGCACGCCGGGGTTGCTCGTTTCGCTTGTCATGCGTGTGCCTTGTTCAATGCTGCTGATAGCCGGGGTGCCAGCGCAGCCAGTAGCGCTCCAGGCCCTTGGCGAAGACGTCGGCGAGCTTGCCCAGCAGTGCGTAGAGCAGGATGCCCACCAGCACCACGTCGGTCTGCAGGAACTCGCGGGCGTTCATGGTCAGGTAGCCGATGCCGGCCTGGGCCGAGATGGTTTCGGCCACGATCAGGATCACCCACATCAGGCCCAGCGAGAAGCGCAGGCCGACCAGGATGCTGGAGAGCGCGCCCGGCAGGATCACCTCGCGGTAGAGCTGCCAGCGCGACAGGCCGTAGGTGCGCCCCATCTCGATCAGCCCCGGGTCCACGTTGCGGATGCCGTGCGAGGTGTTGAGGTAGATCGGGAAGAAGACCGAGACCGCGATCAGGAAGAGCTTGGCCGTCTCGTCGATGCCGAACCACAGGATGACCAGCGGGATCAGGGCCAGCGCGGGAATGTTGCGCACCATCTGGATGGTGGAATCCAGCAGCGCGTCGGCCCAGCGCAGCGAACCGGTGAGCAGGCCCAGCAGCAGGCCCAGGCCACCGCCGATGGCCAGGCCCGCCAGCGCGCGCCCGGCGCTGACCTGCACATGGGTCCATAACTCACCCGAGACCGCCAGGCCCCAGGCAGCGCGCACCACTTCCAGCGGCGCCGGCAGCACCCGGGTGGAGAGCCAGCCCTGGGCCGAGAAGACCTGCCACAGCACAAGCAGACTGAGCGGCAGCAGCCAGGGCACAAAGCGCCGGGCCACGCTCTTGAGGAACGTGAAGGCTGCAACGGTGTAACGCCAGTCGGTTTCGGGGTCGAGCTGCGGTGGCAGCAGGAAACCGAAGCCCGGCGCTTCCACCGAGGTGTCGGCCACGGCGACCGGATCATGGGTGTTGTGTGTCATGCTCCGGCCCATCAGCTCTGTGCCAAGCGCCGCCCTTCGGGGGCATGCACGTTCGCGACGATCTCGCCGAAGGGGCTGATCTGGCCACTGCCCTGCGGCGTGGCCGGAGCCTGCACACCAATGTGCGGGAACACCAACTCGGCGAAACGGTAGGCCTCTTCCAGGTGCGGATAACCGGAGAGCACGAAGGTGTCGGCCCCGATCTCCTCGTACTCCTTCAGGCGGCGCGCAATGGTCTCGCCGTCGCCCACCAGCGCGGTGCCAGCGCCGCCGCGCACCAGGCCCACGCCGGCCCAGAGGTTGGGACTGATCTCCAGCTTGGCGCGGCTGCCGCCGTGCAGGGCACGCATGCGGCGCTGGCCCTCGGAATCCATGCCCGCAAAGGTGGACTGCGCCTTGGCGATGGTCTCGTCGTCGAGGTACCTGATGAGGTCGTCGGCCGCGGCCCAGGCCTGGTCGTTGGTCTCGCGCGGGATCACGTGCAGGCGCACGCCGAACTTCACCTTGCGGCCTTGCGCGGCGGCGCGCCTGCGCACGTCCTCGAACTTCTTGGCCACTTCGGCCGGTGGCTCGCCCCAGGTCAGGTAGAGCTCCACCTGCTCGGCGGCCAGGTCGTGCGCGGCGTCCGACGAACCGCCGAAGTACAGCGGTGGATGCGGTTTTTGCAGGGCCGGGAACAGCTGCTTCGCACCCTTGACCTTGAGGTGCTTGCCTTCGAAGTCCACCTTCTCGCCAGCCAGCAGGCGGCGCCAGATCTGCAGGAACTCGGCCGCATGCTCGTAGCGTTCGTCATGGCTCAGGAAGGTGCCATCGGCTTCCAGGTCACCGGCGTCGCCACCGGCCACCACGTTGATGAGCAGGCGGCCGCCACTGAGGCGGTCGAAGGTGGCCGCCTGGCGCGCCGCTACCGTGGGCGAGATGGTGCTGGGGCGCAGGGCCACCAGGAACTTCAGGCGCTGCGTCACCGGGATCAGGCTGGCGGCCACGGTCCACGGGTCTTCGCAGGAGCGGCCGGTGGGAATGAGCACGCCGCCGTACCCCAGGCGCTCGGCCGCCTGGGCGATCTGCTGCAGGTAAGCCTGGTCGACGGCACGCGCCAGGTGCGAGGTGCCGAGGTAGTGGCCATCACCGTGGATGGGCAGAAACCAGAAAACGTTCATGTCAATTTCTCCTTGAGGTCTGGATGGGAAATCAGGCGCGGCGCGTGTCGGGTGACCACACGATCTCGGCCACGGTCACGGGTTTGGGAATCAGCCCCAGCTTGTGGAAGGCATCGGCCACGCGCTGCTGGTCGGCCACGGTCTGGGCGTTCAGCGGCCCCACGGGCGACTTGGGCCGGCGCTGCAGGAAGAGGCTGACCACTCCCGCGTCCAGGCCGCTGAAGCCGGCGATCAGCTTGATCACCTCCTTGCGGTTTTCCTGCGCCTGGCGGTCGGCACGCGACACTTCGTCGAACAGCACGGCCACGGCCGCGGCGTGCTGCGTGGCGAAGGGACGCGAGGCCAGGTAGAAGGAGTTGTTGCTGGAGAGCTCGCGGCCGGTGGCCAGCACGCGCGGCTGCAGGGCCAGTTCGGTCGCCGCGTAGTACGGGTCCCAGATGGCCCAGGCGTCCACGCTCTTGCGTTCGAAGGCGGCACGCGCGTCGGCCGGCGCCAGGTACACGGGCTGGATGTCGCTCCACTGCAGGCCGGCTTTTTCCACCGCACGCACCAGCAGGTAGTGCGCGCTGGAGCCCTTTTGCAGCGCGATCTTGCGGCCCTTGAGGTCGGCCAGTGTCTTCACTGGCGAGTCCTTGAGCACCAGGATGGCCGAACTGTCGGGCTTGGGCGGCTCGGCGCCCACGTAGAGCAGGTCCTTGCCGGCCGCCTGGGCGAACACGGGGGGCGAGTCGCCGGTCAGGCCGAACTCCAGGCTGCCCACCGAGAGGGCTTCGAGCAGCTGCGGGCCGGCCGGGAATTCGATCCAGCTGACCTTGGTGTTCGGAAAACGCTTCTCCAGCACGCCCTGCTGCTTGAGGATGACGAGGTTCACGGCGGACTTCTGGTAACCGATGCGCAGCAGTTCAGGCTCTTTGGCCCTGGCGGTCTGGGCGCCGGCGATCTGGCCGGCCAGGCCCCAGTTCAGGGCCGTCAGGCCGACGATCTGCAGCAGGCGGCGGCGCAGGGAATTCGAGGCTTGGTTCATGGTGCATGCCCTCCTGTTTCAGCGCGCCGGATGCCAGGCCGCGTCGCGCACGGCGATGGCCTTGGGGATCAGCTTGAGTTCGAAAAAGACGTCGGCGAGCTTCTGCTGCTCGGCGAGCACGGCATCGATCAGCGGCGTCACGCCATACTGGTAACGACGCAGGTTGAGTTCCACCACGTCGGCGTCCAGGCCCTGCAGCGGCGCGATGATGCCCGCGGCCTGCTTGAGGTTGGCCTTGAGCCACCTGCCCTGGGTCACGATGTCGGCGAACAGTGCGTCGATGACTTCGGGGCGCTTCTCCACGTAGCTGCGTTCGGCCAGGTAGTAGGCGTAGTTGTTCACCACGCCCTTGCCGTCGGCCAGGATGCGCGCGCCGGTTTGCTTCTCGGCCGCGGCCAGGAAGGGGTCCCAGATGGCCCAGGCATCGACCGCGCCGCGTTCGAAAGCCGCGCGCGCGTCGGCCGGCGGCAGGAAGACGGGCTGGATGTCGCCGTACTTCAGGCCGTGTTTTTCCAGCAGCTTGACCAGCAGGTAATGCACGTTGGAGCCCTTGTTCAGGGCAACCTTCTTGCCCTTGAGCTGGGCCACGGTCTTGAGGGGCGAGTTCTTCGGCACCACCAGGGCCTCGGCCTCGGGGGCGGCCGGGTCATTGCCGATGTAGACGAACTTGGCGCCGGCGGCCTGGGCGAAGATGGGCGGCGCCTCGCCAACGAAACCCACATCGACCGAGCCGACGTTCAGGCCTTCGAGCAGCTGCGGGCCGGCCGGAAACTCGACCCACTTCACGCTCACGCCCTGCTGCGCCAGCCGCTTCTCCAGCGTGCCCTGGGCCTTCTGCAGCACGAAGAGGCTGGCCGACTTCTGGTAGCCAATGCGCAGTTCTCCCTTGCCCTGGGCCTGTGCCTGCGCCACAGGCAGCAGGAGCAGGAAGTTGAGCACCAGCACGCCGACCACGAGGCCGATGGCCGTGAGGGCGCTGTAGAAGAGATCGGACCACCAGTACGGGCCTGGGTCTGCGTGATCAAACGGTTCGCTCGAGTGTTCTTGTGTCATGACGATGTCCTTGTCGCTGTGCGCGGGCCAAGGCCGTCCCGGCCCCGCCGCGCGGAGATAAAAAAAGTGGAAACAGGGGGGGGCGACGGCCCTGCTCACGGCCGCGCGGGGTGCGTCAGACGCTACATCGCACGCGCGAGAAGGCGATGGGCTCGAAACCCGCGGTGGGCTGCGGCAGACGCAGGCCTTCGCTGATCAGCGTGGTCGTGGCTTCGTCGAGACGGGCCTCGATGTCCGGGTGGATCACATAGGCCTCCTCGGGCGTGAGCGTCACCTGTGCATCGGTGGCATACACGCCCGGCAGGATGTGGCGCGCGCCCAGCGACTGCAGCACCGGGCGCAGCGCGTAGTCCAGCGCCAGCATGTGGTGCGGGCTGCCACCGGTAGCCAAGGGCAGCACGGCTTTTTCCTTCAATGCCGTCTGCGGCAGCAAGTCCAGCAGCACCTTGAGCACACCGCTGTAGGCCGCCTTGTAGACCGGCGTAGCCACCACGATGGCTTGCGCCCGCGCCACCTGGCTGATGGCATCGACCACCGAGCGGTGGCCGAAGTCGGCCAGCAAGAGCGCTTGCGGCGAGAGATCGCGGATGCGCAGGCGCTCCACGGTGATCCCGCGCTGGGCCAGTTGCTGCCCGACCCGCTCCAGCAGGGCCGCCGAGCGGGACCGCTCCGTGGGGCTGCCTGCAATCAGAAGTACCGACATATTTTTTCTCCCTGAACCTGATGTGTGCAGCGCCGGACTTACTTCTTGCTGTAAATCTGGTCGAACACCCCGCCATCGGCGAAGTGCTCTTTCGCCGCCTGGTCCCAGCCGCCGAAGGCCTGGTCGATGGTGAACAGCTTGAGCTTGGGCAGCTGCTTGGCGTACTTGGCCTGGGCCTTGGCCGAGGTCGGGCGGTAGAAGTTCTTGCCGATGATGTCCTGCGCTTCCTCGGTGTAGAGGTATTGCAGATAGGCCTCGGCCAGCTTGCGCGTGCCCTTGCGGTCCACGTTCTTGTCCACCACGGTCACCGGCGGCTCGGCCAGGATGCTCAGGCTCGGGTAGATGAAGTCCACCTTGCTGCCGAACTCCTTCTCCAGCAGGTAGGCCTCGTTCTCCCAGGAGATGAAGACGTCACCCTGGTTGCGCTGGGCGAAGGTCACCGAGGAACCGCGGGCGCCGGTGTCGAGCACGGGCACGTTGTTGTAGAGCTTGGCGATGAACTCCTTGGCCTGCGTCTCGCCGCCGTACTTGCGCTTGGCGTACTCATAGGCGGCCAGGTAGTTCCAGCGCGCGCCGCCCGAGGTCTTGGGGTTGGGCGTGATCACGCTGATACCGGGCTTGACCAGGTCGTCCCAGTCCTTGATGCCCTTGGGGTTGCCCTGGCGCACCACCAGCACGATGGTGGAGGTGTAGGGCGATGAATTCAGCGGCAGGCGCTTCTGCCAGTCCTTGGGGATCCAGCCGCCGTTCTTGTACAGGGCGTCCACGTCACCGGCCAGGGCCAGCGTCACCACGTCGGCGTCCAGCCCGTCGATCACCGAGCGGGCCTGCTTGCCCGAGCCGCCGTGCGACTGCTTGATGGTCACGTCCTGGCCGGTCTTGGCCTTCCAGTGCTTGCCGAAGGCGGCGTTGACCTCGACGTAGAGCTCGCGTGTCGGGTCGTAGGACACGTTGAGCAGGGTCTGGGCCGGCTGGGCCAAACTGCTGAAGGCTGCCCCTGCCAGAGTGAGGGCCAGGGAAAGCTTGATAAAGTCGCGGCGTTGCGTCATGTTTCTTCCTTTTCGTAAACAAATCGGGTTGCGATGAAATGGATTCTGGAGAGACATGCTCAAAACTGGAACCAATAAGATTTCAGTTGCTTATTACTTAAACATCCGAACACTGAAAGAAGCTGCATATGGCACGCATGGTCAACTGCATCAAGCTCGGCAAGGAAGCCGAGGGCCTGGACTTCCCGCCTTACCCGGGTGAGCTGGGCAAGCGCATCTGGGAAAGCGTCAGCAAGGAAGCCTGGGCCGCCTGGCTCAAGCACCAGACCATGCTGGTCAACGAGAACCGCCTGAACCTGGCCGATGCCCGCGCCCGCCAGTACCTGGCCCGCCAGATGGAGAACCATTTCTTCGGCAGCGGCGCCGACGCTGCGGCGGGGTATGTCCCGCCCAGCGCCTGAGCGATTCACTCCCCCACCGTGAACGAAGCGGCGCGCACTTTGCTGCCGCCGCCCGCGGCCGGCCAGCCGGCCTGGCGCGTGCTCGACACGCGCTTCGCTCCCGCGCGCCTGTTCGCGTTGTGGCAAGCCTGGCGGGATGAAACGCAGCGCCCCCTTGTGCTGCACGTCGTCGCCCTCACCGCCTCGCCGCCCTCGGCCGAGTGGCTACGCGCTACGGCCACGCCGGAACAAGCCGCCCTGGCCGATGAACTGCTGGCGCAGTGGACCGGCCTGCTGCCCGGCCAACACCGCCTGTCCCTCGCCGAGGGCCGGTTGCAGCTGACGCTTTGCATCGGTGAACGGCAGACGCTGCTGCGCGAGCAGCAGTTCGAGGCCGACGCCGTTTTCCTCGACAGCGCCCAGACCTGGGACCGCTGGAGCCTCAAGGCCCTGGCGCGCTGCTGCCGGCGCGGCACGCATCTCACCTTTGACACATTGACGCCGGACCTCCACAAACTGCTACCCGAAAGCGGCTTCGCTCTGGAGGCGAATCAGGGTCGCTACGACCCGCCCTGGGACCTCAAAACCAGTCGCGAAACGCTACGCACCGAGGCCACCGCACCCGGCACGTGCGTGGTGGTCGGCGCCGGCCTGGCCGGTGCCAGCGTGGCCGCCGCCCTGGCCCGACGCGGCTGGTTGGTCCAGGTGCTGGACGCCGCGCCCGAACCGGCCGCCGGTGCCTCGGGCCTGCCCGCCGGCCTGCTGGTTCCTCATGTCTCCAGCGACGACAGCCCGCGTTCGCGCCTCACCCGCGCCGGCCTGCGCCTGATGCGCACCGAAGCCCAGCGCCTGCTGCAGGCCGGGTTGGACTGGGCCGCCAGCGGCGTGCTGGAGCAGCGCCTGGATGGCAACACCGGCCTGCCGGCCCACTGGCCCGCCGAGGGCCAGCAGATCACGCACTTAGCCCCCACGGGCACCGAACCCTGGCGCACGGGCATGGCGACCGTGCCCGCGCTCTGGCACGAGCAGGCCGCCTGGATCAAACCCGCGCGCCTGGTGCAGGCCTGGCTGAAGCAGCACGGCGTGACCTTCCGGGGCAACACCAAGGTGGAGCGACTGCAACGCGCCGGCACCTTGTGGCAGTTGCTGGACCGCGAAGGCAAGCTGCTGACCAGCGCCAGCCACGTGGTGCTGGCCAATGCAGCCGATGCGCCGCGCCTGCTGGCCTCGCTGGGCCTAGCCACCCAATTGCCGGCCCTGCAGGAAATGCGCGGCGTGATGAGCAGCGGCCTGCGCCAGCCGGGTGATGAAGCCGCCCTGCCGCCTGTCCCCGTCAACGGTCTGGGCAGCCTGATCCCGGCCGTGCCCACCGACGATGGCCTGGCCTGGTACGCCGGCGCCACCTATGAGGATGCGACCCAGCCACCGGCCACGGCCAGCGAACACCACGGCACCAATCTCGACAAGCTGCGCACCCTGCTGCCCGCCGCGGCCCAGGCTCTGGCGCCCTCCTTCGCGCCGGACACCGCGCGCGGCTGGGGCGGCACCCGCTGCGTCAGCGCCGACCGCCTGCCCCTGGTCGGCCCGCTCGAAGAAGGCCTTCAGCCCACGCTGTGGATCAGCGCCGCCATGGGCTCACGCGGCCTGAGCTTCGCCATGCTCTGCGCCGAACTGCTGGCCTCCCGCCTGGGCGCCGAGCCCTGGCCCGTGGAGGCCAGCCTGGCGCGCGCGCTGCATGCGCGACGCGCAGACTGAGCTTTGCACGACAATGCGCCCACCATGGGCCACAAGATCATCCTCGACTGCGACCCCGGCGCCGACGACGCGCTGGCGATGTACTTCGCGCTCGCCCATCCTGGTTTCGAACTGCTGGCCGTCACCACCACCTTCGGCCACCTCACTGTGGCCCAGGCCACGCGTAATGCCCTGCTGCTCTGCGCGCTGGCCGGGCGTCCGGATCTGCCGGTCTGCAGCGGCGTGGCCACACCCACGCGCAAGGCGACCTGGTGGCACGACCCCGAGGCCTTCGGTGCCGACGGTCTGGGCGATCTGCCGCGGCGCCCGACCGAAGCGCATGGCCCCGACGAACGTTCGGCCGCGCGCTGCATCGTGGAGCTGGCGCAGGCGCACCCGGGCCAGCTGAGCCTAGTCTGCGCCGGCCCGCTGGGCAATCTGGCCCAGGCCCTGCGCCTGGAGCCGCATCTGCCCGAACTGCTGGCCCAGGTGGTGGTGACCGGCGGCAGCATGGCCGCGCCGGGTGATGTGTCGCCCGTCGCGGAAGCCAACTTCTGGTGCGATCCGCACGCCGCCGACCTGGTATTGACGGCCGGTTTCAAGCTGGCCCTGCTGGGCCTGGATGTGAGCCAGGCCGCGCCCTTGCCACTGGCGCTGATCGAAAAACTGGCCGCCCAGCGGCCCCACCCCGCCACGGCAGCCCTGCTGCATGCGAGCCGCCAGCACGCCAGCGACCGGGCCCGGCGGGAGCCCGGCACACCGCCCAGCTGCCCCGCCCCGGGCCTGCTGGGCCTGGCCTGGTTGCTGCAACCAGAGTTGTTCAAGACCGAATCCGGCCGGGTGCGCGTGGTGCCCGATGGCCTGGCCGAGGGCCAGAGCATCATGGACCGGCGCGAGCACATCCCCTACCCCCAGGGGGGCTGGGAGGCGCAGATTCCCCAGATCCAGGCCGCCCTGCAGCTGGACACCCAGTCTTACCTGGCCCTGGCGGAGCGCACCTTGCTGGCCGACTGGCTGCCCCCTAGCCCGGGCTGAAGACCCAGCACCGGGATTCCTTATTACCAATACTTATAGGAATCCAAGAAAAATGTAGTTTGGGATCTGAGGCCCCGCTTTTACAGTCGCGTCCATGCATGACGTGGCGTTCATTTTTGCGGGCTTCTTTGTCGGTCTGGTCGTCGGCCTGACCGGCGTGGGCGGCGGCTCGCTCATGACGCCCATCCTGATCTTCTTTTTCGGCGTCAAGCCGCACCTGGCCGTCGGTACCGACCTGCTGTTCGCAGCCTTCACCAAGCTCAGCGGCACGGTGCGCCTGGCCCGCCAGCGCGTGGTGAACTGGCGCATCGTCTTCCACCTCTCGGCCGGCAGCATCCCCGCGGCCCTGATCACTCTCTATTTCCTGCACCGCGTGGGCCCGGCCAACCCGGCCGTCCAGAGCCTGATGACCAGCACCCTGGGCGCCGCCCTGCTGCTGACCGCCGCAGCCACCCTGTACAAGGCCGTGCGCGGCAAGGCCCTGCCGGCTGCCCTGGCCGCTGGCCAGGAAGCCGCCGCCGCCCGCCCGCGCCACTGGAGCCTGCCCCTGTTGCTGGGCGCTCTGGTAGGCACGCTGGTGACGCTGACCTCGGTGGGCGCCGGCGCCATCGGGGTGAGCGTGCTGCTGTTCGTCTACCCCCTGCTGCCGCTGCCGCGCATCGTGGCCGCCGACATCGCCTACGCCGTGCCGCTGACCCTGGTCGCCGGCCTGGGCCACGCCTCGCTGGGCTCGGTGGATTGGTCGCTGCTGGCCCTGTTGCTGGCCGGCTCCCTGCCCGGCATCTGGCTGGGCAGCCACCTGATCCATCGCATCAACGAGCGCGTGGTGCGCTCCCTCCTCTCCGTGCTGCTGGCCTGGGCCGGCATCAAGCTCATCGCCATCTGATTTCTCGCCTGTCACACACAAGAACATGTACCAGTACACCGACTTCGACCGCCAGTTCGTGCGCCTGCGCGCCGAGCAGTACCGCGACCAGCTCGAACGCCACCTGGCCGGCCAGCTCGGCAACGAGGAGTTCCGCCCGCTGCGCCTGCAGAACGGCTGGTACGTGCAGCGCCACGCCCCGATGCTGCGCGTGGCCGTGCCCTACGGTGAGCTCTCCAGCGCCCAGGTGCGTGTGCTGGCGAAGATCGCCCGTGAATACGACCAGCCCGGCAACGAAGTCTTCCAGGGCGCCATCGCGGCGCAGAACAAGCTGGGCGATATCCAGCTGCGCGACGGCAAGGCCATCGGCAGCCGCCTGACCACGGGCTACGCGCACTTCACGACGCGCCAGAACGTGCAGTTCAACTGGATCCCGCTGGACAAGAGCGCCGACGTCATGGACTTGCTGGCCACGGTGGGCATGCACGGCATTCAGACCAGTGGCAACTGCATCCGCAACATCACCAGCGACGCGCTGGCCGGCATCGCCGTGGACGAGGTGGCCGATCCGCGCCCCTTCGCCGAGATCCTGCGCCAGTGGAGCACGCTGCACCCCGAGTTCGCCTTCCTGCCGCGCAAGTTCAAGATCGCCATCACGGGCGCGCGCGAAGACCGCGCGGCCATCGCCTGGCACGACGTGGGCCTGCAGTTGCTGCGCAATGCCGAAGGCACGCTGGGCTTCAAGGTGCTGGTGGGCGGCGGCATGGGCCGCACCCCGGTCATCGCCACCACCATCCGCGAATTCCTGCCCTGCGACCAGATCCTCAACTACACGGAAGCCGTGGTGCGGGTCTACAACCGCTGGGGCCGCCGCGACAACAAGTACAAGGCCCGCATCAAGATCCTGGTGAAGGCCGAGGGCCAGCGCTACATCGACGAGGTGGAAGAGGAATACCGTCAGATCATCGAGCGCGACGGCGCCCCGCACACCATCACCGCCGCCGAATTCGAGCGCATCAGCGCCCATTTCGTGCCGCCCACCCTGACCTGCGACCGCAAGAGCGCCGACGCCAAGATCGCCCACATCCTCAAGGCCGCGGCCGAGGACGACGTCGAGTTCGGCCGCTGGCTGCAGCGCAACGTCAGCGCGCACAAGAACCCCGACCTGCGCGCCGTCACCCTGTCCTTCAAGCGCCTGGGCCAGTCGCCCGGCGACGCCACCGCGGCCCAGCTGGACGCCGTGGCCGAACTGGCCGAGCGCTACAGCGGCGGCGAAGTGCGTGTGACGCACCAGCAGAACCTGGTACTGCCCTGGGTGCGTTGCGACCAGCTCGCCGAACTCTGGCGCGAAGCCCGCCACCTGGGCCTGGCCAAACCCAACATCGGCCTGCTCACCGACATGATCGCCTGCCCCGGCGGCGATTTCTGCGACCTCGCCAACGCCCGCTCCCTGCCCCTGGCCGAAGCCATCACCGCGCGTTACCAGGACCTGGACGAGCTGCACGACCTGGGCGAGATTGACCTGCACATCAGCGGTTGCATCAACTCCTGCGGCCACCACCACAGCGGCCACATCGGCATCCTGGGCGTGGACAAGGACGGCAAGGAGTGGTACCAGGTCACCGTGGGCGGCTCTGACGGCAAGATTTTGTCGGGCGATCCGGTGCCAGGCAAGGTCATCGGCCCGTCCTTCTCGGCCCACGAAGTGCCCGACGTGATCGAGGCCCTGCTCGACACCTACCGCGCCCAGCGCCAGGACGGCGAGCATTTCATCGACACGCTGCGTCGTGTCGGCAGCGACCCGTTCAAGCAGGCTGGCCAGCAGGCCCGCCATGACACCGGCCACGAAGCCGCCACGGCCTGAAGAAGGACCCACGATGAAACTGCTGCACGCTGACACCGCTGCCACCCAGCCGCAAGACCTGCAAACGCTGGTGCTAGCCAATGACGCCGACCCGCGCACCCTGACGCTCGACGGCGTGGCCCGCATCGACCTGCATTTCCCCAGCTTCACCGACGGCCGCGCGCACAGCCAGGCCTTCCTGCTGCGCCGCCGCCTGGGCTACCAGGGCGAGATCCGCGCCACCGGCGACGTGCTGGTCGACCAGTTGCCCCTGCTGTCGCGCAACGGCTTCGACGCCGCCGTGCTGCGGGCCGACCAGGACCTGGCCGTCGCCGAGCGCCAGCTGGCCCGTTTCAAGAGCCACTACCAGGGCGACGCCGTGGTACCGCGCCCGCGTTTCGTGCAGGCCGCCTGAGAAAGCCCCGGGATGAAAGCCACCGAACTCAACGCCCGCGCCAGCGGCGACTACGCGACCAAACTGGCCCACACGCAGGAGCTGCTGCAGCGCGCTGCGCGCGACTTCGCGCCCGTGCTGCCCGGCGGCCCCTCCCTGGTCAGCCTGGCCTGCAGTCTGGGCGCCGAAGACATGGTGCTGGCCCACCTGATCAATGCCCAGCAACTCAACATCGGCATCTTCGTGCTCGATACGGGCCGCCTGCACACCCAGACCCTGGAACTGATGCACCAGCTCAAGGCCACGTCACGCGCGCCGGTGGAAATCTTCCAGCCGCAGACCGAGGCCGTGGTGACTTTCGTGCAGCGCGAAGGCAAGGACGCGATGTACAAGAGCATCGAGCTGCGCAAGGCCTGCTGCCATATCCGCAAGATGGAGCCGCTGGACCGTGCCCTGGCCGACAAACGCGCCTGGATCACCGGCCTGCGCCGTGAGCAGTCCGGCGCCCGCGCCGAAGTGCCCTTCATCGACGACAGCAACGCCCACCGCCTGAAGTTCAACCCCCTGGCCGAGTGGACCTGGGGCGACGTCTGGCACTACATCAAACAGAACAACGTGGCCTACAACCAGCTGCACGACCAGTTCTATCCCAGCATCGGTTGCGAGCCCTGCACCCGTGCCATTTCGCTGGGCGAGGACTTCCGCGCCGGCCGCTGGTGGTGGGAGGACGAAGCCGCCAAGGAGTGCGGCCTGCACGTCCAGGAACCATTGAAACAAGGAGCGCCGACATGAACGCCCGCGCCGAACAAGAACTACTGAAGCCCACCGTGCACCAGCTGAGCAACGCCCACCTCGACGCGCTCGAGGAAGAAACCATCTTCATCCTGCGCGAGGTGGCCGCCACTTTCGAGCGCCCGACCCTGCTGTTCTCGGGCGGCAAGGATTCGCTGGTGATGCTCAAGTGCGCCGAGAAAGCTTTTGGCGCTGGCCGCCTGCCCTACCCGCTGCTGATGATCGACACCGGCCACAACTTCCCCGAAGTGACCGATTTCCGCGACCAGCGCGCCAAGGAACTCGGCGCCGAGCTCATCGTGCGCAGCGTGGAAGACTCCATGAAACGCGGCACCGTGCGCCTGGCCCACCCGGGCGAAAGCCGCAACGTGCACCAGTCGGTGACGCTGCTCGAAGCCATCGAGGAATTCCGCTTCGACGCGCTGATTGGCGGCGCCCGCCGCGACGAGGAAAAGGCCCGCGCCAAGGAGCGCATCTTCTCGCACCGCGACAGCTTCGGCCAATGGCAGCCCAAGGCCCAGCGCCCCGAGCTCTGGACCCTGTTCAACACCCGCCTGGCCCCGGGCGAACACTTCCGCGTGTTCCCCATCAGCAACTGGACCGAGCTCGACGTCTGGCAGTACATCGACCGCGAAAAAATCGCCCTGCCCTCGATCTACTACACACACAAACGTGAAGTGGTGGACCGCCGCGGCATGCTGGCCCCCGTCACCGAACTCACCCCGCCGCGCGAGGGCGAACAGGTCATCGTGCGCGACGTGCGTTTCCGCACCGTGGGCGACATCACCT
Source organism: Burkholderiales bacterium (assembly GCA_016185015.1). GTDB lineage: Bacteria > Pseudomonadota > Gammaproteobacteria > Burkholderiales > Burkholderiaceae_C > Hylemonella. Next base: position 34,753 of record JACPOI010000057.1, read on the forward strand.
GCACCTGCCCGGTGGCCAGCACGGCCGCCACGGCCGCCGACATCGTGATCGAAACCCTGGCCGCCGAGGTCAGCGAGCGCGGCGCCACCCGCATGGACGACCAGACTTCTGATGCGTCCATGGAAAAACGTAAAAAGGATGGTTATTTCTAATGCTCCCCCACGCTCATCACTTCGTGTATTCGCTGCCCCCTGAGGGGGCCTTGGCCTCCTTTGGGGCGGCCCGGCAGGAGGCCATCTGATGGAGGCCCTCAAATTCATCACCTGCGGGTCCGTTGACGACGGCAAGAGCACCCTGATCGGCCGCCTGCTGGTCGACACCCGCGCCGTGCTGCAGGACCACCTGGCCGGCGTGCAACGCCAGGGCCAGACCGACCTGGCCCTGCTGACCGACGGCCTGAGCGCCGAGCGCGAACAGGGCATCACCATTGACGTGGCCTACCGCTACTTCAGCACCGAGACGCGCAAGTTCATCATCGGCGATGCGCCGGGCCATGAGCAGTACACCCGCAACATGGTCACGGCGGCATCGAGCGCCGACGCCGCCGTGGTGCTGGTCGACGCCACCAAGCTCGACTGGCGCAACCCGGCCCTGGCCCTGCTGCCGCAGACCCGCCGCCACAGCCTGCTGCTGCAACTGCTGCGCGTACCCTCCATCGTCTTCGCCATCAACAAACTGGACGCGGTGGACGATGCCTCCTTGGCTTTCAAGCACATCCGTGCCGCCCTGCAGGCCTTTGCCGGCAACGCGGGCCTGGACGTGCGCGCCACGGTGCCGGTCTCGGCCCTGCAGGGCTGGAACGTGGTCGACGCACCCGAGCAGGCCGGCTGGTGCGGCTACCAGGGCCCGACCCTGCTGGACATCCTGGAACAGCTGCCGGTGACGGCCGCCGACACCGCCCTGCCCCTGGCCTTCCCGGTGCAGTGGGTGGAAAAGTTCTCGTCCTCCAGCGACACCTCACAAGGCCGCCGCGTGTTCTGGGGCCGTGTGGCCGCGGGCGGCGTGCAGGCCGGCGACACCGTGAAGATCTTCCCCAGCGGCCAGACCGCCACCGTGGCCCAGGTGCTCAACCATGTGCGCCAGCCCGGCAGCGTGAACGCCGGGCACAGCGCCGGCATCGTGCTGGACCGCGAGGTGGACGTCTCGCGCGGCGACTGGCTGCTGGCCGTGGGCCAGGACCAGACCTCGCGCGAACTGCTGGCCACCGTGGCCTGGATGGACGACGAGCCGCTGGTGGCTGGCCGGGTCTACTGGGCGCTGCACGGGCACCGCTGGGTCAAGGCCAAGGTCAAGCGCATCGTGCACCGCCTGGACATCAACACCCTGGCCGAGGAGGACGCCACCCAGCTGGAGCCCAATGCCATCGGCCACGTCGAACTGGCCCTGCAGGAAGCGATTCCGGCCCTGCCTTTTGCCCGCTCGCGCGGCCTGGGTTCGCTGATCCTGGTGGACACCGCCAGCCACAAGACCTCGGGGGCGGTGCTGGTCAATTGACACCCCCCGGGGCTTGATCCATCTCAACAACCCTGTACCTGACAAGGGCGAGAATCCCCGGGATCTTCAAAAGCCAATAAAATCAAGGACTTTTAGTCTTAGCCAGAACTACAACATGACCCACGTCGTCACCGAATCCTGCATCCGCTGCAAATACACCGACTGTGTTGATGTCTGCCCCGTCGACTGCTTCCGCGAAGGTCCGAACTTCCTGACCATTGATCCGGACGAGTGCATCGACTGCGCGGTCTGCATTCCCGAGTGCCCGGTCAACGCCATCTACGCCGAAGAGGACGTGCCGGCCGACCAGCAGCACATGACCAAGCTCAATGCCGATCTGGCCAAGCTGCCGACCTGGAAGAGCATCACCAAACGCAAGCCCGCCCTGCCCGACGCAGACGAGTGGAAAGACAAGACCGGCAAGCTCAAAGAGCTGGCCCGATAAACATCTCTTTACCGATGGAACCCAAACTCAGTCCCGCCGTGATCCAGACCGCCCAGGCCCATGAAGGCCCGATCGAAACCGATGCCGTGATCGTCGGCGCCGGCCCTGTCGGCCTGTTCCAGGTCTTCGAGCTCGGCCTGCTCGAAATCAAGGCCCATGTGATCGACTCGCTCGCCTACCCCGGCGGCCAGCCCATGGAGCTCTACCCCGACAAGCCGATCTACGACATCCCGGCCGTGCCCGTGTGCACCGGCAAGGAACTGACGGATTCCCTGCTCAAGCAGATCGAGCCCTTTGGCGCGACCTTCCACCTGGGCCAGGAAGTGACCGTGGTGCGCAAGCAGGACGACGGCCGTTTCTTCGTCGAGACCAGCAAGGGCACGCAGTTCCTGACCAAGACCATCTTCATCGCCGCCGGCGTGGGCGCCTTCCAGCCGCGCACACTCAAGGTCGACGGCCTGGACAAGTTCGAAGGCACGCAGCTGCACTACCGCGTGAAAAACCCGGCCGACTTCGCCGGCAAGAACCTGGTCATCGTGGGCGGCGGCGACTCCGCCCTGGACTGGACGCTGAACTTCACCAATGAAGGCCCGAACAAGGCCGAGAGCGTGATCCTGCTGCACCGCCGCGACGGCTTCAAGGCCGCCCCGGCCAGCGTGGCCAAGATGCGTGTGCTGTGCGAGGCCTACGAGATGCAGTTCATCGTCGGCCAGGTCACCGGCTTCGACGAAAAGGACGGCAAGCTCAGCGCCATCAAGGTCACGGGCGGCGACGGCGTGACCCGCGTGGTGCCGCTGGACGTGCTGCTGGTCTTCTTCGGTCTGAGCCCGAAACTGGGACCGATTGCGGAATGGGGCCTGCAGATCGAGCGCAAGCAGCTCGTGGTGGACACCGAGAAGTTCTCCACCAGCGTGCCCGGCATCTTTGCCGTGGGCGACATCAACACCTACCCCGGCAAGAAGAAGCTCATCCTCTCGGGCTTCCACGAATGCGCCCTGGCCGCCTTCGGCGCCATGCCCATCATCTTCCCCGAGAAGAAAGTGCACCTGCAGTACACGACCACCAGCCCCAAGCTGCACAAGGTGCTGGGCGTGGAATCGCCGGTATTCGACTGACCGCGATCAAGAATTGCTGAATCAGATCAAGCCCGCCACCCGGCGGGCTTTTTCTTTGCCTGCCGGGGACTAAAATACGTTCCGTGCTCTCATGGAGCACATCCGCTAGGGGTGTTGGCGTGGCAGCTGCCGCGGCGACTGAGAAAGTCCCTTTGAACCTGATTGAGGTAATGCTCACGCAGGGAAGCAGGCCCCAACCGGGTTCACCGGCACCGGCCCCTCCCCCTGCTGCTTTGATATGAAACGCGTGAAAGTCTCAGCGTGTCCCCGCCAGGACCTGCATCGCCCGCGGCGCATGGCCGTGGTTGAGCGGGCCGTGGCCTTGCCCGGTGCGCACGTCCGCCCCGGCGGCAATGGCGCCCAGGATGTAGGCGCGCGCCAGGCGCACGGCTTGTTCCAGTCCATGCCCCAGGGCCAGGTGCGCGGCGATCGCGGAGGACAGGGTGCACCCCGTGCCGTGCACGTTGTTGCTCGCGATGCGCGGCGAGGCCAGACGCACCGGCTCACGCCCCGGCTGCAGCAGCAGATCCACCACCTCGTCGCCCTGCAGATGCCCACCCTTGAGCAGCACATTGGGCGCGCCCAGGGCCAGCAGTTTCTTGGCGGCTGGTTCGAGGCCCGCGATGCCGGCGATCTTGTGGCCCAGCAGCAGCTCGGCCTCGTCGAGGTTGGGCGTGATCACGGTGGCCAGGGGAAACAGCTCCTGCACCAGAACGGACACGGTCTCCTCGGCGATCAGGCGGTCGCCGCTGGTGGCCACCATCACCGGGTCCAGCACCACATGCTTCAGCCCATGCTTGCGGATGGCCTGCGCCACCACACGCACGATGCCCGGCGCATGCAGCATGCCGATCTTCACGGCATCGGCGCCGATGTCCTCGATCACCGCGTCGATCTGTGCGGCCAGGAACTCGGGCGGCACAGCAAAGATGCCGCGCACACCCTGCGTGTTCTGCGCCGTCAAGGCGGTGATGGCCGTCATGCCGAAACAGCCCAGGGCGCTGAAGGTCTTGAGGTCGGCCTGGATGCCGGCGCCGCCGCCGCTGTCCGAACCCGCGATGGACAGCACGCGCGGGTAGTGTTTTTCGTTCGTCGTGAGATTCGTCATGTCGAAAATTATCAGGCCTTTTGAATGAACACCAAGACACCCCGTCCTGTTTCTGTTGTGCTGGGAGGCGGTCTCATGGGCCGGCTGCTGGCCTGGCAGCTGGCGCGTGCCGGCCACCGTGTCACGGTCTACGAGGCCGGTGGCGCCGACGCGCAAAGCTCACCCGCACGCATTGCCGCCGCCATGCTGGCACCGCTGGCCGAATCGGCCATCACCGAAGCCAGCGTGGTCGAGATGGGCCGCCATGCGCTCACGCGCTGGCCGCAATTGCTGGCCCAGCTCTCCTTACCGGTGTTCTTCCAGCAGGAGGGCACGCTGATCCTCTGGCACCGCCAGGACGCGGCCGAGGCGCGTCGCTTCGCCGGCCAGCTGCAGGCCACCAACGAAAAGAATCCCGCCCTGCCCAAGGTCCAGGCGCTGGACGCCGCGGGAGTCAAACGCCTCGAACCCAGCCTGGAAAACCGCTTTGCCCAAGGCCTCTACCTGCCGGGTGAAGGCCAGCTCGACAACCGCCAGCTGCTGGCCGCGCTGCTGCACGAATTGCTGGCCCTGAAGGTTGAGTTGCACTGGAACAGCCCGCGCATGCCGCAGGACTTCCAGCCCGGCACCACCGGACAACCAGACTGGCTGTTCGACTGCCGCGGCCTGGGCGCCAACGCCCAGTGGGGCCAGCTGCGCGGCGTGCGCGGCGAAGTAGCGCGCATCCACGCCCCCGAGGTGGCCTTGAGCCGCCCGACACGCCTGATCCATCCGCGTTACCCCATCTACATCGCGCCCAAGCAGGACGGCCTCTTCGTGATCGGCGCCACCGAGATCGAAAGCAACGACCTCTCGCCGCCCAGCGTGCGTTCCACGCTGGAGCTGCTGAGCGCGGCCTACGCCGTGCATCCGGGTTTTGCCGAGGCGCGCATCCTGGAGATCGCCACCCAGTGCCGCCCCACCCTGCCCGACAACCTGCCGGCCATCCGCCAGCTCGGCCCGCGTAGTCTGCAGATCAACGGCCTGTACCGACACGGTTTCATGATCTCGCCGGCCCTGCTGGACGTGGTGCTGGAGTTCGTGCAGGAGCAGACCACTACACTCGCGGCTGCGCTGGACCTGCGCATGGAAACCGTGGTTTTAAGCCCATGAACGTCATCATCAACAAACAAGAACACGTGCTGCCAACGGGCGCGACCTTGGCAGACGCTGTGGCGGCCATCGAGGCCAAACCGCCGTTTGCGGCCGCCGTCAACACGCAGTTCGTGCCCAAGACGCAGTACGCCCAGCACACGCTGAACGAAAACGACCGCGTCGAAATCATTTCTCCCGTCACCGGCGGATAAGCCATGTCCAACACCCCAGATCCCCTCGTTCTCTACGGCGAAACCTTCCACAGCCGCCTGCTGCTGGGCACCTCGCGCTACCCGTCGCCGGCTGTGCTGGAAGCCGCGGTAAAGCTCGCCAAGCCGGCCATGCTGACGGCCTCGCTGCGCCGCCAGGGTGCCGTGCCCCATGAAAGCGGCAATCAGTTCTGGGAACTGCTCAAGGCGCTCAAGGTGCCGGTGCTGCCCAATACCGCCGGCTGCCACAGCGTGCAGGAGGCCATCACCACCGCGCAGATGGCACGCGAAGTGTTCGAGACGCCGTGGATCAAGCTGGAGGTGATCGGTGACGACTACACCCTGCAGCCCGACACGCTCAACCTGGTGCAGGCGGCCGAGCACCTGATCAAGGAGGGCTTCAAGGTGCTGCCCTACACCACGGAAGACCTGGTACTGTGCCAGCGCCTGGTGGACGTGGGCTGCCAGGCCGTCATGCCCTGGGCCGCGCCCATCGGCACCGGCAAGGGCCCCATCAACCCCTACGCCATGCGCGTGCTGCGCGAGCGCCTGGCCGTGCCCATGATCGTGGACGCGGGCCTGGGCCGTCCTTCGCACGCCTGCACCGTGATGGAATGGGGGTTTGATGGCGTGCTGCTCAACACCGCCGTCGCCCTGGCCCAGGACCCGGTGGCCATGGCTGGCGCCTTCGCCGCCGCCACCCAGGCCGGGCGCGACGCCTGGCGCTCCGGCGCCATGAGCGAGCAGGACGCCGCCCAACCCTCCACGCCCGTGCTGGGCACGCCTTTCTGGCATCACGCATGACACCACTGACTCCCGAAGCGCAGGCCATCGTGGCCGCGCACCCGAACCTGGCCCTCCCCGTCGTCGGCGAGCCCGCCCTGAACTACAGCCGCAACGAAACGGCATACCGCAGCGCCAAGCAGGCCTGCCTGGCCCTCGGTTTCATCGAGATCGACGCCGAATGCGTGGCGCTGGCCTGGCTGGCGCAGACCCAGCGCACAGGGCGTTTCGACCCGCTGGCCTGGCCCGACGAGCCGGCCGATTTCGGCCTGCGGCCCTGGCCGCGCGACGAGGCCTTCCCGGCCTGTCCCAAGGCGCTGGGCCTGTACGCCGTGCTGCCCGATGCCGCCTGGGTGGGCCGCGTGGCACGCGCCGGCGTGCCCACGGTGCAGCTGCGTTTCAAGTCCGACGATGCCGCGGCCGTGCGGCGCGAAGTCGCGGCGGCGGTGCAGGCTGTGCGCGGCACGCCCGCGCTGCTGTTCATCAACGACCACTGGCGCGAAGCCATTGCGGCCGGCGCCTATGGCGTGCACCTGGGCCAGGAGGACATGGAGATCGCCGACTTCGCGGCCATCCGCGCCGCCGGCCTGCGCCTGGGCTTGTCGAGCCACGGTTACGCCGAGATGGTGCGCGCCGACCGCATGAGCCCGAGCTACATCGCCATGGGCGCGGTCTACCCCACCACGCTCAAGCGCATGGCCACCGCAGCGCAGGGCCCGGGCCGATTGGCGGCCTATGCACGGCTGATGCGGAACTATCCGGGGGTGGGTATCGGCGGCATCTCCGCGGCCGAACTGCCCGAGATCAAGGCCACGGGCGTGGGTTCTCTGGCGGTGGTGCGGGCCATCACGGCCGCAACCGACCCGGAGCAGGCAGCTGCGAAGCTCATGGCCGCCTGGGAAGCTTGAAGCCGCTGAACTTGTGAAGAAATCGTAGCGAGCGACTCGAGCGCAAGGCGGACGGAGCACAGCCACCGGAACGTACTTGCGGTACGTGAGGATGGCGCGCACCGCCCAACGCCGCGACGGGCAAGCGCAGTAGATTTATTCGCAAGTTCTCAGGTGCTGGCGATACGCTTGCTCACGTCGAGCATGCGCGTGGCCATGATGGCGCTCAGGGCCATGGACAGGGAGAGCGCCACGGTGGGATGCTTCTTGCCCAGGGTGTCGAAATCCTCGGGACTCATGGCCCAGACCTTGCAACTGCTGTAGGCCACCACCGAGGCATTGCGCGGCAGGTGCGAGAAGAAACTGCCCTCGCCCACGACGGTTCCCGGACCGAGGATGGCCAGCTGCATCAGACCGCTGTCGGTCTTGACGTCGACCTTGAGGTTGCCAGACTCCAGGAAATAGAGGTTGCGGTCCTGGGCGCCCTGCGCGATCAGCAGGTGGCCCCGCTCGTAGGTGTGCGGACGCAGGTAGTCGGCCACGATGTACCAGGACTGCGCGCCGAGGTGGCGCGACAGCACGCCGTCCTCGGTATTGCGCGAGATGGCGGTGATCAGGCCGTTGACCGCACTGTTCTGCGTCAAGGGATTGAATGAATTCATCGGACACCCTTTCCACGGACCCGACAGACCCGCTTTTGTAGCTCGGCGACGCTCGCATGGAGTATTGGGTGTCCCCCCGGGGCTGTCAAGCTCGCAAGCCCGACACTAGTAGCAGGGACCGATGATTCGTGGTGATGCCTGCGCCGGAATCCTGCGCGTCGCTTGCCCGAGGCCCCCAAAAGGGCATCTCCCCCCGGCTCACGCCGGGGAGAGGCTCAGCCCACCCACTTGCGCGCGTTGCGCCAGATCTGCATCCAGGGACTGTGCGCGCTCGGGTCGAGCGAGGTCCAGCTCGTCTGGATGTTGCGGAACACACGCTCGGGGTGCGGCATCATGGCCGTGAAACGCCCGTCGGCCGTGGTCACCGCGGTCAGGCCGCCGGCACTGCCGTTCGGGTTGTAGGGGTAGGCCTCGGTGGCGGCGCCCGTGTTGTCCACGAAACGCATGGCCGCAATGGCCTTGGCCGCGTTGCCGCGGTAGGCAAAGTTGGCGTAACCCTCGCCATGCGCCACGGCAATCGGCAGGCGGCTGCTGGCCATGCCCTGCAGGAACAGGCTGGGCGATTCGAGCACTTCCACCAGGGACAGGCGCGCCTCGAAGCGCTCGCTGCGGTTGGTCGTGAAACGCGGCCAGTCCTGCGCCCCGGGAATGATGTCGGCCAGCTCGGCGAACATCTGGCAACCATTGCACACGCCCAGGCCAAAGGTGTCGGGGCGGGCGAAGAAGGCCTGGAACTGTTCGGACAGCCCCTTGTTGAAGGTGATGGAGCGCGCCCAGCCGATGCCGGCACCCAGCGTGTCGCCGTAGCTGAAGCCGCCACAGGCCACCACACCCTTGAAGTCTTTCAGGTTGGCACGACCGTTCTGCAGGTCGGTCATGTGCACGTCATAGGCTTCGAAACCGGCCTCGGTGAAGGCATAGGCCATCTCAATGTGCGAGTTCACGCCCTGCTCGCGCAGCACGGCCACCTTCGGTCGGCTCTTGAGCAGCGCCGGCGCGAGACCTTGCGCCGGATCGAAGGTGAGGTGCACGTGCAGGCCGGGATCGTTGGGCGTGCCGGCAGCAGCGTGTTCCTGGTCGGCGCAGGCGGTGTTGTCGCGCTGCTGGTTGATCTTCCAGCTCACGCTGTCCCAGACCTGGTGCAGGTCGAAAAGTTTGGCGGAGAACACGGCCTTGGCATCGCGCCAGACCTGCAGTTCGCCCACACCTGCGCCAACCGTTGCACCGGCCGGCCGCGTCTTGCCGACCACGTGGCTGTGTTTGGACAGGCCATGTTCGCGCAGCACCTGCATCACCGCGTCGCGGTCTTCGCTCCGGACCTGCAGCAGCACACCCAGTTCCTCGTTGAACAGGGCCTTGAGCGTGAGCTCATCGCGGCGCGCGCTGACCTGGCTTGCCCAGTTCTTGCTGTCACCGGTGTCCATGCGGCTGTCGGAGATGCCGTCGCCCTCCGTCACCAGCATGTCAACGTTGAGCGCCACGCCCACGTGGCCGGCAAAGGCCATCTCGGCGGCCGCAGCCAGCAGGCCGCCGTCGCTGCGGTCGTGGTAGGCCAGGATCTTGCCCTGGGCACGCAGGGCGTTCACAGCCTTGACCAGGTTGATCAGGTCCTGCGGATCGTCCAGGTCCGGCACGGTGTCACCAGTCTGGTTCAGCGTCTGCGCCAGGATGGAGCCGGCCATGCGGTTCTTGCCGCGGCCCAGGTCGACCAGCAGCAGCGTTGTGTCCGCCGTGTTGTCCAGTTGCGGTGTCAGCGTGCCGCGCACATCGCCCAACGTGGCGAAGGCGCTCACGATCAGAGAAACCGGCGAGGTGACCTTCTTCTTGTCGTTGCCATCACTCCACTGCGTGCGCATGGACAGGCTGTCCTTACCCACGGGGATCGAGATGCCCAGCGCCGGGCACAGCTCCATGCCCACTGCCTGCACGGTGGCGTAGAGCGCGGCGTCTTCACCGGGCTCGCCGCAGGCGGCCATCCAGTTGGCCGAGAGCTTGACACGCGAAAGCTCGATGGGTGCGGCCAGCAGGTTGGTGATGGCCTCGGCCACGGCCATGCGGCCCGAGGCCGGCGCGTCGATTGCGGCCAGCGGGGTGCGCTCGCCCATGCTCATGGCCTCGCCCTTGAAGCCGGCGTAGTCGGCCAGGGTCACGGCCACGTCGGCCACCGGCACCTGCCAGGGGCCGACCATCTGGTCGCGGTGGGTGAGGCCCCCCACGGTGCGGTCGCCGATGGTGATGAGGAAACGCTTGGAGGCCACGGTCGGGTGGCTCAGCACGTCGATCACGGCCTTTTGCAGTTCCACTCCCGTGAGGTCCAGCGGCTTGAAGTTGCGCGCGATGGTCTTCACGTCGCGGTGCATCTTGGGCGGCTTGCCCAGCAGCACGTTCATGGGCATGTCGACCGGGCTTTCATGGCCCGCGTCGGCCAGCACCAGCTGGCGCTCTTCAGTGGCCACACCGACCACGGCAAAGGGGCAACGCTCGCGTACGCAGAAGGACTTGAACTGCTCCAGCGACTCGGGCGCAATGGCCATGACGTAGCGTTCCTGGCTCTCGTTGCACCAGATTTCTTTCGGCGCCAGGCCCGACTCTTCGAGCGGCACGGCACGCAGGTCAAAACGCGCACCGCGACCGGCGTCGTTGCTCAGCTCGGGGAAGGCGTTGGACAGGCCGCCGGCACCCACGTCGTGGATCGCTAGGATGGGGTTCTTGTCGCCTTGCGACCAGCAGTGGTTGATGACCTCCTGCGCGCGACGCTCGATCTCGGGGTTGCCGCGCTGCACCGAATCAAAGTCCAGCTCGGCCGCGTTGGCACCCGTGGCCATGGAGCTGGCCGCACCACCGCCCATGCCGATGCGCATGCCCGGGCCGCCGAGCTGGATCAGCAGGGTGCCGGCGGGGAACAGGATCTTCTGGGTCTGGCCCGCGTCGATGACACCGACACCGCCGGCGATCATGATGGGCTTGTGGTACCCGCGCTGCACCGTGTCCACATCGCTGGCCACGGTCTGCTCGTACTCGCGGAAATAACCCGCCAGGTTGGGACGGCCGAACTCGTTGTTGAAGGCCGCGCCCCCCAGCGGGCCCTCGGTCATGATCTGCAGCGGGCTGGCGATGTGCTCGGGTTTGCCGCCCTTTGCGTCGGACCAGCCACCCCACAACCTGGAGACGGTGAAGCCGGTCAGGCCGGCCTTGGGCTTGGAGCCGCGGCCGGTGGCGCCTTCGTCACGGATCTCGCCGCCGGCGCCGGTGGAAGCGCCCGGGAAGGGCGAAATGGCGGTCGGGTGGTTGTGCGTCTCGACCTTCATCAGCACGTGGTTCACGGCGGCGGACTTCTGGTAGCCGGGTGCGCTGCCAGGCCCCATGCGTGCCACGAAACGCTCGACGGGATTGCCTTCCATGATGGAGGCGTTGTCCGAATAGGCCACCACCGTGTGCTGCGGGCTAAGCTGGTGGGTGTTGCGGATCATGCCGAACATGCTGCGCTGCTGGCGCACGCCGTCGATGCTGAAGTCGGCGTTGAAGATCTTGTGGCGGCAGTGTTCGCTGTTGGCCTGGGCAAACATCATGAGCTCGACGTCGGTCGGATTGCGCTTCAGGTCACGGAAGGCCTGCACCAGGTACTCGATCTCGTCCTCGGCCAGGGCCAGGCCGAATTGCACATTGGCCTTCTCCAGCGCCGCGCGACCGCCCCCCAGGATGTCCACGTGCTCCATGGGCGCCGGGTGCAGCTCGGTGAACAGGGCGCAGGCCTCCTCGCGGGTGGCCACGGCGCTTTCGGTCATGCGGTCGTGCAGCAAGGCGGCCACCTGGCCCAGCTGCTCCGTCGTCAGGGCGTTCTTGCCCAGCAGGCCCGATTTGAGCGTCAGGCGGTATTCGACCACGCGCTCCACGCGGTGCACGGCCAGGCCGCAGTTGTGGGCAATGTCGGTGGCCTTGGAAGCCCAGGGCGAGACCGTGCCCAGGCGAGGCGCCACCACCACCAGCGGGCCGTCGGCCGGGCCGGCGTAGGGATCGCCATAGCTCAGGAGCGCAGCGAGCTGCTGTTTCAGTCCGGCCGTCGGCTCGGCATCACTGGCCACCAGGTGCACATAACGCGCGGCAATGCCGCTGATCTTGTCGTGGATGGCCTGCAGACGGGGCAGGAGCTGCTGGACGCGAAAAGGGCTGAGGGCGCTGCCGCCTTCGAAAGAGGAGATGTGCAGGGTCACGAGGGTGGCCTTGAAGGTCGGAGGGGGAAAGGCAAGATTTTACCCGCTGCCCCATCCCGGATCAGGCCGTCCCCGACATGAAAGCGCCGCCAATGGGATAATTCCGCCCCATGACGATCACCTACAAAGACGAAGCCGGCATCGCCGGCATGCGCCTGGCCTGCCGGCTGGCGGCCGAAGTGCTGGACTACCTGACCCCCCACGTGAAACCCGGCATCACCACCGGCGAGATCGACCGCCTGGCGGCCGAATGCATGAAGGCCCAGGGCACGACCTCGGCCACCCTGGGTTACCAGCCGCCCGGCTACCCGCCCTTCCCGGCCTCGCTGTGCACCTCGATCAACCATGTGGTCTGCCACGGCATCCCCGGCGACAAGGTGCTCAAGAAGGGCGATATCGTCAATATCGACGTCACCGTCATCAAGGATGGCTGGTTCGGCGACACCAGCCGCATGTTCATCGTCGGCGACGCCTCCATTGCCGCCAAGCGCCTGTGCTCCTTCACCTACGAAGCCATGTGGCACGGCATCGAGCAGGTCAAACCCGGCGCCCGCCTGGGCGACATCGGCTGGGCCATTCAGAAATTCGCCGAGAGCAACGGTTTTTCCGTGGTGCGCGAGTTCTGCGGCCACGGCATCGGCCAGGTCTTCCACGAGGAGCCGCAGGTGCTGCACTACGGCAAGCCCGGCACGCTGGAGGAACTGAAACCCGGCATGACCTTCACCATCGAGCCCATGATCAACGCCGGCAAGCGCGACATCAAGGAGCTGGGCGACGGCTGGACCATCGTCACCAAGGACCACTCGCTCTCGGCCCAGTGGGAACACACCGTGCTGGTCACGCCCACCGGCTACGAGGTGCTGACACTGTCGGCCGGCAGCCCGCCGGTGCCGGACTTCGTGAAAAGCGCGGCCCTGGCGGCCTGAATCGGCGTCGATCAGGCCTGATTCCTGCTTGTGCTCAGGATGATCAGAACCCAGACCCTGCGCGAGCAATACCGCGCCAGCAAGGCCGAGCTGCTGCAGAACGTCAGCGACAGCGGCCGCTCCACACGCGGCGTGCACGCGGCCCTGCGCCAGCTCGCCCGCCTGGCCGACGACAGCCTCAAGACACTGTGGAAACACGCTGGTTTCGGCCCCGGCCTGGCCCTGGTGGCGGTCGGTGGTTTCGGGCGCGGTGAACTGTTCCCGCACTCGGACATCGACGTCCTGCTGCTGCTGCCCGAAGGCCAGTCGCCGGACACGGATGAGGCCCTGCGCCAGCGCATCGAGACCTTCATCAGCAGTTGCTGGGACGCCGGCCTGGAAATCGGCTCCAGCGTGCGCACGGTCGACGAATGCCTGGCCGAGGCGGCCAAGGACGTGACGGTGCAGACGGCGCTGCTGGAGTCGCGCCTGATCTGCGGCAACGCCACCCTGTTCAAGGATTTCCGCTGGCGCTTTCGCCAGGCGCTGGACGCACGCGCTTTCTTTGTCGCCAAGACGCTGGAGATGCAGCAGCGCCACAACAAGTTCGAGGACACACCCTACGCGCTTGAGCCCAACTGCAAGGAATCCCCCGGCGGCCTGCGCGACCTGCAGATCATCCTCTGGGTGGCGCAGGCCGCCGGCTACGGCAAATCCTGGGACGAACTGGCCCGCACCGGCCTGGCCACCCCCTTCGAGGTACGCCAGCTCAAGCGCAACGAGGCCATGCTGGAGCTGATCCGCCTGCGCCTGCACCTGATCGCCGGCCGGCGCGAGGACCGGCTGGTGTTCGACCTGCAAACGGCTGTGGCCAACACCTTCGGCTACAGCTCGGACACGGCCGAGGTCAAGACCAAGGTGCGCGCCAGCGAGGCGCTGATGCGCCACTACTACTGGGCCGCCAAGGCCGTGACCCAGCTCAACCAGATCCTGCTGCTCAATATCGAAGAGCGGCTCAACCCGCGCACCCAGGCCCCGCGCGCCATCAACGAGCGCTTCCTGGACAAGGGCGGCCTGATCGAAGTCGCCAGCGACGAGCTCTACCAGCGCGAGCCCCACGCCATCCTGGAGACCTTCCTGGTCTACCAGACCACCGAAGGCGCCAAGGGCCTGTCGGCGCGCACCCTGCGCGCGCTGTACAACGCGCGCGGCCTGATGACGGCGAAATTCCGCAGCGACCCGGTCAACCGCCAGACCTTCATGGCCATCCTGCAGCAGCCGCGCGGCATCACGCACGCCATGCGCCTGATGAACCAGACCTCGGTGCTGGGGCGCTACCTCTGGATCTTCCGGCGCATCGTGGGCCAGATGCAGCACGACCTGTTCCACGTCTACACGGTGGACCAGCACATCCTCATGGTGCTGCGCAATGTGCGACGCTTTTTCATGGCCGAGCACGCGCACGAGTACCCCTTCTGCTCTCAGCTGGGCGCCGGTTGGGACCAGCCCTGGATCCTCTACGCGGCCGCGCTTTTCCACGACATCGCCAAGGGCCGCGGCGGCGACCACTCCGACCTGGGCGCCACGGAAGTGCGTCGTTTTGCCAGCCAGCACGGCATCAGCCGCGAGGATGCGAAGCTGATCGAGTTCCTGGTGCGCGAGCACCTGTCCATGAGCCGCATCGCGCAGAAGTCCGACCTGAGCGATCCCGACGTCATCGCCGCCTTCGCCAAACAGGTCGGCAACGAGCGTTACCTGACCGCCCTCTACCTGCTCACCGTGGCCGACATCCGCGGCACCAGCCCCAAGGTCTGGAACGCCTGGAAAGGCAAGCTGCTCGAAGACCTCTACCGCTACACCCTGCGCACCCTGGGTGGCCACGCGCCCTCGCCCGACGCCGAGGTCGAGGCGCACAAGCGCGAGGCCCTGGTCAAGCTGGCCCTGCACAGCCTGCCGCACGAGGCCCACAAGAAGCTCTGGGACACGCTGGACGTCAGCTATTTCATGCGCCATGATGCCGACGACATCGCCTGGCACACCCGCCACATCTCACGCCATGTCGGCACCGACCAGCCCATCGTGCGTGCGCGCCGCTCACCCGCGGGCGAAGGCCTGCAGGTGCTGGTCTACACGCCCGACCAGCCCGACCTCTTCGCCCGCATCTGCGGCTATTTCGACCAGGGCGGCTTCAGCATCCTGGACGCGCGCATCCACACGGCGCGCAACGGCTACGCGCTCGACACCTTCCAGGTGGTCACCTCGGGCATGCAGGACCACTACCGCGAAATGACCAGCATGGTCGAATCCGAACTGGCCCGCGCCATCGCAGAGGCAGCCCCCCTGCCCGAGCCCAGCCGCGGGCGGCTGTCGCGCCGGGTCAAGAGCTTCCCCGTCACGCCGCGCGTCAGCCTCAAGCCGGATGAGAAGGCCCAGCGCTGGCTGCTCAGCATCTCGGCCAGCGACCAGACCGGCCTGCTCTACAAGGTGGCACGCGTACTGGCACGCCACCGCATCAACCTGCAACTGGCCAAGGTCAACACCCTGGGCGAGCGGGTGGACGACACTTTCCTGATCAGCGGCGACGCGCTGCAGAACAACCGCGCGCAGATCGCCATCGAGACCGAGTTGCTGGACGTGCTGGCGTCCTGAAGCCCTGTGCCCGCGGGCACGCAAGCCCCGGGTGCGCACAGACCCCGATTGACAGGCCTCCCCCTTGCCGTGCCATAGTGTGCAGGCAGCGTCCTGCTGCAGAACAAGACACACCCATTGAGGAGACCGCGATGCGACATTCATTCCCGCGCAGGCTTGCCCTGTGCACCTTGGCCCTGGCCCTGGCCGGCTGCGCCAACTTCCCCGGCTCCGGCTGGGTCACGCTGATCGACGGCGAGCAGGGGCTGGAGAACTGGAACAGGCTGGGCGACGCCAACTGGCGCATCGAGGCCGGCGGCATCTCGGCCAACCAGGGCAAGGGCGGCTACCTGGTCTCCAAGAACTCGTACAAGGATTTCGAGATCTATGCCGAGTTCTGGGCCGCCACCGACACCAACAGCGGCATCTTCATCCGCGCCTCCGATCCGGCCAAGATCGCGGCGGACAACGCCTACGAGGTCAACATCTGGGACATCCGTCCGGACCCGACCTATGCCACCGGCGCCATCGTTGGTTTTGCAGCCGTCCCCGTGCCCACCGTCTACAAGGCCGGCGGCAAGTGGAACACCCTGGAAATCCGGGCCGTGGGCGACGAGCTGACCGTGAAACTCAACGGCGTGCAGACCGTCAGCACCCGCAACGGCAAGTTCCCCAGCGGTCCCTTCGCCCTGCAGTACGGTGCCGGCGTGCAGGGTGCCAACGGCGGCCCGATCAAATGGCGCAAGGTGCAGATCAAGCCGCTCTGAGTTGAGCAAGAGGCCGGCACATCGCGTGCCGGCCCGCGTTCACCTCAATCGTCCTGGCTGGCGTCCAGCCCGGGAAACAGCACTTCGGTGTAGCCGAACTGCGTGAAGTCGCGCACCCGCATCGGATAGAGCTTGCCCACCAGGTGGTCGCACTCGTGCTGCACCACGCGGGCGTGGAAGCCCTCCACCGTGCGGTCGATGGGGTCACCGTACTGATCGAAACCGGTATAGCGGATGCGCTGCCAGCGCGGCACCACGCCGCGCAGCCCCGGCACCGAGAGACAGCCTTCCCATCCCAGTTCCTCTGCCTCCCCCAGCGGGGTGATCACCGGGTTGCACAACACGGTGCGCGGCACGATGGGCGCTTCGGGGTAACGCGGATTGAACTCTCCACTGCCGAAAATCACCACCTGCAGGTCCACGCCGATCTGCGGCGCCGCCAGGCCGGCACCGTTGGCGGCGGCCATGGTGTCGATCAGGTCGGTGATGAGCAGGTGCAGTTCGTCAGCGTCGAACCGGGTGACGGGCTGGGCCACGCGCAACAGGCGCGGGTCGCCCATGCGTAGAATCTGTCGAACGGTCATGGTGTCTGGAGCAAACGGTTGGTCATGAAGAAAGTTCTCATTATTGATGACCACGCGACAACGCGCGATCTCGTCAAGTGGGCCCTGAGTGAATCAGGGCTCAAGCTTTCCGAGGCCTCCAACGGTGAGGCTGGAATACTGGCGGCCAAGCAGAACCATCCCGACCTGATCCTGCTCGACATCATGATGCCGGGCGGGCTCGACGGCTACGAGGTCTGCAAGCAGCTTCGCAGCTCGGACACCCTTGCGAAAGTGAAGATCGTCCTGCTCTCTGCGAACGACGCTGAAGCCGACCGCAAGCGAGGACAGGAGGCCGGCGCCAATGCCTACCTCGTCAAGCCCTTCAAGCCGGCCATGCTGCGGGGCGTGGTGAACAAGCTGCTGGAAGAAACCTGAAGGCGGGCCGAGCGCCTGCCGATACCGATGCGATGGCTCTACCTGATCCTGGCCCTGCTCTTCCTGCTGCTGGGAATCATCGGTCTCTTCCTACCCGTGCTGCCCACCACTCCGTTCGTCCTGCTGTCGGCCTGGGCAGCGGCACGCAGTTCGCCGCGCCTGCTCCACTGGCTTGAGAACCACACGGCCTTCGGCCCGATGATCCGCGACTGGCGTCGCGGCGGGGTGGTCAGCCGGCGCGCCAAGTGGCTCGCCACGTCGTTCATGGGCGCCAGCGCGCTCTACATGCTGTACGGCGTGCGGCCGCTGTGGGTGCCGCTCTTGGCCATCACCTGCATGGTGGCCACCTTGTGGTGGCTCTGGCGCCGGCCGGAGCGTTTTGCAGACGGGTCGACCAGCGCGGACTGACGCCTCAGCCGACAGCGCCGCCGAGCAGCGCCTGCAGGCCGGCTTCGTCGATCACTGTCACCCCCAGGTCGCGCGCCTTGTCCAGCTTGCTGCCGGCCTCCTCGCCCGCCACCACGTAGTCGGTCTTCTTGCTGACCGAGCCGGCCACCTTGGCGCCGGCCGCCTCCAGCATCTCCTTGGCCTGCTCACGGCTCAGCGTGGGCAGGGTGCCGGTCAGCACGAAGGTCTTGCCGGCCAGCGGCAGCTGCGCCGCCGGGCTGGGTTCACCCTCTTCCCAGTGGACGCCGCAGGCGCGCAGCTGCTCCACCACTTCGCGGTTGTGGGCCTGCTGGAAGAAGGTGTGGATGCTCTGCGCCACCACGGGGCCGACGTCGGGCACCTGCAGCAAAGCTTCCTCGCTGGCATCCATGATGGCGTCGAGCTGGCCGAAATGCCGCGCCAGCGCCTTGGCCGTGGCCTCGCCCACGTGGCGGATGCCCAGGCCGAAGATGAAACGCGGCAAGGTGGTCTGCTTGGATTTCTCCAGCGCGTCGACGATGTTCTGTGCCGACTTGTCGGCCATGCGCTCCAGGCTGGCCAGCGCCACCAGGCCCAGTCGGTAAAGATCCGGCAAGGTCTTGACAACGCCGCCGTCGACCAGCTGGTCCACCAGCTTCTCGCCCAGGCCCTCGACCTCGACCGCGCGGCGCTGCGCAAAGTGCAGGATGGCCTGCTTGCGCTGGGCGCTGCAGAACAGGCCGCCGGTGCAGCGGTAGTCCGCTTCGTCTTCCTCGCGCACGGCCGCTGAACCGCAGACCGGGCAGATGCGCGGCATGGTGAAGACCTCGGCCCCGGGCTGGCGTTTTTCCAGGAGCACAGACACCACCTCGGGGATCACGTCCCCCGCGCGGCGCACGATGACCGTGTCGCCCACCCGCACGTCCTTGCGCCGGGCCTCGTCCTCGTTGTGCAGGGTGGCGTTGGTGACCGTGACACCGCCCACGAACACGGGCGCGAGCTTGGCCACCGGTGTGAGCTTGCCGGTGCGGCCCACCTGGACCTCGATGGCCTGCACCGTGGTGAGCATCTCCTGCGCCGGGTACTTGTGCGCCACGGCCCAACGCGGCTCGCGGGTCTTGAAACCCAGCTGCTGCTGCAGGGCCAGGGCGTTGACCTTGTAGACCACACCGTCAATGTCGAAAGGCAGCGCGTCACGTTTCGCGCCCATGGCCTGGTGAAAAGCCAGCAGGCCCTCGGCGCCCTGGGCCACGACCCGTTCCGCGCAGACCGGCAAACCCAGGGCCTGCAGCGCGTCCAGCATCTGGCTGTGCGTCGCGGGGAGAGCCCAGCCCTGTACCTCGCCCAGGCCATATGCAAAAAAGCTCAACGGCCGCTGGGCCACCAGTGCCGGGTCCAGCTGGCGAATGGCACCGGCCGCCGTGTTGCGCGGGTTGATGAAAGTCTTCTCGCCCTTTTCGCGCTGTTTCTCGTTGAGCGACTCGAAGTCATCACGCCGCATATAGACCTCGCCTCGCACCTCCAGCACCGGCGCGTCACAGCCATTCAGGCGCAGCGGTATTTGCCCGATCGTGCGCACGTTCTGCGTCACATCCTCGCCGGTCTCACCGTCCCCGCGCGTAGCAGCCTGTACCAGCACGCCACGTTCATAGCGCAGATTGATGGCCAGGCCGTCGAACTTGAGTTCGGCCGCGTAGTCCACCGGTGGGTCGGTTTCCAGCAGACCCAGCGCTTTGCGCACGCGGGCATCAAAGTTCTGCGCCCCCTGAGCCGTCGTGTCGGTCTCGGTGTCGATGGACAGCATGGGCACGGCATGGCGCACCGGTGCCAGTCCATCCAGTATCTGGCCACCCACCCGCTGCGTCGGCGAGTCGGACGTGATCAGTTCCGGATGCGCGGCCTCCAGCGCCTGGAGTTCGCGGAACAGGCGGTCGTACTCGGCGTCCGGGATCTCGGGCGCATCGAGCACGTAGTAGCGGTGCGCGTGGTGGTGCAGCAGGCGGTGCAGTTCCTGCACACGCTGCAAGTCAGGGCCGCCAGCGGGCGCCGCGTCGAACAGGTCGGACGTGCTCATCGAATCCAGGGGTCAAAATTTCAGGAGAACAGACGGCGCGCCAGTGCCGAGCCGGCGGACAACTCGCGCTCGTCGAGCTTGTCGTAGAGGTTCTCGAGCTCGGAGCCGATCAGGTCCATGGCGTCGGTGCTCAGGGGCTGGCCGTTGTCGTCGGTGATCTGTCCGTCCATCACCTCGGCCAGGCGCGTAGCGGTCTCGCGCAGGCGCACATAGGGCTGCTCGGAGCGTGCCACCTGGGACACATCCAGGCTCAAGGTCATCTCGCGGATGGCGGTCTGGGCCGGGTCTTCGGCCTGGGCCGCCTGCGCGTCGTAATGCAAGCTCAGCACGGGCGGCTGGCCGCCCACGCTGGCGGGCAGCACCATGCGCCCGGGCAGCACGCCGGCCACGAAACCCAGGCGTGCCGCGTTCTGCTGCACATAACCGGCGCTCCAGGCGGTGTGGCGGGCGCGCAGGGTGACGCTGAGCTGCGCGTCATGCTCGCTGGCAAAGGCATCGAGTTCGCGCGCACGTGCCACGGCGTCGAGCATGTCGGGAAATTCGGGGGTGCCGCCCACGGCATCGGCCAGGGCCTGCGTCTTCATGACGAACTCGGAGTACTCGATCTCGTTGAGCGCGCCGGCGCGGTTGGCCAGCTGGACGCCGGCCTGCAGGGCGCTGTAACGCCGGCCGGGCTGGGGTGGCTCCCAGGCCCCGTTGACCGGGTCCAGGCCTTCGATCGCATAGGGCTTGCTGCCCACACGACGCGTGGCTGGCATGTGCTGCAGCACGGCCTCGCCGCTGACCGGGTGTTCGAGCTCGATGGTCGCGCTGACGTCGATCAAGGGGTCCAGCTGGGCTTTCCTGTCCAGCATCGTCGGCAGCAGGAGCCCGTCCTCATCAGCGCTGCCGGCGGCAGCGGGCGCCGCCGGATCGAGCGCGAGGCCGTCCAGCCCATGCGGCTCGACGGGGGCGGCTTCGGGCTCGGCCAGGCGGGGCTGGTTGCGCCGCGCCGTCCAGGCGCCGTGCGCCACCAGGGCCGCCAACAGCAAGCCGCCAGCAATGGCCAGTCCGATTTGCAGCGTGCTCATCGGTACGCGGTCCAGTCGCGGCTCAAGCCGCCTCGGCCATGGACACGGCAGATTCCATGTCCACCGCCACGATGCGCGAGACGCCCTGCTCCTGCATGGTCACGCCGATCAACTGCTCGGCCATTTCCATGGCGATCTTGTTGTGGCTGATGAAGAGGAACTGGGTGCCCTTGCTCATGCTGCTCACCAGCTTGGCATAACGCTCGGTGTTGGCGTCGTCCAGCGGCGCGTCCACCTCGTCCAGCAGGCAGAAGGGTGCCGGGTTGAGCTGGAAGATGGCGAACACCAGCGCGATGGCCGTCAGCGCCTTCTCGCCGCCCGAGAGCAGGTGGATGGTCTGGTTCTTCTTGCCCGGCGGCTGGGCCATGACCTGCACACCGGCATCCAGGATCTCGTCGCCGGTCATGATGAGTCGGGCCTGGCCGCCGCCGAAGAGCTCGGGGAACATCTTGCCGAAGTGCTCGTTGACGGTCTTGAACGTGCCGGCCAGCAATTCGCGGGTTTCTCCGTCGATCTTGCGGATGGCATCTTCCAGTGTGTTCATCGCCAGGTTCAGGTCGGCCGATTGCGCGTCCAGGAAGTGCTTGCGTTCGCTCGCACTGGCCAGCTCTTCCAGGGCCGCCAGGTTGACCGCCCCCAGGGCCGCGATCTCGCGGTTCAGGCGATCGATCTCGCCTTGCAGGCCGGTCAGGCGCACATTGCCCTCTTCGATGGATTTGGCCACGGCTTCCAGGTCGGCCTGGGCATCGGCCAGCAGCTGGGCGTACTGCTCGAAGCCCAGGCGCGCGGCCTGCTCCTTGAGCTGCATGTCCTGGATGCGCTGGCGCAGCGGGTCGAGCTCGCGCTCGAGCTTGATCCGGCGTTCGTCACTGGCGCGCAGCTTGGCGGTCAGGTCATCGTATTCGCTGCGTTTGGCGCCCAGGGCCTGCTCGCGTTCGAGCTTGAGCGCCAGTGCGTTCTGCAGGCCGGCCTGGGCGGCGGCGTCGGTCAGGCGGGCCAGCTCGTCGCGGGCACGCTGTTCCTCGGTGGTGATGGTCGCCGCCTGCTGATCGGCGGTGTCGATGGCACGGGCCAGTTCGGCCTTGCGGGCATCCAGCGTGCGCAGCGAGAAGGTGGCCTCCTGCGCCTGGCGCTCCAGGCTGCGCTGCTGCTCGCGGCAGGCATTGAGTTTGCGCTCGGCCTCCAGCACACGCTCGTCGAGCTGGGCATGGCGCTCCTGGCTGTCGGCCAGCTGCATGTCGAGTTCCTCGAAGCGGCCTTCGGCGGCCACACGACGTTCCTGCAGTTCTTCCAGCAGGGCATCGACTTCGGCCAGGTCGCCGGCGATCTGCTCGCTGCGGGCGCGGGTCTGTTCGGCCAGCTGCGTCAGGCGCAGGGTCTCGACCTGCAGCTCATGGGCACGGCTCTGCGTCTCGCTGGCTTCACGGCGCGCGGTGATCAGGCGCTGGGACGCGTCGGCGTAGGCGGCCTCGGCGCGCACCAGGGCGCTGCGGGCCTCTTCGTTGATGAGCGATTGGGCACGCAGCTGCTTTTCCAGGTTCTCGATTTCCTGGGCGCGGGCCAGCAGGCCGGCCTGTTCGGAATCCTGGGCGTAGAAGCTCACGCTGTGCGCATTGACGGCGTGGCCGCTCTTCACATAAAGGGTCTCACCGGGCTGCAACTGGGTCCGCTGGGACAGGGCGTCCTCGAAACTCTGCGCCACGTAGCAGCCCTGCAGCCAATCCACCAGCACGGCCTTGAGGCCGGCGTCGTTCACGCGCAGCAGGTCGGCCAGGCGCGGCAGGCCGCCGGCCTTTTCGGGCGCGCCGGCGGGCGGCGCACTGTAGAAGGCCAGCTTGGCCGGTGGCGCATCGTTGCCGAAGGCCTTGACCATATCGATGCGGCTGACTTCCAGCGCCCCCATGCGTTCGCGCAAGGCGGCTTCCAGGGCACTTTCCCAGCCCTGCTCGATGTGCAATTTGGTCCACAGGGCCTGCAGGTCGGCCAGGCCATGTTTGGCCAGCCAGGGCTGCAGCTTGCCGTCGGTCTTGACCTTCTCCTGCAGGGCCTTGAGCGCTTCCAAACGCGCCGACAGGTCGGCCTGCCTGGCGGCTTCGGTGTTCACGGTGGCCTGCTGGGTGCGGCGTGTCTCGTCAAGCTGCGGCACGCTGTCCTGCAACTCGTGCAGGCGGGCATCGGCCACGGCGGCGGCTTCGCTGGCCTGGGCCGACTGGGCCTGCAGGCTCTGCAGGCGGGCCTCATCCGGCGCGGCCAGGGCCTTGCGATCGGTGTCCAGGCGTTCGCGACGCTGGTTCAGCTGGCGCGACTGCTCCTCGATGCTGCGCTGCTCGGCGGCCAGCACCTGGATCTGCTGCTGCACCTGGGTCACGCTGCCGCGCTGCTCGTTGGCGCGGCTCTGGGCCTGGCGTACGGCTTCTTCCATGTCAGGCAGGGCCTGGGCCTGCTCTTCCAGCTGGGCGGCCAGCTCGGTGGTCTTCTCCTCGCCCACCAGGGCCAGCTCGGCCAGGCTTTCGATCTCGGCCTGGGCGTCCTGCTTGCGCGTAGCCCACTGGGCGGTCTGCTCCTTCAGGGTGACCAGGCGCTCCTCGACACGCTGGCGACCCTCGACCACGAAACGGATCTCGGCCTCCAGACGCCCCACTTCGGTACTGGCTTCATAGAGCAGGCCCTGGGCCTGGTTGACCTGGTCGCCGGCGGCGTAATGCGCCTGGCGGATGGTCTCCAGATCGGCTTCGATGTGGCGCAGGTCGGCCACGCGGGATTCGAGTTCGATGACGGCCTTCTCGCCCTCTTGCTTGATGCGGGTCTGGTCGGCCTCGGCCTCGGAGCGACGCAGGTACCAGAGCTGCTGCTGTTTGAGCGTGGCATCGGCCTGCAGGGTGTTGTACTTCTGCGCAACTTCGGCCTGGCGTTCGAGCTTTTCCAGGTTGGCGTTGAGTTCGCGCAGGATGTCTTCCACGCGGGTCAGGTTCTCGCGCGTATCGGACAGGCGATTTTCGGTCTCGCGGCGACGTTCCTTGTACTTGGAGACACCGGCAGCCTCTTCGAGGAACAGGCGCAGTTCCTCAGGCTTGGATTCGATGATGCGGCTGATCGTGCCCTGGCCGATGATGGCGTAGGCACGCGGGCCCAGGCCCGTGCCCAGGAACACGTCCTGCACGTCGCGCCGGCGCACTGGCTGGTTATTGATGTAGTAGCTGCTGGTGCCGTCGCGCGTGAGCACGCGCTTGACGGCGATCTCGGCATACTGGCTCCACTGGCCGCCGGCACGGTGGTCGGCGTTGTCGAACACCAGCTCCACGCTGGAGCGGCTGGCCGGCTTGCGGGTGGTGGTGCCGTTGAAGATCACGTCCTGCATGGACTCGCCGCGCAACTCGCTGGCGCGGCTCTCGCCCAGCACCCAGCGCACGGCGTCCATGATGTTGGATTTGCCGCAGCCGTTGGGGCCGACCACACCGACCAGTTGCCCTGGCAGCATGAAGTTGGTCGGCTCGGCGAAGGACTTGAACCCGGAAAGCTTGATGGAGGTGAGACGCACGGTGAGAACAGTCTGATGGCGGGAACAGCCTGAAATCATACCGTCCCGGCCCGCACGAAAATCGTGCAATTCCTGCAGGATATGTGCTACGGGAAAACCCGAAAGGTTGCATTTGTACACATTGCCATGCCCTGCGTCATGGCGGCCGCCTGAAGGACCGTGTAGATTCACGCCATTTCACCGGCTCCCCATGGAAACGCCCCCATCATGAACCAGGCCGCCATCGAGACTCAGAAGAACGACGTGCTGCAAATCAGCCTCAAGGAGCTTGGCCTGCGCCCGGGCATCGCGCTGCAGGTTCGCCGGCTGGTGGAAGGCGCCAGCAAGAAGGAGGGCCAGCTCTTCGGCGCCATCGAGAACCGGGGCGTCATGGTGGGTCCCCAGGGACCGGAGGGCGAGGATACCGGCCTGACCGAGGGCGATGTCTGCATCGTGCGTGGCTTTACCGGCCTGCATGAGTTTTCCTTCATCAGCAAGGTCCTCCAGACCTACGAAAAACCCTTCATCTACGCTCTGCTGGCCTACCCGACCCAGGTGGATGCCCGCCAGGTGCGCCAGTCACTGCGGACCAAGACCAGCTGGCCCGTCACCGTTCGGATCGGCGAACTCAAGCTGGACGGCCAGTTGCTGGACATCAGCATGCAGGGCGCCATGATCAGCACGCCCACAGCCACAGCCGCCGTGGGCAAGACCCTCGACCTCAGCATCGGCGCCGTGGTCGAAGGCGAGCCCACCAACCTCGCCCTCAAGGCCACGGTCTGCCACGCCCGCCAGGCCGCAGACGGCGGGGGCCATTTCACCGGCATGGCTTTCCACGGCCTGAGCCAGCAGGACAAGCTGCTGCTGCACTACCTGACCAAGCCCCCGCAAAGCTGAGGCCAACCGTGCCGGGCACGGTATGCCCTTCCTTTTCGTGGGTGAATGCGCGCGCCGGGGCCGCCCGGCAGCTGCCTTCCCTTAGATTCGACCGGTTCGCATCTAAGGTCATTCATGAATCCACAAGTTGTATCAAGCTACGACGCCACTTATGTCGCGCTTTCTTTCCTCCTCGCCTTCATCGGTTCCTTTGTCGCGCTGACGGCGGCTCGCCGCATCGTCGGCCCCGAAGGCCGTATCAACCATTTCGACCTGATGGCCGCCACGCTGGCGCTGGGTGGCATCGGTGTCTGGACCATGCATTTCATCGGCATGGCCGCGCTGAAGATGGACCTGCGCGTGGGCTACTCCATGACCGAAACCATCATCTCGCTGTTGGTGGTCTGCCTGGCCACCGGTTTCGGCCTGACGTATGTGGCCCGTGATCCCTCCAACAAGACCCGGCTGCTGACGGCTGGCGCCTCCTTGGGATTGGGTGTGGCCGTCATGCATTACCTGGGCATGTACGGCATGCGTTTTGGCGGCTACATCAACTGGTCGTTCCTGCTGGTGGCGGCGTCCCTGGTGATCGCCGTCGTGGCGGCGACCGCTGCCCTCTGGCTGGCCTTCAACACCAAACCCCTGGCGCTGCGCCTGCTGGCGGCCGTCGTCATGGCCGTGGCCGTCTGTGCCATGCACTACACCGGCATGGCCGCAGCCGATTTCGTCTGCACCACCCTGGACCGGCAGGCACTTCCCCGCGGCTTTGGCGTCATCAACTCGACCGACCTGCCCGAGGTCGTGATGGTCATGTCCATCGGTATCGCCCTGGTCCTGTCCATCGACCTGCTGACGCAGAAGTTGCTGGGCTCGGCCAAACAGCGGGCGCGCTGAACCCTGAGGGGGGTTGCCGCCCCTTCCTCTGCCGCGCCGGGGAGTTCCGGGATAATTCCCCTCATGAACCCCCTGCTCCAACGACTGCAGCCCTATCCTTTCGAACGGCTGCGGCAACTTTTTTCCGGCATCACCCCCAACCCGGCCTATCGCCCCATCAGCCTGGGCATCGGTGAGCCCAAGCACGCCACGCCCGATTTCATCAAGCGCGCCCTCAGCGGCGCGCTGGACACCGGCCTGACCGGCTACCCGCCGACCGCCGGCGAGCCGGCGCTGAGGGAAGCCATGGCCGGCTGGCTGCAGCGCCGTTATGGTGTCGCGCTCAACCCGACCGGCCAGATCCTGCCGGTCAATGGCTCGCGCGAGGCCCTGTTCGCGCTGACGCAGACCGTGGTCGACGGCAGCCAGCCCGGCGCCCTGGTCCTGTGCCCGAACCCCTTCTATCAAATCTACGAAGGCGCCGCACTGCTGGCGGGCGCCCAGCCGTATTACGTGCCCAGCGACCCGGCGCGCAACTTCGCCGTGGACTGGGACAGCGTGCCCGCCGAGGTCTGGGCCCGCACCCAGCTGGTCTTCACCTGCTCGCCCGGCAACCCGACCGGGGCCGTGATGCCGCTGGAAGAATGGAAGAAGCTGTTCGACTTGAGCGATCGCTACGGCTTCGTCATTGCCTCCGACGAGTGTTACAGCGAGATCTACTTCCGGGACGAGCCGCCGCTGGGCGGGCTGGAGGCGGCCTTGAAACTGGGTCGCGGCGACTTCAGGAACCTGATCGCACTGACCAGTCTCTCCAAACGCAGCAACGTGCCGGGCATGCGCAGCGGCTTCGTGGCTGGCGATGCGGCCATCATGAAGGCCTTCCTGCTCTACCGCACCTACCACGGCAGCGCCATGAGCCACGTGGTACAGGCCGCCAGCATCGCTGCCTGGAACGACGAGCAGCACGTCATCGAGAACCGCAATCTCTACCGCGCCAAGTTTGCCCAGGTCACACCCATGCTGAGCGCCGTGCTGGACGTGGCCCTGCCCGACGCGGCCTTCTACCTCTGGGCCGGCGTGAAGGGCAGCGACACCGATTTCGCCCGCGATCTCTACGCTCTTTACAATGTGACTGTTTTGCCCGGCAGCTATCTGGCGCGCGAGGCCGGCGGCTTCAACCCCGGCGCCGGGCGCGTGCGCATGGCGCTGGTGGCCGAAACCGCCGAATGCGCGGAAGCGGCCGAACGCATCATTCAATTTGTCCAATCCAGAAACTGAAACTCCGAGTCCTACACATGAGCCAACAACTGCAACAGATCATCGAAGCTGCCTGGGAAAACCGCGCCAACATCTCCGTCAAGTCCGCGCCCAAGGAAGTGGCCGACGCGGTCGAGCACGTCATCTCCGAGCTGAACAAGGGCCGCCTGCGCGTGGCCACGCGCGAATCCGTGGGCAAGTGGACGGTGCACCAGTGGATCAAGAAGGCCGTGCTGCTGTCCTTCCGCCTCAAGGACAACGAGGTCATCAAGGCCGGCGATCTGGGCTTCTACGACAAGGTGCAGACCAAGTTCGCCCACCTCTCGGCTGAAGAAATGGCCGCCACCGGCGTGCGTGTGGTGCCGCCGGCCGTGGCCCGCCGCGGCAGCTTCATCGCCAAGGGCGCCATCCTGATGCCCAGCTACGTGAACATCGGCGCCTACGTGGACGAGAACACCATGGTCGACACCTGGGCTACCGTGGGCTCCTGCGCGCAGATCGGCAAGAACGTGCACCTCTCGGGTGGCGTGGGCATCGGCGGCGTGCTGGAGCCCGTACAGGCCGGCCCGACCATCATCGAGGACAACTGCTTCATCGGCGCGCGCTCGGAGATCGTCGAGGGCGTGGTGGTCGAGGAAAACTCGGTCATCTCCATGGGCGTGTACATCGGCCAGAGCACCAAGATCTATGACCGCGCCACCGGCGAAGTCCACTACGGCCGCGTGCCGGCCGGCTCGGTCGTGGTCTCGGGCAACCTGCCCAGCGCCGACGGCAAGTACAGCCTGTATTGCGCCGTGATCGTCAAGCGCGTGGATGCACAGACCCGCTCCAAGACCAGCCTGAACGACCTGCTGCGCGACTGATCACGCCGGCAGCGGACGACCTCGACAAACGATACAGGGAGAGCAGACATGAGCAGCACGATGGGCATGATGGAACGGATCCTGCGACTGATGTCCGAGAAAAAAGCCTCGGACATCTATCTGTCGGCCTTCTCACCGGCGCTCATCCGCATCAACGGCCAGTGCGTGCCGATCAACAACCAGCCGCTGCCGGCCGATGCGCCGCGCAACCTGCTGGCCGAGATCATTCCCGAGGAACGCCTGGCCGAGCTCGATGCCTACAGCGAGCTCAATATGGGCTTCCCGCTGCAAGGCGTCGGGCGCTTCCGTCTGAGCGCCATGCGCCAGCGCGGCACGGTGGCCGCCGTGATCCGCTTCGTCTCGGGCGAGATTCCCTCGCTGGGCTCGCTCTCCCTGCCCCCCATCCTGGGCGACCTGATCATGGAAAAGCGCGGCCTGATCCTGATGGTGGGCGCCACCGGCATGGGCAAGAGCACCACGCTGGCGGCCATGATCGACTACCGTAACGAAAACGCCTCGGGCCACATCCTGACCATCGAGGACCCCATCGAGTACCTGTTCAAGAACAAACGCTCCGTGGTCAACCAGCGCGAGATCGGCGCAGACACAAAGAACCTGGGCACGGCGCTGCAGAACGCGCTGCGCCAGGCGCCCGACGTGATCATGATCGGCGAAATCCGCGACCGCGAGACCATGTCCGCGGCCATCGCCTACGCCCAGTCCGGCCACCTCTGCCTGGCCACCATGCACGCCAACAACAGCTACCAGGCGCTCAACCGTATCCTGAGCTTCTACCCGGTGGAAGTGCGCCAGACCATGCTGGGCGACCTCTCCAGCGCGCTCAAGGCCATCGTCTCGCAACGCCTGCTGCGCACCACCACGGGCAGCCGCACCCCGGCGGTGGAGATCATGCTCAACACCAAGCTGATCTCGGACCTGATCGAGAAAGGCGATTTCTCCAGCATCAAGGAGGCGCTGGAAAAGGCCATGGCCGAAGGCTCGCAGAACTTCGAGCAGGACATCGCGCGCCTCATCACCGAGGGCGTGATCGACCGCAAGGAAGGCCTGGCCAATTCCGATTCGCCGACCAACCTCATGTGGCGCCTGCAGAACGACTTCCAGAAGCCGTCCCAGGCCCAGGCCGACGAGCACCAGGACGACGAACCGTCCTTCACCGAGATCACGCTCGACGTGAAGCACTGAGTCCGGGGTCTGTTCACACCAATTTCTCAAGATGCGTTGCGGAAGAAAAAGGTCATGCGGTAGGCGCGTGGATGCCGCCGGGGTAGTCCCCGGCAAGTCCGCGCAACGCCCCGCATGGCCTTTTTGGCCGCAACCCGGAGGGAACGTGGTTAAAACCGCGCCACTCGTTGTTGCACTCCTAGCCCAGGCAGTCAGCCTGGGCGTCGTCGCGCGCCCAGATTGGCGCGGTTTTAATCACATTCGCACTTGAGAAATTGGTGTGAACAGACCCCTATGTCCCGTACCCTGCAACTGACCGAGCAACTGATCGCGCGCCCGTCCGTCACCCCCGACGATGCCGGCTGCCAGGCCCTGCTGGCCGAACGCCTCCAGGCCCTGGGGTTTGTCTGCGAGTCCATCGTCAGCGGACCGGCCGACTTCCGTGTCACCAACCTGTGGGCCAAACGCGTGGCCCGGGCTGGCGCCCCGCTGCTGGTCTTTGCCGGCCATACCGACGTGGTGCCCACCGGCCCGGTAGCCCAATGGAGCCAGGACCCGTTCACGCCCACCCACCGCGACGGCAAGCTGTACGGCCGGGGCAGCAGCGACATGAAGGCCTCGATCGCCGCCTTTGTCGTGGCGGTGGAGGAGTACCTTGCCTCGCACGCCCAGGCCCCGCTAAACATCGCCCTGCTGCTGACCAGCGATGAAGAAGGCCCGGCCCTGGACGGCACGGTGGTGGTTTGCGAAACCCTGAAAGCGCGCGGCGAAAAGCTGGACTACTGCATCGTCGGCGAGCCGACCTCGGTCCAGCGCACCGGCGACATGATCAAGAACGGTCGCCGGGGCACCATGAGCGGCAAGCTCACGGTCAAGGGCGTGCAGGGCCACATTGCCTATCCGCACCTGGCCAGGAATCCCGTCCACCAGTTCGCTCCGGCGCTGGCCGAATTGACCGCCATCGCATGGGATCAAGGCAACGACTTCTTCCCGCCCACCACCTGGCAGGTCAGCAACATCCACGGCGGCACAGGCGCCAGCAACGTGATTCCTGGCAGCGTGGTGGTGGACTTCAATTTCCGTTTCTGCACCGAGTCCACGCCGCAAAGCCTGCAGCAACGTCTGAGTGCCGTGCTGGACAAGCATGGGCTGGAATATGAGCTCGCCTGGACCGTCGGCGGATTGCCCTTCCTGACCACCCCGGGTACGCTGGTCAACGCCGTGCGCGAGGCCATCCGCGCGGAAACGGGCCTCGAGACCGAACTCTCCACCAGCGGCGGCACCAGCGACGGTCGTTTCATCGCCCAGGTCTGCCCGCAGGTCATCGAACTGGGTCCGACCAACGCCACCATCCACAAGATCGACGAATGCGTGCCGGTGGCCGACATCGAGCCGCTGAAAAACATCTACCGGCGCGTGCTGGAAAAGCTCGCGTCATGAACAGCGCCCCCGCGAAGCCAGCGACCGTGATCGAACTGATCGAGACCGGCGCCCGGCAGTTCGACGCTGCCGGCCTGGTCTATGGCCACGGCACCAGCAACGCTTTTGACGAAGCCGCCTGGCTGGTGCTCTGGCAACTGGGCCTGCCGCTGCACGACCTTGACGCAGTGGCCGATCGCCCGGTCGACCCGCAGGAACAAGCCAAGGTTGCTGCGCTCCTGCAAGAGCGCATCACCACGCGCAAGCCCGCCGCCTATCTGACCCGCGAGGCCTGGCTGCAGGGTGTGCCCTTTTATGTGGACGAACGCGCCATCGTGCCGCGCAGCTTCATCGCCGAACTGCTGGCCAACGGCAATATCGACGCCTGGCTGGGCGTACACACCCGACGCGTGCTGGACCTGTGCACCGGCAACGGCAGCCTCGCCGTGCTGGCGGCCCTGGCCTGGCCCGAGGTGAGCGTGGATGGCGCCGATCTTTCGGCTGACGCCCTGGCCGTGGCCCGCATCAATGTCGACAAGCACGGCTTGCAGGACCGCGTCACGCTGCTGCCCTCCGATGGCCTGGCCAACGTGCGCGGCCCCTACGACTTGATCCTGTGCAACCCGCCCTATGTCAACGCGCAGAGCATGTCCGCCCTGCCCGCCGAATACCGGGCCGAACCCGAGCTGGCCCTGGCCGGCGGCAGCGATGGCATGGATTTCATCCGCCGTCTGCTGGCCGAGGCCCCGGCACAGATGACCGAACACGCCGTGCTGGTCCTGGAGATCGGCAATGAGCGCGAGCACTTCGAGGCGGCCTTCCCGCGCCTGGAAGCTGCCTGGCTGGAAACAAGTGCAGGCGACGAACAAGTCCTGCTGATAACGCGCGAAGCGCTGCTGAAAAAATGATCACCCTGAAAAATGTCACCCTGCGCCGCGGCGCCAGGGTGTTGCTGGATGCTGCCTCCGTCACCGTCAATCCCGGTGAGAAGGTCGGCCTGGTCGGGCGCAACGGCGCCGGCAAGTCCACCCTGTTCGCCCTGCTCAACGGCACCCTGCACGAGGACAGCGGCGACTGCAACATCCCCGCCCAATGGCGCCTGGCCCAGGTGGCCCAGGACATGCCCGAGACGGCCGAGAGCGCGACCGACTTCGTGATCGCCGGCGACACGCGCCTGGCCGCCGCGCAGGCGGAGGTCGTGGCCGCCGAGGCCACCGATGACGGCGAGCGCATGGGGCACGCCTATATGGAGCTGCACGATGCCGGCGCGCACGACGCCTCGTCCCGCGCGCAGGCGCTGATCCTGGGCCTGGGCTTTCGCACCACGGAACTCGACAAGCCCGTGAACAGTTTCTCCGGCGGCTGGCGCATGCGCCTGCAATTGGCACGCGCGCTGATGTGCCCCTCCGACCTGCTGCTGCTGGACGAGCCGACCAACCACATGGACCTAGACGCCCTGGTCTGGCTGGAAGCCTGGCTGCAGCGCTACACCGGCACCATGCTGGTCATCAGCCACGACCGCGAGTTCCTCGATGCGGTGACCAACGTCACCGTGCACATCGAAACCGCCAAGCTCAACCGCTATGGCGGCAACTACACCAAGTTCGAGGACATGCGGGCCGAGAAGATGGAACTGCAGCAGGCGTCCTATGCCAAGCAGCAGGAGAAGATCGCCCACCTCAAGAAATTCATCGACCGCTTCAAGGCCCAGGCCAGCAAGGCCAAGCAGGCCCAGAGCCGGGTCAAGGCGCTGGACCGCATGGAGAAGATCGGCCCGCTGCTGGCCGAGGCCGAGTTCACCTTCGAGTTCAAGGAACCGGCCAACCTGCCCAACCCCATGCTGTCCATGCAGGGCATCGACTTCGGCTACCCGCCGCCCGAAGGTGCTCCAACCGGCACGCCACCAACGGTGATCGTGAAGAACGTCAGCAAGTCGGTGCTGGCTGGGCAGCGCATCGGCATCCTGGGCGCGAACGGCCAGGGCAAGTCCACCGTGGTCAAGACCATCGCGCGCGACCTGGCGCCCCTGGCGGGCGAGATCATCGAAGGCAAGGGCCTGTCCATCGGTTACTTTGCCCAGCAGGAGCTCGACGTGCTGCGCCCGCAGGACACCCCGCTGGAACACATGATCTGGCTGGTCAAGGACACCACGGCACGTGGTGCGCTCAGCGGCCAGGCCACCCGCGAGCAGGACCTGCGCAGTTTCCTGGGCAGCTTCAACTTCACCGGGGACCAGGTCAAGCAGACCGTGGGCACCATGAGCGGCGGCGAGAAGGCGCGCCTGGTGCTGTGCATGCTGGTCTGGCAGCGCCCCAACCTGCTGCTGCTGGACGAGCCCACCAACCACCTGGACCTGGCCACGCGCGAGGCCCTGGGCATGGCGCTCAACGAATTCGAAGGCACGGTGATGCTGGTCAGCCACGACCGTGCCCTGTTGCGTGCGGTATGCGATGAGTTCTGGCTGGTCTCGCGCGGCGGCATCAGCCCCTTCGACGGCGACCTGGACGATTACCAGCGTTATCTGCTGGACGAGGCCAAGCGCCAGCGCGAGGCCCTCAAGGAGGCCAATGCCGCCGCCTCCGCAGCAGCCAGCGCCCCACCGCCCCCGCCCGCCGTGGCGGTACCCGAGCCGGCCCGCCCGCGACGCGAAGACAACCGCACCCGTCAGTTGCGCAAGGAGTTCGAACTGTGCGAGGCCCGCATCGCCGAACTGATGCAGGAGAAAGCCGCGCTCGAAGAGCGGCTCTCCGGTCAGCCCGGCATGGATGAGATCAATGAGCTCGGCAAGCGCCTGGGCGCTCTGCAGGATGAGCTGGATCAGCTCGAAGAACGCTGGCTGGAACTCAGCGGCAGCCTGGGCGACTAAGCCAGCCTTAATCGGCGGCGCGCTGCGGGCTTTGCTGCATCTGCTGCATGGACTCGCCGACCTTCTGCTTGACCTGCTCCATGGTCTTCTGGCCCTGCTCGAGCTCCTGCTTCTTGGCCGCCCCCACGGTGGCCGCCGTGGTCGCCGTCTCGGCGCCACAGCCCGCCAGCATGAGCACCGTCAGGGTGATGATGATTGTTTGAGACATGTTCGATTCTCCTGCTTGATGCCGACGACGAAAAAGCGCATTTTGTCCCCTGCACCGCCCGGACGGGACTGATTTTTATGCAATAATTGAGGTCTGGGTTCTTAGCTCAGTTGGTAGAGCAGCGGACTCTTAATCCGTAGGTCGAGTGTTCGAGTCACTCAGGACCCACCAGATCAAAAGGGATCTGATCGCAAGATCAGATCCCTTTTTCTTTGTGCCTCAAAATGCCGCGCAACAACAAAAAAGGCCTTGCATTGCTGCAAGGCCTTTTTGATTTGGCTCCTCGACCTGGGCTCGAACCAGGGACCTACGGATTAACAGTCCGGCGCTCTACCGACTGAGCTATCGAGGAATATTCGGTTCAACAAATTGTACTTGGTAGGACGTGCGGGATTCGAACCTGCGACCAACGGATTAAAAGTCCGCTGCTCTACCAACTGAGCTAACGTCCCCCACAGCGGGACGCTTACGCTAACCCCGACAAGCCTTCAATTATAGCGTCATTTTCATGCGATCTTCAAGCTCGCTTCACGATTTCATCCAACACCCAGCCAGCGGCGCATTGGCCGAAGGTGGCGGTGACGGCCACCAGTGAGCCATAGCCACTGCAATTGAGCGTGCCATCGCCTTCGACGGCACAGGACGCATCAGGGCCGCTGACGGCCTCGCGGCTGAACACGCAGGCCACACCGATCTTGCGCCCCTCACGGGCAGCGCCGTGCTCCTTGCGCAGACGGTAGCGCAGCTGCGCCAGCAAGGGGTCATGCGTGACACGGCCCAGGTCCTCAATGTCCACCTCGTGCGCCCGGCGCTTGCCCCCGGCCGCACCCACCGTGATGAAAACGAGCTTGTTCTTGAGGGCCCAGGCCGCCATGGCGGTCTTGGCGCGCACCTGGTCGCAGGCGTCGATGACCGCGTCCACGCCGGCCGGCAGCAAGGCTGGCCAGTTATCGGGTTCCACGAACTCTTCGATGCATTGCACCTGGCACGCTGGATTGATCTGCGTGATGCGATCGCGCATGGCCAGCACCTTGGCCTGGCCCAGCGTGGCCTCCAGGGCGTGGATCTGGCGGTTGATATTGGATTCGGCCACGTGATCGAGGTCGATCAGCGTGAGATGCCCCACGCCACTGCGCGCGAGGGCTTCCACGGCCCAGGAGCCGACTCCGCCGACCCCCACCACGGCCACATGGGCGGCGCGGATGCGCTGGGCACCGGCCACGCCATACAGGCGGGCCAGGCCACCGAAGCGGCGTTCAACGTCCATGGCGATCAGGCCATGCGCTCCAGGCGCCACATCTGGTACTTGAAGCCGGCGACCGAGCCGGCCACGATGGCGGCAAAGGCCACCAGGCTGTTGAGCCCCAGGGTGGACAGGCCCGTGAGGCCCTGTCCGATGGTGCAACCCATAGCGGTCACGCCGCCCACGCCCATGAGGACGGCGCCCACCAGATGGTTGGCCACGTCCTCGGTGCCGCCAAAACCTTCCCAGCGGAAGCTGCGGGTCCACAAGGCCATGATCGCGGACCCGGCGATGACACCGAAGACCGAGACGATGCCCAGCGTGAGCACCTTGCTCTTGTCGCTGTAGAACATCAGCCAGTCCAGCGCGTAGGACACCGGGGCAACGAAACTCATGGCTTCGGAGCGCCCCGAGTTGGTGGCCAGGAAGACCTCCTCCAGGGTGTCCGGATGCTCGGCCACATGCCCCAGGGAGCCGCTAACCCACCACATGGCCACGATGATGCCGCCCACGCCCAGGCCAGCCAGCAGGTTGTCGCCCTGCAGGAACTGCTGACCCCGCAGGGCCCAGACGATCAATACGGCCCCCAGGCCCAGGCCCAGCAGCAAGGTGGCCAGGGTGGGCGTGAGGCCCAGGGCCGTGGCGGCCAGGTGCGGCAGATTGGCCGTGACGGCAAAGTCCACCCCGACCTGGTCGACGGTGGCCACGCGCCAGACGGCGGTGACACCCTTCATGGTGGCGAAGCCTGCCAAGCCCATGACCAGCAGGACCACCAGGGATTTGAGATTGCCGGAGCCAACGCGCACCAGGGTCTTGCTGCCGCAGCCCGACGACAGCACCATGCCGAAGCCGAAGAGCAGGCCGCCGACGGTCGCCGACAGCCAGAGCCAGCGTTTGCCGCCGTGCAGGGTCTTGGCCGGGTCGATCAGGCCCGCGTAGGCCAGCAGCGCAAAGCCGGCCATGGCCACGCCAATGGCCAGGACCCACTGGCGCATGCGCGTCCAGTCGCCCATATTGACCACGTCGCTGACGGCGCCCATGGTGCAGAAATGGGTGCGCTGGACGAGTGCACCGAAAAGCAGGGAAAGAAGAAAAGAAGCGCTCAACACCAGGGTGTTGAGCGCCGAGATGTCGGCGGTTTGCATGTCCTGGATTCTAAAGCCAGGACGCGAAGCCCTACTTGAGACGCGGCAGGCGCTGCTTGGCGGCGGCGGCGGCCTCGGACTGCGGGTAGGCCTTGATCAGGTCTTCCAGGGTCTTGCGCGCGGCCTTGGTGTCCTTGAGTTCGACCTGGCAGTTGGCGATCGACAGCACGGCCTCAGGCGCCCGCAGATGATCCGGCGCCTGGGTCAGCAGGTTGCGGAAGTTCTGGATGGCTTCCTTGTAGTCGCGCGTGGCGTACTGGGCATTGCCCAGCCAGAAGAAGGACGAGGGGGCGTAGCCGCTGGTCGGGTAGCGCTTGAGCAGTTCGACGAAGGCGTTTTGCGCGCCGGCAAAGTCGCCCTTGCGGAACACGCCCAGCGCGGCGTCGTAGTCACGCTTCTCGGCCTGCTCGGCCAGGAACTCGCGACCATCGACCGTGACCTTGGCGGGCTCGAACTTGCGCAGGCGTTCGTCGAAACCGCCTAGCAGATCCTTCTGCGCGCGCTGCAGTTCGGCGACGTCGCGTGCAAGCTGCTCGTTCTGCCCGACCAGGCGCGCCATGTCGGCACGCAAGGTCTCGATCTGGGTCTGCAACTCCAGCAGGCTGCGACGCAGCAGGGCATTTTCTTCCGCGCTGCGGCTGGCCTGCTCCGTTGAACGCGCCTCGGAATCCTGCCGCACGCTGTCCACGCGCTGGCGCAGATCCAGAATGGCGCGGCGGGCCTCCTCGTCGTCGAAGAGACCGGCCTGCGCCACGGTGACGCCACAGGCACACAGCAGCAGGGCTGCAAGGCGGGTGCGCGTGTTCATCGCTGCGTCTCCAGCGCCAGATCAGCGGTAGCTGATCTCGGCACGGCGGTTCTTGGACCAGGCGGCTTCATTGCTGCCCTGAGCAACCGGCTTTTCCTTGCCGAAGCTCACGGCTTCGACCTGGCTGTCAGCCACGCCCAGCAGGCCCAGCGAGCGGCGCACGGCTTCGGCACGGCGCTGGCCCAGGGCCAGGTTGTATTCACGGCCGCCGCGCTCGTCGGTGTGGCCTTCGATCACGACCTTGCGGCTCTTGTCGGCCTTGATGTGGCGGGCATGGGCGTCGATCAGGGCCTGGAACTCGGGCTTGATGACGTAGCTGTCGTAGTCGAAATAGACCAGGCGCGAGACGTTCGCAATGGCGGCCTGGGAGGATTTGCCGTCGTCGACCGGGGTCACCGCAGTCTTGGCGACCACGCTGTCGCCGGAGCCGGCCGCAGCGCCGCTGGAACGGTCGTCAACCGGCGGGTTGTCCAGGTTGACGGAAGAGCAGCCTGCCACCAGCAAGGTGACAGCGCCGATCAGGGCGAGTTTTTTCATCGACATGTTTTTTACTCCTGTGGTATCGATAGGGAATCAGTTGGGTGTTTTCTGGAAGGGGCCCCAGTCGGGCTCCCGGATGTCTCCGCCCTGCCCGGCCAGACGCGCCTTGATCTTGCCATCCAGCGTGGTGGTCATCAGGGCTTCGCGTTCCTGCTGCTTGGTGGCGTAGAGGAGCAGGCGGCCATTGGGGGCAAAACTCGGGTTTTCGTCCGCACTGGTATCGGTCAGGGCCGTGACATTGCTGGTGGACAACTCCATCACATGGAGCTTGAAGGCACCACTCACCCGGGAAATATAAGCCAGCCAGCGGCCGTCGGCGCTCAGGGAGGGGGAAATGTTGTAAGTGCCGGTAAACGTCACGCGCTCCGGGTTGCCGCCCGCGGCCGGCATGCGGTAGATCTGCGGACTGCCCCCCCGGTCGCTGACGAAGTAGATGAACTTGCCATCGTGCGAATAGGTGGGTTCGGTATCGATGCTGGACGATTGGGTCAGGCGACGCGGTTCGCTCCCCGCGGTGGTGACGTCCAGCGTATAGAGCTGCGAACCGCCGTCGCGGCTCAGCGTGACGGCCAGGCTGCGCCCGTCGGGCGACCAGGCCGGGGCGCTGTTGGAGCCGCGGAAGTTGGCCACCAGGCGGCGCTTGCCGCTGGCCACGTCATGGACGTAGACCACCGGTTTGCGCGATTCGAAGGACACGTAGGCCAGTTGCCGGCCCTCGGGTGACCAGCTCGGGGAAATGATGGGTTCGGGGCTGGTCAGGGCCGGCTGTGCGCCCTCGCCGTCCGCATCGGCCACCCACAGGCTGTAGCGCTGGTCGGCCTTGGTGACGTAGGCGATACGGGTGGAAAAGATGCCCTTGTCGCCGGTCAGCTTCTCATAGACGAAGTCGGCAATGCGGTGCGCGGCCAGGCGCAGATCGGTCTGGCTGATGGCGTAACTCTGTCCGCCCAGGTCACGCCCGGCCACCACGTCCCAGAGGCGGAAGCGCACGTCATAACGGCCGTCGGCCAGACGCGAGATGCTGCCTGCGACCAGGGAATCGGCACCGCTCTGGCGCCACGGCACCAGATCGGGCTTGGCGTTTTCGTCCAGCGCGCCCGTGCGGGTCGGCACGCTGCGGAACTGCCCGCTGCGCTCCAGGTCAGCCTGCACGATGGCGCTGATCTTCTGCGGCGCCGCGTCTTCGCCGCGGAAGGGGGCAAAGGCAATCGGCAGCT
Source organism: Burkholderiales bacterium (assembly GCA_016185015.1). GTDB lineage: Bacteria > Pseudomonadota > Gammaproteobacteria > Burkholderiales > Burkholderiaceae_C > Hylemonella. The sequence continues at coordinate 73,623 of JACPOI010000057.1, forward strand.
GCGTCAGGCCTACGCCTGACACCTCGACCCGGAACTGGGCATAAGCCGGCCAGGCGGCCAGCAGCGTCATCAAAGTCAGCAGATATCGTCTCATCATTTTCCGCATTATCCCAGCCTCGTCATGACAACATTGTCATCTGGACGGGCCTGAGCATAACCCGAGGCCGCACGCACGATGTCCGACTGCGCCCGCTCGCGCACCGTGCGGGCGTTCTGCGACTCCTGCGCGCGAGCCGCCTCCTTGTGCCAGAGGTGGAACACCTCGGTGGCGCAAAAACCATTCTTGCGCGCCACGCCGGCATGGTGCAGACGCAGCACGAAATCAGCATCCTCATGACCCCAGCCGACAAAGGACTCGTCGAAGCCGTCGATGCGCTCGTAGTCGCTGCGCCAGACGCCCATATTGCAGCTGCGGATGCCTTTCCAGTAGAACTCGGGATGGACGCGTCCTCGCCAGTCGGGCAGACGCAACAGGTGGGTGAGCTTGCTGGCGTGGCCACGCAGGCGCTGACCCAGCCAGTACAGGGGACTGCGGCCGCAGATCTGTTCGGAACCGCGCACCACGGCCTGTGTGAGTTCGGGCGACAGCAGCACGCGGCTGCCGTTGACGAAATGTCCGGGCGCGGCCAGCTGCTTGTGACGGGCGATGAAATCCACCTCGGGCACGCAATCGCCGTCCATGAAGATGAGGTACGGCCCACTGGCCGCCGCCACGCCGCGGTTGCGCACCTTGGAGGCAGTGAAGCCGACATCGGGATGCCAGACGTGCGTCAGGCGCAGTTCGCGCGCCACGGCCGAATCGAGGATGGCCCGGCGATGTTCCTCACGCGAGCCGTCGTCGGCGACGATCACTTCGAAATTCCGGTCAGTCTGCCTGACCAGCCCTGCGAGCACCGCCAGCAGCGCATCGCTGCGGTTGTAGGTGGTGATGACCACAGATACGATCTCGGAAGTCTTCATTGACTTGCCATTCCCACACACTCGCCGAAAACGACTCTGATCGTGTCTTTATCACCAGCATCGCAAGCACGTGCTAATTTCTCCAGACAGGGTTGCAGACCTGCCCAAGTCATGCAATCTTCGCGCGCTGTCATGATACGCGGATGAATCGTAAGCGCAGGATCACCTCCAATGAGCAATTCCTCGTAGAGCTTCTCGCCAGGCCTCATGCCGGTAATCGCTATCTCTATGTCACCATCCGGGTTCTGCGCATCTCGTACAGTTAAACCCGAGAGTTCAATCATGCGTCTGGCCATGTCCAGGATGCGCACGGGCTCTCCCATGTTCAGCACGAATACCTCTCCCCCCTTGGCCATGGCGCCAGCCTGCAAAACGAGTTGCGCTGCCTCCGGGATAGTCATGAAATAGCGCGTCACATCCTGGTGCGTCACCGTCAGCGGCCCTCCCGCTGCCAACTGACGGCGAAACAGGGGTACCACGCTCCCACTCGAACCTAGCACATTGCCAAAACGCACCATGCTGAAACAGGTCTGGCCGGCCTCGGCCGCCATCGCCTGCAACACCAGCTCGGCCATGCGCTTACTGGCCCCCATCACGCTTGTAGGGCGAACGGCCTTGTCGGTTGAAATCAGCACAAAACGGGCAACACCGCAGTCACGCGCCACGCGCGCCATCTTCAGCGTACCAAAGACATTGTTACGCACACCCTCGGCCGGGTTAGCCTCAACCATCGGAACATGCTTGTAGGCCGCCGCATGGTAAATCGTGTGAGGGTTGTACTGTCGGCAGATCTCCAACAGGCACGTCTCATGGTTCACGCTGCCCAACAGCGGCACCAGTTCGACCGCCCACCCGCTGACCAGGCTGAGCGCCTGCAATTCCTGATGAATGCTATAGAGAGCAAACTCGCTATGATCAAGCAGCAGCAGACGGCTAGGCTGTTGCCCTGCGATCTGACGGCACAATTCGCTACCAATGCTGCCCCCCGCCCCCGTCACCAGCACGACCTGTCGGGCCAGATCTCGGGCTAGTAACTCAGGATCTGGTGGAACGGGATCGCGCCCGAGCAGATCTTCAATATCCAGTTCCCTGAAATCCTGTACAGTCACGCGCCCACTCGTCAGGTCGGCCATGCCAGGCAGGGTTCGGATATGCACCGGCAGATGGCGCAGGCTTTCGATGATGCGGTTGCGGCGCTCGCGCGTCACGCTGGGTAAGGCCAGCAGGATATCGGTGATGCCTTTTCTGGACACCAAATCAGCCAATTCGCTCGCAGCGTGCACAGGCACACCATTGATGCTTCGCCCAGTCTTGGTCGGATCGTCATCCACAAACCCGAGCAAACGGAACTGGCCATCCATACCCAGCGCAGCGGCAGTCTGGGCACCGGCCATGCCTGCGCCATAGATCAGAAAGCGAGACTGTATCCCCACAGACTGAACCTGGCCGACCAGCCAGAAACGGGCCAACGCGCGGCTGGATCCGACCAGCAGCAGAAATACAAGCGGCTGCAACACCCCCAGCGTGCGCGGCACATTATCCCAGCGCGTCCACAGCAGCACCCCCAGAAAAAAGGTACCGTAGACCGCCACGGCCTTGGCCGTCGTCAGTAGCGCCGCCTGGCCGGTATAACGGAAGATGGCCCGATACAGGCCCAGGCGGATGAACACCGGGATAGCAAGTAATGGGGCCAGCACATAGACGCGCAGCTGCACCTCATCGGGCCAGTTCGGGTTGTCCAGCCGCAGGGAAAACGCCAGCCATGTCGCTAGCAGCGACAGGGCCACGTCCATCCCCACAACCACAAGTCGCTTCATGGCACGAGGCCAGGCCAGTATCTTTTGCTGCATGCGCCCTATCCGTATCTCAACTTTGCCTGTCGCCAACGTCCTGCAGCCAGCCTGCCCAGAAAAATCCAATCAGGGCGCCCTGCATCTGCAGGAAATGCTCCCGGTATACAGAATCAAAAAAACCCCTTGAAATCCAGAAGATACACAGCATGAAAAGCCCCAACTCCCACCCGCTCCATTCTCTCTTCAACAAGCCGGCTACCACCACCCACAGAAGATAAATGATCATCCCAAGGTATAGGAGCATGCCACCCCATCCCAATGCGAGTGCCAGATCAATCCAGCCCTGGTGAGGATGGGCAAAATCCAGGGATGGAACGCCGCCACAGCGCTCGTGCATCGATAGTTTGTAGGCGCTGCGCGAACCATCCAATCCGAAAGGCTGCTCAAGCACAAGCTGCAGCCCAGCACGCATCACCAGCACCCTGCCCCCATCCCCCCTCATCCCCTGAAGAATCTCGTCCACCTGATGCACCGGCATACCGGTCAACCGGTTCCTAATGCCCGACTCCAACTCAGCACTGATGCCATGACAGACTACCCCCATGGCATCCGGAACCCAGAACCCAATGGTGGCCTTGTGCAGCATGGTTCGCCATCTGGGATCCTTCTCATACGACTGGTAGGCAAGAAAACCCATCAGGCACAGCATCCCCAGAACAGCCATTCCGAGCGAGACCAGCCGCCCTGCCGCCGGCCTGACACCATCAGCGGATTTCCCCCTCCAAAGCTGTGCCACTGCCACCAAGATAACCAGGAGGACCATGAAGCTGATGCACAAGATTGACGCTCGTGAACTGGCCAGCACCGGGACCAGGTATGAACAGCCCAACAGAAAGATCAGCCATGCAAGTTTTTTGATCTCACGGCGCTTCTGCCAATCAGCCAGCCCCCATGCAGCAAACGCGATGAATGCGTGCGCAGCTGTTGCGCCCAAGTTGGCGTGGATGGGATCAAAGCCACGGAAACCCCAAGGAAAGTTTGACAGGCCGGGCCAGGCGACATTACCAACATTGCGTACCAACACATCAAGAATCGCAGCCCAGGATGCATCTTCGATATACGCCGGATAGCCCAACCCTCCCATCCAAGCCCACAAAAACAGGATGAGGTAGACAAAAGGATAAAAGGCCGATGCCAGCCCTATCCACAGCAAATCCCGCGCAGTCGGCGAGATCCTGCGGACGACGACAAAGGCAACAAACCAGGCCAACAGCGATTCGAGCCATTGCCCACCCAGCTCACGCCAGGCCACGCCTGGATCCCGGGCGGTCAGCGGAAAAAGCAGCAGGAAAGATGCCCATATCATGAGCCATGCGGTGGGCTTCCCGATTCCGGCGGAGGTATTTGCGCTCTTGCAGGTTGCAAAGCAGAAGAACAAGGACTGAAACACCAGGATCGCCAATAGGACGTTCCTGAGGGCGATCGGGCCTGCAATGGGCAGCACCGCCAGATAAGCCAGAAACAAACACCAATGCACCTTCTGCGGCAGAATGAATTTCTCCGGCCCATGCCGCATGCGCGAAACCAGGTAGGTCATGCCGCCGTGCACTCTCATTTTCCCTCTACCATCGTCAGGACGTGTCGGACAGCCCGCACGGTTGCATCAATCTCCTGAGCACCAAGGGTGGGATGCACAAGAAACATCAGACTCGTCTCACCCAGCGTCCGGGCGACTGGCAAGCGGTCGGCTGGGCGCCAGGGCGTGCCATCAAATGCCTTTTCCTGATAGACCTCTGAACAGGAGCCCTGGTAACAGGGCACGCCGCCCGCGTTGATCGCTTCCACGATGCGGTCGCGGCTCCAGCCCGGGGCCAGGTTCTGCGGCTGCACGTAGACATAGCACTTGTACCAAGCGTGCGCACTGTCGGCCGGCGGCTCCTCTACCCGCAGCGCAGCGTGGGCGCGACAGGCCTCCAGGATGGCTGCAGCGTTTGCCGTGCGTCGCCGAGTCCAATCGCCCAGGCGCCGCAACTGGATGCGGCCGATGGCGGCCTGCATTTCCAGCATGCGCCAGTTGGTACCGAAGCTCTCGTGTAGCCAGCGGAAGCCGGGTGGGTGCTGGCGCTCGTACACTGCGGCATAACTCTTACCATGGTCCTTGTAGGCCCACATGGTGCGCCACACAGCTTCGTCATCCGTCGTGACCATGCCGCCTTCGCCCCCGGTCGTCATGATCTTGTCCTGGCAGAAGCTCCAGGCCCCCACGTGGCCGATGCTGCCCACGCTGCGCCCCTTGTAGCGGGCGCCATGCGCCTGGGCACAGTCCTCGATGACTTTCAGGCCGTGCTGGGCCGCCAGCGCCATGATGGGGTCCATGTCGCAGGGCCAGCCCGCCAGGTGCACGCAGACCACGGCTTTGGTGCGCGGGGTGAGGACCGCTGCGATGGTGCGCGCGGACAGGTTGCCACTGTCGGGCTCGACGTCGGCAAACACCGGCGTTGCGCCTGCATTGACGACGCAGGACACACTGGCGATGAAGGTGCGCGGCGTGACCACCACCTCGTCGCCGGGGCCGATGCCCAGGCCCTTGAGGGCCAGGTCCAGCGCCAGGGTGCCATTGGCCAGTGCGATCGCATGGCCGGTACCGCACCACGCCGCGAACTCGCGCTCAAACTCGCGGCACTCGTTGCCGGTCCAGTAGTTGACCTTGTTGGACAGCAGCACCTGCTGCACGGCCCGCGCCTCCTCATCGGTGAAGCTGGGCCAGGGAGAAAAGGGAGTGTTCAACATCTTGCAGCGGGTTCAGATTTCATGATTTTTGGACTTCAAGCAAGCGCGCCGGATTGCCCACCACGGTCTGTGCATCCGGCACCAGCTGGACCACCACAGCACCGGCCCCGACCATGGCGCGATCACCGATGGTCATGCCCTGCTTCACGGCTGCCCCCACCCCCACCCAGCTGCAGCAGCCCACCCGGACGTTGCCCGAGAGATGGGCGCCCGGGCAGATATGTACGGCATCGCCCAGTTGGCAATCGTGATCGACCGTCGCACCGGTATTGATGATGCCAGCCTGTCCCACGATGGCATCGATGTTCACCACAGCACCCGCCATCACCACCGTGCCCAGGCCCAGCCTGGCATGACGGCTCACGGTCGCCGCGGGATGCACCACCGTCACCAGGGACGCACCGGCAGCCAGAAGTGCCTGGTGCTTTTCCCAGCGCACCGCGCAGTCGCCGATGGAGACCAGCACACCCTGAAACTCCTGCAACCGCGCCATCAGCGCGGCGCTGTCACCCGTCACCGGCCAAAGACCGTTACGGCTGCGCTGCGGCCAGGCATCATCGAAGAATTCCACCTCATCCCAGCCGCTGGCCAGGGCGGCATCGGCCACCACCTTGCCGTGGCCGCTGGCGCCGAGCAGGGCGAGCCGCTTCATGACTTGTCCCCCGTGAACCGGGGCATGGTGGCCTCACCCTGGGCACTGATGCCTTCGCGCACCAGCACCTTGCGCACCGTCAGCCAGAGGATGCGCAGGTCGAGCCAAAGCGAGCGATGGTCGACATACCAGACGTCGAGCTTGAAACGCTCCTCCCAGCTGACGGCATTGCGCCCGTTGACCTGGGCCCAGCCGGTGATGCCCGGACGCACCTCGTGCCGGCGCGCCTGCTCGGGGGAGTACAGGGGCAGGTACTCCATCAGCAGTGGGCGCGGGCCGACCAGGCTCATCTCGCCGCGCAGTACGTTCCACAGCTCGGGCAATTCGTCCAGGCTGCTGGCGCGCATAAAGCGACCGAAGGCGGTCAGTCGCCGGGCATCCGGCAGTAGCTCGCCGTCCGGGCCGCGCTCGTCCGTCATAGTGCGGAACTTGACCATCATGAACGGCCGCCCGCGCAGGCCGGGGCGGACTTGGCGGAACAAGACGGGGCTGCCGAGCTGGCGCCTCACCATTGCGTACAGCACGAGCAGGGGTAGGGCCAGCACGGCCAGCGCTGAGATGGCCACGATCAGGTCGAACAGGCGCTTCATGCCTTCAAGCCCCCCGGCCCGGCGACCTTATCGCCGGCACGCTCGCCAAAGAGGATGGCCAGATAGTTCTTCGCCAGCGTTTCGTAGCGGCGGTTGGCCAGGATCCAGGCCCGGCCCCGCTGGCCAATGGCGTCGCGCGTCGGTATGTCCATGGCCGCATAACGCAAGACTTCCCGGCGCAGTGCCGCCACGTCGCCGGCCGGCACATAGGTGCCGCAATCCGCCTCGTTGATCATCGAGGGGTAGCCGGTGTACGACGCCACCACCGGCTTGCCAGCCAGCATGTAGTCGATCACCTTGTTCAGCGACTGCCCGTATTTCCAGACCGTCGACACATGCACCGAGAAATACAGCAGGTCGCACCTGGAAAGAACGGCCTGCACCATCTGCTTGGGCACGCGAGGCGCAAACGTCAGGTTGGGCAGGTGGGCGTACTTGCGCTGGTAATGTGCCCGCAGGTCGCCCTCGCCGACAACGAGGAAGTGGACCCGGGGATCGTCCTTCATCGACTCGGCGCAGTCGAGCATGGTGTCCAGCGCATTGGTGATGCCGATGGCGCCGGCATGCGCCACGATGAACTTGCCACGGGGGATGTACTTCTCGACGTAGTCGGCCGGCAGCTCGTCGCCTGCAGCCAGCGTTGCCTCGTCGACCCCCATGGGTATGCAGTAGGTCTTCGTGGCCTGACCCAGCACGCCGGCGACGTGTTCCCCGAGGTTGGGCATGGTACCGACGATGGCATCGGCATACCGGTAGCCCAGCTTCTCGATGAAGCCCAGGCCCAGCACCAGCGGACTCCAGCGGCTGAAGCCGCCCTCCTCGGTGATGGTCAGAGGCCAGATATCGCGGATCTCGAGCACCAGGCGGCATTTGTAGCGCCGACGTAGCAGGAAGCCGTTGAGGATGGTGAGCAGGGACAGGCTGGAGACGATGACGAGGTCGGGCGTTGGCAGCGGGTCCTTGGGCAGGCGCCACAGCCGCCACTCGAAATCCAGCCAGCTCAGAATGCGCCGCAAGGACTTGGCCACCGCGTATTTCATGGTCCGGACCCAGTACAGCTGGATACCGTCGACCTCCTGGAGCAGATAGGGCCGGTCAAGCTCGGGCACCTCTGCCAGCTGGTTCGAGTCCGAAGTGATGATGACGGTCCGGTAACCCATCCGGGCCCACTCCCGTGCAATCAGATAGCCACGCCCACCCGCGCTGGCCTTGGCAGGTGGGGAGACGTACTTGGAGACGTACCAGATACAGGGCATCACGGGCGGCTCAATACAGTTTCGGGATCGCGTTCACCACCTTGATGGCTTCCTTGAAGTCCACACCAACGGCATCGAGGTACCACTTGATGTTGGGATAGCGCGGCGTGTTTTCGTCCAGCACCATTTCAAGTGCCTCTTCGCGCGTCAGGTCCCCTTCGCGGATCTGGTTGCTGCGGAAGGTGTCGTGCTCCGTGAAGCCCGCGACTGTGTAATAGACGTAGTTGTAGAAGGCGGCCGTGCCGTCGCCGATACGCCAGGTGGTTTTGGTATCAGGCGCTTTCTCCCAGTCGTAGGTGGCCAGCGTGTCGTCGATCTGCTTCTCATCCCAGCGCCAGTAGTCAAAGATGTGGTAGTAGTCCGTTTTCTTCGTGAAACTGCGGTAGTACTCGCCCGAGAGCGTATCCCAGAGGGAGCTGTTGAAATAGCCCGGGCTCTGCAGCATGGCCTGCAAGCGCAGAAACTGATAACGCAGTTGCTTCATGGCGCCATGCGAATAGACACTCTTCTCCTCAAAATCGGGTGGCACCCCCAGGAAACCCGCCTTGAAATGCGTCACCTCCAGCGGATTGATGCCCCACAGGTTCAGACTGATGCCGGTCTGCGCCTTGATGGTCTCGACATGCCGGAAGAAATGCTTGTCGCCCGCCGTCAGGATGCTGATCATGCCCAGGTGCGGAGACTTCAGCCAGGCCCGCAGATTCTTGGCGATGTGCTCCCGCTTCTTGGCGATGTCATCCGCGACGATGATGTTCTCGACGCCGAGCTCGGCGCTCATGCGGCTGATGTTGCGCCGCCCCAGGTCCGTCACCATGCCCCAGTCGTAGGTGTAGGTGATCGGCTTCATCTGAAGTTCTTTGACGATCAGGTGCAAGCCGTAGCAGCTGTCGCGCCCACCGGAGAAAGGCACGATGCAATCGTTTCCATGCGTCCGTCGATAGGACTCGACCAGCTTGAACAACTCCTCCTTCGGCCTCGGCTTGTTGCGCGGCTTGTAGTGTCGGCAGTAGTTGCAGACGCCATCAGCATCGAAACTGATGAAAGGCATGGTCTCCGTCAGCAGGCACTTGGTGCAGCGACGACCCTCATACCGACGGTACTCAAGCAGCTTCTCCTCAGCGCCTGTCAGGGACAGGGCGGGGATCAGGTCAGTCTTGCGCTCCTTGCGGTCCGCGATATCCAACGCAGTTTGCGAAGCGGGGATGTCGATGAACACCGCATCACGGACCTGCTGGACGTCTTCACAGCCAATAACGGTCAGCGGATAGCCTTCTGAAGCAAACAGCGTCGCCTGCCCTTTCTTGCCTACGTACAGGCTACCGTTGTTTGAAAACAGGCACAGCTTGCCCAGCTTAGGCAGGATCAAGGCGCAGGCCACCACACCGCGGCACAGGCCGAGGATGCGCGACGGCAATTGCGCGAGCGCACCTCCCGCCTCCAGGTGCGCTACGGCGATGGCCGCGATCACTTCCGTGTCGATCTGCTGGGCCCGGGTCTTGCCGATCTCGGCCCAGATGGCCTCGTCGTTGACCACGATGCCGTTGTGCAGCACGGCCACGCCGTCACGCACGACGGGCTGGTTGTCCGCCAGGCCGTTGGTGATCAGCCGGCTGTGCCCCAGCACAAGATGACTGGCCTGGGGCCGGACCTCCTTGAGCAGCCGGGTGATCGGGTAGTCGGCGCGATAGACGTGATAGGCATCGTCGATGAAAGTCACCAGCCCGCTGGAGTCCCTGCCCCGCTGCTGGGAATGTTTCACCAGCACATTCAACTCATCCTCTCGCACTGGGGAGGATGAAATGACACCGAAAATTCCGCACATTTTTGAATTACCCTGAAAATGAAATAGTCAAGTCGCGCTCATAAAGACCGGAGCTGATCATAAAACTCGATTAGCTTGGCCTCTTCACGGGCCCAGTTGTAGAAGGATAGGACGGCCTGCCGGCCGTTTCTGCCCATTGTCTCCGCCTCGGCCCGATGGCTCACCAGATGGTCGATGGCCGAGGCGATGGCGACAGGATCCAGGGGGTCCACGCACAGGCCGCAGTGGCTATCCTGGACAATTGTCCTCCACAAATCGAAGTCCGAAGCAATAACCGGGATGCCCGCGGACATGTACTCGAACATCTTGATCGGCAGCGAATCCAGGTAATTAGAAGCGGGGTGCAGCGTCACCACCCCGGCCACGGAACGCCCGAGCACGTCCCGCACGCCCTGGCGCCCCTGCACGCCCGTGGCGTTGACCTTGCCCCACCCCGGATACGTCCGGACCGCGGCCTCGACCTGTGCTTCCGCAAAACCGCCGACCAGGTTCAAGCGAGCCGGCGTGCGCGTGAACTCCATGGCGCGCACCAACTCCTTGACACCACGGATCTGAGCGATGCTGCCGACATAGCAGACCTCGTCGGCCTTGTCCTGCCAAGTCACGGCGTTCTCGAGTTCACCGATCATCGGGAAGTTGTTGATATCGACCGAACGAGGGTTGATCGCCAGGAACTTGTCCCGGATATAGGGCGTGGCCGTCACGACCCCGTCAAAGCGCGCGCAAACGTAATGCTCGAAATGGGCAAAGCCCCAAGACAGGATTCGACGCACCCAAGGATGGAGGTAATGCTTGCCCAGGATTTGTTTGGGCACGTCCTCGTGCGCGTCGAACACCACCGTCTTGCCCCGGCGCTTGAGCTTCAGGCCGATCGGGAGGAGTTCGGGGTCGTGCAGATGGTAAATGTCCGCATCCAGCTCGAGCGCCTTCCGATAGACCCGTCGGGTCGCCTTGAACATGCGGCCCATTCGTCCCGCCGAGCGGCCGACATCGACGATCGCGACGCCGTCTCGGACCTCGTCGCCCCGTCCGTCGGCCACCACCAGCGCCACCTCATAGCCGTGAAGTGCTAGGCTGCGGCACTCTTTCAGGAACACGCGGATATCATCGCGCGGATGTGCAGACGTCAGATGCGCGACGCGAACGGTGTGTCGATTCACCACGGCAGCCTCACGACGCGGGGACTGCCAACGCGGGATGGAGCACCCGCCGGTAAAGCCCTCTGAGATGGGACGCCTGCGCCGCCCACCCAAGCGGCGTAAGATCCGTGGTCACCCGCTGCCGGCCCGAGACCTGAAGCCGCAGGACCGCCTGCTTGATCGACGCCTCATCATCTGCAGTGCAGGCGCCCAGATCGAAACGCTCCACCAGCTTCTGCATGTCCGGGAAGTCAGAGGCCAGCACCGGAACTCCGGCAAACGCATACTCGAACAGCTTGTTCGGTAGCGAGTAGTAATCGCTCAGCGAGACCTTCTCCACGAGGCAGACGCCGTAATCCGCGCTTTTGACCAGGGGTACGACCTGATCATGGGGCACCGCATCGTGCACATGCACCCGCGGGTTGTCCCGCGCACAACGCTCGATCAATTCGCGCAAAGGGCCCCGCCCGACGAAGACGATATGTGCCTGCACGTCTTGTGCAGAGAACACCTGCAGCAACTTCTCGACACCCCGCCCCGGCACGAACAGGCCGAGGTACACGAAGACCAGACGCTCGTCGGAGATGCCGTACTTGTGATGGAAACGACGCTCCACCTCACCGGCGAGCTGCGCAGCAGGCGCGGCGATGACCGGAGAGTTCAGGACCAGCTCGGCTTCCCTCTTGGCGAAACGACTCTCGTACCAGTGCATGATAGAACCACTGACCGTCACGAAACCGTCGACCCCACCCCAGGACGCCTTTTCCAGGAAATACGTCCCACGGGAAACCAGCGCCGTCTGCCCGTTCTTGTCTGACTCCAGCTCGTGGGCGTCGTAGATCAGCTTGGCACGGCACATCCACGCCAGCAAGACCGCCACCGGCAGCAAAGGCGTGTCATGACAGTGGACCAGGCGCGGACGCACCGAGAGACCCGCCACCAGCACGCGCAACAGCATTTCCAGATAGATCAGGACATGACGCACAGGCCCCGGCAACCAGCGGAAGGACCGGAAGAACACTCGCATCGAACGGACCCGGGCAGCATGCAGTACGTCCACCCCGCCCTCGGTTCCGTGCTCGGCCATGCCGATGGCATGCAGCTCATATACGCCGGCTGCCTCCAGCGCGCCGAGCTCCTTCAGGATACGGCTATCGACTCTGACGTCCGTATGCGTCAAGTGCAATATTTTCAAATGACCCTCCTTGTGTGTGTTCAGGCTTCATGCTGCGTGCCGTTCAGGCAGACGGCATCTCAGTCAGCGACACACGCCTTCCATCTGTAAAAGTTGATCCAGCGCCAGACCTGCCACGAAAATGCGCGTCTTCCAGCGATGACGTCCTCGAACTGGGCCAGCAAGGCATCCCGGCGTACAAAGGGAATCTGCAGGTCTTCGCTCAGCCATTCACGGGCCTGGGCCGCGATGGAAACCAGCCACTCCTTCTCCGGAGGCTCGAAGCCGATCTTGTCTTTGCGCGACAGAATTTCGTCGGGCACAATGCCCTGCATGGCCCGCCGGAAAACGTGCTTGGTTTCGCCGGCGTCCGAGACGAGATAGCGCTCCGGCAGCGACAGCGTCAACTCCACCTGCTCCAGCGTCAGGAAAGGCACCCGGCTCTCAATCGAGAAACGCATGGAGTTGCGATCGCCATGCCGTAGCAATCCCGGCAGGCCATGGCGCATCAGCATGTTCGTCATCTGCGCCGACATGCGCCGCCCACTAGCTTCCGCACCGGAGCGGAAGCGCTTGACCCGCCCATGGAGCGCCATCTCGCCAGCCACCTGACCGTCAATCCAGTCCGGCGTCTTGTTCATACCGGTCGCCATGCGCATCAATTCGTGCAGCGCACCCGTGCTCCACTCCGCCAGCACGGCCTTCACCCCCATGGCCATGCTGCGCCCCGGCCATTGGGACCATTGCCGCAGGAAGGCCAGGGCCTCACCCGGACGCCCCGCGTCCAGGAGGCTGCGAACACGCTCTCCCGGAAAACCCACATACCCGCCTAGCATCTCGTCCGCGCCCTGCCCATCCAGGGTCACGGTGATGCCGTTCTCCTTGGCCAGTTGGTACACGCGGTATTGCGCATAGATGCTCATGCTGCCAAAAGGCTCACCCTGGGCCCGAATCATGTCGTCCAGATCCCGGGTGAGTTCCTGCGGGGTAACCATCACCTTGTGGGCATGGGCGCCCACGCGCTGATTCACCAGGTCAACCCATTTTTCCTCGTTCACGGCGCTGCCCGCAGCGATGTAGCTGAACGTGTGGATGGGGTGATCGGGCGCCACATGCCGCATGGCACAGACCACCGCCGACGAATCCACGCCACCAGAAAGCGCTGCACCCAATGGCACATCGCTGCGCAGATGCAGGCGGATGCTCTGCAGGAAATTTTCCCTGACAAGTTCAGCCGCATCTTCAAAACTCAGATCATGGCGCTCAGTGATCCGCGGCGTCCACCAGCGCTCGGGCGCACCGACCTTTCGAGCCCCCAAGTCGACCACCAGAAAATATCCCGCCGACAGTTGCAGGACCCCGTCAAAGAAGGTCTCCGGGCTACTGTCGTAGGTACCGTGGACGAGATAGTCGTACGCCCGCTGCCAGTTCGGCCGGGTCTTGGCCGACTTCAGGGCCAGCAGAGCGGGGGCTTCGGATGCAAACAGGAAGTCTCCTTCTTCCGGCGCATAGAAGAAAGGCTTGATGCCGAAAGCGTCGCGCACGCAAGTCAGCGTGACGTCCTGGCGGTCGAGCATGGCGAACGCGAACATACCAACCAGACGCGGCAGGCAGCGCACCCCCCAAGCGGCCCAAGCGGCCAGCAGAACCTCGGTGTCCGAATCCGACTGGAACCGGCAGCCCAACAGCTTGAGCTCTTCGCGCAATTCCTTGTAGTTGTAGATCTCGCCGTTGAAAACGATCGTGTAACGCCCATCCAGACTGCTCATCGGCTGATGCCCGCCGGGCGTCAGATCGATGATGGACAGACGAGTCTGCCCCAAGGCAATCTGTCCTCCCGCCACAGCGATGCGCTGCAACCCGCGATCATCTGGCCCGCGGTTTTGGAGCAAACGCTGGGCGGCTTGCAGTTGCTCTTCCAATCGAGGTGAGGGGTTCCTGTGAAAGGAACCAAAAATGCCGCACATACTTTTTTGATGTTAAAGATTTGAAATAGAGTCGCAGCGCAAAAGACCTGTACTCATCCCAGCCCGCCCAATCGCCGGACCTCGGACAAGACGATCGGTGCGGCCTGTTCAAAACACAATTCCTCTGCTGCACGGTGTGACGCCGCCTTCAGCGAAGTCAGCCCAGCCGGGTCAAGATTTTGCAGCAAACGGGCCAAGGCCGAAGGCTCGAAGGACTCGGCCACCACACCACATTCGTATTTACGCACCAACGCCGCCATTTCCGGCGAAGGACCAATGGCGATGGCCAGCCTCGCCTGCACAAATTCGAAGAATTTGTTGGGCAAGGCGTACCGGTAATTGAAGCTGTTGGGCGGTAGAAAAAAAAGGCCCACATCGTATGCATTGGTGCGTTGACATATTTGCGACATCGGCACAGGGTCGACAAACCGGATCCGGGGATCATGCTGCGCTTTCTGCCGCAGAAGTTGCATGTACTCGGTCTCCCCCTCGATCAGCATGAGATCCAGCGTAAACCGCTGGTCGAGATGGTTCATGATCTCTATCATCAACTCCAGTTGACGCGAACGGCTCGCAACGCCGTGGTGGATCATCCGGATCGACGTCCCGTCGAGCGGCGAAGGCGACAGGGGCTGCCTCTGCGGCGCGTTGTGCACCACCAGAGGCCTGACGCCGTAGTTCCGGGCATATTCATCGGCAATGCCCTGGCAGACGGTGAGCATGGAATCCACCTGCGGCAGATGCCTGCGGCATAACGCATCGTTGTACCGCCCGAACAGGAGGCGCCAGGCCCAGCGCTCCTCGTTCTCTCTCGGTGAATATTCGTGGGCGTCGTAGACGACCGGTTTGCCCTTCGCCAGCCTCAGGGCCAGCGGCAAGGCCGGCAGGTCGTTCGCAATGATCAGGTCCGGAGCGGTGTCGCTCAGCAGGCGGGCAGCCGTCACCACTTCGTACTGGTTCCAGTAATAACTCTCGGCCCACCCCAACAACAGCTTCAAGGCCCACAACAGCTTGCGCGGCAGGCTAGCACGCTGCTGCTGCCTGAGCAGTTCGACAAAACGGATATTGGCCTCGGGCCTGTCGCCGAACCCGGCCACCGTCACATCGCAATCGGACTCGAGCAGCCGGATCTGGCGCATAACCCGAGGGTCGCGCCATATCTCGGAAAACGAAATGATCAGGACTTTTTTCAAGATGCTGCCGGGCTCTCAGGCCAGAAAATGTTGGTGCCAACGGATGAAGTTGATCCAGCGCCAGACCTGCCAGGAGAACGCCTTGCGCCCTCCGATGATGTCGTCGAACTCGCGCAGGATCGCCGGCTGGTCGAGGAAGGCCAAGCCGATGTCCTCCCGCAGCCACTCACGCACGGTCCCTGACATGGACGTCAACCACAGCTGCTCCGGCGTCTGGAAGCCGATCTTGTCCTTGCGATCCAGGATCTCGTCCGGCACGATGCCGCGCATCGCCGCCCGGAAAACGGACTTGGTCTCGCCTCCTTGCGAAATCAGAAAGTGCTCCGGCAGGGACAGCAGCAGCTCTGCCTGCTCCAGCGTCAGGAAAGGCACGCGGCTCTCGATGGAAAAACGCATGGAGTTCCTGTCGCCATGCCGCAGCAGGCTGGGCAGCCCCCGTTTCGTGAGCGAATGCGCGAGTTCGGCCACCACACGCCGACCGCGCTCGTTCAATGCCGGGCGGTTCCTCGGATGGCGCACATTCACGTCATGCTGACGCAAGGCTTCGTCGCGTATCCATGCCGGCGTGTTCAGCTGCCCCCTCAGGCGGCGCAGGGCCTGGAACACGGCGCCATCCGTCATCTCGGTCAGGGTCAGCTTGAGCCCCGCGACGCGATTGCGATCCGGCCATTGCGCCCAGGCATTGAGGAACTGCGCGGCCTGGATCCAATGCCCCGTTTCCAGCAGACTGCGCAGGCGTGGGCCAGGATAGCCGCTGTAACCCGCCAGCATCTCGTCCGCACCCTGCCCGTCCAGGGTCACGGTGATACCGTTTTCCTTGGCCAGCTGGTACACGCGGTATTGCGCATAGATGCTGGTGCTACCAAAGGGCTCGCCCTGGGCCCGAATCATGTCGTCCAGATCACGCGCCAGCTCCTGTGGTGTCACGATGACCTTGTGGGCGACAGCGCCGACATGCTGATTCACAAGATCCGCCCACTTTTCCTCATTCAACTCGCTGCCTGCGGCAACGTAGCTGAACGTGTGGATGGGATGATCGGGCGCCACATGCCGCATGGCACAGACTACCGCCGATGAATCCACGCCGCCGGAGAGCGCAGCGCCCAGAGGCACATCGCTGCGCAGATGCAGGCGGATGCTCTGCAGGAAATTTTCCCTGACAAGTTCAGCTGCATATTCAAAACTCAGATCACGGCGCTCGGTGATCCTCGGCGTCCACCAGCGCTCGGGTGCTCCGACCGATTTGGTCGCCAGATTGACCACCAGCATGTGCCCCGGCATCAGTTGCAGGACACCATCGAAGAACGTCTCCGGATGGCCGTCATAGCCGCCATAGACCAGATAGTCGTACGCCCGCTGCCAGTTCAGTTGCGCCTTGGCTGACTTCAGGGCCAGCAGCGCAGGCGCTTCTGAAGCAAACAGAAAGTTCTCATTCTCCTGCGCATAGAAGAAAGGCTTGATGCCGAAGGCATCGCGCACACAGGTCAGCGTTGCACTCTGGCGGTCGAGCATGGCGAACGCGAACATACCCACCAGACGCGGCAGGCAGGCAGCCCCCCAGGCGGCCCAGGCGGCCAGTAGCACCTCGGTGTCCGAATTCGACGTGAAACGGAAGCCCTGCGTCTTGAGTTCCTCCCTCAGTTCCTTGTAGTTGTAGATCTCACCGTTGAAGACGACGGCGTATCGCCCGTCGCCACTGTGCATAGGCTGACGGCCGCCGTCGGTCAGATCGATGATCGACAGGCGCGCGTGTCCAAGGTGGATGACCCCGTCAGCTACCACATGGGTCTCGACGCCCCTGGCATCCGGCCCGCGATGCCGCAGGGCATGCATTCCAGCATCGAAGCGACGCTCCACACCGGCTTCGTGCCTCCCATGGAACGCCCCAAGAATTCCGCACATACGACTACTTTCTCATCACATGTTGACAGCCGGCAGCTTGCCAGGACACCCCCGCCGCCGTTTCATTTCAGATCCGTCCCTTGGCGCGCAGGGCTTTCTCGTAATCCAGCTTGATCTCCCCGGCGATACGCAGAGGGTCGTGCCAGCGTTCCACATAACGACGACTGCGTTGCGCCAGCGCAAAGAGATCGCCTCGCGGCATCTGCATAAGCCGGCGCAGATCGTCCTTCACGGTGTCCATCGTCACCCGCAAAACCGGAAGCTCGGCCTTCATCTCGGACGGGATGAACTGCAGATCCTCCTCCCGGATGTAAACCATCACAGGCTTGCCCAGGGCCATGGCCTCCACGGCAAGCCCGCCGTACCAGCCGGCATGCAGCTGATCGATCAGCACGTCGATCTGCTCATATTTCAGGCGGGCCTGATCATTCGGCAAACCCTCGACCAGCACCAGCTCGTATTCATAGCCCTCGGTGGCCAGTTGCTCCAGCGCCTCCAGGATGAGGTCTGTTCCCTTGACTTTCCGATGGCTCGGCGCATGTCCGATACGCAAGGGCCGACGCTCCAGCTGGGTGTAGACCGGGCTCCATTCATCCAGGGAAATGTGCGAATACGGGATGAAGCGCGCACCCGGCCCCAGCACGTGCATCAAGTCCGGATTGACCGCGTACACCTGCGCACAGTAGCGCGACATGCGGCGGATCATGCGGCGCTTCAGGGCGTCGGTTTCCGCCGTGTAATAGCCTTCGTCCACATATTCCGCGATCGAGTGCCGGAAGTTGGACATGGAAAAATCCCCCTGCCGCGCATCGTCACCCTGGTAGTGCACGAACAGGGGCCGGCGAAACAGACGGTACAGGCCCATCTCCGCAAAGAAGAGCAACTCCAGATAGACGGCCATGCGAAGCCGTTTCACCTTGATCCACAGCCCCTTATCCTCCGCGCTGAACATCGGGATCGGGCTGGCCCAGCTGGAACCGAAGTTGAAATGGATGACGTCAAAACCCAGGGCCACGCGGATGATCGCCAGCCAGCGCTTCATCTCCTTGCGCAGCCTGCCATCGCCTGCGGCCCAGATCGTTCTCGTGCTGGAATAGTTGAAAGCGTTTTGCTGGAATATCCAATCCTCGCTCTGCACCCCCAGCAGGCGCAAATGCTTGCTCAAACCCTGCGGGTTTCCGCCCACAGAAGTCGGCAAGTGCACCACCCGATACTTCGACATCGACACATCAGCTCCCCGTTGACCGGAACTGCCACCCAGAACGCTCTTTCAAAGCAAATCCTTCAGGCCGGCATCCAGACGCACAACCGGCTTGTGCAAGCGGCGCTTCATCGCCGAGATGTCGGCGATGATATCCATCGCCGTTCCTGCCGATTCGACAAATTGCGCCTTACGGCCTACCACCGCCTCGATCTTGAGGCACAGTTCCCGCAGGGTGATCGTTTCATCTCCCGCCACGTTGTAAGTCGCGCTTTCCTTGCTCTCCAGCACGGCCATGACAGCCGCTGCGGCATCCGAGACGTGAACCGGATTGATCCTCAGCCCATCTCGTCCAGCCAGGGTGACGGGCTTGCCGTCCCGCACGCTGTCCACTAGGCGCGGGATCAGCATCGAACGGTTCTGGCCTGCACCGTAAATGAAGAAAAAACGCAACACGGCAACCTGCATCTGGCTTGCATAGCTCTGCGTCAGAACTTCGCCGCAAAGCTTGCTGCCCAGGTAGTAGCCCAGGTTACCCGTCGGGGTGATGGGCGAGTTCTCATGAAATGCGTCAGAACCCGCGCCATAGACGCCACCCGAAGAGGCATGGACGAACTGTCCGGCGCCGGCACGCCAAGCGTAGTCAAGCAATTTGGCGGTGGAGGCGACATTGACATTAAAGACATCCAGGGCCTTCTCCGGCACCTCCCGGAAATGCGCCGACTGCGCAAGATGAATGACGCTGTCAACGCCCGTCTGCGGCAAGCCAGCAGGCGTCCAGTTACCGCCGAGATCAACCTCGTGGTATCCGACACCCGGCACCGGGTCGGTCGGCATCTTGCGGACAAGCGCGTGCACCTTGTGATCTGGAGCCAGGAGCTGCGTCAGATACCGGCCCAGCAAACCGCTGGCACCGGTGAGCACGATGGTTTTACCGTTCGACATGGGACACCCTTCGCCACGGAATCAAGCTTCCGCACACAAACAAACTAACGAACAGGAGCAGAGACCTCCAAGCAACTGAGAGCGCGAGAGGATGCCCCAACTGTTGACCAGTCAGGCATCCCGCCATCGCCAGCCACAACATCGCGAGCACCAGGATCTTGCCCCAAGGCATGGGCAAAGGGTGCAGGCGCTGCGTGGAATAGAGATAGGCCGACGTGAGGAACAGATAGCACAGCGACGTCGCCACAGCAGCACCCAGCGCCCCGAGCGCAGGAATCATAGCCAGATTCAGGACCAAGTTGAGCGCCGCTGCCACCCAGGACAAGCGCGCAAAAAGATAGGTCTTGCCCTCGATCGAGATGCCCAGGGCGGTCACCTGCATGGTCGACTGCAGGATCAGCCCCAGTGCCAAGGCGGCCAGCACCAGACCGGCCCCGTGGTATTCCACCGGCATCAGCCAGGCCACAAGTTCGGACGCGAACAAGGCGATTCCCCCACCCAGCAACGTCATGGCGCACAGCAGCGCCAGCAGGATGTCGACGTACAGGACACGGTAGTTCTGCGGATGATCGGTCCGGATCTTGATGGCCAGCGGGCTCCAAGCCTGCCCGAAGGCCATGGAAACAAACAAGATCACCGACGCAAAACGGTGCGCCACCGAAAAGACCCCGACCTCCTCCACGCTGGACATGCCGGCCAGCAACCATCGGTCCATGGAACCGAAAAGCCAAAAGGCCAGGCCGGCATAGATGAAGGGGTAGCCGAACTTCACCAGCTTGCGGGCTGCCGCCAAATCCACCCGCCAAGTGAGATCCGTACGCACCGCATACAAGGCCAGAGGAACCACTGCCACCATGACCAGCGCCTGCGCCGCAAGCAAGCCGTCCAGGCCCCAGCCCAACCCGACCACCGTGCCAACGCCCACCAGAGCAATCATGACGCGAGATGCCAGGGCGATGCCCGCAAAACGCCAGGGCGCCATGTGCAGTCGCGTGACATCCAGCAGGTATTGAACCACCTGTCCTGCCGCCATCAGCACCAGACCTGCCAGCAAGCCCGTCCAGCCCAGAGGCGTGCGCCCTTCTTCCGCCCAGGCGCTGTACACGACCAAGGCGACCCCGCCCAGCGCCACGGCCACGAGCAGGAACGACGACAACGCGACCAGTCCGGATGAGACCAAGACCGGTTTTTGGGCAGGCGCGGTCTGCGTATCCCAGTAAAAACGCTGCAACGCATTGTTGAGACCGCAATTGGCCACCATGCCAAGCAAGGCCGTGGCCGTAAGCATCAGCTCCAGCGCGCCGAAGGCGCGCGGCGACAGCGCCGCGGCAATCAGTGGAAAGGTCCAGAACGCAATCAGCTTGAACAGGAAATCCGTCCCGCCGTAGATCGCGGAATCGCGTGCAAGCTGGCGCAACACCATCAGTCGACGATCCGGTTATTGACGAGCGGATGCTCAATACGCGGGCGGCGGCGCGGATATTCCCCAAGCAAAGGGTGATAAAGATTAATCAAAGATGACCGGCGCCCGTACACGTACTCGATCACTTCCTCGAAAAGGAATGCCGCCGAATCCAAATCGTGGTACTTCTCAACGTACTGCCTCGATGCATCCCCGAGTTGCTTGCGCAGTTCCGGTCGCATGACCAATCGGCGCAAGACATCCACCAAATTTTCGGGTGTCGCCGAGACGATGGGGCACTCGCCCAAATACGACCAGCGACGCATCGGCGCAATATAGGCTTCATCATCCAGATTGGAAACCACTGGTAGACCGCATGCCATTCCCTCCAGGCCGTTCAGCCCATGGCCGGCAAAAATGAGCTGTTCCACCAGAATATCCGCCTCCTCGGCCAGAACTCGCCGAACTTCCGCATTTTGCATTTTCTCGATAAGACGCAACTCAATTTGCAGACCTTCGGCGCGCAGCCGGTCAACGGCATCCAAGACAAACTCCGTCCCCTTGAATCCACGGTGATTAGGTGCATGACAGATGGTGACCGTGCCATTGCGTCCATCGGCAAGGTTGGCCCGCTCTTTTGCCCGCCATTGACTCGCATCGATGAAAAGATGCGAAGGAATAAGAACATCCCACCGACCGAAGCCATCGGCACCCATGAATCCTGGGATGAACGCATCCGCATTGGCCACCCAGTATTCAACCTGTTCGGCCAGCTGCGCTTGCTTGCGCGCCGGCTCCGGATAAGAGGAAAGCAACCCATGCATTAGAGAAGTGGATCGCACACTCCGGTACACATAGGAATCTGCCCCATAAGGCAGGACAACCGTCTTCTTTTTTGCCAGCTTGAGGATCCACGCTTGCATCCGCTTGAGTGGCGTTGCTCCGACAAATACCCCTTGGCAGGAAATAAAGAAAACGTCATATTTTCTAAGCGCATCCAAAAAACCAAGATACGGATGAAAACTTTGGGGCCAGCGAGCGTACTCCTCAGAAAGGAGTCGCCCCCAATCCTCGCGCTTATTGATGGAACTGTAGTAGTGCGTCACAAACGTCTCTGACACATAGCCAGCACGCTGCATCGCCAACGCCCAATAACGGTTATTGATGATCGGAACGCTGCCAAAAAACAAACGCGGCTTGCCACTGCTCTGCCGCCGCCAACGTTCAACCAGCGCCTGGCCTATGGCCAGAACTGCAAAAAGAGCGATGAACAGCAGCAGTAACGTACGCCGCAAGAATGATGTTGTCATGGTATTTCTACACCCCAACAGGCACCGTGGTCATAGTCAACGACCTAGGCAACCCTGCACTTGATGTGTTCTGACCTCATGGCTGGCATTGAAGGTTGTCGCTTGAAATCACGTCAGCCGCTTCCGGATGGAGCTGATCCACTCCCTTGGCGCACCTGAACGCCCCTCAAGCTCCACCTCTTTGAGACGAATTTTTCCGACGCCGCAGGCTACGTCTACGCCATGTTCACCGAGTTCCGTGATCTGTCCAGGAACGGCGCAGAAGACCTCGCCGTCATTTATCAGATCAGCATCCCAAATGATTAGCTGTCGTCCTTCAAAATCACAAAAGGCACCGGCATAGGGCTTATTGGATGCGTTGATCAGCCGCAACACTTCCATTGCTGACCGGCGCCAGTCGATCCGCCCATCTTCAGGCCGACGCGGATAACAGCGCAATGCATCTTTAGGATCGCTTGATTGACGAACAAGAACATAGTCCGGATCAACGGACAGTCCCTGCACCGCCTCCAGCACCAATCCAGGCGAACGTTCCACCATCCAGCGCCACACAGCAGTCACCTTGGTTGTGTGATCAATTGGCAGATAATCCCGCGCCACGATGTCGCCGCTATCCAGTTCACCGCCAATCATTCGGTGTATGCAAAGCCCGATCCTGGATTCCCCGTTCAGAATGGCCCAAGCCTGGCAAGCGTTGCCGCGGTAACGTGGCAAATCTCCGCCATGGGCGTTCAAAATACCCAAAGGAAAGAGGTCGATGATCGCTTGCGGAATAACCCCCGTGTAGTTGATGCTCACCCCAATATCGGCTTGAGATGCTCGCAAAAACTCAACATGGTCGGTGATCCGAGGGCCTTTCTCGAACGGAATGTCCCAAGCCTGCGCCAACGCCTCGAAATCAGCTGCTGTGCGCACATACTCGGGCGCCTCCTTGGCCGTCAGGATGCAGACGACCTCGAAGCCCACTTTCCGCAAGGCGAGCGCCGAGTCGTATAGGATCTCTGTGCGCCCGATGATGGCGATCTTGAGTACTTTCCTCATCACCGCGTTGCTCCGTTTGCATCACCTGATTTGAGCTCACCCAGAAGCTCTTGCAGCTGGCTACGCGCGCCATAACCCTGATGCCGCTGAGCGCGCAGCGATTGAGGATTCTGATGCTCTTGTCTTGTTCTCTCGTACCGCCGAAGATCCTCCGTATTCAAGAAGATATGAATCGGGTGAAAGTCAAATACCTTCACTCCCTTGCCCGTTCTTGCGGCATCCATCACGGACGGCTCCGGCTTCCCTTGGGATTCGTAGATGCAAGCAAGATCGTCCTCCCAAAAATAGGGGACCCGTGTCATTCCATTCCATAAGGCCCAAGGCCTGATTTCCGCCCCCACCGAGGCGGGTATAAAGTGATTGACGTCATGAGTCAGTCCAGCCGATGCAAACACATCCAAAAGACCTGAACTCTGGGTCATTGAATGGCTGCGAACGCATTTCGCCTCGGGGACCAAATCCATCATCCTGCCGATGACCTCCTTGGGATCTCTCCCATTGCGATCATCACCTGCCAGCAACCAGTTGAAATTCGGGTGGATCCCGAGCTCGAAATTCGGGTTTTGCCGCAGCCGCGCCAGCACAGGCGTGTCATGCGTCACGAACCACGTGGCCGGCACATCCGCCGCCTCCAGGAGATTCACCGTGTCCATGACCACATCGTCATGCGCCCAGTCCACGTCAAATGTCAAAAATATCTTTTCAGACCAGCTTTCTGGATCATCCGGCTTGAGCGATGAAATAGCACCAAAGACCATCATTCAATATCTTTTCTACTTCAGATTTGCGGTCGTTCGATACCCAGCCGTCTTGCTCCATGCATCACTTCTACCAGCTGGTCTACACCATACAGTTGCCCCTCACAATCGACCTCCTGAAGCAGGAGGCTGCCCTGACCGCACTGCACACGGAAACAACCACCTACCTGCATCACCGAAGACGGCGGCTGGTCATTACTCTCGTCCAAGGGCGTGGCAGTCCATATTGTCAAGCGTCTGCCATCATCCAGACTGGTAAAGGCACCCGGATAAGGACGTGTCTGTGCTCGGATAAAGCGATCTATCACCTTCGCATCCTGATTCCAGTCGATCCAGCCATCCGAAGGACTGCGCTGGCGGAAAGTACGCCGCGCCGCCTCATCCTGGATGCGCAGGATCGACGAACCTGTTACCAATGCAGACAAATGCCGCCCAAGCAAATCCAGCCCCCGATCCTCAATGCGGGCATACAAGCTGCCAATCGTGTCAGACGGCAAGATGTGTTCTTCTAGCTGACCGACAATCGGACCCGAATCGACACCATCGTCCATCTGAAACAGCGTGATGCCTGTCTTTTTTTCGCCGTTTATCATGGCCCAGACCAAAGGCGCCCCACCACTGTAATCTGGCAACAATGATGCATGCAGCCCGTAAGCGGGGGCCAATGCCCGCCAGCTCCTAGGAATCATGTGATACCAGCCAACAACCAGAAAGGCATCCGGCCGCCACGTTTGAACGGTGGAATACAGAGCGGGATCTTTCATGCTGTTTTCCAGCACCATATAAGGCAGCCCCTGCGCCTCACAGTACCCCGCCACATCAGCATGAAGAACATTCGTCACACCTTCTGGCCTGTACGAGATCGAGAAGCTTTGTTTCGCTGTAACTACACCAGCAATGCGCACACCCGGAAAGCGCGTAGCCAGATCTAGACATCGCAACCCGAATCGACTCGACCCAATAAAGACCAGGTTCATAGAACCTCCGTCATCCAAGCTTCCACGTTTAGCAGAGACCAGATCAGCAGACGTCTGTTCTCCTGACCGTCCAGGTGCTGGTGAATCAGGCCTCGCACTGAATCAGCATCGAGATGCTCATAAATACGCGGATTGCCTGTCAGCAGCTTGCGCTTGACGAACTCGATGCTCTCCCCCTTAAACCAGCTCGCATCCGGCGACGAAAAGCCCTGCTTCTCCGCCTTCGTGATCTCGTCCGGGATATACCGGGACATCACGTCGCGCAGGATCTGCTTGCCATCGTTGGTCTTCTGAAAATAGCGCCCGCTCTTGTTGCCCGGCTCATTCTCGTTGAGCCGGATCACGTCCGCCAGATTGTTCAGCTTCAGGTTGACGGGGCATTGCATGGCGAACTCGACTAGGTCGTTGTCCATGAACGGGACCCGCGTCTCCAGACCGTGGGCCATGCTCAGCTTGTCCTCCACGACAAACAGCCCATGTAGGAAGGTCTTGGCCTCGAAGTAGAGTGAATGGTTGATGTAGTCTTCCGGTCGGTCCAATTCGTTGTCGTGCGTCAGGAACACGTTGCGGAAGATGTCACGTGTCCAGACGTCCTTGACGTCGCCCCAGATCGGCGCAAACACCTTGGACAGCACGCTGTTGGGAATCAGCCGCTGCCAGAACACATAGTACTGGTCCACATAGTGCTCGAAGTCCTGGTTGACTACGGCGCGATAATAGCGCCAGGGATAGCCGCCGAAGAGCTCGTCGCCGCCAGCACCAGACATCACGACCTTCACGAACTTGCCGGCCAGCTTGGCTGCGTAATAGTTGGGATAGCTTTGCCCCACGCGTGGCTCTTCCAGATGCCAGGCCAGCTTAGGCAGGCAACGCTCCATGTCGCCCGCCTTGAGCACCATCTCGTAATGCTCGGTCTTGAAACGCGCCGACATGGCCTCAGCCCGTACGCGCTCATCAAAACCCAGCTCGATGCCGGAGGCCGAGCTGAGATCGAAGCCGCAGGTGAAAGTTTTCAGATAGGGATAGGAGCTAGCAGCCACCGCCGTAATGGAGCCGCTGTCCATGCCGCCGCTAAGGTATGACCCTAGTTCGACATCGCTAATCAGCTGGCGGTTAACCGCCTGACGGAACAGACGATCCAGTTCTTCGACATATTCTTCCTTGCGTGCCGGCCGCTCGGGCTCGCGGAAACGGTAGTCCCAATAAGACGTACGCTTCACCTCGGGCTTCCCCGAGCCGAGGTCGATCGTCATATAGTGCCCGGGGGGCAGCAGCTGGATGTCTTCGAGCAGCGTGCGGTCGGTGAAGATATTTTGAAAGGTAAAGTATTCGAGCAGCGCCGGTTTGTCGAGCGTGCGACGGAACTGCGCGTCGGACAGGATGGCCTTCTGCTCGGAGGCAAACCAGAAACGGTTGCCCTGCCGTGCGACGTACAGGGGCTTGATGCCGTAGCGGTCGCGCGCCAGCGTCAGGCGGCGCTCCTTGCGGTCCCAGAGCGCAAACGCGAACATACCGTTGAAGCGGTCCAGCGCTGCTGCTCCCCAATGGGCCAGGGCGTACAGCACGACCTCGGTGTCTGTCTTGGAACGAAAGCTGTAACCGGCCGCCTCAAGCTCGGTCCGCAATTCGCGGAAGTTGTAGATTTCACCGTTATAGGTGAAGGCATAGCGATGATCGGCACTGATCATCGGCTGATGCCCCATGGGAGACAGGTCGATGATGGCCAGCCTGCGGTGGCCCAAGCCGACATTTCCCTCTATCCACTGGCCTTCGCCGTCAGGCCCTCGATGGGCGATCGCGTCGGTCATCCGCTTGAGGATGACCGGCGACACTGCGTCGCCGTTCAGATTGATGAGGCCAGCAATTCCGCACATCAGGCTCTGTATCCCAGGACGTTTTGAATCACGTATTGCTGCTCTGCATCCGTCATGCCGTGGAAGATGGGCAGAGAGATGCTGCAATCGTTCGCGGCGCGCGCATTGGGGAAGTCCGTGGG
The DNA here is from genome assembly GCA_016185015.1 of Burkholderiales bacterium. Lineage (GTDB taxonomy): Bacteria > Pseudomonadota > Gammaproteobacteria > Burkholderiales > Burkholderiaceae_C > Hylemonella. The sequence continues at coordinate 100,491 of JACPOI010000057.1, forward strand.
GGCCAGGCCGTATTTCTCGCGGTAAAAGCTGAGCATGTGCACCGCGTGCGTCGCGGGGCGCGTGGAAATGCCGGCCTGCTGCAGGTGGTCCATCCACGCATTGCGCTGCTGGTTCACCCGCTCGATCGATCCGGGCACCAGAGGCTCGGGCTGGAACAGGCAGGGATAGCTCTGGTAACCATGGCCGTAGCCAGCCGGATGCGCCGGGGTCTTGAGCCAAGGCAGCTTGGCAAAGGCCTGGTCATAGACGGCGGCCAGGCGCCGGCGCTCGGCGATGATCTCAGACGCCCGATCCATCTGGGCAGCTCCCAAGGCGGCCTGCAGATCGGTCATGCGCTGGTTGTAGCCAGCGTCGGGATGATCGGCCAGCAGATACGGTCTGGCACCCATGTGGCGCTGCAGATCGGTCATTGCGGCGCCATGGTCGCGCAGACGGCGCAGCTTCTCGGCCAGCGCGTCGCTCTGCGTGGTGATCATGCCACCCTCGCCAGTCGTTATCGCCTTGCGTGGATGGAAGCTGAAACAACCGGTGTCGCCCAAGGTGCCGACATGCTTGCCCTGGTAGGTGCTGCCAAAGCCGCAGGCCGCGTCCTCGACCACCCACAGGCCGTGCTTGCGCGCCAATGCCATAACGGGGTCCATGTCCGCCGACAGCCCGAACAGATGCACGGGCAGGATAGCCTTGGTGCGAGGTGTGATCTTGCGCGCCGCGTCATTGACGTCGAGATTGAAGGTATCGAGATCGATGTCGCAGAACACCACCTTACCGCCCAAGTGTTCGACCACATTGGCCGTCGCGATCCAGGTGAAGGCCGGCACGATGGCTTCATCGCCGGGGCCAAAGCCCAGGGCCGCCAGCGAGAGATGCAGGGCCGTGGTGCAGGATGTCACGGCGATCGAATGGCGCGCTCCGGTGAAGGCCGACCACTTCTCCTCGAATTCGCGCACCTTAGGCCCCTGCACGAGCCAGCCGCTGCGCAATGGCCCCAGCACGCTCTGGATCTCCTCCTCGGTCAGGCTAGTCCGCGCGATCGGTACATTCATCCTGGCGCCGTTGCTCATGAGGGTAATCCCACGGCGGCGCGGCGCGCCGCGACTTCCGCCTTGTGGGTGGCGCGCCATTCGATCAGGCGACGCAGTCCTTCGCGCAGGTCGATGGTCGATGTGAAACCGATTTCCCTGGATGCCTTCACGGGGCTGCCAATACGGTTGCGAACCAGGGTAGCCTGGCTGCGCGGCGCATACTTGATCGGCTGCTTGCTGTCGGTCAGGACGATGAGCATCTCGGCCAATTCCTTGAGCGAGGTACGCTTGCCCGTGCCGACGTTGTAGAACGAATCTACCGCGTCTGCCTTCATCGCGCGGACGTTGGCCAGGCCACAGTCTTCCACGGCGACGAAGTCGAAAGCCTCGGAGCCGTCACCCATGATGGTTGGGCTGTCGCCTTTGTCGATGGCGTCTAGCATCTTCATGATCACGGCGATGTAGGCACCGTGGTAGTCCTGCCGGGGGCCGTACACATTCATGTAGCGCAGGCCGACATAGTTGAGGCCGTAGCGATGATGGAAGGCGCGCAGGAAGGCTTCTCCGGCGATCTTCGTCGCGCCGTAGAAGTTCTGGTTGTTGAAAGGATGATCTTCCGTCATAGGCTCCTGGACCGCATCACCGTAGACGGATGCGGAGGAGGAATAGACCAGGCGCTTCACGCCCTTCTTGACACAGGCCTCCATCACGTTGAAGGTGCCGCGCACGTTGACATCGAACGCCGTGCGGGGGTATTCGTGGCACTGGAGCAGCCACAACGCGGCCAGATGGATCACGCCGTCGGCGCCCTCAAGAGCAGACTCAAGGATGTCCGTCTGCATGACGTCCCCGCCCACGTCATAGATCTTGACGCGCGGATCCTTGAGCGCGTTGTGCAGGTTTTCGGCACGGCCGCGCACGAAGTTGTCATAGATCAGGACTTCTTTGACGTCATCCTTGATCAAGTGGTCCACGGTATGAGAGCCGATCAGGCCGGCACCGCCGATCACCACCAGCTTTTTTCCTTTGATATCCACAATCTTCTCCAGTCCGATAAAAATTATTCAATCACTGTTGCCGTCATCCGGACACCAGTTCTCAGAGCGCGACCTTCTTCAAAGCGTCCGAAAGCGCACCGGCCACACGTCGAGCGTCAGCCTCCGAAAGATTCGGGCTCATCGGCAGGCTCATCACCTGCCTGGCAACCTCATCACCCACCGGCAGATGCACAGAGTTGTCTTCCACGGCAGGCTGCTTGTTCAAGGGAATGGGGTAATGAACTGCCGTGGGAATCCCCGCCTCAGTCAGATGCTTCTGCACGGCATCTCGGGACGGCACGCACACGGTGTACTGGGCCCAGGCGCTGATGTTATGGGATTCGATCACAGGCGTCGTCTTGAGGCCGATGCCGTGCAACAACTCCGCATAACGGGTAGCGACCTGCTGGCGCTGCATCATCTCTTCATCAAAGACGGCCAGCTTGGGCAGCAGGATGGCGGCCTGCAGGGTGTCGAGGCGGCTGTTCACGCCGACACGCACGTGGTGATAGCGACGGTCCTGGCCGTGGCGCGCGATCTGGCGGATGACCTTGGCCAGCTCGTCGTCGCTCGTGAAGATGGCGCCACCATCGCCGTAGCAGCCCAGGGGCTTGCTGGGGAAGAAGCTGGCGCAACCAATGGTACTGAGGTTGCAGCTCTTGCGGCCCTTGTAGCTGGCGCCGAAGCTTTGCGCCGCATCCTCGATGACGGGGATGCCGTGCCTGGCCGCAATGGCATTGATGGCGTCGAAGTCGGCGCACTGGCCGTACAGGCTGACCGGGATGATGGCCTTGGTACGCGGTGTGATGGCCGCCTCCAGCAGGGCCGGATCGAGGTTGTAGGTGCGCGCGTCGATGTCCACGTAGACCGGCTTGGCCCGCAGCAGGGCCACGGTTTCGGCGGTGGCGATATAGGTGAAGCCGGGGGTGATGACTTCATCACCCGGGCCGATCCCCAGTGCCATGAGCGCGATCTGTAGCGCATCCGTGCCGTTGGCCACACTGATGCAGTACTTGGCACCGGTGTAAGCGGCGAGCTTTCCCTCCAGCTCGGCCACCTCGGGCCCGAGGATGTACTGTCCGTGATCCAGCACACGCTGGATTGCGGCGTCGATCTGGGGCTTGAGCCGCTGGTACTGGCTCTTGAGATCGATGAATTCCATGCTTGCGTCTTTCGTGTTCCTGGTCAGGCCACGAGACGGCACTGGCCGTTCCGCAACTCGTAGCGTTGTCCCGTATGCTGGCAAACCGTCTGTGCGTCACCCGTCAAGGGCAAATCCAGCTTCTCGCCGTACTGGCTCATCCAGCCTATCTGGCGTGCCGGCACGCCAACCACCAGGGCGTAATCAGGTACATCGTGGTTCACCACGGCACCAGCGCCGACAAAGGCATAACGGCCGACCGTCGCACCACAGACGATGGTGCAGTTGGCCCCCAGCGTCGCCCCCTGCCGGATCAGCGTGCGCCGGTACTCTTCCTTGCGGATGACGGCGCTGCGCGGGTTGTAGACGTTGGTGAACACCATGCTGGGGCCGCAGAACACATCGTCTTCCAGCGTCACGGCGTCGTACACGCTGACGTTGTTCTGAACCTTGACGTTGTTGCCGATGAGCACGTCGTTGCCGACGAAGACGTTCTGGCCGAAAGAGCAATCGCGGCCGATGCGGGCACGCGCGCAGATATGTACCCAGTGCCAGATGCGGCAGCCTTCGCCGATCTGCGCTCCGGCGTCGACGATGGCCGAGGGATGGACGGTGTAACTCATGACGGTCACAACTCCAGCGGCAGGCCGACACGCACGCCGTCGCGGGCCGAGCGATAGGTAGCGATCAGGACCTCCAGCGATTTCAGGCCTTCGCGGCCGTCCACATCGGGCTCGGCCTCGCCGCGCAGGACATCGATGACGTTACGGTAATACAAGGGATGGCCAAATCCGTAGACACTGGTGGTTTCGTAGCTCGCCGCCTTGATTTTTTCGTCGTTCGGATCGCTGTCGGCGAACTGCCATTCCTGGATCTCGTTCACCGCCACGCCGCCCACGCGCACCGTTCCCTTTTCCCCCAGGATAGTGATGGAACCCTCCAGATTCTTGGGGTAGGTCAGCATGGTGCAGTTGAGCGAGCCCAGGGCGCCGTTGCGCCACTTGACACTCAGCACCCCCGTATCTTCGGCCTCAATATCGCGCGCCAGCGTAGCGGTGTAGGCGTGCAGGGAGTCGATGGGGCCGATCAGCCACTCCAGCAGGTCCACGTAATGGCTGGCCTGGTTCATGAAGGCGCCGCCATCGAGCTCCCAGGTGCCACGCCACTTGGCCTGGTCATAGTAGCCCACCTGGGGGCGCTGCCAGAAGACGTTGAGGGTGACCATGTAGATCTGGCCGAAGCGCTTCTGGCTCACGGCCTGCTTCAGCAGTTGCAGCGTAGCGTTCTTGCGGTTCTGCTTGACGACAAAGAGATGCACGCCGGCCTCTTCACAGGCGCGCACCATGCGCAGGCCGTCTTCCCACTTGGTGGCCATGGGCTTCTCGCTGAGCACATGGCGCCCCGTGCGCGCAACCTCGATGGCCTGCTGCGGGTGGATGCCGCTGGGCGTGGTCAGGATGACGCAGTCGGCCGTGGTCTTTTGCAGCAGCGCCGTCAGGCTGGCATGTCCCGCTGCGCCAGTCGCCTGGACCGCCTTCTGCAGGGCGACCGGATCGATGTCGCAGACGTCCACCAGCTCGGCATGGTCGGCATGCTGGCGGATCGAGTCGAAATGGTTCTTGGAGATGCGGCCGCAGCCAACCAGGGCGAAGCGGATCTTGCGGTGGGTGATCGGGGTGTTGCTCATGGCGAGGCTCACAGTCTGAATACGGTAAAACCGGTCGCAGCCGCGGCATGGCGGTCGTACAGGCTCTTCACATCGGCCAGCACGGGCTTGTCGCCGCGGCACAGGGCGCGCAGGTCCTGCAGTTGGGCATGGCGGTATTCGTTGTGCCCCACGGCGACGACCAGGGCATCCACGGGGTGGACCGCGTCGATCGCGCCGAGCTTCAGGCCGTACTCGTGTTGCACCTCCTCGGCGCTGGCCCAGGCATCGGCCACGACGACCTCCACACCCCAGGCCTCGAACTCGCGCACCATGTCCACGACCTTGCTGTTGCGGATGTCGGGGCAGTTCTCCTTGAAGGTCACGCCCAGCACTCCCACGCGGCAGCGCGGCACGTCCAGGCCGTTCTGCAGCATGAGCTTGATGGTGTTACGCGCCACGTAGCGCGCCATGTTGTCGTTAATGCGACGGCCGGCCAGGATGACCTGGGGGTGGTAGCCCACCTCCTCGGCTTTGTGCGTCAGGTAATACGGGTCCACGCCGATGCAATGCCCGCCCACCAGGCCCGGGCGGAAGGGCAGGAAGTTCCACTTGCTGCCCGCGGCTTCCAGCACGTCCAGCGTATCGATGCCCAGGCGGGCGAAGATGACCGACAGCTCGTTGATCAGGGCGATGTTCAGGTCGCGCTGGGTGTTCTCGATCACCTTGGCGGCCTCGGCCACCTTGAGGCTGCTGGCCTTGTGGGTCCCGGCGGTGATGATGCTTCGGTACAGCGCATCGACCGCGTCAGCCACCTCGGGCGTGCTGCCACTGGTGATCTTCTTGATCTTGGTCAGCGTGTTGACCTTGTCACCGGGGTTGATTCGTTCGGGGCTGTAGCCGCAGTAGAAATCCTGGTTGAACTTGAGGCCGGAGAACTTTTCCAGCACGGGGACGCAGACCTCTTCGGTCGCGCCCGGGTACACCGTGGATTCGTAGATCACAACCGCGCCCTTGGGCATGACTTTGCCCACAGTCTCGCTGGCCTTGACCAGGGGCGTCATGTCGGGCCGATTGGCCTGGTCTACCGGCGTGGGCACAGTAACGATAAAAACCTTGCAGTCGCGCAAGTCTTCCAGGCTGGTCGAATAACGCAGGCGCCGCGCGTGGGCTAGCTCCTCTGGGGTCACTTCCAGCGTGCTGTCGTGCCCGGCTTGCAATTCGGCGATACGCGCCGCATTGATGTCGAAGCCCAATACCGCCCTGTGCTTACCAAACTCCACTGCGAGCGGGAGCCCCACATAACCCAGACCGATGACCGCTATCTCCACGTTACTAAAGTCCATTTTTTTATCCTACCCAGATTCAATAGGTTACTACCACCCTAGATGCCGGCCGATTCTAAGCGACACTTGGCCGGTCGATTTTGAAATAGACTACCTGCCAGCATCAGAAAGTACTCTCGAGCAGCCAATACGGTCAGCCGAACCCAGACGCCATGAGCAAAATCTCCGTCTACATCATTGCCTACAACGAGGCCGAAAAGGTCGCGGCCACCATCGAGAGCGTGCAATGGGCGGACGAGATCATCGTGGTCGACTCCCACAGCACGGATGGCACGCAGGACATTGCCACCCGCATGGGCGCGCGCGTCGTGCAGGTGGTGTTCAAGGGTTTCGGCGATCTGCGCAACCAGGCCATCGCAGCCTGCACGCATGAATGGATCTTCAGCGTCGATGCCGACGAGCGCTGCACGCCCGAGGCGGCGGCCGAAGTACGGGCGATTGCCGATCACCCGAACTCGCTGGACGTCTGGCGCGTGCCCCGGCGCAATTACTTCATGGGCCGCTGGATCAGGCACTCCGGCTGGTACCCCAACTTCCGCCAGCCGCAGCTCTTCCGCAAGGGCACGATGAGCTACGACCTCAAGCCCGTGCACGAGGGCTACGTGCTGCACAGCGACAAGCCCATCGGCACGCTGAAGAACGCCATCTGGCAGTTCCCCTTCAAGAACATGGCCGAGGTCATGCACAAGGCCAACCGCTACTCCAGCCTGGGCGCCGAAAAGATCGTGCACAAGCGCATCTCCATGGGCTCGGCGCTGGCCCACGGCATCTGGTCTTTCGTGAAACACTACATCTTCAAGCTCGGCTTCCTGGACGGCTGGGCTGGCTTCATGATCGCGCTGGGCAATTTCGAGGGCACCTTCTACCGCTACGTGAAGGCGCTGGAGATGCAGAAGGGCGAAGCCTGGAAAGCGCCCAAGTCCTCGGCAGGCAAAACCTGATGCCCCCGACCAACCGTACCCTGTACCTTAGGCTGCTGGGCTATGTGCGGCCCTACTGGAAAGCCTTCGCGCTGGCGGTGGTCGGCATGGTCGCCACGGCGGCGACCGAGCCTGTCTTCCCGGCCATCATGAAATACCTGCTCGACCGGGGCTTTCAAACGGATGACGCGCGCATGGTCTGGCTGATCCCGGCGGGCATCGTGCTGCTCTTCCTGGTGCGCAGCGTCTTTGTCTACCTCACCGGTTACCTGATGATGTGGATTTCGAGCCGGGTGGTGACCGACCTGCGCCGCGCCATGTTTGCCAAGCTGATCACCCTGCCCACGCAGCATTTCGACCAGCACTCGGCGGGCCAGCTGATCTCGCGTCTGGTGTACGACGTGAGCCACGTCTCGGAAGCAGCCACCAGCGCCCTGGTCACCATGGTGCGGGAGTCGCTTACCGCCGTGGCCCTGCTGGCTTATCTGCTCTACCTGGACTGGAAGCTGACGCTGGTCACGCTGACGATCGGCCCCGTCATCGCCTTGACGGTGAAGTCTTTCGGCAAGCGCATGCGGGCGGCCAGCCAGAAAAGCCTGCAAGCAATGCGCCTCATCTCGCACACCATCGAGGAATCCGCCAAGGCGCACAAGGTTGTGAAGATCTTCGGCGGGCAGGCCCATCAGGCGCGGCGCTTCGAAGAAGCCACCGAGCAGTTCCGCCGCGCCCAGATGCGCGAAGCGATTCCCGCCTCGGCCACCACACCTATCACCCATATCGCGGCCGCGATCGCCGTGGCTGTCATCACCTACCTGGCCTTGAGCCAGACCACCGGCAAGGCCGGCGCCTCGGCCGGCGGGTTTGTGTCCTTCATCACGGCGATGCTGCTGCTGATCTCCCCCCTCAAACAGCTGACCACCATCAGCACCACCCTGCAAAAGGGATTGGCGGCCGCCGAAAGCGTCTTCGACCTGCTAGACATGCCGGAAGAGTCCGACGGCGGCCACCGCCCCCTGGGGCATGCCCGTGGAGACATCACCTTTGAAGGCGTGCGCTTCAGCTATCCGGGTGCCGAACGTCTGGCCCTGAACGACGTCAGCTTCACCGTGGCAGCCGGCCAGACCGTCGCCCTGGTCGGGGCTTCGGGAGGCGGCAAGACCACCATCAGCGCGCTGATTCCCCGCTTCTACCACGCCAGCAGCGGCAGGATCCTGGTGGACGGGATCGACATCCAGGACCTCACCTTGATGAGCCTGCGCCAGAACATCGCGCTTGTCAGCCAGGATGTGGTCCTGTTCAACGACTCCGTGGAAGCCAACATCGCCTACGGCACGCTGGGCTCCCACAGCCGGGACGATGTGATCCGGGCCGCACGCGCCGCCCACGCCTGGGAGTTCATCGAACAGCTGCCCGACGGCCTGGACACCATGATCGGCGAGAACGGCGCCCGCCTGTCGGGTGGACAGCGCCAGCGCATCGCCATTGCACGCGCCCTGCTGAAGAACGCACCCATCCTGATCCTGGACGAAGCCACCTCGGCTCTGGACACCGAGAGCGAGCGACAGGTCCAGGCTGCGTTGGCGGTCTTGATGAAAGACCGTACAACATTGGTCATCGCCCACCGCATGAGCACCATCGAGCACGCCGATCGCATCCTTGTGCTGGACCAGGGGCGCATCGTCGAAAGCGGCACCCACGCCGAGCTGCTGGCCGCCAGCGGCTACTACGCCAACCTGATCCGCGTACAGACATGAACATCCCCATCCTCATGTACCACCAGATCGACGTGCCGCCACCCAGCGGTACGCCGCTGCGCGGGCTGGTGGTCTCGCCCGGCGCGTTTGCAAGGCAGATGCTGCTGCTGATGCTGCTGGGTTACCGCGGCCTCTCGATGCGCGATCTGGAGCCCTACCTCAAGGGTGAAAAGCAGGGCCGGGTCGTGGGTATCACCTTCGACGATGGCTACCAGAACAATCTGCACCACGCCCTGCCCGTCCTGCGCAAGCACGGCTTCACGGCCACCTGCTATGCCGTGAGCAGCAAGATCGGCGGCACCAACAGCTGGGACCACGGCCTGGTGGCCGAAAAGCCACTGATGACCGAAGCCGACTGGCGGGCCTGGCTGGCTGGCGGCATGGACATCGGCTCCCACACCCGCACCCATGCCGACCTGAACCAGGCCAGCGCCGACCAGGCGCGCGAAGAGATCGCCGGCTCCAAGCGCGAGCTGGAAAGCACCCTGGGTTGCGAAGTACGGCACTTCTGTTATCCCTATGGACGCTTCGGTGCCGAGCACAGCCAGATGGCCCGGGAGGCTGGGTATGTCACGGCCACCACCACGCGACGCGGTCGCATGCATGCGGGTGACGATCCGATGACGCTGCGTCGGGTGCTCGTGGCACAGGCGACGCATCTGCTGCACTTCGCCCTGAAAATCGGCACGACCTACGAAGACCGGCGCGGCTGACCCCGAGACACCATAACACCCATGAGCACCCCCAACCATCCCTCGCTCGCGCCGACGGGGACAGTCTGCGAGATTTGCGGCTCCAGCAGACTCTCCGACCTGCACCCCATGGAAATGATGCACGGCCGCGATGGCCCTTTCCGCTACGTGCACTGCGAGGACTGCGGTTCCACCTATCAGCCGGAAAAGCTGGATGACTACGGCAAGTATTACCCGAAGTCCTATTACTCGTTCCAGTACAAGGAGCCGGAGAACTTCTCGGCACGCCTGCGTCAGCTCAAGCGGCGCCTGCGCAACGAGTTCTACTATTTCGGCACGGGCGTGCTGGGCCGACTGCTGGCACGGGCCAGGCCTTGCCCGGTCAATCACCTTTCGCGTCACACCAGGCTGCGCCGGAACATGTCCATCCTCGAGATCGGCAGCGGAACCGGCGAGTTGCTGCATGAACTGGCCGACATGGGTATCCGCAAGGTGGTCGGCATCGACCCCTTTGTTCCGCAGGACATCGTCTATCGCAACGGCGCCCGGGTCTTCAAGGCGTCTATCGGTGAACTGGCGCAGCGCTTTGCCGGTGAGACCTTCGACCTCATCATGTTCAACCACGCGCTGGAGCACTCCCCCACGCCGGCAGACGATTTGGTCAGGGTCTCGAAGCTCCTGAAACCCGGCGGGGAAATTCTCGTGCGCCTTCCCGTCTCCGGTTCGGAAATCTCGGAACAGTACGGCAAGTACTGGTGGTCGCTGGATGCGCCACGCCACATCTACATCTTCAGCGTCAAGTCCATGAAGCTGTTCGCCCAGAAATGCGGCCTGACCGTCCGGCGCGTGCATTTTGAGGGCACCATCGACGATTTCCTGGCGAGCGAACAGCACAAGGCCGGCATCTCTCTTCTGGACGAAAAATCTTACGTCGTGACGCATGACCTGTCCGTTTTCGCCCCGGTGCAACTGAAGGCGTACGAGGCGGCCATCGACCGGCAAAACAAGGCTGGTACGGCGGCGCTGGCCGGCTTTATTTTGGGCTTTTAGTCCGGGCTCAAGGCCTTCCGTATGACAGCTCCACTGGCGCTCTACTGCAAAAGTTACCGGACCGATCTGCGGCGTGTTCAGCGCCTAGTCCAGTCGATCGAACGCTTCAACACGGACAACATCCCCTGTTATGTCTCCGTGCCGGCGGATGACACTCGACTCTTCCGCCAGGAGCTGGCCGGGCTGAAGGTCGAGGTACTCGATGATGAATCGATCATCTCCCGGAACCCTCGGATGGATCCGGACGCTGTGCGTGCCTTGCCTGGTCACATATCACAGCAGATCATCAAATCCGAGTTCTGGCGGCTGGATCTGGCAGACACCTATATGTGCCTGGACTCGGATGCCTTTTTCATCCGCCCGTTCCAGCAGAGCGACTACCTCCTGGGCGATGGCACACCCTACACGGTCATCGATGAAGGACATGAATTCCTTGCCTCGGCGCTTTCCGAGGGGAAGCCGCATGTCGTGCAGGCTTTCCTGCATGACGCCGGAAAAGTACAGGCCCAGTTCGGACGCCAAGGGCGTACCTACAGCTTCGGCCCTTTCCCCCTCCTCTGGCACCGTGCCGTGTGGGAAAGCCTTGCCGAAGAATATCTGCGCCCGAATGGCTTGAGTTTCCATGATGCGATTGTCCGTATTCCCGTGGAATCGCATTGGTATGGTGAAGCGTTGCTCAGATACAGGGCCATTCAGCTCATGCCCTGCCAGCCCTTGTTCAAGGTCTATCACTATGCCTGGCAGCTTGATCGCGATCTGCGTGCCGGCATCAGCGATGAGCAACTGTCCCAGCTCTACAGCGGCGTCATTTACCAGTCGGCCTGGGAGCGAGAGATGGATTGGCCCAGCGAAGGCGGCAACCTGGCCTCACGCATCGGTCGGCGCTTGCGCCGCCGCCTGGGGCGGATCTGACAGCCTGTGACGCCCTCAGAAAACGTTCTTGATTCTGCGTTTCCATAACCATCTCTTGATCAAGCTGCGCGGTGCATCACCGGCCAGTGCACCATGACGCAGCTGCCACCGGGCCTGTAGCCCGGGGGTCCACCGGCCTTCATCACGCAGACGCTGGTAAGCCTGCAAAATCGCCAGATTGCCCAGACGCGTATGCTCGAAGCGCGCGTCCGGATGCTTGGATTTCAGCAGCTTCTTGTTGCGCTTGATCAGGGCCCGCGCCGCGGGGCTGGCCTTGAACTTGGCACTGCCGACATGCAGGATGAACACATCTTCTGTGATCATCTGCCGGTAGCCGGCCTTGGCCAGGCGCAGGCTGAAGTCGAAATCCTCGTAATACCCCAGGCCGAAATCGAGATCGAGACCACCGAGGCGGTCCCAAGCATCGCGCCGGATGGCAATGCAGAAGAAGTCGCAGCGGTAAGCCGGCATCAACTGGTGCGTCGGGTTTTCGTTCAGCCACTGCCCGATCTGCAGCCAATCTTCGTGCGTGGCGCCGGGTTTCCACAGGCGCTGTCCGTTGCCAGCGGCGTTCGTCACCGGCCCGAGCATGGCCACATCGGCGGGCGCCTCGCGCAGCACCGCCTTCACGGCGTCAAGCGTGCGTGCGGGAAAGATCGTGTCGTTGTTGACCAGCAGCAGCCAGCGACCGCGAGCCTGCCCTGCACCCCAGTTCATGCCGCCGGCGAAACCGCGGTTGCTCTCGCTCAGCAGGCATTTGACCTGCGGATGGGCCGCACACCAGGCGGCGGTCTTTTGCGCCGAATCGTCGGGCGAACCGTTGTCGACGACCAGGACTTCGATCTCTGGATCGTCCAGCCAGGGGACCAGGGAGTCCAGGCAGGCACGGGTGGTCACGTCGAAGTTGCGAAAACCCAGGACCACCAGGGAAAGCAGGGGCGAACTCAAGCAGACCTCCTCACGAGTGGTGCCGCCCAGTCCAGCAAGCGGCCCACGGCGGCCTGTGTGGTGTACGGGCTACTTCGTCCGCTGTCGGGCAGCCCGGGGCTGCGCCAGCGCTCATGCATCTGTTCCAGGGCCAGCGCGAGCTCACGGCAGGCGGTCTTTGCATCCTGTCCCGATCCGCCCGTCTGCACGGCCACATGGCCTTCCCCGCGCAGCATGGCGGCCATCTGCGGATTGCGATGCACCGTGGCCAGGATGGGGCGCTGCATCCAAAGGTATTCGTAGAGCTTGGAGGGGATGTACTCCTCGCAGATCGGCTCTTCCCCGTGCAGCAGCAGCAGCAGGTCCACGCCGCGCATGCGGCGCAGGATCTGCTCCCGGCCGCTTTGCCCCGTGGCAGGATCGGCTTCGATGCGTCCGAGGTGACGCACGCAGGCGCGCACCGGCAACTGTGCGATCTTCGCCGCCGAAACAGCATCTAGCGGGCCGCCCGTGACGTGCAGTTCGGTCGCAGCCACCAGGTCCGGACGACGTGCCTGCAAAGACTCCAGCGCCTCGATGAAGGGCACGAGGTTGCGCGTGGCCGAGAGCGAACCGAAATGCCCGACGATGAATTTCGAGCCCGGCTGGTAGGGCGGCAGGGTCTGGAATGGCGGGTCGATGCCCGGCAGCAGCATCTTGCCGCGCTCCCCCAGCTCCGGGTGGCGCGCCCGGGCGCTGGCCAGGGCCTGCTCGGTGAACCAGATGGCCAGGTCGGCCTCGCGGCAGATCAGGCCTTCCACCCGCGCCTGCATCTTTTGCTGGGCCGTGTGCGGCGTGTTGCCTGGTGTGATGAAGGGGTCGTGCACCTCGGCCAGCCACGGTGTGCCCGTCGCCTTTTTCAGGGCGCGGCCGGCCAGGTGCGCCGCGAAGGCGCCGCCCGTGGAATAGATCAGGTCGAAAGGCTGCTGGCGGGCCAGCGTCCGGCCCTTCACATAGGCACTGAGCCACCAGGACCAGGAGCTTTCCACCGGGCGCAGCAGCTTTTCGAGGATGAGCCCGGGCAGCAGCACAAGCGAGGCCAGGGTCATCAGGAGGCGGTAGACGACACGGTTGTCAAAGCGCCGGCGCAGCACATGGCGCAATTCGAAGCGCAGTCCGGCCGGGCCCGCGGGCCAGAGCTGATGGTGTTCGACGACCTTGTCCCGGGTGCCAGACACGCCACTGAGCACCACCACCTCGATGCCGGCGGCGCGCAGATGCGGGAGCTTGTCGGTGATGGTCTGGCTGGCGGCCCGGCCGTCCATATTGAAGGCATGGGCCAGGATGAGCCAGCGTTGCCGGGTCGGTTCTGTCATCAGGATAGGGCAGCGGCTTGCTGGTAAAGCGCTTCGTATTGTAGGGCGGCGCTTTCCCAAGTATGCGCCTGCGCAAACGCAAGGCCATGCTGGCGCAGCTGGTCGACCAGGCCGGGCTGATCGAGCACCGAGCGCAGCAGGCGCGCCAGAGCCTGGGCATCGCGCGGGTCGTGCAGCAGCAGGGCCTCGTGGCCGTCGTGCAGTTCGCGCGAGATGCCGCAATGCACCGGGCCGCTGACCACCACTGGCAGGCCGTGCGCCATGGCTTCGAGCACCACCATGGCATAGCTGTCTTCCAGCGTCGGATGGGCAAGGCAGTCCGCGGCCCGATAGGCCGGAACGAGATCATCCTGCGAGCCGAGAAAATGGACCCGAGGCGCCACGCCCAGCTTCTCCGCCTGCTGCCGATAGTGTGCAATGGGTGCCGGATTCCCGGCCACGGCCAGGTGCACCTCGGCGGGCAGCTTGGCAAGTGCCTGCAGCAGTGCATCGAGCCCCTTGCGCTTGTAGTCGTTGGCCACGAACAGCAGCAGGGGCACCTCGGGCGGCAGATTGAGCTGCCGGCGCGCCAGGGTCCGCGTGATGGTGTCCTGCTGCAGATAGGTGCCCGGCGTGATCACCGACAGCCGTTTGCGGCTGGCCGGATAGGCCTGCTCGCACTCGAGCCGCAGCGTGCTGGAGGTTGCCACGATGGCCCGGCCAGGCCTGCGCCTGAACCTTGCGCCCTCCAGCCAGACGTAGGTGATCAGGCGCGGGCTGGTCGCCACCTTGAGCCAGCGCAGCACGCGGCTCAGGCCGCGGCGTCCATGCAGCAGGTTGTGGCGCAGCGGCCGCACGTGCACGGTCTGCACCTGGCCGTGCCAGGTGTTCTCGTGCGAGTGCACCACATCGAACCCCTTGCGGGTGCGCCACCAGGTCGCGATGGCAAACAGCAGCTGGTTGACCCAGCGCGGCTTCTGGCCCAGGCAGAACACGCGGTGGTAGGTCACGCCGGCCACCGGCTGGTTGGTCTCCTGCGCAAAGACATGGACTTCGTGCCGCGCGACCAGCTGCTGCGTGATGGCCACCGAATAGCTCTCCGCACCGCCGGCGGACCTGGAGAACACACGGTTGATGACGGCGATGCGCATGATACGAAGACCCCGGATCAGAGCAGGACGATGTCGTACTGCTCCTGCCCCATGGCCGCTTCGCTCTGCAGCGAGATCGGCTTGCCGATGAAGTCGCTCAGGCCTGCCATGTGCTGGCTTTCCTCGTCCAGCAGCAGCTCGATCACCTGCGGCGCGGCCACCACCCGGAATTCGCGCGGATTGAACTGGCGCGCCTCGCGCAGGATCTCGCGCAGGATGTCGTAAGCCACGCTGCGCGCCGTTTTGACGATGCCCTTGCCTTCGCAGCTCGGGCAGGGTTCGCACAGCATGTGGGCCAGCGATTCGCGGGTGCGCTTGCGCGTCATCTCCAGCAGGCCCAGCTGTGAAAAGCCGCCCAGCATCGTCTTCACGCGGTCGCGCGCCAGTTGCTTGCGGAACTCGGCCAGCACCGCCTCGCGGTGGTCCTCGCGCGTCATGTCGATGAAGTCGGCAATGATGATGCCGCCCAGGTTGCGCAGGCGCAGCTGGCGCGCAATGGCCTGCGCAGCCTCCAGGTTGGTCTTGAAGATGGTGTCGTCGAAATTGCGCGCGCCGACAAAACCGCCGGTATTCACGTCGACCGTGGTCAAGGCCTCGGTCTGGTCCACGATCAGGTAGCCACCGGACTTGAGCTCGACGCGCCGGCCCAGGGCCTTGGCGATCTCCTCGTCGATTCCGAACAGGTCGAAGATCGGCCGTTCGCCCTTGTAGTGCTGCAGCTTGCCCACCGCAGCCGGCATGAACTCCATGCCGAAGGCGCGCAAGGCCTCGTACTGCTCGCGCGAATCGACCTTGATGGTCACCGTATGCTCGCTGACCAGGTCGCGCAGCACGCGCTGCAGCAGGTTCAGGTCCAGATGCAGCAGGGACTTCGGGGGCAGGCGCGTGGAGGCGTCCTTGATGCGGGCCCAGGTCTTGCGCAGGTAGGCAATGTCCTCGCCCAGCTCAGCGTCGCTGGAGTCCTCGCCATTGGTGCGCAGGATGAAACCGCCGCCCTGCTCGCCCACAAGCTTCTGCAGGCGCGTGCGCAGTTCGTCGCGCTGCGCCAGCGGGATCTTCTGCGACACGCCGATGTGGTCGTCCTGCGGCAGGAAGACCAGCAGGCGCCCGGCAATGCTGATCTGGGTGGACAAGCGAGCACCCTTGGTGCCGATGGGGTCCTTGATCACCTGCACCATCAGCGCCTGGCCTTCAAACACCTGTTTTTCGATCGGGATCTGGGGTTGCGAGGCGCGCGAGGCACTCAGTGACTCCCCCTCGGCCGGCGGGTGCCAGACGTCGGCCACGTGTAGAAAGGCCGCCTTGTCCAGACCGATGTCGATAAAGGCCGACTGCATGCCGGGCAACACGCGCGAGACCTTGCCCAGGTAGATATTGCCCACCAGGCCGCGCTCGCTGGCGCGCTCCACGTGCAGTTCCTGCACGGCCGCATTTTCCACCACGGCCACCCGCGTCTCCTGCGGCGACCAATTGATCAGGATGTCTTCTTGCATGGGCAGCTTGTTGTCTTATATCTTGAAGCCGAACGCCTGCAGCAATTGCGCAGTCTCGTGCATGGGCAGTCCCATGATGCCAGAGTAGGAACCGGAGATGTGCGAGATGAAGGCCGCCGCCCGGCCCTGCACGGCGTAGGCTCCTGCCTTGCCCATGGGCTCACCGCCAGCCACGTAGGCGGCAATCTGCTGGCGACTCAGGGGTGCAAAGGTGACACGCGAAGTGCTCAGGATCTGCGCCCGGCGGCGCGGCGTCCCGATGACCACGGCGGTCAGCACCCGGTGGCTGCGGCCGGCCAGCTCGCCGAGCATGCGCCGGGCATCCGCCGCATCGGCGGGCTTGCCATAGATGGAGCGCCCCAAGGCCACGGTAGTGTCCGAACACAGCACGGGAGCGGCCGGCAGCCCCCGGCGCTTGAGGCGCGCCAGCGCCGCATCCAGCTTGAGCTGGGTCACGCGCTGCACATAGGTGGCCGGCGCCTCACCGGGCAACACGGCCTCAATGGCCTCGGCGTCTTCATCGGTATCGGGTAGCAGCAACTCGTGGCGTACACCGAGTTGCTCTAGCAACTGGCGGCGGCGCGGGCTCTGGGACGCCAGGTAAATAAAGTCACTCACGGTGGTAGGGATGGTTGGCGTTGATGGACCAGGCGCGATAAAGCTGCTCGACCAGCAGCACGCGCACCATGGCGTGCGGCAGGGTCAGGTCCGAGAGGCGGATGCGTTCGTGTGCGCCCTGGCGGAAGGCCGGCTCCAGCCCGTCGGGGCCGCCGATGACCAAGGCCACGTCGTCACCGCCCAGTTGCCAGTCCTTGAGCTTGGCCGCCAGGGCCATGGTGCTCAGCGGGGTGCCGCGCTCGTCCAGCGCGACGATGCGAGTGCCTTTGGGAATCGCTTCCTCGATGCGCTTGCGCTCGGCCGCCACCAGCTGCTCCACGGTCCTGGAGCCACGCGGCTCGGTCTTGACGGCCTTGAGCTCCACCCGCAACTCCGGAGGGAAACGCTTGGCGTAGTCGTCCCAGGCTGTCTGCGCCCAGTCGGGCACGCGCTGGCCGACCGCGACGATCAGCAGCTTCACCGGGCCTTGCGCGGTGCCGTCTTCTTCGCCGGGGCCTTGGTCGTCCTGCTGGCCGGCTTGGCAGCGGTCTTGGCCGTCGCCTTTTTCGCCGGCGCCTTGGTCGCGTTCACCTTGACGGTCTTGATCGGGGTCTTGGCCGGGGCCTTGCGGGCCGGGGCCTTGGCGGCGACCGTCTTCTTGGCTGCCGGCTTGCCCGCGGCCTTCTTGCGGTCGGCCGCCTTCTTCTCCTCGGCCTTCTTCAGCTGGGCGCGCGAGGGATAGGCCTCGGCCACACCCTGCTTGGCCGCGCTGGCACGCCTGAGGCTGCCGGTCTTGGCGGGCGCAGCGGTCTTGGCCGGCGCCTTTTCGGCCGCCTTGGCCGCCGGCTTGTCGGCACCGAACTTCAGGCGGATGGGCGTCTCGCCCCAGAGGTCTTCCAGGTGGTAGTACTGGCGGATGGCGGGTTGCATGATGTGCACCACGGCGGCGCCGCAGTCGACGATGATCCACTCACCGTTCTCTTCACCTTCCATGCGCGGCTTGGCAAAACCGGCATCGCGCACGGCGTCGCGCACGCTGGCCGCCAGCGCCTTGGTCTGGCGGTTGGAGGTGCCCGAAGCCACCATCACGCGCTCGAACAGCGCGGAGAGCTTCTCGGTATTGAACACCTGGATGTCCTGGGCCTTCACGTCCTCCAGGCCATCGATGATGGCGCGCTGAAGTTTCTGGATGTCTTTTTTGGCGGCGGTTTCGGTGGTCATCAGGTGCTTTGGTAAAGGTGATTGTCTTCAATATAGCGCGCAACGGCGGGGCTGACCAGTGGGGCAATGCCCTGCCGGCTGGCGACGCGGGCGCGGATGCCGGTGGCGCTGATGTCCATGGCCGGCATCTGCAGCTTGCAGAAACGGCCCGCCATCTCAGGCGGCGGGACAAAACGGGTTTCCTGGCCGGTCAACAGATCCCGGTCAGCTACACAAATTATAGCAAGACGGACAATCTCCTCCCAATGGCGCCAGGTCGGCAGCACGTCGGCCTGGTCCTTGCCCATGACGAGGTAGAGTTCGGCCCGCGGATTTTCGGCGTGCAGTTCACGCAGGGTGTCCAGGGTGTAGGACGGGCCGGCGCGGCGGATTTCCCGGTCGTCCAGCCGCACCTGGGGCAGGCCGTCGAATGCCAGCCGGCTCATTTCCAGTCGGTGCGAGGCCGCTGTGAGCGGCCGGCTCTTGTGCCAGGCCTGCCCGGTGGGCAGCACACGCAGTGCGTCCAGCTGGAGCTGCTCGATGGCGGCCTGGGCCAGGGCCCGGTGCGCCAGATGCGGCGGGTCGAAAGCACCACCGAACATGCCGATTTTTTGAACTGGCACGGTCAAACCCAGTCGCGCCGCGGCAGGAAGCGGGTGTAGAGCTCGGCCTCGGGGGAGCCCGCTGCAGGCTGTTGCTGGTAGGCCCAGCTCACCAGCGGCGGCATGGACAGCAGGATCGACTCGGTACGGCCACCAGACTGCAAGCCGAAATGCGTGCCCCGGTCCCAGACCAGGTTGAATTCGACGTAACGGCCACGGCGGTAGAGCTGGAAAGCCCGCTCGCGCTCGCCGTGGTCCAGGTGCTGGCGCTTCTCGACAATGGGCAGGTAGGCCGGCAAAAAGGCGTCCCCCACAGCACGCAGCATGGCGAAACTGCCCTCGAAGCCCAGTTCCGAGAAATCGTCAAAGAACACACCGCCGATGCCGCGCTGTTCATTGCGGTGCTTGAGGAAGAAGTATTCATCGCACCAGGTCTTGAAACGCGGGTACTTGTCCTCACCGAAGGGCTTGAG
This sequence comes from Burkholderiales bacterium, assembly GCA_016185015.1. GTDB lineage: Bacteria > Pseudomonadota > Gammaproteobacteria > Burkholderiales > Burkholderiaceae_C > Hylemonella. The sequence continues at coordinate 119,788 of JACPOI010000057.1, forward strand.
CGCGTCGCGGCAGACGGTATGGAAATGCACCGCGTCTTCCTCGAAGCCGTAATAGGGCGTCAGGTCCATGCCGCCGCCAAACCAGCAGACCTCCTGCCCGTCCTTGCCCTTGGCCGCCAACATGCGCACGTTCATGTGCACGGTGGGCACATAGGGGTTGCGCGGGTGGAACACCAGCGACACGCCCATGGCTTCGAAAGGCGCACCAGCCAGTTCGGGGCGGTGCTGGGTGGCCGAAGGCGGCAGCCGCGGGCCCTGGACATGCGAAAAACCGCAGCCGGCACGCTCGAACACCGGGCCGTTTTCCAGGATTTTGGTCAGGCCCCGGCCCTGCAGGAGTTCACCCGGCTCCTTCTGCCAGGCATCGGCCAGGAAGCTGCCGCCGTCGATGCCGGCAATGGCCTCGGTGATGCGCTGCTGCAGGCCCTGCAGATAGGCACGTACGGCGTGGACGTTGGAGTGGGCGGTCGTCATGGCTTCATTTCACGATGGTGTCGGCGCGCGGCACGCTGCTGTCGAGCAGGCGGATGGGGGCAGCATGGCCGGGCCGGCAACCCGTCACCCCCTCGAAAACGGCCGCGATGCGCTGGAAATCGGCGGTTTCGTCCCCGCTGAGGCGGATGAAGTCAGTCACCTTCACTTCGCGCAGGCGGTAGTCCACGCGCACCAGGCCCAGCGGCATACCGGCCTGCACCGCCACGCGGTAAAAGCCGCTGCGCCAGCCGGGAATGTATTTGCGCGTGCCCTCCGGGGCCAGTGCCAGCCAGAAATACTCACCACGCTCGCGCGCCGCCTGCATCCGGGCCACGGTGTCGCCCACCAGGCCCTGGGATGAGGTCCGCTCCACCGGCACCCCACCGAGCCAGCGCATCCAGTGTCCGAACAGCGGAAAACGGAACAGGCTGTCCTTGCCCCAGAAACGCACTGGAATGCCCAGGGCCCATTTGACGACCAGCAGGTTCACGAAATCCCAGTTGCTGGTGTGCGGATAGACCGCCAGCACGCCCTGCTGGGCCGGCAGGCCCTCGAACAACACGCGCCAGCCCATGCGGCGCAGCAGCCAGCGCGCCACGGCGCTGCCGCGAAACTGCACCGGATAAGGCGGCGGATAGTCGTTCTGGCGCATGCGGGAAACGCTCAGCCCTTGATGGCGCGGTAGCCGATGTCGCGGCGGAACTGCATGCCGTCGAACCGGATGCCCTGGAGCAACTCATAAGCGCGCTGCTGTGCCTGCTTGGTCGTGTCGCCCAGCGCTGTCACGCACAGCACCCGGCCGCCGGTCACCTGCACCTGGCCGTCCTTCAGCGTGGTACCGGCATGGAAGACCACCCCCTCGTCGCTGTCGACCGGCAGGCCGGTGATGACATCGCCCCTGCGCGGATTCATGGGGTAACCGTGGGCGGCCATCACCACGCCCAGCGCGATGCGGCGGTCCCAGTCGAGTTCGACTTGGTCGAGCTTGCCATCGGTGGCCGCCAGCATGACGTCCACCAGGTCGGTCTTGAGGCGCATCATGATGGGTTGGGTCTCGGGGTCGCCCATGCGGCAGTTGAATTCCAGGGTTTTGGGGGCGCCACTGCCGTCGATCATCAGGCCCGCATAGAGGAAGCCAGTGTAGGGAATGCCGTCCTTCTCCATACCCTTGATGGTGGGGAGGATGATCTCACGCATGGCGCGGGCATGCACGGCGGGCGTGACCACGGGTGCGGGCGAATAGGCGCCCATGCCACCGGTATTCGGCCCCTGGTCAGCGTCCAGCAGGCGCTTGTGGTCCTGGCTGGTGGCCAGCGCCACCACGTTCTTGCCGTCGCACAGCACGATGAAGCTGGCTTCCTCGCCCTGCAGGAACTCCTCGATCACGACGCGCGCGCCACCCTCGTTGTGGCTCACGCCCAGCTTGTTGTCCAGCAGCATGAAGTCGATGGCCTCATGCGCCTCGGCTTTGTCCATGGCGACGACCACACCCTTGCCTGCTGCCAGGCCGTCGGCCTTCACCACGATGGGCGCGCCCATCTTGTCCACATACGCGTGCGCTGCCGCGGCGTCGGAGAAAGTGTCGTACTCGGCCGTGGGTATGCCGTGGCGCTTCATGAAGGCCTTGGAGAAAGCCTTGGAGCTTTCCAGCTGGGCTGCCGCCTTGGTGGGGCCGAACACACGCAGGCCGTGCGCGCGGAACTCGTCCACCACGCCGGCGGCCAGTGGCGCCTCAGGGCCGACCACGGTCAGGCCGATCTTCTCGGCCAAGGCCCAGGCACGCAGTTCCTGCACATCGGTGATAGGCACGTTCTCCAGCCGCTTGTCGCGTGCCGTGCCACCGTTGCCAGGCGCCACGTAGATTGTCTGCACCTTGGGAGACTGGGCCAGTTTCCAGGCCAACGCGTGTTCCCGGCCGCCGCCACCTATCACTAAAACTTTCATATCAATCCAAATCCTTGCTTGCCGCGTCTACGCCGGCGAACTGCCCCGCTACGCGCGAGGGCACGTCTTAAAGTGCAGCGTTGTGATAGACCTCCTGGACGTCGTCCAGGTCTTCCAGCACATCCAGCAGTTTCTGCATCTTCGCAGCGTCATCGCCGATAAGTTCAATGGTGTTCTCGGGGCGCATGGTCACACCGGCCACCTCGGCCTTGAGGCCGGCGGCTTCCAGTGCGTTCTTCACCGCCTCGAAATCGTGGGGCGTGGTCAACACCTCGATGGCGCCGTCGTCATCACTCACCACATCCTCGGCGCCAGCCTCCAGCGCCACCTCCATGACCTTGTCCTCGGAGGTGCCCGGGGCAAAGATCAGCTGGCCGCAGTGCTTGAACTGGAAGGCCACCGAGCCTTCGGTGCCCATATTGCCGCCCTGCTTGCTAAACGCGTGGCGTACCTCGGCCACGGTGCGCACGCGGTTGTCGGTCATGGTGTCGACGATGATGGCCGCACCGCCGATGCCATAGCCCTCGTAGCGGATTTCCTCGTAAGTCACGCCTTCCTGGTTGCCAGTGGCCTTGTCGATGTTGTACTTGACGCGGTCGGCCGGCATATTGGCTGCCTTGGCCTTGTCGATGGCCAGGCGCAGGCGCGGGTTGGCGGCCGGGTCGCCGCCACCGGCGCGCGCCGCCACGGTGATTTCACGGACGATGCGGGTCCAGATCTTGCCGCGCTTTTCGTCCTGCCGCCCCTTGCGGTGTTGGATATTGGCCCATTTACTGTGTCCAGCCACGGGGTGCCCTTCAAATTTCGTTACGCTATAGGGAGTGAATTGTACTTTTAGGGATTGACATGGCTGAACCCATCCTGATTGCGCAGCACGGCGACGTGCAATGCTTCCTGCGCCCCGACAAGGCCAACCGCCACGGCCTGATCACCGGCGCCACCGGCACCGGCAAGACCATCACCCTGCAAACGCTGGCCGAAGGCTTCTCGCGCATCGGCGTGCCGGTCTTTCTGGCCGACATCAAGGGCGACCTGACCGGTATCTCGCAGGCCGGCAAGATCGGCGACAAGCTGGCCGCTGTCCTGAAGGAACGCGGGCTGTCCGCGCCTGCGCCCCAAGCCTGCCCCACCACCCTGTGGGACGTGTTCGGCGCGCAGGGCCACCCGGTGCGCGCCACCGTCAGCGACCTGGGCCCCCTGCTGCTGGGCCGCATGCTGAATCTGAACGAGACCCAGGAAGGCGTGCTGCAGCTGGTCTTCAAGATCGCCGACGACCAGGGCCTGCTGCTGCTGGACCTGAAGGACCTGCGCGCCATGTGCCAGCACGTGGGCGACAACGCCTCGCAATTCACCACAGAATACGGCAACATCAGCGCCGCCAGCATCGGTGCCATCCAACGCGGCTTGCTTCAGATCGAAAGCCAGGGTGGCGACAAGTTCTTCGGCGAGCCCATGCTCAACATCGCCGACTTCATGCAGACCGACAGCCAGGGCCACGGCGTGGTCAACGTGCTGGCGGCCGACAAGCTGATGAACTCGCCGCGCCTTTACGCCACCTTCCTGCTGTGGCTGCTCTCCGAATTGTTCGAGCAACTGCCCGAGGTGGGCGACCTGGACAAGCCCAAGCTGGTCTTCTTCTTCGACGAGGCCCACCTGCTCTTCAACGACTCGCCCAAGGCCCTGCTGGAGCGCATCGAACTGGTGGTGCGCCTGGTGCGCAGCAAGGGCGTGGGGGTGTATTTCGTCACGCAGAACCCGCTGGACATCCCCGACACCGTGCTGGGCCAGCTGGGCAACCGCGTGCAGCACGCGCTGCGCGCCTTCACCCCGCGCGACCAGAAGGCCGTCAAATCCGCGGCCGAGACCATGCGCCCCAAGCCGGGCTTGGACATCGCTGCGGCCATCACCGAACTAGGTGTGGGCGAGGCCCTGGTCAGCCTGCTGGACGAAAAGGGCCGCCCCAGCCTGACCGAACGTGTCTACGTGCTGCCCCCGGGCAGCCAGATCGGTCCGGTCAGCCCCGAGCAACGCCAGGCCCTGCTGGTCAACTCGGTGGTGGCCGGCGTCTATGAGAAAACCGTGGACCGCGAATCCGCCTTCGAGCGGCTGGCGACCCGCACGCAACAGAAGCAGGCCCAGGACAAAGCCACGGGCGAAGCCGTCGCGGCCCAGAAAGCCGGTGGTGGTGGCCTGCTCGACAGCCTGGGCGGCATCCTGGGTGGCGGGGCCGGACGCACGCGCGCCAGCGCGGGCGAGCAGCTTATCAAGAGCGCGGCCAGCTCCATCGGCCGCGAGGTCGGGCGGCAGATCATCCGCGGGGTGCTGGGCAGCATCTTGGGCGGGAGCAAACGGCGTTGACCCACGCGCACGCAGTCCCTTCGCAAGTGATAGATTTCGCCACCAGCTACAGCGAGCCAGCGACACACCGTCGCTGGCCGCCCTGAAGGAGTTTCCAGCGTGGCCACCTCTGCCCCCAACCCGCGAACATCCAGCGCTGCCAAAAAGGCCGGCGTGACCAGCCCCCAGGACACGATCGACTGGCGCATCAAGGAGCTGCGCGCGTTCGACATCTCCCGCATCGGTGACCGCTGGGACCCGAGTCTTGAAAGTCTGAAAAAAGGCGTCAATGACGCGCTGGCCGAGGTCTTTGGCAACAACTCAGCGGACTACAAGAAATTCGAGCTGGCAGCGTTCGACGCGACGCTGCCCTCGGACTTCAGCGGCCGCTATTCCAACGAGGAACTGCAGCAGGCGGTCAAGGAAGGCGTGGAGAACGCCATCCTGAGCTTGAAACGTGTGAAAGTCCTGTTGGCGGAGCGCGCCAAGCAAGCTCCTGCCGCACCCGCACCCGCACCCGCACCCGCACCCGCACCCGCACCCGCACCCGCACCCGCACCCGCACCCGCACCCGCACCCGCACCCGCACCCCTGCTCCTGCTCCTGCTCCTGCTCCGACTCCGACTCCCGTGACGCCTGCGCCCAAGCCTGCCCCCACGCCTACACCTGCACCGGAACCTGTGCCCATGCCTACCCCAGCCCCCACGCCAGCCCCGGTGCCCATCAAGGCGCCGGCGCCGCAGCCCACGGTCGAATCCAGTCCCGCCGTCTCAGCATCCCCTGTGAATAACCGCGTCACCGTCGTCAGCCACGATGCGCAGGTCCGCGATGCCGCGCTGAGCCTGGTTAGGCAGCTGGGATTGCAGCCCGCGTTCCTGCCAGAGCTGTCAAACCCCAGCGGCGGGGCCTTCTTCAATCGGCTGGAGCATCTGGCCGATCTGCAATACGCCATCGTGCTGCTACCGGCCGATGCCCTGGACGCGGCCGCCGGTGGACTCAAGACCCTTTCACCCGGGCTGTTGATGGAGCTTGGCTTCCTGCTGGGCACCGTGGGTAAGGATCGGGTCTTCTTCCTCGTGCCAGGCCCTGCGGCCAAGCCCCTGCCCTGGGACGGGGTCGCGAGCGTGGCCATGGATGACGCAGGCCTGTGGCGCCTGCTGCTGGCCCGTGCGATGAAACAGGCCGGGCTGGACGTGGACCTGAACCGCGCGCTCTGATCTCCGCGCGCCAGGTTGCCTGGCGCTTTTGCTTCAAGGCCTTGCTCTATGGGGCGCCGACAGACGTAGATCCCGGCACAGCCTCGACACCAAGGAGGCCTTTCAATAGGCGTTATCGCCTCCGCGCCGTCCTCACCCCCGACAACCCCTCCACCGTAGCCAGCACCTTCCCCAGCCGACCCGAATCCGAAATCTCCACCGTCAGCGTCATCCACGCCACGCCCTTGACGGTCTGGGTCTGGGCACCCACGACGTTGAGCTTGTCCTTGGAGAAGACTTCCAGGATGTCGCGCAGCAGGCCCTGGCGGTCGGCGGCTTCGATGGACACGTCCACCGGGTAGAGCGGCACCTCACCGCCCTTGGGCACGCCCCACTCGACCTCGATCACGCGTTCACCATGTTTTTCCACCAGCTGGTGCAGGTTGCTGCAGTCGGCGCGGTGCACGCTGACGCCCTTGCCGCGCGTGACAAAACCGCGGATCTCATCCGGTGGCGCGGGTTTGCAGCACTTGGCGAGTTGCGTGAGCAGGGAGTCGACGCCCACCACCAGCACGCCGCCGCGTGAGCTGCTGCCACCCTTGAATTTCTTGAGCAGGGCCTGCTCGTCGGCCGGTGCGGGCGGTTCGGCCGGGCGCAGCACGGTCTCGATGCTGCGCAGCGAGAACTCGTCCTTGCCGACGACCTCGAACAGGGCCTCGGCCGAGGCGAAACCCAGCTGCGAGGCCAGGTCGTCCAGCTTGATGGCGGTGCGCCCTTCGCGCTGCAGCAGCTTTTCCACCGCCTCGCGGCCGCGTGCGATGGTCTCGTGCGTGGCCTGGGCGTTGAACCAGGCACGCACCTTGCTGCGCGCACGCGGGCTGACCAGGAAGCCGAGCTCGGTGTTGAGCCAGTCGCGCGAGGGTCCGCCTTCCTTGGCGGTGACGACTTCCACCGTCTGGCCGTTTTTCAGCGGCGTGTTCAGCGGCACCATGGCGCCATCGATGCGGGCACCGCGGCAGCGGTGGCCCAGATTGGTGTGCACGCTGTAGGCGAAGTCCACCGGGGTGGCGCCCTGGGGCAACTCGACGATGGCGGCATCGGGCGTGAGCACGTAGATGCGGTCCTCGAACACGCCCTGGGCCTGCTGCGGGCCCGAGAGGTCGCGCTCCCAGGCCAGCAGCTGGCGCAGCACGGCGATCTTGGCGTCGTAGGCGCTGTCGGCCGTCACGCCCGAGTAGCCCTTGGCGCCGGCCTCCTTGTAGGCCCAGTGCGCGGCCACGCCGTGCTCGGCGTGTTCGTGCATGGCCTGGGTGCGGATCTGGATCTCGATGGGGCGACCCTCGCCGTCACGCACGATGGTGTGCAGCGACTGGTAGCCGTTGGCTTTCGGCCGGGCGATGTAGTCGTCGAATTCCTCGGTCACGGGCGTGAACTGGCTGTGCACCCAGCTCAGCGCCGCATAGCAGTCCGGCACCGAACCGACCACGATGCGCAGCGCACGCACGTCGTAGACGTGGTCGAAGTCCAGCGACTTGCCGCGCATCTTCTTGACGATGCTGTAGATGTGCTTCGGTCTTCCCTGCACCTGGGCCGGGATGCCTTGCGTGCGCAGTTCGGTCTCCAGCCGTTCGCGCAAGCGCAGTACGTAGTCTTCGCGTTCGATACGTTTTTCATCCAGCAGGCGCGCAATCTGCTTGTAGGTGTCGGGCTCCAGGAAACGGAAGGACAGGTCTTCCATCTCCCACTTGATTTCCCAGATGCCCAGGCGGTTGGCCAGCGGCGCGAACACGTTGAGCGACTCGGCCGCCAGGCCGGGGGGCACTGGCTGCTTGGTGGCTGCGAAATAGCGCAGCGTCTGCAGGCGCGACGCCAGGCGCAGCAGCACCACGCGCAGGTCACGCGAGAAAGCCAGCAGCATCTTGCGCACGTTCTCGGTCTGCGCGGCCGCGGTCTGGGCCATGGGCACCGGCGTGCCGGCACGCAGGGCCGCCTGCTGCGCTGCACTGGCCTGGCGCTGCACCTGCACCAGTTTGGTGGTCTCCACGGCAAGCTCGGCATAACTCTCGCCGAAGGCCTTGGCGATGGTCTCCTGCGGCTTGTTCAGGTGGTTGCTGGTGTAGACCAGGTAGCAGGCCGCCTGCATGGCCTCGGAACCGCCGATGGACCGAAGGATGGCGGCCACCGCATCGGCATGGGCCAGGGTGTTCTCACCGGTGTCCAGCGCTTCGTTGGCCAGCAGGGGTTCAGCGAAGGCGCGCGCGCGCGCCAGAGCGTGCGCCTGTTCGGGCAGGCTGTGGGCGGTGGCGGCGATCAGCGGCGAGCGCGCCTCGCCGCCGGGCAATTCGGACGCGTGGCTTTTCATGCGGGACTCATGCGCCGGCGCTGAGCAGGAAATCGCAGACCGCCTGCACCTGGTCGGCCGCGACCAGGGTGGGGGCGTGGCCGGCGCCGGGGAATTCGACGAGCTGCGCGTGCGGACCGCGTTGGGTCATGGCCAGGGCCGTTTCGGGCGACAGCAGGTCGGAGTTGGCGCCGCGCAGCAGCAGCGTGCGGGCGGTGATGGCGTCGTAAAGCTGCCAGAGCGTCTTCTCGCCTTGCGCCGAGTTTTCCTGCGTCAGCCTGCCATAGGGCACGGCAATGGCCGGGTCGTAATGCAGCATAAGACCGCTGCAATCGCTGGCGGGTTTGAGCATGGGCCGTGTCAGCGCCAGCCACTGCTCGCGTGTGTGCGGGCCGAAACCCACGGAGATCAGGCGCAGCGCCTCGGCCGCCTGCTCGACAGAGCTGAAGCGCACCGGTGCGCCCAGGTACTCGCCGATGCGCTGGATGGCCTGCCAGGAAATGGCCGGGCCCACGTCGTTGAGGACGAGCTTGCGGATCTTGTACGGCAACTGCGGCTGGCCGGCCAGCACCAGGCCGATCAGGCCGCCCATGCTGGTGCCGACCCAGTCCAGCGTGACGGGCTTCAATTCGCCCAGCAGCACCAGCATGTCGGCCGCATAGGCGGGGATCTGGTAGCCCATGGGGTCCTTGAGCCAGTCGCTCTGGCCGCGGCCCGCAACGTCCGGACAGACCACCCGCAGCTGGCCGCCGGCGCGATCGCACAGGGCCTGCGCCAGCACGTCGAAGTCGCGCCCCTGGCGCGAAAGGCCATGCACGCACATCACCACATGGCTCGCCGTCGGGTTGCCCCACTGCCACCAGGCCATGCGGTGGCCGCCAGCGGCGTCGGGACAGGTTACGTAGTTCAGCGTAGGCTCGGACATGGTGAAATCAGATCATCGGGTGCACTTGGCATCATCCTAATTCAAACGTAAAGCCTTTATAGGAGACATCAGCATGCTCAAAGGAAAAACAGCCCTCGTCACCGGTTCCACCAGCGGCATCGGCCTGGGGATCGCCAAGGCCCTGGCTCGCCAGGGCGCCAACATCGTGCTCAACGGCTTCGGCGACGTCGAAGGCCCCAAGGCCGAGATCGCTGCGCTGGGTGTCAAGGTGGCCTACCACGGTGCCGACATGAGCAAGCCGGCCGAGATCGAGGAAATGATGAAGTACGCCGCTGCGCAGTTCGGCCGCGTGGACATCCTGGTCAATAACGCTGGTATCCAGCACGTGGCGCGCATCGAGGACTTCCCCACCGAACGCTGGGACGCCATCATCGCCATCAACCTGACCAGCGCCTTCCACGCCACACGCCTGGCGCTGCCGGCCATGCAGCAGGCCAACTGGGGCCGCATCATCAACGTCGCCTCCGCCCACGGCCTGGTGGCCTCGGCCGAGAAGTCGGCCTACGTCGCGTCCAAGCACGGCATCGTGGGCCTGACCAAGGTGACCGCCTTGGAAAACGCCACCAGCGGCGTGACCTGCAACGCCATCTGCCCGGGCTGGGTGCTGACCCCGCTGGTGCAGAAGCAGGTGGACGCCAAGGCCGCCGCGCATAAGGTCTCCAACGAGGAAGCCAAGAAGCTGCTGCTGGGCGAGAAGGAGCCCTCCATGCAGTTCACCACCCCGGATGAACTGGGCGAACTCGCCGTGTTCTTCTGTTCAGCTGCTGGCAACAATGTGCGTGGGGTGGCTTGGAATATGGATGGGGGATGGGTGGCGCAGTGATGCGCTTTTCGACTCTCTCTTCGGTTGGCTAGATTCCATCTGACGCGGCTTTGCCGGGATGTGCCCCCGGCAGGGCAGAAACTTTCTTTTGCTTCGCCAAAGGAAAGTCACCAAAGAAAAAGCGAGCCGGATTCGTCGACCCTCCGCTGCGCGGCGGGCACGCTGCGTTGCTCGGGACCGGCGGGAAGCGCAGAAACTCGCTGCGCTCAAACATCTGCGCTTCTCTTTCCGCCGCCCCCTGCGCTACTCGCCTCCTCATAGCGGCATAGGGGCCCCAATACCAAAGACCCAAAACAACAAGGACGCGCCATGGCGCGTCCTTGTGGAGTTCGGCTGTTTGGTCCCCAATGCCGTGTGGCAGGGCTGAGCAGCGCAGCAGCGGGCGGATCAGGGCGGGCGTTGTTTGAGCGCAGCGAGTTTAGCCCGACCCCGCTCGATGCGAGCAGCGCAAGGAACCCCGTAGGGGCCCTGACTTCGGCTGCCCTTCTCTTTGGTGACTTTCTCTTGGGCAAGCAAGAGAAAGTTACTGCCCTGTCGGGGGCACATCCCGACAATGCCACGCACGCCAGGGCCCAGGCCAACAGAAGCTCAGGATGACTGCCGAAACGCCATCACCGCCTGGTTGCGCAAAGTCCGCAGCAGCGCCAACTCCTTCTCCCCCAGCTGCAGCTCCCCTTGCTGCCCCCTGTCGGCATAGATCAGTCCGAAGGGTGCGCCTTTGAGCATCAGCGGCAAAAGAAGGAACGACGAGGCATGAATCGAGGTCCGGTACCAGTCGGGCAGCCGCTCGGCCACACGTGTGGCGCCGGCGTCGCTGATCATGGTGTCGACGCCCTTGCTGCAGACCGCGGAAAACAGGTCGCTCTTCTGCGGATGCAGCGGGATGTAGAAGGACTTGACGATCTGCTCCACGCCCGGCCCCAGGCCGAAGCGACCGGTCAGCGCATCCTGCTTGGCATCGCGCATGCAGAACACGATCTGGCGAAAACCCATGGCACGGAACATGGTCTCCAGGATCATGCGCAGGATGTCGCTGAGCTTGAAGTCTTCGACCATGGCGTTGGTGATGTCCTGGATGCCGGCTGCCAGCATCTCGGCCACGCGCTGCGACTCCAGCGCCAACGCCGCGATCTGCTCGGGCGTCACGGGCTGGGTGGCATGCAATTCGAAGGACCCTACCGAGTCATGAAAAGCGTCGGTGCCAAGCGGATCATGCAGGGTCACGGTCAGCGGCGTCGCCCCGCCCATGGGCGCAGTCTGCAGCAAGCGGGCAGCCTGCGAATCGGGGGCCACCTTGAACTCCATGGCGCGCGCCAGCTCGGCCAGTTTTTCGCGCGCCCGCTGGGTCGCGGTGTCCACGCCCTTGGCGTCGATCCCGATGCACCGCGCATAACGCTGGCCCACCTGCGCCAGCTTGATCTGGACAGCCTTGGGTTCGCTGTGCAGCAGGACGTCGGCCATCTCATTGGAGGCCAGGGCGATCCAGCGCAGCCGGTCGGCGAGTTCCTTGGGCGGCGTGGCTGGTGCCGGGCCGGTCGGCTTGCGGATGCAGTGCTGGATGGTGTCGGGCAGGTGCCAGGCCCTGCTGATGCCCACGCCCAGCTGCTCGTAGCTGATGCCCAGCACGGTGATCGTGGCGCTGTCCTCGGACACGGGCTCCTTGCCACCGGTCAGGGCGCGCACGGCACGTGCTTCTTCCGGGAAATAGTATTCCGTCAGCAGGCGCCCCAGGTTCTGGAACATGGCGCCCAGGAAGGCCTCCTCACCCTCGCTGCGCACCGGGCTGAGTTCAATGGCAATCGAGCCAGCCATCAGAGAGCGCAGGAACTCTTCCTTGAGCAGGTTGGCGTGTGCCTTGTCCTGCATGTGTTCGAGCAGCACCAGGCTCAGTGCCATGTTGCGGATGCCGTTGAAGCCCACCAGCGTGACCGCGCGTGACACGGTGCTGATGGTGCCCCCACGCGCGTACTGCGGGGTGTTGACCACGCGCAGCAGCTTGTTGGTCAGCGCTACATCCTTGAGGATCTCGTTGGTCAGGGTGGCAACGCTCTCGCGGTCCGAACTGGAGATGCTCTGGATGCGCACGATGGAACCCGACATGGCCGGGAAATCGCTCTTGTGGCGCATGCGCCGCAGCAGGAACTCCACGGTGCCGCTGCTGCCTTTTTCGCCGTCGTCGCCCATCGGCGTGGTCACCGGTCGCAGCCATTTCTTCAACTCGTCGCGAAAGACCTGGGCTGAAGGGTGACGCTGGCGCGGATCACGCGCCAGGCCGCGCAGCAGGATGGTGCGCAGCGCGTCATCGGCCTCGCTGCCCAGCTCGGGTGGCAGCCGCAGATCCTCCAGCGCCACGCGCTGCATGGCGCGCCAGGGGTCGCGCTCGTCGATCAGGCGCTGACCGCTGAGCATCTCCGTCAGCACGACGGCGGCGGAAAAGATATCCATGGCCGGCGTCGGCGGCGCTCCCGTAGCGGCCTCCGGCGACATATAGCCCGGCGTACCGCCGGTCGACTGCGCGGCCTTGGCCGGCAGGGGCTGGACCTCGCTCTCCTGCACACGCACGGCGATGCCGAAATCCATCACGCGCGCACGGCCGCTGGCGTCGACCAGCACATTGGAAGGCTTGAGGTCGCGGTGCACGATGCCGGCGGCATGCGCGGCGGCCAGCGCCTCCAGAACGTCGATCATCAGGCCCACCGCCTCGCCCGGCGGCAGCGCACCGCGCTGGTGCAGGATCGCGGCCAGAGTCTGGCCCGGCACGTACTCGAAGACCAGGTAGGGCTGCTGGTCCTCCACATCGGCCTCGAAGACCGGAATGATGTTGGGGTGTGTCAGGCGGCTGACACTGCGCGCCTCCTGCAGCCACTGGGCCACCAGCGCCGCATCGGCGCCCTGCTCGGGCCGCAGCAACTTGATGGCCACCTCACGCTCCAGGCGCGGATCAAAAGCCAGCCAGACCGTGGCTTGCCCACCCTGGCCAACCAGGCGCTGCAGCTTGAAACGCCCGATGCTGTCGCCCACCTTGGGTTCTGGCAAGGCCGCAGCGGGACGCCGGGGGTTCTGGAAAGTGGGCAGGGGCAACATGGCTGTTCCAGGCAGTGTAGGTCGGCGCCGGAGCCGTGCAAGCCCGGGACTTACCCGGGCTTGTTTTTATTTGAGTTGCACCGAACCGCTGACGGTGACCTGAACCTGGGCCTGGCCGGCTTCGACGGGCAGCGGCGCGTCGGAAGCCATGCTGCTCTTCGTCTCCATGCCCAGGAAACGCGGGCGGATCTGCGCGCCCAGCTCCTGGCTGTTGATGTTGATCTCGCGCAGGCTGTAGCCGCTGAAACCGAAACCCCGCGCAATGTCCGTGGCCCGGGCGCGGAAACGCTCTATGGCCTGGGCCTGGGCCTGCTGCTCCAGGCGCTCGCGCTGCTCGCGGCTCAGGCCAAAGACCGTCTGCGCCACCGCCATGCCCTGGATGCGGCCGGCCAGGGCGGCAATGCGCTCGAGATCGCTGCCGGACAGCACCAGTTCGGCCGTGCCTTGCCAGGTGCTGATGCGGCCGTCGCGGTTGCTGCGAGGAAAGAGGCTGAAATTGCCGCTGCGCACCTCCAGGCCGCCGGGCTGGGCGGCGGGGCGCGCCTCGGCCAGGGCGGCGTCCAGCACGGCCTTGAGCTGTTGCTGCACCACGGCCGGGTCGCCGCCCTCGCGCGTGGCGCGTAGCGTCACGCTGAGCTGGTCCTGGCGGGCTTCCAGCGTGGCGGTGGCCGTGAACTGAACGACATCACGCGGTATCGGCCCCAGCTGGGCATGGGCCACAGGCGCGGCCCACAGGCCGGCGGCCAGCAGCAGAACGGGGGTGGAGGGAAAGATCACCTTCATGACACGGGACTCCTGGGGCTATGCGACATTCTTGCGGGGACGTACTTGCGCATTGGGCCGAGATTTGTAACAGTATGTCAAAGTCAGGCCTCCTGGAGGCTGAGAGCCGGTTGTGACCGGCAGAATCCGCAGCTTGCACACCGTCCAAGGCCGAGCATAGAACATGACGTCCATTTCAAGCCGTACCGACAAGATCCTGGTCGTCGATGACGACGCGCGCATCCGCGACCTGCTGCGCCGCTACCTGACGCAGGAGGGCTTCGAAGTCTTCCAGGCCGAGGACGGCAAATCCCTCACGCGCATCCTGCTGCGCGAGACAGTGGACCTGATCGTGCTCGACCTCATGATGCCCGGCGAGGACGGCCTGTCGATCTGCCGGCGCCTGCGCGCTGCCAACGACAAGACCCCCATCATCATGCTGACCGCCAAGGTCGAGGACGTGGACCGCATCGTCGGCCTGGAGGTCGGCGCCGACGACTACCTCGGCAAGCCCTTCAACCCGCGCGAGCTGCTGGCCCGCATCAACGCCGTGCTGCGCCGGCGCCCGGCAGTGGAGGCGCCCGGCGCGCCGTCGAGTGACCAGGAGGTGGTGAGCTTCGGCCCCTACACCTTCGACATGGGCGCACGCACCCTGCGCAAAGAGGGCGAGGAACTGCCCCTGACCACGGGCGAGTTCGCCATGCTCAAGGCCCTGGTGCGGCACCCGCGTCAGCCCATGTCGCGTGAGAAGCTGGCCCAGCAGGCCCGCGGGCGCGAATTCGAACCCTTCGACCGCAGCCTGGACGTGCAGGTCTCGCGCCTGCGCAAGCTCATCGAGGTCGACCCTGCCGTGCCGCGCTACATCCAGACCGTCTGGGGCGTGGGTTATGTCTTCGTACCGGACGGTGCAGGTTGATCTTTCGCAGCCACCGTTCCCCCGCCCCGCTGCGCTCCTCTCTGCTGGATCCGTCGCGCTGGCACTCCCAGCTGACCGAAGAACAGCACGGCGGCAGCAGTCCGCAGGAAACCACCCCGGCCGAACTCGACGGCGAGGTGCGCGACCCCACCGGCCTGAGCCTGTTCTGGCGCACCTTCTTCCTGCTCGCCCTGTTGCTGTTCGGCAGCATCCTGGCCTGGCTGCAGACCCTGCGCGCGCTGGAGTTCGAGCCACGCGCCATCCAGACCGCGCAGCAGATCGCCTCGCTGGTCAACCTCAGCCGCGCGGCGCTGGTCCACTCCGACGCCATCATGCGCGTCTCGCTGATCAAGACCATGACCGAGAAGGAAGGCGTGCGTGTGCTGCCGCGCGAGCCCAGCGACCGCTATGAGCCCTTCGACACCGACAGCGTGAACCGGCGCATCAACCAGGAACTGACGGCCCGCCTGGGCCCGGGTACCGTGGTGGCCAACAGCGTCAACGGCAAGCCGGGCTTGTGGGTCGGCTTCGTGATCGACCGCGACAACTACTGGCTGCAGACCGACCGCTCGCGCTTCAACCAGACCGCCAGCAAGACCTGGCTGATCTGGCTGAGCACCGGCGCCCTGCTCTCGCTGGCCGGTGCGGCCATCATCGCGCGCCTGATCAACCGCCCGCTCAAGCAGCTGTCCTTTGCCGCCAGCCGCATCCGTGAAGGGGACTTCGCCGCCAGCCGCCTGAACGAACGCGTGCCCACCACCGAAATCCGCCAGGTCAACATCGGCTTCAACCGCATGGCCCAGCGCCTGGCCAAGATCGAGCAGGACCGCGCCGTCATGCTGGCCGGCATCTCGCACGACCTGCGCACGCCGCTGTCGCGCCTGCGCCTGGAGACCGAGATGAGCGTGAGCGACCCCGACGCCCAGGCGCACATGGTGGCCGACCTGGAGCAGCTCGACGCCATCATCGACAAATTCCTCGACTACGCACGCCCCGACCACGTGCGCCTGGCGCCGGTCAACCTCAACGAAGTCATCCGCGCCAGCCTGTTCGCCTTCAAGGACCGTCCCGACATGTTGTTCAACCTGGACCTGCAGGACAACGTCTCGGTGCTGGCCGACGCCGTGGAACTCGGCCGCGTCATCTCCAACCTGGTGGAAAACTCACGCCGCTACGGCAAGGAGCCGGAGAGCGGCATCACCACCGTGGACATTGCCACCCGCGCGCGCGACCAGTGGGTGCAGATCCGCGTACGCGACCATGGCCCGGGCGTGGCGCCCGAGCACCTGCCCAACCTGACCAAACCCTTCTACCGCGGCGACGAGGCCCGCACCGCGGCCACCGGGGCCGGCCTGGGCCTGTCCATCGTGGACAAGACGGTGCGCCGCATGGGGGGCAAGTTCGGCCTGGGCAACAGCAGCACAGGCGGTTTCACCGTGCGCATCCAGCTCAAGCAGGCGCACGCCTAGGCGCAGACTAGCGCACCAGCAGCACGACGGCCCTGGCCTCGATGCTCAGCCCCTCGCCCACGGGCCCCATCTTTTCGGCCGTCTTGGCCTTCACGTTGACCTGATCGGCCCCCAGGCCGAGCACCGCGGCGATGCGTTCGCGCATAGCCGCAATGTGCGGTGCCATCTTGGGTGCCTGGGCGATGATGGTGCTGTCTACATTGCCGATCTGCCAGCCGTGGGCGCGCACGCGCGCCGCCGCCTCGGCCAGCAGCACCGATGAATCGGCGCCCTTGAAGCGCGCATCGGTGTCGGGGAAATGGCGGCCGATGTCGCCCAGGCCGGCCGCGCCCAGCAGCGCATCGGTGATGGCGTGCAGCAGCGCATCGGCATCCGAATGGCCCAGCAGGCCTTTCTCGTAGGGAATCTCGACGCCGCCCAGGACGAGCTTGCGCCCCTCGACCAGGGCATGCACGTCCCAGCCCTCACCGACCCGCATGGAAAAAAGAGTGCTCATGACGTTGTCCTTGTGGCGTCCACCCGGGCCCGCAGCACGGCCTCGGCCAGCGCAAAGTCCTCGGGGTAGGTCACCTTGAAATTCTGGGCGCTGCCGCTCACCAGACGCGGCGCCAAGCCCAGGGCCTCGATGGCCGAGGACTCGTCGGTCACCTCCACGCCGGTCTGCGCCAGGGCACGCTGCAGCAGCCCCAAACGGAACATCTGCGGCGTCTGCGCCAGCCACTTGTCGCTGCGCGCCAGCGTGGCACTCACCCGACCGTCCTGTTCCTGCTTGAGCGTGTCGGGCAGTTTCAGCGCCAGCAGGCCGCCCACCGCATCCTGCGCGCAGGCCTCGATCAGCTGGCTGATCTGCTGCGGCGTCACCAGGCAGCGCGCGGCGTCGTGCACCAGCACCCAGTCCTGCTCACTGGCCCCCAGGCTGCGCAGCACGGCCAGGCCGTTCGTCACCGTGGCAGCGCGCGTCGCGCCACCGCAATCGGCCAGGGCATAACTGGCCGTGGTCACGGGTTCGAGAAAACGGTCGCCCGGGGCCACCACCACCAGGGTGCGCTGCAGTTGCGGCACAGCGGCGAATGCCGCCAGGGTGTGGCGCACCATGGGCTGGCCCGCGACGGGCTGGTACTGCTTGGGACCGGCGGCGCCAGCGCGGGTACCGCTGCCGGCACAGGGTATGAGGGCCCAATAGCGGGCGGCAGGGGAAGTGGACTTGGAGGTCATGGGAGAGCTGTCATTCTAGAGGGCCCGTAGTCCACTAAAATCGGCACAGCACACCCCCCGCCATCCGCGCAGGGGGTTTTTGCGTTTTTTGATTTGGTTCCTGATGGATCTCCCCAAACTCCAAGCCGGCAAGCGCTACACCCTGCCCCGCCCCGCGGGCTCGTCCGACGCCTTGCTGCTGGCCCGCCTGGCCGAACGCGAGCAGGCAGCCGGCCGCCTGCTCGCCATCGTCTGCGGCGACGCGACCGACGCCCAGCGCCTGATCGACGAGATCGCCTTCTTCAAGCCGGAGTTGCGCTGCGCCATGTTTCCCGACTGGGAAACCCTGCCCTACGACACCTTCTCACCGCACCAGGACCTGATCAGCGAACGCCTGGCCACGCTCTGGCGCCTGTACAACCACGGCAAAGGCTCGCCCGAGGACACCACGGACATCGTGCTGATCCCTGCCACCACGGCGCTGTACCGCCTGGCGCCGCCGGGTTTCCTGGCCGCGCACACCTTCTCCTTCAAGGCCAACCAGACGCTGGACGAAGCGCAGTTCCGCAGCCAGCTCACCCTGGCCGGCTACAACCACGTGACCCAGGTCGTGAGCCCGGGTGAGTACGCGGTACGCGGCGGCCTGATCGACCTCTTCCCCATGGGCTCGCAAGTGCCCTTCCGCGTCGACCTGTTCGACAACGAGGTCGACTCCATCCGCACCTTCGACCCCGACAGCCAGCGCAGCCTCTACCCCGTGCCCGAGGTACGCCTGCTGCCCGGGCGCGAATTCCCCATGGACGACGATTCGCGCGCCCTGTTCCGCCGCCGCTGGCGTGAGCTGCTCGAAGGCGATCCGACCAAGAGCCGCATTTACAAGGACATCGGCAACGGCGTGGCCACCGCCGGCATCGAGTACTACCTGCCGCTGTTCTTCGAGCAGACCGCCACCGTCTTCGACTACCTCGGCGCCGGCACCGAGCAGGCCGCCACCGTGGTGCTGCACGGCGAGCTGGAACCCGCACTGCAGCGCTTCTGGCAGGACACCAAGGAACGCTATCGCCTGGCCCAAGGCGAACCCGATCGGCCGCCGCTGCCGCCCGAGTCGCTCTTCCTGGGCATCGAGCAGTTCTTCAGCCTGGCCAACGGCCATGCGCAGCTGGCCATCCGCCCCGGCAACGCCGAGGGCGTGGCCGAATTCGATCCCTTGCCCGAGCTCACCGTGGTGCGCGGTGCAGAGGACCCGCTGGCCAAGCTCAAGGACCATGTCCGCAACACCCAGCACCGCGTGCTGCTGCTGGCCGAAAGCGATGGCCGCCGCGAGAGCCTGCTCGACTTTCTGCGCGCCAGCAGCGTCATCCCGCCGGCCTTCGACTCGCTGGAAGAGTTCAAGGCCAGCGACGAGAAACTGGGCATCGCCACCGCCGCGCTCAACGTGGGCTTTGCCTGGACTGAAGAGGGCCTGGACTTCGTCACCGAGACCGAGCTCTTTGCCGCCGGCCCCAGCACGCGCCGTCGCAAGAAGCAGGAACAGGTCAGCGACGTCGAGTCGCTGATCAAGGACCTGTCCGAGCTCAAGGTCGGCGACCCGGTGGTGCACGCCAGCCACGGCATCGGCCGTTACCGCGGCTTGGTGAACATGAGCGTGAGCGGCCAGCTGCAGGACGACGGCACCCCCGAGATGCAGGAGTTCCTGCACCTCGAATACGCCGACAACGCCGTGCTCTACGTGCCGGTCAGCCAGCTGCAGTTGATCAGCCGCTACACCGGCGTCAGCGCCGACGAGGCGCCACTGCACCGCCTGGGTTCGGGCCAGTGGGACAAGGCCAAGCGCCGCGCGGCCCAGCAGATCCGCGACGCCGCGGCCGAGCTACTCAACATCTACGCCCGGCGTGCTGCACGAGAAGGCCATGCCTTCCGTTTCTCGCCACGCGACTACGAGCAGTTCGCCAACGACTTCGGTTTCGAGGAAACCGCCGATCAGCGCGCCGCCATCCACGCCGTGGTACAGGACATGGTCAGCCCGCGTCCCATGGACCGCCTGGTCTGCGGCGACGTGGGCTTCGGCAAGACCGAGGTCGCCCTGCGCGCGGCCTTTGTCGCCGTCACGGGCGGGCGCCAGGTGGCCTTCCTCGCGCCCACCACGCTCCTGGCCGAGCAGCACTACCAGACCCTGGTGGACCGTTTCTCCAAATGGCCGGTGAAGATCGCCGAGATGAGCCGCTTCCGCTCAGGCAAGGAGATCACGGCCGCGCTCAAGGGCATAGCCGACGGCAGCGTGGACATCGTGGTCGGCACGCACAAACTGCTGAGCCAGGACACCAAGTTCAAGAACCTGGGCCTGCTCATCATCGACGAGGAACACCGTTTCGGCGTGCGCCACAAAGAGGCCGTCAAGGCCCTGCGCGCCGAGGTCGACGTGCTCACGCTGACCGCCACCCCCATTCCCCGCACCCTGGGCATGGCCCTGGAAGGCCTGCGCGATCTCAGCGTGATCGCCACCGCGCCGCAACGCCGCCTGGCCATCAAAACCTTTGTGCGCAACGAAGACAAGGGCGTGATCCGCGAGGCCGTGTTGCGCGAATTGAAACGCGGCGGCCAGGTCTATTTCCTGCACAACGAAGTCGAGACCATCGAGAACCGCCGCGCCAGCCTGGAGTTGCTGCTGCCCGAGGCCCGCATCGATGTGGCCCACGGCCAGATGCCCGAGCGCCAGCTCGAAGCCGTGATGCGCGACTTCGTGGCCCAGCGCACCAACCTGCTGCTGTGCTCCACCATCATCGAGACCGGCATCGACGTGCCCTCGGCCAACACCATCGTGATCTCCCGTGCCGACAAGTTCGGCCTGGCCCAGCTGCACCAGCTGCGCGGTCGTGTGGGCCGCAGCCACCACCAGGCCTATGCCTACCTCATGGTCCCCGACAAGGAAAGCCTGACCAAGCAGGCCAGCCAGCGCCTGGACGCCATCCAGGCCATGGAAGAACTCGGCTCGGGCTTCTACCTCGCCATGCACGACCTGGAAATCCGCGGCGCCGGCGAGGTGCTGGGCGAGAACCAGAGCGGCAACATGCTGGAAGTGGGTTTCCAGCTCTACAACGAGATGCTCAGCGAGGCCGTGCGCTGCCTGCGCGAAGGCAAGGAGCCGGACCTGCTCTCGCCCATGAGCGTCACCACCGACATCAACCTGCACGCCCCGGCGCTCTTGCCCGATGACTACTGCGGCGACGTGCACATGCGTTTGTCCTTCTACAAGAAACTCGCCACGGCCAAGAAGACCGAGCAGATCGACGCGCTCATGGAAGAGATCGTCGATCGCTTCGGCAAGCTGCCGCCTCAGGCCCAGACCCTGATCGACGTGCACCGCCTGCGTGTCATCAGCCAGCCTTATGGCGTGGTCAAGGTGGACGCCGCGCCCCACCTGATCAACATCACCTTCCGCAAGGACGCGCCGGTGGACCCGGCAAAGGTGATCGAGCTGGTGCAGAAGAACCGCCACATCAAGCTGGCCGGCAACGAGAAGCTGCGCATCGAGCGCGAACTGCCCGACCCCAAGGCCCGCGCCCATATGGTGCGCGACGTGCTGCGCGCGCTCGGCACCCCGCGCACCGCGGACGCCGCGGCCTGAAGCCCGACCATGGCCACGCTGCTCGAACCCCTGCTCGCGCTGCTCATCCTCCTGCCGGCGCTGTGGCTGCGGCCCTGGCGCCTGCTGGCGCGCGCCGGGCTGCAGACGCCGCTGCTGGCCACCCTGGCCCTGCTGCCGCTGCTGTGGGCTCTGCCGTTCTGGCACGCCATGCCGCTGCAGCTGCAGTGGTCGGGCGCCTGCCTGGTCACGCTGAGCCTGGGCTGGCCGCTGGCGGTCCCCGTGCTCACACTCGTCAGTGCCATCACCTGGCTCATCACCCCGGCAACGGGCGAGCAGGCCCTGGCCCTGCTGCTGTGGCAAGGGCTGGTGCCGGCCACGCTGGCGCTGGGCCTGGGCGGCCTGCTGCGCCGTTTTGTGCCGCACCACCCTTTTGTCTACGTGCTGGGCCGCGGTTTCCTGGGCACCGTGCTGTGCCTCTTCGCCGCCAGCCTGCTGGCCCAGGCCGCCGGCCACAACCTGCCCAATATCGGTGACGAACTGGCCTGGGTGGCCCTGTGGCTCATGGCCTGGGGCGACGCCTTCGTCACCGGCATGATGACGGCCATCTTCGTCGCCTACCGCCCGCAGTGGCTGGCCACCTGGTCCGATACGCTTTACCTGAAATCCTGAACCGCCCCATGACTGCTCCCTCCACCGAACACGCCCCCGGCCTCGTCCTGCAAGGTTTCACCCCGCCGCTGCGCCTGCGCGACTTCAAGCTGATCGCCTTCGACATGGACTCCACGCTGATCAACATCGAGTGCGTGGACGAGATCGCCGACGCCGTCGGCCGCAAGGCCGAGGTGGCGGCCATCACCGAAGCCGCCATGCGCGGCGAGATCACCGACTTCAAGGACAGCCTGCGCCGCCGCGTGGCCCTGCTCAAGGGCGTGACCACGGCCGACCTGGAGGCCGTCAAACGCGAACGCCTGCGCCTGAACCCGGGCGCGGCCGAGCTGATCGCCGCCTGCAAGCGCGCGGGTTTGAAGGTGCTGCTGGTCAGCGGTGGCTTCACCTTCTTCGCCGACCACGTGCAGCAACTGCTGGATATCGACTACACCCGCTCCAATGTGCTGGAGATCGAACACGGCGTGCTCACCGGCCGCCTGGTCGACCAGCCCTGGGGCGACATCTGCGACGGCGCCGAGAAACGCCGCATGCTGCAGCAGACCTGTGCGCAACTGGGCATAACCACGCAGCAGGCCATCGCCATGGGCGACGGCGCCAACGACCTGCCCATGATGGGCGAGGCCGGCCTGTCCGTGGCCTACCACGCCAAACCCAAAGTTCGTGAGCAGGCCATGGTGGCCATCAACAGCGGCGGGCTGGACCGCCTGCTGGAAGTCCTGACGTGACGACGGTCTGGCAGCGCCTGGGCTCCGGCCTCAGGATCGGGTTCTGGAAGGGGCTCAGGGACTGGCGCTCGCATGCCATCTCGCTGCTGATCATCGTGGCCGTCGTGGTGGGCGTGAGCGCCTGGCAGGCCCGCCACGTCCCCGCCGGGCCGGCACCGGTCTTCAGCGCCCCGCTGGCCGGTGCGCCGGCCGGCACGCAGATCACGCTGGAACAGTGGCGCGCGCGCTACCCCGGCCGCGCCGTCGCCCTGCACATCTGGGCCGAGTGGTGCCCGATCTGCCGCATGGAGGAAAGCAGCATCAGCAGCCTGCAGCCCGACTGGCCGGTGCTCACCATCGCCATGCGCTCGGGCGAGGCCGCGCAGGTGGCCCGCGTGCTGGATCAGCGCCAGCTGCCCTGGCTGACCGCTGTCGATGCCGACGGCAGCCTGTCGGCACGCTACGGCCTGCAGGCCGTGCCCGCCTTCATCGTGCTCGACCCCCAGGGAAACATCCGCCACGCGGCGGTGGGTTACACCACCGGCCTCGGCATGCGCCTGCGCCTGTGGCTGGCGCAGAATTTCTAAAAACTAGCTGCCGAACTTCACGCTCAGGCCGGTGATGAACAGCAGGTCGTACTTCTCGGCCGGCGCCTGGGCCAGGCTGTCGTAGCGGCCCTGCAGCTTCACGCTCAGGCTCAGGCTCTTGTGGAGGTCGAGCGTCAGGCCGGCGTCCAGCGTGGCGCGGGTGCCCTTGTCGGTGAACAGACTCGGGTACAGCACGAACTTCTGCCGCAAGCGCGCCGGCGTGCCGCCCAGCTGGTGGCTGGATTCCTGGCCCAGCAGGATTTCGGTCGTCTCCATGCGGGTCTGCAGCACATCGTTGATCAGCACGCCGCTGCCGCCGTACAGATCCTCGCGATAGGTCAGACCGCCGTAGACATCCCACTGGTCGTCGCGGGCCTTGACCAGGTGATGGCCCAGGCCGCTGCTGATCACGCTGCGCAGGTCCAGCTGACGGATGCGGTCATGGCTGAACTCCAGCCCCACGAAACCGAACTCGCGCGGCGTGATGTCGCGGTCGTAACGGCCGCCCAGGCGCCATTGCAGGGCCGTGATGCTGGTCGTCACCACGCCATTGGTGACGCTGCGGGCGCGGCTCTCCAGGTACTGGGCTGACAGCGAGAGCTTGTCGTCCGGGCGCTGGTAGCTGGTGTCGAGGCCCAGGTTGAAGCTCTGGCTGTCGGTGTTGCCCGCCGACAGGGAGAAGCCCGCATTGAAGTCGCCGTCCCACCGGCCGGCGGCCACCAGGGGCTCAGGTGGCGCCAGCGGCACAGGGGCCGCCACAGCCGGGACCCGCACCGGCGCAACGGCCGGCGCCACGCGCGGCCCGGTATCGGGAGCCAGCACGGGCGACGCATCGGGCACAACCACCGGGGCAACGACCGAGTTCTGGACGGGCACCGCCTCTTGCGGGACCACCTGGGTGGCATCGACGGCGGGCGTGACGGGAGCGGCAGTGGGCGCTTCTTGCGCCCGGACCAAGGTGGTGGCCCCCAGGGCCAGCAGCAGGAACAGGGATTTCTTCATCAGGGACTCGGGAGTACAGACCAACCGGGCGCCAAGGGCCCGGACCGCGCGATTATTGCCGCTCGATGCGGGGCCGGCCGGCGGCCACCTCGAAACGCGCCAGCGTGAAGGCGTCCGAGTCGGCCTTGGTGGCGTCCTGCACCGCGCGCAGCGTGGTCGTGAGGCGCCCGGGCGTGAACTCGGCCACGCCGTAGCCGCGGTACTGCGCGTCGCCAAACACGAAATGCGGGTTCTCGGCCAGGCGCTCGGGCGTCTTCTCCACCGCGCTGGCACTGGCGCGCGAAGAGATGCTGGTGCCGCAGAACTCCACGCCCACCGCCGGGCTGCCGACGTCGGCGTAATCGGCCTTGACGTGGCCCACCCAGTTCTCGTGCACGTCGCCGCCCAGCAGCACCGGGTTGCTCACGGCATGGCGCTGCAGCGCATCGGTCACACGCCTGCGGTTGCCGGCATAACCGTCCCAGCCGTCGTTCCACAGGCGCTGGCCCGGGCCGGGCTGGGCATCGCGCGGGCCAAACAGGGTCTGCTGACCGATCACGTTCCAGCGCCCGCCGGAACGGGCTAGCGCGCCGTCCAGCCACTGCTCCTGCGTGACGCCCAGGTAGCTGCGCTGCGGATCGGCCCACTCCTGGCATTTGGCCGGGTCCACCAGGCGGCCACCGGGCTGGCCATCTTTCAGGCAGGGCTGGCGGTCGCGGTACTGGCGGCCGTCGAGCAGGTGCAGCGAGGCCAGGCGGCCAAACGGCACTTGCTGGTAGATGCGCAGCTCGGCACCGCGTGCCAGGCCGGCGAGGCCCTGGGTCAGCATGGCAGCGCGCACCGGCATGTTTTCGTACCAGGCCTGGTAGGCGGCCGCGCGGCGCGCCGGGAAATCGTCCACCGTGCCCAGCAGCGGCACGCCGGTGCCCTCGTGCAGGCCGGCGTAGTCGTTCTGCACCTCGTGGTCGTCCCAGGTCGGCAGCCAGGGGCAGGCCGCGTGCATGGCCTGCAGGTCGGCGTCGCTCTTGTGCAAGGCGTAACGGGCGCGGTACTCGTCCAGCGTGCGCACCCAGCCGCCCGTCACGGCGCGCACCGCGTTGCTGGCGCCTGGATATTCGTAGATGTAGTCGCCCAGGAACATCACCGCGTCCAGCTGTTCGGCGCGCATGTGGCGCCAGGCCGCGTAATACCCGTGCTCCCAGCGCTGGCAGGAGGCATAACCCAGGCGCAGGCGCGCCGGCAAGGCGTCCGGCCGCGGGAAGGTGCGCGTGCGCCCCACCGGGCTCACGGCCTCGCCCAGCATGAAGCGGTAGAAATACCAGCGGTCGGGCTCCAGGCCCGCCACCTCGGCATGCACGGCATGCCCCAGCGCCGGCACAGCCTGCACCTGGCCGCTGCGCGCGATGCGCGTGAAACCCTCGTCGTGCGCCACTTCCCAGCGCAGCGTGAACTCGGCGCCTTGCGCCTGTTCGAAGGCCAGCCGCGTCCACAGCACCACGCCATCGTGCGTGGGCGCGCCGCTGGCCACGCCCAGCGCAAACGGGTCCTGCTTCAGGCGGGCCAGGCTCCAGGCGCTGCGCGGCAGCCAGAGCGTGGTGGCAGTGGCGGCCGCCAGGCGCAAGAGCTGGCGGCGGTCGGTCGGGTGAGTGGGCATGGCGGGGTGTGCAGTGGGGCTCGCCGGGATGATGCCATGCGTTCATGACGCTCACGCGCGCCCGGCCCTACCGCCCGGCGGGCCAAGGTTGACAGCCCCCCAGGTCTGACTAAAATTTGAGCAAGTTCACCGCGGAGTCCATCATGGCAACCGAAGGCATTTCCTCCAACACCCCCGTCTCTCCCCCGCCGCGATCCAACACGGCCAACCGCGCACAGGAATTCCGCGCCGAGCAGCAGCGCGTGCAGGAGCAACAGTCTCAGCGCGAGGCCCAACAAGCCCAGGCCGCCGCCCGGGAGGCACGCCAGCGCGAACCCGTGGTCAACACCCAGGGCCAGACCACGGGCCGCCTGGTCAACGAAAAGGCCTGAGGAGACCATCGTGGTCATGGCGATGCAGTCCCTCAACGGCAGCACGCCCGGTGCGCGGGCCCAGCTGAGCCAGTACCAGACCCAGCTGCAGCAGGCCCGGCGCGAGGCCGCGCAGGCCGCCAACCGGGTGAGCCAGCTGGAGCAGCAAGCCGCCGTGGCGCGCCAGGAATCGGCCGGCGCCGACGACAAGGTCCGCAGCCTGGAAAACCAGCCCCCGCGCAGTGACGGCAACAACGGCGGCACACGCAAGCGCATCAACACCCTGAGCCAGCTCAGCGGCACCCTGCTCGATACGACCGCCTGATTTCGGCACCCCATACGCAACAAGGGCCCTCTGAGGGCCCTTGTTATTTGACGGAAGTGGCTTGTTCAGCCGCGTTGCCGTAAAGCCTCGTACAGACACACCCCGCTGGCCACCGAGACGTTCAGGCTCTCCACCGCGCCCTTCATCGGGATGCCCACCAGCTCGTCGCAGGTCTTGCGCGTGAGCTGCCGCATGCCCTCACCCTCCGCACCCAGCACCAGGGCCGTGGGGCCCTTGAGGTCCACCTGGTAGATGGTCTTGGGCGCATCGTCGCTGGTGCCGATGCACCAGATGTTGCGCTCCTTCAGCTCGCCCAGCGTGCGGGCCAGATTGGTCACCATGAAATAGGGCACGGTCTCGGCCGCGCCGCTGGCCACCTTGGCCACGGTGGCGTTGACGCCCACCGCATGGTCCTTGGGCGCGATCACCGCATGCGCCCCGGCCCCGTCGGCCACGCGCAGGCAGGCGCCCAGGTTGTGCGGGTCGGTCACGCCGTCGAGCACCAGCAGCAGGGGCGGCTCGCTCAAGGAATCCAGCAGGTCGTCCAGCGAGTGCACCTGGGCCAGCGGCTCCACACGCGCCGCCACGCCCTGGTGTCCATGGCTGCCGGCCAGCTTGGCCAGGCGCATGCCGTCGGCCTCGATCAGGCGCACATTGGCCTCTTTGGCCTTTTCCAGGAACTGGCGCATGCGCGCGTCGCGCCGGGTCGGCTCGAAATAGATCTCGATGATGGATTGCGGCGCCGTCTTCAGGCGCACGCCCACGGCGTGGAAGCCGAACAGGACTTTGGGGGAGGACATGGGGGGATTATCCCAGCATGGCGCGAGGCGTCAGGACAGAAAAGTGTGGTGGCATCCCCCATTCGGGGGATAGGGGCGCACTCATTGGCTCTCTAGAATCGCCAATGGCTTCTGCTCCCCTTCAAAGTTAAATGTCATGGAAAACTTCTTGTGGCAGCCTGGCCTAGGCCATGACCAAGCCGCTTTGGTGCGGCTGCGCTCTCATTTTGAACGTCCGCGCGAACCTATGGGTGAAGCTTGGTTCATGAGCGACGAACGCAAGATGTACCCTGAGCTGCTAGGTGATCTCGCGTCACTGTCGTGCCGCGAGCTCCAAGACCCTCTCACCGAAGTCGCAAGCGGTACATGCTCATTCGGCGAAATGGAAGAGTGGACCGTTTGGTATCACTATCTTCTGGGACAGTTGATTCCTCGGAGCCATGAATGCTTCGTGGACAGCTTCCTTGAATACTTGGTGACCGGTTTCATCGCGATCCACCCTACTAACGACGGTGCCGAACCATATGCAGGCTTCCGACTAGACGCACTGAACACGCTGGGACGATGCATCATGGATCCGAGCTGCTGGGACGGTTCCGAGATCAGACTGGGGCGCATCTTGCATCGCTCCAACAACAACCCAAACCGCGTTTGGTGCTGGTGGGACGCGAGTGGAGACTTCTCCGCCTCAATGTTTTTCTGCCTGAAGTACCTTCCGGTTTCCCAGGTACCGGGCTGGATCGAATCCGTATTTACCATCACCTCACCGCATTGGAGAGCGCAGATCTTGGTATGGCTCCTGGGCGCAAGGGATATTTTGATCGGAGCGATTAAATGGCCGTCCGATTTCAAACGAGAAGGCGTTGCGTCTGTTTCCTGGGCGTGGTCGCATTGCCTGGGCCCCAACTTGGCTGGTATAGAAAGAACACTCTCAAGTGCGGGGGGCAGCCTGATCACGGAAGCTGCTGCAAATCATGTTCTCAACGCGGTGCGCGGTTACTTCACCCAAGAAAGGTACCTCGAGTGGCTGATGTCATTCGATCAAGTCCCGTATGTACGAGACGAAATCTCGCATTTGCCACGCGACTTTGAGGCGGTCTATATGCGGTGAGCTGACACCTAACTTTTCGTTGGTACAAAAAAGACCGGCATGCCGGTCTTTTTTGATCTTACGAAGTACGAAGCGTCACCCGCTCGCCCTGCCCGCCTCAATCGTGATCCGCCGCTCGCAGCGCTGCGCAATCCCCGTGTCATGCGTCACCAGCACCAGGGTCGTGCCCTGCTCACGGTTCAGCGCAAACATCAATTCCATCACGGTCTCGCCGGTCGCGTAATCCAGGCTACCCGTGGGCTCGTCGGCCAGCAACACGGCGGGCTGCACCACGAAGGCCCGCGCCAGGGCCACACGCTGCTGCTCGCCACCGCTCAGCACCTTGGGGTAATGCCCCAGGCGCTGGCCCAGGCCCACGCGGTCCAGCATCTCGGTGGCGGCCTTGCGGGCGTCCTTGCGGCCGGCCAGTTCCAGCGGGAGCATCACGTTTTCCAGTGCGGTCAGGTGGCCCAGCAGCTGGAAGCTCTGGAACACGAAACCGAGCTTCTGCGCGCGCAGGGCGGCACGTTCGTCTTCGTTCAGGGCGAACATGTCCTGGCCGTCCAGGCGCACCGTGCCGCTGCTCGGTGTGTCCAGCCCGGCCATGATGGACAGCAGCGTGCTCTTGCCAGACCCCGAGGCGCCGACGATGGCAAGGGTCTGGCGCGGCGGGACGCTGAAATGGATATCGCGCAAAATATCGAGCGTGCCCGTCGAGTCGGTGACCGACTTGAGCACGTGTTCCACGGAAATGATGGGTTCGGACATGAAGTTTTCTTTCTTGCGTCGCTACTGTATCGCGGCAGCCCTGTTGGGCGGTTTCCTGGGGTTATCCCAGGCGGCCACACCCCGCACGGTACTGGTGCTCGGTGACTCGCTGAGCGCTGAATACGGCCTGCCGCGCGGCAGCGGCTGGGTGGCCCTGCTGGAGCAGCGCCTGGCCGCTGAAAAACAGACGGTGCGCGTGGTCAACGCCAGCATCAGCGGCGAAACCACCTTCGGCGGCCGCTCGCGCCTGGCCGCCCTGTTGGCGCAGCACCAGCCCACCCACGTGATCATCGAACTCGGCGGCAACGACGCGCTGCGCGGCCTGGCGCTGGACGCCACGCGCGCCAACCTCGAATGGATGACCCAGCAATCGAAGAAGGCCGGCGCGCGCGTGCTGCTGGTGGGCATGCAAATGCCGCCCAATTACGGCGCTGACTACGGGCGCCGTTTTGCCGGACTCTTCCAGCAGGTGGCACGCAGCGAGAAGGCAAGCCTGGTGCCCTTCTTCCTGAAAGGCGTGGCCGATGGCGCCGACCCGACGCGGCTGTTCCAGAGCGACCGCATCCACCCCACGGCCGAGGCCCAGCCCAGGATGCTGGACAACGTCTGGCCCGAACTGAAGAAAATCCTCTGATGCCCCTGTTCACGATCATCGCCGAAGACGCCCTGCGCCAGCTCGACAGCTTCGACACCGTCATCGACGCGCGCAGCGAAAACGAATACGCCGAAGACCATCTGCCCGGCGCCGTGAACTGGCCGACGCTGGACAACCAGCAGCGCCACGACATCGGCACCCTCTACAAACAGGTCAATGCCTTCGAGGCCAAGAAACGCGGCGGCGCCCTGGCCGCGCGCAATATCGCGGCGCACATCGAGCGCGAAGTGATCGACAAGCCGAAAGACTGGAAGCCCCTGACCTACTGCTGGCGCGGCGGCAAGCGCAGCGGCTCGCTGAGCCTGATCCTCAGCGAAATCGGCTTTCGCGTGACGATCATAGAGGGCGGTTACAAGGCCTTTCGCGCTGCGTTGCTGCTGGACATCCCGCGCCTGGCCCCCCTGTTCGACTGGCGCGTGGTCTGCGGCACCACGGGTTCGGGCAAGACGCGGCTGCTGCAGGCCCTGCAGGCGGCCGGTGCCCAGGTGCTGGACCTGGAGGCCCTGGCCAACCACCGCAGCTCGGTGCTGGGCGCCATACCGGGCCTGGCCCAGCCCACGCAGAAGGAATTCGACACCCGCATCTGGGACGCGCTGCGCCGCTTCGACCCCAAGCGCCCCGTCTACGTGGAGAGCGAAAGCAAGAAGGTGGGCAACGTGGCCGTGCCGGCCGCGCTGATCGAGGCCATGCGCGCCGGCCCCTGCCTGAACCTGCTGCTGCCCGACGAGGAGCGCGTGGCCCTGCTGCTGGAGGACTACGACTTCTTCGTCCAGGACGGCGAGGCCTTCTGCGAGCGGCTCGACGCGCTGACCGAGCTCAAGGGCAAGCAGGTGGTGGAAGGCTGGAAGCAGGCGGTGCGCGGCGGTCACAGCGAAGACGTGGTGCGCGACCTGCTGCTCACCCACTACGACCCGGTCTACCGGCAGTCCATGGTGCGCAACTTCAAGCAGTTCGGCAGCGCGCAGGACATCCAGCCCAGGGACCGCTCGGTGGCGGCCATGCAGGCGCTGGCGCGGGAACTGGTCGCCGGCGGGGCCTGAGACACGGCGCTCAGGCGGCCGTCACGGATTCAGGGTGTCGCTTTCCCGAGGCTCTGGACGGAGGGCGAGGCACAGGCAGTGCCCCGGACCCAGCCCTTGAGAAAGGGCCGCCGGATCCGGCCGGCAGAAACCGCGGCCGCCACCTCGCTCGAATACCGTTCGGCCCCGCTGAGCTTGCGCACCCAGCTGCGCAAAGGCAGCACGCCGTCGACCATGGTGGTCACGGTGGTCGACACCGAGTCCACGGCCTTCTGGCCCACGTAACCCACGGCCTGCACCACCAGGCTCGGATCGCTCCCGGGCACCGCGGGGGCATCGATGTCGGGCCCCAGGGCGGCGTCGAGTTCGTCCAGCTCGGTCCGCAAGGCTGCACAGGAAGCATCGGCGGGTGCCGCATAGGGGCCCTTTTGCGCGGCGGCCGTCAGCACGGCGGGAATGCGGTTCTCCAGCAGGTTGAGGTCGTTCAGCGGCTGGCTGGCTTTCTGCATCAGGCTGGAGCCGGAGTCTTGGGCCATGCTGCCCACCTTGCCGCTCACGTCCGCCGTGGTGCTCGCCACCGTGTCACCGGGCTGCCCGGCGACCGATGACTTGTCCGGGGACGCACAGCCGCAAAGCAGGACCAGCAGCCCTGCCATGACCGACAGCCATTTCATGGCTGGGGAGTGTCCCCGGTTGCAGAGGCGTCGGCTTCTGGTGTGTCGCCGCCCTCTTCAGGCGCGCCTTCCTCGCCCACCGGACCGCCGAGCTTGCGCTGGGCCTTTTCCTTGAGCTTGTCTTCCTTCTTGCGCTTCTTGGCCAGCTCTTTCTGGCGCTTTTCGTATCCGTAATTGGGTGTTGCCAAGGTGTGCTTTCTGCGTTCGGTGAATGAAAGCCACTCTAGCAGTTCAGGGCGTTTTGTTCCACGCCCTGTGGAAAATTTTCATCAACAGGCGCGGGAGCCTAGAGGAGCTCAATGCCGAAGTGGCGCAGGAGCAGCGCCAGCAGGCCGAAACAGGCCACGGTGATGAGGGCGCAGGCCAGCAGGCTGGGCCAGAAGCCCAGGCGCGGCAGCAGCAGCGGGAAGGCCAGGAACATGGGCAGCGTGGGCAGCACGTACCAGAAGGTGTACCAGGCGTGGTTGGCGATCTTGTCCGGCGGCTGTTTTTCCACGTACAGCCAGACCAGGGTGAGCACGGTCACCAGCGGCAGGGCTGCCAGCAGGCCGCCCAGGCGGTCGCTGCGCTTGGCCAGCTCCGAGACCAGCACCACCAGCGCGGCCGTCAGCAGGTATTTGGTGATGAGCCAGGCCATGGGTGATCCCGGTCTAGCCGCGGAAACGGCGTTTCGTGAGCGCCAGGGCGACGGACCAGGCCACCAGCGCGTAGAGCGCCAGCACGACCAGGTGCAGCAGCGCATCGGCTGGCCAGCGGCCCATGAAGAGTGGGCGCACCAGCTCCACGGCCTGCGTCAGCGGCAGCCAGGCCGAGACATGCTGCAGCAGCACCGGCAGGTTGTCGCGCGGGAAGAACACGCCGCTGAGGAACATCATGGGCGTGAGAAACAGCGTGAAGTAGTAGGTGAAGAAGTCGTAACCCTTGGCCAGGGCGTTGAAGATCAGCGCCAGGCAGCTGAAGGTGATGCCAGCTAGCAGCAGGATGGGCAACACCAGCAGCAGCATGGGGCTGCGGCTGATGTCCAGCGCCAGCATCACGCCCAGGATGGCGGTAACCGAGAACAAGGACTTGAAGGCGGCCCACAGCATCTCGGCCAGCAACACGTCGCGCAGGGCCACGGGCGCATTCATGATGCTGTCCCAGGTCTTCTGCACGTGCATGCGCGAGAAGGCCGAATACAGGGCTTCGAAGGTGGCCGCGTTCATGGCGCTCATGCAGATCGAGCCACTGGCCAGGAAGAGGATGTAGGGCACCTGCTTGCCGTCCAGCGGCACGCTGCCCACCAGCGCCCCCAGGCCGTAACCGAAGGCCACCAGCCACATCAGCGGCTCGGCGATGTTGCCCACCAGGCTGGGGATGGCCAGCTTGCGCCAGACCAGCAGGTTGCGCAGGAAAACAGGCCACCAGCGGAGCATCGGATTCATCATGCTTCCTCCCGGATCTGGCGGCCGGTCATTTTCAGGAAGAGATCTTCCAGGTTCGCAGGCCGGTGCAGGCTGCGCACGCTGTGGTCGTGCGCCAGCGCCTGCATCAGCGGCGCGGCATCCTGTGTGTAGAAAAAGACCGTCTCGCCGCTGACCTCGACCCGGCTGGCCAGGGCCCGCAGCGGGCCGCTACTCAGGGCGACGGTGTCACCGCCATAGACCTCCACCACATCGGGCTCCAGGTGCTGGGCAATGAGATCACGCGGCGTGCCTTCGGCGATCTTGCGGCCGTGGTCGATGACCAGCAGGCGGTCGCACAGGCGCTCGGCCTCGTCCATGAAATGGGTGGTC
This sequence comes from Burkholderiales bacterium, assembly GCA_016185015.1. Classification (GTDB taxonomy): domain Bacteria; phylum Pseudomonadota; class Gammaproteobacteria; order Burkholderiales; family Burkholderiaceae_C; genus Hylemonella. Next base: position 152,890 of record JACPOI010000057.1, read on the forward strand.
AGCAGGATGGACTTGCCCTGCTGCATGAGCTGCTGCAGCCGCTCCCACATCAGGTGGCGGGCCTGCGGGTCCAGGCCGGTGGTGGGTTCGTCCAGCAGCAGCAGGCGCGGGTCGTTCACCAGGGCGCGCGCCAGGCTGAGCCGGCGGCGCATGCCGCCCGATAGCTGGCCGGGCTTGGCGTCGGCCTTGTGCGAGAGCGCGGCAAACTCCAGCAGGCCGGGGATGCGGGCGCGGATGTCCGCGGTCTTCATGCCGAAGTAACGGCCGAAGACCATCAGGTTCTCGGCGCAGGTGAAATCGGGGTCGAGCGAGTCGAACTGGGTCACCACGCCCAGCTGGGCCTTGATGGCGTGCGCATCGGCCGGCATGCGCAGGCCGAAGGCCTCGACCTGGCCGCTGTCGGGTGTGCTCAGGCCCAGGCACATGCGCAGGGTGGTGGTCTTGCCGGCCCCGTTGGGACCGATGACACCCAGGCACTCCCCCGGGTGGATGGCAAAACTCAGGTCATTGACGACCGTGGCCTCGCCGTAGCGCTTGACCAGATGATGGCATTCGAGAAAGGCATCAGGCATGGCGACCATTCTGGCATGCGGCCATGACTGTTGCCAGCCAAGGACATACTCCCTCTAGGCGATACAAAACTTGGGAAGAAATCGTAGCGAGCGGCCCGAGGGCAAGGCGGACGGAGCACAGGAACCGGAACGTACTTCCTGTACGTGAGGATTCCGAGCACCGCCCAACGCGGCCATCGGGTCGCGCAGTAGATTTATTCGCAAGTTTCAGTCGAGCCAGCGCACCGAGCCGCGGTACGCGTGCCAGCTGGCGTGTCCCAGCCAGGGCCCGATCAGCAACAGGCCCAGGCCCCAGGGCAGCAGGGCGACGGCGACGAGCACGGTGATCAGCGCCCCCCACAGCAGCAGCACCGGCAGGTGGGTGAAAAAGACCTGCAGGCTGGTGAGCGAAGCCGAGATGGCGTCGGTGTCGCGGTCCAGGATCATGGGGATGGAGACGACCGAGGTGGCAAAGACCAGGCCGGCAAAAACACCACCCACCACTAGGTACACCGCCACGAACTCCCAGTTCTCGGGGTTGAAGATGGCTTGCAGCACACCGGCCGTGGACGGCATGCCGGTGTTGAAGAACACCGCGAACACCACCAGCGAGGCGCGGCCCCAGAGCAGCTCCAGCACGACCAGCACCAGCACCAGCAGGCCCATGCTGCCGATGCGCGCGTCCCAGCAGGTCAGCGAGCTGCCCAGGTCGGGCGCCAGGCCCTGCTCGCGCCGGCGGCTCACCTCGTACAGGCCCAGGGCCAGGAAGGGGCCGACCAGCAGGCAGCCGGAGGCGATGGACATGGCGTACTCGGGCTTGTAGCGGAACACCGCGCCCAGCGTCAGCGCCATGGCCCAGAAGCACATGCCGTAGAACAGCGCGATGCCCATCTCGGCCGTCACATCGCGCCAGCCACGTGCCAGCCAGCGGAACGGATCGCCAAAACCCAGGGGCACCATCTCGCGCCGGGGGCCGACCGGGGGCGGCGGCACATAAGGCGCAGGGTTGACGGGCAGGCTGGTGTCGGCTTCTTGGCTGTTCTCGCTCATGAGAACGAGACTAGCCGGCCATCCCGTGGCTCGCTAGTCAGGAAAACACCAATGCTGTCAGGGCTATAGGGCCGTCAATGCCTGCGCCAGGTCGGCCTGCAGGTCCTCGGCCGCCTCCAGGCCGGTGGAGAAACGCACCAGCGTGCCGCGCGCCAGGTGCGCTGGCCAGCCCTGACGCATGCCGGCCAGCTCATAGGGCACGACCAGGCTGATGGGTCCGCCCCAGCTATAGCCCAGCTTGAACAGGCGCAGGGCGTCGCAGAAGGCGTCGACCTGGGCGGCGCTGTAGCGCGCGTCGAAGATCACGCTGAAGAGGCCTGCAGCCCTGCCCTCCTCTGCCCCGCACAGCGCCTGCCAGTGCGCGTGGCCGGGAGAGCCCGGCAGCGCCGGGTGCAAGACCTGGGTGAACTCGGGCCGGGTCTGGCACCAGCGCGCCAGCGCACGCGCCGTGCGATCGTGCTCGCGGTAGCGCAGCGCCATGCTGGGCAGCGCGCGCAGCACCGCCTCGACGTCGTTCATGCCCACGCCCAGGCCCAGGCGCATATGGGTGAGCTTGAGGCGGATGTGCAGCTGGGGGTCGCGCGTGACGATGGAGCCCATGAGCACGTCACCGCCGCCGCTGGGGTATTTGGTGAGCGCATGGATCGAGATGTCCACGCCCTGCCCCCCTGCTCCCTCCTGCGCCAGGTCGAAGGCGTTGAAGGCCAGGCCGGCGCCCCAGGTGTTGTCGAGTGCGCTGAGCACACCGGCGCGGCGGCAAATGCGCACCTGCTCGGGCAGGTCGGGAAACTCCAGCGTGACCGAACCGGCGGCTTCCAGCCAGACCAGCCTGGTCTTCGGACTGATGCGGCGCGCCAGGTCCTGCGGGTCCAGGGGATCGTAATACTGGGGCGTGATGCCCCAGTCCTTGAGTTCACCCTGGGCCAGGGCCTTGTTGGGGCCGTAGGCGTTGTCGGGGATCAGCACTTCGTCGCCGCTCTTGAGCAAGGACAGGGCCACGGTGGCAATGGCCGCCAGCCCACTGGGCACCAGCAGGCACTGGACACCGCCTTCCAGCGTGGCCAGGCGCTCTTCCAGCACATAGCTGGTGGGTGTGCCATGCAGGCCGTAGGTATAGCCGGTCTTGTCCTTCCACTCGCGGCTGCGCATGGCGGCCACGGTTGGGAAGAAGACCGTTGAGGCCTTGAAGACGCCGGGCTGCGGCGCGGCAAAGCCCTCGGGAGGAACGTAGGGGTGGTGGATCAGACCGGTGCGTTTTTCGCTCATGTCGCTGCCTAGATAGCAATGGCAGCGAGCTTACCGCGAACATCAGCTACGCGAGGCTGTCTTCGTCGTGGGCACCCGCGGAACCGGCTTTGCCGGGCCGCTGGGTGCGCCCCCTTGAGGGGGGATGCGAGCCACACGCAGTGGGCGAGAGTCGGGGGGATTCACACCTGCCACTTCGCCAGCACATCGGCGATGTGCATGCGGTCGTAGACCTCGAAGGGCTGGTGGATCCAGGGGTTGGTGGGCAGGTAGTCCACGGAGTAATCGGGCTGGAAGGCAGACACGCCCTTGGTCCAGATCACGGCCGTGCGCAGATCGGTGATCGGCGGATAGTTGTCGCGCAGCATACGCACCACGGACTGCAGAGTGTGGCCGGAATCGGCCAGATCGTCCACCAGCAGCACACGGCCGGCGATCTCGCCCTGCGGCGTGGTGATGTACTTGGCGATGTCCAGGTGGCCCTGCTCGGTACCGGCGTTGGCCCGGTAGGAGCTGGTGGACATGATGGCCAGGGGCTTCTCGAAGATGCGCGAGAGGATGTCGCCGGGGCGCATGCCACCGCGCGCCAGGCACAGGATGGTGTCGAACTCCCAGCCCGACTGGTGGATCTTGATGGCCAGCTTCTCGACCAGGTTGTGGTACTCGCCGTAGCTCACGTACAGGTGCTTGCCGTCTTCGGTCAACATCCGGTTGCTCCTCTTTTGATAGCTATTGTTGCTGGGCTCAGGCCACGTAGGGATGACGCATCATGATGGTGTGATCGCGGTCCGGGCTGGTCGAGATGATGTGGATGGGCACACCGGTGACCTGCTCGATGCGCTGCAGGTACAGGCGGGCGTTGATCGGCAACTTGTCGTACTTCGTGACACCCACCGTGCTCTCGGTCCAGCCGGGCAGGGTTTCGTAGATGGGCTTGCAGCGCGCGATCTCGTCGGCGCCCATGGGCAGGATGTCGATGGTCTCGCCGTCGAGCTCGTAGCCCGTGCACAGCTGCAGTTCCTTGAGGCCGTCGAGCACGTCGAGTTTGGTCAGGCACATGCCGGTAAGGCCGTTGACCTGGGCCGAACGCTTGAGCAGCGCGGCGTCGAACCAGCCGCAGCGGCGCGAGCGGCCGGTGGTCACGCCCTTCTCGGCGCCCACGGTGCTCATGTGGTAACCGGGGGTGCCGGGGGTTTCCCAGTCCAGTTCGGTCGGGAAAGGACCGCCGCCCACGCGAGTACAGTAGGCCTTGGTGATGCCCAGGATGTAGTGCAGCATGCCCGGGCCCACGCCCGCACCGGCGGCGGCATTGCCGGCCACGCAGTTGCTGGAGGTGACATAGGGGTAGGTGCCGTGGTCCACGTCCAACAGAGTGCCCTGCGCACCTTCGAACAGCAGGTTGGCACCGGTGCAGTTGGCGTCGTTGAGCTCGCGCGAGACGTCGGCCATCATGGGCTTGAGCAGTTCGGCGTGGCGCATGGCTTCGGCGTAGACCGGCTCGAACTGGACTTCGCCGTCCTTCATATAGGGCTGGAGCGCATCGCCAAAGGTGAATTTCTTCGAACCGAGGAAAGTGCTCAGCACATGGTTGTGCAGGGCCAGCAGCTCGCGCAGCTTGGCGGCGAAGCGCTCGGGGTATTTCAGGTCCTGCACGCGCAGGGCGCGGCGGGCGATCTTGTCTTCGTAGGCCGGGCCGATGCCGCGACCGGTGGTGCCGATCTTCTCGGAACCGCCCTGCTCGCGCGCGGCTTCACGGGCCACGTCCAGCGCCACATGGAAAGGCAGGATCAGCGGGCAAGCCTCGCTGACGCGCAGGCGCGAACGCACCTCGACGCCGGCTTTTTCCAGGCCAGCGATCTCTTCGAAGAGCTTGGCCGCCGAAAGCACCACGCCGTTGCCGATGTAGCACTTGACGCCCGGGCGCATGATGCCGCTGGGGATGAGGTGCAGCGCGGTCTTCACGCCGTTGATGACCAGCGTGTGACCGGCGTTGTGGCCGCCCTGGAAACGCACCACGCCCTGGGAGAACTCGGTGAGCCAGTCGACCAGCTTGCCCTTGCCCTCGTCGCCCCACTGGGTGCCCACGACGACGACGTTACGACCTTTGGTTGTATTCATTTCAGATGTACTCGAAGAAGCGCTTGAATGGAAGAAAAGCGCTCAGATGGCGCTGACGACCCAGCGGCCGGCCACATCGGTCAGCTCGCGGTCGCAATGGAATTCGTCGATTTCGCTCTCGTGCCCGGGCAGCACGCAGACCACGGTTTCGCCCTCCTGGCGCAGGCGCGCGATGGCCGCGCGCAGCGAGGCCGACTCGCTCCAGGGCGCACGGATGGCCGCACGCAGCGCACGCACCGGCACGGCCCCCACCAGGGTCTTGAGGTCCAGGCTGAAGCCCACGGCCGGACGCTTGCGCCCAAACACGGCCCCCACCTCGTCGTAACGACCGCCGCGCAGCAGCGCGTCGCTCACCCCCTCGGCATACACGGCAAAGCGCATGCCGCTGTAATAGGCATACCCGCGCAGGTCGGCCAGGTCGAAGCCCAGGGGCGTGCCCTCCAGCTGGCTGGCCAGCCACTTCAGGCCGTCCAACGCCCGGTGTATCGCGGGCAGCGCCGGCAGGACCTTGCGAGCCTCATCCAGCACGGTCGCATCGCCGTAGAGGCGCGGCAGGGCCAGCAGGCCCTGGCGGGAGGCGGCAGGGAAGGCGGCGGTGAGCTGGGTCAGCGCCGACACATCCTTGGCGGCCAGGGCCGCGTGGATCGCGCTCAGGGTCTCGGCATCGGCCGGCACGCCTTCGAGCAGGGCACTGACGATGCGCACGTCGGCCAGGTCCACGGTGTAAGCCGGAAGACGGGCCGCCTTGAGGCAGTCCAGCGCGAGCTGCAAGGCCTCCAGGTCGGCCTCGGGGCCGGCATGGCCGTAGATCTCGGCGCCAAACTGCAGCGGCTCGCGCGTGGCGTGCGGGCTGGCCGGGCGCGTGTGCACGACGGGGCCGCAGTAGCACAGGCGGGCCACACCACGGCGGTTCAGCAGGTGGGCGTCGATGCGGGCGACCTGGGGCGTGGTGTCGGCACGCAGGCCCATGGAGCGGCCCGAGAGCTGGTCGACCAGCTTGAAGGTCTGCAGGTTGAGCGCCTGACCGGTGCCGGTCAGCAGCGATTCAAGATGCTCCAGCAGCGGCGGCATGACCAGCTCATAGCCATAGCAGCGCGCCATGTCGAGCAGGTCGCGACGCAGTTCCTCGATGTGGCGGGCCTCGGAAGGCAGGACATCGGCAATGTGATCCGGCAGGAGCCAGGCGGACATGGGAAAGGGGGAGCTGTTAAAAACGTGATTTTACCGGGTTGGACCGGCGTCCCGGCAGCACCCCGGCCCGAAATTCAGGGCAGGAGCCACCAATACCAGGCCAGACCGGCTGCGATGCTGCACAGGCCGAAGAAGCGGATCTGGCCGTCGCTCAAGCCCAGGATCTGGGCAAACATGCGGCGCCAGCCCCCTGGCGAGATGAACGGAAAAAGGCCCTCGATCACCAGGACGAGGGCCATCGCCAGCCAGAAGGCGTCGCTGTCCACGCCTTCCTATTTCTTGGGCGCTGCGCCCTGGCCGCGGAAGACCTTGAAGAACTCCGAGCTGCTGGGGTCGAGCACCATCACGTCGTTCTTGCTGGCAAAGCTGGCCTTGTAGGCCTCCAGGCTGCGGTAGAACTGGGCGAAAGAGGGGTCGCGGCCGAAGGCCTCGGCGTAGACACGTGCGGCTTCGGCATCGCCCTGGCCCTTGATCTTCTGAGCGTCGCGGTAGGCGTTGGCCACCGTCACCTCGCGCTGGCGATCGGCGTCGGCGCGGATCTTCTCGCCTTCGGCCGCGCCGGTGGAGCGCAGTTCGTTGGCCACGCGCTTGCGCTCGGCCGTCATGCGGCCATAGACCGACTCGGTGATGGATTCCACATAGTCCACGCGCGTGATGCGCACGTCCACCACGTCGATGCCCCACGGCTTATCGCCCCGCACGGCCTTGAGCACTTCGTCCTTGACGTCGCTCATCAGCGCCTCGCGCTTGAGCGAGAGCAGTTCCTTGACGGTGCGTTTGTTGATCTCTTCCTGGAAGGCATTGCGCACCACGCGGTTGAGCTGGCTGGTGCCGGCAGCCTCGTTCAGGCCCACGTTGCGGATGTACTCGGTGGGGTCGCTGATGCGCCAGCGCACATACCAGTCGATCACCACGCGCTGCTTCTCGGCGGTCAGCATGGGCTCGTTGTCCGGGCTGTCCAGCGTGAGCAGGCGCTTGTCGATGTAGGTGACGTTCTGGAAGGGCGGCGGCAGCTTGACGTTGAGGCCGGGCTCGGTGATGACTTCCTTGATCTGACCCAGCGCATAGACCACGCCGAACTGGCGCTGGTCGACCACGAAGAGCATGGAGCTGGCCAGGGCCAGCACCACCAAGAGCGAGGAAAGGATGAATCCGATACGGTTCATTTTGGTTTCCTTATCGGGTTTCGCGTTCACGCGAACGCAGGTTCTCGCGCGAGCGCACATCGGCGGCGGAGGACGGCAGGGACTGCGCCGGCGCGGCGCCGGGCACGGCACCCTGCATCAGGGGCGCGGCGCCCGCCTCACCCCCGAGCTGCATGATCTTGTCCAGCGGCAGGTAGAGCAGGTTGGAGCCCTGCTTGGAATCCACCAGCACCTTGGTCACGTTGCCGTAGATCTGCTGCATGGACTCCAGGTACAGGCGGTCGCGTGTGACCTGCGGCGCCTTCTGGTACTCGGTGAGCACCGAGCGGAAGCGCTGCCCGTCACCCTGGGCCTGGGCCACGATGCGCGACTTGTAGCCTTCGGCTTCTTCCTTCAGGCGCGAGGCGGTACCGATGGCGCGCGGCACCACGTCGTTGGCATAGGCCTGGGCCTCGTTCTTCAGGCGCTCGCGCTCCTGGCCGGCCTTGAGCACGTCGTCGAAAGCGGCCTGTACCTGCTCGGGCGGACGCACGCCGCCTTGCTGCAGGTTGATGCCCACCACCTCGATGCCGACCTTGTAGCGGTCCAGGATGTCCTGCATGAGCTTGCGCACGCGCGGGCCGATCTGGTCGCGTTCATCCGACAGGGCCGAATCCATCTTCATCTTGCCCACCACCTCGCGCACCGCCGTCTCGGCGGCCTGCACCACGGCGCTGGCCGGGTCGCGGCTCTCGAACAGGTAGGCGCGCGCGTCGTTCAGGCGGTATTGCACGGCGAACTTGATCTCGACGATGTTCTCGTCGGCGGTCAGCATGGCCGATTCGCGCAGGCCGGTGGCCTTGATGACCACGTCGCGGCCGACGTCGACCGAGCGGATCTGCGTCACGAAGATCAGCTCATGGCGCTGGATCGGATACGGCAGGCGCCAGTTGAAGCCGGCCCCCACGGTGCTCTTGTACTTGCCGAACTGGGTGATGACGGCCTGCTGGCCTTCCTGCACGATGAAGAAGCCCGTGCCCAGCCAGATCAGGGCCACGATGGCCAGGATCAGGCCGATGCCGAAGCGCGCACCCTTCATGTCGGGTTGCTTGCCGCCGCTGTTGCCACCGCCACGCCCGCCGCCGAACAGGCCGGAGAGCTTGCGGTTGAAATCGCGCCAGAGCTCGTCCAGATCGGGCGGGCCCTGGGTGTTACCGGGACGCGCACCGCGGCCATTGCCCTGGGGCGGCGGCACGTCGGATTCGGGACGGCCCGGTTCGGGCTTGGCCTCGGAGGGCTTGTCCTCACCTCGACCCCAGCGCGGGTCGTTCAGGTTGAACATGCCGCGCAGGCGGCCGGGCCATAAAGCGGCCCAGCGGAAGGCGGGTGCATGAAGTTTCATTCTTGGCTTCTCTCTGTAATCTCGGCTCAGCGCCTCGAACCCACGCATTGTGCCCAATCAGAATGGGCTTGCGTGATTGTCCGGGAAATCGGCCTCGATTTCGGCCTCTTCCGGGGCAGCGGTGGTGCTGGCGATGACGCGCTGGGCCAACAGTTGGCGCAGCGCTGGCAGGCCCTCCCCGTCGCGGGCGCTCACGAAAATGCGCTGGACGGCCTGGCCGTCCAGTTCGTAGCTGTCCTGCACCCGCTCCGGCCGGCGCTCCGGCCCCAACGCGTCGAGCTTGTTGAAGACCAGCACCTGCGGGATGTGTTCGGCGCCGATCTCGGCCAACACACGCTGTACCTCGGCGATCTGCTCGGGGAAATTCGGGTTGGCGGCATCGACCACGTGCAGCAGCAGGTCGGCGTCCACCGCCTCCTGCAGGGTGGCCTGGAAGGCGTCGATCAGGCCGTGCGGCAGGTCGCGGATGAAACCCACGGTATCCGACAGGGAGACCGAGCGCCCGGCCTCGCCCAGGTAGAGCTGGCGCGTGGTGGTGTCCAGGGTGGCAAACAGCTGGTCGGCCGCATAGGCGCGCGCCTTGACCAGGCTGTTGAACAGGGTGGACTTGCCGGCATTGGTGTAGCCGACCAGAGAGATGTTGTAGGCGTCGCGGCGCTCGCGCTGGCGGCGCTGGGTCTGGCGCTGGCGCTTGACCTTGTGCAGGCGCTCCTTGGTGCGCTTGATGGACTCGGCGATCATCCGTCGGTCCAGTTCGATCTGCTTCTCACCCGGGCCGCCGCGCACACCGGCGCCACCGGTCTGGCGTTCCAGGTGGGACCAGCGCCGCACCAGCCGGGTGCTCAGGTACTGCAGGCGGGCCAGCTCGACCTGCAACTTGCCCTCGTGGCTGCGCGCGCGCTGGGCGAAGATTTCCAGGATCAGCAAAGTGCGGTCATTGACCGGCAGCTCCAGCGTGCGCTCCAGGTTGCGCTGCTGGGCCGGGCTCAGGCTCTGGTCAAAGAGGATTTCGCTGGCGCCCAGCTGCTGGGCCAGCAGCTTGATCTCCTCGGCCTTGCCGCTGCCCACGAACAGCGCCGCGTCGGGCGCCTTGCGTTTGCAGGTGATACGGCCGACCGGGTGCAGGCCGGCGGTCTCGGCCAGCAGGCCGAGTTCCTCGAGTTCGCCGTCGAAATGCGGCAGACCGAAGTCCACCCCGACCAGGATGGTCGATGCGGGAGGCTGATCGGACAAGACGGTCAAGGAGGAGGCTGCCGGAAAGGGAACGAGAGGAAAGTCACAGGCCTGCGGCCTGCGCGGCCGGCCCCCGATGCCTCAGGGTGCGCTGGGGGCTTCGCCTTCGGCGCCAGTCGCGAAATTCACCGCACGGCCGGGGACGATGGTGGAGATCGCGTGTTTGTAGACCATCTGGGTCACGGTATTGCGCAGCAGGACCACGTACTGGTCGAAGGATTCGATCTGGCCCTGGAGCTTGATGCCGTTGACCAGGTAGATGGAGACCGGGACGTGCTCGCGGCGCAGGGCGTTGAGGAAGGGGTCTTGCAGAAGCTGACCTTTGTTATTGCTCACGATATTCTCCGTGTTCAAGAGTAGTAAGGAAGTCGTCACCATACCACAGCAGCCTGGTGCCCGCTTGACAAGCGGGGTTAACCCCCGGTAAAGCGTCCGGACTCTCGCGCTGTCTAGCTGTCGTCCTTGTCGGCGTAAGGATTGCTCGAGGTCTTGAACTCGATGCGCATGGGCGTGCCCACCAGGTCGAACTCCTTGCGGAACCAGCCCTCGAGGAAACGCTTGTAGGAATCCGGCACGTGCTCCAGCGAGTTGCCGTGGATCACGATCACCGGCGGGTTCATGCCGCCCTGGTGCGCATAACGCATCTTGGGACGGAACATGCCGGCGCGCTGGGGGCTCTGGAACTGCACGGCCTGCTGCAGCAATCGCGTGAGCACCGGCGTCGACATCTTGCAGCCGGCCGCCTTGTAGGCCTGGACGATGGAGGTCCACAAGGGCCCCAGGCCCTGGCGCTTCTGGGCCGAGATGAAATGGATGTTGGCGAACTTCAGGAAGGCCAGGCGCGTCTCGATGGAACGCTGCAGCTGCTGGCGCTGGTACTCGTCCACCGCATCCCATTTGTTGATGGCCAGCACCACGGCACGGCCGCTCTCCAGGATGTAGCCGGCGATGTGGGCATCCTGGTCGGTCACGCCCTGGGTCGCGTCCAGCAGCAGCAGCACGACGTTGGCCGACTCGATGGCCTGCAGGGTCTTGACCACCGAGAACTTCTCGATCGCCTCGAAGACCTTGCCCTTGCGGCGCAGGCCGGCGGTGTCGATCAGCTCGAACTTCTGGCCGTTGCGCTCGAAGGGCACGCTGATGGCGTCACGCGTGGTGCCCGGCAGGTCGAAGGCCACCAGGCGCTCCTCGCCCAGCCAGGTGTTGATCAGGGTGGATTTGCCGACGTTGGGGCGGCCGGCCACGGCCAGCTTGATGAGGCCGGGCACCTGCTCCTCTTCGGCTTCGTCCTCGTCCGGCAGGTTCAGCGGCTCCAGCGCGAGGTCGACCAGGGAACGGATGCCCTGCCCGTGCGCGGCCGACACCGGGTACACCTCGCCCAGGCCCAGCTCGTAGAACTCGCCCAGCCGGGTGGCATCGGTCATGCCTTCGGCCTTGTTGGCCACCAGCACGCAGGGCTTGCCCAGGCGGCGCAGGTAATTCGCAATGTCATGGTCCTGCGCCGACAGGCCGCCGCGCGCATCGACCACGAAGATCACCACATCGGCCTCGGCCACGGCCTGGCGGGTCTGCTTGGCCATTTCCTTGTAGATGCCGTCCTCGGCCGTGGGTTCGAAGCCGCCGGTGTCGATGACGATGTACTCGTGCTTGCCCTGCTTGCCGTTGCCGTAGTGGCGGTCGCGCGTGAGGCCGGCGAAGTCGGCCACGATGGCATCGCGCGACTTGGTCAGCCGGTTGAACAGCGTGGACTTGCCGACATTGGGGCGACCCACCAGGGCCAGAACGGGTTTCATGTCGGACTTTCTTTTGGATTACTCGGGGCGCAAGCCCAGCACACGACCGGCACGTGTGACCACCACCACGGTGCTGCCCGCCAGCACGGGCGTGGCGGCGATGGGCGAACCATCGGTCTCGATGCGGGTCTGCAACGCACCATCGGTGCGCGACAGGAAATGCAGGCGGCCGGCGTCGTCGCCGACCACCAGGGCCGGCCCCAGCAGCAAGGGGGAGCTCAGCTTGCGATAACGCAGCTGGCTGGTGCTCCAGGCACGTTCGCCGTCGGCGCGGCGCCAGGCGACCACGGTGCCGTCGGACTCCACGCCCAGCAACAGGGTCGTATCGCCGCTCAGGCCAGAAGCGCCGACCGCCGGCTTGCTCCACAGCAGCGCACCACGCGCGGCGTCGACACAGCCCAGCGCAGCCTGGAAGGCCCGCGTGCAGACCACGGCGTCCTGGCGCGCCACGCCGGCCACCAGGTCGACGAGGCGCTCGACGTCATTGGTACCGCGCGGGGTCGCAATGGGTACTTCCCAGCGGGGCGTACCGTTGAGCGGGTTCAGTCCCACCAGGCGCCCCGACAGGCCGGCCACCAGCGTATCGCCCACAGGGATCAGCACGCCAGGCTGGCGCAGCACCAGGGCTTCGCCGCTGCGCGACTGGTTCCACAGGCGCCGGCCGCTCTGACCGTCGTAGGCGGAGACGCTACGGTCCGCACCCAGCACGAAGACCCGGCCTCCCGCCACCAGCGGCGCGGTATAGGACGGCGCGTTCAGGCGCTGGCGCCAGAGCTCGCGCCCTTCCTGCAGCGCCACCAGTTCGTTCTCCGTCGTCACCACCGCCGCCATGCGGCCGTCGTGCCCGACACCGGCGTTCAGCGGCGTGCCCACCTCGACGCGCCAGACCGGCTCACCGGTACGCGCATCGAGCAGGCTGACCTGGCCTTCGCTGGACGCCAGACCCACCGTATTACCCGCCACTTGCACCACCAGCGAGAAATCGACCCGGCCGATATCGGCGCTCCAGGCCTGGCGCATGCCCAGCAGCTTGGGATCAGGCGGCAGCGGGGCCGGCTCGGGACGGCTGGGCGCGCTGGAACAGGCCAGCAGCAAGGCGCTCAGGGCCAAGGCCCCCGCGCCACGCAAGGCACGCAACAGGACCGGGCGCGACAGGATCACTTCTTCTCCCCGGCCGTCGCTGCGGGTGTGAGCCCCAGGGAAGCCAGTTTGACGTCGACCACATTGCGGTAGCTGCTGCCGGCCTCCAGGCCCGCCCAGGCTTTCTGGTATTCAGCGGCGGCCTCGGCCTTCTTGCCCTGGGCCAGGTAGACGTCGCCGCGGCGATCGGCCGCCAGGGCTACGAAACCGGCCGGGAAGCTGTCAGCCAGCTGCTTGAGCGCCTCGTCGTAGGACTTGGCATCGAGCAACAGGCCGGCCAGGCGCAGGCGCGCCACGGCCTTGTAACCTTCGTCGCCGGACTGTTCGGCCACCCAGGCCAGGGCGGCACGGGCGGCATCGTTGCGACCAGCCGAGGCATGCACGGCCGCAGTCAGCAGGGCCGCCTGTTGGGCTTGTGCGGTGCCGGCAAACTTATCCTTCATGTCGGCCAGGGCGCGGTCCAGGCGTGTGCCATCGCCACTGGCGGCAATGCGCTCGACCTCTTCGTAGAGGGCCGCGGCCTGCACGGCCTGCTTGCGCTGCCAGTACTGCCAGCCGTTCCAGCCGGCGTAGATGCCCAGCAGCACGATCAGCGCCCAGCTGATGAGGCCGCCGTACTGTTTCCAGAATTGCTTGAGCTGGTCAAGCTGCTCTTGTTCTTCGAGGTCGAGGTGTGCCATGAGGATTCTTCAGATCAGGTGCGGGATTGTAGGCGGGGGGCCCATTCGGCCGCCTGCGCCAGGGGATGGCAAGTCTGTGCGCCGGCGCCGTCGCGCAGCGCCTTGACGGTGACTTCGCCACGTGCCAGTTCATCGGCGCCGAAGATCAGCGCATAGGACGCGCCACTGGCGTCCGCCTTCTTGAACTGCGATTTCATGCTGCCCATGCCTTCACCGCTGCCGGCGTGCATCTGCACCTTGAGGCCGGCCGCGCGCAGAGACTGCAGCACCGGCATGGCGGCCGGCAGGGCCGCGGCATCGGGAATGATGGCGTAGGCATCGGGCACGGGCTGGGGCGACTCGGCGCCCTGCTCTTTCAGCAGTTCCAGCACGCGCTCCACACCCAGGGCCCAGCCCACAGCCGGTGCGGGCTTGCCGCCGATCTGCTCGATCAGGTAGTCGTAACGGCCGCCACCGCAGATGGTGCCCTGCGAACCCAGACGCGTGGTGATGAACTCGAAGACCGTGAGGTTGTAGTAGTCCATGCCGCGCACCAGGCGCGGATTGATGCTGTAGGCCACGCCGCTGGCGTCCAGGATGGCACGCACCTGGTTGAAGTGCGCCAGCGAGGCCTCGCCCAGAAAGTCGATCAGCTTGGGCGCCGCTTCCACCAGGGCCTGCATGGCCGGGTTCTTGGTGTCCAGGATACGCAGCGGGTTACTGTGCAGGCGGCGCTTGGCGTCTTCGTCGAGCTGCTCGGCATGCTGTTCGAAATAGCTGATCAGCGCCGCACGGTGCAGCTTGCGCTCCTCGGGCTGGCCCAGGCTGTTGAGTTCCAGTCGCACATCGCTCAGGCCCAGCACCTTCCACAGCGCGTCGGCCAGCAGGATCATTTCGGCGTCCACCTCGGCGCCGGCAAAACCCAGAGCCTCGGCACCGATCTGGTGGAACTGGCGGTAACGGCCGCGCTGCGGGCGCTCGTGCCGGAACATGGGGCCCATGTAGTACAGGCGCTTGCCGCCTTCGTAGAGCAGGTTGTGCTCCACCACGGCGCGCACCACGCCGGCCGTGCACTCGGGGCGCAGGGTGAGCTGCTCGCCGTTCAGGCGGTCTTCGAAGGAGTACATCTCCTTCTCGACGATGTCGGTCACCTCGCCCAGGCCGCGCACGAACAAAGGCGTGGGTTCGACGATGGGCGTGCGGATGTTGCGGTAGGCAAAACGCGCCATCAGCGCGCGCACCTGTTCCTCGAACCACTCCCAGCGCGCCGAGTCGGGCGGCAGGATGTCGTTCATGCCTTTGACGGCAAGCAGTTTCTCTGGCTTGGATGCCATGTTCTCTTTACTCTTCGTGTGGTTCAGACCGTCTCGGCGACAGTCTTCTGGTGCGCGCCGAAACGGTTCTCGATGTAGGTTTCGACGATCTTCTGGAATTCCTGGGCAATACCCTCGCCGCGCAGCGTCAGGCGCTTCTCGCCGTCGATGAACACCGGCGCAGCCGGTGCTTCCCCCGTGCCCGGCAGGCTGATGCCGATGTCGGCATGCTTGCTCTCGCCCGGGCCGTTGACGATGCAGCCCATGACGGCCACCTTGAGGGCTTCCACGCCCGGGTACTGCTTGCGCCACACCGGCATCTGCATGCGCAGGAAGTCGTCGATCTGCTTGGCCAGTTCCTGAAAGGTGGTGCTGGTGGTGCGCCCGCAACCCGGGCAAGCCGTGACGCTGGGCACGAAGATGCGCAGGCCCAGGGCCTGCAGGATTTCATTGGCGATCACCACTTCCTGCGTGCGCGACTCACCCGGCTGAGGCGTGAGCGAGACACGGATGGTGTCGCCGATGCCCTCTTGCAGCAGGATGGACAGGGCCGTGGCCGAGGCCACCGTGCCCTTGGTGCCCATGCCGGCTTCGGTCAGGCCCAGGTGCAGCGGGTAGTCGCAGCGCTGGGCCAGTTCGCGGTAGACGGAGATCAGGTCCTGCACGCCGCTGACCTTGCAGGACAGCAGGATCTGCTCGGGGGGCATGCCCAGCTCCTGGGCAAAACGCGCGGAGTCGATGGCCGAGGTGATCAGCGCCTCGTACATCACGGCCTTGGCATCCCAGGGTTGGGCGCGACGGCTGTTCTCGTCCATCAGGCCGGCCAGCAGGTCCTGGTCCAGGCTGCCCCAGTTCACGCCGATGCGCACCGGCTTGTTCCACTTGAGCGCCGCCTCGATCATCTGGCCGAACTGGCGGTCACGCTTGTCGCCCTTGCCCACGTTGCCGGGGTTGATGCGGTACTTGGACAGGGTCTCGGCACAGGCCGGGTACTGGCTCAGCAGGGTGTGGCCGTTGTAATGGAAATCGCCGATCAGGGGCACGGCGATGCCCATGCGGTCGAGCTGCTCGCGGATGTGCGGCACGGCCTGGGCCGCCTCGGGCGTGTTGACGGTGATGCGCACCAGCTCGGAGCCGGCCTGGGCCAATTCCTTGACCTGGATGGCGGTGCCGATGACGTCCACCGTGTCGGTATTGGTCATGGACTGCACGCGCACCGGCGCGTCGCCGCCTACGGTGACGACGTTGTCCCCCCAGGCCACGCGGGCCTGGCGCGAACGCCGCGCGCGCGGCGCGGCCTGATCGATCGGACCCGTGTTCTGCACTACTTCACCTCGAATCGGGCCACACCACCGCGGGTGACGTCAGCAAGCGGAAAAGGTTTGCCACGCACCAGCACCTCGGTGACGTCGGCGCGGCCGATGGTCACGTTCAGCGGCAGCGGGCCGGAGGCACCGACCGGCTCGCCCGGCTCCACCAGGCGGCTGAGCTGGATGGCGCCCTTGCCGTCGGTCACCTCGATCCAGGACGGGTTGCTGGTCTTGAAGATCACGACACCGGAGCTCGCCAGCTTCTTGCGCACGGCACTCGTTTCGGGCGTGACAGCGGCGACCGGCGCAGGGGCCGCCACCGGCGTTTCGGCGCGTGCCGCAGGGGCAGCCGCCTCGGCGGCCTTGGCCACCTTGACCGGCGGCACAGGCGGCGGAGCCACCGGAGCCGGGCTGGCTTCGCGCACCGGCGCGACGGCCTTGGCCGGAACCGGCGCTGGCGCCGGCGTCGGCGCCGGAGCAGCAGCCATCACCGGCTCCGGCGCCGGCTCGGCTTGCGGGCTTGCCGGCCCCGGGGCACGGGTCACGATGGCACCGATCTCGGCGCGCTGCTCGGTCGACGGGAAAAAGATCAGGACCAGGGCGCCCAGCAGCACGGCCAGTGCGGCCAGCACCATGGGGCGCGAGAGGCGGTCGAGGAAGGGCGTCTTGGCCACGTCGCCTGGCGTATGGAAGGGCGTGTTCAGGCCGGACTCGTCGTAGTCCAGGCGCGGCACGCCGGATTGCGGCAACAGCGCCAGCACGGGGGCCGCGTCGATCTTGAGCACACGGCAGACGCTGGACGCCAGCGCGCGCACGAACACGGCATCGGGCAGCTGGTCGAAGCGATCGGCCTCCAGGGCCTCCAGCTTCTTGACCGACACCTTCAAGGACATCGCCAGCGGCGACAGTTCAACACCGGCGGCCTCGCGCGCCTGGCGCAGCAGCTGGCCGGCCGTGGTCTGCGGTACCGCTGCGGCCGGCTCCACCGCCGGCGTGTCTGTTACCGGCGCGCTGCTGCCGACGACCTCATCACTCATTGAATGCTCCCCGCTCAAAAGAACCCAGTTCACGCGACCTCGGATAACGGCTGCGCAGCTGGGTCACCAGCTGGTCGCGCGCCACGCGGTTGCCCATGCGCTGCTCGACCTTGATGCCCAGCCAGAGCGTCTCGGCATTGGCCAGTTCGCTGTTGTTGATGCGCCGGATGTAGAACTGCGCGCGCGCAGCGTCACCGCGCTGGTAAAGCACCGTGGCCAGGTTGTAGCCGGTCACCGGGTTGCCGGCATCGAGTTCGTAGGACTTGACCAGGCTCTGCTCGGCATCGAGCGGTCGACCCGCCTTGATCTGGCACACCCCCTTGGCCAGCCAGGTCTTGGCGCGGCCGCCGTAGGTGGGGTTGGCCAGGGCCTGGGTGAAGGCCTGCACGGACTCGGTGTACTTGCCCTGCTGGCACAGCATCCAGCCGTAGTTGTGCAGCACGTCGGCGCTGTTCGGGTTGATGGCCAGGGCGCGGCGGAAGCTCTCGTCGGCCAGGCGCATGTCGTTCAGGCGCAGGTAGATCAGGCCGCGCAGGTTGTAGGCATCGGGGAAGTCGGGGTCGATGGTCAGGGCCTGCTTGACCTCGTCGAGCGCCACGGTGGTCTGGCCCTGCTCGAAGTAGCCGCTGGCCAGCTGCAGGCGGGTGCGGGCGCGCTTGCGGATCGCCGGTTCGTCGGAGTCGGTGACGATGTCCTCGCCGCTGCCGGAAGGACCGCTGGCACAGCCGGACAGCCCGGTCAGGGCCACCAGCGCCAGACAGGCGGCCAGCAGCCACCGACGGCCGTGGCCATGGTCGCGTTTCACATCAGTCACATTCATGCCTCAAACCTCCTTGGATTGACTCTGCAGGGTCTGCATGGGTTGGAGCAGCTTGCGCTGGCGCGCCATGCGTTCCTCCACCCCGGTGCGATCCTTGACATCGCCGGCCAGCTGGCCGCAGGCGGCGTCGATATCGTCACCGCGCGTCTTGCGCACAGTCGTGACGATACCAGCATCCAACAGGATTTTGGCGAAAGCCTGCACCCGCTCGTTGGGTGAACGCTTCAGGCCCGAAGCCGGGAAGGGATTGAAGGGAATCAGGTTGAATTTGCACCACACACCGCCGGTGGCGTGCCGGCGCACCAGCTCGACCAGCTGGCGCGCATGCTCAGGCAGGTCGTTCACGCCATCGAGCATGCAATATTCGAAGGTGATGAAGTCGCGCGGCGCATGCGCCAGGTAGCGGTTGCAGGCATCCATCAGCTCGGCGATGGGGTACTTGCGGTTCAGCGGCACCAGGTTGTCGCGCAATTCGTCGTTGGGCGCGTGCAAGGAGACGGCCAGCGCCACCGGGCAGTCCTGGGCCAGACGGTCCATCATGGGCACCACGCCCGAGGTGGACACCGTGAGGCGGCGGCGTGACAGGCCGTAGCCGTGGTCGTCCAGCATGACGCGCAGCGCGGGGATCAGCTCGTTGTAGTTCTGCAGCGGCTCGCCCATGCCCATCATCACCACGTTGGTGATGACACGGTCGGAGCGCTTCAAGTGCTGGCGCAGGAAAAACTCGGCGAACCAGAGCTGGGCGACGATCTCGCCAGCTTTGAGGTTGCGGCTGAAGCCCTGGTGGCCGGTGGAGCAGAAACGGCAACCCACGGCGCAGCCAGCCTGGGAGGACACGCACAGCGTGCCGCGGTCGTCCTCGGGAATGAACACGGATTCGACGGCATTGCCGTCACCGACGTCGAACAGCCACTTGATGGTGCCGTCGGCGGAGATCTGCTGGGAGATGACTTCTAGGCCCTGGATACGCGCCGTGGTGGCGAGCTTCTCGCGCAGGGACTTGGCCAGATCGCTCATCTGGTCGAAGCTGGAGGCACCCTTCTGGTGGATCCAGCGGAACAGCTGGGTGGCGCGAAAGCGCTTTTCACCCAGCCGCTCGCAAAAGGCGGCCAAACCGTCGAGGTCGAAGTCGAGCAGGTTGGCCGTCATTGCATCGTTACATCCGCCTTTCAGCGGCTGTGGATGTTCATGCCGGCGAAGAAGAAGGCGATCTCCACGGCGGCGGTTTCGGGAGCGTCGGAGCCGTGCACGGCGTTGGCGTCGATGCTGTCGGCGAAGTCGGCGCGGATGGTGCCCTTGTCGGCCTTCTTGGGGTCGGTGGCGCCCATCAGGTCACGGTTCTTCTGGATGGCGTTCTCGCCTTCGAGCACCTGGAGCATCACGGGGCCGGAGATCATGAAGTCGACCAGGTCCTTGAAGAAGGGACGGGCCTTGTGCACGGCGTAGAAAGCCTCGGCTTCAGCGCGCGACAGGTGGGCCATGCGGGACGCGACGATCTTCAGGCCGGCGCCTTCGAAACGGGCGTAGATCTGGCCGATGACGTTCTTGGCAACGGCGTCGGGCTTGATGATGGAGAAGGTGCGCTGGATAGCCATGTGAGTTCCTGGGTCTGTTTATGAAAATGGGTTTCTGCCCCACCATGGGCAAAGCCCGGTATTTTAACCGGTGTCAGTGACACTGAGCGTGCCGGGGCGATCCGCCCCGGCCGGGCGCCTTCAGCGCCCACCCCCGCGACCACCGCGACGCGGCCCGCCGTTGCCACCACCGCCGCCATTGCCCCCGCCGCCGCGACGCGGCTCCTGGCGCTGGCGCGTGAAACTGTCGGCACCGATGTAGCCGAAAGAGGTTTTCATCGGGTCGGGCTGGCCATCCCCGCCGCCGCCCTGGCGCGGATTGCGGTCCTTGTTGCGGCCCTGCTGCTGGCCCTGGCCGCCACCGCCCTTGCGCGGGCCGCCGGACTTGTCGCCCATGGGGCCACCGGAACCACGCGGGCCCGGCCCCTGCGCGCCGCCGCGCCGCCGGTTGCGCCCGCCGCCAGGTTTGCCCTGGGCCGGGGGGCGTTCACCGCCCTCGCCCGTGGCGCCTTCGGCACCGCCGCCCGGGCGGCGCTCGGCCGCACGCATGAGGCCGCGGATGTCGGCTTCGTCGAGCTCCATCCAGGCACCACGCTTGAGACCGCGCGGCAGCACCATGGCGCCGTAGCGGATGCGGATCAGGCGGCTGACGGCATGGCCGACCGCCTCCAGCATGCGGCGCACCTCGCGGTTGCGCCCCTCGGAAATCGTGACGCGGTACCAGCAGTTGGAGCCCTCGCCACCGCCCTCTTCGATCGTGCCGAAATGGGCCGTGCCGTCGTCCAGCTGGACGCCGTCCAGCAACCGCTGCTTCTCTTCCTTGCTCAGGGCACCCAGCACGCGCACCGCGTACTCGCGCTCCAGGCCGAAACGCGGGTGCATGAGGTTGTTGGCCAGGTCACCGGAATTGGTGAACAGCAGCAAGCCCTCGGTATTCAGGTCCAGGCGGCCGACCGACTGCCACTTGCCCTGGTGCAGCTTGGGCAGCTTGCGAAACACGGTGGGGCGGTTCTGCGGATCGTCGTGCGTGACGACCTCGCCGACCGGCTTGTGATAGGCAATGACACGCGGCGGCGGCGGATCGATGCGCACCCGGATGGGCTTGCCGTTGACCTTGATCTGGTCGCCGAACTGGATGCGCTGGCCGATATGGGCCGGCTCGTTGTTGACCGAGATGCGCCCCTCCATGATGAGCTGCTCCATCTCCAGGCGCGAACCCATACCGGCCTGGGCCAGCACCTTGTGCAGCTTGGGCGTCTCGGCCTGGGCGCTGAGCACGCGCTTGGTCGCCACTTCGGCCTCGGGCGCTTCCTCGTCGGCATCGAACTCGCCGGACACCACGGCCGCAAAACGCTGGCCCGCATCGACAACGGGCGGCGTGGCGTGCGGCTTGCGTGCTGCCGCTGGCCTGCTCGCCCGGTCTTCCGCCTCGGCGCCCGCGGGTGCTGAGCCCTCGGCGGGTTCGATCGCCCCGGCCGGCTGGACCGGTACAGGAGCGTGCGTGTCGCTGTCGGGCTCGGGCGGCGTCACGCCAGGCGTCTGTTCGGTCATGGCTGATTTCCGGTCAAGGCAAAAGGTTCATCGCTGCCGGCATCGGCGGTGGGCTCCGCCAGCGGCAGTTCGTGTGTGTCGCCGTCGGCGGGCGCAGGCAGTTCGTTCAGCACGTCCAGCAGGCCCGAGGGCTGGGCCGGGTTGTCCATCAGGGGCAGCTGGTCGAGCGAGGCCAGGCCCAGGTCGTCGAGGAAATGCTTGGTGGTGGCGTACAGCCCCGGGCGGCCCGGCGCTTCGCGGTGGCCGATGACCTCGATCCAGCCGCGGTCCTCGAGCTGCTTGATGATCAGCGAGCTGATGGTGACGCCGCGGATGTCTTCCATGTCGCCGCGCGTGACCGGCTGGCGGTAGGCAATGATGGCCAGGGTCTCGAGCGTGGCGCGCGAGTAGCGCGGCGGCTTCTCGGGGTGCAGGCGATCGAGGTACTCACGCATCTCGGGGCGGCTCTGGAAGCGCCAGCCGCTGGCCACACAGACCAGCTCGACGCCGCGCCCGGTCCATTCCAGCTGCAGTTCTTCCAACAGCTGCTTGATGGTGTCCACGCCCAGGCTGTCGTCGAACAGCACGCGCATGTCGCGCACCTGCATCGGCTGTTGGGCGCAGATCAGCGCCGTTTCCAGTACACGCTTGGCTTCCGTTGTATTCATGTCTCTTCGAATCCGGGCTATGCATCTTCACGATGCAGGATGAGAGGGGTCGGTAGGAGAGTGGGCCTGCGGATCATCACGATCCCGGACCATGGGCACCCGAATGTCGCACGGGGCCGGGGCACGTTCTTCACAGAACGTCCTGCTGGGCATTGTAGCCCACACCCCAGTCGGCCAGGGCCTTGTGAGCCCAAGTTGGTAATGTCACCTTTATCCAAGTTAGAAATGTCCCCTTATTTTTAAACAGGGGGCATAGATGGACGGGAAAGGGGCATGGATGAGTGTCAAAGAGGCTGGACGTTATGCGGTGATTCAAAGGGTGC
>JACPOI010000019.1 GCA_016185015.1 Burkholderiales bacterium
CGTCCAGCAACACGGCCTTGCGTGTGCGCCTTGTGCTCAGGTTCAGTCCCAGTTCGGCTTGCTTCTTCATGACGCAATTGTTCCTCGGCTCGGCCCTTCAAACCATCGGGGACTGCACGGGGTTTTGAACACCATCCCTAGCGTTATGGTTCGCGTAACCATGCCCTCCTCGGCACAGGCATCGACGCCAGCCATGGCGACAGTGACTCCATTCGACAGAATCACAGCCTTCGCGCCTATACGCGCAGCACAGAAACCCTCTGGATGGAATCCGGTCGCCATTAACGGCGAGAACTCCACGATGTAATCTTTCCCATCCAACAAGCAGCTCTTGTTTACGGTCTCCGTTCGAATAGAGTATTTACCTGAGCTATCCCGATGGAAAGCAACGAGCTTGCGTGGGTCAAACTCTTCCGAACTTTGAGAAGCAATGGCAGCCTCGCCTGCCTCATTCCAAAAACCGCGAAACGATACAACCAACTCGGACTTTGGCGTATTGCAATTCAAGCTTGCAATCAAGTAGAACTGATCAGCTTGTGCCGACAGGCAGACACAGGAAAAGATCAGGGTTGCAGAAATTTTCGAGTTTGGGTATCTCATATCCATGACCGCAAAGATAAAACAACAAACCCCGCACAGCGGGGTTTTCTTTGAGGAAAGACAAAACTGCTCAGCCCATGTGCAGCCCACCATTGACCGAGAAATCCGCCCCGGTCGAGTACCCGCTTTCCTCGCTCGCAATCCACGCGATGATGGACGCGATCTCGCCCGGCTCGCCCAGGCGCTTGACCGGGATGGTGCCGACGATCTTGTCCAGCACGTCCTGGCGGATGGACTTGACCATGTCGGTGCCGATGTAACCCGGGCTCACGGTGTTGACCGTCACGCCCTTGTTGGCCATTTCCTGTGCCAGCGCCATGGTGAAGCCATGCATGCCGGCCTTGGCGGCCGAGTAGTTGGTCTGGCCGGCCTGGCCCTTCTCGCCGTTGACCGAGCTGATGTTGATAATGCGACCCCAGCCGCGTTCCACCATGTCGCCCACCACCTGCTTGGTGACGTTGAACATGGAGTTGAGGTTGGTCTCGATGACGGCGTCCCAGTCCTCGCGGGTCATCTTGAGGAACATGCGGTCACGCGTGATGCCGGCGTTGTTGACCAGCACGTCGATGGGGCCGTGCTCGGCCTTGGCCTTGCCAAAGGCTTCGACGGTGGATTCCCACTGGCCGACATTGCCGACCGAGGCGTAGAAGGTGTAGCCCAGGGCCTTCTGCTCGCCCAGCCATTTGTCGAAGTCGCGCGTGGGGCCGCAGCCGGCGATGACCGTGAAGCCCTCCTTGTGCAGGCGCTGGCAGATGGCGGTACCGATGCCACCCATGCCGCCGGTGACGTAGGCTACTTTCTTGCTCATGATGCTCTCCTCGTTGAACTCGTTCTCAATCTAATGGCTGGGCTCTGCCGGCGGCCCTAGGCAAAACCCGCGTGTGGGGCAAACCCTCAACGCTCGATGGTCAGGGCCACGCCCATGCCGCCGCCGATGCACAGGCTGGCGATACCCTTCTTCGCATCACGACGCTGCATCTCGTGCAGCAGCGTGACCAGGATGCGGCAGCCCGATGCACCAATCGGGTGACCGATGGCAATCGCGCCACCGTTGACGTTGACCTTGGAGGTGTCCCAGCCCATCTCCTTGTTGACGGCACAGGCCTGGGCGGCAAACGCTTCGTTGATCTCCAGCAGGTCCAGGTCGGCGGCCTTCCAGCCGGCGCGCGCCAGCGCCTTCTGCGAGGCGGGCACCGGGCCCATGCCCATGGTGGCCGGGTCCAGGCCGCTGGTGGCGTAGCTGGCGATGCGGCCCAGGGGCTTGAGGCCCAGGGCGGCGGCCTTCTTCGCCGTCATGACCAGCACGGCGGCGGCGCCGTCGTTGATGCCCGAGGCATTGCCCGCCGTCACGCCGCCGGCCTTGTCGAAGGCAGGGCGCAGGCCGGCCAGGGCTTCGGCATTGGTCTTGCGGTTGATGAACTCGTCGGCGTCGAACACCAGCGGGTCGCCCTTCTTCTGAGGGATCAGCACCGGGACGATCTCGTCCTTGAAGCGGCCGGCATCATGCGCGGCAGCGGCCTTCTGCTGGCTGGCCAGGGCCAGCGCGTCCTGCATCTCGCGCGTGATGCCGTACTGTTTGGCCACGTTCTCGGCCGTGATGCCCATGTGGTACTGGTTGTAGACGTCCCACAGGCCGTCGACGATCATGGTGTCGATGAGCTTCCAGTCGCCCATGCGCTGGCCGTCGCGCGAGCCCGGCAGCACGTGCGGCGCCAGGCTCATGTTCTCCTGCCCACCGGCAATGACGATCTCGCTGTCACCGGTGGCCACGGCCTGCGCGGCCAGCATCACGGCCTTGAGGCCGGAGCCGCAGACGGCGTTGATGGTGAGCGCGGGGATTTCCTTGGGCAGACCGCTTTTCATGAGCGCCTGGCGCGCCGGGTTCTGGCCGGCGCCGGCGGCGAGCACCTGGCCCATGATGACTTCGCCCACCAGCGAGGCGTCGAGCTTGCTGCGCGCCAGCAGTTCCTTGATGACGATGGCGCCGAGCTCGGTGGCCGGGGTCTTGGCCAATCCGCCGCCGAACTTGCCGACCGCGGTGCGTGCCGCGGCAACGATGACGATGTCTTCCATGGTGTGTCTCCTGTACTTTGACGATGCGGCCCTTATTGGGCTTTCTGCTTCACATAGCGGCCGGGCGCCGCCTCAATGACCTTGTATTTGCTGCCCTTGCCGTATTTCTTGGGTGCAACCATCTGCTTGCCGGCCTGTCTGCCCAGCCAGGCCGCCCAGTCGGGCCACCAGCTGCCAGCGTGCTCGCCGGCACCTTCGAACCAGGCGTCGAAGCTCTTGGGCAGCTTGCCGTCGGCACGGATCCAGTGGCTGCGCTTCTTTTTCTCGGGCGGGTTGATCACGCCGGCGATGTGGCCCGAGGCACCCATGACAAAACGCTTCTTGCCCGGCAGCACCTGGGTGCTGGCGTAGGCGCCGGTGATGGGCACGATGTGGTCTTCGCGCGAACCGTAGATGTAGACGGGCACATCCACCTTGCGCAGGTCCACCTTCTCGCCGCAGACGGTGAGCTTGCCCGGCTTGACCAGGTTGTTTTCCAGATAGGTGTTGCGCAGGTACCAGGCGTAGAAAGGCCCCGGCAGGTTGGTGCTGTCGCTATTCCAGTAGAGCAGGTCAAAGGGCGGTGGCGTTTCGCCCTTGAGGTAGTTGCCCACCACGTAGTTCCAGACCAGGTCGTTGGGGCGCAGGAAGCTGAAGGTGGAGCCCAGGTCGCGCCCGGCCATGAGGCCGCCCTGCCCCATCTGCTGCTCGCGCAGGCGCACCGAGTTCTCGTCGATGAAGACGTCCAGGATGCCAGTGTCGCTGAAGTCGAGGAAGGTGGTCAGCAGGGTGAGACTGTGCACGGGTTGTTCGCCACGTGCCGCCAGCACGGCCAGGGCTGTGCCCAGGATGGTGCCGCCCACGCAGAAACCCAGGGCGTTGATCTGCTCGGCGCCGCTGATCTCCTGCACCACGTGGATGGCCTGGATGGCCGCGTCCTCGATGTAGTCGTCCCAGGTCTTGTGGCCCAGGGATGCGTCGGGGTTGCGCCAGCTCACCACGAAGGTGCGGTGGCCCTGGGCCACGGCGTAGCGGATCAGCGAGTTCTCGGGCTGCAGGTCCAGGATGTAGTACTTGTTGATGCAGGGCGGCACCAGCAGGAAGGGCCGCTCGTAGACCTTCTCGGTGAGCGGCTTGTATTCGATGAGCTGGAAAAGTTCGTTCTCGTAGACCACCGCGCCTTCGCTGGTGGCCACGTTCTTGCCGACCTCGAAGCGGCTTTCGTCGGTCATGCTCACATGGCCCTGGCCGAGGTCGTGCAGCATGTTCTGCATGCCCTTGGCGATGCTCTCGCCCTTGGTCTCGATGGCCTTCTTCTGGGCCTCAGCATTGAAGGCCAGGTAGTTGCTGGGCGCACTGGCGGCCACCCACTGCTCCACACCGAAGCGGATGCGCGCGCGCGTCTTGGCGTCGGCCTGCACGGCGTCGGCCATCTCCATCAGCAGGCGGGCATTGAGCAGGTAGGTGGAGGCCGTCATGGCCGCCAGCGGGTTCTCGCCCCAGGCCGGCGCGGCGAAGCGCCGGTCGCCGCTCACCGTTGCACTGGCACCCTGCTGCATGAGATGCGCGAGGTCCTGCACGTACTGCTGCTGCAGGGCCTGCAGCTTGTCGGGCGGGATGGTCACTGGATGGTCCATCGCCGGGAGTGCGGCGGGGCCCTGGCCCGGATGCGCGCCCTGGAAGGACTGGAAGAGCTTGAGCCAGCTGTCAGCGTAGGCCTGCTGGAACTGCTGCGCCGCTTGCGCCCAAAATTCGGGGGTATCCTGTGTCACGCTGGGTCCTTCGTGCTGGAAATACGCTTCCGTAGCCAGTATGTCAGGCTTGGGCCTACAAATTCCTGACGCCGACCAATTTACTCATGTTCTCGATCCCATGTTCCTGATCCTGATCGCCATCGGCTGGCTTTACGTGGCGCTGATGATGGCCGTGGCCGAAGCCACCAGTCCCATCGGTAGCGTGCTGGGTGCGCTCTTCACCTTCCTGTTGTATGGCGTGGGGCCGGTGGCCCTGCTGCTCTACATCCTGGGCACGCCGGCGCGCAAGAAGCTGCGCAAGCAGCGCGAAGCCGAGGAACTGCTCGCCTGGCAGCAGGCCCAGGATGCGCAGGCTGGTTCAGCCCAGCCAGATGCAGGCAGCCAGTCGTCCGCTGACGCGGTCGCGCCGGTGCGAAAAGAACCGTGACGGCTGCGTGACGGTGCACCACGACGGTGAACCGTCGTTGCCATAGACCTGCGTGATGCCCAGCGCTGCCAGGCGTAGCCTGGCCAGGGCCGGCAGATCGGCCAGCCATTTGCCGGCGGCCGCGGCCGGGCGAAAGCAGCTGGCGGCCTGCGTAGACTGGACCTCGAACGCCACCTTCACTTCGGGCCCCACCTCGAAGGCCTGCGGGCCGATGCAGGGACCGAGCCAGACCATGAGCTCGCGCGCGTCGATCTGCAAGGCGGCGTACAGGGTTTCGATCACACCCACCCCGCCCTCGCCGGCCAGGCCACGCCAGCCGGCGTGGGCAGCGGCCACGACACTGCCGCGGGCATCGGTGAACAGCAGGGGCAGGCAATCCGCCACCATGATGGTGCAGGCCACGCCACGCTCATGCGTGAGGCAGGCATCGGCCACGGTGCCCTGGGGCGTGTGCGCATCCAGCGCCACCACGCCGCGGCCATGCACCTGCTGCAGGAAGACCGGCCGCGCGCCCAGGGCCTGGGCCAGCACGGCCCGGTTGGCGCCCACGGCCAGCGGGTCGTCGCCCACGTGGTCACCGAGGTTCAGGCTGTCATAGGGCGGCAGGGAACGGCCGCCGACGCGGGTGGTGCAGACAGCGTGCACCGCGGCCGGTGCCGGCCATTTGGGGACGAGCCAGTCGGGATGCACGGTGAGGCCCGGCCTGCGTTCAGGGTTCGTTGTCGGGGCAGCTGGACGGCTGCGCCTGCTGGAAAGCCGGCAGCGCCATGCAGGCCGCAAAGGCGCCCATGGTCAGCGGCAGGCCGTCGAGGTTCACCTCGAAGCGCTGGCCGTTGAAGATCTGCGGCACCAGGCAGCAGTCGGCCAGGGTGGGCGTGTCGCCCCAGCAGTAGACCGAGCGCGGCAGGCCGGCCTGCTGGCGCAAGGCGGCCAGGGTGGCCAGCTGGCGCTCGAAGCTCTCCAGCCCTTCACGCACCCAGTGGCGGTACCAGGTGTTCTTGGCGTCCTCGCTGACCTTGAGCTCGCGCACCAGGTACTTGAGCACACGCAGGTTGTTGAGCGGGTGGATCTCGCAGGCGATGGACTGGGCCAGGGCGCGCACCCTGGCACGGCCGGCCGCGTCGGCGGGCAGCAGCGGCGGCTGGGGATGGGTCTCGTCCAGGTACTCGATGATGGCCATGGACTGGGAAAAAAGCGCGCCTTCGTCGTCGAGCAGGGGCACCAGGCGATCGGCCGAGACCTCGGCGTAGGCCGGCAGCTTGTGGTCGCCGCGCGCCAGGTGCACGGGGATGTAGTCGTAGCTCAGGCCCTTGAGCGCCAGCGCGATGCGCACGCGAAAGGAAGCGGAGGAGCGGAAGTAGTTGTGGAGCTTCATGCCAACGAGGATAAACCGGAAATAGTTGTGTTTTCGGTGCCAGATGGATTAAGCCAAGGGAATGCATCGACCTAAAATCAGATCATTCTTATTTAATAAACTAGGTCGTTGGAATGGACAGTCGACCGCCGGGCCTACATGCTCCCATCCGTACACGCGACACACAGCGTGGCCGTCAGCCCCTGCCCTTGCAGTTGCTCTGGCTGGGTGCCCTGCTGCTGGCGCTGATCTGGAGCACCGTGCTGTGGGAGTCGCGGCGCATCCATCAGGACCACCTCGACAAATTCCGCAGCGAACTCGTGCACCTGTCCGAAGTGCTCGATGTCGCCCTGGTGCGGCAGATCGAAAGTCTGGACAACGCCCTGCTCATCCTGCGTTCCGAATACCTGGACAATCCCCAAGACATCAACCGCACGATCCGCCTGCTGCGCGAGGGCCCCTTCCGGGATTTCGAAGTCCAGGTGAGCGTCATCGGCACGAATGGTTACCCGAAATTCACCGACGTACCGGGTCATCCGGCCCCCGCGTACCTCGGTGACCGCGCACATTTCCGCGTCTTTGCCGACGGTGGCCCGGACCAGCTGTACATCAGCGATCCGGTCATGGGACGCATGACCAAGCGCTGGGGCCTGCAACTGGCCCGTCCCCTGCTGGGCAAGGACGGGCGCTTCCTCGGCGTCATGGTCATCTTCCTGCCACCCGAGCAGTTGACCCGTTTCATCCAGACCCTGGACATCGGAACCGACACCATCATGTCGGTGCTGTCGGCACGCGGTGCGCTGATCAGCCGCTCGGTCGATCTGGAGAAATACCGGGACAGCCGGATGGATGCCGCACAGCTGGTCGAGTACCAGAGCCAGCGTGCGGGTTACTCCCTGCGCCACTCGATACTCGACCAGGTCGAACGCGGCATTGCCCATCGCTGGATCGACACCTACCCGCTGCTGCTGGTGGTGTCACGTTCACCGGATACCGCCCATACGGAGATCCGTGGACTCAAGGAAGTGCTGTTCTTGCTGGGCGGCATGATCAGCCTGGTCGTGATCGGCGCCCTGTGGCTGCTGGGCCGGGCCATGCAGCAGCACCGCCAGGACGACGTCGAGCTGCGGATTGCCGCGAAGGCCTTCCAGACCCAGGAGGGCATGTTCGTCACCGACGAGAACGGCGTCGTGCTGCGCATCAACAGCGCCTTCACGGAGATCACCGGTTACACCGCCGAAGATATCGTGGGCAAGAACCCGCGCCTGCGCAGTTCCGGCCGCCAGGATGCCGCTTTCTACAGCGCCATGTGGGCGCGCATCAGGGCGACCGGCAGCTGGAAAGGCGAGATGTGGAACCGGCGCAAGAACGGGGAGGTCTATCCCGAATCGGTCACCATCACGGCAGTCAAGGGCGCGGATGAGGCGGTCACGCATTACGTGGCGACGATGCACGACATCAGCGAACGCAAGGCGGCCGAGGAACAGACACATACCCTGGCCTTCTATGACGCCCTGACCCAACTGCCCAACCGCCGGCTGTTGCATGACCGCTTGCAGCAGACCATGCTGGCATCGATGCGCAACGGGCACCACGGTGCCCTGCTGTTCATCGATCTGGACCGGTTCAAGCAACTCAATGACACACTGGGGCACGATTACGGCGACCTGTTGCTGCAACAGGTGGCGCTGCGCCTGAAGGAGTGCGTACGACAGGCCGATACCGTGGCACGTTTGGGTGGCGACGAATTCGTGGTCCTGCTCGAAGAGCTCAGCCCCGAGGCCACCGTGGCCCAGCAGGAGGCCATCGCCGTCGGCCAGAAAATCCTGGCCAGCCTGAACCGCCCCTATGATCTCAGCGGCCATGCACACCTGAGCACGCCCAGCATCGGTGCCACCATTTTCTGCGGCCTGCAGAACAGCCGCGAAGAACTGATCAAACAGGCGGATCTGGCCATGTACAAGGCCAAGAGCGCCGGCCGCAATACGCTGTGCTTCTTCGACCCCACCATGCTCCAACAGGACGGTGAGACCACGTCCGCCGCACGCTTGTAGACTGGCGGCCTGCCCAGCACCCGCACCAGGAGACCCGCATGATTCTCGAAATTGCCGACATCCGCATCCACGCCGACCAGCAGACCGCCTTTGACGAAGCCATCCAGCGCGGCCTGGCCACGGTCATCAGCCAGGCCCGGGGTTACCGCGGCTTCAAGGTGAACAAGGGCGTCGAGCACCCGGACCGCTACATCCTCATGATTTTCTGGGAGACGCTGGAAGACCACACGGTGCACTTCCGCCAGTCGCCGGCCTTTGCCGAGTGGCGCGCCATCGTGGGCCCCTTCTTCGCGGCGCCGCCGCAGGTGGAGCACTTCACTCTGCTGGCGAAATCATGAAACACCCCCGTTGGCAGTTCACTTCGTGTAACTGCCCTCCCCCCTCAAGGGGGCAACGCCAGTGGCCCGGCAAAGCCGGTTCCACGGCGTTCCACGACGAATACAGGACGCAAGCCTGACGTCCGCCGGGAAATCAATCCTTGGCATGCCCGGCCACGAGCTTGGTCAACAGGCGCATGATCTGATCACGCTCGGTGGCATTGAGCGGCCCCAGGATACGGGTCTGCACCTTGGCCACGGCGCGTTTCATCTGCTGCACGGTCGCCTCGCCTTCGGGCGTGATCCACAGCAGCTTGCGGCGGCGATCGTTCTGGTCGGCCTCGCGCCGCACCCAGCCCTTGGCCTCAAGACGACCGATCACCGAACCCGAGGTGGCGGGATCGAAAGCCACCCGTGCGGCCAGCGTGACCTGGTCCGCCCCCGGGGTGTCCATGAGCGCATTGAGCAGGGCGAACTGCACGGGCGTGACGTCATAGCTGGCCGTCTCCTCCATGAAGGCGGCCACCGAAACCTGGTGAGCCCGGCGGATCAGGTGACCCGGGGCGTGGGGAAAGTCGTAACTCTTGCTCATGGGGTTCGTCATCCTGGTGGTGGGCAAGTGTATTCGCCCGGCGCCGGGGCTCGACCGCCCCCGGGAAAACCCGCGCGACACCCCGCCTCACTGGTATGTATGCTTATTAAATGACAATCGGCTTCACCGTCAGGAACCGGCCATGAACGCCCCCCACCCTTCCGCCACCGCCCGCCAGTCGCTCTACCGCGACATGTCGCCGCTGAACCTGAGCCCCTTGTGGGAGGTGCTGCACGCGCTGGTGCCGCCGCAGCCGGCCTCGCCCTGCGTGCCGGCCCACTGGAAATACGAGCAGCTCCGCCCCTATCTGCGACGCGCCGGCGAAGTCATCACGGCCGAGGAGGCCGTGCGGCGCGTGCTGATCCTGGAAAACCCGGCGCTGCGCGGCCAGTCGGCGGTGACGCAGTCGCTCTACGCCGGGCTGCAGCTGATCCTGCCGGGTGAGGTGGCGCCCAGCCACCGCCACACGCAGAGTGCGCTGCGTTTCATCGTCGAAGGAACGGGCGCCTACACGGCCGTGGACGGCGAGCGCACCACCATGCACCCGGGCGACTTCATCATCACGCCCAGCTGGACCTGGCACGACCATGGCAACGAGGTGGACGAGCCGGTGGTCTGGCTCGACGGCCTGGACATCCCCATGATCCGCTTCTTCGATGCCGGTTTCGCGGAGAACGGCGCAACCCGCTCGCAGCCTGTCACGCGCCCCGAAGGCGCCAGCTTCGCGCGTTACGGCCACAACATGGCGCCGGTGCGCGGCCACGCGCCCTTTGGTGCCACCTCGCCCATCTTCAGCTACCCCTACGAGCGCAGCCGCGAGGCCCTGCACCAGCTCGAACGCAGCGCCCCGATGGACGCCAGTGACGGCTACAAGCTGCGCTACATCAACCCGCTGACCGGCGGCACCCCCATGCCCACCCTGCAGCCCTTCCTGCAGCGCCTGCCCGCGGGCTTCGACGGCCAGGGCTGGCGCCAGACCGATGGCGCGGTCTACAGCGTGGTGGAAGGTACGGGTACTGCGTACATCGAGGGCCCGCAGGGCCCGGTACGATTCGACTTCGAAGCCCGCGACCATTTTGTCGTGCCCTCCTGGCAGGCATTGCGCCTGCAGTCGACCACCGGTTGCGTGCTCTTCAGTTTTTCAGACCGCCCGGTGCAGGAAGCCCTGGGCATCCACAAGGAAGAAAGGCTCGCATGAGTTTCGTCATCACCGCCCCGGCCCAGGTCTCCGTGCCCGTGGTCGGCAGCAAGGACCGTTTCCCCGTCGGCCGCATCTACTGCGTGGGCCGCAACTACGTGGCTCACGCCCAGGAGATGGGTTTCACCGGCCGCGAGCCGCCCTTCTTCTTCATCAAGCCGGCCGACAACTGCCTGGTCATCGAGCCGGGCCAGACCCCCGATCTGCACTACCCGAGCCTGACCAAGGACTTCCACCACGAGATCGAGCTGGTGGCCTGCATCGGCACCGGCGGCAAGAACATCAAGGCCGCCGACGCGAATAAGCACATCTGGGGCTACGCCGTGGGCCTGGACATGACCCGGCGCGACCTGCAGGGCGAGCAGAAGAAGCTGGGCCGTCCCTGGTGCATCGGCAAGACCTTCGACGAAGCCTGCCCCATCGGCGCCATCACGCCGGCCGCGCAGGCCGGCGACATCGAGAAGGCCGAGATCTGGGTGCAGGTCAATGGCCAGGACCGCCAGCGCAGTGACGTCTCCAAGCTGATCTGGAACATCGGCGAGATCATCGAGCACGTCAGCGCAGCCTGGGAGCTGCGCCCGGGCGACCTGATCTATACCGGCACGCCCGAAGGCGTGGCCGCCGTGGTGCCGGGTGACGTGATGGAAGGCGGCGTGGCAGGGTTGACCCCTATCCGCCTCAAGGTGGTCTGAGCCGGGCGCGCCCCTACAATCGCGGCCCATGATCTACAAGATGTTGGGAACACTGGCCAAGGCCTGCGCCATCCTGGCCGGTGTGCTGCTGACGGTCATCACGCTGATGACCTGTCTGAGCGTGTTGGGGCGCAACACCACCGGCACCACGCTGGTCGGTGATTTCGAACTCACGGGCGTGGCCGCCGGCGCGGCCATCGCCCTCTTTCTGCCCTGGTGCCAGCTGCGCCGCGGCAACATCATCGTGGACTTCTTCACCGCGCGCGCCAGCGAGCGCACCACCGCCACGCTGGACCGCGTCGGCGCCTTCGTGCTGGGCCTGTGCATGGCCCTGCTGGCCTGGCGCACCGTGCTCGGCGGCCTGAGCGCCTGGAGCACGCAGTCGGCCACCATGATGCTGGGCTTTCCCGAGTGGATCGTCTACACGCTGATGGTGCCGCCCCTGATCCTCACGGCCCTCATCGGCCTGAGCCAGGGCCTGCTGGGCTTTGAACCGGAGGTGCAAGCATGATGACCCCGGTAACCCTGACGCTGATGATCTTCGGCATCATGCTGCTGCTGATGGCAGTGCGCATCCCGATCGCGATTGCCATGTTCGTGGCCGGAGCCATCGGCTACGTGACCCAGGCCGGCTGGCTGCCGCTGTCCAACTTCCTCAACACCCAGGCCTTCGCGCGTTTTGCCAGCTACGACCTGTCGGTGATCCCGCTGTTCATCCTGATGGGGCATTTCGCCACCCAGGGCGGCATTTCCAAGGCCCTGTTCGGTTTTGCCAGCGCCGTGATGTCGCGCCTCAAGGGCGGCCTGGCCATGGCGGCCGTCATGGCCAGTGCGGCCTTCGGCGCCATCTGCGGCTCCTCGGTGGCCACGGCGGCCACCATCACCTCGGTGGCCCTGCCCGAGATGAAGCGCCATGGTTATTCCGGGCGCCTGTCCACCGGCACGCTGGCCGCCGGCGGCACGCTGGGCATCCTGATCCCGCCCTCCGTCCCGCTGGTGATCTACGCCATCCTGACCGAGCAGAACATCGCCAAGCTCTTTGCCGCGGCCATGGTGCCCGGCATCATCGCCATGGTCGGCTACATGATCGCCATCGCGGTCTACGTGCGGCTGGTGCCGGGCCAGGCGCCTGAAAAGGACGTGGTGGCGCAGAAGATCACGCTGCAATCGCTCAAGGGCGTCATTCCCATCGCGCTGATCTTCCTGATCGTCTTCGGCGGCATCTACGGCGGCATCTTCACGCCCACCGAGGGTGCGGCCGTGGGCGCAGCCGCCACGTTCGTGATGGCCCTGGCCCTGCGCGAACTGACGCTCAAGAAGCTGGTGCATTGCTTTTACGCCACGGCCGAGAGCTCGGCCATGATCTTCATGATCTTCATCGGGGCCGACCTGATGAACTCTGCGCTCACGCTCACGCAGGTACCGGCCCAGCTGGCCAGCCTGGTCGGCGGCTGGGGCATGCCGCCGTTGATGGTGGTCAGCGCCATCCTGCTGCTCTATGTGGTGCTGGGCGCGGTCATGGACGAACTGTCGATGATCCTGCTGACCATTCCGATCTTCTTCCCCATGGTCATGGGCCTGGATTTCGGCATGCCCGCTGAATCGGTGGCGATCTGGTTCGGCATCATGGTGCTGATGACGGTGGGCTTCGGCCTGCTGGCGCCGCCTGTGGGCCTGAACGTCTACGTGGTCAACGGCATGGCCAAGGACGTGCCGATCAGCGAGAGCTACCGCGGCGTGATGCCCTTCCTGATCAGCGACGTGCTGCGCACCCTGCTGCTGCTGTTCTTCCCGGCCGTCTCGCTGTGGCTCGTGAAGTACGTGGGCTAGTCGCGCGACGGCATGGCCGCCAGCGCGATCATTGAGGGAAAGCCCCAGCACGTGCCTAAGTGAATTTCGGCTAAGGTGCAGTCTGAACCCCCAAGAGGAGACAGACCATGATCCAGCGCCGTACCCTGCTCAAATCCACCGCTGCTGCTGCAGCCCTCGGTGTCCCGACCCTGGGCCTGGCCCAGCAGAGCGTGACGCTCAAGTTCCACACCTTCATGGCCCCCATGTCGGCCGTCTGGCTGACCATGCACAAGCCCTGGATGGACAAGGTCGAGAAGGAGTCGGGCGGCCGCATCAAGTTCGAGGCCTACCCCGCCATGCAACTGGGTGGCACGCCGGTGCAGCTCTACGACCAGGCGCGTGACGGCGTGGTCGACGTGGTCTGGACCCTGCCGGGCAATACCGCCGGGCGCTTCCCGCGCATCGAAGTGTTCGAGCTGCCCTTCATGCTCAACAACGCCGAGGCCACCTCCAAAGCCTATTGGGAATACGTGCAGACCGTCGCGGTCGACGAGTTCAAGGACACGCACCCCATCGCCCTGCACGTGCACGGCCCCGGCATGTTCCACACCAAGGCCAAGCAGATCAAGACCCCCGATGACCTCAAGGGCCTGAAGATGCGCGGCCCGACCCGTCAGGTCACCAAGCTGCTGCAGTCCGTGGGCGCCACGCCCGTGGGCATGCCGCTGCCGCAGATCCCCGACGCCCTGTCCAAGGGCACCATCGATGGCTGCGTGATCCCCTGGGAAGTGGTGCCGGCCGTCAAGGTGCACGAACTGACCAAGTTCCAC
The DNA here is from genome assembly GCA_016185015.1 of Burkholderiales bacterium. Taxonomy (GTDB): domain Bacteria; phylum Pseudomonadota; class Gammaproteobacteria; order Burkholderiales; family Burkholderiaceae_C; genus Hylemonella. Next base: position 13,662 of record JACPOI010000019.1, read on the forward strand.
ACCGAATTCCCCGCCGGCCATCCTGGCTTGTACACCACGACCTTCGTGATGACCATGAACAAGGCCAAGTACGAGTCGCTGGCGCCCGACCTAAAGAAGGTCATCGACAACAACTCCGGCCTGGCTACCTCGGGCTGGCTGGGCAGGCAGCAGCAGGAGAGCGATATTCCCGGCCGCAAGACCACGGTCGAGCGCGGCAACACCATCTACACCCTGAGCAATGCCGAGGCCCAGGAGTTCGTCAAACGCTCCAGCGAAGTGGACAACGAGTGGGTGGCCGACATGAACAAGCGCGGCGTCGACGGCAAGAAACTGCTGCAAAGCGCCAAGGACCTGATCGCCAAACACGGCAAGGCCTGAGGCCCGCGCCCATGAAAAAGCGCCCGCTGGGCGCTTTTTTTACGTCGGGCTAGTAGCGGGCACCATTGATGAAACGCACGATGCCGTCGGCCACCTCGGCCTCCTGCTCCAGGAAGCCGTGCGGCGAACGCCCTTCGCAGGCTTCCACCGCCGACAGGCCGGCGCGGCCCGGCCCGCCGTCCACCCGCACGAGCTGTTCGCGTACACCCTCGGTCCGTGCCGTGATGCGCTCGTTCAGCGTGGCCGGGGAACGCAGGCATTTGTCCTGCACATGGCCGATCACGAGCACGGGCATGCGGATGGATTCCAGCGGCAGGTCGAACACGGTCTGCGCCACCCAGGGCTTGCTGCCCGTCGGGTTACCCGAGGTGACCGGCGAGGTCAGCACCAGGCCATCGGGCGCCGCCGGGCCGCTCAGGCGGCTCGCGGCGTTGGCCGCCGAGATCGCGCCGCGGCTGGTACCGATCAGCCAGACACGCGCCTGGGTGCGCCGGCGCACGTCGGCAATGATCCGCCCCAGGTCCTGCGCATGCGCGGCCGAAGCCCGGAATCCCGCCAGGCCGTCCTCGCCAGTATGGTCCGAGCGCGCATCCACCAGCGCCGTGGCAAAACCGGCGGCCTGGAACAGCGGCAGAGAGCGCACCAGCGAATTGCCCTTGAGGGCCTGCGGGCAGGCCTGTTCGTCGAGCCGGAGATGGCCGCCCCCACCCGGCAGCAGCACCAGTGCCACCCGGCTGCCCTGAGCCAGACTCGCAGGATGCCCGAACGCGTAGCGCGTGCTGGTGCCGTCGTTCGTGTCTATCGTCACGAGCTCGCCGCAAGGCTGGGCCTGTGCAAGCGCCATGGTCAGGAACACCAGGGCGGCAGGCAGCCAGGCACTGCGCAGATTCCGTTCGTGTTTCATGGGACGCTCCTCTGTGGGGGAGGACGAGCGCAAAAAAAGCAACTCAGAAATTCGGACGCACCAGCCGCACCGTGAGCATGGAACGCTTGGTGACGTCACCCCGCGCCTCACCCGAGCCCATGTGGACCGCCCAGCCCTGCTGCACGCCGAGCTGGTCGGTGTTGCCGCCCGTACGGCCCTGGCGGATATTGTCGTAGTCGTAGGGATTGATCCGCACGGCATTGATGCTGGCCGTGATGGACCAGTGCCAGTCCTGCGGTGCCGCTGGGAACAGCGCGGCCTCCGGCCCTGCAGTCTTGCCGACCTTGCCGGCCAGGCGACGCAGTTCGGGCACGCGCGGCAGCCGCCAGGCCACGCCCTCGGCCTTGGCCCGCGCCGCGGCCAGCGCCGTGGCTTCGCCATGTGTCATCAGGCGCGCCGCGCCCGTGCAGGTCTTGCCGTTCCAGGCCATGCCCTCCACGCAACGGGGCCAGGCCAGCTTGCTGCGGGCATCGACCACATAGGCGCCATCCTCCGACAGGCTCAGCTCCGGGGATGCGGGGGCATCCGCGGCACCGGCCAGCGTACCGAGAGCGACAAGAAACAGGCCGAGCAACACCCGCAGGCGATGGGGAAGCAGGCAGCGTTTCATGGTTGGAGTCCTGCGACTATTTCACCAGCTTGAGCACGTCCGCAAACGCCGGATGCTCGGCCGAGCGCAGCCACTCGAAGGCCACCATCTCGGTCGTCACGAGTTCGGCGCCGGCGCCGGCCAGGCGGTCGAAGGCAGCATCGCGGTTGCGCTCGCCGCGCGAACCGCAGGCGTCCGTCACGACCCAGACCTCGAACTCATCGTCCAGCAGATCCAGCGCCGTCTGCAGCAGGCAGACATGGGCCTCGCAACCGGCCATCACGATGGTGTTGCGCCCATCGGCCGGCTGGGCCGGCTTCTGCAGGTGCTTGGGCAGGCTGCGCGCGTTGCCTTGCGGCGCACGCGCCGGCGGACGCAGCAGTTCTGCCAAGCCATCGGCCACGGCGCTGAAGCTCATCTTGGCAAAGGTCTTGCCGCCGGCATGGGCGATCAGGGCCTGCAGCGCGGGCACGGTGGGCCCCAGGCCGGCGGGGTTCTCTTCGGTGGCAAAAACCGGCACCTGGAGCAGGCGCGCCATCTGCGCCAGGCGACTGGCGTTGGCCAGCACAGCCGGGCCCTCGTGGATGGCGGGCATCAGCTTGCCCTGGTAGTCGACCAGCAGCAGTTGGGAATCTTCGAGTTCGAGCAGCATCTTGTCTCCTTCAGGCAATGCGCACCACGACACGGCCACGCACCTGGCCGGCCATGAGTTGCTGGGCCTTGGCGATGGCCTGGTCCAGCGGCACCTCCTCGACCATGCGCTCCAGCAGGGCCACGTCCAGGTCGCGCGCCAGCCGGTCCCAGGCGCGCTGGCGCTTGGGCAAAGGGGCCATGACCGAGTCGATGCCGGCCAGCGTGACACCACGCAGGATGAAGGGCATCACCGTGGTGGGCAGGTCCATGCCCTGGGCCAGGCCGCAAGCGGCCACCACACCGCCGTAGCGGGTCTGCGCCAGCGCATTGGCCAGGGTGTGCGAACCCACGGCGTCCACCACCGCGGCCCAGCGCTCCTTCTGGAAGGGCTTGCCGGGCTGGCCCAGTGCTTCGCGGTCGATGATGGCGCTGGCGCCCAGCGCCTTGAGATAGTCAGCCTCGGCGGCCTTGCCGGTGGCCGCGACCACTTGGTAACCGAGCTTGCCCAGCAGGGCGATGGCGACGCTGCCCACGCCGCCGGTGGCACCGGTCACCAGCACCTCGCCGGCGCCGGGCTTCACGCCGTGGTCTTCCAGCGCCAGCACGCAGAGCATGGCGGTGTAACCGGCAGTGCCGATGGCCATGGCCAGTCTTGGCGTGAAAGCGGCCGGCAGCTTGACCAGCCAGTCGCCCTTGAGGCGCGCCTTTTCGGCCAGGCAACCCCAGTGCGTCTCGCCCACCCCCCAGCCGTTGTGCACAAAGGCATCGCCGGCCTTCCAGGCCGGGTGGCTGGATTCGAGCACGGTGCCGGCGCCATCGATACCGGCCACCATGGGCCAGTTGCGCACCACCGGCCCCTTGTTGCACAGGGCCAGGCCGTCCTTGTAGTTAAGCGTGGAGTACTGCACGGCCACAGTCACGTCGCCGGCCGGTAGCCGGGCTTCGTCGATCTGCTGCAAGGAGGCCGTGAATCCGTTGGCATTGTCCAACACGAGTGCCTTGAACATGAAGTTATTTCCAGATGAATATTTATTTAAAATCAATCACTTAGATTGTTTTTCACGAAAAAGCTTTAATTGACACCAGCCGTGACACCGCCCTATGCTAACCGCATGCGTACCGTTTGTATCGCCCTGCTGCTGACTCTGCTCGCCTGTGCACGCGCCGGCGCCAGCGGTGCGGGCGACGATGAACTGGACCGCTTCCTCAATGCACGTGGTCTGGTGGAGGCCCCGGCACGTGGCGCCCCGCCGCTAGCACCTGCTGCTCCGGCGCCGCTGCGCACCGAGTCCCCCGCAGCCAGCACGGCCTATCCCGCCAGTTCGAACCAGCCGATGGACCGCATGTCCGAACTGGTGGTGGCGGCCATGGGCGCGCTGGGCGTGCCCTACCGCCGCGGCGGCAACACCTACGACTCGGGTTTCGACTGCAGCGGTTTCGTGCGAGCCGTGGTCGAACAGACGCTGGGCCTGATGCTGCCGCGCAATGCGGCGCAACAGGCTGCAGCCACGCATGAGATCGAGCGCACCGAGCTCCAGCCGGGCGACCTGGTCTTCTTCAACACCCTGCGCCGCACCTACAGCCACGTGGGCATCTATGTCGGCGACCACAAGTTCATCCACTCCCCCAAACCGGGTGCGGCCGTGCGCATCGAGGACATGCGGGTGAACTACTGGAACCGGCGCTTTGACGGTGCCCGGCGTGTCATGGGCCAGTCCTCCGCTCGCGCGCCCTTTCAGGCCGCCACGACGCCGACGCCGGTCTATACCAGCTACTGAGCCCGGGCCACGCTGCGCCGGCCGGATGCACATACCTCCGGGGGAATCCGGCACAATGCCTTATCCCTGCTAACCCCCGAGAGGAATTCCCATGTTCTACACCGTCGACACCGCCAAATCCTTCGAACAGGCCGCCGCCGATCTGGACACTGCCGTCAAGCGCCACGGCTTCGGCGTGCTGCACGTGCACGATATCGGCAACACCCTGCGCAGCAAGGGGCTGAGCTTCACCGAGAACTGCCGCGTCTTCGAGGTCTGCAACCCGGCCCAGGCCGCCAAGGTACTGGCTGCCGACATGCAGATGAACATGGCCTTGCCCTGCCGCATTTCGGTCTACACTGAAAAAGGCAAGACCCGGATCGGCATGATCAAGCCGACTGACATGCTGGCCATGCTCTCCCAGGACCCGGCCCTGGGCCAGGTGGCCCGGGAAGTCGACGAGAAAACCACACTGATGATCAACGAGGCGAAATGATGCGACCTGCCCTGCACCGACTCCTGCGCCAGACCGCGGCCCTGCTGCTGGCCGGCACCAGCCTCTGGGCCCTGGCCCAGGATGCCAACCAGCCGACCTACGCCGGCGCCGAGCCGCTGGGCGCGGCCATGGAGAACTGGGCCTACCCCTACCCGGTGCAGATGTTGCAGTTCGAGATGGAGGGCCGGCCGGTGCGCATGGCCTATATGGACGTCAAGCCGCAGAACCCCAACGGCCAGACCATCGTCCTCCTGCACGGCAAGAACTTCGGCTCGGACTACTGGCTCCCCACGCTCAAGGCCATGTCGACCTACGGCTTTCGCGTGATCGCCCCGGACCAGATCGGCTTTGGCAAGTCGTCCAAGCCGGAGATGCGCTACACCTTCGGCATGCTGGCCGAGAACACCGCACGCCTGCTGGACCACCTCAAGCTCCCCCGGGTGACGGTCATTGCCAACAGCATGGGCGGCATGCTGGGTGTGCATTTCGCGCGTCGTTACCCGGAACGCGTGATCGCCCTGGTGCTGGAGAACCCGCTGGGCCTCGAGGACTACGTGGCCAGCATTCCGCCCCAGCAGACGCCCAACCTCGTGAAGCTGGAGATGGCGCAGACGCCGGCGAGCTACCGCAACTTCGTCAAGGGCTACTTTCCGGTCTGGAAACCCGAGTTCGAACGTTTCGTGGAGCAGTTCGCGCGCGTGCAGCTCAGCGGCGACTACCCGCACTTCGCCCTCGTCTCGGCACTAACCTACCAGATGATCTACGACGGGCCGATCTACAACGAACTGCCCCAGCTCAAGGTGCCGACCCTGCTGGTCATCGGCCAGAACGACCGCACCGTCTTCGGCCGCCGCTTCGCGCCGCCCGAGGTGGTGAAGCCCATGGGCAACTTCCCCATGATGGGACGCAGCGCGCAGCAGCGCATCCCGGGCGCCGTGCTCAAGGAATTCAACGGCGTGGGCCACGTGCCGCACCTGGAACAGCCCGAGCGGTTCCACGCGGTGGTCATGGACTTCATCTACGGCAAAAAATAAACCCTGAAGGCTGACGCCTTCAGGGTTGTTCGCGGCGTGTGACGGCGGCCTATTTGTCGGCCGGCTTCTCCGCGCTGCCCTTCTTGTTGACCTTGTTCTGGATCCAGGTGTCGGCAGGCTTGAACACCTTTTCGTTGACGGTACCGAAGGCTTTGCCCACGCCCTTGTCGGCGGCGGCGGCCCCCTTCTCGATGCCCTCCTGCGTAGCCTCGCCACCCTTCTTGATGGTGCGACCGGCCTTGTCAACGAAACGCTCCTCCTCAGCCTGAACCGGCACCAAGGCCAGGAGTGCCAGTAGGCAACACAACGATCCGAATTTTTTCATCACGACTTCACTCCAGTATCAAGAGGCCAGGTCAACAGGGACCCTGTTGCGGAATCTAGCATCATTGGACCCGCACGCCGAGCCATGACCATTGGAGCGGTCAGGGCTACTTTGGTTCCTTCTCGTTTCCGGGTGACAGGTCGATCTCCACCGATTGCCCGCGGTCGATCGCACCACCGGCCTGCGACGGCGCGCTGCGCGCCATCGGAACGCCCTCCAGCAGGGCAAAGACACCGCCACCGGGCCGCGTGTCCACCGCCGTGTCGGACGACACAGGGCCCGTGACCGATGAGCGATCGGGCACCACGCGATTGTTGCCAGCGTTGTCCGCCAGGCTCTGGCCAACCTCCGGCCGGCCATTGACGGTGAAGACCCCGTCACCGGCGTTGCTGACGTTGCTGAAATTGCCGCTGACGCTGCCGCCAGGCGCATCCAGTGTGAGACTGGACGCCGAGCCGGACAGATTGGCAGGGCCGTCGGAACGCACCGAGGCGGTCTGGGTATTCAGCGTCAGCTGAACCCCACCGCTCGAGTCCACCACCGCCGCCGGTGCGCTGACGGAGCCGACCACGGAGTCACCGCTCAGGGTGGCCGTCTGCGTGGCCACCACGTCCACGTTCGCGCTGCCTTGTGCCGTCACGGCCACGTCGGCCCCCGAAATCGTGCCCGTGATGTTGTTGCCGGCCACCGTGGCATCACCGCCGGCGCTGACATTCACCGAAACATCACCGCTGCTCTGCACGGCCACATTGCCCAGGCTGATGGTGCTGCCCGTCACGTCACCGCTGGTGGTGAGCGTGTTGTTGCCCGTGGCATCCAGGGCGCGCAGGGTATGGTTGCTGAGCGCCACCAGGCCCAGGGCGTTGATCTGGTAGCGCTGGACCCACAGGGTGTCGCTCAGGCTGTAGCGATTGGCGCTGACGTCGAACTGTTCCAGCGGGCTGATGTCCGATCCGCCGCTTCGCATGTGCACGTTGCCGCGGCTGCTGCCAGAACCCGCGACCAGGGTCAGGCTGTAGGCCCCGCCAGCGGCATTGCTGATGTGGCCGTCCAGCTGGATGTCAGCACCGTTCGTGGCCAGCCGGGTGTCGGCCAGCAGTTGTACCGGTGCCTGGAAGCTGATGCCGCCCGCCCCCTGGGCCGTCACCTGGCCGCCGATGCCGGAGTCGGCCGCACCGGCCAGCAGTTCCAGCCCCTGCACGGTCACATTGGCAAAGCTGAGGTTGCGCCGACTGCCGAGGCTCAGGGTTTCGCTGTAGCTGCCGGGGCCGATGGTGATCCGCGCGCCGGTGCCGGACTGGCTGATCGCAGTCGCGATCGACATGGCCTGCGTGCCGCCGCCGGCCAGGTTGCCAATGCCAACCTCGAAGTTCTGCGTGCGGGCTGCGCCATCCCAGCCCTGGATGGTGCTGGAAGACACCCCTGGCAGATTGACGGCGTAGTCGTAGGCATCCTGCCGCGTGGCCTGCAGCCAGGTGTATTGGCTGCTGTCGACGCTGGCCCCATTGCGCACGGCGTAATCGAAACCGGCAATGCTCAGCGCGCCGAAATCCTGCAGCGCCGACTCGTCCTGCAGGTACACCGGGTTGACTTCGTTGAACTGGTTGTTGCCTTCGATATGGATGTTGTTGACCCGCTGGTTGTAGCTGCGGTTGGCCTGGTACAGCGCCACCCCGCCCCAGGCGTTGTTCAGCGTGGTGCTGTAACGCACCGTCACGTTGGCGCTGTCGGTGATCTGCAGGCCAGCGCCCTGGGTGCTACCGGCGTCGTTGCCGACCGGTGCGCCGTTGAGGGTGACATGGTCGATGAGGGCGCCGTCGACACCGTTGAGGTCGAGCTCGGCCTTGCCCGCGCCGCGACTGGTCACGTTCATGATGGTGAAATTGCGCAGACGTGCATCCGGCGTGCCCGAGGGCGAGACCTTGATGCCGTAGGCCGAGGCATAAAAGGCCGACGGCCCATAAAAGGTGAAGTCGCGCAAGGTGACGTCATCGGCGCTGACGGACATGCCGTAAGGGGTGGTGATCCCGCTGGCATCGATGGTTGTCGCCGCCTCACCGGCACCGATCAGCGCCAGCGGCTTGTTGATCTTGAGCGTCGAGGCCTGGGTGTAACTGCCGGCCGTCACGTTGACCGTGCCGCCGCTCACCACCGCGTCGATGCCGCCCTGAACGGTGTTGATTGGCGTGAGCCGGCTGCCCTGGTTGCTCGCTACCCCGCTGCCGGCCACCTGCACCTGCGTGCGGTTGGATGCGGTGTAGCCCTGGTCTTGCACCGCCCAGCCATTGTTGGCACTGCTCAGGCCCAGCAGGCTTTGCTGCCAGCTCAGTGTGGGCGCTACGGCGATGGGCGTGCTGTTGCTGACGATCGTGCCGCCCACGATGTGGCCGTTGAGGTGCAGGTTCAGGCCCCACTCATTGCCTATCGATCCCTGGCTGTTGCCGCTGATGGCGATGCCGCTGGCGTCCGTGTACTGCACCGAGATGCCACTCTTGGTGTTCTCGATGCGGTTGCCGCTGACACTGCCGCTGCTGTTGCGACCGTGGACCAGGATGCCGGTGCGCAGATCGTGCAGGTTGTTGTTGCGAATCGTGAAGCCGGTGATGCCGTCGGCCACCACGATGCCGCGGCTGATGTTGGACCGCGAGGTGGCGTAGTAATCGTAGTAGGGCTGGTTTACCGGCCCGACGATCTCCAGGTTTTCCACGGTCAGGTTGGCGGCGCTGAGGGTGACCCCGTTGACGTCGGCGGCATCGGGCACCAGCAGCCTGGCACCTGTCTCGCCCTGCAAGCTCAGGTTCGCCTTGTTCAGTACGACTTGCTCGGTATGGTCGCCCGCCTTGAGGACCACCGTCGCCCCGGCACCGGGCGCACCGGTCTTGGCGATGTTGACCGCGTCGCGCACGCGTGCCCCCGGACTGACCTCGACGCGGTTCGAGCTGCCACTGACCGTGGGTGCATCCAGTGCAGACTTGAGCAGCACGACGTCGCCGTTGACCACCAGGGTGCTGCTGGCCTGCTGGACCCCCTCCAGGTTGATGACACCGGACAATAGGTTGGCGGCGTCGCCGGTGGTCATCAGCAGCTGCGCCCCAACCAGGCTCGCGCCGGCGTCGTTGGACACTCTGGTACCGATGGCTCCCGCGGGCAAGGCAAATTCGAAGAGGCCGCCGTTGAGCGTCACCGTGGCCCGGTCGGTCCCGGACAGGGCGATCCGCCCGCCGGTGGCCGTAATGCTGCCATGGTTCACCACCGAGGGCGCCACCAGGGCCACCAGGCCTGCGTTGCTGGCGGTGATGCTGCCATCGTTACGCACGCTGCCGGTGGTGGCGCCGGTGATGGCGATGGCGCCGCTGTTGACGTCGTCCATGAATGGGCTGACGCTGACCGTTCCCGTGGAGGCGATCAGGGAGCCGACGTTGATCGTCGCACCACTGCCGAACAGGACGCCGTTCGGATTCATCAGCAACACCATGCCATTGGCCGACAAGGTGCCGTAGATCTCGGACATGCCGGCGCTGGCCGGAACCCGGTTCAGCACGGCCGCGGTCGCGCTGGGTTGCACGAATTCGACCGTTTTCCCCGCGTTGATATTGAAGGATGTCCAATCGATGATCGCCCGGTTGCCGGTCTGGGTCAGTGTGAGCTTGTTGCCCGTCAGGTCACTGGCCACACTGCCTGCGGCCACCGTGCCCCCCATGGGCAGGCCGGCGATGGCCGGGTTGATGTCGGCCCGACTCAGCGTGCAGAAGCACAAGGCCACGGCCAGTGGCAGGGTCTTGAGGGCCAGGCCCGCAGGCATGCCACGCGTGCGCTGCCCGAGGGCAAGGGAGTGAAATCGTTGGCTCGTCATGGTGAACCTTTCAGGAGTTGGTTCGCAAGCACGGTCCTCTGGCTAGAACTGGATCAGTAGTGAGGCCAGCAGGCGCACGGCCTTGCCGTCGTCCGGGAGACTGGCAACCGGTTTGGTCAGGGGCCAGGCGGCTTCGAACTGCGCCGTCGCCGGCCCGGCCATGAAAAGTCGGGTGCCGAACCCGGCCGACGCCAGGCTCTGGCTGACCGGCGTGCTGGCAGACTGGTTGCCGACCTTGGAGACCTCGCCGATGTCGTAGAAGCTGAACAGGTGATACGAACGCAGTCCGTTGCCACCCACCGGCACGGCATAACGCGGCTCCAGCCGCAAGGCGAACCCGCGATCCCCCACCAGTTCTGCGGCCTCGTAGGCGCGGCCGTAACGGCGCCCGCCCAGGGCAAACTGCTCGGAGGACAGCAGCGGCGTGTCGGCGGTCCACTGGCCGGCCAGTCCCGTGGTGAGGCCCCAACGGCCCCCCAGCGGCTGGTAACGCGCATAGTCGAAGGTCAGCTTGCTGAAATGCCCATCGGCACCGACGCGGCTCTTGAGCGCATCGCCGCCCTGCGTCCCGCCCAGACCCCGGCTGAAGTCGACGTCAAGGTTGTTCTGCCCGTCGAGTGCATCGAGCCGGCGCCAGGTCAGCCCGGTGCGCAGGGCGCGTATCTTGTCGTCGCTCACGCGCGCGCCCAGGATCTCGCTGCGGATATCGGCCTGGTCATAGGTTACGCGCGCCAACAGGCTGTGGTTGCGGGTGCGCAGCCAGGGGGAACTCAAGGTCAGCGCAAACGCGTCCGAGTAGCCGCGGACATCAAAGGCTCGCAAGGTGTCACCCGGCTGGGTGCGCGCCTGCGAGGCCGATAGCCCCAGCGCCAGCCCCTCCCCATTCAGTACCTGGCTGTAGGAGAGCTGCGCAAAGGACATCTGCGTATTGCCCGTACCCGCGCCGATGAAACGCCACTGGTCGTTGACACCGAGCAACTGGTTGCCGGTGATGCCCACCGTGGCCTGGTTGGGGCCCAGGTAGCGGGTGCCGTAGTTGTCGATCGAGGCAAAACCTTCCACGTCCTTCACGCTGGCGATCAGCGTCAGGTCCGCGGCCCCCACGGTCTGCGATGGCGACAGCACGCTGCGCAGTTGCACGCCGGGAAAGTCATTGGCGATCAGCAGGTAGCGCTCCAGCACCTGGGCCGACAGTGGTCGGGAGGCCTGGATCTTCGCCGCGATCTCCTCCAGTTGCGGACGCACGCGCGGGTCGCCCTCGATCCGCACGCTGGCCACATAACCCTCGACCGCGCGCAGGGTGAGTGTGCCGTCGGCCAGCGACTGCGGCGGCACGATCACCACCGACAGGAAATAGCCGTCGTTGCGGTATTGCACCGTCAGGGCCTGCGCCAGGGCAAAGATGTCACTGCCGCTGATTTCACGCCCGAGGTAGGCGCCGGTCTGCACCTGCCATTGCGCCGGCGTGTACACGGTGCTGCCCTCGACCCGGATCGCACGCAGCGTCACGCGCAAGGCCCTGACGGCCTCAGGCAGGACCGCTTCAGTGGCCCCTTTGAGCTCAGGCAATTGGGCGTCCACCGGCGCAGACGGCGGAGCATCGAAGCGTTCGCGAAGTCGGCCTGGTTCGGCCGTTGCCGGCGGAACCACGGCTTGTGCCAGCGCACCCCAAGCCGACAGAAGCAGTGCCGCTGCCAGCATTCCTTGTAGGTATCTCATCTTCCCCCTTCAGGTCAGACCATGAGCGCCTTGTTCTTCACGACTCCCCGAACCGGGAAACCTGGCCGCTCTCTCTTCACACCTCTATTTGTAACTTGATGTAACGCAGTGTAAGCTTTCGTAACACAAAATCAAGCCCACGCCCACGGACGGATGAGGGACGGATCCATGGGGACGAAACGTCAGGAAAGCGACGCTGCAAAGTGGCCGCTTTTTTGAAGCAAAAAGACCTGGCAGCGTGCGATGCGCTTGCCCAGCATCAGGGCGCCTGATTGGTCTTGCAGGCGTCCACGGCGCCCCGCCCCGCGTCCTCTGCGGGGAATCTCAATGTATCGGGATCGGACTCAGCCCACCGTTCGCCAGCGCACACAAGGCATGGCGAGCGTGTCCATGGCTGTGGCCGTGTCGAACGCGATCGGAGGCCAACGGGCCCGGCCGTTGCGGACAAAAAAAAGCCAGCCCGATCAGGGCTGGCGATGTTTCGCAAGGCGCGAAGGTGGCTTATTTGCGCGCCGGGGGCACGTCGGTACAGCTGCCGTGCGCCACCTCGGCGGCCATGCCGATGCTCTCACCCAGCGTGGGGTGCGGGTGGATGGTCTTGCCGATGTCCACGGCGTCGGCCCCCATCTCGATGGCCAGCGCGATCTCGCCGATCATGTCACCCGCATGCGTGCCCACGATGCCGCCGCCGACGATGCGGTGCGTCTCCTCGTCGAACAGCAGCTTGGTGAAGCCTTCGTCGCGGCCATTGGCGATGGCGCGGCCCGAGGCCGTCCAGGGGAACAGGCCTTTCTTGACCTTGATGCCTTGCGCCTTGGCTTGGTCCTCGGTCAGGCCCACCCAGGCCACTTCCGGGTCGGTGTAGGCCACGCTGGGGATCACGCGAGCATTAAAGGCGCTTGATGCCAGCTCCTTGTTGCCCTGCAGTTCGCCGGCAATGACTTCTGCCGCCACATGGCCCTCATGCACGGCCTTGTGCGCCAGCATGGGCTGGCCCACGATGTCGCCGATGGCGAAGATGTGCGGCACATTGGTTCGCATCTGGATGTCGACGTTGATGAAACCTCGGTCCGTCACGGCCACGCCGGCCTTGTCGGCGGCGATCTTCTTGCCGTTGGGCGTGCGGCCCACGGCCTGCAGCACCAGGTCATAGGTCTGCGGCGGCGGGACCGCCCCACCCGGCTCGGCACTTTCGAACGTCACCTCGATGCCCTTGGGCGTGGCCTTGGCTCCGACCGTCTTGGTCTTGAGCATGATGTTGTCAAAACGCGGCGCGTTCATCTTCTGCCAGACCTTGACCAAGTCGCGGTCGGCGCCCTGCATCAGGCCGTCCATCATCTCCACCACGTCCAGGCGTGCACCCAGCGTGCTGTAGACGGTGCCCATTTCCAGGCCGATGATGCCGCCGCCCAGGATCAGCATGCGCTTGGGCACTTCCTTCAGCGCCAGCGCGCCAGTGCTGTCCACCACGCGCGGATCGTCGGGCATGAAAGGCAGGCGCACGGCCTGCGAGCCGGCCGCGATGATGGCCTTCTTGAAGGCCACGACCTGCTTCTTGCCGGTCTTGTCCTGGGCCGTGCCCGAGGTCTCTTCCACTTCGAGATGGTTGGCGCCGACAAAGGCACCGTAGCCGCGCACGATGGTGACCTTGCGCATCTTGGCCATGGCATTCAGGCCGCCCGTGAGCTTGCCGATCACCTTTTCCTTGTGGCCGCGCAGCTTGTCGATGTTGAGCACGGGCTTGCCGTAGTCCACACCGAGGTCGGCCATGTGGCTGACCTCGTCCATCACGGACGCCACATGCAGCAGAGCCTTGGACGGAATGCAGCCCACGTTCAGGCAGACGCCACCCAAAGTGGCGTAACGCTCGACCAGCACGACCTTGAGGCCGAGGTCGGCCGCGCGGAAGGCGGCGGAATAACCGCCGGGACCACCACCGAGCACGAGCACGTCGCAGTCGAGGTCGGCGCTGCCGCCGAAGCTCGCAGCGGCTGGTGCAGGCGCTGCCGTGACTTTCGAGCCCTCCCCCGTGACGGGGGAGGGTTGGGGTGGGGGTGAGCTTGATTGCCCCGTAGGGGAACTCGTTACGCTGCTTTCAAGCAGCAGAACGAGAGACCCTTCCTTGACCTTGTCGCCGATCTTAACCTTGAGTTCCTTGACCACCCCGCCCTGGCTGGCCGGGATTTCCATGGAGGCCTTGTCGGACTCCACGGTAATCAGGCTCTGCTCTGGTTTGATGGTGTCGCCGACTTTGACCAGCAGTTCGATGACCGAGACGAACTCGAAGTCGCCGATGTCCGGAACCTTGATTTCTACGAGAGCCATCTTGTTTGTCTCCAGTGAATCAAAGCAGCACGCGGCGGAAATCGCCGAGCACCTGGGCCAGATAGGCGTTGAAACGCGCGCCGGCGGCGCCATCGATCACACGATGGTCGTACGACAGCGACAGCGGCAGGACCAGGCGCGGCTGGAAAGCCTGGCCATCCCAGACCGGCTTCATGGCGCTCTTGGACAGGCCCAGGATGGCCACTTCCGGCGCGTTGATGAGCGGCGTGAAGTAGGTGGTGCCGATACCGCCGAGCGAGGAGATCGAGAAGGTACCGCCCTGCATGTCGGCCGCGCTCAGCTTGCCGTCGCGCGCCTTCTTGGAGAGTTCGGCCATCTCGGCGGAAATCTCCACCAGGCCCTTCTGGTCGGCATTCTTGAGTACGGGCACGACCAGGCCATTGGGCGTATCGGCCGCGAAGCCGATATTCCAGTAGTTCTTCAGGACCAGCTGATCACCATCGAGGCTGGCGTTGAAGTCGGGAAACTTCTTGAGCGCCGCGACCGCCGCCTTGATGACAAATGCCAGCATGGTGAACTTGATGCCGGCCTTCTCGTTTTCCTTGTTGAGCTGCACGCGCAGGGCTTCGAGTTCGGTGATGTCGGCGTCCTCGTAGCTGTTGACGTGCGGGATCATGACCCAGTTGCGATGGAGGTTGGCGCCGCTGATCTTCTTGATGCGCGACAGCTCCTTGCGTTCGATCGGGCCGAACTTGGCGAAGTCCACCTTGGGCCAGGGCAGCAGACCCAGGCCGGCGCCGTCACCCCCACCGGACGAGGCCGCACCCATGGCCTGGGTGCGGGCCGCGCCGCTCATCACGGACTTGGTGAAGTTCTTGATGTCTTCGTCAACGATGCGGCCCTTGAGACCACTGCCCTTGACCTCTTCCAGCGGCACGCCGAGCTCGCGCGCGAACTTGCGCACCGAGGGGCTGGCATGCGGCAACTGGCCCTTGGGGGCCGAGGGGTCGTGCGCCGGCACGGCGACGGAGGCCACAGGCGCGGGGGCCGCTGCGGCCTGGGCCACCACCGGTGCCGCAACGGGAGCAGGAGCGACAGGCGCCGGGCTTGCCGCAGCTGCAGCGGGTGCCGCAGCAGACGCGGCACTGGCGCCCGCCTCGGCCGCTTCCAGCATCAGCACCACGGAACCCATGGCGACCTTGTCGCCGATCTTGACCTTGAGCTCCTTCACCACACCGGCGTGGCTGGAGGGGATCTCCATGGAGGCCTTGTCAGACTCGACCGTGATGAGCGACTGCTCGGCCTTGACGGTGTCGCCGGGTTTGACCAGCAGTTCAATGACAGCGACGGACTCGAAGTCACCGATGTCCGGTACCTTGATTTCTACGATAGCCATGTTCTTGTCTTCCTGTTTGGGAAGCGGGCCCTGAGAGTCAGGCCCACCCGGCTGAGCGCGGGCAGGCCTGAGCCGCAGGATCGACCCGCCTTATGCGTAAAGCGGGTTGATCTTGTCTGCTTTGATCTTGTACTTGGCGATGGCCTCGGCCACCTTCTCCATCGGCACCGTGCCCTCATCGGCCAGGGACTTGAGCGCGGCCACGACGATGTAGTGGCGGTTGACCTCGAAGTGCTCGCGCAGCTTGCTGCGGAAGTCGCTGCGGCCGAAGCCATCGGTACCCAGCACCTTGTAGGTCCGGCCCTTGGGGATGTAGGGACGGATCTGCTCGGAGAAGGTCTTGACGTAGTCGGTGGAAGCGATCACCGGGCCGGCATGCGGCTCCAGCTGCTGCGTGACGAACGGCACGCGCTGCTTCTGCGTCGGGTGCAGCAGGTTCCAGCGCTCGCAGTCCTGGCCGTCGCGCGCCAGTTCGTTGAAGCTCGGGCAGCTCCAGACGTTGGCGCCGATGCCCCAGTCCTTCTCCAGCAGCTCCTTGGCGAAGATGGATTCGCGCAGGATGGTGCCCGAACCCAGCAGGTTGACCTGGGGTGCCTTCTTGGCGCCATTGGCTTCCTGCAGCAGGTACATGCCCTTGATGATCTGCTCTTCCGTGCCGGCCTTCAAGCCCGGCATGGCGTAGTTCTCGTTGAGCAGGGTCAGGTAGAAGAAGACGTTGTCCTGCTTCTCCACCATGCGCTTGAGGCCATGGTGCAGGATGATGCCCACCTCGTGTGCGAAGGTCGGGTCGTAGCTCACGCAGTTGGGGATGGTGCTGGCCAGCACCTGGCTGTGGCCGTCCTCGTGCTGCAGGCCTTCACCGTTGAGCGTCGTGCGCCCGGAGGTGCCGCCCAGCAGGAAACCGCGTGCCTGCATGTCACCGGCCGCCCAGGCCAGGTCGCCCACGCGCTGCAGACCGAACATCGAGTAGTAGATGTAGAAGGGGATCATGATGCGGTTGTTCGTCGAATACGACGTTGCCGCGGCGATCCAGCTGCAAATGCCGCCCGCCTCGTTGATGCCTTCCTGCAGGATCTGGCCGGCCTTGTCTTCCTTGTAGTACATGACCTGGTCCTTGTCGACCGGGGTGTACTTCTGCCCTTCGGGGTTGTAGATGCCGATCTGGCGGAACAGGCCTTCCATGCCGAAGGTGCGGGCCTCGTCCACCAGGATGGGCACCACACGCGGGCCCAGGGCTTGGTCACGCAGCAACTGCGTGAGGAAACGCACATAGGCCTGGGTGGTGGAGATCTCGCGGCCCTCGGCCGTGGGCTCCAGCACGGACTTGAAGGTCTCCAGCGACGGCACGGTGAAGCTCTCGCTCGACACGGTACGACGCTTGGGCAGGTAACCGCCCAGGGCCTTGCGGCGCTCGTGCAGGTACTTCATCTCCGGCGTGTCATCGGCCGGCTTGTAGAACGGGATCTTGGGCAGCTCGCTGTCCGGGATCGGGATGTTGAAACGGTCGCGCATGTAGCGGATGTCGTCGTCGCCGAGCTTCTTGGTCTGGTGCGCGGTGTTCTTGCCCTCGCCGGCCTTGCCCATGCCCCAGCCCTTGACGGTCTTGACCAGCAGCACGGTGGGGCCGCCCTGGGAGTTGTGGGCCTTGTGGAAAGCCGCATAGACCTTCTGCGCGTCGTGGCCGCCGCGGCGCAGGCCCCAGACTTCCTGGTCGCTCATCTTGGAGACCATCTCCAGCGTGCGCGGATCGCGGCCGAAGAAGTTCTTGCGCACGAAGGCACCGTCATTGGCCTTGAAGGCCTGGTAGTCACCGTCCAGCGTGTCCATCATGATCTTGCGCAGGGCACCGTCCTTGTCGCGGGCGAGCAGGCCGTCCCACTCCTTGCCCCAGATCAGCTTGATGACGTTCCAGCCGGCGCCACGGAACTCGCCTTCGAGTTCCTGGATGATCTTGCCGTTGCCGCGCACCGGGCCGTCCAGGCGCTGCAGGTTGCAGTTCACCACGAAGACCAGGTTGTCCAGCTTCTCGCGCGCGGCCAGGCCGATGGCGCCCAGGCTTTCGGGTTCGTCCATCTCGCCGTCACCGCAGAAGACCCAGACCTTGCGCTGGCTGGTGTCGGCCAGGCCGCGGGCGTGCAGGTACTTGAGGAAACGCGCCTGGTAGATCGACATGATGGGCCCCAGGCCCATGGACACCGTGGGGAACTGCCAGAAGCCGGGCATCAGCTTGGGATGCGGGTAGCTGGACAGGCCCTTGCCGTCGACTTCCTGGCGGAAGTTCAGCATCTGCTCTTCGCTGATGCGGCCTTCCAGGAAGGCGCGGGCATAGATGCCGGGCGAGGAATGGCCCTGGATGTAGAGCAGGTCACCACCGTGGGTGCCGCCCTCGTCGGTGTTGTCGGCGTGCCAGAAGTGGTTGAAGCCGGCGGCAAACATGTGCGCCAGCGACTGGAAGGAACTGATGTGGCCCCCCAGGTCACCGCCATCGGCCGGGTCCAGGCGGTTGGCCTTGACCACCATGGCCATGGCGTTCCAGCGCATATAGGCACGCAGTCGGCCTTCGAGATCCAGGTTGCCGGGGCTGTGGGCTTCCTGGTCCGGCTCGATGGTGTTGGTGTAACCGGTGGTGGCCGAGAACGGCAGGTCGATGCTGTGCTCGCGCGCATGTTCCAGCAATTGCTCCAGCAGGAAATGGGCACGTTCCGGGCCCTCCTGCGCAATCACGGCTTCCAGCGCGTGCTTCCATTCAAGGGTTTCCTGGCTGTCGAGATCTTGGGCGTCGATTCCAGACAGGTTCTGGGGCAGGGCTGACATGCTTGGCTCCTCTTGGTTTTAGGCACGGAACCTGTCTGCGGACAAGTTCTTCAGTCAATGTAGAACGATCCGGGAGTTTCTCATAATTCTTTTCCTATTTCAAGGCGTGCTTGTCTATTTCATATTATGGATTTCACAAGGACGACCGAAGGTCTTACGGAATACACTCAGTACACATGCAAACCCGACTGCGCCGCCTGCTGCCTTACCTGCGCGAACTGCCCGCGCTGGTGCGCCTGCGGCAGTGGTGGCGCCGGCAGTCCCCCCATCGCCAGGACCGTTACGCCATGCTGGCGCCGCTGCTGGCAGTGCTGCTGTTCCTGGCCGCCATCGTGGCCGCCTTTGGCTATCTGCGCCTGGAAGAGATGGAGCGGGAACAGGAAGCGGTTCGCCGGGACGTGGAATACGCCCAGCAGCGCATGCGCCTGCGCTTGCTGGAACGCCAGGAAGAGCTGGTGCGCCTGGCCCAGGAAGTCTCCAGCCAGGAACTGGACGCCGAACAGTTCCGCAACCGTGCCAACGTGCTGCTCAACCAGTACCCCGAACTCCAGGGGCTGAGCTGGATCGACGAACGCCGCCGCCTGCGTGTCGCCCATGGCAACCCCAGCCTGGCGCAAAGCCTGGTGAACGGCCAGATACGCAGCGGCGTGCTGCCGGAAAAGCCCAGCGAGACCGAAAACGCCTTTGCCCTGGCGCGTGAATTACGCCAGCCCATCTACGTGCAGCGCAGTGCCACGCCGGATGGCACCGCGCTGCTGGAGCTGCACCTGCCTTTGCACAGCCGGACGCGCTTCACCGGCGTGCTGCTGGCCGAGTATTCGCTGGACACGCTCTACCGCTACGGCGTTCCCTCGGAGGTCTCGGCGCGTTATGCCGTCTCCCTGCGAGACTCCCGCGGCGAGGTGCTGGCCGGCAGCAGCGCGCCCAAGCGCAACCGGGCCGGCCAGTGGCTGGGCTGGGCCTCACACGCCAACGAATATGAGGTACCGGTCTCGCCCGTGGGTAACGGCCTGGTGCTGCACGCCCAGGCCTACCGAGCTTCGCTGGGCGTGGTGGGCAGCGGCCTGTTCTGGCTGGTGGGCACGCTCAGCGTGATGACGGCCTGGATGCTGATCGCCAACTGGCGCCACACCCGCCGACGCATGCAAGCCCAGCAGGCCCTAGTGCTGGAAACCAATTTCCGCCGCGCCATGGAAAACTCCATGCCCACCGGCATGCGTGCGCTCGACCTGCAAGGCCACATCACCTACGTCAACGCCGCCTTCTGCCAGATGACGGGCTGGAGCGAGCGTGAGCTGGTGGGCTGCACCGCCCCCTTCCCCTACTGGCCCGAGGAAGACCGCGACATGCTGATGGGCCGGCTCGAAGACGAGCTGACCGGCCGCGTGACCCCGGGCGGCTTCCAGGTGCGCGTCAAGCGCAAGGACGGCACCCTGTTCGATGCCCGCATCTACGTCTCGCCGCTGATCGACGCACGCGGCCTGCAGACCGGCTGGATGACCTCGATGACCGACATCACCGAGCCCAACCGCGTGCGCGAGCAGCTCTACGCGTCCTATGAGCGATTCACCACGGTGCTGGAGGCGCTGGACGCTTCGGTCTCGGTGGCGCCGCTGGGCACCGACGAACTGCTGTTCGCGAACAAGCTGTACCGGCTCTGGTTCCATGAGCAGAGCAACGGCCATGTGCTCCTGTCCACCCAGGCCGGCATGCCCGCCCGCGTGAGCAGCGAGGATAGCCAGGACAGCGTGGACGGACTTGTGGGCATGCCGACCAGCGCCCTGCCCGACGCCGAAGCCGAAAACGCCGAGGTCTACGTCGAGGAGCTCGGCAAATGGCTGGAAGTACGCACCCGTTACCTGACCTGGGTGGACGGGCGCCTGGCGCAGATGGTGATCGCCACCGACATCACGCCGCGCCGCCTGGCCGAGGCCCAGTCCGCCGCCCAGGCCGAACGCGCCCAGACCGCCAGCCGCCTGATCACCATGGGCGAGATGGCCTCCAGCGTGGCACACGAATTGAACCAGCCGCTGACCGCCATCAACAACTATTGCAACGGCATGGTCTCGCGCATCAAGGCGCAGCAGATCTCCGAGGAGGACCTGCTGGGCGCGCTGGAGAAAACGGCCAAGCAGGCCCAGCGCGCTGGCCAGATCATCCAGCGCATCCGCGCCTTCGTGAAGCGCAGCGAGCCCAACCGCACGCTTTCGGAAGTTGCCGTCATGGTCAACGAGGCGGTGGAACTTGCCGAAATCGAACTTCGGCGCTACAACGTGCGCCTGAGCTACTTCATGGCCGACCTGCCGCCCGTGCTGGTCGATCCCATCCTGATCGAGCAGGTGCTGGTGAATCTGCTCAAGAACGCTGCCGAGTCCATCGTCCACGCACAACGCCCACCGCAGCATCGCCGCGTGGAACTGCACGTGCTGCCGGCCACCGTCGAGGGCAAGCCGGTGGTGGAGTTCACCGTGACCGACACCGGCCGCGGCATCGCGCCCGAGGTCATGGCACGCCTGTACGAGGCCTTCCACACGACCAAGGCCGAAGGCATGGGCATCGGCCTGTCCCTGTGCCGCTCCATCGTCGAGTCGCACCAGGGCCGGATGAAAGCCGAGAACCTCTACAATGGCTCCGAAGTCACGGGCTGCCGTTTCACCTTCTGGTTGCCCGTGGACGGACCAGCGGCGGCGGCGGCCCCCTTACAACTGCAAGCAGAAAAATCTCAGGTTAGAGCATGAGTCTGATTCCGAAAAAAGGTACGGTCTATGTGGTCGACGACGACGAGGCCGTGCGCGATTCGCTGCAATGGCTGCTCGAAGGCAAGGACTACCGGGTGCGCTGCTTCGACTCGGCCGAGTCCTTCCTCAACCGCTACGACCCGCGCGAAGTGGCCTGCCTGATCGTCGATATCCGCATGGAGGGCATGACCGGGCTGGAACTGCAGAACCGCCTGCTCGAAGGCCACTCGCCCCTGCCCATCGTCTTCATCACCGGCCACGGCGACGTGCCCATGGCGGTGGACACCATGAAAAAAGGCGCCATGGATTTCATCCAGAAGCCCTTCAAGGAAGACCAGCTGGTGGCCCTGGTCGAGCGCATGCTCGATCGCGCCCGCGAGACCTTCAGCGTGCACCAGCAGGCCGCCAGCCGTGATGCCCTGCTGGCCAAGCTGACACTGCGCGAAAGCCAGGTGCTGGAGCGCATCGTCGCCGGCCGGCTGAACAAGCAGATCGCCGACGACCTGGGCATCAGCATCAAGACGGTGGAGGCGCACCGCGCCAACATCATGGAAAAGCTCAACGCCAACACCGTGGCCGACCTGCTCAAGATCGCCCTGGGGCAAGCCGCCAAAGCCTGACCTGCACACCACTTCTGCGACGCCCGCCTCGTTCGTTCAGCGGGCGTTTTTACTTGACCGACGGAATAGCACGATGACCCAGACCACCGGCCGACTGATCGACGGCAACGCCCTCTCCAAGCAACTGCGCGGCGACGTCGCCCAGCGCGCCGCCGCCCTCAAGGCGCGCGACATCACGCCCGGCCTGGCCGTGATCCTGGTCGGCGAGAACCCGGCCTCCCAGGTCTATGTGCGCAACAAGGTCAAGGCCTGCGAAGACAGCGGACTGCACTCCGTGCTGGAAAAGTACGAGGCCTCCATGACCGAAGCCCAGCTGCTGGCCCGCGTGGAAGCCCTCAACAACGACCCGTCCATCCACGGCATCCTGGTGCAGTTGCCCCTGCCCCCCCACATCGACGCGCACAAGGTCATCGAGGCCATCTCCCCGGCCAAGGACGTGGACGGTTTCCACGTCGCCAGCGCCGGCGCCCTGATGGTCGGCCAGCCCGGTTTCTGGCCCTGCACGCCCTACGGCTGCATGAAGATGCTGGAATCGATCCACTACGACCTCAAGGGCAAACACGCAGTGGTCATCGGCCGCTCCAACATCGTGGGCAAACCCATGGCGCTGATGCTGTTGCAGCAGAACGCCACGGTGACGATCTGCCACAGCGGTACCAAAGACCTCAAGGCCATGACCCTGCAGGCCGATGTGGTCGTCGCGGCCGTGGGCAAGCGCAACGTGCTGACGGCCGACATGGTGAAACCCGGTGCGGTGGTGATCGACGTCGGCATGAACCGCAATGACGAAGGCAAGCTCTGCGGCGACGTGGATTTCGAGGGCGTGAAGCAGGTGGCCGGCTGGATCACCCCGGTGCCCGGCGGCGTGGGCCCCATGACCATCACCATGTTGCTGGTCAACACCCTGGAAGCTGCCGAGCGCATGGCGGCGGACTGATCGGGAACATCAGCAAAAGCTATGGGGACATGGCTTGAATCGAGCCCCGCTGACCGCACAATGCTGGATATGAGCAATCCCCTTCTCGACACCTCGGACCTCCCCCTCTTCGACCGCATCCACCCGGAGCACGTGGCCCCGGCCATGGACGTGCTGCTGCAGGCCTGCGACGCCGCTCTGCAGCGCGTTACCGCAAGCGACTTCCCGCCCGACTGGTCCGCCATCGCACGCGAACTGGACGTAGCCACCGAACGACTGGGCCGGGCCTGGGGCGCGGTCAGCCATCTCAACAGCGTGGCCGACACCCCCGAGCTGCGCGCCGCCTACAACGAGGCCCTGCCGCGCGTGACCGAGTTCTGGACCCGTCTGGGCGCCGATGAGCACTTGTATGCCAAGTACAAGGCCATCGATCCATCCGGACTGAATGCCGAACAGCGCCAGGCACACCAGAACGCCCTGCGCAACTTCGTGCTGGGTGGGGCCGACCTGCGCGGCGCGGCCAAGGAACGTTTTGCCCAGATCCAGGAGCGCCAGGCCGAGTTGAGCCAGAAGTTCAGCGAGAACACGCTGGACGCAACCGACGCCTGGTCCTATTACGCGACGCTGAGCGAACTCGAAGGCGTGCCCACCGACGTGCAGCAGGCCGCGCGCGCGGCCGCCGAGGCCGAAGGCAAGGACGGCTACAAGCTCACGCTCAAGATGCCTTGTTACCTGCCGGTGATGCAGTTTGCGAAGAGCAGCGAACTGCGCCACAAGCTCTACCGCGCCTACACCACGCGCGCCTCCGACCAGGCCGAGGGCGAAGGAGCCAAGTTCGACAACAGCGCACTGATCCGCGACATCCTGGCCTTGCGCCAGGAAGAAGCCCGGCTGCTGGGATATCTGAACTTCGGCGAGGTCTCGGTCGTGCCCAAGATGGCCGAGTCCCCGCAGCAGGTGGTGCGTTTCCTGCGCGACCTGGCGGTCAAGGCCCGCCCCTACGCCGAGCAGGACGTGGCCGATCTGCGCGCCTTTGCACGGGACGAGTTGCACATGGCCGATCCCCAGCCCTGGGACTGGTCCTACATCGCGGAACGCCTGAAGGAGGCGCGCTACGCCTTCAGCGAACAGGAGGTCAAGCAGTACTTCACGGCGCCACGTGTGCTGGCCGGCCTGTTCAAGATCATCGAGACCCTGTTCGAGGTCTCGATCCGGCCTGACACGGCCCCGGTCTGGCATCCGGCGGTGGCCTTCTACCGCATCGAACGCGGCGGACACCTGGTGGGCCAGTTCTACCTGGACCAGCCGGCCCGTCCGGGCAAGCGCGGCGGCGCCTGGATGGACGATGTGCGCTCACGCTGGCTGCGCCCGGACGACGGCCGCCTGCAGATGCCCGTGGCGCACCTGGTCTGCAACTTTGCCGACGGCGTGGGCGGCAAACCGCCACTGCTGACGCACGACGACGTCATCACCCTCTTCCACGAGTTCGGCCACGGCCTGCACCACCTGCTGACCCAGGTCAACGAGCGCGATGTCTCGGGCATCAGCGGCGTGGAGTGGGATGCGGTAGAGCTGCCCAGCCAGTTCATGGAGAACTTCTGCTGGGAGTGGGACGTACTCAAGCACATGACGGCCCATGTCGAGACCGGCGAGCCGCTGCCGCGTGCCCTCTTTGAGAAGATGGTCGCCGCCAAGAACTTCCAGAGCGGCATGCAGACCCTGCGCCAGATCGAGTTCGCGCTCTTCGACATGTTGCTGCACACCGAACACGACCCGCAGCAGGACTTCATGCCCCTGCTGGACCTGGTGCGCACCGAGGTCGCCGTGCTGCAGCCACCCGCCTGGAGCCGCACGGCCCACACCTTCAGCCACATCTTCGCCGGCGGTTATGCCGCGGGCTACTACAGCTACAAATGGGCCGAGGTGCTGAGCGCCGACGCCTACGCCGCGTTCGAAGAGAACCCGGGGCCGGAGGGCTTGCCGAATGTGCAAACCGGGCGAAAATACCGCCAGGCCATCCTGGAGGCCGGCGGCAGCCGACCGGCCATCGAGTCCTTCAAGGCGTTCCGCGGGCGTGAGCCCAGCCTGGACGCCCTGTTGCGGCACCAGGGCATGGCCCGCTCCTAGAGCAGCCTTAGATAAGGAATAATGAGACGCATGAAGACCACCTACCGTCCCCATCGCGCCACCCGGCTGGTTGCGGCAGCCGTCCTGGCACTGCTCCCTGTCCTGGCTTCTGCCCAGGGCATCTACCGCATCGTCGGTCCGGACGGCCGGGTAACCTTCTCGGACAAACCGCCCGCCAAAAGCGAAAAAGCCACGGCCCTGAGCCCGAGCGGTCGTTCCAGCGAGGGTGGCGGTGCCAGTGAACTGCCCTTCGAACTGCGCGAAGCCATGAACCGATACCCAGTCACCCTGTACACCGGTGACAACTGTGAACCCTGCGGCGCGGCCCGAAGTCTGCTGAACCGACGTGGCGTACCCTACACAGAGCGCACCATCACCACAGCCCAGGATATCGAGGCCCTCCAGCGCATGGGTATGGAAGCCACGGTGCCCATCGCCACGATCGGTGGCCAGCGCCTCAAGGGCTATTTAGAGGGCGATTGGAGCAGCTATCTGGACGCCGCGGGTTATCCCAAGACCTCCCGCTTGCCCTCAGGCTATCGCAATCCGCCCATTGGCCCCCTGGTACCGCTCCAGGAAGCGCCCCCCGCTGCCGCACGCCCGCCAGCACCACCACCGGCAACTCCCAGCGCCCCGGCACCCGGGCCGACGCCGGACAATCCGACCGGCATCGTTTTCTGACCAGCAAGGGGCCTCAAGAGGCCCCTTGTGCATTTCAGTACGTCAGCGTCTTCACGCCTGCGGCCGTGCCCAGCAGGCAGACCTGGGCGCGCTGGTGCGCGAACACGCCCACCGTCACCACGCCCGGCCACTGGTTGACCTCGGACTCGAAGGCCAGCGGCTCCCTGATCTGGAGGCCGGTCACGTCCAGGATGTGCTGGCCGTTATCGGTCACCAGAGGCTCAGCGCCCTTCATGCGCACCCTGGCCGTGCCGCCCAGGGCGGCGAACTGGCGGATCAGGCGCTGGGTGGCCATGGGGATCACCTCCACCGGCAGCGGGAACTTGCCCAGCACAGTCACCTGCTTGGACTCGTCGGCAATGCAGACGAAACGGCGCGACTGGGCCGCCACGATCTTCTCGCGAGTGAGCGCCGCGCCGCCGCCCTTGATCATGTAGCCGCGCCCGTCGATCTCGTCGGCCCCGTCGATGTAGACCGAGAGCTCACCCACCTCGCCCGCCTCGAACACCGGGATGCCCAGGGCCAGCAGGCGCTCGGTGCTGGCGACCGAACTGGATACGGCCCCCTTGATCTGCCCCTTCATCGAAGCCAGCGCATCGATGAACTTGTTGACCGTGGAGCCGGTGCCGACCCCGACGATCTCGCCGGGAACCACGTATTGCAGGGCCGCCTGGCCGACCAGGGTCTTGAGTTCGTCTTGGGTGAGCATGTTGGGGAAAGAAAGGAAGGGTTGATCTGGGAAAATCGGGAAAACACTGGAATTATGCGATGTCCCTGATCCCCTACGCCCTCTCCCGAGCCATGCTGTTCCGCCTCGACCCCGAGGCCGCGCACGATCTCACGATCGACATGCTGGCGCGAACGCAGAACACCCCCTTGGCCTGCGCTTACAGCCAGACCCGGATCGAAGACCCCATCACGCTGGCCGGCCTGCAGTTCCCGAACCGCGTGGGCATGGCCGCCGGCCTGGACAAGAACGCCCGCTGCATCGATGGCCTGGGCGCCATGGGCTTCGGCTTCGTCGAGGTCGGCACCGTGACGCCGCTGGCTCAGCCCGGCAACCCGAAACCCCGCATGTTTCGCCTGCCCGCCGGGAACGCGCTGATCAATCGCATGGGCTTCAACAACGACGGCTTGGACGCCTTCCTGTCCAACGTGCAGCGCGCCACCTTCCGCCGCAAGGGCGGGACGCCCCTGCTGCTGGGCCTGAACATCGGCAAGAACGCCGCCACGCCGATCGAGCGTGCCACGGATGACTATCTGATCGGCCTGGCCGGCGTCTATCCGCACGCCGACTACGTCACCATCAACATCTCCAGCCCCAACACCAAGAACCTGCGTGCACTGCAGAGCGACGAGGCGCTGGACGCACTGCTCGGGGCGATCGCGACCCGACGCGAACAGCTGGTGCAGCAGCATGGCAGGCGGGTACCGGTGTTCGTGAAGATCGCCCCGGACCTGGACGAGGAGCAGGTCAAAGTGATTGCCGCTACCCTGCAACGCCACGGCATGGACGGCGTGATCGCCACCAACACCACGCTCAGCCGTGACGCCGTGTTGGGCCTGCCGCATGCTCAGGAAGCGGGCGGCCTGTCGGGCGCGCCGGTGCTGGACGCCAGCAACCGCGTGATCCGCCAGCTGCGCGCCGCGCTGGGCCCGGCTTACCCCATCATCGGTGTGGGCGGCATCCTGAGCGCCGCCGATGCCGCGAGCAAGATCGAAGCGGGGGCCGACCTGGTACAGATCTACACCGGCCTGATCTACCAGGGCCCGGCGCTGGTGCAGCAGTCTGCGCTGGCGATCAAGGCCTTGCGCCCGACGTCCTGAAGCGCGCCGTGCGGATTCAGGCCCCCGGCCTGGAACCGCGGCTCTCTTTGCCAGGAGGCGGCGTGAGCAGGGGCCGATCCCAAGAGGGTTCATCCGCAAAACGCTCGGCGAGGAACTGGACAAAATTGCGCAGGCGCTCCGGCAGGCGACGATCCGGCAGGAACACGGCGTACAGCGTGCTCTGCGGCATCGTGTACTCCGGGAACAGCTGAACCAGACGTCCTGCCACGATGTGTTCGCTGGCCGCGAAGGACGGCAACACGGCTATGCCCACGCCGGCCACGGCAGCATCGACCAGGCCTTCGGCCACATTCGCACGCAGGTTCCCCGACACATTGACGGTCAGTTCACCGTCGCGTCCGCGGAAACGCCATTCGTTGCCCTTGGGCCGGTCATAGACCAGGCAGTTGCAGGCCAGCAAGTCGCGCGGGGTACGCGGAGTGGCGTTGGCCGCCAGATAGGCCGGCGAGGCCACCACGATCCAGCGGCACGGCGCCAGGCGACGCGCCACGAGATTGCTCAGGCGCGGCTCTTCCGCCAGCCGAACCACCAGGTCCGCATTGCCCGAGATCAGATCGGCGAAGCGCTCGGACAAGGTGACATCGATCTGGATGGAACGATTCAGCGCAAGAAATTCGCTCACGGCCGGCAACAGATGCAAGCGGCCAAAGGTGATGGCGGTGCTGATGCGGATCAAACCGTGCGAACCCCGTGAGAGCTCCTCGACATCGCGCACGGCATCGCCGGCATCGGCGACGATGCGCGCGCAGCGCTCGTAGAAACGCTCGCCCGCTAGGGTCAGGCCCAGCTTGCGGGTGCTGCGATTGAGCAGCTTCACGCCCAGTGACTCCTCGAGTTCCTGGATATGGCGACTGGCCAGGGCCTTGGAAATGCCGCAGCGATCGGCGGCGACCGTGAAGCTGCCAGCATCCACGACCGCCACGAAGGTGGCCAGGGCGTTCAGGTCGCGCATGGGGGGACCCTCGGCATGACGCCCGTAAACAATGAATTCACAAAATCCCGTTTCATAGACGAAGGCTTGAAAGTATATTGTCCTGTTGACCCAGCCTGCCCGCGGCACTACCGGCGCGAGCGCGCTGCCCCCCTCTCGAATTGAAAGTCATCATCGTGATCTGGAGTGAAGAACATTTTGTGACCCGTGAGGGCGTGCAACTCTATGTGTACCGCAAGCGCGCCAAGGCACCCGTGCCCGGCGAAGCGCCGCTGCCGGTGCTGATGCTGGTGCACGGCTCCACCGTCTCGGGTCGCAACACCTACGACCTGCAGGTGCCCGGCGGCAAGGACTACTCGGTGATGGACTACTTTGCCGAACGCGGCTATGACGTCTGGACCCTGGACCACGAAGGCTACGGCCGCTCGGGCTGGTCAGGTCGTGGCAACAGCGACATCAAGACCGGTGCCCTGGACCTGGCCGCCGCTATTCCCTTCATCCTGCAGAAAACCGGCGCGAGGAAGGTCAACCTGTTCGGCTCCTCCTCCGGCGCACTGCGTTCCTGCCTGTACACGGCCGCGCACCCGGAGACGGTCGAGCGGCTGGGCCTCTCGGCCCTGGTCTACACCGGCGCCGGCTCGCCCACGCTGGAGCAGCGCCGCAAGAAGCTGCCCGAATACTCGGCCAGCCCGCGTCGCAAGGTGGACCTGGCCTTTTATGAGGGCATGTTCAACCGCGACAAACCCGGCAGCAGCGAGGACATCGTGCCCAAGGCCATCGCCGCAGCGGAGCTGCCCCTGGTCAGCGAAGTGCCGACCGGTACCTATGTGGACATGTGCGCCAACCTGCCGGTGGCCACGCCAGAGGCCATCCCCTGCCCGACCCTGGTGATCCGCGGCGAATACGACGGCATTGCCGCCGAGCCGGACCTGCTGGACTTCTTCTCCCGCCTGCCCACCAAGGACAAGGAGTTCGTCGTGCTCTCCGGCATCGCCCACAACCCGATGATGGGGGTGCAGCGCTACAAGTTCCATTACGCGCTCGAGACCTTCCTGCGCCGTCCCGTCTGAATCACAAACCACAGATCACCCCGAGGAAACAAGACCATGGCAAATGTGCAGTGGACCGGTGGCATCGAGCACTGGACCCGCAAGGGCGACATCAAGCTCTTTCTCTGGCAGAAACCGGCTTCGTCCAAGGTGCCGTACGCTGGCACCATCTTCTTTGTCCATGGTTCTTCCATGGCCTCGCAGCCGACCTTCGACCTCACGGTCCCCGGCCGGCCGCACTCCTCGGTCATGGACTGGTTCGCCGAGCTGGGCTTCGACACCTGGTGCATGGACAACGAAGGCTATGGCCGTTCCGACAAGCACCGCCCCATCAACTTCGACATCAGCAACGGTGCCGACGATCTGGCCGCCGGCAGTGAGTACATCCTGAAGACCACCGGTGTGGGCAAGCTGATGGTGTACGGCATCTCCTCCGGCGCGCTCAAGGCGGCGCTGTTTGCCGAGCGCCACCCCGAGCGCGTCGCCCGGCTGGCGCTGGACGCCTTCGTCTGGACCGGCGAAGGCAGCCCCACCCTGGCCGAGCGCAAGAAAAAGCTGCCTGAATTCCTGGCCAGGAACCAGCGCCCGATCGACCGCGCCTTCGTGCACAGCATCTTCAACCGCGACCACCCGGGCTGCGCCGACGAGGCCACCAAAGAGGCCTTTGCCGATGCCATCCTGACGCTGGACAGCACCATGCCCACCGGTACCTATGTCGACATGTGCTCGAAACTGCCGGTCGTCGAACCGCGCAACATCAAGGCCGCCACGCTGGTCATGCGTGGCGAGTTCGACGGCATCGCCAGCCTGGACGACCTGCTGAAGTTCTACCAGCTGCTGCCCTGCACCAACAAGCAGTTCAGCATCATGGAGGGTATCTCCCATGCCAGCTTCCAGCAGAAAAACTATCTAATGGTCTACGCCATCCTGCACGGCTTCTTCGCCATGCCCGAACCTAGCTACAAGGGGTAAACATCATGACCGCACGCTTCTCCGTCCGCCGTCTTTTCCTGGGCTCGCTGCTGGTGCTGGCCGCCGGTAGCGCCACTGCCCAGGGCTATCCGAACCGCCCCGTCAAGATCATCGTGCCCTTCGGCCCCGGCGGTTTCACCGACGTGGTGGCGCGCATCCTGGGCCAGAAACTCGGTGCCGCCATGGGCGGCTCCTTCGTCATCGAGAACAAACCCGGCGCCGGCTCCACCATTGGTGCCGACCTGGTCGCCAAGGCCGCCCCGGATGGCTACACCCTGGTCATGATCTCCTCGACCCACACGATCAGCCCCTCGATCTACAAGACCATCCCCTACGATCACATCAAGAGTTTCACCCCCATCAGCAAGCTGGTGGACTCCGCCTATGTGCTGGTGATCAACCCCGCCAAGGTCCCCGCCAACAACGTGAAGGAATTCATCGCGCTGGCCAAGGCCAAACCCGATACCCTGCGCTACGCCTCGTCGGGCCACGGCAGCACGCAGCACCTCATGGGCGGCCTGTTCATCTCCATGACCGATGCCAAGCTGCAGCACATTCCCTACCGCGGCAGCAACCTGGCCATGACCGACCTGATCGGCGGTGTGGTCGAGAGCAGCTTTGCCGGCATCACCAACGCCCTGCCCCATCTGTCCAGCGGCAAGCTCAAGGCTCTCGCCGTGACCACGGCCACCCGCGCACCGCAAATGCCCGATGTGCCCACCCTGCAGGAAGCCGGCGTGCCCGGTTACGACGCCAGCAACTGGCTCGCCCTGCTGGGGCCGGCCGGCATGCCCAAGGAGATCGTGCAACGTCTCAACAGCGAGATTGCCAAGCTCATGGCCCTGCCCGATACCCAGAAGGCCCTGTTTGATGCCGGCGTGCAGGTAAGCCTGTCCACCCCTGAAGGCCTGACCAGGCTCATGCAGGAGGAGACCGTCAAGTGGAGCAAGATCGTCAAGGATGCCGGCGTCAGCATCGACTGAGCGGCTTCAGACGAGTTCAGCCACCCGGGCCGCAATGGCCAGGCTGCTGGTCAGCCCGGGAGACTCGATACCGAAGAGGTTGACCAGGCCTGGCACCCCGTGCCCGGCCGGCCCCTGAATCACGAAGTCACGTGTCGCCTCTGTCGGGCCACTGATCTTCGGTCGAATACCGGCATACCCGGCCTGCAGGGCGGCGTCGGGCAGCGCCGGCCAGTACTTGCGCACCTCCGCATAGAACGCGTCGCCGCGCGCCGGGTCCACGATCAGGTCATCGGGCGAATCCACCCACTGCACATCGGGGCCGAACTTGGCCTGGCCTCCCAGGTCGATCGTCAGGTGCACGCCCAGCCCGGCGGCTTCAGGCACCGGGTAGATCAGGCGCGTGAAGGGTGAGCGGCCCGCCAGCGTGAAGTAATTGCCTTTGGCGTAGTAGGCGGTGGGCAGGTGCTGCGGGTCCAGCCCCTCGAAACGACGCGCCAGCAGCGGCGCCTGCAAGCCTGCGGCATTCACCACGCTGCGTGCGCGCAGCCCGGTGCCGTCTTGTGTTTCCAGCTCCATGCCCTGGGGCGTCACGCGTGCGCGCGCCAGCGGCGAATGGAAGGCCACCATGCCACCGGCGTTTTCGAGGTCCCCCTGCAGGGACAGCATCAGCCCGTGGCTGTCGACGATGCCGGTGCTCGGCGAGTGGATAGCCGCCACGCATTCCAGCGCCGGCTCCAGGGCGCGGGCCTGTTCGCGCGTCAGCAGCACCAGATCATCGACGCCGTTGGCGGCCGCCTTGGCCAGGATGCCCTGCAATGCGGGAACCTGCTGCTCGGCCGTGGCGACGATCAACTTGCCGCAGCGGCGGTGCCCGATGCCGCGCTCGGCGCAATAGTCGTAGAGCATCTGCTTGCCCTGCACGCACAGCAGCGCCTTGAGCGAACCCTGGGGGTAATAGATACCGGCGTGGATGACTTCGCTGTTGCGCGAGCTGGTCTGGGTGCCGATGGCCTCGGCAGCTTCCAACACCAGCACCTCGCGTCCGCTCAGCGCCAGCGCGCGCGCCACCGCCAAGCCGACCACACCCGCACCGATCACCACACAATCGACCTGCTCCACAGTTCAGCTCCGAAAAGGCAAAACTGGGAGCATAAGCGAGCCGCCGCTCAGCCCTCTTCGCCGCCCAGGGCCTTGTAGAGCTGGGCCGCGGCCGACCACATGGTGCGGCGCACCTGGATCAGGCTCTGCTGCACGGTGAAGAGCTGGCGCTGCGCATCCAGCACTTCGAGGAAGCTGCCCACGCCCTGGCGGTAACGGGCCTGGGCAATGTCGGCCGCACGCTGCTGCGAACGTTCCTGTGCCTCCACGGCCTTGAGCTGCTCGGCCAGCTGATCGCGCGCGACCAGCAGATCGGCAACTTCGCGGAAGGCCTGCTGCACCGTGCGCTCGTAGTCGGCCACCGCGATGTTCTTGCGGACCGTGGCCAAGTCCAGGTTGGAGCTGTTGCGGCCGTAGTCGAAGATGGGCAGGCTGATGCTGGGTGTAAAGCTCCAAGCATCAGATCCGCTCTTGAACAGGCCTTCGATCTCGCGGCTGGCCGTGCCGGCCGAAGCCGTCAGCGCGATGCGCGGGAAGAAAGCCGCGCGCGCTGCGCCGATGTTCGCATTGGCCGCCAACAGGCGCTGCTCGGCCGCCAGCACATCCGGGCGTCGCACCAGGACCTGAGACGGTACATCGGCCTGCTGGTCCAGGGCGATGCCCTGCTCGGCCAGGGCCTTGCCCGCAGGCAGATCCTTGGGCTCGGTCCCGACCAGGGCACGCAGGTAGTTGCGTGCTGCCGACTGCTGGCGCAACAGGGCGGCCACTTCGGCACGTGCGCCTTCGAAAGCTGCATCGGCCTGCAGGTAGTCCAGGTCGCCGGCCAGGCCCGCCTGGCGCCGGCGGTCCACCAGCTCACGGGTCTGGGCCCGGGTCTCCAGCGACGACTGGGCCAGCACCAGACGCTCCTGCGCTTCGCTCAGGGACAGGTAGCCATCGGCCACGCTGGACACCAGCGTCAGACGGAAGGAACGCTCGGCCTGCTCGGTCGCCAGGTAGGAGGCCTTGGCGGCTTCGCTCAGACTGGCCACGCGCCCCCAGAAGTCCAGTTCGAAAGACGACAGGCCCACGTTGACATCGGCCCGCTGGCCGATGACGGCGGCACCGGTGCTCGACAGGTCGGCCGGCGTGCGGCTGCGCGCCAGCGAGGCGCCCACATTCACGGTGGGCAGCCGGTCGGCGCGCTGGATGCCGTAGAGCGCCTGGGCCTCGGCCACGCGGGCCGTGGCGATGCGCAGGTCGCGGTTGTGCTCCAGCGCCAGCTTGATCAGGGCGCGCAGGCGCTCGTCGGGGAAGAAGCTGGCCCAGTCCACCGGCTTGCCCGGTGCCGCAGTTGCCTTGACGTCATCGGGCCAGGCCTCCGGCACGGCAAGCGCAGGACGCTCGTACGTGGGCGCAAAGGAACAGCCGGCCAGCGCCAGCAATGCGAGCAAGGCCGCGTAACGAATGTGCTTAGGCACCATGGTGGCCCTCCTCGCCTGCGGCTGCGCCGCGCTGACGGCTGTGACCCGGGAAGAAGCGGCTCACGACCAGGTAAAACACCGGCACCAGGAAGATGGCCAGCACGGTGGCCGCGATCATGCCGCCCATCACGCCGGTGCCGATGGCGTGCCGGCTCTGCGCGCCGGCGCCGCTGGAGATGGCCAGGGGCAGCACGCCCACGATGAAAGCAATCGAGGTCATCAGGATGGGGCGCAGACGCAATCGGCAGGCCTCCAGGATGGCCTCCTTGAGCTCCATGCCTTTGTCCTGCAGACTGCGCGCGAATTCGATGATCAGGATGGCGTTCTTCGAGGACAGGCCGATGGTCGCGATCAGGCCGACCTTGAAATAGACGTCATTGGGCAGGCCGCGCATATAAACCGCCAGCAGCGCACCGAAGATGCCCAGCGGCACCACCAGCATGACCGAGAGCGGGATGGACCAGCTCTCGTAAAGTGCGGCCAGGCACAGGAAGACCACGATCAGCGACACGGCAAACAGCAGCGGCGCTTGCGATCCGGACAGGCTTTCCTCAAAAGAGGTGCCGGACCAGGCGTAACCGATGCCCGGGGGCAACTGCCCCGCCACGTCCACCATGGTCTGCATGGCTTCGCCCGTGCTGCGGCCCGGCCCCGGGTTGCCCGACAGCTTGACCGAAGGCACGCCGTTGTAACGGTCGAGTTTGGGTGCGCCCACCATCCACAGCGGCTTGACCACTTCGGACAGCGAAACCATGCCGCCGTTGCGGTTGCGCACCTGCACCCGCAACATGGCCTCGGGGGTGGTGCGCACCTGCGGCTCGGCCTGCAGTTGCACGCGCAGGATGCGGCCCTGGCGCTCGAAGTCGTTGATGTAGGCCACGCCAAACAAGGTCTGCAGCGTTTCGTTGAGCGTCGCGATGTCCACGCCCAGGGTCTGGGCCTTTTCGCGGTCGATCTGCAGCAGCAGCTGCGGGCCGGGTGGCATACCCTCCATGCGTACACCGGCCAAGCCCGGGTTGCCACTGGCCAGTTGCACGGCCAGGGCCTGCGCCTCGGCCAGCTTCTCACGCCCGAGGCCGCCGCGATCCTGCAGGCGGAAATCGAAACCGCCGACAGCGGCCAGTTCAGGGATGGGCGGCGGATTGACGCTGAAAATGAAAGCCTGCTTGATGCCGAACAGGGCCATGTTGGCGCGCTGCACCACAGCGGTCGCACTGTTTTCCTTGGCCTTGCGCTCATCCCAGTTCTTCAGGCGCGTGAAGATCAGGCCCGCATTCTGGCCACGGCCGAAGAAGGAGAAACCGACCACACCGATGGTGTGCTCCACCTCGGGCTGCTTCAGGAAGAACTGCTCGGCCTGGTGGATCACCTCCACCGTACGCTCCTGCGTCGCGCCTGGCGGCAGCATCACCATGCTGATGAAATAACCCTGGTCTTCTTCGGGCAGGAAGCTGCCCGGCAGCTTGCTGAACATCCAGACCGTGGCCGCCAGGATGGCACCGTAGACGATCAACCAGCGGCCGGGCCGGCCCAGCATGCGGGTGACGTTGCGCACGTAGCCGCGTGTGGCGGCGGCAAAACCGCGGTTGAACCAGCCGAAGAAGCCGGTGGTGGGTAAGACGCCGCCGTGTGAACCGGGATTGTGCTTGAGCAGGGTCGCGCACAGCGCCGGGGTCAGCGTCAGGGCCATCAGGGCCGAGAACAGCATGGTCAGTACCAGGGTGACGGCGAACTGGCGATAGATCGCACCCACCGAGCCCGAGAAAAAGGCCATGGGGATGAACACCGCAGACAACACCACGGTGATGCCGATGATGGCGCCCACGATCTGGTCCATGGCCTTGGCGGTGGCGTCTCGCGGCGAGAGGTTCTCCTCGCTCATGATGCGCTCGACGTTCTCCACCACCACGATGGCGTCATCCACCACGATACCGATGGCCAGCACCATGGCGAACAGCGTGAGCACGTTGATCGAGTAGCCCAGCACAAACAGGCCCAGGGCCGCACCTATCAGCGAGATCGGGACCACGATAGTCGGGATCAGCGTGGCACGGAAGTTCTCGAGGAACAGGTACATCACGATGAAGACCAGGAACACCGCCTCGAACAGGGTCTTGATCACTTCATTGATCGAGATGTCGATGAAAGGCGTGGTGTCGTAGGGCACTTCCCAGGCCACGCCCTTGGGGAAATAACGCTCGAGCTCATGCATGCGCGCACGAACCGCCTTGGCGGTGTCCAGGGCGTTGGCGCCCGGCGACACCTTGATGCCGACCGCTGCCGTGGGCTGGCTGTCCATGCGGGCGAAGATGGAGTAGTCCTGCGCCCCCAGCTCCACACGCGCCACGTCGCGCACACGCACCAGCGAGCCGTCCGACTGGGCCCGTACGACCACGTTGCCGAATTCTTCGGGCGAGGTCAGGCGCCCGCGCGTGATCACGGTGGCCGCGTATTCCATGCCCTTGGGCGAAGGGGGTTGGTTGATCTCGCCGACGGCCAGCAGCACGTTCTGCGCGCGCACGGCCGCGATCACCTCACCCGGGGTCAGGCGGTAGGCGGTGAGCTTGTCGGGATCGACCCACAGGCGCATGGCGTACTCGGAGCCGAAGAGCTGCGCCTCGCCCACGCCGGGCACACGCCGCAACTCGTCGATCACGCTGGCAGCCATGTAACTCGCCAGGTCCACGCCCTTGAGGCTCTGGTCCGGCGAGTACAGGGTGATGAACATCAGGAAGTTGCGCCGCGTCTTG
Organism: Burkholderiales bacterium; assembly: GCA_016185015.1. Classification (GTDB taxonomy): domain Bacteria; phylum Pseudomonadota; class Gammaproteobacteria; order Burkholderiales; family Burkholderiaceae_C; genus Hylemonella. Next base: position 50,007 of record JACPOI010000019.1, read on the forward strand.
GTCACGTTGACACCGAGACGCTTGACCTCATCGGGCAGGCGCGCCTCGACGCGCTTGATGCGGTTCTGCGTCTCGACCGAGGCGATCTCGACATTGGTGCCGGTCTTGAAGGTCAGGTTGATGGTGCCGGTGCTCTGCTCGGAGGATGAATCCATGTAGAGCAGGTTCTCGATGCCGTTCATCTCCTGCTCGATCAGGGCCACCACCGTGTCCTCGACCACCTTGGCCGAAGCCCCGGGGTAGGTCACGTTGATGGCCAGCGCGGGCGGCGCCACCTCGGGGTACTGGGCCACAGGAAGCTGGCGCAAGGCGAGTGCACCGGCCAGGATGATGACCAGGGCAATCACCCAGGCAAAAACCGGGCGGTCTATGAAAAATTTTGCCATGGCTTTTTACTTCCCCTGCGTGGCGGGCGCGCCGGCGGGCGGTGCTGGCGTCCACGGCACGGGCTTGACGACGCTACCCGGACGGGCCTTCATATGCCCTTCGACGATCACCTGCTCGCCACCGGCCAGGCCACCCGTGATGGTCCAGGTGCTGCCGCTCATGCCTCCGAGCTTGACCGGGCGCGGTGCGACCTTGCCCTCGGCGTCCACGATCAGCACCGCGGCACCGCCGGGAGACAACATGACCGCGCGCTGCGGCAGCGTGATCAGCTTGTCGGCCTGGGCCTGCGCGTAGCGCACGCGCACGAACATGCCGGGCAGCAGTTCCTTCTTCGGGTTCGGGAACTCGGCGCGCAGCGAGACGGCGCCCGTGCCCGGATCCACCGCCAGGTCCGAGAACAGCAGCTTGCCCGTCAGCGGATAGACGCTCTCATCCTCCAGCACCAGCTCCATGCGTGCCTTGGTGGCACTGCGCCAGCGGCCGCTCTTGATGGCATCACGCAGGGCCAGCAGTTCGGCGCTGCTCTGCGTGAAGTTCACATAGATCGGATCGATCTGCTCGATGGTGGCCAGCTGGGTGGCCTCACCGCGGCCGACCAGTGCACCTTCGGTCACCAGGGTGCGGCCAATGCGACCCGAGATCGGGGCCGGCACGGTCGTGTTTTCCAGGTCCAGTTCGGCACGCGACAAGGCGGCCTCGGTCTGGCGCAGCCGCGCCTCTGCCGTATCGAGCTCCTGCTGGCTCACAGCCTTCATCTCGACCAGGGGGCGGTAGCGGTTCACCACGGCACGCGCCGCGGCGGTATCGGCCTTGGCGGCCTCGTAGCTGGTGCGGTAGGTCCGCGCATCAATCCGGTACAGGGGCGCCCCGGCCTTCACATCCGAACCTTCGACGAACAGACGCTTCTCGACGATGCCTTCCACGCGGGCCCGCACCTGGGCGGTGCGCCAGGCCTGCAGGCGACCCGGCAGGTCCTTGGTCAGCAGGGCCTCGCCCTGGCGCGCGATCACCACGGCCACTTCAGACGGCGGCGGCGCAGCGCCGGGGCCCGCGGCGGCCGGCTTGGGTGCATCGGATTTGCCGCAGCCACTGAGGAGCAGGACCACGGCTGTCGAAGCCAGGAGAGCGCGGTAGACAAACGGTTTCATTCTGGGTTCCCTTCAATACGCTTGGGCGTGCGGTGCGTACGCCTGTAAAAAACATTCGATGATCTGAGCCGTCCTCGCGGCCTGCTGCGGCGCAGTTGGCGCCATGCCGAAGAGGTGCAGATCGCGCTGCGTGCCGGTCAACATGCTCAGCAGCATGTCGGCCGCAAAATCGACGTCGCCCTCGCGCAGTTCGCCACGTGCCATGGCCTCACGCAACAAGCGGGCCAATTCGACCGCAGCGACCTGCCAGGCCTCACAAACTGCACGCGCCAGTTCGGGGAAACGCGGCGACTCGGCCACGAGCATGCGGTGCAGGGCCAGCCCCTGCTCGCTCATGGTCTTGGTCTGGAAAGATTCGGCAAAACGCAGCAAGTCCTGGCGCACCGAACCTGAGCGGGCGACCAGATCGACCAGCAACTCATCGACCAGCCCGGTCAGCGCCTCGCGAAACAGGCTGTCCTTGCTGCCGTAGTGATGGTAAAGCGTCTGTTTGACAACGCCAGCCCGACGCGCAATGTCGTCCACGCAGGCGCCGTAGCCCTTCTCGCAAAAAATGCTGAGGGCGGCATCGAGAATGCGCGCGCGCGTGTCGGCTGTCATGGTGGCTGGGCTGGGAATCCGGCTTGACGAACATCAAGTCTGGAAGGGACCCGATCATACTAGACTGATGAGTCTAGTGCTTGTCGCGACCGTAAAGTACGGTGAAGCCCGCAAAGCAAAAAGGGCCACGGCATGTGCGTGACCCTTTGCAAATATGGTGGGCGATACATGGATCGAACATGTGACCCCTGCAGTGTGAATGCAGTGCTCTACCGCTGAGCTAATCGCCCTGAATTCGTGCTGAAAGCGCGTGTCTCTTCAGGAAAAAAAAGATTATGCCACAAGTCGCATGGCGCTTTTCAGGCCTGTAGACGCCAGACCGTCTTGCCGCCACTGGCCTTGTCGAGCTGGGCCAGCAGATCCTCATGCGCCGAAAGCTCCTGCTCGGATGCCGTCAGCACCGGCAGTTCAAAACGGCTCAGATCCACCCGTTCGAAGCTCCCGGTCGTACCGGACGTTTCGGCCACGTCGATCAGCAGCGCGTCCTGGCCCCGCGTGAGGTTGATGTAGACGTCGGCCAGCAGTTCGGCGTCCAGCAGGGCGCCGTGCAGGGTGCGCCCGGAGTTGTCCACTCCAAGACGGTCGCACAGGGCATCCAGGGAGTTGCGCTTGCCCGGGTACATCTCCTTGGCCATGGCCAGGGTGTCGGTCACGCTGGCGACGAACTCCGCGAAGCGCGGCTTGCCAATGAGTTCCAGTTCCTTGTTGAGGAAACCGACGTCGAAGGCCGCGTTGTGGATGATGATCTCGGCGCCCTGCAGATAGGCCAGGATCTCCTCGGCCACTTCGGCGAACCTGGGTTTGTCGCGCAGGAACTCGTTGCTGATGCCGTGCACACGCAGCGCGTCCTCATGGCTGTCGCGCCCGGGGTTCAGATAGAAGTGCAGGTTGTTGCCGGTGAGCTTGCGGTTGAGCAGCTCCACACAGCCGATTTCGATGATGCGGTCGCCGCCTTCGGCGGACAGGCCCGTGGTTTCCGTGTCGAGAAAGATCTGGCGCATGGTCCTGATCATAGCGGCCCCGGAAACGAAAACAGCCCCGCATGGGGGCTGTCGAAGGACAAAAACGTTCAGTGGTTTTCTTTGGCGTGGTTGATTGAATACTTGGGTATCTCGACTTCCACGTCCTGCTGCGCCAGGATGGCCTGGCAGCTCAGGCGCGACTGGGGCTCCAGGCCCCAGGCACGGTCCAGCAGGTCTTCCTCGTTCTCGTCAGGCTCGTTGAGCGAGTTGTAGCCCTTGCGCACGATGACGTGGCAGGTCGTACAGGCGCAACTCATGTCGCAGGCGTGCTCGATGTTGATGTGGTTGTCCAGCATGGCCTCGCAGATCGAGGTGCCGGCAGGCGCCTTGATCTCGGCGCCCTGCGGGCAGTACTCGGGATGGGGCAGGATCTTGATGACGGGCATGCGGATTCTCGAAAAAATTTGTCTCAGACGGTGGCGATGTTTTTGCCAGCCAGCGCCTGCTGGATGCCGCGGTTCATGCGCATGGCGGCGAAGGCTTCAGTCCCCTTGGCCAGGGCTTCGGTGGCAGCGTCGATGACAGCCGCCTCATCCTGCGTACGGAGGGTCTCCAACGCGGCCATCAGTCCGTCGAGGGCACTGCGTTCTTCGGTCGACAGCAGGTCGCCGTCGACCGCCAGCGCCGTGCGGGTGGCCATCAACATGCGATCGGCTTCGACCCGGGCCTCCACCAGCGCGCGGGCACGCATGTCTTCCTGCGCGGTGCTGAAACTTTCCTGCAGCATCCTGGCGATCTGCTCATCGCCAAGACCGTAAGACGGTTTGACGGTGATGCTGGCCTCCACGCCGCTGCCCTGCTCGCGCGCACCCACCTGCAGCAGGCCATCGGCATCGATGGTGAAGGTCACGCGGATGCGCGCTGCGCCGGCCGCCATGGGCGGGATGCCGCGCAGTTCAAACCTCGCCAGGCTGCGACAGTCGGCCACCAGATCGCGTTCGCCCTGCACCACGTGCAGCGCCAGAGCGGTCTGGCCGTCCTTGTAGGTGGTGAAGTCCTGCGCCATGGCGGTGGGAATGGTCTGGTTGCGCGGCACAATGCGCTCCACCAGACCGCCCATGGTCTCGATGCCCAGCGAGAGGGGAATCACGTCCAGCAGCAGCAAGTCGCCGCTGGGGTTGTTGCCCGCCAGCTGGTTGGCCTGGATGGCGGCGCCCAGGGCCACCACCTCGTCCGGGTTCAGGTTGATCAGGGGCTCACGGCCGAAGAACTCGCCCACCGTGCGGCGGATCACCGGCATGCGGGTGGAACCGCCCACCAGGACCACGCCCTGAACTTCGTCCACGGCGAGCTTGGCGTCGCGCAACACCTTGCGCACGGCCGTCATGGTGCGAGCGGTCAATGCGGCGGTGCAAGCCTCGAACTGGTCACGGTTCAGGGACAGGTCCACCGCACCGCTGGAGAGCTCCAGCTCGGCCGTGACGATCTCCTCGTCCGACAGGGCTTCCTTGGCCTCGCGCGCCTCGGCCATGATGCGAGCCTGGTCTTCGGGAGTGTCGGCGGTGAGTCCCGCCTGCGTCAGCATCCACTCGGCCAGGGCGCGGTCATAGTCGTCGCCGCCCAGCGCCGAGTCGCCGCCAGTGGCGATCACCTCGAACACGCCCTTGGAGAGGCGCAGGATGGAAATGTCGAAGGTGCCGCCGCCCAGGTCGTAGACGGCATAGATGCCTTCGCTGGCATTGTCCAGGCCGTAGGCAATGGCGGCGGCCGTGGGCTCGTTGATCAGGCGCAGCACGTTCAGACCAGCCAGCTGGGCCGCATCCTTGGTGGCCTGGCGCTGCGCGTCGTCGAAATAGGCTGGCACCGTGATGACAGCGCCGTACAGGTCGTCGTTGAAGGTGTCTTCCGCCCGGTAGCGCAGCGTGGCCAGGATCTCGGCACTCACCTCCACCGGCGTCTTCTCGCCATCGATGGTGCGCACGCGCACCATGCCGGGCGCATCGACCAGCGCGTAAGGCAGCTTGCCGGGTTGGCTCACATCGGCCAGGCCACGCCCCATCAGGCGTTTGACCGACGCGATGGTGTTGCCCGGATCGTTGATCTGCTGCGCCAACGCCTCATGACCGATCTGCCGGCCACCTTGCGGCAGGTAACGCACCACGGAGGGCAGGATCACGCGGCCCTCGGTGTCGGGCAGACACTCGGCCACGCCGTTGCGCACGGCGGCCACCAGGGAATGGGTGGTGCCCAGGTCAATGCCCACCGCGATGCGCCGCTGGTGCGGGTCGGGTGCCTGGCCGGGTTCGGAAATCTGCAGGAGTGCCATCGTTGTTCTATTCAGGTTCAGCGCAGATTGTCACCCGAGCCGGCTTTCCATCTTGTCGTAACGGGCTTCGATGTCACGGGCAAAGCGCTCGATGAACATCAGCGCCCTCACCTGCGCGACGGCGCCGGTGTAATCCTTGGCCTGGTCCAGCAGCTGCTCACAGCGCTGCAGCAAACCCTTGCGACTGCGGCTGACTTCGTCGTTCAGGGCATCGAGAGCCGGAATGTCCTGGGCATCGTCCAGCGCCTCGCGCCATTCCATCTGCTGCATCAGGAACTCGGCCGGCATGGCCGTATTGTTCTCGGCATTCACCGGCGCCCCGTGCAGTTCGCAGAGATAGGCAGCCCGTCGCAGCGGATCCTTCAGGCGCTGGTAGGCCTCGTTGATGCGCACCGACCACTGCATGGCCACGCGCTGGGCCGCTGCGCCCTGCGCGGCAAACTTGTCCGGATGGGCCTCGCGCTGCAGGTCTTTCCACCGCGCGTCGATGGCAGCGCGGTCCTGGGTGAACTGCTGCGGCAGGCCGAAGAGTTCGAAATCGTCGGACTGGAGATTCACACCCGGAACGATTCACCACAACCGCAACGATCCCGCTCGTTCGGATTGTTGAAACGGAAACCCTCATTCAGGCCCTCGCGCACATAGTCGAGCTGGGTGCCGTCGATGTAGGACAGGCTCTTGGGATCGATCAGCACCTTGACACCATGGTCTTCAAAGACGATGTCTTCCGAGGCGATCTCGTCCACGTACTCCAGCTTGTAGGCCAGGCCCGAGCAGCCCGTGGTCTTGACGCCCAGGCGCACGCCCACGCCCTTGCCGCGTTTGGAAAGGTAGCGGGTCACATGCCGTGCTGCGGCTTCAGTCAGGGAAACAGCCATAGTTCTTTATCCGTCGTGGAAAGAGCTGCACCCTGCGGTACCGCCCTGATCCACAAGCTTGCTGGTTTAGTGCGCGTGCTTCTTGCGGTAATCGTCCACCGCAGCCTTGATGGCATCTTCAGCCAGGATGGAGCAGTGGATCTTGACCGGCGGCAACGCCAGTTCTTCGGCGATCTCGCTGTTCTTCAGCGCAGCGGCCTGGTCCAGGGTCTTGCCCTTGACCCATTCGGTCACCAGCGAACTGGAAGCAATGGCCGAACCGCAACCGTAGGTCTTGAAGCGCGCATCCTCGATGACACCGGTGCTCGGGTTCACCTTGATCTGCAGCTTCATCACGTCACCGCAGGCGGGCGCGCCCACCATGCCGGTGCCTACCGTGTCATCGCCCTTGTCGAAGGAGCCGACGTTGCGCGGGTTTTCATAGTGATCAACGACTTTTTCAGAATATGCCATGGTCTTGCCTCTTTAATCAGTCAATCTCAATGGGCGGCCCATTGGATGGTGCTCAGGTCCACGCCGTCCTGGAACATCTCCCACAGGGGGCTGAGCTCGCGCAGCTTGGCCACGTTGTGCTTGATGGTCGTGATGGCGTAATCGATTTCTTCTTCGGTCGTGAAACGGCCGATGGTCATGCGCAGGCTGCTGTGGGCCAGCTCGTCGCTGCGGCCCAGGGCACGCAGCACATAGCTCGGCTCCAGGCTGGCCGAGGTGCAGGCCGAGCCGCTGGATACCGCCAGGCCCTTGATGCCCATGATCAGCGACTCGCCTTCGACGAAGTTGAAGCTCATGTTCAGGTTCTGCGGCACGCGCTTTTCCAGGCTGCCGTTCACGTAGACCTGTTCGATGTCCTTGAGACCGTCAAGCAGGCGCTGCTGCAGCTTGCGGGCCTTGGCCAGGTCCTGGGCCATCTCGGCCTTGGCAATGCGGAAGGCCTCGCCCATGCCGACGCACTGGTGGGTCGGCAGGGTGCCCGAACGCATGCCACGCTCATGGCCGCCACCATGGATCTGCGCCTCGATGCGCACGCGCGGCTTGCGACGCACGTAGAGCGCGCCGATGCCCTTGGGTCCGTAGGTCTTGTGGGCCGTCATGCTCATCAGGTCGATGGGCAGCTTGTCCATGTCGATCTCGACCCGGCCGGGGGCCTGGGCGGCATCCACATGCAGCAGGATGCCCTTTTCACGGCAGAACGCGCCGATGGCAGGGATGTCCTGGATCACACCGATCTCGTTGTTCACGAAGAGGATGCTGATGAGGATGGTGTCGGGACGGACGGCTGCCTTCAGCGCATCCAGATTCACCAGCCCGTCTTCCTGCACGTCCAGATAGGTCACCTCGAAACCCTGGCGCTCCAGCTCACGCATGGTGTCCAGCACGGCCTTGTGCTCGGTCTTGAGGGTGATGAGGTGCTTGCCCTTGCCCTTGTAGAACTGCGCCGCTCCCTTGAGGGCCAGGTTGATGGATTCGGTGGCACCGGAAGTCCAGACGATCTCGCGCGGGTCGGCGCCAATCAGGTCGGCCACCTGCGCACGCGCCTTCTCCACGGCCTCCTCGGCTTCCCAGCCCCAGGCATGGCTGCGGGAAGCCGGGTTGCCGAAGTGCTCGCGCAACCAGGGAATCATGGCATCGACCACACGTGGGTCGCAAGGTGTGGTGGCACCGTAGTCCATGTAAATAGGAAAGTGGGGCGTCATGTCCATACAGCTCTAGAAAAACGAACAGTCAATAAAGTGAAGTGGCGCAGGCACGGCCGGATCAGGACTTGGAAAAGGCATTGCCCAGCGCAAACACCGAGTTGGGGGCGTTCACACGCACCGGCTTGACCACCGGGGCGCTGGAAATGGCCCGCTTGACCATGGGCTTGTCTTCGATGGTGATGCCCTTGGCCAGCTGGTCGTCGACCAGCTTTTGCAGGGTGACCGAGTCCAGAAACTCGACCATGCGGGTGTTCAGGGAAGCCCAGAGTTCGTGCGTCATGCAGCGGCCGCCGTCGCCCAGGCAGTTTTCCTTGCCGCCGCACTGGGTGGCGTCGATGGGCTCGTCCACCGACAGGATGATGTCAGCCACGGTGATCTCGGCCGCCTTGCGCGCCAGGGTGTAGCCGCCGCCCGGACCACGGGTGGATTCGACCAGTTCGTGCCGACGCAGCTTGCCGAAGAGCTGCTCCAGATAGGACAGGGAAATCTGCTGCCGCTGGCTGATGGCGGCCAGGGTCACAGGGCCGTTGCTCTGGCGCAAGGCCAGATCAATCATGGCGGTGACCGCAAAGCGGCCTTTGGTGGTGAGGCGCATGGCAAGCTCCTATTCCGAGTAATGGACTCAAGTTTAGCAAAAAACCCAGCTGCGCGCTCGGGATAGCGGCAATGCAGCGCAAGTGCTTGTCAACAAAAGGATTTCCAGCCTAGCGGGAAGCCGGCAGGCCGTCCGGATGGTCCGGGACGGCCGCCCCGAAGGCCCGGGCCTTGAGCAAACCCAGCTGGTCGCGCACCCGGGCGGCCAACTCGAACTCCAGGTTGCGGGCATGTTCCAGCATCAGCTTTTCCAGCCGTTTGATCTCGCGCGCAATGTCCTTCTCGCTCATTTCCTCCACCTGGGCGCGGGCCATGGCCTCCTGCTCCAGGCGCTCAGCCTCGCGGCCGGCCTTCTCGCTGTAGACACCGTCGATCAGGTCACGCACCTGCTTGACGATGGCGCGCGGCGTGATGCCATGCGCCGTGTTGTGTGTCACCTGCTTGGCCCGGCGGCGCTCGGTTTCACCGATGGCGCGCGACATGGAGTCGGTGATGCGGTCCGCATAAAGGATGGCCCGGCCGTTCAGATTGCGCGCCGCACGGCCTATGGTCTGGATCAGGGAGCGCTCGGAACGCAGGAAACCTTCCTTGTCGGCGTCCAGGATGGCCACCAGGGAGACCTCGGGAATGTCCAGGCCTTCGCGCAGCAGGTTGATGCCCACCAGCACGTCGAAAGCCCCCAGGCGCAGGTCGCGCAGGATTTCCACCCGCTCCACCGTGTCCACATCGCTGTGCAGGTAACGCACCTTGACCCCGTTGTCGGTCAGGTAGTCGGTCAGCTGCTCGGCCATGCGCTTGGTCAGGGTGGTGATGAGCACGCGCTCGTGCTTCTCCACCCGGATGCGGATTTCCTGCAGCACGTCGTCCACCTGGTGCGTGGCCGGGCGCACCTCCACCTGCGGGTCGACCAGGCCGGTCGGACGCACCAGCTGCTCCACCACCTGGCCGGTGTGCTCGTTCTCCCAGTTGCCCGGGGTGGCCGACACAAAGACCGCCTGGCGCATCTTGGTCTCGAACTCCTCGAACTTCAGCGGCCTGTTGTCCAGCGCACTGGGCAGGCGGAAGCCGTACTCCACCAGCGTGGTCTTGCGCGCGCGGTCGCCGTTGTACATGCCGCCGAACTGGCCGATCAGCACGTGGCTTTCGTCCAGGAACATCAGCGCGTCCTTGGGCAGATAGTCGGTCAGCGTCGGCGGGGGTTCGCCCGGCGCGGCTCCGGAGAGATGGCGCGTGTAGTTCTCGATGCCCTTGCAATGGCCCACCTCGCTCAGCATCTCCAGGTCGAAACGCGTGCGCTGCTCCAGGCGCTGGGCTTCCACCAGCTTGCCCATGCCCACCAGTTCCTTGAGACGTTCGGCCAGCTCCACCTTGATGGTCTCCACGGCGTTGAGCACCTGCTCGCGCGGGGTCACGTAGTGGCTGCTGGGATAGACGGTGAAACGCGGGATCTTCTGGCGGATGCGCCCGGTCAGCGGGTCGAACAGCTGCAGGCTCTCGATCTCGTCGTCAAACAATTCGATGCGCAGCGCCAGTTCGCTGTGCTCGGCCGGGAACACGTCGATGGTGTCGCCGCGCACGCGGAACTTGCCGCGCCCGAAGTCCATGTCGTTGCGCTGGTACTGCATGCGCACCAGCTGGGCGATCACGTCGCGCTGGCCCAGCTTGTCACCGGCGCGCAGGGTCATCACCATCTGGTGGTAGGCCTCAGGCTTGCCGATGCCGTAGATGGCCGAGACCGTGGCCACGATGACCACGTCACGTCGCTCCAGCAGGCTCTTGGTGCAGGACAGGCGCATCTGTTCGATGTGCTCGTTGATCGCGCTGTCCTTCTCGATGAACAGGTCGCGCTGCGGCACATAGGCCTCGGGCTGGTAGTAGTCGTAATAACTGACGAAGTACTCCACCGCATTCCTGGGAAAGAACTCCCGGAACTCGCTGTAAAGCTGGGCCGCCAGGGTCTTGTTGGGCGCGAACACGATGGCCGGCCGCCCCATGCGGGCGATCACATTGGCCATGGTGTAGGTCTTGCCCGAACCCGTCACCCCCAGCAGGGTCTGGTAGACCTCGCCGTTTTCCACCCCTTCCACCAGCTGGTTGATGGCCTCGGGCTGGTCACCCGCAGGCGGATAGGGTTGGTAGAGCTCGAAGGGCGAGCCGGGGTAGCTGACGAACCGGCCTTCGGCGGGGCTGTCAGCGGCATTTGCCTCGGGCGCGGGGACTGCTGATACGTCTTGCATGTCGACCTGATATGGACGGTTTCCGGAGCCCGTTAAAATTAGGGCTAACCCGAAAGAATACGTCATTCCGGTGCCGGGCGCAGCCCGCTGCCGGAGTGGCATGAATCCACCCGCTTCATCACTTTTCCAAGGAACCGACATGTCCATGTTCTCCGCCGTCGAAATGGCACCGCGCGACCCTATCCTGGGTCTGAACGAGCAGTTCAACGCCGATACCAACCCCAAGAAGGTCAACCTGGGCGTGGGCGTGTATTTCGACGACAACGGCAAGCTGCCCCTGCTGCAGTGCGTGCAGGCTGCCGAAAAGGCCATGATGGACAAACCCACGGCCCGCGGCTACCTGCCCATCGACGGCATCGCCGCCTATGACGCCGCCGTCAAGAGTCTGGTCTTCGGCGCCGACAGCGAGCCCGTCAAGAGCGGCCGCGTCGCCACCATCCAGGGCATCGGCGGCACCGGCGGCCTGAAGATCGGCGCCGACTTCCTCAAGAAGCTCAACCCGAACGCCAAGGTGCTGATCTCCGACCCGAGCTGGGAAAACCACCGCGCCCTGTTCACCAGCGCCGGTTTCACGGTCGAGAGCTACCGTTATTACGACGCGGCCAAGCGCGGTGTCGATTTCGCCGGCATGCTGGCCGACATCCAGGCCGCCCCGGCCGGCACCATCGTGCTGCTGCACGCCTGCTGCCACAACCCCACCGGCTACGACATCACCGCCGCCCAGTGGGACCAGGTGATCGCCGCCATCAAGGCCAAGGGCCTGGTGTCCTTCCTGGACATGGCCTACCAGGGCTTCGGCAACGGCATCCAGGAAGACGGCGCCGTGATCGGCAAGTTCGTGGCTGCCGGCCTGGACTTCTTCGTCTCCACCAGCTTCTCCAAGAGCTTCAGCCTGTACGGCGAGCGCGTGGGTGCCCTGTCGGTGCTGTGTGCCAGCAAGGAAGAAGCCGACCGCGTGCTGAGCCAGCTCAAGATCGTGATCCGCACCAACTACAGCAACCCGCCCACCCATGGCGGCGCCGTGGTGGCCGCCGTGCTGAACAACCCCGAGCTGCGCGCCCTTTGGGAGAAGGAGCTGGGCGAGATGCGCGTGCGCATCAAGGCCATGCGCCAGAAGCTGGTCGACGGCCTGAAGGCCGCCGGCGTCAAGCAGGACATGAGCTTCATCACCAGCCAGATCGGCATGTTCAGCTATTCGGGCCTGTCCAAGGACCAGATGGTGCGCCTGCGCAGCGAGTTCGGCATCTACGGCACCGATACCGGCCGCATGTGCGTGGCTGCGCTCAACAGCAAGAACATCGACTACGTCTGCCAGGCGATTGCCAAGGTGGTGTAAGCCGATTCGGCCCGCAACAAAAAACCGCCTTCGGGCGGTTTTTTGTTGCCTGCGACTTGATACAGGGCTCAGCCATCGAGCTCAGGGTAGCGTCGGAAGATGCCATCCTCGTTGAAGGGTATGCGCCGTTCGCTGCGCAAGTAGAGCGAGACGCGACGATGCCCGGCCACGCGGTCGCGCAACGCCAGCACCAGTGGCGTCTTCTTCAGGGCGCGCCGGGTTGCCTTGGGGAAGGCGTAAAGCAGGCCCTCCACCAACTGGAACAGCGACAGGTCCGCATAGCTCAGTCGCGCACCCACCAGATGCTGGCTACCCTTGGGGTTGCGCGCCAGGATGGCCTCAAGCCAGCCCAGAAATTTCGGGATGCGCTGGCTACGAAACTCTTGCGCGGCTCGCAAGGCCTCGGGCTTCTGATCTTCGTAATACAAACCCAAACCCACCGGGTGGTGCGTGTTGTGAGCCTGGTCCACGGCATCTGCGATGGTGAGCTGGATCTGATGGGTCCACAGGCGGTCCGCTTCGCTTGCCCCAACCAGCTTGAGTCGTGGGCCTAAGTACAACAGGATGGCAGCGGTCTGTCCGATGACGTGTTTGCCGTCCACCAGCACGGGACAGGCCAAAGGCGGTCGCGTGACGGATCCGTCGTTCAGATAATGGAGCAAGGCCGGTACACCCTGGCCCGCTGACTCATCGCCACGCGCCACGTCGACATAAGGCACGCCAGCCGCCTCAAGCGCTAGGCGGACAAATTCCCCGCGCCCCTGGATACCGGGCCAATAATGAAGTTCGTAGGGCATGACCTTGTTGACTGGACTAGAAGACAGCCATTTTGTACGGAGCACAGACCGCGGACAACCCGACCAGGCGCTGCGTCGCGAAGATTTCCATCAAACGCCAAAGCGCAGCCTGAACGCCTGGCAAAACTGTTCTCTGCCACTCAGCACCAACGTCACCGAGTGCCGCGGGGGGCCGGCCGAACCCGGCTGGCTGCTGAAGCGCCGCGTCAGCTCGTCGTAGGCGAGGGTCTCCGGCACCGTCCACTCCTGCTGCCCCTCCAGCAGATAGTCCCACTCACCGCCCTCCTCCAGCGGCGCGCGCTGATCGGGAAAGGTGGCATGGGCCCAGTCCAGCACCTGCGCGATCTCGGCCTGCAGGACGGTCAGGCGGTTCGCGGGGACCGACGCCATGGCCTCGAACGTGCCGTGGTCGTGCCCGTCTTCGCTGTAGTCGAAGTCCAGGTACTGCAGCATGGTCTCAAGCCAGCAAATCCCGGATATGCGGCAGCGCGAACTCGGCCGCACGCTCACCTTCGGCGATGGTGCCGGCCGCCAGGTGGTAGTCCATGGCGGCCACCTCGTTGAGCCGGGGGCGGATCACCACGTCGGCCGGCTCGCCGGCCAGGCGGCTTTGTGTGATGCGCATCTGCATGATGTTCAGGCTGGTGGTCAGCACGTCCAGCATGGAGGGCATGGGCGGTCCGTTGTCGCGGCCATTCGTCCCCTTGGCCGGTCGCAAGCGGGTGAGGATGGCCTGCAGCATCCCGCCCTGCGGGGCTTCCTCGGCCTCGGCATCGCGCGCATGGCTGGCCACGCGGCTGTGGTGCAGCATGATGTCCCAGTTCAGGTCCACGGCGATGACGATGTCCGCCCCCATGGCACGGCACAGCGAGACGGGCACCGGATTGACCAGCCCACCATCGACGAGCAGGCGCCCTTCATGCTGCGCCGGAGTGAACAGGCCCGGCAGGGCAATGGAGGCACGCACCGCCTCGATCACCGGCCCCTCGCGCAGCCAGACCTCGCGGCCGGTGTACAGCTCGGTGGCCACGCAGGCATAGGCCTTGCGCAGGCCGGCGATGCCCTGGTCCTCGTAGCGGCTGCGGAAGAAGTCCAGCAGCTTGCCGCCTTCGATGAGGCCACCGCCCATCTTGAAGTCCATGAGCCCGAGCACGGACTTCCAGGTCAGGCTTTTGACCCAAGGTTCCAGGCGGTCGATCTCGCCAGCCGCATAAACCGCCCCCACGAGCGCTCCGATGGAGGTGCCGCAGACGATGTCGGGCGAGATGCCGGCGCGCTCCAGGGCACGGATGACGCCGATATGCGACCAGCCGCGCGCCGAGCCGCTGCCCAGAGCCAGGCCGATACGCAGGGGCTTCTTGCTCATGCTCGCGCTCCCGGTCATCCCTCAGTCGTCCTGGTCCTCTGGCGCGCTGCCCGCCGGACGGGCCTTGCGGTGGCCGTTCTTGGCCAGCACTTCCACATACACCGCCGTGGCACCGTCCTTGGCGGCGACATCGATCTGCTCGATGAGGTTGCCGAAATGGACGGGCGCGGCCGTGTCGGCACTGAGGCCGAACTTGCAGTCGAAGTCCCAGAAATCGACGCCTTCGGGCAGCGCCACGCGCCGCTGCCGTTTGACGTATTTGCGGATGTCGTGCTTGACGGCGTCGAGCACGCGGTCAGGGTGTTTGCCCTCGATATGGAGCGGATAGGTTTTGCGCACGATGGGCCTTGGTAAATTTCGCGAGGGGCTTGATTATCGTCGTCCCACGCCTGTGCCGGCAGCGGAGCGCTTAAACTGGGTGCCCTTTCCCGAAGTTGCTCATGCCATTTTCCTCCCTGGGCTTGTCGCCCGCCCTGCTGCGGGCGCTCAGCGCCCGGGCCTACACCGCCCCCACGCCGATCCAGGCCGCGGCCATTCCGGCCGCGCTGCAGGGCCGCGACGTGCTGGGCTCGGCGCAGACCGGCTCGGGCAAGACCATCGCCTTTGCACTGCCGCTGCTGCAACAGCTGGCGCAGGCTCCGGCTGAGAAGCCCCGGCGCGCCCGTGCGCTGGTGCTGGTGCCCACGCGCGAACTGGCCGCCCAGGTCGGCGAGGAGTTCCGCAGCCTGGCCCAGCACCTGGACGCGCCGCTCAAGGTGAGTGTGGTATCCGGCGGCGTGTCCATCAACCCGCAGATGATGGGCCTGCGCGGCGGCACCGACATCGTGGTGGCCACCCCCGGCCGCCTGCTGGACCTGCTGGACCACAACGCGCTCACGCTGGCCAGCGTGCGAGCCCTGGTGATGGATGAGGCCGACCGCCTGCTGGACCTGGGTTTTGCCGAGGAGCTGGAACGCATCCTGTCGCTGCTGCCCGCCCAACGCCAGAACCTCTTTTTCTCGGCCACCTTCCCGCCCGCGGTACAGGCCCTGGCGCAAACCCTGCTGCAGGACCCGCTGCGCATCGACGTGCTGCCAACACCCCAGGACCGACCCGATATCCTGCAACGTGCTATCGCGGTCGATGCGGCCCGGCGCACCCAGTTGCTGCGCCAGCTGATCACCCAGGAAAAATGGAGCCGGGTCCTGGTGTTCGTGGCCACCAAACACGCGGCCGAGATCGTGGCTGACAAGCTGCGCAAGGCAGACATCGATGCCGAACCCTTCCATGGCGAACTGAGCCAGGGCAAGCGCACGCAGGTGCTGGCCGACTTCAAGGCCGAGCGGCTCACCGCGGTGGTGGCCACCGACGTCGCGGCGCGCGGACTGGACATCACGCAGCTGCCGGTGGTCGTCAATTACGACCTGCCGCGATCGACCAGCGACTACACCCACCGCATCGGCCGCACCGGTCGTGCCGGTGAAAGCGGGCTGGCCGTGAGTCTCGTCAGCGCGGGCACCGAGGCGCACTTCCGACTGATCGAAAAACGCCAGGGCCTCCAGTTGCCGCGTGAAGTGTTCCCCGGGTTCGAGCCGACGGAAGCGCCGCCACCAGTCGCCACCGGCGCAGGTGGGGTCAAGGGCAAGCGCCCGAGCAAGAAAGACAAGCTACGTGCCGCCGCACGCGGCGAATGAGCGGCCCGATCATGCCGGACCTCCTGACCCTGCTCTTTGCCGAACCGGTGATCACCGTGGCCTACGTAGTGTTCGGCCTGGTGGGCTTTGGCTCCACCCTGGTCAGCGCACCGCTGCTGGCGCACCTGCTGCCTGTGTCCACCGTGGTGCCCACGCTGGCGCTGACGGACATGGTGGCCTCCTGGTCCAACGGCTGGCGCCTGAGTGAACACGTGGCGCGACGCGAACTCTGGCGCCTGGTACCGGCCTTGTTGTCCGGCAGTGCGCTGGGCGCCTGGCTGCTCTTCACCCTGCCGGTCACGCTGCTGATGCCGGCGCTGGGCGCCTTCGTGGTGCTGTACGCGCTCAACGGCCTGCGGCCCAAGACGGCCCCGACCACACCGCTATCGCCAAG
Organism: Burkholderiales bacterium; assembly: GCA_016185015.1. GTDB lineage: Bacteria > Pseudomonadota > Gammaproteobacteria > Burkholderiales > Burkholderiaceae_C > Hylemonella. The sequence goes on from JACPOI010000019.1 coordinate 66,402, forward strand.
CTGGGCCTGGTGGTACGGCAGCGTGGGCGGCGTGTTCAGTGCGCTGTTCGGCGCGGGCGGCTGGGTCTACTCGCTCTACCTGCTGCGTCGCCTGGACGATGTGCAGCAGATCCGCGCCACGCAGACGGCGGTCTTGATGTTCAGTTCGGTGGTGCGTGTGGCGCTGTTCCTGCTGGCTGGCCGGCTGCTGGACCCCGGACTGCTCTGGCTGGTGCTGTGCCTGCTGCCGGCCGTGGCGCTGGGCCTCTACATCGGCCACCATGTCAGCCTGCGGCTGGACAAACGGCGCTTCCTGCTGGTGCTGCACGGCATGCTGCTGCTCACCGGCAGCAGCCTGCTGCTACGCTCGCTGTTCTAAGAGCCTGCTAACGGCCCCTGCGAGGCCGTGAACAGACTCTGACTCAGCGGCGGTCTGACTGGCCCAGCAAGGCGTCCTTCAAGGTCCAGTCGGCCGGATCCTGGCCCAGCCAGATGCGCAGCAAGGCGCCATAGAACTCCGGCTCGGGAAAGGGCTCGCCGACCGGGACACCACGGATGGTGATGATCGTCCCCTTGCCCGGCACCCAGTCCATGTTGATGACTTCGCCGATCTTCATCCTGCGGGCTTCGTAGAAGACCTGGCTCATGCGCATCACGCTGCCGACGATGCGCGTGTACTCTTCATTCGGGGTGTTGGACTTGATGCCCTTGATGAACAGCCGGCCCAGTTCTTCGGAAGCGATCTCGCGCACAAAGGTCAGCGTCAGGCGTTTGGGCCCGGGAACTGCCAGGGCCTCGGGCAGGGTGCCGGCATTCTTGCCAAGGTACAGACCGGCCGTGTAGACCTTGAACACGGCCTTGTAGCGTGTGCCTGCGCCGTTGAGCTGCAGCTTCGCGCCGGCGAGTTCGATGTTTTCCTCGTATTTCACGCCGTCCACTTCACGGGCCTGCGCTTGCAGCGCCAGCAGGCCGAAGGTGCACAGAAACAGCGCTTTCAGAATTCGACTCATTTCTTCCTCTGATTTTTTGTTGGGGAATACGGGCATTGTCACTGCCTTACAGAGGCTTACAAACGGGCCTGGGCAAGCGACTGCCCAGGCCAGATCTGCGTGACTTGCTAACCCCAGATGACCGAGCGCATGGAGATCGAAGCGCCCTGGAAGCTGGCATTGAAAAAGCGTGGGGCCTCGCCCGGGTGGACGGCGCCAGCCGCGTGCAACAGAGGCAGGAAGTGGTCGTGCGTGGGATGGGCCAGGCGGGCCAGCTCGCCCAACTGCAGGAAGTCGGGCAGTGCGTTCAGGCGTCCCTGGGCGATGTGCTCTCCCATGAGGCGGTCGAACTCCAGCGCCCAGTCATAAGCCTGGTCGTTGGGAGCACCCCGGCGCAGGGTGCGCAGGTTGTGCACGATGTTGCCGCTTCCGACGATGAGCACGCCACGCTCGCGCAGGCTGCGCAGCTGCTGGCCGAGTGCATAGTGTTCGGCCGGCGGGCGGCTGTAGTCCATGCTGAGCTGCAGCACCGGAATGTCCGCCTGAGGAAACATGGGCTTGAGCACCGACCAGCTGCCGTGGTCGTAACCCCATTCAGCCTGGTCCACGCCCAAGGGCTGCTGGCTGGCGGGCTGGCGCAGTTCGCCGGCCAGGGCCTGCGCCACCCGCGGCGCGCCCGGCGCCGGGTATTGCTGGTCGAACAGCGCCTGCGGAAAGCCGCCGAAGTCGTGGATGGTGGGCGGTTTTTCCATGCCGGTGAGCCACCAGCCGCGCGTGAGCCAATGCGCCGAGATGCAGAGGATGAGTTGTGGCCGGGGCCAGCGGGCCTCTGCGCCACTGCCGAATTCCCGGCCCAGGGCCTCCCAGCGGGGCCGGAATTCGTTGGGTTCGATCACGTTCAGCGGGCTGCCATGTCCGATGAAGAGCACCGGCAAACGCGGGCTGGGCTGGAGCTGGGTCAGGCGGGTCGCCCCGGCGGTGGCGGTCATGGGCATTCCGGTCAGAAGGCTGACGCCAGGGCCCAGAGCCGTGGCGAGGACAAAACGACGTCGCATGAACGGATTGTCACCTTTGTCGCCATCTGGCCCGCCGATTAGGTGCAATTACCAAGACATGAATGCGAAACAACTGATATATTGCACTGCAGCAATACGCTGAAAGCGAGTCCGCCATGCTGTACCAGCTCTATGAAACCCAGCGCTCCCTGATGGAGCCCTTTGCCGATCTGGCCGAGACCACGGCCAAGGCTTTCAACAACCCGCTGTCGCCGCTGGCCCACCTGCCGCATGCCCAGCGCATGGCCGCCGGCTACGCGCTGATGCACCGCCTGGGCAAGGACTATGAGAAGCCCGAATTCGGCATCCGCACGGTAGGTGTGGACGGCGTCAATGTGGCTATCCATGAGCGCGTGGAGCTGGACAAGCCTTTCTGCGAACTGCGCCGCTTCAAACGCTTCACCGACGACCAGTCCACGCTGACCAAGCTCAAGAACCAGCCCGTGGTACTGGTCGTGGCGCCGCTCTCGGGCCACTATGCCACGCTGCTGCGCGACACCGTGCGCACCATGCTCAAGGACCACAAGGTCTATATCACCGACTGGAAGAACGCGCGTTTGGTGCCGCTGTCGGAGGGCGAATTCCACCTGGACGACTACGTCAACTACGTGCAGGAATTCATCCGCCACATCCAGCACGAATACGGCAACTGCCACGTGATGAGCGTGTGCCAGCCCACGGTACCGGTGCTGGCCGCCGTCTCCCTGATGGCCAGCCGCGGCGAGACCACGCCGCTGACCATGACCATGATGGGCGGCCCCATCGACGCACGCAAATCACCCACGGCCGTGAACAACCTGGCCATGACCAAGAGCCACAGCTGGTTCGAGCACAACGTGATCTACCGTGTGCCCAGCAACTTCCCCGGTGCCGGTCGCAAGGTATATCCCGGTTTCCTGCAGCACGCAGGTTTCGTGGCCATGAATCCGCAGCACCACGCCAAGAGCCACTACGACTACTTCGAGCACCTGATCAAGGGCGACGACACCAGTGCCGACGCGCACCGCCAGTTCTACGACGAGTACAACGCCGTGCTGGACATGGACGCGCACTACTACCTGGAAACCATCAAGACCGTGTTCCAGGATTTCAGCCTGGTGCAAGGCACATGGGATGTGAAGGGCGTGGACGGCCAGATCGAGCGCGTACAGCCGCAGGACATCAAGACCACCGCCCTGCTCTCCGTCGAAGGCGAACTCGACGACATTTCAGGCTCGGGCCAGACCGAGGCCGTGCACGGCATCTGCAGCGGCGTGCCCAAGGCGCGCCAGCAACACCTGGAAGCCAAGGGTGCCGGCCACTACGGCATCTTCTCGGGCCGGCGCTGGCGCGACATCGTCTACCCGGCGGTCAAGGCCTTCATCCTGGAACACAACACGCCGGCCAAGGCGGGCGGAAAGAAAAGCGCCAGGTCAGCCGCCTGACGCCCGACTCCAGGGCCGGATAATCCGGGCATGCCCGCGACCGCTGCCCAAATCCTCGACGTCCTGCCCCAGACCCAGTGCACGCGCTGTGGTTATCCGGACTGCGCGGCGTATGCCCAGGCCATCGCGGCCGGAGACGCCGCCATCAACCAATGCCCGCCCGGTGGCGCCGAAGGCATCAGCCGTCTGGCAGCACTGACCGGCCGGCCCGCGCTGCCCCTGGACCCCGCGTTCGGCACCGAAGGTCCGCTCACCGTGGCCGTGATCGACGAGGACTGGTGCATCGGCTGCACGCTGTGCCTCGCCGTCTGCCCGACCGACGCCATCCTGGGCGGCAACAAGCGCATGCACACGGTGATCGAGCCGCACTGCACCGGTTGCGAACTCTGCCTCCCGGTCTGCCCGGTGGACTGCATCCGCATGGAAAGTGTCAGCGGCGAGCGCACCGGCTGGGCGGCCTGGACGGCTCAGCAGGCGGCCACGGCGCGCCAACGCTATGAATTTCATAGCATTCGTCAGCAGCGCAGCCGACAGGAAAACGAACTGCAGCTGGAAGAAAAAGCGCGGATGAAGCTGGCCGATCTGCCCGCACATTCACAGCACACGGATCCGGCCGTGCTGGACCAGAAACGCGCTGTGATCGAGGCGGCCCTGGCACGTGCACGGGCACGGCGCGAAGGTGGAAGCTGAGGCCGGCAGGCCTCAGGACGCGACCAGGTTCTTGTAGACGCCGGCGCCGACGTACAAATCGTCGACCTGTTGCACATAGGACATCTTGGTCTGCACCGCGCCGGTAGCCGGGTTGGTGATGTCGTACTCCACCCAGCCCGGCGCATGCTCGGCCTGCGCCACGATGGCCTCGAGCAACCCTTGGCCGTCGATGCCCGGGATGTCCTGCACCCGCGTCCCCACCTTGGCTGGATTCCCGCCAAAGGCCACATAGGCACCGCTGCGGTCCAGCGCGAAGACGTACATATCGCGGTCGTGAAAGCCCTGCTGCGGCTCGGTCAGACCCCGCACAAAACCCTCGCGTGTGGTCTGCCGGCGAAACGCAATGGCCCGCTGCACCAGCTCGAGCGCCTCGTCGGCGGTGCCCTGCTGCAGCCGGAACGCCGCCACGGCCTGGGCCAGCGTGGAAGCCCGTTGCTCCAGTTTTTCGGCCTGATCGACGGCATGTTCCACCATCGCCGCATTGCGCTGCGTGATCTCGTCAAGCTGGCGGATGGCGGCCGTGATCTCGTTGAGCGACGTGCTCTGCTCGGCGCTGGAGACCGAGATATGGGACATGCTCTCGGCCACGCCACGGATACCCGGAACGATTTCACCGATGCTGCTGCCCGCCGTGCGAATCTGCGCCACGCTGGCCGCCACCTGGCTGGAGGAAGCACCGATGAGCTGGCGGATCTCCTTGGCCGACTCGGCCGAGCGTTGCGCCAGGGTCCGCACCTCGGCCGCCACCACGGCAAAACCGCGCCCGGCCTCACCGGCCCGCGCGGCCTCGACAGCGGCATTGAGCGCCAGGATATTGGTCTGGAAAGCCAGGCTGTCGATCACGCCGATGATCTCGTTCATGCGCTGCGCGCTGCTCTGGATCGCTTCGACCGACTGCACGGCCTGCACCATGCCCTGGGCACCGCGGTCGGCCACGTCACGCACCTGGGCCGCCTGGCTGTTGGCCTGCTGCGTGGTACGCGCATTGCCCTGCACGGTGGATGACAACTCCTGCACGCTGGCCGAGGTCTGCTCCAGATTGGCCGCCTGCTGCTCGGTGCGGTCCGACAGCTCGCGGTTGCCCGCTGCCAGGCTCTGTCCGGCGTGCGCCACCAGCGCCGAGTTGCTGCGGATGCTGGCCACCATGCCCGACAGGCTGGCCACCATGCCCTGCATCGCCTCGGCCATGGCACCGAGTTCGTCACGCCCGCGGATCAGTACCTTCTCGCGCAGATTGCCCTGGGCCGTCTGCTCCATGAAATGCATCACCCGGCGCAGGTCGGACATGAAGCTGAGATAGAAAGCCAGCATCAGGTAGACCAGGACCAGCAAGGCGCAGGCGCCCGTGACGATGCCGACCCACTCCATCGCGACGTAGGCCAGCAGCATGACCACGTTCAGCAGGACCAGCTTGCCGGCCAGGGACAGGCGGCGCATGAGCCATGCGCCGGGTCCAAAAATCTGTTTGATGATGCCCATGACGGATCCCGGTGACGTATGCCTCTCAAGCAAGGCGGGTCTGATCACAATTCAAGTTCGACCACATCGAACCGGAACTGAAGCGCCCGATACCCTGATAAGTATAGGGATGCGTCCTTCAGGAAACTTACGGGGTTTGTCCCTATCAAGTCAGGGCAGCCACCACCTCGGGAGGTGCCTGCACCAGTTCGATCAGCACGCCTTCACCCGAAACCGGGAATTCGTCACTTGACTTCGGATGCATGAAACAGATGTCGTAGCCGGCCGCGCCCTTGCGGATGCCGCCCGGCGCGAAACGCACGCCCTGGGCGGTGAGCCATTCCACGGCCTTGGGCAGGTCGTCGATCCACAGGCCCACGTGGTTGAGCGGCGTGGTGTGCACCGCCGGTTTCTTCTCGGGGTCCAGCGGCTGCATCAGGTCGACCTCGACCTTGTACGGCCCGGAGCCCATGGCGCAGATGTCCTCGTCCACGTTCTCGCGCTCGCTCCTGAACGTGCCCGTGACCTGCAAGCCCAGCATCTCGACCCAGAGCGTTCGCAGCCGGGTCTTGTCGGGGCCGCCAATGGCGATCTGCTGGATGCCCAGCACCTTGAAAGGCCGCTGACTCATCACTGGAACTCCACGATGGGCTGATCCACCGTCAGGCTTTCCCCCTTGGAGGCCAGTACCTTGGCCACCACACCATCGGCGGCGGCGAACAGCACGTTTTCCATCTTCATGGCCTCGATCACGGCCACGCGCTCGCCCGCCTGCACCTTCTGGCCCGGCTGCACCGCCACGTCGACCAGCAGGCCCGGCATGGGCGAGAGCACGTAACGGCTCATGTCCGGCGGCGCCTTGTGCGGCATCAGCTGGTGCAGTTCGGCCATGCGCGGAGAGATCACCAGCGCCTCGATCAGCGTGCCGTTGTGCTGCAGCCGCAGGGCCAGCGGGTTGCGGGCCGTGCCGCGTTCGACCTGGGTCGTGAAAGGTTTGCCGTCCACCGTGCCGACGATGATGATGTCGTTCAGGCGCGAAGTGCTGCAGATTTCATAACTCCTGTCGCCCACGCGCACCCGGGCCTTGCCGGTTTCACCCACGAATTCGTCCACATGCACCGGGGCATGCAGGTGCTGCCCCTCCGCGCCCAGCGTGATGACCACGTAGTCCTTGCCGGCATCGACCGAATAACCCGGCAACTGACCGGAGATGGTGGTCGTGCGCTCGCGCGATTTGCGGCGCACAAAAGCCGCCAGCGCCACCAGGAAGTTCGGATCGGCGTGCGGCACATCCTCGGACGAAAAACCCTTGCCGTAATGCTCGGCGATGAAACCGGTGTTGAAGTCACCCGCGACAAACTTCGGGTGCGCCAGCAGAGCGGCCTGAAAAGGAATGTTGGAGCTGATGCCGCGGATCACGAAGCCGTTGAGCGCCTCACGCATCTTGGCGATCGCCTCCAGGCGATCCTTGCCGTGCACGATGAGCTTGGCAATCATCGAGTCGTAGTACATCGGGATCTCGCCACCGTCCTGCACGCCGGTGTCGACGCGCACGCCCTGCAGGTGCTTCGTGTCGGACTGCCACATGCTCTGCGTCGGCGGCGTGAACCGCACCAGGCGGCCGGTGGAGGGCAGGAAGTTGCGGAAGGGATCTTCGGCGTTGATGCGGCACTCGATGGCCCAGCCATTGCGCTTCACATCCGCTTGTGCCAACGGCAGCTTCTCGCCGGCCGCCACGCGGATCATGAGCTCGACCAGGTCCAGGCCCGTGATGCACTCGGTCACCGGGTGCTCCACCTGCAGCCGAGTGTTCATTTCCAGGAAGTAGAAACTCTGGTCCTTGCCAACGACAAATTCCACCGTGCCCGCGCTCTGGTACTTCACGGCCTTGGCCAGGGCCACGGCCTGCTCGCCCATGGCCTTGCGGGTCGCGTCGCTGATGAAGGGGCTGGGTGCCTCTTCGATCACCTTCTGGTGCCGGCGCTGGATCGAGCACTCGCGCTCGTTCAGGTAGATCACATTGCCGTGGCTGTCGCCGAGCACCTGGATCTCGATGTGGCGCGGCTCTTCGACAAACTTCTCGATGAAAACGCGATCATCACCAAAACTGTTGCGCGCCTCGTTGCGGCAGCTGGTGAAACCTTCGAACGCCTCCTTGTCATTGAAGGCCACGCGCAGGCCCTTGCCACCGCCGCCAGCCGAAGCCTTGATCATCACCGGATAGCCGATGCCCTTGGCGATCTCCACGGCGCGCTCGGCCGACTCGATGGCCTCGTTCCAGCCCGGGATGCAGTTCACCTTGGCCTCGCCGGCCAGCTTCTTGGAGGCGATCTTGTCGCCCATGGCGGCGATGGAATAGTGCTTGGGTCCGATGAAGACCAGGCCTTCCTCCTCCACGCGTTTGGCGAAGTCCTCGTTCTCGGACAGGAAACCGTAGCCCGGGTGGATGGCCTGGGCGCCGGTCTGCTTGGCCGCGGCGATGATCTTGTCCGCCACCAGATAGGACTCGCGGCTGGGCGCGGGGCCGAGCAGCACGGATTCGTCGGCCAGCAGCACGTGGCGCGCGTCGCGATCGGCTTCGGAATACACCGCCACGGTAGCGATGCCCATCTTCTTCGCGGTCGCGATCACCCGGCAGGCGATCTCACCACGATTTGCAATCAGGATTTTCTTGAACATGTTCTTATCTCCTCAGGCCATCACAGCGGAATGTTGCCGTGCTTGCGCCACGGGTTGTCCAGCTTCTTGTCTTTGAGCATGACCAGCGATCGGCAGATGCGCTTGCGCGTCTCGTGCGGCAGGATCACGTCGTCGATGTAACCGCGCGCGCCGGCCACGAAGGGGTTGGCGAAGCGGGCCTTGTACTCGGCTTCCTTGGCGGCCAGCTTGGCCGGGTCACCCTTGTCTTCGCGGAAGATGATTTCCACCGCGCCCTTGGCGCCCATTACGGCAATCTCGGCATTGGGCCAGGCGAAGTTGACGTCGCCGCGCAGGTGCTTGGAGGCCATCACGTCGTAGGCGCCGCCATAGGCCTTGCGCGTGATCACGGTGACCTTGGGCACCGTGCACTCGGCGTAGGCGTAGAGCAGCTTGGCGCCGTGCTTGATGATCCCGCCGTACTCCTGGCTGGTGCCGGGCATGAAACCGGGCACGTCGACAAAGGTCACGACCGGGATGTTGAAGGCGTCGCAGAAGCGCACGAAACGTGCAGCCTTGATGCTGCTCTTGATGTCCAGGCAGCCCGCCAGCACCAGCGGTTGGTTGGCCACGATGCCCACGGTCTGGCCATCCATACGGGCGAAACCGATCAGGATGTTCTTGGCATATTCGGGCTGGATCTCGAAGAAGTCGCCATCGTCCACGGTCTTGACGATCAGCTCCTTCATGTCGTAGGGCTTGTTCGGGTTGTCCGGCACCAGGGTGTCCAGACTGCGCTCCATGCGGTCGATCGGGTCGCCGCTCTTGCGCACCGGGGCTTTTTCACGGTTGTTCAGCGGCAGGTAGTTGTAGAGACGACGCAGCATGAGCAGCGCCTCCACGTCGTTCTCGAAGGCCAGGTCGGCCACACCGCTCTTGGTGGTGTGGGTCAACGCGCCGCCCAGTTCCTCGGCGGTCACCTCCTCATGCGTCACCGTCTTCACCACCTCGGGGCCGGTCACGAACATATAGGAGCTGTCCTTCACCATGAAGATGAAGTCCGTGATGGCCGGGCTGTAAACGGCGCCGCCGGCACTCGGGCCCATGATCATGCTGATCTGCGGGATCACCCCCGAGGCGCAGACGTTGCGCTGGAACACCTCGGCATAACCCCCCAGGGAGGCCACGCCTTCCTGGATGCGGGCGCCGCCGGAATCGTTCAGGCCGATGACCGGCGCGCCGGCCTTCATGGCCTGGTCCATGATCTTGCAGATCTTCTCGGCATGGGCCTCGGACAGCGCACCGCCGAAGACCGTGAAGTCCTGGCTGTAGACGAAGACCAGGCGGCCGTTGATCATGCCGTAGCCGGTGACCACGCCGTCACCCGGGATCTTGTTCTCCTCCATGCCGAAGTCCACGCAGCGGTGTTCGACAAACATGTCCCACTCTTCGAAGGTACCTTCGTCAAGCAGCACTTCCAGGCGCTCACGTGCCGTCAGCTTGCCCTTGGCGTGCTGCGCGGCGATACGTTTCTCGCCGCCGCCCAGGCGGGCTGCGGCGCGTTTTTGCTCCAGTTGTTCCAGGATGTCGTGCATGGTTCGTCCTCTGTTGATTCGTTCAGGTTTTGTGTTCGTAGGCCTGCAGCAGCTGGCGTGCGGCGGTGGAGGCGGCCAGACGGCCGCTTATGACTTCCGTGCTCAACGGGGCCAGCAATTTTCGCACCTGCGGGTGCGCGCGAAACGCCAGTCGCAGACCCGCCTCGATGCGCTCCCACATCCAGGCCTGGGCCTGGCTCTCGCGCCGCGCCGCCAGTTTGCCGCTGGCGGACTGCAGCGCGCGGAACTGCGTGACGGCCGCCCAGAAACTGTCCACGCCCTGGCCCAGCAGGGCACTGAGCTGGACCACCTTCGGGTGCCAGATCTTCTCGTCGTGGTGCGCGTGCTCGGGGTTGCCGTGCTGGCCGAGCAAGCGCAGCGACGAGGTGATCTGCGCCTGCGCACGGGTGGCGGCCGCGGCATCGATGTCGGCCTTGTTGATCACCACCAGGTCGGCCAGCTCCATCACGCCCTTCTTGATGGCCTGCAGGTCGTCGCCCGCATTGGGCAGCTGCATCAGGCAGAACATGTCGGTCATGCTGGCCACGGCGGTCTCGCTCTGGCCCACACCCACGGTCTCGACGATCACGATGTCGTAACCCGCAGCCTCGCAGACCAGCATGGCCTCGCGGGTCTTCTCGGCCACACCACCGAGCGTGCCGCTGGACGGACTGGGCCGGATATAGGCCTGTTCATGCACGGAGAGTTTCTCCATGCGGGTCTTGTCGCCCAGGATGGAGCCACCGGAGACGCTGGAAGATGGGTCCACCGCCAGCACGGCCACGCGATGCCCATGGCCGATGAGGTAGAGGCCCAGCGCCTCGATGAAGGTGGACTTGCCCACACCGGGCACGCCGCTGATGCCCAGCCGAAACGCGCCACCGGTGTGCGGCAGCAGCGCCGTCAGCAGTTCGTCGCCCTGCGCCCGGTGATCGGCCCGCGTCGATTCGAGCAGCGTGATGGCCTTGGCCATGGCACGGCGCCGCTGGGCGGGGGTGCCCTGCAGGATGCCGTCCAGCAGTGGCAGGGGACCAGCCGCTTGTTTCTTCTCGGTCATGCGCACATCAGAAAATGAGAGCCGGCCCGCGCACCGCGCCCTTAAGACTAGGGACACCGTGGAACCGGCTTCGCCGGGCCGCTGGTGTCGCCCCCTTGAGGGGGAGGCGCATAGCGCCTCGGGGGTGCTTCATTGAACGGCCTTCTTGATCTGCTCCAGCACGTCCTTGGCGCTGGCCGGGATCGGGGTGCCGGGGCCGTAGATGCCCTTGACGCCCGCTTCATAGAGAAAGTCGTAGTCCTGACGCGGAATGACACCGCCGACGAAAACGATGATGTCGTCGGCGCCCTGCTTCTTGAGCTCGGCGATGATGGCCGGCACCAGGGTCTTGTGGCCTGCGGCCAGCGTGGAGACACCCACGGCGTGCACATCGTTCTCGATGGCCTGGCGCGCGCACTCTTCGGGCGTCTGGAACAGCGGGCCCATGTCCACGTCGAAGCCCAGATCGGCAAAGGCCGTGGCCACCACCTTGGCGCCGCGGTCATGCCCGTCCTGGCCCAGCTTGGAGATCATCACGCGCGGACGACGGCCCTGCGCCGTCGCGAAGTCGGCGATTTCCTTCTTCAGGGTTTCCCAGCCCTCGGCCGAGTCGTAGGCAGCTGCGTACACACCGGTCACCTTTTGCGTATCGGCGCGATGGCGCCCGAAAACCTTCTCCAGCGCATCGCTGACCTCGCCGACCGTGGCGCGCAGGCGGATGGCCTGGATGCTCAGGTCGAGCAGGTTACCACTGCCCTGCTCGGCGGCCTGCGTGAGAGCATCCAGTGCCGCCTGAACCGCCTTGGCATCGCGGCTGGCACGGATGGCCTTGAGGCGCGCAATCTGGCCGTCGCGCACCTTGACGTTGTCGACCTCGAGGATGTCGATCGGGTCTTCCTTCTTGAGCTTGTACTTGTTGACGCCGACGATGACGTCCTTGCCCGAGTCGATACGGGCCTGCTTTTCGGCGGCGGCCGCCTCGATCTTGAGCTTGGCCCAGCCGCTGTCCACCGCCTTGGTCATGCCGCCCATGGCGTCGACCTCCTCGATGATGGTCCAGGCCGCATCGGCCATGTCCTGCGTGAGCTTTTCCATCATGTAGCTGCCGGCCCAGGGGTCGATCACATTGGTGATGTGGGTCTCTTCCTGGATGATGAGCTGGGTGTTGCGCGCAATGCGCGAGCTGAACTCGGTCGGCAGGGCAATGGCTTCGTCGAAGCTGTTGGTGTGCAGGCTCTGCGTGCCACCGAACACGGCGGCCATGGCCTCGATGGTGGTGCGCACCACGTTGTTGTAGGGGTCCTGCTCGGTCAGGCTCCAACCCGAGGTCTGGCTGTGGGTGCGCAGCATCAGGCTCTTGGGGTTCTTGGCGTTGAAACCCTTCATGATGCGGCACCACAGCAGGCGCGCCGCACGCATCTTGGCGATCTCCAGATAGAAGTTCATCCCGACCGCCCAGAAGAAGGACAGCCGACCCGCAAAGTCGTCCACGTCCATGCCCTTGGCAATCGCCGTTTTCACATACTCCTTGCCGTCGGCCAGGGTGAAGGCCAGTTCCAGCGCCTGGTTGGCCCCAGCCTCCTGCATGTGGTAACCCGAGATCGAGATCGAGTTGAACTTGGGCATGTTCTTGCTCGTGTACTCGATGATGTCGCCGATGATGCGCATGCTCGGCTCGGGCGGGTAGATGTAGGTGTTGCGGACCATGAACTCCTTGAGGATGTCGTTCTGGATGGTCCCGCTCAATTTGTCTTGCGACACGCCCTGCTCTTCGGCCGCCACCACATAACCCGCCAGCACCGGCAACACGGCACCGTTCATGGTCATGGAGACGGACACCTTGTCCAGCGGGATCTCGCTGAACAGGATCTTCATGTCCTCCACCGAATCGATGGCCACGCCGGCCTTGCCCACGTCACCCGTCACGCGCGGGTGGTCGCTGTCGTAGCCGCGGTGCGTGGCCAGGTCGAAGGCCACGCTCACGCCCTGCCCGCCGGCCGCCAGGGCCTTGCGGTAGAAGGCGTTGGACTCCTCCGCCGTGGAAAAGCCGGCGTACTGGCGGATGGTCCAGGGCCGCACGGCGTACATGGTGGCCTGCGGTCCGCGCAGATAGGGCTCGAAGCCGGGCAGCGTGTCGGCGTGCGGCAGGTCCCGGGTGTCGGCCGCGGTGTACAGCGGCTTGACTGAAATGCCATCGGGCGTGAGCCAGTTCAGGGCGTTCACGTCACCGCCCGGCGCAGACTTGGCGGCGGCCTTGTGCCAGGCCTCGAGGCTGGCTTGTTTGAACTCGGTCTTTTTCTGGTTCATGGCAAAGCGGCGGCCCCGGGAAGGCCCTTTAAATTGTTGCGCGGAGTTTACATCATTCATAATTATTGATGCAAAATATTCTTTAAGCTTACAATCCCGGCCATGTCCGCCGTTTCCCTCTCTCCCCGCGCCCTGTATGAAGAAGTGGCCGAACTGTTGCGCCAGCGCATCTTCAACCGCGAACTGGAACCCGGCAGTTGGATCGACGAACTGAAGATCGCCGAGGACTACGGCATCAGCCGCACCCCCCTGCGCGAGGCGCTCAAGGTCCTGGCCGCCGAAGGCCTGGTGACCATGAAGGTGCGCCGCGGCGCCTACGTCACCGAGGTCAATGAAAAGGACCTGGTGGACATCTACCACCTGCTGGGTCTGCTGGAATCCGACGCGACCGGCATGGTGGCCCGGCACGCCACGGACGAGCAGCTGCGCGAACTGCAAAGCCTGCACGAGGCACTGGAAGCCAGCACCCAGAACCGGGATCGTTTCTTCGAACTCAACGAACGCTTCCACATGCGCCTGCTGGAGATCGCCGACAACCGCTGGCGCAACCAGATGGTGGCCGACCTGCGCAAGGTCATGAAGCTCAACCGGCACCACTCGCTGCTCAAGTCCGGTCGCATCGAGGAGTCACTGGCCGAACACCGCGCCGTCATGACCGCGCTGCAGGCACGCGATGCCGCCGCTGCCACGCAAAGGATGCTGGAACACTTCCGCAACGGACTCGAAGCCGCAACCTGAGACTTTTGCACTGGCCGCCCGGCCTGAATTGCCCTATCCTGAGTTCATGGCCCTACCGCCCGGCGATAGTTTGAAACCCGGCATCCAGCAGACCTTGCTGGAGTACCAGGCCATTCTGGAAAACGCCTCGGTCGGGATCGTGTTCACGCGCGACCGCAAGGTCCTGCACTGCAACCCGCGTTCTTCCGAAATCTACGGCTGGCCGCACGGGGAGCTGGTCGGACAGCCGGGCTCCGTCTTTTATCCCAGCCAGGAAGCCTACGAGGCCATGGGCCAGGCGGCCGGGCCGCTGCTGGCGCGTGGCGAACTGCTGGACGTGGAACAGCCCATGCGCCGCAAGGATGGCAGTGAGGTCCACTGCCATCTGCGGGCCAAGGCCATCAACCCGGCCAACACCGCCGAGGGCACGATCTGGATCATCGAGGACGTCAGCGACCGTCTGCGTGAGCGGGCCAGCCTGGACGAACTGCTGCAGCGCCAGCAGGCCATCCTGGAAAACGCGTCGGTGGGCATCCTCTTCACGCGCAATGGCCAGATCGTGCATTGCAACCCGCGCATGGAAGCCATCTATGGCTGGGCGCCGGGCACCCTGATCGGCGAGTACGCACGGGCCTTTTTTGCCGACGATGCAGACTACCAGGCCTTCGGCGCAGCCGTCGGCCCGATGCTGGCCCGCGGCGAGCTGGTGGACATCGAATGGCGTCATGCCCGCAGGAATGACGGTGTCGTGATCTGGAGCCGGCATCTGGCCAAGGCCATCCCCAACCTGGACGGCAGCCAGGGCGCGATCTGGATCAGCGAAGACGTCAGTGCCCAGAAGGCCGCGCAGGGCGCCCTGGCCGAAGCGCGCCATGAACTCGAACGCCGGGTCGAGGCGCGCACCCAGGAACTGGCGACGATCAACGAACAGCTGCAGCATGAAATCGCCGAACGCGTCGCCGCCGAGCAGCACCTGCGCAACGAGGAAGCACGCTTTCGAGATCTTTCGGAGATGTCCTCTGACTGGTTCTGGGAGATGGATGCACGCCTGCGCTTCACGGAGATCTCCGGCGGTCTGCTCGCTGCACCGCCCAGCAAGGACGACAGCGGATTGGGGAAATACCGCTGGGAGCTGCCCATCGAAGGGCTGACGCCAGAGCAGTGGGCCGAGCACCGCCGCGTGCTGGATGCACGCCTGCCCTTCAAGAATTTTGTCTACCAGTTGAGGAACCGCGTCGGCGAGCTGCGCTGGTGCGTGATCAACGGCAAGCCGGTGTTCGAAGACGGTGTCTTCAGGGGCTACCGCGGCACCGGTTCGGACATCACGGAGCGCAAGCTGGCTGAACAGAAAGTCGAGTTCCTGGCCTACCACGATCCGCTGACCGGCCTGCCCAATCGAGTGCTGCTCGAAGACCGGCTGCAGCAGGCCATCACCCAGGCCGAGCGTGGTCGCAGCGGCCTGGCCCTGGTCTTCCTGGACCTGGACAACTTCAAGAAGATCAACGACTCGCTGGGCCACGCCACCGGCGACGCCCTGCTCAAGGAAGTCGCAACGCGGCTCAAGCAGTGCGTGCGCGACAGCGACACCATCAGCCGCCAGGGGGGCGACGAGTTCGTGCTCATCCTGCGCGAGCAGCACGGCACCGAGAGCTGCCTGCCGGTGCTGTCCAAGATCATGGAACTGCTGCAGGAGCCCTTCTTTTCCGACGGCAACGAACTCTCCACCTCGGCCTCGATCGGCGTGGCGCTGTACCCGCAGGACGGCAGCGACTTCGACATCCTGCGCAAGAAGGCCGACATGGCCATGTACCGTGCCAAGGAAGCGGGCCGCAACACCTATCGCTTCTTCGACGAAGCGATGGACGAGGAGGCGGTCGAACACCTGCTGATGCGCAGCGGCCTGCGCCGCGCCCTCGAGCGCGGCGAGTTCGTGCTGCACTACCAGCCGCAGATCGAGCTGGACAGCGGCCGGATCATCGGCGTCGAAGCCCTGCTGCGCTGGCAGCACCCGGAATTCGGCCTGGTCCACCCTGCCCGCTTCGTGCCGGTGGCCGAGGACAGCGGACTGATCGTGCCCATAGGCGACTGGGTGATCCGGGAAGCCTGCCGCCAGGCCCAGGCCTGGCAGAACGCCGGCTTGCCCGCCCTGATGATGGCGGTCAACCTCTCGGCCGTGCAGTTCCAGCGCGGCAGCGTCGAGGACACCGTGGTGCAGGCGCTGGCCGGCACGGGCCTGGACCCTTCACGGCTGGAGCTGGAGCTGACCGAATCCATCCTGATCCAGGACGTCGAGCAGGTCATGGCCACGGTCCGTCGCCTCAAGCAGCTGGGCGTGAGGCTGGCCATCGACGACTTCGGCACGGGCTACTCCAGCCTGTCCTATCTGAAGCGCTTCGACATCGACAAGCTCAAGATCGACCAGAGTTTCATCCGCGACCTTGCCAGCGACCCGGACGACGCGGCCATCGTGCGCGCCATCATCCAGATGGCGCACAGCCTGGACCTGCTCACCATCGCCGAGGGCGTGGAAACGCCGGACCTGCTGCAACAGTTGCAGAGCTTCGGCTGCGACGAAGCCCAGGGTTACCACTTCGCCCGTCCCATGCCAGCGGCGGAATTTGAAAGTTATATGGGCAGCCGCAAGAACGGCCTGCACTGAGCCCGCCGCACCCCGGCCGGCAAGTGCGCGACACGAGAATTACGCCGAGGGCCCCTGGTGCGCCAGCGCCATCACCTCGCGCGGATCGCGCGGCTTGAGCTTGTGGTCGCTCCAGACCTGGCGCCAGCGCCGGGCCCCGGGCAGGCCGTGGCGCAAACCCAGCATATGGCGTGCGATCGCGTACCAGGGGCAGCCATCCTCGGCGGCGGCGCGTAGCATGTAGTCCACCATCTGCTGCTCCACCGCCTCGCGCGTCAAGGTCGAAGGCGACGCACCGAAATACCGCTCGTCCCAGGAGGCTAGCCACCAGGGGTTGTGGTAGGCCTCGCGCCCGATCATCACGCCGTCCAGCAGGCGCAGTTCGCGCGACAGCTGCTCGTCCATGTTCAGGCCGCCGTTGATGACGATGGTCAACTGCGGAAAGTCGTGCTTGAGCCGGTGCACCAGCTCATAGCGCAGTGGCGGGATCTCGCGGTTTTCCTTCGGCGACAGGCCCTGCAGCCAGGCGTTGCGTGCATGCACGATGAAGGTGGCGCAGCCGGCCTCAGCCACCGTGCCGACGAAGTCGCGCACGAATTCATAACTCTCGGTCCGATCGATGCCGATGCGGTGCTTCACCGTGACGGGCACGGACACGGCGTCGACCATGGCTTTGACGCCTTCGGCCACCAGCTTCGGCTCGGCCATCAAACAGGCCCCGAAGGCGCCGCGTTGCACACGCTCGCTCGGGCAGCCGCAATTCAGGTTGATCTCGTCGTAACCCCACTGTTCACCCAGCTTCGCACAGCGGGCCAGGTCGGCCGGTTCGCTGCCGCCGAGCTGCAAGGCCACCGGGTGTTCCTCGGCATTGAAGCGCAGGTGGCGCGTCACATCGCCATGCAGCAGGGCACCGGTGGTGATCATCTCGGTGTACAGCCGGGCGTGGCGACTCAGCAGGCGATGGAAATAGCGGCAATGGCGGTCCGTCCAGTCGATCATGGGCGCAACCGACAGGCGCCAGCGCCCGGGGGCGGCAGACAGGGAGTCGGACATGGCCCGATTATCTCAGGCGGACCGGTAGAATGGCGGGCTGTCCCGCAAGCACCTCACGTGGCGCTGCCTCTCATCTGTCCGCCTGTCAAACGCCCTCATGAGCACCACTCAAATCCAGACCGAATTCGAACAAGAGATCGCCCGGTTCATCGTCACCGCCCTGAACCTGGAAGTCGCCCCCGAGCAGATCCCGCCGCTGGACCCGCTGTACGGCGACGGCCTGGGCCTGGACTCGATCGACGTGCTGGAGATCGCCCTGGCCGTTTCCAAGCAATACGGCTTCCAGATGCGCTCGGACGACCCGGACAACGCCAACATCTTCAGCTCCCTGCGCAGCCTGGCCGCGCACATCGCCAGCCACCGCGTCTGAGCCGTTGCGGCCTCGCACCTGTCCATGAAAACGGGACTGTGGTTCAAGA
The DNA here is from genome assembly GCA_016185015.1 of Burkholderiales bacterium. Lineage (GTDB taxonomy): Bacteria > Pseudomonadota > Gammaproteobacteria > Burkholderiales > Burkholderiaceae_C > Hylemonella. The sequence continues at coordinate 84,420 of JACPOI010000019.1, forward strand.
CGGCTCTGGCCTTGCTGCTCCTGCTGGGCTACCCGGCCGCCATGCACTGGCTGCTGACCGCCTCCAGTTGGTCACATGCCACGCTGGCCTGGATCAACCTGGCGCAGACAGTGGGCATGCAGTCGCTGCTGGCCTGGTTCTTCGGCCACACGCTGCGCCCGGGCCGTGAGCCGCTGATCGCCCAGTTCGCCCGGCGCATCCATGGCGCGGACTACAGCCCGCGCATCGCCCGCTACGCGCGCCAGGCCACCTGGGCCTGGACCTGGTTTTTCATCGCCATGGCCGTGATCCCGCTGGTCATGTTCTTTACCGCCTCGCTGTCGACCTGGTCCTTCTTCGTCAACGTGCTCTCGATCCCCCTGCTGGGCGGGATGTTCGTGGCCGAATACGCAGCGCGGCGCTGGTGCCTGCGCGGCATCCCGCACGTCTCCATCCTCCAGAGCTTCACGATGTACCGCGACAAGCGGCGCGCCGCGGGCGACGGCACCTGAACCACCGACCATGCCGGCCCTGATCTCGCACCGCACACCCCAGGCCCTGATGGCCTGGTCCAAGGGTCGTGGCATCACGGCGCTGGACTACCTGGGCGCCGTGCGTCACATGGCAGCGCGCCTGCCGCAAGACGGCGCCGTGCTCAACCTGTGCAGCAAGCGTCACCACTTTGCCGTGGTGCTGGGCGCCGCCCTGCTGCGCGGTGTGCCGCTGCTGCTGCCTTCGACCCGCACGCCCGAGATGCTGCAGCGCCTGGGCCAGCGTTACCCCGGCCTGCACGCCGTGGTGGACGCCCCGGGCGACAGCGGCGGCCTGCCGCAGATCGTCTACGAACGCGGCCCCGTTCCTGCGGCCGACGCGCCCTTCGACGTGCCCGAGATCGATGGCGATCAGATCGCCGCCTACGTCTTCACCTCGGGCTCCACCGGCGAGCCCATGCCGCACGCCAAACACTGGGGGCCGCTGGTGCAGAACGCCCAAGGCGCCGGCCGCCGTGTGCGCGAATGGCTGGGCACGGATCAGCCCTTCACGGTCACCGGCACCGTACCGCCCCAACACATGTACGGCTTCGAATCCACGGTGTTGCTGCCCCTGCTCAACGAGAGCGTGATCGACGCCAGCCATCCTTTCTACCCGGCTGACATCGTGGCCGCCCTGCAGGACACGCCTGGTCCGCGTGTGCTGGTCAGCACGCCCTTTCACCTGCGCACCTTGGTCGAAGCGCAGCTCGCCGTGCCACCACTGTCCCTGCAACTGAGCGCCACCGCACCGCTGGCTCCGCAGCTGGCGCGCCAGGCGGAAGAAGCACTGGGTGCACCGCTGCTTGAAATCTACGGCAGCACTGAAACCGGCCAGATCGCCGCGCGCCGTTGCGCGGCCGGCGATCTATGGCAGACCTTCGACGGCATCGAAGTACGGGCCGAGCCGGTCGTGGACGGCGAACCCCGTTTCAGCGCCCACGGCGGCCACGTGGAAGGCGTGGTGCCGCTGAGCGACGTGCTGGAGCTGCAGTCCCCCACCCGCTTCGCCCTGCTGGGCCGCCACGCCGACATGGTCAACATCGCCGGCAAGCGCACTTCGCTGGCCTACCTGAACCATCAGCTGAACAGCATCCCCGGGGTCGTGGATGCCGCCCTGTACTGGCCCCAGGACGCCGTCCAGGACGCGCAGGGCCGCATCCAGCGCCCGGTCGCCTTCGTGGTGGCGCCCGCGCTGAACGAAGCCGAACTGCAGCACGCCATGCGCGAGCGCATCGATCCGGCCTTCCTGCCGCGCCCCATCCATTTCCTGGCGTCCCTGCCGCGCAACGCCACGGGCAAGCTGCCGCAGCAGGCCTTGGCCCAACTGGCCTTGCAGGTCGCACAGGATCGCGGCACGGCCCGGGCCGCACCCGCCACCCGCTGGAAGCCGGCGCCTTTCGTGCGGGTCTCGCTGGGCGTGCACGCCCTGGCCGGCGTCGGCCTGCTCACCCCCGCCTGGCCGCTGAGCCTGGGCGCGCTGGCGGCGAACCATGCGCTGATCGCGGCCACCGGCCTGTGGCCACGCAGCGATTGGCTGGGGCCCAATCTGACCCACCTGCCACGCCAGCGCCCCGAAGTTGCCCTCACCATCGATGACGGCCCCAACCCGCAGGTCACCCCCGCCGTGCTGGACCTGCTCGATACCCTGCAGGCCAAGGCCACCTTCTTCTGCATCGGCGAACACGTGCGCCAGCATCCGGAACTGGCGCGCGAGATCGTGCGGCGTGGCCATGCCCTGGGCAACCACAGCCAGCGGCATCGGCACCATTTTTCCGTCATGGGGCCGGGCCAGTTGCGCCGGGAAATCAGCGCTGCACAAGCCACCCTGGAAGACGTGACCGGTCAACGCCCGCAGTTTTTCCGTGCACCGGCCGGCCTGCGCAACATCTTCCTCGACCCCGTGCTGCACGAGCTCGGCCTGCAACTGGCCAGCTGGACACGGCGCGGGTTCGACACCCGCACGGGGGATGCAGCCCTGGTGCTGCGCCGCCTTACCCGCGACCTGGGTGCCGGCGACATCCTGCTGCTGCACGACCACCATGCCGCCCTCAGTCCTGCCGGCCGCCCCGTGATCCTGGAGGTGCTGCCGCCGCTGCTGGCGGCCCTGCGCGCGCAAGGCCTGCAAGCCGTGCGGCTGCAAGCCTGAACCCACGTCCCGCCCCGACCATGCGCACCGACACCCTGCCAGCCGAGTTGCTCGAACAAGCCACGGCCCCCTATCGACCCCTGGGCAACTTCACCTGGCGCTTCGCCCGCGGCAAGCTCAGCGCCGACCCGGCCTTTGCCGGCCTGCTGCAACGCGGCCTGCTGCCGCCCCGTGCCCGTATCCTGGACATCGGTTGCGGCCAGGGCCTGCTGGCCGCCCTGCTGGGCAGCCTGGACGGCCAGTCGGTCGCGGAGCGGCAATGGCCGGCCGGCTGGGCGCCGCCCCCGTCGCACTGCTGGGTCCGCGGCATCGAACTGATGCCGCGTGACGTGACCCGGGCCCAGCAGGCCCTGGGGCACCTGGGCGAGCGCGCCCGCTTCACCCTGGGTGACATGTGCCACACCGATTTCGGCCAGGCCGATGCCGTTGTCATCCTGGACGTGCTGCATTACGTGGCGTATGCAGCGCAGGAAGACGTGCTGCGCCGCGTCAAGTCCGCGTTGACGCCCGGCGGCACACTGCTGCTGCGGGTGGGTGACGCCTCGGCCGGCCTGCCGTTCAGGATCAGCAACTGGGTGGATGCCGCGGTCACCTTCGTGCGCGGGCACCGGCTCGCGCGCCTGTATTGCCGCACGCTGGACGACTGGCAGGCCTTGCTGCGCGCGCTGGGTTTCGCGGTGGAGGCCATCCCCATGCACCAGGGCACGCCCTTCGCCAACATCCTGCTGGTTGCCCGGCTGGCGCCGCCTGAGGGCCGCGGAAATGGACGCTGAATGACCAGCCTGCCTTTGCCCGTGGCCATCGACCACCCTGCTTATGCGGGCCACTTCCCCGGCCGGCCCATCCTGCCGGGCGTGGTCCTGCTCGACCGGGCGCAGCGCGCCGTGGAGCAGGCTTGCGGCATCGTCATCAGCGGCATCGCCATGGCCAAGTTCCTCAGCCCCTGCCAACCGGGTGATGCGCTGGTGCTGGAGTTTGACGCGAGCGATGTTGCCGTGCGCTTCGAGATCCGCAGCGGCGAACGACGCATCGCCAGCGGCCGCTTCACGGTGGCCCCGGCCAGCCAGGCATGACACATCAACCGCCTCCCAACCCTGGACACGGCACCGATACGCCGGCCTGGCTGCAACGCAAGGAGCGCGGCAGCCTGATGCTGCTGCGCTTCATGACCTGGCTGTCGCTGGCGCTGGGGCGCAGCCTGACCCGTCCCATCGTCTACGGCATCGCGCTCTATTTCCTGCTGGCGGTGCCCGCCGCGCGCGCGGCCTCGCGCGGCTACCTGCAGCGGGTACTGGGCCGGCCCGCCAGCTGGCGCGACCTGTACCGCCACATCCTGGCCTTTGCCAGCACCATCCATGACCGCGTCTACCTGCTCAACGACCGGCACGAGCTCTTCGACATCCGCGTCTACGGCGAAGAACTGCTGCCGGCGGCCGAGGATGTATCGGGCGGCCTGCTGATCTTCGGCGCCCACCTGGGCAGCTTCGAGGTGCTGCGCGCACTCGCGCGCAAGAACGCCAGGCACAAGGTCTGCGCCGCGATGTACCCGGAAAACGCCCGCCTGCTCAACAGCATGCTGGCCCGGGTCAATGCCCAGGTCGTGCTCGACATCATCCCCCTGGGCCGGCTCGATGCCATCTTCACGCTCAATGAGCGGGTCCAGGCCGGCGCCTGGGTCGCCCTGCTGGCCGATCGCGCCGTGGGACCGGACGCGCACCTGCAGGTGCCCCTGTTCGGCGAGCCGGCCCCCTTCCCGCTGGGGCCGTTCCGCCTCGCGGCCATCGTGCGCCGCCCGGTGTATTTCATGACCGGCCTGTACCGCGGCGGCAACCGTTACGACATCCATTTCGAGCGCCTGGCCGATTTCAGCCAGCTATCCTCGGCCGACCGGGAAGCTGCATTGCATACGGCCATCCAGCGTTATGCCCAGCTGATCGAGTTGCACTGCCGCCAGGCACCGTATAACTGGTTCAATTTTTATGACTTCTGGAAAGAGACTTCCCGTGCGTCCCGCTGACATCGGCCTGCGTCGCGGCCTGCTGGTGCTGTGCGGTGCCGTGCTGCTGGCCGGCACCTCCGTGGGCCAGGCGGCGGAATGGCAGCTGGGCGAGCTGATGCAGCTGCTGGCCCAGACGAAAGGCGGGCAGGCCCGTTTCGTCGAGCGCAAGTACATCGCCATGCTGGACAAGCCGGTCGAGTCTTCGGGTGAACTGTCCTTCTCGGCGCCGGACCGCATGGAGATGCGCACGCTCAAGCCGAAAAAGCAGTCCATGCTGTTGGACGGCAACCGCCTCACCCTGGAGCAGGATGGCCGCCAGAAGACCGTAAGCCTGCAGTCCTACCCCGAGGTGGCGGCCTTTGTCGAAGGCATACGCGGCACCCTGGCCGGCGACCGCCTGGCCCTGGAAAAAGTCTACAAGGTGCACCTGATCGGCACGCCGGCCCGCTGGCAACTCATGCTGGTGCCGCGCGAACCCTCGATGAGCCGCATCATCAGCGGCATCCGCATCGGAGGCAGCCAGGGCGAGGTATCGAGCGTGGCCTATGACCATGCCGATGGCGACCGCTCCGAAATGCAGATCACCCCGGTGGCCCGGCCATGAAGCGCCTGCGCGTCCACCTGCCCATCGTGCTCTGGCTGGCAGCCCTGCTGGCCTGCGTGGCCGTGATCGCCCGCACGACCTTCGTGGCCGATCTCTCGGCCTTCATGCCGCGCGCGCCCAGCGAACGCCAGCAGATGCTGATGGACCAGTTCAAGGACGGCATCATCGCGCGCCTGATCGTGGTCGGCATCGAGGGCGGCGACGCCGCCGAACGGGCCCGGCTCTCGAAGGCGCTCTCCACGGCACTGCGCCAGCAGGCCGAGTTCATCGGCGTGCAAAACGGCAGCGCCGCCGACCTGGCGCTGGACCGCGCCTACGTGTTCGGCAACCGCTACCTGCTCAGCCCGGCCGTGGACGCGCAACGCTACACGGAAGACGGCCTGCGCCGCGCCATCGGCGGCACGGTGGAGGACCTGTCCGGCAGCGCCGGCATGCTGCTCAAGCAGCTGCTGCCGCGCGACCCCACGGGTGAGACGCGCGAACTGCTGGGCCAGTTCGAAGGCAGTTCGCAGCCGCCCAGCACCGAGGGCGTCTGGTCCACGCGCGATGGCGCGCGCGCGCTGCTGCTGCTACAGACCCGGGCCGAGGGCTCGGACATCGATGCACAGGCCCGCACGCTCGAGACGGTGCGCAGCGCCTTTGCCGCCATCCCCGACCGCCAGGCCGACACCCGCCTGCTGATGACGGGCACCAGTGTGTTCTCGGTCTCGTCGCGGGCCCTGATCGAAAGCGAAGTCCATCGGCTTGCCGCCGCCAGCCTGGTGCTGGTCGTCGCCCTGCTGCTGCTGGTCTACCGCTCGGCGCTCCTGCTGGGCCTGAGTCTGCTGCCCATGCTCACCGGCACGCTAGCCGGCATCACGGCCGTGAGCCTGGGATTCGGGCAGGTGCACGGCATCACGCTGGGCTTTGGCACCACGATGATCGGTGAGGCCGTGGATTACGCCATCTACCTTTTCGTGCAGCGCCCGGCCACGCCCCAGCAGGCGCGCCTGTTCTGGCGCACGCTCTGGCTGGGCCTGCTGACTTCGGTGGCGGGTTTCCTGGCGCTGCTGGGCTCGGGTTTCCCGGGCCTGGCGCAACTGGGGCTCTACTCCACGGTCGGCCTGGTGGCGGCCGTGCTGGTCACACGCTACGTCCTGCCCCGACTCATGCCCCAGCATCTGCCGGCGCCCGACCTGCCGCGCACCGGTGAGCTGCTGCTCAGGCTGATGCGACAGGCACCGCGCCTGCGCTGGCTGCTTCTGGTGCTCATGCTGGGCATGCTGGTGGTGGTCGGCCTGCATGCGGACCGCATCTGGAACCGCAGCATCTCCGCCCTCAATCCCGTGACCCAGGCCGACCAGCAGTTGCACGAAGAGTTGCGCCGCGACCTGGGCGCCTCGGATCTGCGTTACCTGGCCGTGCTGACGGCGGCAGACCCCGAACAGGCCCTGCAGCAGGCCGAGCGCGCGGGCCGTGTGCTGCAGGCCCTGAGCCGTGCCGGCACGCTTGCAGGCTACAGCTCACCGAGCCAGGTGCTGCCCAGCCTGGCCAGCCAGCAAGCCCGCCAGGCCGCGCTGCCGGAGCCGGCGCCCTTGCGTCAACGGCTGGACGCGGCACTGGCCGACCTGCCCCTGCGCGCCGAGCGCCTGCAAGGCTTCCTGGCGGATGTGGAAAGCAGCCGCACCCGCGCCCTGCTCACGCGCCGCGACCTGGACGGCACGGCCTCGGCGCTGCTGTACGACTCCCTGCTCATCCCGCGGGCGCGCGACGTTCTGGTACTGATGCCGCTGCGCCCGCCCGTCGTCGACGGGGCGGAGCAGGACATCGACATCGAACGCGTCGACGCCGCGCTCAAGGCCGACGGCAACAGGAGCATCACCGTGATCGACCTGCTGGCCGAGACCAACGCCCTGTTCGACAGCTACCTCCACGAAGCGCTGCTGTTCTCGGGCCTGGGTTGCCTGGCCATCCTGGCCCTGCTGCTGCTCACGCTGCGCTCCGTCACGCGCGCGCTGCGGGTGGCCCTGCCCCTGGCCTGTGCGGTGGTCTGCGTGACTGGCACCCTGCTGCTGGGCGGAACCTCGCTGACCATCCTGCACCTGGTGGGCCTGTTGCTGGTGGTTGCCATCGGCTCGAACTACGCCCTCTTCTTCGACAACACGAACACCGGCAGCACGGCCCAGGCGCAGCGCCAGACCAGCATTTCCCTGGTGACGGCCAACCTGACCATCGTCGGCAGCTTCGGCATGCTGGCGCTGTCCAGCGTGCCCGTGCTGGCCATCCTGGGCATCACTGTCGGCCTGGGCACGGTGCTGGCCCTGGTGTTTTCTGCGGTGCTCGCCCGCTCGCAGCCCGGCCTGGAACAGGCCCACCCGGTAAAATTGACCGCCTGATCCCGGTCCCCCGTCTCTCCCCTGTCCCCATGCCGTCCCCGCTCCAACTTTCCGCCTACACCATGACCAGCGCCCTGGGCGCCGGACTCGCTCCGACGCTCGATGCCTTGCGCCAGCAGCGCAGCGGGGTGCGGCACATGCGCTGGGAGACCGTCGAGCTGGACACCTGCCTGGGCGAGGTGGCGGGACTGGACGATGTCAGGCTGCGCGAGGACCTCGCCGCCTTCGACTGCCGTAACAACCGGCTGGCCCAGCTGGGCCTGGAACAGGACGGGTTCGCGCTTGCCGTGCGCGGGGCCATGCGTCGCCACGGCGCCGACCGCATCGGCGTCTTCCTGGGCACCAGCACCTCGGGCATCCTGAGTTCCGAACTGGCCTACCGCCAGCGTGATGCGGATACCGGCGCCTTCACCGTGCCACTGGACTACCAGCACACGCACAACGGCTATTCGGTGGCCGATTTCGTGCGCTCCTATTTCGGCCTCACGGGCCCGGCTTTTGTCGTGTCGACAGCCTGCTCGTCGAGTGCCAAGGTCTTCGGCAACGCGCAGCGCATGATGGACTGCGGCCTGATCGATGCCGCCATCGTCGGCGGGGTCGACTCGCTCTGCCTGACCACGCTCTACGGCTTCAACTCCCTGCAACTGGTGTCGGCCCGGCCTTGCCGTCCCTTTGATGCCACGCGCGATGGCATTTCCATCGGCGAGGCCGCTGCCTACGCCCTGGTCGAGCGTGCCGACCAGGCCGCGCCAGGCGCCATCGTCATGAGCGGCATCGGTGAGTCCAGCGATGCGCACCACATGTCGTCCCCCCACCCCGAGGGCCTGGGTGCGCGTGCGGCCATGCAGCAGGCCCTGGCCATGGCCGGCCTGCAGCCCTCGCAGATCGACTACATCAACCTGCACGGCACCGCGACACCCAGCAACGATACGGCCGAGGACAAGGCGGTGAGCGCCCTGTTCGGCACAACCACCCCCAGCAGCTCCACCAAGGGCCACACCGGTCACACGCTCGGGGCGGCCGGCGGCATTGAAGCCGTCATCTGCGCGCTGGCCCTGCAGCACGGCCTGGCACCGGGCGGCTGCGGCACCGAGCAGCTGGACCCGACGCTGCAGTCCCGCTACCTGCTGAGCAATCTGGAACAACCCCTGCGCCATGTCCTGAGCAATTCCTTCGGCTTCGGCGGCAGCAACTGCAGCATGGTGCTGTCGAGGGTCGAAGCATGAGCGTCGCACGGCCGCCAGCAGACACTCGCACCGCAGTCCGCCAGGACGAAGGTATTCAAATGCGTCAGCTACAGGTTCACATGCAGGGCGTCGGGGTCTATGGGCCTGGCCTGACCGGCTGGGCGCAGACCGCCGAGGTGCTGGCTGGTCGCCAGCCTTTTGGCCTGGCTGACATCAGCCTGCCGCCGGCCGAGGCCCTGCCGCCGGCCGAGCGCCGGCGAGCCGGCGTATCCATCAAGCTGGCCTTTGCAGCGGGCTTCGACGCCATCCGCCAGGCCGGGGCCGATGCGGCTCGCCTGCGTTCGGTCTTCACCTCGACAGGCGGTGATTGCGACAACTGCCACGCCATCCTGGAAACCCTGGCGTCGGCCGACCGCGCTGTCTCTCCCACGCGTTTTCACAACTCGGTGCACAACGCTCCCTCAGGTTACTGGGGCATCGCCACGGCCTGCCGGGCCACGTCGACCAGCCTGTGCGCCTACGACGGCTCCTTTGCAGCCGGCCTGCTGGAGGCGGCTACCCAGGTCGTGAGTTCGGGGGAGCCGTGCTTGCTGCTGGCCTACGACAGCCCCTATCCCGAGCCGCTGGGCCAGGTGCGCGGCATCCCCTACCCCTTTGGCGTCGGCCTGGTGCTGAGCCCCGAGCCGCTGGCCGACAACGCGCCCTCGCTGCGCCTGAGCCTGAGCCGGCAGGCCCCCACCCGCCTGCCCGATCCGGCGCTGGAAGCCATGCGATGCAGCGTTCCTGCGGCACGCAGCCTGCCCTTGCTGCAGCACCTGGCGCAAGGCCGCGATGGCCGGGTCAGCCTGGACTACCTCGACGGAATGGCCCTTGATGTCGACATCGAGCACGCTGCCTGACCACGCCTGGATCGCGGCGCGTATCCCGCACCAGGGCAGCATGTGCCTGCTCGATGCAGTGCTGCAATGGGATGCCGAGCACATCGTCTGCCGCGCCAGCAGCCATCTAAACACCGACCACCCGCTGCGGGCGGATGCGCAGCTGGGCATGGCCAACGGCATCGAGTACGCGGCCCAGGCCATGGCCGTGCACGGCGCGCTACTCGCGGGCAGCGAAACGGCACCGGCTGCCGGTTTCCTGGCCAGCGTGCGCGACGTGAAGTGGCAGGCCCCGCGGCTCGACACACAAGCCGCCGAACTGCAGATCCACGCCCAGCGCCTATCGGGGGACGGCAACACCATCCTCTACAGCTTCCACCTCGAAGCAGGGGGCAGCACCCTGCTGAGCGGTCGCGCCAGCGTCATGCTCGATGCGGGCGCATCATGAACCTCCTGCACACGGACCCCGCATGAAATACGCACTCGTCACCGGCGGCAGCGGCGCCATCGGCGCCGCCATCTGTCGCCAGCTGGCCGCCGACGGCCTGCACGTCATCGTCCACGCCAACCGCAATGCCGAAGCGGCCGAAGCGCTGCGCGCAGAGATCGTGGCGGCGGGCGGCTCCGCCAGCACCGTGAGCTTCGACGTGGCCGACGAGGCCGCAACGCGCGCGGCGCTGGAGCCCCTCGTGGCGCAACAGCCCATCCAGGTGCTGGTCAACAACGCCGGCATGCACGACGACGCCGTCTTTCCGGGCATGAGCAGCGCGCAGTGGCATCGGGTGATCGACGTGTCGCTCAACAGCTTCTTCCACGTCACGCAGCCTTTGACCATGCCCATGATCCGCACCCGCTGGGGGCGCATCATCACGGTCACCTCCATTGCCGGCATCACCGGCAACCGCGGGCAGACCAACTATGCGGCGGCCAAGAGCGGCCTGCATGCGGCCAGCAAATCGCTGGCGCAGGAGCTGGCCAGTCGCGGCATCACCGTGAACGCCGTGGCACCCGGCATCATCACCTCCGACATGAGCAAGGACGCCTTCGATGCCGAATCGATCCAGCGCCTGGTGCCCATGAAACGCGCGGGACGCCCCGAGGAGGTCGCGGCCCTGGTGAGTTTTCTGGCCTCGGAGCAGGCGGCCTACATCACCGTCCAGGTGATCTCGGTCAATGGCGGGATGATCTAGGGCCTGACGGAGAACGTGTCAGCGGCAAACAGCCGGCGGAACAGGCCCAGGCTGAGCAAGCCGCCCAGAGCCCCTAGCAGCACGCCGCCCACCACATCCAGCACCACGTGCTGCTTGGTCGCCAGGGTCGAGTAGGCGATGAGCGCGCACCACGACCAGTTCAGGGCCAGCCAGGCGCGGCCTGCAGCGACCGCCCTCAGCTGATGGTGCAACCAGATCGCCGAGAACACGGCAATGCCCACGTGGAGTGAAGGACAGGCATTGCCTGCGGAGTCCACACCCTCCAGCAAGGCCAGGCCGCTGCCTGGCGGCCGCTCGAAAACCGGCACGATCGTGGGCCAGAAATAGAAGATGAACAGCCCGACCAGACAGGTCACACCCACGCCGAATCCGTAGTAGACCAGCTGCCGCACATTGGGCAACAGGGCCGGTGGCAGGCAGGTGTAGAACCAGAGCGAGAGATAGGGAAGCCAGGCCCACCATTGCATGGGGATGGCACGGTCGAGCCAGGTGACAGGCATCGTGCTCACCTGCGTGTGCGGGTAACGCAGCAGGAAAAAATAGGCCTCGAAAAACAGCCAGATGAAAAGCGCCGAGCCCGGTGCCTTGAGCCACCAGAAGCGCCACAGCATTTGGTTCAGTGCGCGCATCGGGCTCGTTCGGGTAGGGGTCATGGTCAATAATTGCGGTCCTGTGAGCAATGGTATCAACTAAAAATCATGCAAATGCGACGATCCGGCAACCCGCTCTGGAGGCTTTACGAGGTCTTTGTCATGGTGTTCGGGCTCGGCCTGCTCGCGCTGATCTGCCTGCTGTCGATTCCCCTGTTCCTGCTGCTTTTCATCACGTTGCCGCGCCGCTGGCACAGGGCGGTTTCACGTCGCATCATCCGTTTCGGCTTTCAGGCCTACCTTCGGACCTTGCACTGGGTCTGCCAGATCCGCACCGACCTGCATGAGCTGGATGGCCTGCAAGACGAAGGACCGCTGATCATCATCGCCAACCACCCTTCCCTGCTCGACGCGGTCATGCTGCTGAGCTGCTCGTCCAGGGCGACCTGCGTGCTCAAGGCCAGCCTGCTGCACAACCCCCTGTACGGTGTGGGTGCGCGCATGGCCAGGTACGTGAGCAACGAAGACCCGCGCCGCATGATCGAAGACGCATGCCGTGAATTGGCGCATGGCGCCCATTTCATCCTGTTCCCTGAAGGCGGACGCAGCCGCGAGTTCCCCATCAGCAGCCTCTCCAGCGCCTGCATACTGATGTCGAAGAAAAGCCAGGTGCCCATCCAGGCTGTCATCCTGGAGTTTTCCACGCCTTATCTGGGCAAGCACTGGGGCCTGTTCACCCCGCCCGTCCTGCCCCTCACCATCCGGGCCCGCCTGGGCCGGCGCTTCGAGCCGCCGGAGCTCACGGCCCAGGCACTGAGCGAGCTGGACAGCTATTTCCGCAGCGAGCTCCCGGCCAGGGACTGAAGCCGCAGCACAGGCACCGCTCAGGCGTTGCGCTGGGCGAGGCTGGCCAGGCCATCCATCACGGCCTGGCGCGGGGAGTTGATCACCAGGATCTCGATCTGGGCCGCTTCATCGCCGCCCACGGTCAGCAGGGCCGTGACCGCCGCCGCCGTTTCCGACATGGGCCGCGTGCGCACATCCACCTGCACGGTCTCACGCGGCAGCACCGGGCGCTTGAAGCTGCACTTGCGGATGCTGGCGAGCAAACCCAGGTAATCGCCTTCCAGGCGCCGCGCCGCCGGGGAACCCGCCCGCATGCCCGCGCCGGCCACCTGTGCCACCAGCTCGACCAGCATCACGCCCGGCACCAGCGGCAGGCCGGGGAAATGGCCGCGCAGGATGGCACCGTCCTCAGACCAGCGCGCACTGGCCTGGTAGTGATCGTGGTCCAGCACCGTGAGGTGTTCGATCAGCTGCATGTCGCCGCGGTGCGGCAGCAGCTGGTAGACGCCGGCGGCATCGAGCTCGATGGGGTAGCTCAGCGTCTCGCTCATCAGCAGACCTCCGCCCTGCAGGCTGCGGTGCTATTCGCCTTGGGAGCGGCCCCGCGGCTCATGCGTACCGTCGTGCGATCAGCGACACATTGCTGCCGCCGAAGGCGAAGGAATTGGACATGACGGCCTGCAGGGACTGGCCATGGCGCGCCTGGCGGGGCACGTAGTCCAGCGTACAGCGCGGGTCCGGCTTGTCCAGGAAGGCCGTCGGCGGAATGCTGCCGCTTTGCATGGCCAGCAGGCTGATGGCGAATTCGGTCGCACCCGCGGCCCCGATCAGGTGCCCATGCTGGGACTTGGTGGAACTCACGGGCAGGTGATCGGCATGGTCGCCGAAGGCCAGCCGGATGGTCTCGCTCTCCACCACGTCTCCCGCGTCGGTGGCCGTGCCGTGGGCGTTCAGGTAATGGATGCCGGCCGGCGCGATGCCGGATTCATCGAGCGCCATGCGGATGGCGCGGTACTGGCCTTCGCTGGACGGCAGGGTCAGGTGACTGGCGTCGCTGCTGCTGCCGTAACCGCAGATTTCGCCGTAGATCGTGGCCCCGCGGCGCAAGGCGGAGGCTGCGGTCTCCAGCACCAGGGCAGCCGCCCCCTCGCCGAGCACGAAACCGCTGCGGTCCTGGTCGAAGGGCCGGCAGCTGGCCGCCAGATTGTCGGGGTGGGGCTTGGCCATCACGCGCAGCGCATTCCAGGCCATGAAGACACCAGGCACGTTCATGGCCTCCGCGCCGACGACCACGATGGCATCGGTATAGCCGTGGCGGATGCTGCGGTAGGCCTCGCCCAGCGCCATGGCCGAGGAGGAACAGGCCACGCTGTAGGTATGCGTCGGGCCGCGGAACTGATGGGCCATCGAAATGGCGGCCGTGGCGGCATTGGGCATGAGCCGCGGCACGGAGAGCGGGTGCATCACCGTGGGGTTGCGACCGGCCACCAGTTGCTCGTGCAGACGGGTGTAGAGGGCTTCACCGGTGGTGGCACCGCCCAGGCCGATACCGGCAAACACACCGATGCGCTCAGGGGCCAGATCCCATTCGGCCGCCCGGGCGTCGGCCAACGCTTCGCGACTGGCCAGCAGGGCGAACTGCGTGGCGCGATCCAGGCCCTGCTCGTTGCGGTCCAGCGCTTGTGCAAAGGCGGGGTCAACATCGGCCGCCAGGGCATGCGGCAGCCAGTGGGTGATGCCGGGTGCGGCGGGCCGGATGGCGCTCTCGCCCTGCAAGAGGCGATCAAAGCTGGCAGTGCGCGTCAGGCCCAGCGGCGTCAGCAGACCGATGCCTGTGACGACGACGCGTTGCACGCTCGGGAGGGTAGACATGGACCGGAATCAGCGTTGCCCGCCGCCGGCCGATCAGGCCTTGCCCTGCAGGGAAGCCGGCACCGGAATCTGGCCGTTGTTGGCCGCGCGGATGGTGGTCTCCATATCGGCCACCATCTCGTCAAAGCTCATATTGCTGTAACGCGCCGGATCGTCCACCTGAAAACCGTAGAGGTCTTCGACCTCGAACAGCATTTCAACCACGCCCAGCGAGTCCAGGCCCAGGTCGGCGACCTTGAGCCCGGGCTGGTCGAACACGGCCGGGTCGACGTTGAACTGTTGAATGACGAAATCTTTGATGATCTGACGCAGCATGGTGACTCTGTTTCCTCATGGGCTCCCGCGGTCTGGCAGGTAAATCCGTCCGCTTGGCGGTCCGGAATTCACAGCTGACGAGCATCCCAGGGAATTTGTTGTTTTATACGGCGCCAGGCAGGAATATCCCTGTCCGGCTACAGCCATGCGCCCCGACAAGTTGGCCCATGGTCATGTCCAAATTGTACCCAGATTCCCCCAGAATTCGTACGGAAAAGGCGGCCTCGGCGAACGGTCCAGCTCAGCGGGGGCGCCCACCCAGGCGCCGCACCAGCAGCAACGGCAGGCGCAGGGCAAAGCCCAACATCAGGCGTGTGTGCATCCAGGTCAGCAAGGCGTTGTCGCGCAGGTAGTTGAAGTGTGAGACGCCGCCCTCTTCGGGCCGCAGGTATTTGACCGGCGCGTCGATATTGACAGGCCAGACACCAGCCCAGCACAGGCGCACGGCAGCTTCGATGTCGAAATCGAAGCGGCGCATCCAGCGCTGGCCGCGCATGATCTTCAGCAGCGGCGAAACGGGGTAGACGCGAAAACCGTAGAGCGAGTCGCCGATGCCCATCCACAGCGTTTCCAGATTGGCCCAGGCATTGGAGACCTTGCGGCCCTGCACGCGCAGCGCCGGCGCATCGGCCGCAAAGACCGGCTTGCCCAGCACCATGCGGCAGGTGTCGTCGTCCGAGGCCTGCATGAAAGCCGGGATCAGTTGCGCCGGGTGCTGGCCATCGGAGTCCATGGTCAGCACATGTGTGTAGCCGGCCGCCTCGGCCAGTGCCAGCCCGTGCAGGACGGCGGCACCCTTGCCCTGGTTCTGTGCCAGCACCACGACCTTGAGGTCCGGCTCCTGCGCGGCCAGAGCCTGCAGTTGCGCCCCGGTGCCGTCCGTGCTGCCGTCGACCACCACCCAGACCGGCGCCCACTGACGCAAGGCTTCCTGCACGGTTTCCAGCACCTTGGGACCGGTGTTGTAGCTCGGGATCAGGACCAGATGGGTGCGCGAAGGCGTGGCGCCAGAGGGACGTGACATGGGCGTGGATTATGGCAAACGGCCGTGACAGACGAAGGAGAAATCGGTATCAGCCGACCGGGGTGACGCACCAGGGTGCCGTGTCATGCACCAGTCCCATCCACAGCGCCCAGGCCGAACTGGCTGCCAGCGCCAGGCCGGCCACTCGCACGCCCCAGTCACCGCGGCCCGTGCCGCGCAAGCGCAGCCATAACCAGGGGCCGGCCATCATGGAAACGGCCGTGCCCGCGGCGAACAGCGCCATGACGGCCGCGCCTTCGATGGCGTTCCCTGTCATCGCCGCGACCAGCAGGGCCGAATACAGCAGGCCGCAGGGCAACAAGGCCCACAGCGTGCCCACCACCAGCGGTGCGCCCCGGCCCCGGCCGGCGGCCAGGGCGCGGGCACCGCTCCACAGGCGCCGCGCCGCACTCTCCAGCCAGACGGGCTGTTGCGCACGCACCAGCAGCACCAGGCCCAGCATGAAGGCCGCGACGTGAAACAGGGTCCAGACCGGGCGCAGCGCAGCCGACTGGATGGTGAGCCAGCCCAGGCCCTGGATGGAGGCCGCCGCCAGGGCGCCCAGCGCGGCATAACCCAGCACGCGACCGAGCTGGAACACCCACATCGCCTCGTTGCGGCGTTCGCCGGCGGCCTGGCCCAGGCCGGCGCAGGCCGCGCCGCACATGGCAATGCAATGGGGGCCGCCGGCCAGGCCCATGAGCAGGGCCGTGACGGCCAGGGAAGTCTGCATAAGGCCGAGTGTAGGGCCGCGCGAAAGCGCTCAGATGATCTTGGAGAATCGGGCGCGATTGCGGTCGGCCTGCAGGTAGCGGTCGAAGGCCATGGCCACGGCGCGCACGAAGTACCAGCCCATGGCCGTGACCTGGATCCCCCCATCGTCCAGCGTCACCAGCCCCTGGTCGGCCAGCTCGCGCAGGGCCTCCAGTTCCGGGGCGAAGTAGGACTTGAAGTCGATCAGGTAGGCCAGGTTGATGGATTCGAACAGCACCTCGCCCTGGCACATCAGGGCCATGATGACGGCACGGCGCACCAGATCGTCCCTTGAAAGCGCCAGGCCGCGCACCACGGCGAAGCGGCCGTGATCAATGGCGTCGTAGTACTCCGACAGTGTCTTGGCATTCTGGCTGTAGGTGGCGCCGATGCGGCCGATGGACGAAACGCCCAGGCCGATCAGGTCGCAGTCGGGTTGGGTGCTGTAGCCCTGGAAGTTGCGGTGCAGGCGCCCCTGGCGCTTGGCCACGGCCAAAGTGTCGTTGGGCAGCGCGAAATGGTCCATGCCGACGTAGACATAACCCGCGGCCTGGAAGCGCGCCAGCGCGCCGGACAGCATGGCCAGCTTGGCGGCGGCACCCGGCAGCTCGGCGCTGGCGATGCGGCGCTGGGGCTTGAAGCGCTCGGGCAGGTGGGCGTAGGCGTACAGGGCGATGCGGTCCGGCCGCAGTTCGTTGACCTGCTGGATCGTGCGGGCGAAGGACTCCGGCGTCTGCTGCGGCAGGCCGTAGATCAGGTCAACGTTGACCGAATCGAAGCCGCGCTCACGTGCTGCCTGCACCAAGGAAAACACCTGCTCGGCCGGCTGCACACGGTGCACCGCCTTCTGTACGGCGGGGTCGAAGTCCTGCACACCGAAACTCAGGCGGTTGAAGCCGAGTTCGGCCAAGGTGTCGAGCCGACCAGCATCCACGGTGCGCGGATCGACCTCGATCGAGTACTCGCCGCCAGGCGCCAGCGTGAAGCTGCGCTTGAGCATGGCCATGAGCTCGTGCAGTTCGGCGTCGCTCAGGAAGGTCGGCGTACCGCCCCCCAGATGCAGCTGCGTGACGGTCTGGCCCACGCCCAGCTGGGCGGTGTGCAGATCCACCTCCCGGCCCAGGTAGCGCAGGTATTCGGCCGCGCGGTCATGGTGCTTGGTGATGATCTTGTTGCAGGCGCAGTAGTAGCACAGCGACTCACAGAACGGCACATGCACGTAGAGGGACAGCGGCAGCACCAGGGCGGCCGCGCCCGAGCGGCGCTGCTGCAGGGCACGCACGTAGTCGTCGGGGCCGAAGGCCTCTACGAAGCGATCTGCCGTCGGATAGGAGGTGTAGCGCGGCCCCGCCACGTCGTGGCGACGCAGAAGCTCTGGAGAAAGGGGCTCGACGGTATCGGCGTTCATGAGGGGTCCTCGGATGCTCGCACTGTGCCGGCAAAAAGAGGATTCCATCTTGATATGCATCAAATGCTGGTAAGGTATGGGCTAGAGTCCATTTCCAGTGGGGAGTTGCCGCCATGGCCGATGTCAAAATAGAGCACATGAACCCGCAAACGATCAAAGTTGCCTGCTCCAACTGCAACCTGCGCGAGCTCTGCATGCCCATGGGCCTGAGCACCGAGGAAATCGACCGCCTGGACGACATGGTGGCCAACCGCCGCAAGATCAAGCGCGGCACCGCCCTCTTCCGCAACGGCGAGAAATTCAACTCGCTCTACGCCATCCGCACCGGCTTCTTCAAGACCTGCGTGGCCTCCGAGGACGGACGCGACCAGGTCACGGGCTTCCAGATGGCCGGCGAGATCATCGGGCTGGACGGCATCGTCAACGACCACCATACCTGCGACGCCGTGGCGCTGGAGGATGCCGAGGTCTGTGTCATGCCCTTCGACCGCATCGAAGACCTGTCGCGTGAGATCAATGGCCTGCAGCGCCATGTGCACAAGATCATGAGCCGCGAGATCGTGCGCGAGCACGGGGTGATGCTGCTGCTGGGCAGCATGCGGGCCGAGGAACGGCTGGCAGCCTTCCTGCTGAACCTGGTGCAGCGCCTGCATGCACGGGGTTTCTCGCAGTCCGAACTGATCCTGCGCATGACGCGCGAAGAGATCGGCAGCTACCTGGGTCTCAAGCTCGAGACCGTCAGCCGCACTTTTTCAAAATTCGTGGAAGACGGCATCGTCGAGGTCAAGCAGCGCCACGTGCGCATCCTCGACACCGATGCGCTGTCCCGGCTGGTCAACCACCAGACCGAGTGCCACTGAGGCCGAACGGCCCCGGTTCTTTCAGCAGCAGCCTTCCTGCTTGGGGCAGCCCTCGGGCCGTTCGTCCTGCGGCAGCGGGCACTGGTTCAACTCGAAGGGCGACATCGCCAGCAGCGTCGTGAGCGCGCTGGAGAGCATGGTGATGCCCCAGAAGACGAAAAAGGCGATGGTGTAGATGCCCTGGCGCGACAGCTCGACCGGCTGGCCGAACCAGTGCAGGTCATGCGGATCGACCATGGCAAACACCAGCATCTCCAGCAGACCGGCGACCAGAAAGGCCGGCCAGGCGATCCACATGAGTTTTTGCAGTTTCATCGTGCCCTCCTCGTATCAGGTGGCCGGATTCAAGGCTTGTCCGCCGGCCGGGCGGGTGCCGGAGCGCCCGTGGCAGCGTGGTTGCGCGCCTGCACGGCAGGTGCCAGGCTGGCCGGATCGGCTTCGAGCGTCTTGTTGATCTCGATGCCCTTGCGGTAATAGTCCTCGCTGACCACCGGGTCGGGCCGGCTCACGGCCAGGTAGAGGGTCACGAAACCGGCGATCACGACGATGATCGGGCCGGCCAGCACCAGCCAAACGTGGCCGAACTTCCACCAGGGAGCGCCCGGCACGGCATTGTTCTTGTCATTCATTCTGCAAGGCTCCTCAACGTGGCACCAGGAACACCGACTTCTCGCTCAATTGCGCTGAAGTGTCGCGTGCGGTGATCTCGAAATGGATGGGATGGGTGCCAGCGGCGGCGCCCTCATAGGGCAGCTGCACACGCACTGCAACCCAGCGCGATTGCGTGGCGTCGACCCCTACCTCCTCCTCGGAGGCTACCGACAGGCCCGGCAGACCGCTCACCGTGATGCGGTAGTGCTGTTCGGACTCGGTGGCGTTCATGATCTGCAGACGGTAAACGTTCTCGATCATGCCGCCGGACACGATGCGCGCCATCACGCCGCGGTCGCGCACCACGTCCACCTTGAAGGGCGTGCGCAGCGCCAGGCTCACCAGCATGGCAATGCAGACCCCCGCCAGGATGGAGGTGTAGACCAGCACCCGGGGACGGAACACGTGCCGCCAGGTCTCGGCGCTCGTCCACTTGTTCTTGATGGCGTTCTGCGTCGAGTACTTGACCAGGCCACGTGCGTAGCCCATCTTGTCCATCACGGTGTCGCAGACGTCGGCGCAGGCACCGCAACCGATGCACTCGTACTGCAGGCCCTTGCGGATATCGATGCCGGTCGGGCAGACCTGCACGCACAGGCTGCAGTCCACACAGGCACCTAGCTTCAGCGCCGCCGGGTCGGCCTTGCGCGAACGTGCACCGCGGGGCTCGCCGCGCGCCTCGTCGTAGGTGACGATCAGGGTGTCCTTGTCGAACATGGCGCTCTGGAAGCGCGCATACGGGCACATGTACTTGCAGACCTGCTCGCGCATGAAACCGGCATTGCCGTAGGTCGCAAAACCGTAGAAGATGACCCAGAACACTTCCCATGACGACATGCGCCACTGGATGAACTCCAGGCCCAGCTCCTTGATCGGCGTGAAGTAGCCGACGAAGGTGTAGCCGGTCCATAGCGCCACGGCCAGCCAGACCAGGTGCTTGCCGCCCTTGCGCACCAGCTTGTTCAGGGACCATGGACCGGCGTCGAGCCGCATGCGGGCCGAGCGGTCACCTTCGATCCGGTGTTCGATCCAGAGAAAGATTTCGGTGTAGACCGTCTGCGGGCAGGCATAACCGCACCACAGGCGCCCCGCCACAGCCGTGAACAGGAACAGCGCGAGCGCGGAGATGACCAGCAGGCCGGTCAGGTAGATGAAGTCCTGCGGGTACAGGACCAGGCCGAAGATGTAGAAGCGGCGCGCGCCCAGGTCGAACAGCACGGCCTGGCGCTGGCCCCACTCGATCCAGGGCAGGCCATAGAAGACCAGCTGGGTCAGCCAGACAAAGACCCAGCGCCAGCGGCTGAACAGCCCGCTGACGCTACGAGGATAGATTTTCTGCTGGGCCTGGTACAGCGAGACCATCTCCGCATCATCCGCGTCGACGGCCGAAGCCGGCGCCTGCGCGACGATGGGGATGATCTTTTGGCCCTTGGGGTCTGATTCTGTCAACTGAACGCCCAGCCCTTACTGGGCCGCCACCTTGTTGCCGCCGGAGCGACTCCAGACATAGGCCGACAGGACGTGGATCTGGGCTTCGCTCAGTTTTCCTTCCTGGGCCGGCATCTGGTTGACCTTGCCGTTGTTGATCATGGCGACGATGGCATTCTCGCCATAGCCGTGCAGCCAGGTGTCGTCAGTCAGGTTGGGCGCACCCAGGGCCGTATTGCCCTTGCCGTCCATGCCGTGGCAGGCAGCGCAAGCACCAAACTTGGTTTTGCCCAGCGAGGCGCGCAGCGAATCGTGCGGGCTGCCCGAGAGGCTCAGCACATAGTGCGCCACGTTCTTGACGTCGTCAGGGGTACCCACGGCCGCGGCCATGGGCGGCATGTTGCCCATGCGGCCCTTGGTGATGGTTTCCTTGATCTGCTCGGGCGCACCGCCATACAGCCAGTCGCCATCGCTCAGGTTGGGAAAGCCCTTGCTTCCGCGGGCGTCGGAGCCGTGGCATTGCGCACAGTTGTTCATGAACACGCGCTCGCCGATGGCCAAGGCCTGCGGATCGCGCGCCATGTCCTGCACGCTCATGGCGGTGAAGCGGGCGTACAGCGGGGCCACTTCCTTCTCGCCCTTGGCCATCTCAGCCTCGTACTGGCCCTGCTGGCTCCAGTTCAGCTTGCCCGGGCTGGTGCCCAGGCCCGGGTACATGGCCAAGTAGACCAGACTGAAGACCACGGTGATGATGAACAGCCAGACCCACCAGCGCGGCAGCGGGTTGTTCATCTCGCGCAGGTCGCCGTCCCAGACGTGACCGGTCGTGTTGTCATTGGCGGTCATGGCCTTGGCCTTGCCGCTGACCCAGAGCAGGACCAGGCAGGCAATGATGCCGACCAGGGTGACCACCGTGACGAAGACCGACCAGAAGTTGCTTGTGAAATCGCTCATTTTTCTTCCTTTGACGGCGCGTTAATCCTGCTCGAAAGGCAGTCGGGCGGCCTGCTCGAAATCAGCCGCATTGCGGCTCGACCAGGCCCACAGCACGATGCCGATGAAGCAGATCAGGCCCGCGACGGTAACTGCGGAACGAAGTGTGTTGACGTCCATGATGGGATCTCCGTCTTTACTTGAGGGCCGTGCCCAGAACCTGCAGATAGGCGATCACGGCGTCCATTTCAGACTTGCCCTTGACCTCCTCGCTCGCCTTGGCGATCTGCTCGTCGGTGTAGGGAACCCCGACCGTGCGCAGCGCCTTCATGTGCGTCGGCAGCGAAGCCGCATCGACCATGTCCTTGTTCAGCCAGGGGTAGGCCGGCATATTGGACTCGGGCACGAGGTCGCGCGGATTGTTCAGGTGAATGCGGTGCCATTCGTCGCTGTAACGACCGCCCACGCGCGCCAGGTCGGGACCGGTGCGCTTGCTGCCCCACTGGAAGGGGTGGTCGTAGACCGACTCGCCGGCCACCGAGTAGTGCCCATAACGCAGCGTCTCGGCGCGGAAGGGACGGATCATCTGCGAGTGGCAGTTGTAGCAGCCCTCGCGGACATAGACATCACGCCCGGCCAGCTGCAGCGCGGTATAGGGCTGGATGCCCTTGATCGGCTCGGTGGTGGACTTCTGGAAGAACAGCGGGACGATCTCGACCAGACCGCCGACCAGCAGCACCAGCAGGATGAGGACGATCATCAGGAAGTTGTTGGTCTCGATCTTCTCGTGCGAGATGCCGCCAGATTTTGTGTTGTTAGCCATGGTGTATTCCTTCTCAGGCGTGGGCAGCGGCGGCCGGGATGGTGACGTTGGTCGCACGACCGGCGGTGGCCGTCTTGATCACGTTCCACAACATGACCAGCATGCCGCCGAGGTAGAGCAGGCCGCCCAGCAGGCGCAGCACATAGAACGGGAAGGTGGCCTTGACCGACTCGACGAAGGTGTAGGTCAGGGTGCCGTCCGGGTTGATGGCGCGCCACATCAGGCCCTGCATCACGCCGGCGATCCACATGGCAGCGATGTAGATCACGATGCCGATGGTGGCCGTCCAGAAGTGCACTTCCACCGCTCGCATGCTGTACATCTGCTTCTGGCCGAACAGGCGCGGGATCAGGTAGTACATGGAACCCATGGTCACCAGGCCGACCCAGCCCAGGGCGCCCGAGTGCACGTGACCCACGGTCCAGTCGGTGTAGTGGCTCAGGGCGTTGACGGTCTTGATCGACATCATCGGGCCCTCGAAGGTGCTCATACCGTAAAACGACAGCGAGACGATCAGGAAGCGCAGGATGGGGTCGTCACGCAGCTTGTGCCAAGCCCCCGACAGGGTCATGATGCCGTTGATCATGCCGCCCCAGCTCGGGGCCAGCAGGATGAGGGAGAACACCATGCCGACCGACTGCGTCCAGTCCGGCAGCGCGGTGTAGTGCAGGTGGTGCGGACCCGCCCACATATAGGTGAAGATCAGGGCCCAGAAGTGCACGATGGACAGGCGATAGCTGTACACCGGACGCTCGGCCTGCTTGGGGATGAAGTAATACATCATGCCCAGGAAGCCGGCCGTGAGGAAGAAACCCACGGCATTGTGGCCGTACCACCACTGGACCATGGCGTCCTGCACACCGGCGTAGGCGGAATAGGACTTCATGAAACCAGCGGGAATGGCGGCGCTGTTGACCAGGTGCAACAGGGCGACGGCGAGGATGAAAGCGCCGAAGAACCAGTTGGCCACGTAGATGTGGCGCACCTTGCGGGTGCCGACGGTGCCGAAGAAGACGACAGCAAAGGCCACCCAGACCAGGGTGATCAGGATGTCGATCGGCCACTCCAGTTCGGCGTATTCCTTGCCCTGGGTATAACCCAGCGGCAGGGAGATGGCGGCCAGCACGATGACCAACTGCCAGCCCCAGAAGGTGAAGGCCGCCAGCTTTTCGCCGAACAGCCGCACCTGGCAGGTCCGCTGCACCACGTAATAGGCGGCTGCGAACAGGCCGCAACCGCCGAAGGCGAAGATCACCGCATTGGTGTGCAGGGGCCGCAAGCGACCGTAGCTCAGCCAGGAGATGCCGAAATTGAGCTCAGGCCAAGTCAGCTGGGCGGCGATGATGACGCCGACCAGCATGCCGACCACGCCCCAGACCACCGTCATGATGGCGAACTGTCTGACAACGCTATCGTTATAGACCGTCGCTTGTTGGTTTGAAAATGCCATGTGCACCTCTCTTCTTGATTAACCTTACGAAGTTTGCGCTTTTAACCCTCCAGGGGGTTTGACGAATATCAAAGCGTTCAGGAATCCCTCAGAATTCGCTCACCCTCGGCCTCGATGTCCTCGAACTGGCCACGCTCGATCGCCCACCACAGCCCGCCAAGGATGAAAAACACCAGGGCGACCGACAAGGGGATGAGCAGATACAGTATGTCCATCAGGTGACTTCCTTGTGACTTGCGTCAATGACCAGCCGCAGGGCATTGAGCACCACCAGCAGCGAACTGGCCGCCATGCCCAGACCAGCCAGCCAGGCCGGCAGCCAGCCGACCACGGCCAGCGGCACGCAGGCTGCGTTGTAGACCACGGCCCAGACCAGGTTCTGGCGCACGATGCGCATGGTGCGGCGTGCCAGCGCCAGCGCACTGCCCACGCTGGACAGCTCCTCGCCCAGCACCACGAAATCGGACTGCGCCTGCGCCAGAGGGACGGCCTGGCCGAAGGCAAACGAGACATGGGCACCGGCCAGCGCCGGGCCGTCATTCAAGCCGTCGCCCACCACCACCACCTTGCGCCCCTGCTGCTGGGCAGCCCGGAGAAACGCCAGCTTGTCCTGCGGCGTGCAGGCGCCTCGCGCCTCCTGTATGCCCAACCGGTCCGCCACGCGGGCCACGGCAGGCGCCGCGTCACCCGAAAGGATGCGCACGTCCACGCCCTGGGCCTGCAGCGCGGCGACGGTGACCACCGCATCGGGGCGGATGTCTTCACCCAGCTCGAATATGGCCAGCCAGCCCTGTGCATCACTCAGGACCGCATGGGGGCCTGCCGGAGTGGCAACGCTGACACCACAATGCGCCGGGGACCCCAGGCGCAGCTCCTGGGTCACGCCCCCCTGTCCCGGCAGCGGGCTGACCAGCCCCCGCAAGCCCAGCCCCGAAGCCTCATGCACCTGCTCGGACCGCCAGGCCAACACACCTTCGCCCTGCCCGGCCGCGACCAGCGCGCGTGACACCGGATGCAAGGACCGCTGCGCCAGCGCCATGGCCATGCCCAGTGCCTGCGCGCGGCCCACACCGTCGCGGATCTGCACCGACTGCAACACCATGGCATCGCGCGTGAGCGTGCCCGTCTTGTCGAACACCACCATGTCCGCCTCGGCCAGCGCCTCCAGTGCCCCCAGGCGACGTACCAGCACGCCCTGCCGTGCCAGCGTGCCGGCGGCGGCCAGCATGGCCGCCGGCGTGGCCAGCGAGAGCGCACAAGGACAGGTCACCACCAGTACGGCCACCGCCACCATCAGCGCATGGCCGGGATCGTGCGACCACCAGAAAGCGGCCGCACCACCCGCCGCCAGCAGCACGCCCACCAGGAAAGGCCGTGCCATGCGGTCGACCAGCTGCGCCAGTTGCGGCCGGCTGGTGGCGGCTTGCTCCATGAGCGCCACGATCTGGGCAAAACGCGTGTCGGCCCCGATGCGTTCTACGCGCACGAGCACGGCGGCAGTGAGGTTGTGGCTGCCGGCGATCACGGTCGCGCCCAAACCCCGCGGCAGCGGACGGGACTCGCCGGTGAGCAGGGCCTCGTCGGCCAGCGTGGCGCCTTCGATCACCGTGCCGTCGGCCGGGAAAGCCTCGCCCGGCAGCACCCGCAGGACATCACCGGGCAAGATGCGCCGCACCGCGATACGTTCGAACTCGCCGTCGCTGCGCTGGCGCAGCACGCTGTCGGGCAGCCGGTTCATCAGGGCATCCAGCGCACCGGCGGTGCGCTCGCGCAGCCGCTGCTCGAACCAGCGCCCGGTCAGCAGGAAAAAGACGAACATGGTCAGCGAGTCGAAATAGACCTCGCGCCCGAAAATGCCCTGCGGCTCAAAGGTGCCGGCCGTACTGACCACGAAGGTGATGCCCATGCCCAGGGCCACCGGCAGGTCCATGCTGATGCGCCGCTGCAGGATGTCGCGCAGCGCCGCAGAGAAAAAGGGACCACAGGAAAACAACATCACCGGCAAGGTCAGCACCCAGGACGCCCAGCGCAGCAGCTGCTCCATCTCGGCCGTCAGGTCGCCAGGCTCGGCCACGTAGGCCGGCCACGCGTACATCATGACCTGCATCATGCAGAAACCCGCCACCGCCCAGCGCCACAGGGCCTTGCGGGTCTCCTGTCGCCGGCGCTCGCTGGCAAAGGCGTCGTTGGCCGGCACGGCGCGGTAGCCCGCACGGCGCACCGCGTCCATCCAGCCCGAGGGCAACACAGCGTCGGCCTGCCAGAGCACACGTGCGCGCCGGCTACCCGCGCTGACACTGGCGACGCTCACGCCCGGCACGCTGCGCAGGGCGTCCTCGACCGTCAGCGCGCAGGCAGCGCAGTGCATGCCCTCGATGATCAGATGGGATTCCCAGCAGCCCGGCCGCTCTTCCAGCGGACGGCTGAAGGCCGACCAGGCGGCCGGATCGTCGAGCAGTTGCCCGCCCTCGGCCGCTGGCACGGGCTGGGACGGCCCGGCTCCGGACGCAGTCTGGCGTTCTCCAGATACCGACAGGATTTGCGCAGAAACGGCAAGACTGGCAGATTGCATGGTGGTCAAGCGTAGCTGGGAGCACCCGACTCCAACTTGATATGGATCAAGACCATAACAGAACCCGGTGGAGTAATCTAGAGGCGCTTGAACAACCCAAGGAGATCGAACCATGTACCAACGCATCCTCGTCGCCACCGATGGCAGCACCCTGTCCAAGAAGGCCGTCAGCAGCGCCCTCGCCCTGGCCAAGCTCAGCGGCGCCGAAGTCGTTGCCCTGAAGGTGGTGCCCCGTTATCCGCAGAGCTATTTCGAAGGCGGCCTGGCCCTGCCCTTGAGCGACATCAACAAGATCGAAAAGCAATGGGCCGCGCACGGCCAAGCCGTCGTGGACACCGTCGCCAAGTCGTCCGCCGCCAAGGGTCTCACGGTCAAGGCCGTCATCGCCAAATCCGATCTGGTCAGCGAGGCCATCATCGCCACCGCCAAGAAGCACAAGTGCGACCTCATCGTCATGGCCTCCCATGGCCGCAAGGGCATCAAGCGCCTGCTGCTGGGCAGCGAGACCCAGCAGGTGCTGACCCACTCGCACATCCCGGTGCTCGTGCTGCGCTGACGCCGTCCGGGCCCGTGATCCGTTGCTGCAGGCCTGGAGCACCTTGGTGCTCCAGGCCTCGTTGTTTCTTGTCTACTCCATCCGGGATGGCTGCCTCCATCTGATAGGATTTTCGATGGTCATAGACACCATCAATAATTAATTTCAAGGAGGATCCCCGATGCTGAAATGGACAGCCCCCTGGCTGCTCGCGCTGGCCGCGCTGCCACCACTAGCGCAGGCCCAAGGCCTGCCCCTCAAGACTGTCACGGGCGGGGATGTCGGCATCCAGGTCTTCGGCCACACCTTCGACGCCGACCGCGATGGCGCTTTCGACATGTGGCTGGACAGCAAGAAGATCGGCCTGGCGGGCAGCATCGCCCAGGTGCTGGAAGACGACTGGCACTGGGGTGGCGAAGCGCGGATGGCAACGGGCGTAGCCTCTTATTCCAGCGCAGCGCAAGGCAGCAACAGCGGCAACGCCGAGACTCTGACGGAATTCCGCCTGACCCTGGGGCGCGATTTCACCGTGGGCCAGCAGGTGCTCGCTCCCTACGCCGGCCTGGGCTACCGCACCGTGCTGAGCTATCTCAAGGGCTACACGAATGCCGGCTATGTCTCGCCCACACGCAGTGGCAATCTGGTGTACCTGCCGATCGGCGTGATCCACCGCTACAGCCTGGGCAGCGATGCACGCCTGGCCACCACGCTGGAATACGATCACCTGCTGCAGGGAACACAGAAGACCCACTACACCGACATCGTCGGTTATGTCAGCGACCTGAGCGTGACGCAGAAAAAAGGCAAAGGGGCGCGCCTGAGCGTAGCCTATGAAACCGCACGCTGGTCGACCAGCGTGTTCTTCCACTACTGGAACATCGAAGAGTCCGAGGTCGGGACCTACGCCAACACGACCACGGTCTTTTCCGCAACCGAAGCACACAACATCAGCCGCGAGTTGGGCGTACAGATCAGGTACCGCTTTGGCCAGTAAACCGGCCCGCATCCGGCATGCCACGGGCATGACCGAGCCGAGCTGTCCACCCCAGGGAGTAAACCATTGAAGACATACATCATGATCAGCCTGGCCATGCTGGCCAGCATCAGCACCACGGCCTCAGCACAGGGCCTGCCGCTGCAGACCACCACGGGCGGAGAAATTGGCATCCAGGTCTCCAGCTACAAATACGAGGAAGACCGCAACGGCAGCTTTCTCATGTCGCTGGAAGGCAAGAAACTCGGCCTGACGGGCAGCTTCACGCAGGCCTACGGAGACAACCAGTACTGGGGGGGCGACATCCGGTATGCCAGCGGCAATGCCGACTACACCAGTGCCAGCACGGGGGACAAAAGCGCCAACCCCGACAGCTACGTCGACGCCCGCGTGACCTTCGGCAAAGACTTCGACGTCGGCAGCCAGGTGCTGTCCCCTTACACGGGCCTGGGCTACCGTTACCTCAACAGCGACCTGCGCGGCTACTCCACCACGGGCGCGGCAGGCTACCGGCGCACCAGCAACTACATCTATCTTCCCCTGGGCGTGACGCACCGTTTCCGCATGGGGCCTGACGCACGCTTCGCCACCACCCTTGAATACGATTACCTGCTCCAGGGCATGCAGCGCTCCTACATGACGGACCTGGGTTACGGCAGCGACCTGAACAACCAGCAGCGCAACGGCTACGGACTGCGCCTGAACCTGGCCTACGAGGCTGAAAGCTGGTCGGCCGGCGTCTTCTATCACTACTGGAACATCGCCGACTCGGACATCGGGGTCTATACCTCACCCAGCCTGGTCTATGCCGGCTACGAACCGCACAACATCACGCGCGAGGTCGGCGTGCAGGTGAAATACCGGTTCCGCTGAGAACCCGGGCCATTGAAACAAGAACGCCGGCGATGCCGGCGTTCTTGTTTTCAGGCCCAGACCGGGATCAGGCAAACAACTGCTTGTACTGGTCGCGCAGCAGGTTTTTCTGCACCTTGCCCATGGTGTTGCGCGGCAGGTCATCCACCACGTAGCACTTCTTGGGGATCTTGAAGTTGGCCAGCTTGGACTTGAGCACGGCGATGACCTGTTCCCCATCGACGACCGCCCCCGCCTTGCGAACCACCACGGCCACCCCGACCTCACCGAAATCAGGATGCGGCACACCCACCAGCGCGCTCTCGGCCACGCCCGGGAGCTCGTTGATGTAACCCTCGATCTCGGCCGGGTAAACGTTGTAGCCGCCACTGATGATCAGGTCCTTGCTGCGGCCGACGATGCTCACGTAACCGCGCTCATCGAGCTTGCCCACGTCGCCGGTCCGGAAGTAGCCGTCGTCGGTGAATTCTTCTTTCGTCTTCTCGGGCATGCGCCAGTAGCCCTTGAACACGTTCGGGCCCTTGACCTGGATGCCGCCGATCTCGCCCACCGGCAGGCGCCGGCCGGCCTCGTCGCAGACGCGCAGGCTCACCCCCGGCAGGGGGAATCCCACCGTGCCGCCGCGGCGCTCGCCCTGGGCGGCGGCGTAAGGATTGGACGTCAGCATGATGGTCTCGCTCATGCCGTAACGCTCCAGGATGGTGTGACCGGTGCGCTGCTGCCAGGCCTGGAAGGTCTCGATCAGCAGCGGCGCTGAACCGGCGATGAACAGGCGCATATTGCGTACGACCTCGCGGGTCAAGCCCGGCTCGGCCAGCAGGCGCACGTAGAGCGTGGGAACGCCCATGAACACCGTGGCCTCGGGCATCTTCTCGAGCACGCGTTTCGGATCGAACTTTGCCATCCAGAACATCTTGCTGCCGTTGAGCAGCGCCCCATGCAAGGCCACGAACAGGCCGTGCACGTGGAAGATGGGCAGCGCATGGATGAGCACGTCACCGGGTTTCCAGCCCCAGTAGTCCTTCAGCACCTGGGCATTGCTCAGCAGGTTGCCGTGCGTCAGCATAGCGCCCTTGCTGCGGCCGGTGGTGCCGCTGGTGTAGAGGATGGCGGCCAGGTCATCGGCCTGGCGCTCGACCGGTACGTGGCGGTCGGAGCAGTGCGCGGCCCGCTCCAGCAGCGAGCCGCTGCGGTTGTCGTCCAGGGTGTAGACATGCTGCGTGCCGGCCTTGAAGGCCAGCTTGCTGACCCAGCCGAAATTCTTGCTGCTGCAGACCACCACGGCGGGCTCGGCGTTGCCGATGAAGTACTCGATCTCGGCGCTCTGGTAGGCCGTGTTCAGCGGCAGGAAGACGTAACCGGCACGCAGCGTGGCCAGGTAAAGCATCATGGCTTCGACCGACTTCTCTACCTGTACCGCCACGCGGGCCCCCTCGGGCAGGTTCAGCGACTGCAGCAGATTGGCCAGCATGGCCGTGGCGCGCTCCAGGTCGCGCCAGGAATAGCTCAGGCCGTTGTCGGTCTCGATGGCCACGGCATCGAGCTGGGCAGGGAAAGCCGCACGCAGTGCGGAAAATAGATTGGCGTTGGATCGGGACATGGTGCGGTTCACAAAAGTCAGGGAATCGGATTGGAAAATTCAGCGGCTCGCTTGGCCAGGAAGGCCGTGATGCCTTCGCGATGCTCGGCGCTGGCGGCGTAGTCGTAGGCCCGGGCCAGCAGGGCGGGCAGTGCGTCGGGCGCGCTGGACTGCAGGGTGCGCAGGGTCTGCTTGTTCAGGCGGGCTGCCTGCGGGGCCAGTGCCACGATGCGCTGCGTGGTGCCGGCGATCTCCCCCGCCATCGCCTCTTCGGGAACGATGCGCTGCACAAAACCACGCGCCAGCATCTGCTGCGCCGTCAGCACGGCTGCCTCCAGCAGCATCTCTCGAGCGGTTGCGGGCCCCGCCTCACGCAGCACCAGGGCGGCCTCACGCGGCGCCATGGGAAAACCGAGCCGGCCGATGGGCGCGCCAAAGCGCGACGAATCGGAGGCGACGCGGATGTCGCAGCAGCAGGCGATCTCGACGCCCGCCCCCATGCAGTTGCCCTCGATCTGCGCCACGACGGGAACATCACAGTCCAGCACGGCCTGCAGCCCACCCCAGACATCGTTCTCGTGAAAGTCGCGCAGGCCGGCTTCGCTGAAGCGAAAGTCGGGATACTCGGAAATATCCCCACCAGCACAAAAATGCCCGCCCTCCCCGCGCAGCACGATGCAACGCAAGGCGGCATCCTGCTGCAGGGAAACGAACACGGTGCGCAGTTCGCGCCACATCGCGCACGACATGGCGTTGAACTTGCCAGGATGGCTGAGCGTGACAATGGCCAGTGCGTCCTGCCGCTGCAGCTGGATACGGCCGCTCATGATCGAGGCTGGTCCATCAGACGTTCGCAACAGAGTCCGGCGAAGGCTCAATCGAGCTTGGCGCCCGAGAGCTTGACCACCTGTGTCCAGCGCTTGACTTCCGCGCTGACGAACTGGCCGAACTGCTGCGGCGTCATGCTGCTGAATTCGGCGCCCTGGTTGGCCCATACGGCCTTGGCCTCGGGGGTGTTGCCGGCCTTGCGGATCTCGTCCACGGCACGGGCCTGCACCTCGGCGGGGGTGCCTTTGGGCGCCCAGATGCCGTACCAGGTCTGCACCGTGTACTCGGGCAGGCCCAGTTCGGCCGCACAGGGCACGTCGGGAAAAGCGGCATTGCGCTTGGCCCCGGCCACCATCAGGGCCTTGATGCGACCACCCTTGATGTGGGTAGCCGAGGAACCCAGGCCGTCGAACATCATGTCCACGTTGCCGGCGATCAGGTCCTGCAGGGCCGGGCCAGCACCGCGATAGGGGATGTGGGTGATGAAGGTCTGGGTCTGCTGCTTGAACAGCTCGCCCGCGAGGTGGTGCGAGGTGCCGCTACCAGCCGAGCCGTAGTTCAGGCTGCCCGGGTTCTTGCGCAGCATCTCCAGGAAGGACTTGAAATCGCTCGCGGTGACCTTCTTGGGGTTGACCACCAGGACCTGCGGCACCGTAGCCACCAGCGCCAGCGGCACGAAATCCTTCTCGATGTCGTAGTCCAGCTTGGGATACATCGAGGGAGCAATGGTGTGGTGCACGGCCCCCATGAAGAGGGTGTAACCATCCGGCTGGGCCTTGGCTGCGATGCTCGCGCCCAGTGTGCCGCCGGCGCCACCACGGTTGTCGATGATGAGCTGCTTGCCGGTCAGCCGGGAAAACGATGCCGACAGGGGACGGGCAAAAGCATCCGTGCCGCCGCCCGCGGGAAAGGGCACGATCATGGTGACCGGCTTGGTCGGCCAGCCAGACTGCGCCTGCCCCAACAGGGGCCCGGCGGCCAGGCCGGCCGCCGCCAGTCGCAGGATGTCGCGTCGGGTGCCGCGGAAGGGAAATGAGGTTGTCATGCTTGTCTCCTTTGGTTATTTGAAAGCGAATCTGGCTCAGAACTGAAGATCATCAATCGAAGCCGCAACAGCTATTTTGCCCTCTGCCAGCTGGTCTCGCTGACGGTCCAGACGCTTGAGATCGTAGAGGTAGTTGACCATGAGGCCGAACGACTGCTTGAGGCCCTTGGGCGAGGGGTCACCCATCCAGTTCAGCCGCTCGACGCGGGCCCCATTGCCCAAGTGAAAACGCGCCACCGGGTCGGCAGGTTTGCCATCCACCATCTCGCGCCCCAGATAGTGGGCGGCGCAGTGCAGCAACCAGCGCGAGAGCGCAGACTTCGGGTCCAGCGAATCGACCCGGTCCAGGGCCAGCAGCACATGCGCCGCGGCGGGCGGCTCGAAACCCACGACCCGCCCCAGTTCAGCCCGTTCTTTCTCGGGCGTCAGGGCCAGCATGCGCTCGGCGTTCTGCGTCAGCCAGGCGCGCAAGCCGGGAATCGGCGAGAGGGTGGCGAAATGCCTGAGCCGGGGAAATTCGGCACTCAGCGTCTCCACCACCCGCTTGATCAGCGAGTCACCAAAGCTCACGCCGCGCAGCCCGGACTGGGTGTTGCTGATGGAATAGAAGATGGCCGTCGTGGCCTTGCCCAGATCGGACGCCGCGGCCTGCTCATCGAGCAGGGGCGTGATGCTGTCGGCCATATGGTCGATCAGCGCGACCTCGACGAAGATCAGCGGCTCGCCCGGCAGGCGTGGATGGAAAAAGCCATAGCAACGGCGGTCCGAATCCAGCCGGTTCTTGACATCGTCCCAGCTGCGGATGTCATGCACGGCCTCGTACTTGATCAGCTTTTCCACCAGCGAGGCCGGCGAGTCCCAGCTGATGCGCTGCAACTCCAGAAAACCGACATCGAACCAGGTGGAGAACATGTACTCCATCTCCACGTCCAGCGCTTGCAGCCGCTTGTCCTTCTTCAGGAAAGGCTGCATTTCGGCCCGCAGGTCCACCAGGAAACGGATGCCCTCGGGCAGCACGCTGAAACGCTGGAGCAGGCGCCGGCGCGGCGAGACCGTGGCCCGGCGGTACTGCACTTCGGCAGCCGCCTCATCGGGTGTGCCCACCGCGGCGGCGAACTTGGCCTGGGCGCTTTTGACCTTTTCGGTATCGGCCGTGAACATCTCGCTCATCAGCAGCCACATGTCGCGTCGCCGGGCCACGGTGGCGCCCGCATAGCGCTCGATCAGGATCTGGGCGCGCCGCCCGCCCTCGACCTCGCTGATGCGCGGGTCGATGGTTGCCTTCAGCTCCTCGAGCACGAGTCGCAGCATGCGCGGCGACATCGCCTCTTCCTTGTGCCGCCGGCTGGCCGCCAGACGCTCGCGCGTGGGCCGCTCAGCGGCCGGGCCCGCCACGCCGCCATGCGCTGGGCCACGCACGGCCTGTGTGCGTCCGGCGACATCGCTTGCCAGCAGGCCCTTGCGGTCGATGGGGAAGAGTCGCGAGACGTTGCGGCTGATCCAGCTCGTTGCGTTCATGCCAGTCTCCGGCTTTTTTGATGACGGGCCAATTCACGCAGAGCTTCGCGCTGGCGCGTCAGGTGCGTGCGCATCGCCGCCTCCGCACCCTCGCCGTCGCGCGCCTTGAGCGCTGCGAACACGGCCAGGTGTTCGCTCAGGCTCTGCTCCAGCCGCCCCGGCGCATGCAACTGCTGCAGCCGGGCCAGCTTGAGGATCTTGCGCAGATCGCCAATGACCTGGGCCAGCCAGCGGTTGTTGGCCAGCGTGATGATGGCCTCGTGGATGGCGAAATTGGTTTCGTAGTAGTCGACGATGCGCTTGTTGCGTGCCGCCTTCTGCAGCTTGTCGTGCAGCGCCTCCAGCGCGACCAGGTCGGCATCGCTGGCGTGGCTGGCGGCCTCGTGTGCACACCGCCCCTCCAGCAGGGCAATCACGGGAAAGATTTCATCGAGATCCTGCTCGGTGACCTCGTTCACGAAACAGCCGCGCCGCGGCTCGTGTCGTACCAGCCCCTCGGCCGTCAAGACCTTGAGCGCCTCCCGCAACGGCGTGCGGGAAATCTCCAGACGCACGCACAGGACGGCCTCGTCCACGAAGCTGCCCGGCGCCAGGGTGCCATTGAAGATCTCCTTCCGCAGGGTGTCTGCGACCTGTTCGTGCAAGGAGTTGTGGACAACACGCATGGGCAGACCTGCTGGGAAGTGCGAACCCCTGTGGACTCCGAAAACCGGGCTCGGGGACCACAGAACCATGGTCATAATTTTACGTAATTACGCATAATTACGAAACACAGGAATAACCCTGAGTCTCATGCACGCCACAAAAAGGCGCGCCCAGTCAGGAAAATACCCGGTTCAGGACCGCAGCGGCTGACGGCCAGCCCACCACCAGACGCCCGCCCCTACGACGATCATGGGCAAGCACAGCCACTGCCCCATGCTCAGGTTCAGGGCCAGCAGGCCGAGGTAGTCGTCGGGTTCACGGAAGTACTCGGCAATGAAGCGCAGCACCCCGTAGCCCGCCAGGAAGGCAGCCGCCACCTGGCCCCGGGCCCTGGGCTTGCGCGCATAGAACCACAGCAGCACAAACAGCAGCAGCCCTTCGAGCAGGAACTGGTAGATCTGGGAGGGATGACGCGGCGCATCACCCGCGCCGCGAAACACCATGCCCCAGGGCAGCGTGGGGTCGGCCACGCGCCCCCAGAGTTCGCCGTTGATGAAGTTGCCGATGCGCCCGGCGGCCAGGCCCGTGGGCACGCAGGGCGCCACGAAATCGGCGACCTGCAGCCAGTGCTTGTGGCGGGCACGCGCAAACCACAACATGGCAACCACCACCCCAAGCATGCCACCGTGAAAGCTCATGCCGCCCTGCCAGAGCGCAAAAATCTCCAGCGGGTGGCTCAGGTAATAGGCAGGCTTGTAGAACAGGCAATAGCCCAGCCGACCGCCGATGACCACGCCGATCACACCGTAGAACAACACGTCCTCGACATCACGCCGGCCCCAGGCCCCCGCCCCGCGCACCGAGGCATAAGGCTCGTGCCGCAGCCGGCGCAGGCCCAGGAACATGAAAAGGGCAAAGGCCACCAGATAGGTGATGCCGTACCAGTGGATGGCCAGGGGCCCCAGGCGCAAGGCCACCGGATCGATCGCGGGGTGTATCAGCATGGGCGCCATTGTGCCGCAGCCCAAACCGGACCAGCCACGGCTTACACTCACGGTTTGCATTGATTTCCCGGCTCCCCTGCCGCACACCCACCATGGCCACCAAAGTCATCCAGATCAACCGCCGCTCGGCCAACATCACCGAGGGCAAGTCCCGCGCCCCCAACCGCTCCATGTATTACGCCATGGGCTACGAGGAAAGCGATTTCAAGAAGCCCATGGTCGGCGTGGCCAACGGCCATAGCACCATCACCCCCTGCAACTCCGGCCTGCAGAAACTGGCCGACGCCGCCATCGCCGGCATCGAGGAAGCTGGCGGCAATGCCCAGGTCTTCGGCACCCCGACCATCAGCGACGGGATGGCCATGGGCACCGAGGGCATGAAGTACTCCCTGGTCTCGCGTGAAGTGATTTCCGACTGCATCGAGACCTGCGTGCAGGGCCAGTGGATGGACGGCGTGCTGGTGGTCGGCGGCTGTGACAAGAACATGCCCGGCGGCATGATGGGCATGCTGCGCGCCAACGTGCCGGCCATCTACGTCTACGGCGGCACCATCCTGCCCGGTCACTACAAGGGCCAGGACCTGAACATCGTCAGCGTGTTCGAGGCCGTGGGCCAGAACGCCGCCGGCAACATGAGCGATGCCGACCTGCGCGAAATCGAGATGCGCGCCATCCCCGGCACCGGCTCCTGTGGCGGCATGTACACCGCCAACACCATGTCCAGCGCCTTCGAAGCCCTGGGCATGAGCCTGCCCTACTCCTCCACCATGGCCAACCCGCACGACGAGAAGCAGAACTCGGCCAAGGAATCAGCCAAGGTGCTGATCGAGGCGATCAAGAAGGACATCAAGCCGCGCGACATCGTGACGCGCAAGAGTATCGAGAACGCCGTGGCGGTCATCATGGCCACGGGCGGCTCGACCAATGCCGTGCTGCACTTCCTGGCCATCGCCCATGCGGCGGATGTGGAGTGGACCATCGACGACTTCGAGCGTGTGCGCAAGAAGACCCCCGTGCTGTGCGACCTCAAGCCCAGCGGCAAGTACCTGGCGGTGGACCTGCACAAGGCCGGCGGCATTCCCCAGGTCATGAAGGTGCTGCTCAACGCCGGCCTGCTGCACGGCGACTGCATCACCATCACCGGCCAGACCATTGCCGAAGTACTGAAGGACGTGCCGGACCAGCCGCGCGCCGATCAGGACGTGATCCGCCCGATCAACAAGCCCATGTACGAGGAAGGCCACCTGGCCATCCTCAAGGGCAATCTCTCGCCCGAGGGCGCGGTCGCCAAGATCACCGGCCTGAAGAACCCGGTCATCACCGGCCCGGCTCGCGTGTTCGACGACGAACAGTCGGCCCTCAAGGCCATCCTGGACGGCAAGATCAAGGCCGGTGACGTCATGGTGCTGCGCTACCTGGGCCCCAAGGGTGGCCCCGGCATGCCGGAGATGCTGGCGCCCACGGGCGCCCTGATCGGCGCGGGCCTGGGCGAGAGCGTGGGCCTGATCACCGACGGCCGTTTCTCGGGCGGCACCTGGGGCATGGTGGTCGGCCACGTGGCGCCGGAAGCGGCGGCAGGCGGCACCATCGCCTTCGTCAAGGAAGGTGACAGCATCACCATCGACGCCCATGAACTCAAACTGGAACTGAACGTGCCGGCCGCTGAGCTCGCCAAGCGCCGCGAAGGCTGGACGCCCCCGCAGCCGCGCTACACCCGTGGCGTGCAGGCCAAGTTCGCCTTCAACGCCTGCTCGGCCAGCAAGGGTGCGGTGCTGGACAACTACTGAGCCTCGTCGCAAACAAAAAGCCCCGGAAATCCCGGGGCTTTTTTTTGGACCGCCATCGCAGACTCAGCGTTTGCGTTTCATGCCCATGGCGTCACGCTGCTTGTTGATGCGATCCAGACGCCGCTTGTCCTCGCGTTCCATGGCCTTGCGCCGCGTGTAGCCGCTGGCATCGGCCCAGGACCACCAGGCCACCGCCAGGCCAAAAGGCGCCAGTACGATCCACCAGCTCCAGCCCACGACCGGATCGATATCGAGGTATTTCATCAGCAGAAGAATGATGCCCAGTCCCAGCAAATACATGTGCAGCCCTCAGTCTTTGTGCTGCAGGCTCACCACGCGGGTCATGTCAACCCAAATTAGAAATGTCCCCTGATGTCCAAATTAGAGATGTCCCCTGTGCAAGATCACGATGGACATGAGGATGCAGCTGCGGGCACAGGC
>JACPOI010000063.1 GCA_016185015.1 Burkholderiales bacterium
ATCTCTGGTACCGGCAGACCAGCTTCAACACGCTTCAAGGCAGCCATGATCTGGCTGTCGGTAAATCTCGACTTCTTCACGTAGAACTTCCTTCTCGGAAAATTCTACTTCTGGGGCCTTTGGTTTATCGGGGGGATTACCGAGCGAGGTTTGGTTTTAGCGAAGGATCGCATTAAATCAACCGCGTTTGATTTCCTTCCAATCTTGCATCGAAAAACTGTATCGGTTGGAGAGCTAGTTGCTCACTCGCTGCCTTGTAGTTCAGTTGCGAACTTGGAAATGACCCTCAGCTCTTTGCTGGAGAAGCCTCTTAAGCCACTAGTAAGTGAATCTGTCCATTTGGATTGCTTACGAAATGAACATGCTCAAAAGATTTTCTTAATAGAAGATGTGGAAGGTTTGTGGAGATCTCTAGCAAGTACGTTCGAAAAACGCCACATTCTTGCTCATGAGGCGGCAACGAATTACCGAGTTAGCCACGTCGCAGCTCAAGAGGCTGTTAGTTGCGTCAGACTTTTTACATCCTCACTTGATTCGATACTTTGGGCGACTGTTTGGAAGGATGAGCCCCTAACTCAGTTTGAGATAAATGTTAAGGCTTGGTCTACATATTCCGCTACACGATGTCGCCTGGCCGCAAGTCTGCGGATCGCACTAGCAATTGCTGCCGAGGATGGTGAGAGAAGGCGCTTTACACATCTCCATCTGCTTTGGAAGCGAGCTTCGATAGCATGGACTAGCTGGGAAGAAGAAGAATTTCAGATGGGCTCAATACGGCCCTATGTGGCGGCAATGGCAAGGAACGCTGCCCGGACTGAGCGACTAAAGGAAATCGACCACTGGATTCAACGGAGACGGCCTGAAGGTCGACAAAAGCTTCAAAGAATTGAATAAACTGCTTGGCAGTATGTGGTCGATCAACGACTTTTTTCGATGCACGATTCAGTATCACCGTGCAACACCTAGATTAAAACTTCGTTTGCCGCTTCGGCGTCGACTTCAGCGGCGCTTTACTTTTCGCAAGCATCAGTAAACCCACGGAACAAACCGCTTGGTCTGCTCCCGGTAGTGCACATAGCCCGGGTGCTGCGCCAGCATCCAGCGTTCTTCCAGCGTGGACTTGAACCACAGCACCAGCGAGAGCGTCCACCAGGCCAGCCAGGCCTCGTCGCTGGCGGCCGTCCAGGCCAGGGCCCAGGTGCCCAGCAGGAAGGCGCTGTACATGGGGTGGCGGATCCAGGCATAAGGGCCGCTGGTGACCAGCGTGCCGCCCACGCGCGGGCGGGGGTGGATGTTGAAGTTGCCCAGCTGGTTGGCGCGCAGGGTCCAGCCGAACAGCAGCAAGGCCGCTGCGCCCGCGGCCCAGGCTTCCAACGGGATGGTTCCGTGCCCCAGGGCGGGCCAGGCCATCAGGGCCAGCACGGCCAGCAGGCCGAACTGCAGGAGCACCAGCCCCGAACCGAGCCATACACGTTGACGTTCGTTCATGTTCAATCTCACGGTTGGGCCAGGCACGCCCGTGCCGTGGTCAGGTTCCATTCATTCCAGGCAAGCAGTTTAAGCCTGCTGCGCGGCTGAGAGGCTGGGGAGTTGCGGCCGGCCGCCAGTGCAAATATTTTTTCAGGCGCCTGCATCCATAGGCCGATTCGCTCCGTTCTGAAGGTGGGACGCAATGGTGCGGCCCATCCATCCAACCTTTCAGGACGAGGACATCATGAAAAAAAGCTCTCTTTTGGCCGCCTTTGCGTTTTCCGTTTTGCTGGCCGGTGCCGCTCAGGCGCAGCCGGTCATGCGTGACGGTGTGCTGGCGGACGCGGCAGGCCGCACGGTCTACATCTTCGACAAGGACGAAGTAGGAGGCAAGAGCAACTGCAGCGGTGGCTGCCTGGTGAAGTGGCCGGCCTTCGTTGCCAAGCCCGGTGCGGCTGCCAAGGGCGAGTTCGGCCTGATCGACGCCAACGGCGCACGCCAATGGACGGTGAACGGCAAGCCGCTCTACTACTTCATGGGGGACAGCAAGCCCGGTGACCGCAATGGCAATGGCATGGGCGGGGTGTGGCACGTCGTTTCCGAGAAGCCGGTGGCCGTTCCGCAATCGGCGTATTGAGAACGCCGGGGGACGTGGCTGCCGAGCCTAGGGGTCGGGTATGCTTTCGGCGCCACGTCACCCTGGAGATGAGCCCTGATGGACGACCGTGATGAAGTCGCTTCGCTGCTGGCGCGTGTTGCGCTGCGCGATGCGAGGGCTTTTGAAGCCCTCTACCGTCTGGTGGTCAGCCGGTTGATGGCGGTGGCCTTGCGCGTGACGCAAGAGCGCGCCATGGCCGAGGATGTGCTGCAAGAGGTGTTCGTCACGGTCTGGAACCAGGCCGCGGCGGCCGCGCCGGGGCAACAGCTGACGCTGGCCTGGCTGTGCGTGGTGACCCGCCACCGGGCCATCGATCTGCTGCGCAAACGCAAACCCGAACAGCCCTTGCACTGGCAGGACGAGAACGGCGACGAGCAGATGCACGACCTGCAGGACGAAAGCGGCTCTCCCATGGAACAGTTGCTGGCGTATGAAGATGGCGCGCAACTGGGGCATTGCATGGATGCCCTGGAACCCGAGCCCCGGCGGGCGCTGCTGCTGTCTTTCTACGATGGACTGACCCAGGCCGAGATCGCCCTGCGCATGCAGCGGCCCCTGGGCACCGTCAAGGCATGGACACGGCGCAGCCTGATGCGCCTCAAGGGCTGCATGGAGGCACTGGCATGAACTGGTACCGGAACCCATCGGCCATCGAGCAACTGGCTGCGGCCTATGTGGCGGGCAGCCTGCGCGGCAGGGCTCGGCAGCGCTTCGAGGCCGTCATGCGGCGCCAGCCTGCGCTGGTGGCTGCGGTGAACGACTGGACGCAACGCCTGGCGCCGCTGCACCGTGCCTTGCCGGCCCAGGCGCCCAGCGCAGAGCTGTGGCGCCGGATAAGGAAGGCGACCGACACAGCCCCTGCCGCAGCGGCGCCTTCCTGGTGGCGTCGCCTGCTGGCCCCGGTGCCTGCGGGCGCCCTGGCCTTGGGGCTGTTGATGGGCATGCTGGTACCGGTGCTGTGGCAAGCCCACGGCGACTACCAGCGCGACATGGCCTTGCCAGACAGCTATGTGGGCGTGCTGGCGACCGCGCAGGGGCAGCCGGGGTTGATCATCTCCAGCTTGCGGCGGGGCAAGGTGGTGGACATCAAGCAGGTGACGCCGGTGGCCGTGCCGCAGGGGCAGACGCTGTACCTGTGGCGCATCGACAAGGCGGGTGTGGTGGAGGCGGTGGGGCCGCTACCCGACGGCAAGCTCACGCACCTGACGCTGAAGGAAAGCGCCGAGCAGGTGTTTTTCCCGGCGGTGGAGCTGGCCGTGTCGCTGGAGCCTGTGGGCACGCAACCCGGCGCACCCACACAGCCCTTTGTGTACCGCGGGCTGTGCGGCAAGCTCTGGCGTTGAGCACCCGGTGGGCGCCCGGCTTTACAGGCGGGCCAGCCGCTCCAGCGCGGTGTTGAGCGTCTCGTCCTTCTTGGCAAAGCAGAAGCGCACGACCTTCTGGTCGAAGCCGTTGCCGTAGAAGGCCGAGAGCGGGATGGCAGCCACACCGATTTCGGTGGTGAGCCACTTGCAGAACTCGGCCTCGCCCAGGTCACTCACGGCCGAGATGTCCACGCACTGGAAATAGGTGCCCTGGCCGGGCAGCATCTTGAAGCGCGTTTTCTTGAGGCCCTCGCGG
Organism: Burkholderiales bacterium; assembly: GCA_016185015.1. Lineage (GTDB taxonomy): Bacteria > Pseudomonadota > Gammaproteobacteria > Burkholderiales > Burkholderiaceae_C > Hylemonella. Next base: position 3,749 of record JACPOI010000063.1, read on the forward strand.
AACAGGTCGCGCTTGCGCTGGTAGAAGGCGGGCAGTTCCAGATAGGGCTTGGGGTCGGCCATGTAGGCGGCCAAGCCGTGCTGCACCGGGGTGTTGACGGTGAAGACGTTGAACTGGTGCACCTTGCGGAACTCGGCAGAGAGCGGCGCGGGCGCGGCCACGTAACCGACCTTCCAGCCGGTGACGTGGTAGGTCTTGCCGAAGCTGCTGACGATGAAGCTGCGTGCAGCCAGCGCGGGGAAACGCGCGGCGCTTTCGTGCTGCTTGCCGTCGAACACCATGTGCTCGTAGACCTCGTCGCTGATGACCAGGATGTCGGTCGGGTCCAGCAGCTCCTGCAGCTGCAGCATTTCCTCTTTCGTCCAGACCATGCCGCTGGGGTTGTGCGGGCTGTTGATGAGGATGGCGCGGGTCCTGGGCGTGATGGCCGCAGCGATCTTGGTGAAGTCGGGGCGGAAGGTGCCGGGGGTGAGCGGCACGCGCACCACCACGCCGCCGGCCAGTTCGATATTGGGCACGTAGCTGTCGTAGCAGGGCTCCAGCACGATGACCTCGTCCCCCGGGTGCACGATGGCCAGGATGATGGTGAGGATGGCCTGGGTGGCGCCGGCGGTGATGGTGATCTCGGTGTTGGCGTCGTACGTGTGGCCGTAGATCGCCTGGTTCTTTTTCGCGATGGCCTCGCGCAGCGCGGGCACACCCGTCATGGGCGGGTACTGGTTCAGGCCGCGTTTCATGGCGTCGGTCACTGCATCCACCAGGCGCGGGTCGCCTTCGAAATCGGGGAAACCCTGGCCCAGGTTGACGGCGCCTTTTTCCGTGGCCAGCGCGGACATGACGGTGAAGATGGTGGTGCCCACGTTGGGCAGGCGGCTCTTGAGGGCGGGTGTTCTGATGGTCATGATGAAAGAGAGGATACGCAAAGTTTGAATTCTCTTACCAGGGCTCCCGTGGAACCGGCTTTGCCGGGCCACTGGGAGCGTCCCCCTGGGGGGAAGGCGCGCAGCGACTCAGGGGGGCTTACAACTCGTAGTCGGTGTGTTCGCCGCGCATGACACGGGCCACCAGATCGCGCTGCAGTCGGTCGCTCAGCAGCTGGGCGAATTCGTAGACGAAGTTGCGCAGGTAGGCGCCCTTCTTGAAGGCCACGCGCGTGACGTTCTTGCCGAAGAGCGTGCCCAGCGGGCGCGCCACCAGTTCGTCGCCCGTGCCCTGGGCGGGCAGGTTGCGCACGGCCATCTCGGCCACCAGGCCCAGGCCCATGCCGAGCTTCACATAGGTGGTGATGACGTCGGAGTCGATGGCTTCGAGCACGATGCGCGGCTCCAGCTTGCGCTGGGCAAAGGCCTGGTCGATGCGTGTGCGGCCGGTGAAGGTCGGGTGGTAGGTGATGAGCGGTTCGCTGGCCAGGTCTTCCAGGCTCAGCCGCTCCTTGGCCGCCAGCGCGTGGTTGGCCGGCAGCACCAGCACGTGTTCCCATTCGTAGCAGGGCAGGGTGACCAGCTCGTCGTAATTGGCCAGCGACTCGGTGGCGATGCCGATCTCGGCGGTCTCGTCGATGAGCATGCGCGCCACCTGGTCCGGGTTGCCCTGGTGCAGCGAGAGGTTGACCTTGGGCCAGGCCGCGCGCAGCTTGGCCACGGGTTCGGGCAGCACGTAGCGCGCCTGGGTGTGGGTGGTGGCAATCGACAGGGTGCCGCTGTCCTGCGCGCTGTACTGCTCGCCGATGCGCTTGAGGTTGCCCACCTCGCGCATGATGAGCTCGATGCTCTTGAGCACGGCCTGGCCCGGCTCGGTGATGCGCTTGAGGCGCTTGCCGTGGCGGGCAAAGATGTCGATGCCCAGCTCTTCTTCCAATTCGATGATGGCCTTGGACACGCCCGGCTGCGAGGTGTGCAGGGCCTTGGCCGCTTCGGTCAGGTTCAGGTTGTGGCGCGCGGCCTCCTGGACGAAGCGGAATTGGTGCAGGTTCATGGTGAAATCCAGCTAAGACTGGCTTTTATTATGCCCCGAGTGTCTAAGTGGCGCGCTCCCGATCACCACAAAGCAAAGTTGTGCCGCCGATGTAAAACCAGGGTTCGCAACCGGTCGCGTCCTCCTGCCTCATGGCGCCCAAGCCGATCTGAAATGACCCACCCGGAGCCTCTCATGCCCGATCCCCAGCACCCTGTTGCCATCACCGCTTCTGAAGCGCCCGCCAGAACGAAGCCGTCCAACTACCCCGAGCCCTTTGCTTCCCGCATGGCCGGGCGGCAGAAGCAGCCGCTGGGGGACCTGTTCGGGCTGAGGAACTTCGGGGTGAACCTCACGCGGCTGGCGCCGCACGCGGCTTCGGCGCTGCGGCACGCGCACAGCAGACAGGACGAGTTCATCTACATCCTGCAGGGGCATCCCACGCTGCACACCGACGAGGGGCTGACCCGGCTGGCGCCCGGCATGTGCGCCGGGTTCAAGGCGGGCACGGGCAACGGGCACCGGTTGCTGAACGAGACTGCCGAGGAGGTGGTGTACCTCGAGGTCGGCGACCGGACGCCCGGCGACGAGGGCAGCTATCCGGACGACGACCTCAAGGCGCTGCTGGTCGATGGCCAGTGGCGCTTTGTGCACAAGGACGGTTCGCCCTATTGAAGGGTCAGCCGCCGCCCGCGATCAAGCTTTCGCGCACGCCTTATTCGTCGAAGTCCCAGATCCGGTGCAGGTCCAGCTCGATCAGGGCCAGGCCTTCGAGCACCTCCAGCTGCGCCAGGCGGGCGCTGGTGAGCTGCTCGGCCGCGAGGCGGCGGTTCTGGATGAGTTCGGTCATGGTGTGTTCACCCAGGGTGTAGGCCTTGCGTGATTTTTCCGCCGCCAGCTGCTGGGTCAGGGCGGCCGTGTCGACGCTGATGGCTGCGCGTGCCAGGTGTTGCAGGCTGTTGTACCGCGCCTCGATGTCGGCCCCCAGGCTTTGTTCCAGCTGCTGCACGCGGTCTTCGGCATTCTGGGCGTCGGCCGCAGCGGCCAGGGCGTGGTTCTGGCGCACCTTGCCCGAGATGGGCACGCTGATGGACACGCCGATGATGCGCTCGGCCCCGGCGCGTTCGTTGGCGGTGTAGATGCCCAGGGTGGGGTCCGGCCACTGGTCGCGGTCCGCGCGTTGCGCCAGCAGGCGCAGGCGGGCCGCTTCGCTGCGCCACAGATTGAGCTGGTGGTTGCGCTCCAGGTACTGTTGCCGCAGTTCCGGCAGGGCCGGCAGCGCTTCCAGCCGCGTCTGCAGCCAGGCCGGCTCGGGCAGCGCGGGCTGCGCCAGCGTGATGCCGGGGTAAGTGCGCGTGAGCCGTGCCACAGCGGCAGACTGGGCCCCGCGGGCCTGGTCGAGTGCTGCCTGGGCGCGCTGCAGTTCGGCCTGCGCCAGGCTGGCGTCGAGCTGCGAGATCTCGCCCAGGCGCAGGCGCGCGGCCGCCAGGCGGTCCAGTTCCTGGGCCAGGGTGAGGTTGGTCTGGGCGTTGTCCAGGCGCATGCCGGCGCGCAGCGCTTCGACCCACAGTTGCAGCAGTTCGCGGCTGGTTTCGTGGATGGCGTCGGCATAGGCCAGCCGCGCTGAGCTGCGGCTGGCGCCGGCCTGGTCGGCATCCAAGCCCGCTTTGCCCCACCAGCGCACGGGGCGCTCCAGGCTGAGCAGGGTTTCCGAGTAGCGCTCTGACGGATCGGAGACGTGGCGGTTCTGCTGGCTCAGGCGCGCGGTGAATTCGGCAGGGCCGCTTTCGGTGATGTCGGCACGGCGCAGCTGGCCATCGCGCTGGGCCAGGGCGGCGCGCGTGGCCGGGCTGCGCAGCACCACGTCCTGCACCTGGTGGGCGGGTGGCAGCAGCGCCTGCAGCGGGTCGGCCGGCGGCTGGGGTTGTGCCGTGGCGAGCAGGCACAGGCCCTGCAGTGCGAGGAAGATCGATAGCTTGTTCATCTGGGTTCCTCCTTCAGGCCCGACGCCCGGGCAGATGGCGGCGCAGCCAGGCGGTAAGCTGTGCGAGGCTGTCCGGTGCGCCCAGGTGTTCGTAGATCTTGGGCAGCAGCAGCAGGGTGAGCAGCGTGGAGCTGACCAGCCCGCCGGTGACCACGATGGCCAGCGGCTTCTGGATTTCCGAACCGGGCCCGGTGGCGAAGAGCAGCGGGATCATGCCCAGCGCGGTGATGATGGCGGTCATCAGCACGGGCCGCAACCGCCGCTCGGCCCCCAGGCGCACGACCTCGTGCATGGCTTCGCCACCCCGGAGTCGTTCGTTGAAGTGCGTGACCATGACCACGCCGTTGAGCACCGCGATGCCCAGCAGCGCGATGAAACCCACCGAGGCCGGCACCGAGAGGTATTCGCCAGCGACGGCCAGCGCCACCACGCCACCGACCAGCGCAAACGGGATGTTCAGGAAGATGATGGTCGCCTGCATCGCCGAGCCGAAGGTGAGGGTGAGGATCAGGAAGATGATGCCCATGGCGGCCGGGATGACCAGGCCCAGGCGTGCCGCGGCGCGCTGCTGGTTCTCGAACTGGCCGCCCCAGACGATCTGGATGTCGCGCGGCAGGTCCAGCTGGCCCACGGCCTGCTGGGCGTCCAGCACGAAACCGGCCAGGTCGCGCCCTTCGACCGAGACCTGGATGGTGGCCAGGCGCCGGCCCAGTTCGTGGTCGACCCGGATGGGGCCGTCGACCTGCCGGATGTCGGCCAGCGCGCCCAGGCGCCAGCTGCGGCCATCGGCGCCGAGCAGGGGCAGGTTGCGCAGGGCCTCTGGGCTGTTGCGCACGGTGTCGCCGCCGCGCAGCACCAGCGGCACGCGCACGCCGTTCTCGTTGACCAGGCCGGTGGTCTCGCCCTCGACCTGCTGCTTGAGTGCCTGCTGCACGCTCTCCACGCTCAGGCCCGCCTGGCCGATGGCATGGCGGTTGAGCGCCACCGTCAGGTACTGCATGCCTTCGCCGCGCGGCGCGATGACTTCGGCCGCGCCCTGCACCTGGCGCACGGCGCGCGCGACTTTCTGCGCGTTGTCCACCAACTCGTCCAGGTTGTTGCCGAAGAGCTTGATGGCCACGTCGCCGCGGGTGCCGGTCAGCATTTCCGAGACCCGCATCTCGATGGGCTGGGTGAAGCCGTAGACCAGGCCCGGGAAGCCGTCGAGCACCTCGCGCAGCGCGTGGATGATGTCTTCCTTGCCGCCGCGCCATTCGCTCTTGGGCCGCAACACGAGGAAGGTGTCGGTCTCGTTCAGGCCCATAGGGTCCAGGCCGAGTTCGTCCGAGCCCGTGCGGGCCACGATGGATTTCACCTCGGGCACCTGTTCCAGGATGGCCTGCTGCACGCGGATGTCCATTTCCAGCGAGGCTTCGAGCGAGATGGTCGGCGCCTTCTGCAGTTGGACCAGCACGTCGCCTTCGTCCAGCGTGGGCATGAAGGTCTTGCCGACCAGGCCGTAGAGCACCGCGGCCAGTACCAGCGAGCCCAGCGCCACGCCGGCCAGCCAGCGGGGGTGGCGCCAGGTGCTGTCACGCAGGCGCACATAACCCGCGGACAGGCGCCGCATCAGAGCGGACTCGTGGGCGGCTTCGGGGCGCAGCACCAGGGAGGCCAGCGCCGGGATGACGGTGAGCGCCATGAGCAGCGAGGCGGCCAGCGCCATCACGATGGTGAGGGCCACGGGACTGAAAAGCTTGCCTTCCAGCCCTTCGAGCGTGAGCAGGGGCAGGAAGACCACGCCGATGATGAGCACGCCCGCCACCACCGGCTTGACGACCTGCTGCACGGCATGCAACACGCGCTCGCGGCTGTCTTCACCGGGCGTGCCGGGCGAGCTCTCAATGTTCTCGACCACCACGACTGAGGCGTCGACCAGCATGCCCAGCGCGATGGCCAGGCCACCCAGGCTCATGAGATTGGCCGTGAGCCCGGCGAATTGCATGAGCTGGAAGGTGGTCAGCAAGGTCAGTGGCAGCGACAGGGCCACGACCAGCGCGGCGCGCAAGCCGCCCAGGAAGAGGTAGAGCACGACGCAGACCAGCACCGCCGCTTCGGCCAGGGCCTTGATCA
>JACPOI010000064.1:0-2321 GCA_016185015.1 Burkholderiales bacterium
CCTTTGAATCACCGCATAACGTCCAGCCTCTTTGACACTCATCCATGCCCCTTTCCCGTCCATCTATGCCCCCTGTTTAAAAATAAGGGGACATTTCTAACTTGGATAAAGGTGACATTACCAACTTGGGCTCACACGGAATATTCGGCGCGGTCCACACCTTAGAATCGAGCGCATGTCCTATCTCGTGCTCGCCCGCAAATACCGGCCGAAGAGCTTCACCGAAATGGTGGGGCAGGAGCACGTGGTGCGGGCGCTGGGCAATGCGCTCCAGACGGGGCGCCTGCACCATGCCTATCTTTTCACCGGCACGCGCGGTGTGGGCAAGACCACGGTCTCGCGCATCCTGGCCAAGTCGCTCAACTGCGTGGGGCCGGACGGGCAGGGCGGCATCACCGACCAGCCTTGTGGTGTCTGCCAGGCCTGTACCGACATCGACTCGGGTCGTTTTGTCGACTACACCGAGCTCGACGCAGCCTCCAACCGCGGTGTGGACGAGGTCCAGGCCCTGCTGGAGCAGGCGGTCTACAAGCCGGTGCAGGGGCGCTTCAAGGTCTTCATGATCGATGAAGTCCACATGCTCTCGAACACGGCCTTCAACGCCATGCTCAAGACGCTGGAGGAACCGCCCGAGTACCTCAAGTTCGTGCTGGCCACGACCGATCCGCAGAAGGTGCCGGTCACCGTGCTCTCGCGCTGCCTGCAGTTCAACCTGCGGCCCATGGCGCCTGAAACCGTACTGGAGCACCTGGTCAAGGTGCTGGCCGCCGAGAACGTGCCGGCCGAGCCGGCGGCCTTGCGCCTGATCGCGCGGGCCGCACGCGGCTCCATGCGCGACGCCTTGTCACTGACCGACCAGGCCATCGCCTTTGGCTCGGGCCAGCTGCAGGTCGAGACGGTGCGCCAGATGCTGGGCAGCGTGGACCGCTCGCATGTGTTCCAGCTCATCGATGCGCTGGCCCAGGGCGACGGCAAGACGGTGGTGGAGACCTCCGAGACCTTGCGCGTCAACGGCCAGAGCGCGGCCTCCACGCTGGAGGAGATGAGCGTGGTGCTGCAGCGCATGGCCGTGCTGCAGGCCGTGCCTGACAGCGCCGACGAATCCGATCCCGAGGCGGCCGAGACGGCGCGCCTGGCCGCACTGCTGCCGGCCGACGAGACGCAGCTGCTCTACAGCCTGTGCCTGCACGGGCGCGGCGAGCTGGGGCTGGCGCCCGATGAGTACGCGGCGCTCACCATGGTGCTGCTGCGCCTGCTCGCTTTCAAGCCCGGCGCTGCCGGGTCGGCTGAAAAAAAAACACTGAAATCGCCTGAGGCCGCGTCGCGGCCCCAGCCTGTGGCGACGCCAGCGCAGGCTGCGGCGCCCAGACCCGCGCCCGCTGTGCCTGCGCCGCCCGTGGCAGCCCGTCCGATCGCAGCCTCTGTGCTGTCCCCGGTTCGACCTGCCGGCGGCACGCCGCCGGGCCAGGTTCTGTCCGTGGTCGATGACGAACATCCCGTGCAGCCGGCCAGGCCGATGACGGCGGTACAGGCCGCCCAGGTGGTGGCCGTGCCGGTGCGGGTGGCGCCTGAATCACGCGCCGATGCGCCTGGACCCAGTGCCGGCTCGCCGCTGGTGCCGACCGAGGAGGGCGGCTATTGGCACCAGGTGGTGCGCGGACTCGTCGCCAGCGAGGCCGTGACCGCTCTGGTGCGCGAACTGGCCCTGCAGTCGCAACTGGTGGCGCGCGACAGCGACCAGTGGCTGCTGCGGGTGGAGCGCGAGTCGCTCAACTCCACCTCCAGCCGCGAGCGTCTGCAAGCGGCCCTGCAGGCCGCTGGCCACAGTGTGACCCTGGCCGTGGAGATCGGCCGTGTGGGTGACAGCCCGGCCAAGCGCAATGCCGCCATTGCAGAAGAGAAGCAGCAGGCCGCAGAGAAACTGATTTACGAAGACCCCTTCGTACAGACCATGATGCGTGACTTCGGCGCGAAAATCGTGCCGGGCAGCATCAAACCCATCGACATCAACGCTTAAGGAACGACATGTTCAACAAAGGACAACTCGCCGGCCTCATGAAACAGGCCCAGGCCATGCAGGACAACCTCAAGAAGGCCCAGGACGAACTGGCTTTCATCGAAGTCACCGGTGAGTCCGGGGCCGGCCTGGTCAAGGTGCTCATGACCTGCAAGCACGACGTCAAGCGCATCACCATCGATCCCAGCCTGCTGGCCGACGACAAGGACATGCTGGAAGACCTGGTGGCGGCCGCCTTCAACGCGGCCGTGCGCAAGGCCGAGGAGACCAGCCAGGAAAAGATGGGCAAGCTCACGGCGGGCAT
>JACPOI010000064.1:2333-30140 GCA_016185015.1 Burkholderiales bacterium
CGGGCATGCCCGGGTTGCCTGGCGGCATGAAGTTCCCGTTCTGATTCGTGTCCGACGCCCATACCCTTGATGCGCTGATCCAGGCCCTGCGCCGGCTGCCGGGCGTGGGCGTGAAGTCGGCCTCGCGCATGGCCTTTCACTTGCTGCAGCACGACCGCGAGGGTGCACAGCTCCTGTCGCGGGCCTTGCAGGAGGCGGCCACCAGCGTGCGCCATTGCGCACGCTGCCACACCTTCAGCGAAGGCGAGATCTGCGCCACCTGCCAGGACCCGGCGCGCGACGCCAGCAAGCTCTGCGTGGTGGAAACCCCGGCCGACCAGATGGCGCTGGAGCGCACCGGTGCCTACAAAGGCCTGTACTACGTGCTCATGGGCAAGCTCAGCCCGCTGGACGGCATCGGTCCGCGCGATATCGGGCTCAAGCAGTTCTTCGAGCGTGTCAGCGATGGCACGGTGCGCGAGGTCATCCTGGCCACCAACTTCACGGCCGAGGGCGAGGCCACGGCGCATGTGATCGCCGAGGCGCTCAAGGTGCGCGGTGTGGCCTTCACGCGGCTGGCGCGCGGCGTGCCCATCGGCAGCGAACTGGAGTACGTGGACCTGGGCACCATCGCCCACGCCCTGGTGGACCGGCGATAATCCGCCGCAGATTTCGAAAGCCCCTGCTACACATACTCTCCGACGAAAACATCATGACCTTTGCCCGTTTCACCCTGGCCTACTGGTGTGTCCTGATCGCCGCCCTGTTGCCCATCCTCTGCGCCGGGATCGCCAAGTCCGGCATGATGGGCAAACCCCGTCGCGAGGGTGGCTACGACAACGACAACCCGCGCGCCTGGCTGGCGCAGCAGACCGACTGGCGGGCCCGCGCCAATGCGGCGCAGCAGAACAGCTTCGAGGTGCTGCCCTTCTTCATCGGTGCGGTCATCATTGCCCACCAGCTGGGCGCCCACCAGGCGCGGCTGGACGTGCTGGCTTTCCTCTTCGTCTTCCTTCGCCTGTTCTACATCATGGTCTATGTGGCAGGCATGGGCACGGTGCGCTCCGTGGTCTGGGGGGCGGGGCTGGCGGTCAACATCGCCATACTTTTCCTCGGCTATCGCTGAGAGACCGGGCGGCGCTGCTGCCCCCTGAAATTTAGGTGTAAACCCGCTCGGGATGTTTCCCGATGCGGGTTTTTTTGCGCCTTGATAGGCTTGATGTATCAGGATCGTCTGTACCTCGGGAGTCTCAAAAAATGTCAAAAAATCTCATCAACCGCCGTGTGTTCACGGCCGGCACAGCGCTGGCCGCCGCCGCGCTGGCCGCGCCAGTCCTGCGCGCCCAGAACCGGCCGGAAAAGACCAAGCTGGCCATTGCCGTCGGTGGCAAGGCCTCGTTCTATTACCTGCCGCTCACGCTGGCCGAGCAACTGGGCTATTTCAAGGCCGAGGGGCTGGAGGTCGAGATCAGTGACTTCGCCGGCGGCGCACGTGCGCTGCAGGCCGTGGTGGGCGGTTCGGCCGATGTGGTCAGCGGCGCCTACGAGCACACCATCAACCTGCAGAACAAGGGCCAGATGTTCCAGGCCTTCGTGCTGCAGGGGCGTGCGCCGCAGATTGCGCTGGGCATCTCCAACAAGACCTTGCCCGGCTACAAGTCGGTGGCCGACCTCAAGGGCAAGAAGATCGGTGTGACGGCGCCAGGCTCCTCCACCAACATGATGGCCAACCTGGTGCTGTCGCGCGCGGGGATCAAGGCTGGCGACGTGAGCTTCATCGGCGTGGGCACCTCGGCGGGCGCGCTGACCGCGCTGCGCTCGGGCCAGATCGATGCCATCTGCAACATCGACCCGGTCATGACCATGCTGGAGCAGAAGGGCGATGTGCGTGTCGTCTTCGACACCCGTACGCTCAAGGGCACCAACGAAGTCTTCGGCGGTCCCATGCCGGCGGCCTGCCTGTATGCGCCCATGGAGTTCCTGCAGAAGAACCCCAACACGGCGCAGGCGCTGACCAACGCCATCGTGCACGGCCTCAAGTGGCTGCAGACCGCCGGCCCGGGCGACATCATCAAGACCGTGCCCGAGTCCTACCTGCTGGGGGACCGCGGCCTTTACCTGGCCTCCTTCGACAAGGTGCGCGAGTCGATTGCGCTCGATGGTGTCTTCCCGGAAGAAGGCGGCAAGACGGCGCTGCGCGCGCTGGCCAGCTTCGACGCCACGCTCAAGGCCGACAGGATTGACCTGTCCAAGACCTGGACCAACCAGTTCGCGGCCCGGGCCAAGGCGCGTTTCAAGGCCTGAGTCCTGCTGCCGGGCGCTTGTCCCGGACGCAAGCGGTGCCAGAATCGCAGGGGGTGCTGCTGCGTCCGGTACTCATCCAGCTTTCTATTTGTCCTTGGGAGATTTCATGATTGCAAACATCCGGCGCTGGGGCCTGGTGCTTCTGTCCGTCATACTGGCGTCGTGCGGCTCGAACTCGATCGGCCCTGAGCGCGACATCAACGATCCGACCAACTCACTGGTCTTTGCGTATGTCGACATGTCGGAAGCTCCAACCAAGATCGACGGCGCCAGCCTCAAGCCCCAGGGCGAAGAAGGCTACTGGCACATGACCGTGGCCGGAGACGGCCAGCTGCTGACCCAACCCTACCTGCCCTTGGGTGCCTACCAGCTGGCCACGCTGCAGGGCTCGGGCTTCTTTGCCGGCAACAATGTCTACCGCTTCCCGACCTATGGCCGCAACGAAACGGCTGTGCGCATCCAGAAGCCCGGCATCTATTTCATGGGCGCCTATCGCTACACCAAGGTCAAGACCGGCTTCTTCGAGGGCAGCAAGTTCGCCATCGAGCGTGTCAAGTCGCCCTCCGAGGCCGAGCTGCTGCAGCGCATCCAGAAAGAAGACTGGGTCAAGGGCACGCAGTGGGAGGCGCGCATCCGCAGCCGTCTCGCGGAGCTGGGGAAAAAATGAGTGCGGTGGCCTTGCATGTCCTGCGCCGGCTGGCGCCGGCCCTGGGTGCGGCGCTGGTGCTGGCGGCCTGCGTGCCCACCAGCCGCATCAAGCCCGTCGAGAACCTGGCCCAGGTTGCCGCCGGTGAGACCCTGCTGGTGGGGCGCATCGAACTCGACCCGCCGCTCAAGCCTGGCGAACAGAAGCTAAGCGAACGCTATGCGGAGTACGACCGCCTGGCCCTGGTGATCCTGGACGAGGAGCCGCGCGAGATGGACCGGCTGTCCCTGGGCGACCTGAAGCAGCGCATCAACGCACCTTTCGGCCAGCACTTCTTTGTCAGCCATCCGGCCCAGCCTTTCTACATCGTCAAATCCTGGGTCGTGATGTACGCCAAGATCGAGGTTCGCTCCGGCAGTTCGTCCTCGCCGGCCGATACGACCGCGCCCTTGCAGGGCCTGTTCCGGGTGGATGTGCGCCCTGGCGACAAGGCGGTCTACATCGGCACCATCCGTTACCACCGCGATGAGTTTTTCGGAACCACCAAGGTCGTGGTGCGCGACGACTACGCCAGCGCCAACGCCGAGTTCCAGCGGCGTTTCGGCAAGGGCGTGAGCCTGCGCAAAGCCCTTGCCGTTCCAGTTCCCCGCCCCTGAGAGCCCGTCACGCATGGCCACGGACTCGCCCCACGCACTGGAACTTCTGGGCATCACCTGCACCTTCGCCGCGCCCGGCGGTGGGCCGTCCTACACGGCCGTGGCCGATACCACCCTGCGGGTGGCGGCCGGCGAGTTCGTCTCCGTGGTCGGACCCACCGGTTGCGGCAAGTCCACCCTGCTCAATGTAGGCGCGGGCCTGCTGGCGCCCAGTGCCGGCGAGGTGCGTGTGTTCGGCGAGTCGCTGCGCGGCCTCAACCGGCGCGCTGGCTACATGTTCCAGACCGAGGCCCTGCTGCCCTGGCGCAGCGCGATCGACAACGTGATGCTTGGCCTACAGTACCGCGGTGTGCCGGATGCGCAGGCGCGCGCGCAGGCTCAGGACTGGCTAGCCCGCGTGGGCCTGGCCGGCTTCGGCGACCGTTACCCGCACCAGCTCTCGGGCGGCATGCGCAAGCGCACGGCGCTGGCGCAGACCCTGGCGCTGGACCCGGACATCATCCTGATGGATGAGCCCTTCAGTGCGCTGGACATCCAGACCCGCCAGTTGATGGAGGACGAGGTGCTGGAGCTCTGGGCGGCCAGGAAGAAGGCGGTGCTGTTCATCACGCACGACCTGGACGAGGCCATCGCCATGAGCGATCGCGTCGTGGTGCTGTCGGCCGGGCCGGCCACACGGCCCATGGGCGAGTTCAGCATCGACCTGCCGCGGCCGCGCAATGTGGCCGAGGTGCGGGCGACGCCGCGTTTCATCGAGCTGCACACGCAGATATGGGGTGTGCTGCGCGAGGAAGTGCTCAAGGGCTACCAGCAACAACTGAAGAAGGCGGCCTGACATGACGCTCTGGCAACGCTTCAAGCCCCGCACCGGCAATCTGCGCCTGTGGCAGGTTGGCGTGCTGCTTGTCTTCCTGGGGCTATGGCAGCTGGCTTCGCGCGACGTGCAGCTGGCCTTTTTCCTGGGTGAGCCCATCCAGGTGGCCGGACGCGTCTGGTCCTGGTTCCTGCCCTGGGCGGTGGCACCCAATGTCCTGTTTCCCGATGGCCTGAGCGGCAATGCCGACATCTACCGCCATCTGGGCACCACGCTGCTCGAAACCTTCCTGGCCTTTGGCATCGGCACCGTGCTGGGCCTGGCCTGCGGTTTGTGGCTGGCGCTCTCGCCGCTGGCCAGCGCCATCCTCGATCCCTACATCAAGGCCGCCAACGCCATGCCGCGTGTGATCCTGGCACCCATCTTTGCCATGTGGTTCGGCCTGGGGATCTGGAGCAAGGTGGCGCTGGCTGTCACGCTGGTGTTTTTCATCGTCTTCTTCAACGTCTACCAGGGCGTGCGCGAGGTCAGCCCGGTGGTCTTGTCCAACGCCCGCATGCTGGGTGCCAACCAGCGCCAGCTGCTGCGCACGGTCTATCTGCCCAGCGCCACGGCCTGGGTCTTCTCCAGCCTGCACACCTCGGTGGGCCTGGCTTTCGTGGGGGCGGTGGTGGGCGAGTACCTGGGCTCGGCGCGCGGCGTGGGCTACCTGATCCTGCAGGCCGAGGGGACGTTTGACGTCAACACGGTGTTTGCCGGCATCGTGGTGCTGACCACTTTTGCGCTGCTGCTTGACGGCCTGGTCGGGCGCATCGAGCGCAGGCTGATGAAATGGCAGCCACGCCAGGGCGAGACCGAAAAGCTCTAGCTGGAACGGCGCCAGTCAGCGTCCGGCCACGCGCGTGGTCGGGCTGATGGCCGCCTTGGGCCGTACCGGTGTGCCGAGGCCGGAGCGCACGGGGACCCAGCGGTGGATCACGATGTTCTGCCCCGGCTTGAATGCGGCGCCGGTGCCAACATGATTCCATTCGGCGACCTTGGTGGGCGCTAGGCCATAACGGCGCGCGACGGTGGCCACCGAATCCTTCTTGCCCGCCTTGAGCACGATGCGCCGCAGTTCGGTCTCGGGCACCAGTGCGAGCTGGCCGTTGTCGGCAATGCGCACGGTCACGTCGCGCTCCTGGCTGGCCGGGCGCGGCACGAGCAGGGTGGAGCCGGCGCGGATGATCATGTGCGTCGGGATGTCGTTGGCGTAGCGCAGATCGGCTTCGCTCATCTTCAGGCGCTTGGCTGCATCGGCCGTTTTCATGGTCGAGGGCGCGACCCAGACCGTCCAGCTCGAGAGGCGGTCGCCGGCGTAGGCATCGAGGTTGCGCTGGAAGATGGCGGCATTGTCCCAGGGCAGCAGGATCTGTGGCGTGCCGGCCGCCAGGATGACGGGGCGGTGCAGCGAGGGATTGAGCGCCTTGAAGTCGGCCAGCGGCACCTCGGCCAGCTTGGCGGCCAGGGCCACGTCGATGTCGCGGGTGATGGTGACGCTGTCGAAGTAAGGGTGGTTATCGATCACCGGCAGCTGGATGCGGAAGGCCCCGGGGTTGGCCACGATGTTCTTCATGGCCTGCAGCTTGGGGATGTAGTAACGCGTCTCCATGGGCATGTTCAGGTCCAGATAGCCCGTGCCCTTGCCTTGTTTGCGGTTTTTCGCAATGGCGCGCCCCACGCTGCCTTCGCCCCAGTTGTAGGAGGCCAGGGCCAGGTGCCAGTCGCCGAACATGCCGTGCAGCCGTTCCAGGTAATCGAGGGCGGCGCGCGTGGATGCGAGAACGTCGCGCCGGTCGTCGCGAAAGGCGTTCTGCTTGAGCTGGTAGAGCTTGCCGGTGCTGGGGATGAACTGCCACATGCCCGCAGCGCGCGCGCGCGAGTAGGCCTGCGGGTTGAAGGCGCTCTCGATGAAGGGCAGCAGGGCCAGCTCGGTGGGCAGGCCGCGGCGCTCCAGCTCTTCGACGATGTGGAACAGGTACTTGCGCGAGCGTTCGGCCATGTTCTCCAGGTCCTGGGGGCGCGCGGCGTACCACTGCTCGCGGCCGGGCACCAGATCGCTCTGCAGGTCGGGCATGGCAAAGCCGCGGCGGATGCGATCCCAGAGGTCGGCGGGCGGGGTCGTCGCTGCCACGGTGCGCGGCGCGGATTCATGCGGTGCGATGGGCGTCAGGTCGCCGGCCGGGTATTCGGGCTTGCGGCCAAACAGCGGGGTCGGCGGGGCGTAGGGCTGGCTGTCGGCCACCCCGGGCGCCTCGGTCTGCGGCGAGGTGGTGGTCTGGTCGCTCGGCCCCATGCTGGCGCAGCCGCCCAGCAGGAGCAACAGGCCGGCCAGGAAGACGTGGCTGAAGAATTTCATTTGAACTGGTTTTTCCACTCGCGCAGGGTCGCGAAAACGCTGACGTCGTTGTCGGCTGCTGCAGAACGGGCCTGCATGGCGCGGGCCACGGCGGGCTGGCGCGAGCGCAGGAAGGGGTTGATGTCGCGCTCGACCGCGATGGTCGAGGGCAGGGTGGGCAACTGGCGTGCCCGCAGCGCTTCGCATTGCCGGCTGTAGTCCTGCAGCGCCGTGTTGTCGGGCTCCACCGCGCGCGCAAAGCGCAGGTTGCTCAGGGTGTATTCATGCGCACAGCAAACGCGCGTATTGCCGGGCAGGGCGGCGAGCTTGTCCAGCGAAGCCAGCATCTGGGCCGGTGTGCCTTCGAAGAGGCGGCCGCAGCCGCCGGAGAACAGGGTGTCGCCGCAGAACAGCAGGGGCTGGCCGTCGCAATCAGCGCCAGCCGGCGCCGGGCCGCCCCAAGCCGGCTGAGCCCCCTCGGGGGGCAGGGAAGCAGTCCCGTGGGGGCCACAGTACCAGGCGATGTGGCCAGCGGTGTGGCCAGGCACGTCCAGCACGGTGAAATGCAGGCCCAGCAGGTCCAGCGTGTCGCCATCGGCGTAGCGCTGCAGCGGCTCGGGCATGGTCTCGCCGGCGGGGCCGTAGACGGTGGCATCGGTGGCCGCGCGCAGGGCGGCCACGCCACCGACGTGGTCGGCATGGTGGTGGGTGACTAGAATCGCCTTGAGTTGCAGGCCGTGGGCCTGCAGCGCCTGCAACACCGGTTGCTCATCACCGGGGTCGACGACGAGAGCCTGGCGCCCGTCATGCAGCATCCAGATGTAGTTGTCGTCGAAGGCGGGCAGTGGAAGCAGTGTCATGAATGACGGAATTATAGGTTTGCAGGACTGGTTTGAGACCCCTGCCGGGTCTTATCTGTTGGCGTGGGAACAACAGCAGTTCGATCGGCTGGTGGCCGATATCTTCGGTTACCACGCCCTGCAGCTGGGCCTGCCTGCACTGGATGCGCTGGCAGGCAATCGCATGTCGCACCGCTGGCTGGCGACCAGCCATCCGGTCGCGCCCGGGGCCGCGAATGCACGTTCGGCGCTGTTGAGCGACTACGCAGCCCTGCCGTTCCCCGAGGCCAGCCTGGACCTGGTGGCCCTGCCGCACGCGCTGGACAGCCATCCTGATCCGCACGCCACCCTGCGCGAGGTGGCGCGCGTGCTGGTGCCGGGCGGCCGCGTGGTGCTCAGCGGCTTCAACCCCGCCAGCCTGTGGGGTTTGCGCCAGCGGCGCGAGCAGCTGTGCCGGCGCGTCGGCCTGGGCACGCCGCTGCTGCCGCAGCCGCTGGAGTTCATCGGCAACTGGCGGCTGCGCGACTGGTTGCGCCTGCTCGACTTCGAGGTCGAGGTCGCACACCATGGCTGCTACCGGCCGCTGGTGCGCAGCGAGAAATGGCTGGGGCGTTATGGCTGGATGGACGGCGTCGGCGCGCGCTGGTGGCCCTTCTTTGGCGCAGCCTACTTCCTGGTGGCCGTCAAGCGCGTGTATGGCGTGCGGCTGCTGGAGCCGGCCTGGAGAAAGGCGAATACCAAGGCCGCGGCCACCGCGCCCCTGGTGCGCCGCAGCGGCGACAATCAGGCCCGCATGAACGAGGGACAAGAAACGTGAACACGGTCGAGATCTATACCGATGGCGCCTGCAAGGGCAACCCCGGCCCGGGCGGCTGGGGCGTGCTGCTGAAATCCGGCGGCGTGGAGAAGGAGCTGTTTGGCGGCGAGCGCGAGACCACCAACAACCGCATGGAGATGCTGGCGGTGATCATGGCGCTGGAGTCGCTCAAGCGGCCCTGCCACGTGGTGCTGCATGCCGACAGCCAGTACGTGCTCAAGGGCATCACCGAGTGGCTGGCCGGCTGGAAGGCCAGGGGCTGGAAAACCGCGGCCAAGCAGCCGGTCAAGAACGTCGACCTGTGGCAACGGCTCGATGCGCTGGTGGCCGGGGCGGGCCATCGTATCGATTGGCGCTGGGTCAAGGGGCATGATGGCGACCCCGGCAACGAGCGGGCCGACATGCTGGCCAACCGGGGTGTCGAGCGGGCCCTGGGCCGTTTGTAAAGCTTGTGCAAAGCCGCTCGCGGCTGGCCGGCCCTAAGGGCTATTGCGCATGCAGAAACAGACGCTGACTGTTACAGTCTTCAGCTGTCTCGCCCCATCCCGGGCGGGGAAACAGCCCGAGTTTTCGATTCATCCATGGCTTCCAAATTTCTTTACCCGGTGATCGCCGCTGTCGGCATCGTGGCGGCGTCCGGTGCCGCGTGGTGGTACCAGAACAAGACGCCTGCGGCGACAAACCGCGAGAGTGCCAGCCCGGCATCCGGTGGTGCGCCGGCCGCAGGCGGACCTGCACGTCCGGTCACCGTGGAGGTGGCCAAGGTCCAGGTCATGAAACTCACCGACGATGCGCAGGCCGTTGGCAGCCTGCGCTCACGCCAGGGCGTCATGCTGCGTCCCGAGGTCAGCGGGCGCATCACCCAGCTCAACTTCCGTGACGGCGAACGCGTGCGCAAGGGCCAGCTGCTGGTGCAGTTCGACGACCAGCTGCAACTGGCGCAGATCAAGCAAAGCCAGGCCGAGCTGTCCATTGCCCAGGCCAACCACAAGCGCAACCAGGAATTGTTGGCGCAGAACTTCGTCAGCCAGCGCTCGCTGGACGAGAGTGCGGCCAACCTCGAAGTGTCGCAAGCCAAGCTGGCGCTGGCCCAGGCCACCGCCGCTCGACTGAAGATCCTGGCGCCCTTCGATGGCATCGCCGGCATCCGCAACGTCAACGTGGGGGACTACCTCAAGGACGGCACCGACATCGTGAACCTGGAAGACATCGATACGGTCTATGTCGACTACCGCCTGCCCGAGCGCTACCAGACCCTGCTCAAGTCGGGGCAGAAGGCCACCGTCGAGCTCGATGCGCTTCCCGGGCGCAGGTTCGAAGCTCGCGTGCAGGCCGTGGATCCGCTGATCGACGCCAACGGCCGTTCCATCGGCGTGCGGGCCAGCATCACCAACCAGCAACTGCTGCTGCGTCCCGGCATGTTTGCGCGCGTGAGCACCGTGTTCGGTTCGCGTGAAAAAGCCCGCGTGATTCCCGAGGAGGCCATCGTGCCCCAGGGCGGACGGCAATTTGTCATCAAGCTGGTGCCGGGGCCGGACAACGACAGCCTGGTGTCGCAGCGCGTCGCGGTGACGGTGGGCATCCGCCGCCCGGGCCAGGTCGAGATCCTCGACGGACTCAAGGAAGGCGATACCGTGGTCACGGCCGGCCAGCAACGCCTGCAGCGCGACGGCAGCCCGGTCCGGGTGCTGGAGCTGAACCGCCCCGCCAACTGAGAACCGGCACCAGGAGTCACCATGCAACTGCCCGAAATTGCGATCCGCCGGCCGGTGTTTGCCACCGTGCTCTCGCTGCTGGTGCTGCTGATCGGCGCGGTGAGCTTCACCAAGCTGCCGGTGCGCGAGTACCCCAAGATCGACGAGCCGGTGGTCACCGTTACCGTGCGTTATGCCGGCGCCTCGGCCGAGGTGGTGGAGTCGCAGGTGGCCAAGCCCCTGGAGGATTCGATCGCCGGCATTGATGCGGTGGACGTGATCACCTCGATCTCGCGTGCCGAGCAGGCGCAGATCACCGTGCGGTTCCGTCTGGAGAAGGACGCCGACGCCGCCGCCGCCGAGGTGCGCGACCGCACCTCGCGCGTGCGCAACAAGCTGCCGCAAGCCATCGACGAGCCCGTCATTGCCAAGGTCGAGGCCGATGCCTTCCCCGTGATCTGGCTGGCCTTTTCCAGTGACACCCACAGCCAGCTGCAGCTCAACGAGCTGATCAATCGCATCGTGAAGCCCCGGTTGCAGACTGTCACCGGCGCGGCCGATGTGCGCATCTTCGGCGAGCGCAAGTACGCCATGCGCGTCTGGCTGGACCCGGATCGCCTGGCGGCCTACAAGCTGACCACGCAGGACGCCGAGGACGCGATCCGGCGCAGCAACCTGGAAGTACCGGCCGGCCGCATCGAGAGCCGCCAGCGCGAGTTCTCGGTCACCTCCAACACCGACCTGCTCAAGCCGGCGCAGTTCGGCGAGATCGTGATCCGCACCGTCAACGGCTTCCCGGTCAAGCTGCGTGATGTGGCGCGCATCGAGGAAGGGGCGGCCGAGGAACGCACCTCGGTGCGCATCAATGGCCGCCCGGCCATTTCCGCCGGTGTGATCCGCCAGGCCACGGCCAACCCGCTGGAGCTCAGCCGCGGCGTGCGCGAGATGCTGCCCAGGCTGGAGGCCGACCTGCCGCCGGGCATCAGCATCCTGATTGCCAATGACAACTCGGTCTTCATCGACCGCTCGATCAAGAACGTGTTCCAGACCATCGTCGAGGCCGTGGTGCTGGTGGCGCTGGTGATCTTCGTCTTCCTGCGCACCTTCCGTGCTTCCATCATTCCCATCGTCACCATTCCGGTCAGCCTGATCGGCACCTTCGCGCTGATGGCGCTGGCGGGCTTCACGGTCAACACCCTGACCCTGCTGGCGCTGGTGCTGGCCATCGGCCTGGTGGTGGACGATGCCATCGTGGTGCTGGAAAACATCTACCGTCACATCGAGGAGGGGCTGGACCCCTTCAGTGCCGCCATCAAAGGTGCGAAGGAGGTGGGTTTTGCCGTGGTGGCGATGACCCTGACCCTGGCCGCCGTTTATGCGCCCCTGGCCTTCACGCCGGGACGCACCGGCCGCCTGTTCGTGGAATTTGCGCTGGCGCTGGCTGGCGCGGTGATCGTTTCGGGTTTCATCGCGCTGACCCTCTCGCCCATGATGTGCTCGCGCCTGTTGCGCCACAACCCCAAGCCTTCGTTTTTCGATCGCTGGATGGAAGCCCGGCTGATCGCGCTGAGCAATGGCTACGAGCGTCTGCTGCGCCGCGTGCTGGGCATGCGCTGGCTGGTGTTGCTGGTGATTGCCGGTGTGGTGCTGGCCATCGCGCTGGTCCTGCCCGGCATGAAGCGCGAGCTGGCGCCCATGGAAGACCGCGGCGTGATCCTCAACGTGATCAATGCACCCGACGGTGCCACCATGGCCTACACCGACAAGTACGCCAGCGCGATCGAGAAGATCGGCAGCCAGTACTCCGAGTTCGATCGGGTCTTTGTGGTGCTTGGCAACCCGACCGTCAGCCAGGCCAACGTCACCCTGCGTGCGGTGGACTGGGACGAGCGCAAGCGCACCACGCTGGAGATGGCGCGCGAGATGCAGCCCCGCATCGCCGCGCTGCCGGGCGTGTCGGCTTTCCCCATCACGCCGCCCTCGCTGGGCCAGGGCTTTCGCGAGCGGCCGGTCAATTTCGTGATCCTCACCTCGGAGAGTTACGAAAACCTGAACCAGGTGGTGCGCCAGTTCCTCGACGAGATTGCCAAGAACCCGGGCATCCAGGGGGCGGACGTGGACCTGCGCCTGAACAAGCCCGAGCTCAAGATCGACGTGAACCGGGAAAAGGCCTCGGACCTGGGCGTCGGCGTGGATGCCGTGGCGCGCGCCATCGAGACCATGCTGGGCGGCCGGCTGGTAACGCGTTACAAGAAGGGCGGCGACCAGTACGACGTGATCGTGCAGACCCAGTCCGTGGGCCGCGACACGCCCGACGACATCGAGCGCATCTTCGTGCGCGGCCGCAACGACACCATGATTCCACTGGCTTCGCTGGTGACGGTGCGTGAATCGGTCTCGCCGCGTGAACTCAACCACTTCAGCCAGCGCCGTGCGGTCACCATCACGGCCAACCTGGCACCTGACTACTCCCTGGGGCAGGCCCTCGACTTCCTGGATCAGGTCGGTGCCCGGGTGCTCAAACCCGGCTACACCACCGATCTCAACGGCACGTCACGCGAGTTCAAGAACTCACAGGGTTCTCTCACCATCGTGTTCGTGCTGGCGCTGCTGTTCATCTTCCTGGTGCTGGCGGCGCAGTTCGAGAGTTTTGTCGATCCCCTGGTCATCATGCTCTCGGTGCCGCTGTCCATGATCGGGGCCTTGCTGGCCTTGAAGCTGAGCAATGGTTCGCTCAACGTCTATTCGCAGATCGGCCTGATCACGCTGGTGGGCCTGATTACCAAACACGGCATCCTGATCGTCGAGTTTGCCAACCAGATGCGCGAGCAGGGCATGGACACCTTCGAGGCCGTGGTGAAGGCCTCCAGCCAGCGCCTGCGCCCCATCCTGATGACCACCGGCGCCATGGTGCTGGGGGCGGTGCCGCTGGCGCTGTCCACCGGGGCGGGCGCCGAGAGCCGCATCCAGATCGGCTGGGTCATCGTGGGCGGCATGACGTTGGGTACCCTGCTGACTATCTTCGTCGTGCCCACCATGTACACCCTGCTGGCGCGCAAGCACGCGCCCGGCGCCGACAAGCGTGCGGTCAGCGAGGCCGCGGCGCACGACGCCGAGCTGATCGCCAAGTAGGGCCGGTCCGCACCCCAGGCCATGCCGCACAATCAGCGGCATGAGCCAACTCTCCACCGATGACCCCGGCCTGAGTTCCGCCGAAGCCGCCCGACGCCTGGCCATTGACGGCCCCAATGCCCTGCCGGGCGATGGCGGGCGCAGCTGGCTGCACATCGTGCGCGAGACCGTGCGCGACCCCATGTTTTCCCTGCTGCTCGCCGCGGCCGGCCTCTACCTGCTGCTGGGGGAGCTACAGGAGAGCCTGAGCCTGGGCCTCATGGTGTGTGTGGTGATCGGCCTGACGCTTTACCAGGAAGGCAAGACGGAACGCGCCATCCAGGCCCTGCGCGACCTGTCCAGCCCGCGCGCGCGTGTCATCCGCGACGGGCAGGCACAGACCCTGGCCGGCCGTGAACTGGTGCGTGGCGATCTGATGCTGGTGGCCGAAGGCGACCGCGTGGCGGCGGATGCCGAACTGCTCTCGGCCGGCGAGCTGCAGGTGGACGAATCCTTGCTCACGGGCGAGTCGGTGCCGGTCAGCAAGAGCGCGGGTGCGGTGTCGGCGCTGCATGCCGGTACGCTGGTGGTGCAGGGCCAGGGCCTGGCGCGGGTGAGCGCCACCGGGCCACGCAGCCAGATGGGACAGATCGGCCAGGCCTTGCAGACCGTGCAGGCCGAGGAGTCGCCGCTGCGGCGCCAGACCCGTACCCTGGTGCACCGGCTGGCCTGGCTGGGCCTGGGCCTGAGTGTGCTGCTGGTCCTGATCCAGGGCCTGATGCGGGGTGACTGGTTGCAGGCCCTGCTGGCCGGCATTGCTCTGGCCATCTCCATGCTGCCCGAGGAGTTCACGGTGGTGCTGACCGTGCTGCCGGCGTTGGGGGCCTGGCGACTCTCGCACCAGCAGGTCCTGACGCGCCGCATCGCCGCCATCGAGACCCTGGGCGCCACCTCGGTGCTGTGCGTGGACAAGACCGGCACCTTGACCCAGAACCGCATGCGCGTGGCCAGCCTGAGCGCGGGTGGTGCCGAACTGGCGCTGGACGGGGCGCCGCGCAGCGACTTGCCCGAGGACTTCCACGCCCTCGTGGAATACGCCATCCTGGCCAGTCGCATCGACCCCTACGATCCGATGGAACAGGCCTTTCATGCGCTGGGTCAGCAGTTTCTGGCGCAGACCGAGCATCTGCATGCACGCTGGTCACTGGTGCACGAATACGCCCTGACACCGGAGTTGCGGGCCATGGCCCACGTCTGGAAGGGCGAGGCGCAGGACTTCCATGTGGTGGCAGCCAAGGGCTCACCGGAGGCGATTGTCGACCTCTGCCATCTCGATGCACCGCGTCAAGGCGAGGTGGCCGCCGCTGCCGATGCCATGGCCGCGCGCGGCCTGCGCGTGCTGGGTGTGGCGCGAGCCCGCCACGCCGGCCCGCCCTGGCCCGCGGGCGAGCACGACTTCGACTTCGAGTTCCTCGGGCTGCTGGGCCTGGCCGACCCGCTGCGCGAGGAAATTCCGCAGGCCGTGCGCGAGTGCCGCGAGGCCGGCATCCGCGTGGTGATGATCACGGGCGATTACCCGGTCACGGCGCGCGCCATCGCGCGCCAGGCCGGGCTCGATGCGCAGGAGGTGCTCAGCGGCGATGAGCTCGAGCGCCTGCCCGATGCCGAACTGCAGCAGCGCCTGCGCACGGCCAGCATCTGCGCGCGCATCGCCCCGGCGCAGAAGCTGCGCATCGTGCAGGCTCTGCAGGCTACTGGTGCGGTGGTGGCCATGACGGGCGATGGTGTCAACGATGCGCCGGCCCTCAAGGCGGCGCACGTGGGTGTGGCCATGGGGGCGCGTGGCACCGACGTGGCGCGCGAGGCGGCGGCCATCGTGCTGGTCGACGACAACTTTGCGTCCATCGTGCGGGCCGTGCGTCAGGGCCGGCGCATCTTCGGCAACCTGCGCAAGTCTATGAGCTACATCATGGCGGTGCATGTGCCCATCGCCGGCATGGCCTTGCTGCCGCTGCTGCTGGGCTGGCCCATCGTGCTCTTTCCCATGCACATCGCCTTGCTGGAGCTGGCCATCGACCCGGCTTGCGCCATGGTGTTCGAGAACGAGCCAGCCGACGAGGACGTGATGCGCCAGCCGCCGCGCGACCCGGCCGCCCCGCTATTTGCCGGCGGCACGCTGGTGCAGGCGGTGCTGCAGGGTCTGGGTGTGCTGGCGGCGGTGCTGGGGGTTTATCTCTGGGGGACACAGCAGCTGGATGAAGCGCAGGCACGCTCGCTGGCCTTCAGCACCCTGGTGCTGGGCAACCTGGCGCTGATCGTGTCCAACCGCGCCGGCCCGAGCGGCCTGCTGGCCTCCCTGCTGGTCCCCAACCGCATGCTGTGGGGTGTCATGGCCTTCACCTTGGGGCTGCTGGCCCTCGCGCTCTACCTGCCGCCACTGACCGGGGTGCTGCACATGGCGCCGCTGTCCGCAGGGTTGCTGGGCATCGCCCTGGCGGGGGCGGGGGCCTGTCTGCTGTGGTTCGAGGTGCTCCGCGTGCTGGCGCGCTGGCGTGTTTCCGGTCGGGCCTGATCAGATCACGCCGTCGAACATCATCACGTCGACTTCGTCGCCCACGGCGACGTTGCCCTGGCCGTGGTGCAGCACGATCAGGCCGTTGCCTTGCACCATGGAGCTGAGCACGCCCGAGCCCTGGTTGCCGGTGGTACGCACCTGCAGGCTGCCGTCGGGGGCGGCGCTGACGAAGCCTCGCTGGTACTCGGTGCGCCCGGGTTTCTTACGCAGCGCCTCCAGACTGCGTGCGCGCAGCAGCGGGGCGGGTGCGGCGGTGCAGCCCATCATCTGCAGCAGGGCAGGGCGCACGAAGGCCAGGAAGGTCACCATCACAGCCACCGGGTTGCCGGGTAGACCAAAAAGTACGGAAGAACGGTCCTCGGCGCTGAGGCGGCCCACCGCCATGGGGCGGCCCGGGCGCATGGCGATGCGCCAGAAGGCCACGTCGCCGAGTTTCTTCATCATGGCCTTGGTGTAGTCGGCCTCACCCACGCTCACGCCACCGCTGGTGATGATGGCGTCGGCCTCGGCAGCTGCACGGCGGAAGGTGGCTTCCAGTTTCTCGGGGCTGTCACCCACGACACCATAGTCCAGCACCTCAATGCCCAGCCGTTTGAGCAGGCCGAAGACGGTGTAGCGGTTGCTGTCGTAGACCGCGCCTTCGCGCGGCGCTTCGCCCAGGCTCAGGATCTCGTCGCCGGTGGAGAAGTAGGCCACCTTGAGGCGGCGCCAGACCCGCACGGTGGGGATGCCCAGGCTCGCAGCCAGGCCCAGTGCGGCGGGCGAGAGCCGGCTGCCCTGGCGCAGCGCGGGCTGGCCCTGCCGCACGTCCTCACCCAGCAGGCGGCGGTTGTCGCCGGGCTGCAGTAGCCTTGGGGGAATGGTGATGGCCTCGCCCTCGGTCTTCACGAACTCCTGCGGCACCACGGTGTCCAGCCCGGCGGGCATGATGGCGCCGGTCATGATGCGCAGGCACTGGCCCGGGCCCACCGTGCCGGCCCAGGCCTTGCCGGCCAGGGCGGTGCCGACCGGTGTCAGCGTGAGCGGGCCGTCGGCGCGCAGCTGGCGGCCGTCGAAGGCGTAGCCATCCATGGCTGAGTTGTCGTGTGGCGGGACGCTGACGGGGGAAATCACGTCCTGCGCCAGCACACGGTCCAGCGCGTCGAAGAGGGGCAGGTCCTCGGCCTGCGTGACGGGCTCGACCAGGCGTGCCAGGAAGTCGTTGACGGCGGCGGCGCTCAGGGCTTGCGGGTCGTAGCCCTGCAACTCGGCGGCGATCTGCTCGATGCTTTTCATGCGGAGGAACGGATCAGGAATTTTCGAGTTGCTTGAGTTCGGCCAGGGTGTTGGCGTTGGCAAAGGCCAGCGGGTCGTCGCCGGGCTGGTCAAAAGGCACCACCACGGTCTTGTGCTGCGCGGTCCAGGCGTCGATCTTGCGCCCACCCCCCTGGGTGAACTGGACCAGGCTTTCGAGCAACTCGACGCGCAGCAGGCAGAACACCGGCTGGGTCCGCACCTTCACCTCGCCCTGCTCATCTTTTTCCGGGGCAGCGGCCATGGCGATCTCGGCCTGCTCACGGTCCATGGCCTCGGCCAGACGCGCCACCAGGTCCAGCGGGAAGCGCGGTGAGTCGCAGGGGGCTGTGACGAGGTAGGGCGTTTCGCAGCGCTCCAGCCCGGTCAGGAAGCCGGCCAGCGGGCCGGCGTAATCAGCGAGCACGTCGGGCCAGACTTCGGCGCCGAAGGATTCGTAGGCGGCCAGGTTGCGGTTGGCGTTGATCATCACCTGGCCCACCTGCATCTGCAGACGCATCAGCGTGTGCAGGGCCATGGGCATGCCGTTGAAGTTCTGCAGGCCCTTGTCGACGCCACCCATGCGGCTGCCGCGGCCGCCGGCCAGGATCAGGCCGGTGATTTCTGCTGCTTGAATCATTTATCCGCCTATGTAGCTCATCTCGACCCGGCGCTGGCCGCCGTGGCCGCTGTCGGGCGGCTGGGCGCCGCGTTGTTCGGAGTAGCGATCGTCGCGTGCACCCCAGATGTGGCCGATGGCTGATTCGATGTCGGCGTCGCTGGCGCCGTCACGGATCAGCGAGCGCAAGTCATGGCCCTGGGTCGCGAACAGGCAGAGGTAGAGCCGGCCTTCGGTGGAGAGGCGGGCGCGGTTGCAGTCGCCGCAGAAGGCGTGCGTGACGCTGCTGATCACACCGATCTCGCCCGCTGCCGGGTCATGGCGGCCGGCGGCATCGGCATAACCCCAGCGTTCGGCGGTCTCGCCCGGCGCGCTGTGGCCGAGCTGGACCAGGGGCAACTCGGCTTGGATGAGCTTGACCACCTCGGCCGAGGGCAGCACCTCGTCCATGCACCAGCCGTTGGTGGCGCCCACGTCCATGTACTCGATGAAACGCAGCACCATGCCCGAGCCACGGAAATGCCGCGCCATGCGCAGGATCTCGTGCTCATTGGTACCGCGTTTGACCACCATATTGATCTTGATCGGGCCCAGCCCCGCCTCCTTGGCTGCCTGGATGCCTTCGAGCACGTCGGCCACGGGGAAGTCGACGTCGTTCATGCTGCGGAACACGGCATCGTCCAGCCCGTCCAGGCTGACGGTCACGCGTTGCAGGCCGGCAGCCTTGAGGGCTTTGGCCTTGCGCGCCAGCAAGGAGCCATTGGTGGTCAGCGTCAGGTCCAGGGGCTCGCCGTCCACGGTGCGCAGGGCGGCCAGCTGTTCGATCAATACTTCAATGTTCTTGCGCAGCAAGGGCTCGCCACCCGTGAGGCGGATCTTGCGCACACCATGGGCGGCAAAAAGGCGTGCCACCCGGGTGATTTCCTCGAAGCTCAGCAGGGCGCTGTGCGGCAGGTAGGCATAGTCCTTGTCGAAGATTTCCTTGGGCATGCAGTAGCTGCAGCGGAAATTGCAGCGGTCGGTCACGCTGATGCGCAAGTCGCGCAGGGGCCGGCCCAGGCGGTCGGCCAGCAGGCCGGTGGCCGCGATGCGGGAGGCCGGGTCGAAAGCGGCCGCAGGCGCCTTCAGCGTCGGGATGCGCTGGTCGACCAGGGGGATGACACGTTCGGACATACCCTTATTGTGACCCAGCCGGTATACCCCTGGCGGCAAGGCAGAATCAGGGCAGGGACAAAAAAAACCAGACCCCCGAAAACCTCGCCCATGAATCGCAACTACAAGTTCACCTGGCTGGCTGTCCTCTGTGGGTTGGCCAGTACCGCCGTGGCCCAGCCCTCGCCGGCCGTCTCGGAAAAGGACTACCTGGACGAGGTGCCGGTCGTTCTCTCGGTCTCGCGCCTGCCGCAGCGGCTGGACGAAACGCCGGGTGCGGTCACCATCATCGACCGGCAGATGATCCGCATGAGCGGCGCGCGCGACGTGGCTGACCTGCTGCGCCTGGTGCCGGGCTTTCGCGTGAGCAACTCCTTCGAGAGCAATTCGCCCCAGGGCAGCTACCACACCAGCCAGAACGATTACTCCAATCACATGCAGATCCTGGTCGATGGCCGTTCGGTCTATTCGGTCTATCTGCGTGGCGGCACCGGGCCGGGTTTGCAGGCGGTGGCGCTGGAGGACATCGAACGTATCGAGGTGCACCGCGGCTCCAACTCGGCGGCCTATGGGGCGCGAGCCTTCCTGGGGACGATCAACATCGTCACACGCGATCCGGTCGACACCATGGGCACGCATGTCCAGGCCGCCGGGGGTGACAACGGCATCCAGGATGCGCTGGTGCGTCTGGGCTGGGGGGATGACCAGGCGCGCTTCCGGCTCAGTGCCGATGGACGCGCTGACAACGGCTTGCGTGGCGACAGCGGCGGTTCCCGGGTCCAGCGTGTCAACCTGCGTGCCGACCTGCGTACCAGTAACCAGGACATGGTGGAGTTGCGCACCGGCCAGAGCGTGATCGAGGCGGGGGTCGGTTTTACCGGCCAGGACGGCAATGCGCCGCGGGCCCGCCAGCTCGACACGGCATTCATCCAGCTCGACTGGAAGCGTAGCCTGGGGGTAGACCAGGACCTGGCCCTGCAGGTCTCACACACGGCCGAGTCCATCCGCGACCAATTCCCCTATGCGCCAGCGCCCGCACTGACCATCGATTTCGGTGGTCGTGCCACCAATGAGAACATCTCCTTGCAGCACACCCTGCGGGCCACGCCGACGCTGCGCCTGGTCTGGGGCGGCGAGTTGCGACGCGAGACCATCGTTTCGCGCCCGCTGTACGACACCGATTCGGCCTTCGTGACGGATTTCACCCGTCTGTTCAGCAACGCCGAGTGGCGTCTGCACCCTGATCTGCTGCTCAATGCCGGCGCCCTGTACGAGCGCAGCAGTATCGGCGGAGAGCACACCTCGCCGCGTGTCATGCTGAACTGGCAGGTGACCGAAGGGCATACCTTGCGTTATGGCCTGACCCAGGCTTTCCGGCCACCGAGCACCTTTGAAAAGTTCGCCAACGTGCGCTATTACCTCGGTGGCGCGCTCGCGGATTCGACCGATGTGGCGCGCGGCAACGTGAGTTCGGAGAAGGTCCAGACCCGGGAACTGGGTTACCTGGCCGAACTGCCCAGCAAGGTCGTGAGCCTGGATGTGCGGGTGTTCGAGGAAAAGGTCACCGACTTCGTCAAGCGCCCCAGCTACAGCCTGCCGGGCAGCGGCAACAACAACGAGGCTTTTGATTACGTCAATGGCGAGGATTTCAACATCCATGGCTACGAGTACCAGTTCAAATGGAGGCCCTGGCAGGACGGCCAGCTGATCTATGGCCAGGCCTGGGTCGACAGCACGCAATCGGTCGGCACAGGACGGGTCGGCCTGTATGGCAGCCAGAGCTTCATGTTCATGCAGCACCTGCCCCAGGGCTTCGATTTCAGCCTGATGTATTACCAGGCCGATGCCAGCCACTTCCCCGGTGCCGACGAGGCAGCGCCGGCCTTCAGCCGCACCGATGTACGTCTGGCCCGTGCCATGCGCCTGGGCGGCCGACGGGCCGAGCTGTCCCTGGTGGTTCAGAACCTGGGGTCTTCGTACCAGGACTTCATGCCGAGTTTCCGTTTCCATCAGCAGGCCTATGTGATGCTGAGACTGGAGAACTGATGCCCTTGTCCGCCCTGTTGCGGCATGGCCTGCCGCTTCTGCTTTTGCTGACGTGCGCGGCGGGTGTCGTGCGTGCCAATGATGCGGCGGTGCTGGTCGTGAGCAGTGAGCGCAGCCCGGCCTATCTGGAGGCGGCCGAGGCGGTCGCCACTGAGCTGGGCCGGCTGACGGCGGAGCCCCGGCGTCAGGTTCAGCAGCTCACGGCGGCTGATCTGCCAGCTTACCGGGGAGCCGCACCGCGCCTTTACGTCGCCCTGGGGGCCGAGGCCTGCGGCCTGCTGGGACGTACCCCGGCGCCGGCGCCGGTGTTGTGTGCCTTGCTGCCGCGTGCCAGTTTCGAGCGGGTGCTGCGCGAGACCGGCCGGCGTGCCGGGGCTTCGCTTTCAGCCCTGTACCTGAACCAGCCCTTGGGCCGCCAGCTCGACCTGATGCGCATGGCCCTGCCGCAGGCGCGGCGCGTGGGCGTGCTGTGGGGTGCTGACGCACAGGCCAATGAAGCCATGCTGGAATCGGCCGCCCAGGCGCGTGGGCTCAAGGTGGTCGGGGTTCCGGTGAAGCCGGACGAGCCGGTGTTCAACGGCCTGAAGAAGATCCTCGACGAGTCTGACCTGTTGCTGGCGCTGGCTGATCCGCAGATCTACAACAGCAGCAGCATCCAGAACATCCTGCTGGCCTCCTTCCGGGCCCAGGTGCCCATGCTGGCTTTCTCGCCGGCCTATGTGCGTGCCGGCGCCTTGATGGCGGTCTACTCGACGCCGGCACAGATCGGTCAGCAGGCCGGTCTGATGGCCCGGGGCGTGCTGCAGGGGCAGCCGTTGGGAGTGCCGCAGTACCCCTTGCAGTTCGAGGTCAGTGTCAACGAGCACGTGGCACGCTCCCTGGGGCTGAAGCTGGATGCCGGCAACCTGGCCGAGCGTCTGCGTCGACAGGAACGAGGCCCATGACATTCTTCGATATCCGTGACCGCATGCTGCTGGCGGCGTTGTTGCCGGTGACCCTGGTGGCTGTGCTGCTGTCGAGTGTTTTCCTGGCCGGGCGCTACGCCGACCTGGACGAAGCCCATCAGCAGCGCGCCCGCTCCCTGGCACGCCAACTGGCCAGCGCCAGCGAATACGGCCTGTTCTCCGCCAATACCGGCAGCCTGCAGGCGATTGCCGCCGGCGCCCTGCGCGAGCCGGATGTGCGTTCGGTCATGATCCTGAATGCCCAAGGGCAGGCGCTGGCGCTGGCGGGTTCGTCCGGGCTGACGACCCTGCCTGCCCTCGGGCCGCAGGAGCAGCGCTGGGTCGATGCCACGACCGGTCTTGACCTCCTGCTCCAACCGGTCAATGCCTCGCAGCTACGACTCGACGACCTGTTTGAAGCCGGCACCCCGGCCAACCAGCTGGACGCAGCGCCGCTGGGGCACGTGGTGCTGGAGATTTCGCGCGCGGCCATGGTCTCGCGCAGTCACGACATGCTGGCCATCGGCCTGGCCGTCACGCTGGGGGGGGTGCTCTTCGGCGCTGTACTGGCGGTGCGTATCGGACGCGGCGTGATCCGGCCCATCCTGCGCGTTTCCGACATGATTCACCGCATCGGCCGGGGCGAACTGTCGGTGCGCGGACAGGTGCAGCCCGATGACCCCTTGCGCGACCTGCAGCTGGGCCTGAACCAGATGGCCGAGCACCTGCAGCAGGGGCGCGACGAGCTGGAGCAGCGGGTGGCCCTGGCGACCTCCGAACTGCGCGCCAAGAAGGAGGAAGCCGAGACCGCCACCCGGGCCAAGTCGCGTTTCCTGGCCGCTGCCAGCCACGACCTGCGCCAGCCCATACACGCCCTGGGCATGTTCGTGGCACGGCTGGCCCAGCTGCCGCATGACCGCGAGACCCGTCACCTGATCGGGAATCTGGAGGCCTCGGTGCGCGCCATGCAGGATCTGCTGGACGCGCTGCTCGATATCTCCCGCCTCGATGCCGACGCGGTGCGGGTCCAGTTGCAGCCGGTGCCGCTGGCGCCCCTGTTCGATCAGTTGCGCGGTGCGCTGCAGCCGGTGGCGAGTGAGAAGGGCTTGCGCCTGCGTTTGCGCTGCAGCGACATATGGGTGCAAAGCGACCCGACCCTGCTGCATCGCATCCTCCTCAATCTGATCAGCAATGCCCTGCGCTACACCGGTAACGGCGGGGTCCTGGTGGGCTGCCGACGCAGCCGCAGTGGCAGCCACCTGTGGATCGAGGTTTGGGATACGGGCGTGGGCATCGCGCCCGAGCACCAGCAGGATATCTTCCGAGAGTTCTACCAGATCGGCAATCCTGAACGCGATCGCAGCAAGGGCCTGGGCCTGGGCCTCAACATCGTGGACCGCACGGCCCGCCTGCTGGGGCATCCGCTGCAGCTGTGCTCCGTGCCTGGCCACGGCACGCGCTTTCGCATCGAACTGCCGCTGGCCCAGCCCGGTGATCTGCAGTCCCTGCTGGCGGCGGCCGATCCCCTGCCGGTGGATGATGTCCGCGGCCTGCGCATCTTGGTGATCGAGGATGACCGCCAGTCAGCCCAGGCACTGCGCGGCCTGCTCGATTCCTGGGGATGTGTGGTGGCCGTCGTCGAGGGGCTGCAGGGAGCCTTGACCGTTGTCGACGGCGGTTTCGTGCCCGACCTGGTCCTCAGCGATTTCCGCTTGCGGGCCGGCGAGAGCGGCATGCAGACCCTGGAGCACCTGCGTACAACACTGGTGCGGTCGCTGCCGGCCTGCCTGATGAGTGGCGACACCGATCCGGAGTTGATCCAGTCCTGCCGCGACGCCGGCCTGCCGTTGCTGCACAAGCCGGTGCGGCCTGCCAAGCTTCGGACCCTGATCCGCCGCCTGGCCCGTCCCCAGCCTGCATCCGTCGGATGATGCGGGGCTGGCCGCGAGGGGCCTTTCAGGCGTTTTCGTTCGGGGTCACCATCGATCGGCCCGTACTGGCATAACCGTGGCGTTTGGCGGCCAGCACCGCCTGGGTGCGGGTGGTGACACCAAAGTTGCGCAGAATGCTACTGACGTGGTTCTTCACCGTTTCCTCAGAGAGGTAGAGCATGCGCCCGATCTCCTTGTTGGTGTACCCGTCGAGCAACAGCTGCAGCACCTCTTCCTGGCGCGGCGTGAGGAGCGATGCGCTCAGCTCGGCCATCGTGACTTCGTCGCCCATGAGCCTGGGCAGGGCCGGCATGTGGATGCCTCCAGCCAGCACCAGGCGGGTGACCGAGATCAGTTCATCGCTCATGCCCGACTTGGTCAGGAAAGCCGCCGCACCTTTGTGCATGACTTGCTGCATCACGCGCGGATTGACCGAGCCGGACAGGACGATGATGGGCAGGGCAGGGTGCTGGCGGCCAAAGACGTCCAGCGCCTCCAGTCCGTTCATGTCGGGCAGGTGGTAGTCCAGCAGGACCAGGTCGAGTTCGGGTTCCTGTTGCGCCAGTTCGAAGGCGCGCGCGCAGGAACCGGCCTCCAGCACGTCGACGTCATCTTCCAGTCCGCGCAGAACCTGGCGCAGGCCTTCGCGGATCAGGGCGTGATCATCAACTACCAGTATCTTCAAGGTGGTTCCCAACGATGGGCGCAATGGCCGGCATGGTCTCACAAAGCCCGCTAGACAAGGTGCATGGCCGGGACGTGACCAGAGCCGCCCCGGCGGCACTCGGACCGGGGTGTCAACGCAGGGGGGTGGGCACCGTGGGGATGTGGTCCTGATCGTCGCGGCGCAGATCGTTGCGCGACGGCGGCAGATCGAATTTGCCCAGCTCGGCAGAGACTCGCCAGTAGGCCGGTCCTGGCATGCGGGTGTGGGGGAAGCCGCAGGTCGGCGCGAACACCCAAGCCATCACATGCGAGTTGTGATTGTTGGCGGGAAGTTGTGATTGTTGGCGGGATCGAAGTGCTGCAAGCCCTGCAGGATCTGCTGCTTGAGCAGGGGAGCGTAGCGCAACAGGCCTTCGTGCCAGGTGTAGACAACCAGATTGATCTGGAAGTTCGGTGCCTGGCCGGTGTGCGGCCGCGCGAAGACTTCACAACCGATCCAGTCGATCGGGATGCCATTGAGACGCAAGGTATCGCGCAAGACCATGCGCACCAAGTCCCGGTAGTTGATCGGGTTTTGGGAGTGATTGGAGGCCCCCAGCGTCGAGGGACTGTCAGCCGACGGGCTGTGGGATGCAGGGTTGCGGGAAGAACGGAACAATTCGAACATGGGAGCACTCCGAAAGACAGAAACGGAACCTACCTTGCCCGTGATGCCCGGGCTCTCCACCACCGACCAAGTCATTATAGATACTTCAGGTCGACGGCAGAAGAAATACACCCCACCCCTTGCAAGGCAGGTCCGTGCACCGACCCGGTGCCGGTGGCACGGGGTCGGGCGGGTTTGCGCTATCGCCTTGGTGGTGGGATTGATGATCCATATCGCCTGATCGTCCTCTGCGGCGGGGCCGTACCCGCTGGCGCCCTGGCCGGTCCATCGATTTGTTTCGCGGAAAAAAAAAGCCCGCCGGAGGGCGGGCTTGCTGGAACGGGTGATTTTTCTTCAGCCGTGGAATTTCATCATCAGCGGCACGATCAGCAGCGCCACGATGTTGATGATCTTGATCAGCGGGTTGATGGCCGGGCCGGCGGTGTCCTTATAGGGATCGCCCACGGTGTCGCCGGTGACGGCCGCCTTGTGGGCTTCAGAACCCTTGCCACCGTGGTGACCGTCTTCGATGTACTTCTTGGCGTTGTCCCAGGCGCCGCCGCCCGTGCACATGGAGATGGCGACAAAGAGGCCCGTGACGATGGTGCCCATCAGCAGGCCACCCAGCGCGGCCGGGCCGAGCACCAGGCCGACCAGGACCGGCACGACCACCGGCAGCAGCGAGGGGATCATCATTTCCTTGATGGCGGCCGTGGTCAGCATGTCGACCGCGGTGTCGTACTCAGGCTTGCCAGATCCGTCCATGATGCCCTTGATGTCGCGGAACTGGCGGCGCACTTCGACCACCACTGCACCGGCGGCGCGACCCACGGCTTCCATGGCCATGGCGCCGAACAGGTAGGGGATCAGGCCGCCGATGATGAGGCCGATGATGACCATCGGGTTGCTCAGGTCGAAGCTGATCACCTTGCCGAAGGATTCGAGCTTGTGGGTGTAGTCGGCGAACAGCACCAGCGAGGCCAGGCCGGCCGAGCCGATGGCGTAACCCTTGGTGACGGCCTTGGTGGTGTTGCCCACGGCGTCCAGCGGGTCGGTGATGTCGCGCACGCTGGAAGGCAGCTCGGCCATTTCGGCAATGCCGCCGGCGTTGTCGGTGATGGGGCCGTAGGCGTCGAGCGCCACCACGATGCCGGCCATGCTCAGCATGGAGGTCGCGGCAACGGCGATGCCGTACAGGCCGGCCAGCTGGAAGGACACCCAGATGGCGATGCAGACGAAGATCACGGGCCAGGCGGTGGAGCGCATGGAGACGCCCAGGCCGGCAATGATGTTGGTGCCGTGGCCGGTCGTGGAGGCTTGCGCGATGTGCTGCACCGGCGCGTATTGGGTGCCGGTGTAGTACTCGGTGATCCACACCAGGGCAGCGGTCAGCACCAGGCCGACGGCGCAGGCACCGAACAGGCGCATCTGGCTGCCGCTGGCGGTGATGGCGTTGTCCGGAATGAGCCACATCGTGACGAAGAAGAAGGCCACCAGCGAGAGCCCGCCGGCGACGGCCAGGCCCTTGTACAGGGCCGGCATCACGTTCTTCATGCCCGGGCTGGCCTTCACGAAGAAGCAGCCGATGATGGAGGCGATGATGGACACCGCGCCCAGGGCCAGCGGATAGACCACGGCACTGGTGCCGGCGCCGGTGACCAGCAGGGCGCCCAGCACCATGGTGGCGATCAGCGTCACAGCGTAGGTTTCGAACAGGTCGGCTGCCATGCCGGCGCAGTCGCCCACGTTGTCGCCCACGTTGTCGGCGATCACGGCCGGGTTGCGCGGATCATCCTCGGGGATGCCGGCTTCGACCTTGCCCACCAGGTCGGCACCGACGTCGGCGCCCTTGGTGAAAATGCCACCGCCCAGACGGGCGAAGATGGAGATCAGCGAGGAGCCGAAGGCGAAACCGATCAGCGGGTTGAGCAGCTTGGCCAGGTTGCTGCTGGCGTTCAGGTTGCCGTTGCCGACCAGGAACCAGTAGAAGGCGGTCACCCCCAGCAGGCCCAGACCCACCACCAGCATGCCGGTGATGGCGCCGCCGCGGAAGGCGACGTCCAGCGCCGGGCCGATGCCGCGGGTGGCTGCCTGCGCGGTGCGCACATTCGCGCGTACCGAGACGTTCATGCCGATGAAACCGCAAGCCCCGGAGAGCACGGCACCGACGATGAAGCCGACAGCGGTCTGGCCGTCGAGGAAGAGGCCGATCAGGATGGCCAGCACGACGCCGACGATGGCGATGGTCTTGTACTGGCGCGCCAGGTAGGCGGCTGCACCGGTCTGGATGGCTGCTGCGATCTCCTGCATGCGGGCGTTGCCGGCGTCTTGCGAGAGGATCCAGCTGCGGGCCCAGATGCCGTAAGCCACGGCGATCAGTCCGCATACGAGCGCCAGTATCAGCGCTGAATTGCCTGTCATATCAAACTCCTGTGTTGTTGTATCGCGTAGGGGTGGCAACGCAGGGGGCGGAGCCACCGATGCGTTGCTTCCTCGCCGCGACAGCCCACAGGTCTGACAGGACGATTGGCCAACGGGCGGACTGTAACTTGAAAACGGCCTGTTTGAAGAGGACGTCAGTGTCAACCCAAATTAGAAATGTCCCCTGATGTCCAAATTAGAGATGTCCCCTGTGCAAGATCACGATGGACATGAGGATGCAGCTGCGGGCACAGGCTGCGAAGGGCGTAGCCCGTAGCGGCCTGTGCCCGCGCGCGGC
>JACPOI010000065.1 GCA_016185015.1 Burkholderiales bacterium
CCTTTGAATCACCGCATAACGTCCAGCCTCTTTGACACTCATCCATGCCCCTTTCCCGTCCATCTATGCCCCCTGTTTAAAAATAAGGGGACATTTCTAACTTGGATAAAGGTGACATTACCAACTTGGGCTCACACGGAAATTCAATGCCGGTGCGGGCTGGCGGCTCATGTCCGCACGGATTTCCCCAGGTCATGCAGCGATTTCTTGTAGGCCAGCTGCTGCTGGATCAGCTGCTTTTCCTGCTCGATGCGGGTGCCGTCGCTCGATGACAGGGCCTGGACCTGCTTGAGCTCCATGTCGATCGCTTCCAGGTGCAGCCGGGTCACCGCGACCCGCAGGTCCGACAGCGGCGTTTCCGGGTCTTCGATCTGGCGCCCCAGCGGTTGCAGATTGTCGAATTCGATGAGCTGGCGCGCCTGGGCCTCGAACGGCTGTCCGGCCATGCCCGCCAGCAGGGCCGCCATGGGTTGCGCGCCATGTTCGTGCACCTGGCTGTCGATCCAGCGAAACAGGTCGCCGAAATCGCCTTCGAGCTGGCACAGGACCTCATGGTCGGCCGCGGTCAGCTGCTCCCAGAAGCCCGGGTTGCGGAAGACGAGGCGTGCAATATTGCTCGCCCCGGCTTCCATGGCCGGGCGGATGGGCAGCCGGCGGGAGTTGCGGGGGGCGGGCCGGTGGTCGCGCCGCGGTGGCGCGCCCGCGCTTGCGGTGGGGGGCGCTTCCTTGCTTTTGGCGCTGCCCCAGAGTTCCTGCAGTTCCTGGGTTTCCACCTTGACCTGTGCGGCGATCTCCTTGAGCAGCTGGCGCTTGAGGGCGCCGTCGGGCAACTGGCTCCACAGCGGCTTGGCGTTGCTGGCCAGACGGGCCCGGCCTTCGGCGCTGGAGAGGTCGCAGCCCTCGCGTGCGGCCTCGATCAGGAAGCGGCTCAGCGGCACGGCCTCGCCGACGCAGCGGGCAAAGGCCTCCTTGCCGTTCTCGCGGATGTAGCTGTCCGGGTCGTGCTCGGCCGGCAGGAACAGGAACTTGATGCTGCGTACATCGGTGGCGTAGGGCAGGGCGCCGTCGAGCGCGCGGCGCGCGGCACGCCGCCCGGCGCTGTCGCCGTCAAAGCTGAAGACGACGGAGTCGGTGAAGCGGAACAGTTTCTGCACGTGGTCGGTGGTGCAGGCCGTGCCCAGCGTGGCCACCGCGTTGGGGAAACCGAGCTGGGCCAGGGCCACCACGTCCATATAGCCCTCGGTCACCAGCACGTAGCCGGCGTCCCGGATGGCATTGCGGGCTTCAAAGAGACCGTAAAGCTCGTGCCCCTTGCTGAAGACCGGCGTCTCGGGCGAGTTCAGGTACTTGGGCTTTTCGTCGCCCAGCACGCGCCCGCCAAAGCCGATGCATTCGCCCTTGACGTTGCGGATCGGGAACATGATGCGGTCGCGGAAGCGGTCGTAGCGCTTTTCCTCGCCGCTGTTCTCGTCGGCATTGGTGATGACCAGGCCGGACTCCACCAGCAACGGGTCGTCGTACTGCGGGAACACGCTGGCCAGGCTGCGCCAGCCTTCGGGCGCGTAGCCCAGGCCGAACTGCTTGGCAATTTCGCCGGACAGGCCGCGGCCCTTGAGGTAATCGACGGCCCTGGGTGAGTTCCTGAGCTGCTTGCGCCAGGCCTCGCCGGCCTTTTCCAGCACGTCGCTCAGCGTGGCCTGCTTCTGGCGCTGCTCGGCGGCGCGCGCGCGGTCCTGTGGGCTGGCGTCGTCTTCCGGCACCTGCAGGCCGTAGTGCTGGGCCAGGTCGCGCACCGCCTCGATGAAGCTCATGCCGGTCTGTTCCATCAGGAAGTTGATCGCGTCGCCGTGCTTGCCGCAGCCGAAGCAGTGATAGAACTGCTTGGTCGGGCTGACCGTGAAGGAGGGCGATTTTTCCGCGTGGAAGGGGCACAGGCCCATGAAGTTGGCGCCGCCCTTCTTGAGCTGAACGGTGCGGCCGACGATCTCGACGACGTCGGCGCGCGCAAGCAATTCCTGGATGAAGGACTGGGGGATGGCCATGGTGTGGCCTCGATTGTAGGGAGGCGGCCCTAGTCGCCCTTGACCACGCCCTCGCGCCGCGGGTCGGCGCCGCCGTACAGGCCCTTGCCGCGCACCTGGATGGCCTGCAGACCGCTGGTCAGCGCCTGCTCCTGCACGCGATGGCCACGGTGGCGCAGGGCTGCTGCCGTGCCCGGGGGGAAACGCTGTTCTTCCAGCAGGACCGGGCCGCCAAAGGCTGCGAAGTTGGGCAGGTTGATGGCCTGCTGCACATCCAGCCCCCAGTGCAAGGCGCCGTAGAGCAGCTTGCTCGTGTAATGGATGATGTAGGCGCCGCCCGGGCTGCCGCCACTGAGCAGGAAGTCGCCGCGCGGCCGGTCGAACACCAGCACCGGGCTCATGGACGAGCGCGGCCGCTTGCGCGGCTCGACGCGGTTGGCGATCGGGGCGCCGGATTCGCTGCGCGGCACGAAGCTGAAGTCGGTCAGCTGGTTGTTGAGCAGAAAGCCCCCGGCCAGCCCCTGGCCACGGTTGACCATGAGGTGGGCACCCCAGGCGGCCTCGATGCTGCTGGTCATGGCCAGGGCGTGGCCCTGGCCATCGACGATGCTGATGTGCGAGGTGCCGTACTCGACCTGCTCGGGCATGGCCCCCAGGCTCTGCTGGACGCCGGCCGGGATGCCCGCCGGTGCCTCGGGCATGCGCCGCGCACGCGGGCCGCTGCCGATCAGCTTGGCACGTTGTGCCAGGTAGTCGTCGTCGAGCAGGCTCATCCAGCTGTTGCCCGGCGGCGGCACGTAATCCGGATCGGCCACGTAGACGGCGCGGTCGGCAAAGGCCAGGCGCGAGGCTTCGGCATAGAGGTGCAGCCAGTCGGGTCCGGGGGCCAGGCCCGAGGGGCTGCGTTGCAGCGGGAATCGGGAAGCTGGCGTGTGCGCCAGCAGGCCCAGGATCTGCCCCATGGCCAGGGTGCCTGAGCTGGGCGGGGGCATGCCGCAGATGCGGACGTCGCGCTGGCGTGCGCGCTTGGGCGTCACGGGGCGGGCACGGTACACAAAACACAGGGGCGCGCGTACCGTGGCCTCGTACTCGGCCAGGTCGGCCAGCGTGAGACGCCCTGGATTGGCCGGATGCTCGCGCACCTTGCGCACCATGGCTTCGGCCAACTCACCCTCGTAGAAGCTGCGCACCCCTTCCGCGGCGATGCGACGCAGTACCGCGGCCAATTCGGGGTTCTTCAGGCGATGGCCGACCGGCCAGGGCTGGCCGGCTGCGTCGAAGAAATACATCGCGGCGGTCGGGTCCTGTCGCAGCGCCGCTGCGTTGGCAAGCAGTGCATGCAGGCGCTGGCCGACCGGGAAACCTTCTTCGGCCAGGGTTATGGCGGGTTCGAAGAGTTGGCGCCAGGGCAGGCGACCATGCTGGCGGTGCGCCAGCGCCAGCATGTGCAGCATGCCGGGGGTGCCGACCGCGCGCCCGCCCACGGCCGCAGCCTGAAACCCCAGGGGCTGGCGCTGCGCGTCGAGGAACAAATCTTCATCCGCGTCCGAGGGGGCGGTCTCGCGGCCGTCGTAGGCTTCGGTGATCAGGCCGTCGTGGTGCAGCATGAACGCGCCGCCACCGATGCCGCTGGACTGCGGCTCGACCAGGGTCAGCACCATCTGCACGGCCACCGCAGCATCGACGGCGCCGCCACCGGCCTTGAGGATCTGGTAACCCGCGTCGACGGCCAGCGGGTGCGCCGCCGCGACCGCAAACTTCTTGCTGGACCAGCCGGGCTTGGCACGCTGGGCGCTGGCGGCTTCGGGTTGGGCCGGGACGCCTGTCTCCAGGGCCAGTGATTTCGCGGGGGCGTGCGGCGCCGCCAGGAGCAGGCCCGCGAGCAGCAGGAGCGGGAGAGGCCGTGTGCTGCGCATGGGGGCGCCTGTTGGGTACGGGCTCAGCGTGGTGCCAGGCGGATGGCGCCATCCAGACGGATCACCTCGCCGTTGAGCATGTCGTTCTCGAAGATGTGCTTGGCCAGCTTGGCGTAGTCTTCGGGCGTGCCCAGTCGGCTGGGAAAGGGCACGCTGGCGGCCAGTGCGTCCTGTACCTCCTGCGGCATGCCGAAGAGCATGGGGGTGCCGAAGATGCCGGGGGCGATGGTCATGTTGCGGATGCCATTGCGCGCCAGGTCACGTGCGATGGGCAGCGTCATGCCGACCACGCCGCCCTTGGAGGCGCTGTAGGCGGCCTGGCCGATCTGGCCGTCGTAAGCCGCGACCGATGCGGTGGAGATCAGCACGCCGCGCTCGCCGGTCGACTCCGGTTCGTTCTTGCACATGGCATCGGCCGCCAGGCGGATCATGTTGAAGCTGCCGATCAGGTTGACTGTGATGGTGCGGCTGAAGGTGGCCAGCGCGTGCGCGCCGTTCTTGCCCACGGTCTTCTCGGCCGGCGCGATGCCGGCGCAGTTCACCAGGCCCATGAGCTTGCCCAGCGAGACGGCCTTGGCCACCACGGCTTGCGCATCGGCTTCCTGGCTCACGTCGCACTTGACGAAAGCGCCACCGATCTCCCTGGCGACGGCCTCGCCCTTGTCGGCCTGCATGTCGGCAATGACAACCTTGCCGCCGTTGGCCGCCAGCATGCGTGCCGTGCCTTCGCCGAGGCCCGAGGCGCCGCCGGTGACGATGAATACCTTGCCTGCGATCTGCATGAAATGCTCCTGTGTTTTGACGTTGACGTTAACGTCAATTATGGCGCAGCCCTCTTTTCTTTCGCCTTCCGTGGGCGAAGTGAAAAGACGGGCGAAGTTTGCTGCTATACTCGCGGTCTCGAACGAATTCTCAGGCGCGTAGCTCAGCTGGTTAGAGCACCACCTTGACATGGTGGGGGTCGTTGGTTCGAGTCCAATCGCGCCTACCAAAATCCCTTTCCGTCTTGTCGCCATCCGCTCTCAGGGTAAACCTTGGGGCG
This sequence comes from Burkholderiales bacterium, assembly GCA_016185015.1. Lineage (GTDB taxonomy): Bacteria > Pseudomonadota > Gammaproteobacteria > Burkholderiales > Burkholderiaceae_C > Hylemonella. The sequence goes on from JACPOI010000065.1 coordinate 4,980, forward strand.
GTGGCGCAACCGGCTTCCTAGAATGTGTTGCAGCGCAATACATGAAAGTGGTCCGCAGGACCGAGGAGAGGAGATCTGGGTATGAAAGAAAAAAAGGGTGAGGCCGCTGCAGGCGCTGAGCGGATCATCAAGAAATATCCCAATCGCCGTCTGTACGACACCCGCACGTCGGGCTACATCACGCTGACGGAGATCAAGCAACTGGTCATGGAAGGCGCCCCCTTTGTGGTGCGCGACGCCAAGACCAGCGAAGACCTCACGCGCAGCATCCTGCTGCAGATCATCCTGGAAGAAGAGGCGGGCGGGTCCCCCATGTTCAGCACCTCGGTGCTGTCCAACATCATCCGCTTCTACGGCCATGCCATGCAGGGTTTCATGGGCGGTTATCTGGAGAAGAACATCCAGTCCCTGCAGGACGTGCAGACCAAGCTGGCCGAGCAGTCCAAGGGACTGAGTCCCGAGATGTGGACACAGTTCATGTCCATGCAGACACCCATGATGCAGGGCCTGGTGACGCAGAACCTCGAGCAGTCCAAGAGCCTGTACCTGCAGATGCAGGAGCAGATGCAGAAACAGACCGAGCAGATGATGGAGTCCTTCGGCTTGAAACGCTGAGGTTACCGAATACTGGGACAATACGGGCATGAGTGAAGTCCTGTCCCCGAATACCACCGCACCTGCGCCGAAGATCGGTTTTGTCAGCCTGGGCTGCCCCAAGGCCCTGACCGATTCCGAGCTGATCCTCACCCAGCTCAGCGCCGAGGGCTACCAGACCGCCAAGACCTTCCAGGGTGCGGACCTGGTCATTGTCAACACCTGCGGTTTCATCGACGACGCCGTCAAGGAAAGTCTGGACACCATCGGCGAGGCCCTGGCCGAGAACGGCAGGGTCATCGTGACCGGCTGCCTGGGCGCCAAGACCGGTGAGGGCGGCGGCAATATGGTCAAGCAGATGCACCCCAGTGTGCTGGCCGTGACCGGCCCGCACGCTACCCAGGAGGTGATGGATGCGGTGCACGCCCACCTGCCCAAGCCGCACGATCCCTTCATCGACCTGGTGCCGGGCGCCTTCGGCGAGGCCGGGCTCAAGCTCACACCGCGCCACTATGCTTACCTGAAGATCAGCGAGGGTTGCAACCACCGCTGCACCTTCTGCATCATTCCCTCGATGCGCGGCGACCTGGTGTCGCGCCCCGTGGGCGACGTGCTCAAGGAAGCCAAGGCCCTGTTCGAAGGCGGCGTGAAAGAGTTGCTGGTGATCAGTCAGGACACCTCGGCCTACGGCGTGGACGTGAAGTACCGCACCGGTTTCTGGGACGGCAAGCCGGTCAAGACCCGCTTGCTGGACCTGGTGCAGTCCCTGGGCGAACTGGCTGAGGCGCACGGTGCCTGGGTGCGACTGCATTACGTCTATCCCTACCCGCACGTGGACGACATCCTGCCGCTGATGGCAGCGGGCAAGGTGCTGCCCTACCTGGACGTGCCTTTCCAGCACAGCCACCCCGACGTGTTGCGGCGCATGAAGCGCCCGGCCAGCGGGGAACGCAATCTGGAGCGCATCCAGCGCTGGCGCGAGATCTGCCCGGAACTGGTCATCCGCAGCACCTTCATCGCCGGTTTTCCGGGCGAGACCGAAGAGGAGTTCGAGCACCTGCTCGGCTTCCTGCGCGAGGCGCAGATCGACCGGGCCGGCTGTTTTGCCTACAGCCCGGTGCAGGGCGCGGCGGCCAACGAGCTGCCGGGCATGCTGCCCGAGGCGCTGCGCGAGGAGCGCCGCGCGCGTTTCATGGCCGTGGCCGAGGAGGTGTCCACCGCGCGCCTGCAGCGCCGCATCGGCGCCACCATGCAGGTGCTGGTGGATTCGGCGCCGGCCCTGGGCCGCAAGGGCGGCGTCGGTCGCAGTTATGCCGATGCGCCGGAGATCGACGGCCTGGTGCAGCTGCTGCCGCCGGAGAAGATCAGCAAGACGCTGAAGGTCGGTGAGTTCACGCGTGCGCGCATCGTCGGCACGCAAGGCCATGACCTGGTGGCGGTGCCGATTTGATGTTGCACACCCCCAGGCTGCGCGCACTGCGTGTCGCTACGCTACCCCCCTTGCAGGGGGCAACGCCAGTGGCCCGGCAAAGCCGGTTCCACGGCGTTTCCCGCGAGGAAGAGGGCAGTCCTTGTGCATCAGCCAGCCCGCGAGCGGTGGGCGTTGCGTTGCGAGGACGGGAAATAAAAAAGCCGCTGAGGTCTCAGCGGCTTTCAGTTGGTAGAACCCATTCGGTTTTACCGTATATTTGTGGTGCCCAGAAGAGGACTCGAACCTCCACGATGTTACTCGCTAGTACCTGAAACTAGTGCGTCTACCAATTCCGCCATCTGGGCATCTCAGGAAAGAGAGAAGTATATCAGAAATATTGAGCGCTCCAGCAGCCTGCTGGAAGAAATTGAAGGGACCATCAACGGACACCGTGATGGTCATGGTTTTGTGGTGCGTGACGACGGCGAGCCCGACATCTACCTGCCACCCAACGAGATGCGCGCCGTGCTGCACAAGGACCGCGTCAAGGCGCGCATCGTGCGCCTGGATCGCAAGGGCCGGCCCGAGGGGCGCGTGGTGGAGATCATGGAGCGCGCGGCGCAACCCATCATCGGCCGCCTGCTACAGGAGAGCGGCATCTGGCTGGTGGCGCCCGAGGACAAGCGCTACGGCCAGGACATCCTGATCCCCAAGAGCGCCACCGGGCAGGCCAAGGCCGGCCAGGTGGTGGTGGTCGAACTGGTCGAGCCCCCGGCGCTCTTCGGACAGCCCGTGGGGCGCATCAAGGAAGTGCTGGGTGAGGTCGATGACCCGGGCATGGAGATCGAGATCGCGGTGCGCAAGTACAGCGTGCCCCATGAGTTCTCCGAGGCCTGCATTGCCCAGGCGCGCGGTCTGCCCGACAAGGTGAGGGAGCAGGACAGCCGCAACCGCGTCGATCTGACCGACGTGCCCCTGGTTACCATCGACGGCGAGGATGCGCGCGACTTCGACGACGCCGTCTACTGCGAGCCGTCCACCCAGGGCCGCGGCAGGAGTGCCCAGCAGGGCTGGCGCCTGCTGGTGGCGATCGCCGACGTCAGCCACTACGTGGAGACCGGCTCGCCGATCGACGTGGATGCCTACGAACGGGCCACCAGCGTCTACTTCCCGCGTCGCGTGATTCCCATGCTGCCGGAGAAGCTGTCCAACGGCCTGTGTTCGCTGAACCCGGATGTGGATCGCCTGTGCATGGTCTGCGACATGTTCGTGAGCACCGAGGGCGAGGTCACGGCCTACCAGTTCTACCCGGCTGTGATGCACAGCCACGCGCGTTTCACCTACACCGAGGTGGCGGCCATCCTGGCCAACACGCGCGGCCCGGAAGCCGCCAAGCGCAAGGACCGCATCCAGGACCTGCTGCACCTGCACGACGTCTACCGCGCCCTGCTGGCCGCCCGCGCCAAGCGTGGCGCCGTGGACTTCGAGACCACCGAGACGCAGATCATCTGCGACGAGAGCGGCCGCATCGAGAAGATCGTGCCGCGCACGCGCAATGACGCACACCGCCTGATCGAGGAGGCCATGCTGGCCGCCAACGTCTGCAGTGCGGACTTCATCGGCCAGAGCAAGCACGCCGGCCTGTTCCGCGTGCACGAGGGGCCGACGCCCGAGAAGAACGAACTGCTGCGCAACTACCTCAAGGTCACCGGCGTGGGCCTGACCATCAGCGAGGACCCCTCGCCGGCGGAGTTCCAGGCCATTGCCATCGCCACCAAGGAGCGTCCGGACGCACAGCAGATCCATTCCATGCTGCTGCGCTCCATGCAGCAGGCCATCTACACGCCGCACAACAGCGGTCACTTCGGCCTGGCTTTCGAGGCTTACACACACTTCACCAGCCCGATCCGGCGTTACCCGGACCTGCTGGTGCACCGGGTGATCAAGGCCATCCTGGGCAAGACGCGGTATCACCTGCCGGTCCTGCCCACGCCGGGCGAGGCGCACGCCAAGCTCTCCAAGCGTATCGAGAAGAGCGAAGCCGCCAAGATGAAGATCTCCGGCGAGAAGCCCAAGAAGGTCAGCGCCGAACTCATGGCCTGGCAGGCTGCGGGCCTGCATTGCAGCGCCAACGAGCGCCGCGCCGACGAGGCCAGCCGCGACGTCGAAGCCTGGCTCAAATGCAAGTACATGCGCGAGCACCTGGGCGAGGAGTTCGGCGGTGTGGTCACGTCGGCTACCAGCTTCGGTTTGTTCGTCACACTCGACGCCATGTACGTGGAGGGACTGATCCACATCACGGAACTCGGCGGCGAGTACTTCCGCTTCGACGAGGCGCGCCAGGAACTGCGCGGCGAGCGCACGGGCATCCGCTACGCCATCGGCACGCGGGTGCGGGTACAGGTCAGCCGCGTGGATCTGGACGGCCGTCGCATCGACTTCCGCCTGGTACGCGAGGGCGAGGAGCTGACCAACCGCGCCCTGCGCGACAAGGGGCTGTCGCCTGAGGAGGCCGGCGAGCCTAACGGGGCGCCGCGCAAGGCCTCGCTCAAGCGGGAGACCCGCAACAAAAAGGCCAGCGATGCGAGCAAGCGTGCCTTGCCCTCGCCGATCCAGGCACTGAAAGCCTCGGTCAAGGCGGCGGCCAAGAAGGTCACGGACAAGGCCAGGGGCAAGGGGCGCAAGACGCGCCGTTGATTTTTGAACGAGGGAGACACAAGCCAATGAGTGAAGTGAAGAAGGTCGCCATCGTGACCGGCGCGGGCACGGGCATCGGCAAGGCAGCAGCGCTCGCGCTGCTGAAAGACGGTTACAACGTGGCGCTGGCCGGACGCCGGCGTGAACCGCTGGAGGCGGTCGCCGCTGACAGCGGCGCCGGTGCACGCGCCCTGGTGCTGCCGACCGACGTGGCCAAGCCGGAGGCTGTGCGTGCGCTGTTTGACGCCACGGTGCAGGCCTGGGGGCGGGTGGATGTGCTGTTCAACAATGCCGGCATGGGCGCGCCCGGGGTGCCGCTGGAGGAACTGACCGTCGAGCAATGGCAGTCGGTGGTGGACGTGAACCTCTCCGGCATGTTCTTCTGCATCCAGAACGCCTTCCGCGTGATGAAGGCGCAGAGCCCGCGTGGCGGCCGCATCATCAACAACGGCTCGATCTCGGCGCATGCACCGCGGCCCAACTCGATCGCCTACACCGCGACCAAACACGGCGTGATGGGCCTGACCAAGGCGGCTTCGCTGGACGGCCGTCCCTACGACATTGCCGTGGGGCAGATCGACATCGGCAATGCCGCCACCGATCTGGCTGCGCGCATGGCCAAGGGCGTGCCGCAGGCCAATGGCGAGATCGCCGTGGAGCCGCTGATGGACGTGGACATCGTCGGCCAGTCGGTGCTCTACATGGCCAAGCTGCCGCTGGAAGTCAACGTGCTGTTCCATACGGTGATGGCCACGAAGATGCCTTTCGTCGGGCGCGGCTGAGTCCCTGTTCTCAGGCGATGGCTTGCGCCAGTGCGCCAGCTGTCAGGGCTTGGTCCTGCGGCCAGGCGTCCGCGGCCTGGCCATGGAGCCAGACGGCGGCGCACGCGGCGTCAAACGCACTTTCGCCCTGCGCCAGGCGCGCACTGATCAGGCCGGCCAACACGTCGCCGGTGCCGGCGGTGGCCAGGCGCGCATTGCCGGTCGGGTTGATGACCGGCAGCCGGCCCGGTGCGGTGATCACCGTGCCCGAGCCTTTCAGGACCACGGTGCAGCCGAACCGTTGCGCCAACTGCTGCGCAGCGGCCAGCCGGTCGGCCTGCACGGCCGCCGTCGTACAAGCCAGCAGACGCGCCGCTTCCAGCGGGTGCGGGGTCAGCACGGTCTGGCGCTGACGCGCGCCGCGCGCGGCCAGGAGGGTCGTGAGCTGGCTATCATTTGCTATCGAATTGAGAGCGTCGGCGTCCAGCACGAGGAGCGATGCGGTCGATAGCAGGCGCGGCAGCTGCGCGGCGATCGCCTGGCCGCCGCCGCAGCCGGCCACCACGGTCAGGGCTGCAACATCCAGAGCTACGGGCGCGCGGAACATCAACTCAGGGTGCGTGGGGTCCAGCGCCATGCCGCTCTCATCGAGCAAGCCGACATATACGCGACCGGCGCCATGGTGCAGTGCTGCGCTGGCGGCCAGCAGGGCGGCACCGCTCATGCCACGGGCACCGCCGATGACGGCCACGTCGCCGTAACTGCCTTTGTGCGTGGCGTGCCGGCGGGCGGGCGCAGCAGGCGCGCCAGCCAGACTCGCCTGGGGCACCGCGGACGTTTCCTCTGCGCCGAGGGACTCGTACCAGACCTGACCCGTCTGGTCGCGGCCCTGCGCCGTGTAGAGACCGGGTTTGAGCGTCAGCAGGCTCAGCGTGTGGCTGGCGCACACGCAAGGGCCGGGCGTGGTGCCGGTGTCGGCCTGCAGTCCTGACGGCAGGTCCACGGCCAGTACCGGCACGCTCAGGGTGTTGATGTGTGCGATCCAGTCGGCGAGCCGACCTTCGGGGGGGCGGCTCGCGCCGGTGCCGAGAAGGGCGTCGATGCACATGTCGCAGTCCGCCGGCGGGGCGTCGACAAAACGCACACCGGCTGCCAGGGCGCGGGCGTGCGAGGCGCGGGCATCGGTGGGGGCGGTCTCAGGGGTGCCAAGCCAGGTCACGAGCGGCGTCTTGCCCCACTGCTGCAGGTGCATGGCCGCCTCCAGACCGTCGCCGCCGTTGTTGCCTGGACCGCAGGCGATCCAATAGGTGCGCGCGTGCGGAGCGATGGCCAAGGCCAGCTGTGCCGTGGCCAGACCGGCGCGCTGCATCAGGGTGTGGGGCGGCAGCGTGGTGGCCAGCACGGCTTCCAGCGTGCGCGTGGCGGTGGCGCTGTACAGCGGCTGGGAGGGGCCGGAGCGGACGCGTTGCATGGAGCCGACCCGGCTCAGAATTCGTAGCTGTGGCCTTCGAAGGCCAGCCGGATCTCCGGCCCGCCCGCGGGCACGGGGTTGTCGGCCAGGGCCTGGGCGAAGGCGGCTTCCAGCGCGTCGTCGCTGCGGGTGGGCTCGTGGTGCGTGCAGTAGAGCACCTTGGCGCCGGCCTGGCAGGCGGCCTCGATGCTGGTCTTGAAGGTGCCGTGGCCCCAGCCAACCTTGGCCGGGTATTCCTGGGCGGTGTAGGAGGTGTCGGCGATCAGCACGTCCACGCCGCGCATGGCCTGGATGATGGACGCCTGCTTCTCGTCCACGAAGGACTGGTATTCGGCGTATTCGGCATCTTCAGGGGCGTAGATGTTGTAGGGGGGCTCGTGGTCGCCGGTGAAGAAGACCGATTTGCCGTTGGCCTCGATGCGGTAGCCGAAGTTGATGACCGGGTGATTGAGCAGATAGGGCGTGATGGTGGCGCTGCCCACCTGGATGCTCTGTTCAGGCATCAGCGTCACGTACTCGATCGTGCCTTTCATCTCGGCTTCGCGCACCGGGAAATAGCTGTACTGCAGTTGCACCGACATGACCTGTTCCACCCCCTGGCCCGAGACCGGGTCGTGGGCGCCGTGCAGGCGCAGCACATTGCCGGGGATGAAGTTGGGGATGAAGAAGGGCAGACCCTGGATGTGGTCCCAATGCGAGTGGGTGATGAGCACGTTGGCCCGCACCGGCAGTTCGGCCAGCAGGGTCTGCGACAGCGGGAAGATGCCGGTCCCGGCGTCCAGGATGATGAGCTCGTTGCTGTCGGTGCGCACTTCGATGCAGGTGGTGTTGCCACCATAGCGCACCGTGTGCGGCCCCGGCGAGGCGATCGAACCGCGCACACCCCAGAATTTGACTTTCATGATTCGAGCTTGGAAAAGACCTGCGCTTCCTCGAAAAGCGCCTGGAGATCGCCGAGTTCGGCGATGACGTGGTCGAGGTCGCCACCGAGCCGTCTGGCGATGACCGGCGGGAGCGGCTCTGCAAAGGGGTTGCCGCCGAAGCCGAACTGCAGCTTCTTGCTGATCTGGTTGGCGGCAAAGACGCAGGCCACCATGGGCGTGTCCAGCACGTCAGGGCCGTGCATGTTCTGGATGGTCTGGACCAAGTTGGGGGCGAAGCGCCATTTCTCCACCAGCATGCCGCCGACCACCGCGTGGTCTACGCCGATGATCTGGCGCAATGCCTCGTGCAGCGAACTGCCGCTCTCCTTGCAGGCTTCGAGGGCCTGGCGGAATTCGTTGGGCATGAACTGGGCGAAGACCACCTTGCCGAAGTCATGCAGCAGGCCGGCGATGAAACAGTCCATCGGGTCCGCGCCCTCTACATCGCTGGCTATCCTCTTGGCAATGTTGGCCGTGGCCAGCGAGTGCAGCAGGTATTGCTGCACGTCGAAGCCGGCGGCATTGCTCTTGGGCAGCATGCCGATGGCAGCAATGCCCAAGGCCAGGTTCTTGATGGTATTGAAACCCAGGAAGACCACGGCGTGGTTGATCGAGGTGACCTGCTTGGGCAGGCTGTAGTAGGCCGAGTTGATGACCTTGAGGATCTTGACCGTGACCACCGGGTCCTTGTCGATCACCTGCACCAGGTCTTTGGGCGTGCAATTGACGTCGCGGGTCAGGTCCAGGATGGCCTGCACGCTTTTGGGAAAGGCTGGCATGCCATCAACGGCAGCGGCCAGCTTTTGCGACAGTTCAGGACTCATGACTGCATTGTGTACCGGGAGTGCGCCTACTGTACACAATCCCCCTCAGGGGTGCAGCCGTTCGATGCCGAAGCCGTCCAGCGCGAGTTCGGGTCGGTGGCCGCCCACCAGGTCGGCGAGGGCGCGGGCCGAGCCGCAGCTCAGGGCCCAGCCACTGGAGCCGTGGCCGCAGTTCAGCCACAGGCCCGGGATGCCGCTGGCGCCCAGCAGGGGCGGGCCGTCGGGCAGCATGGGGCGGGCGCCCTTCCAGGTCTGTACGCCGCTGGAGAGCACGGCTGCGCCGGGAAACCAGTCCTGCAGCACCTTGTAGAGCGTCTGCAAGGCGTCCTTGCGCTGACGCTCGGGGCGCCCTCCCAGTTCGGCGCCGCCACCGACGCGCACCCGGTTGCCCAGGCGGGCGATGGCCACCTTGTAGCGCTCATCCATGATGGCGCTGCGCGGGGCGTTCAGCGGCTCACGCACGGTGGCGCTGACCGAGTAGCCATACACGGCAGCCATCGGGATCTTCACGCCCAGGGGGCGCAACAGCCGGGCCGAGTCGACCCCGGCGCACAGCACGGCAGCATCGAAGCGGCGCGGCTGCGACTCGCCGGCCAACTGCACGTCCATGCCCTGGCCGGGGGTCAGGCGTTCGACGGTGGTGCCGAAGGCAAATTGCACGCCGCGGGCCAGCGCCGCGTTCTTGAGCAGCAAGGCAAATTGCCGGCAGTTGCCCACCTCGTCCTCGGGCAGGTGCAGCGCGCCATGGAAAGCGGTGTCGGGATTCAGGGCCGGCTCGATGGCGCGTGCCTCTTCGGGGGTGAGCTCGCGATGCGCCACGCCCTGATCGCGCAGCAACTGCAGGCCGGGGCGCAGCAGGGTGTGGTCGCGCTCCGAACGCAGCAGGACCAGCAGGCCCTGGCTGCGGTCGAAATCAAGCTCCAGTTCGGTCGCGAGTTCGTGCAGGCGCGTGCGGCTGTAGCGTGCCAGCCCCTGGAGGTTCTGGCGGTTGCGCAGATAGGTTTCGCTGCCGCAGGCGCGCCAGGACTTCCACATCCAGGCCAGGTCGCTGCCGCGCAGGGGCAGGGAAAAATGCACCGGGGCGTGGCGCAGCAGCAGGTGGCGCAGGATCTTGAAGGGCATGCCCGGGGCGGCCCAGGGGGCCGTATAGCCGGGCGCGAGGATGCCGGTGTTGGCAAAGCTGCCTTCCTCGGCGGCGGCGATGCGGCGTTCGAAGACGGTGACCTCGTGGCCGTCGCGGGCGAGTTCCCAAGCGGTGGTGACGCCGATGATGCCGGCGCCGATGACTGCAATTTTCATGAATCGGGAGTGGGTTCCCGCTGGCCGGGCTGGCTGGCGGGATGGGGGATTATGGTTGTTGTGGGCGCAGCAGGTTTTCGATCTGCTGCGCGATGTTCAGGACCACATCATCGCGCATTGCGCCTTGCCAGACCATCAGGCCCACGGGCAATTCGTCCGGCGCGTGGCAGGGCAGGGAGATGGCGCAGCCGTCGAGCATGTTCACCACACTGGGGTTGCGCAGCAGCAGGCCGTTGATGCGGAAGAAGGCGTCGTCTCGTTCTTTCCCGGGCAGCACGTCGGCCAGCGGGGGCGCCACGATGGGCACGGTGGGTGAGAGCACCGCGTCAAAGCCGGTCAGGGCCTGCTCGACGCGGGCGATCCAGTCGCGCCGTGCCTGCAACAGGTCGATGTAGTCAGCTGCGCTGATGGTCGCGCCGCGCTGGATGCGCGACAGGACGCGCGGGTCGTATTGGGCAGCGCGTCCTGCCAGCAGCTGACGATGCCAGGCGTAGCTTTCGGCTGCGGCAAAACCGCCGCTGGCCTGCAGGCCAGCCAGTTCGCCCAGCGCTGGCAGGGGGAGTTCTTCGATGCGGGCGCCGACATTGCGCAGGATCTGCAGCGTGCGCTCGAAAGCGCGTGCCACGGTGACGTCGATGCCATCGAACATGATTTGCGGCACGACAGCCAGCCGGTAGTGCGAGAGCGGGGCCTGGCTGCGCGTGACGCGGCGCGCGGCCAGGATCTCGTGCACGGTGATCGCGTCGCGCACCGAGCGTGTCATGGCGCAGGCCGTGTCGAGTGTGAAGGACAAGGGCACCGTGCCGTCCAGAGGCACCAGGCGCTGGGTACTCTTGAAACCCACGATGCCTTGCAGGGCGGCCGGGATGCGGATCGAACCGCCGGTGTCCGAGCCCAGGCCGACGAAGGCTGCACCCGCGACGACGGAAACGGCCGCGCCGCTGGACGAGCCGCCCGGCACGCGCGGCAGGTCGGTGGCCGCGGCATTGGCCGGGGTTCCGTAATGCGGGTTGACACCGACACCGGAGTAGGCGAATTCGGACATGTTGGTCCGGCCTATCAGGGCGGCGCCGGCGGCGCGCAGGCGGGCCACAGCCAAGGCGTCCTGGCTTGCCGGGGGGGCGTCTTTCAGGACAATGGCGCCGGCACGGCTGACCTGTCCGGCCACGTCGAACAGGTCCTTGACCGAGACCGCCAGCCCAGCCAGGGGCTGGCGGGCCGGATCGGCCGCTGCGGCCTGGGCGCGGGCGCCATCGAAGTCGGTCTGCAGGAAAGCGTGCGCGCAGGCCGGGCCTGCGGCGCGGGCGATGGCCTGTTCGATCTCGGCCCCTGGGCTGGTCTGGCCGGCCAGCAGGCGCTGGCGGATGGCGTGGAGGTCGGTGGCGGGGGGCATTGGGAAGTGGGTCTGTGCTATACTCGTCGGGCTTTGCTGGAAGGGCCTGCGCATCTCGCGCAAGCAGCCGCAGAGCAAATCGCAAACCGGTCCATCCAGGTGTTGCAGCCGGCGCAAGACGCCGATTGCGAAGAGGATCGGATTTTAGACCCAACCTTCGGAGTTATTCACATGTCCGTGACCATGCGTCAAATGCTGGAAGCCGGTGTCCATTTTGGCCACCAGACCCGCTTCTGGAACCCCAAGATGGCCCCCTTCATCTTCGGCCATCGCAACAAGATCCACATCATCAACCTGGAAAAATCGCTGCCGATGTTCCAGGACGCAGCCAAGTTCGCCAAGCAGCTGGCTGCCAAGCGCGGTACCATCCTGATGGTGGGCACCAAGCGCACCGCCCGCGAGACCGTGGCTGCGGAAGCCCAGCGCGCCGGCGTGCCCTATGTTGACCAGCGTTGGCTGGGCGGCATGCTGACCAACTTCAAGACCGTCAAGACCTCGATCAAGCGTCTGAAGGACATGAAGGCCCAGCAGGAAACCGGCCTGGACGCCATGAGCAAGAAAGAGCAGCTGATGTTCGCCCGTGAACTCGAGAAGCTCGAGAAGGACATCGGCGGCATCCAGGACATGAACACCCTGCCGGACGCGATCTTCGTGATCGACGTCGGTTACCACAAGATCGCCATTGCCGAAGCCAAGAAGCTGGGCATCCCGCTGATCGGCGTGGTCGACTCCAACCACTCGCCCGAAGGCATCGACTACGTGATCCCGGGCAACGACGACTCGTCCAAGGCCGTGACCCTGTACGCCCGCGGCATCGCCGACGCCATCCTGGAAGGCCGTGCCAATGCCGTGGATGACGTGGTCAAGGCCGTGGCATCCGAGAGCGGCGACGAGTTCGTGGAAGTGAACGAAGCTTCCGCCTGATCCACGCCCGACCCGAAGAAAGGGGCGCTGTGCCCCTTTTTTTTAGTCCCAATCTGATTTTGAATTGATGACGGAGTAAGAAGATGGCTGCAATTACCGCAAGCATGGTCGCCGAACTGCGCGGCAAGACCGATGCCCCGATGATGGAATGCAAGAAGGCCCTGACCGAGGCCGATGGCGACATGGCCAAGGCCGAAGAGCTGCTGCGTGTGAAGCTGGGTACCAAGGCCGGCAAGGCCGCTTCGCGCGTGACCGCCGAAGGCGTGGTGGCCAGTTCGATCAACGGCAGCACCGGCGCGCTGATCGAAGTGAACTGCGAGACCGACTTCGTGACCAAGAACGACAGCTTCCTGGCCCTGGCCAAGGCTGCTGCCGACCTGGTCGCCAAGCACAAGCCGGCCGACGTGGCCGCCCTGGGCGCGCTGCCCTACAGCCAGGACGGCTTCGGCCCTACCCTGGAAGACGTGCGCAAGGGCCTGATCGGCAAGATCGGTGAGAACATGAGCTTCCGCCGTTTCAAGCACTTCTCCTCGGGCGCCAAGCTGGCTGCCTACCTGCACGGCACGCGCATTGGCGTGGTCGTGGAGTTTGATGGCGACGAAACCGCTGCCAAGGACGTCGCCATGCACGTGGCCGCCATGAAGCCCGTGGCGCTGACCAGCGCTGACGTGCCGGCTGAACTGATCGAGAAAGAGCGCGCTGTTGCCGCCGGCAAGGCCGAAGAGGATCGCAAGACCGCTGAAGCCGCTGGCAAACCCGCACAGCCTGCCAACATCGTGGCCAAGCGTATCGAAGGTGGTGTGCAGAAGTTCCTGAAGGAAGTCTCGCTGTTCAACCAGCCCTTCGTGAAGAACGACAAGCAGACCGTTGAGCAGATGCTCAAGGCCGCCGGCACCACCCTCAAGGGTTTCACCCTCTACGTGGTGGGCGAGGGCATCGAGAAGAAGGTCGACGACTTCGCGGCCGAAGTGGCGGCCCAGGTGGCTGCCGCCAAGCAGGCGGGCTGATGCCCGCTGGCCGGGCGACGGCTCGGCCAGCGAAATCCTGTAAATTCCGTCTGTCCGGATCGCGTATCACCATCACCTGCAAGGAGCCCCTCATGTCCGACCCCAAGCCAGCCTACAAGCGTATTCTGCTTAAGCTGTCCGGGGAGGCCCTGATGGGCGACGATGCCTTCGGCATCAACCATGCGACCATCCAGCGCATGGTGCAGGAGGTGGCCGAGATCACGCGCCTGGGGGTGGAAGTCGCCGTGGTCATCGGCGGCGGCAACATCTTCCGCGGCGTGGCTGGCGGTTCGGTTGGCATGGACCGGGCCACAGCCGACTACATGGGCATGCTGGCCACCGTGATGAACGCGCTGGCCCTGGCCGACACCATGAACAAGGCCGGCCTGACCGCCCGCGTGATGTCGGCGATTGCCATCGAGCAGGTGGTCGAGCCCTATGTACGCCCCAAAGCCCTGCAGTACCTCGAAGAGGGCAAGGTCGTGGTCTTCGCGGCAGGTACCGGCAACCCCTTCTTCACCACTGACACGGCCGCTGCGCTGCGCGGCGCCGAGATTGGCGCTGAGATGGTGCTCAAGGCCACCAAGGTGGATGGTGTCTACAGCGCCGATCCGAACAAGGACAAGACAGCCACCCGCTACAGCAAGATTTCCTTCGACGAGGCGATCTCGAAGAATCTCGGCATCATGGACGCCACGGCCTTTGCGCTGTGCCGCGACCAGAAGCTGCCGATCAAGGTGTTTTCCATTTTCAAGCACGGCGCGCTCAAGCGTGTCGTGATGGGTGAAGACGAGGGCACGCTGGTCTACGCCTGAGCGCAGACACCGGTGCCGCAGAGGAGCAAAGCATGACGACGATTGCAGACATCAAGAAGACCATGGAAACCAAGATGGACCAGTCCATCGAGGCCCTGAAAAACCATCTGTCCAAGATCCGTACCGGCCGCGCCAATCCGTCGCTGCTGGACTCCGTGCAGGTCGAGTACTACGGCTCCACGGTGCCGCTGAGCCAGGTGGCCAACGTGAACCTGCTGGACGCCCGCACCATCAGTGTTCAGCCCTGGGAAAAGGGCATGGGTGCCAAGATCGAGAAGGCCATCCGTGAGAGCGAGCTGGGCCTGAACCCGGCCTCCATGGGCGATCTGATCCGCGTGCCCATGCCGCCGATGAGCGAGGAGCGCCGCAAGGAGATGACCAAGCTGGTGCGTACCGAGGGCGAGAACGCCAAGATCGCCGTGCGCAACCTGCGTCGTGACGCCAACGAGGCGGTCAAGAAACTGGTCAAGGACAAGACCGCGTCCGAAGACGACCAGAAACGTTCCGAGGCCGACATCCAGAAGCTGACCGACAAGCACGTCGCCACGATCGACCAGCTGGTCGCGGGCAAGGAACAGGAAGTGATGGCGGTCTGACATCGCCCTCATGACGTACCGATGACCTCGTCCAGCGGCTTGCCGCACCATATCGCCATCGTCATGGATGGCAATGGCCGCTGGGCCACCAAGCGCTTCCTGCCGCGTCTGGCGGGCCACCGCCAGGGCATGGAAAGCCTGCGCCGCTGCATCCGGGCCTGCCTGGACCGCGGGGTGTCGGTGCTGACCGTCTTCGCCTTCTCCTCCGAGAACTGGAACCGCCCGGCCGACGAGGTCTCGGGTCTCATGGACCTGCTGGCCACGGCCCTGGGCAAGGAAGTGCCGCAACTGCTCAAGGATGGCGTGCGCCTGCATTTTGTCGGCGATCGGGCCGGTCTGTCCGACAAGGTGCGCACCGGCCTGGACCAGGCCGAACGGGCGACGGCAGCCAACGGCAAGCTCGTTCTGAACGTGTGCTTCAACTACGGCGGACGCTGGGACATCGCTCAGGCGGCCGCCCGGCTCGCGGCACAGGGACAGGCCATCACCGAGATCGCGCTGCACCAGGCCATGGCCATGGCCCATGTCCCCGACCCGGACCTCATCATCCGCACCGGCGGCGAGCTGCGCCTGAGCAACTTCCTGCTCTGGCAGGCGGCTTATGCCGAACTCTTCTTCAGCGACAAGCTCTGGCCCGATTTCGATGAGGCCGAGCTGGACCGCGCCATCGGCGAATTCAGCCGGCGCGAGCGCCGCTACGGCCAGACCTCCGACCAGGTCGCTACACCGGGCTCGGGCCAGAAGGCGGCCTGAGGATCAACCATGCTCAAGCAGCGCATCATCACCGCCATCGTCCTGCTGCTGATCCTGCTGCCGGCGCTCTTTCATCACGACACGCTGTACTGGCGTCTGGTCACCCTGGTCCTGATTGCAGCGGGTGCCTGGGAGTGGGGGCGTCTCAACCGCTTGGGCCAGTTCGGTTCCTGGATCGGCGCTTTCGTCTGCCTGGTGGCCTGCGTCATGGCCTGGGATCTGGGCTTGTTGGCTGCACCCCAGCCGCTGCTGTGGACGCTGGCGGGCGGCATCTGGGTGCTGGTCGGGGCCGCCCTGATCAAGACCGGCGTGAGCCGCTGGGGGCAGCTGCCACGGGCCTTGCGTCTGGGCGGGGGCTGGCTGGTGCTGTGGCTGGCCTGGCTGGCCGTGGTGCAGGCGCGTGAGGTCGGCGTGGCCTTTTTGCTCTCCATCCTGGTGCTGGTCTGGATGGCCGACGTCGCTGCCTACTTTGCCGGCAAGGCCTGGGGCGGGCGTTTCAGCGCGGTCAGGCTGGCGCCGGCCATCAGTCCGGGCAAGAGCTGGGAAGGGGTCTGGGGCGGCATGGTGGGCGTGGTGGTGCTGGCGCTGGTCTGGCTGGCCCTGGAGCGTGGTGGCGTGCTGGCATCGCCCAGCCTCTACAGCCATCTGCAGTCGCGCGGCGGCTGGCTGCTGCTGTTGCTCGCCGTGCTGTTCCTCGCGGCCATGAGCGTGGTGGGTGACCTGGTGGAGTCGCTGGTCAAGCGCAGCGCCGGCGCCAAGGACAGCAGCCGTCTGCTGCCCGGCCATGGTGGTGTGCTCGACCGCGTCGATGCCTTGCTGCCCACGCTGCCCCTGGCGATGATGTTTTATTCGGTACTGCGTTGATGAAACAGCCAACACGCCAGCGTGTGGCCATCCTCGGCTCCACCGGTTCCATCGGCACGAGCACACTGGACGTGCTGGCGCGCCATCCGCAGCGCTTCGACGTGTTTGCGCTGACGGCAGCCACGCAGGTGGACCTGATGCTGCAGCAATGCCTGCAGTTCCAACCCCGATTCGCTGTCATGGCCAGCGCCGCCCACGCCAAGCAACTGGCCGAGCGCCTGCGCCAGGCCGGCGCGAAGACACAGGTGCTGGGGGGCGAGGTGGCTCTCACCGAAGTGGCAGCCCACGAGGAGGTCGATATCGTCATGGCCGCCATCGTCGGGGCCGCGGGTCTGGCGCCCTGCCTGGCCGCTGCGCGCACGGGCAAGCGCCTGCTGCTGGCCAACAAGGAAGCGCTGGTGGTCGGCGGCGAGTTCTTCATGCAGGCGGTGCGCACGGGCGGTGCCACGCTGCTGCCGATCGACAGTGAGCATTCGGCCATTTTCCAGTCCTTGCCCGAAGACCCGGCCACCTGGTCGCAGCGGGTCGACCGGATCATCCTCACGGCGTCCGGCGGGCCCTTTCGCACGCGCGATCCGCAGAGCCTGCGCGAGGTCACGCCCGAGCAGGCCTGCGCCCACCCGAACTGGGTGATGGGGCGCAAGATCTCGGTCGATTCGGCCACCATGATGAACAAGGCGCTGGAGGTGATCGAGGCGCGTTACCTGTTCGGCCTGGGGCCGGACCGGCTGGAGGTGGTGATCCATCCACAGAGCGTGATTCACTCCATGGTGCAGTACAGCGACCACTCGGTGGTGGCGCAGCTGGGCACACCCGACATGCGGGTGCCCATCGCCTATGGCCTGTCTTGGCCCGAGCGCATGGCTTCGGGCGCCGCCGCACTGGATTTCCACAAGCTGGCGGCCATGACCTTCGAGCCCATGGACGCTCCCGGGCACGCCCAGCGTTTCCCCGGGATCCGCCTGGCCTGGGATGCCTTGCGCGGCCCGGCAGGCACCACGGCGGTGCTCAATGCGGCCAACGAAGTGGCGGTCGCGGCCTTCCTGGAGCGGCGCATCCGTTTCGACCAGATCCATGCGGTCAACCTGGGCACACTGGACGCCGTTGTGCCGGCAGCCCCCGCTTCGCTGGACGATCTGCTGGCGCTGGACGCGCAGTCGCGCGCGGCGGCGCAGGCCTGCCTGCGTGGCCTGACGGCCTGAACCGCAAAGGAAGACATGCTGACCGTTGTTGCTTTCATCGTGGCCCTGGGGCTGCTGATCGCCATCCATGA
Organism: Burkholderiales bacterium; assembly: GCA_016185015.1. Taxonomy (GTDB): domain Bacteria; phylum Pseudomonadota; class Gammaproteobacteria; order Burkholderiales; family Burkholderiaceae_C; genus Hylemonella. Next base: position 22,585 of record JACPOI010000065.1, read on the forward strand.
ATACGGGCACTACCGCATGGCCGTGGCCTGTGGCGTCAAGGTGCTGCGCTTCTCGGTCGGTTTCGGCCACACCCTGCTGCGCTGGCAGCCCAAGGGTTCGGCGACCGAGTTCGTGCTGGGAGCTTTTCCGCTGGGAGGCTATGTCCGCATGCTCGACGAGCGCGAGGCGCCGGTGGACCCGGCCGAACGTCACCTGGCTTTCAACACCCAGCCGCTGCGCTCACGCGCGCTGATCGTCGCGGCCGGCCCGCTGGCCAATCTGTTGCTGGCCGTGCTGCTCTATGCGGTGGTCAACTGGAGTGGCGTGCAGATGGCCAGCCCGGTGCTGGGCGCTCCGGTGACCGCTTCGGTGGCGGAACGCGCCGGGTTGCGTGGGGGAGAGCGCGTCGAACGCGCGGGTTTCGAGGGCGGTGAACTCAAGCCCATGGCCTCGTTCGAGGATGTGCGCTGGCTGCTGACGCGCGGGGCCCTGGAGGGGCATGACGTACGCCTGGCTCTGGCCGATGCGCGCGGGCAGGCCACGACCGAGGTGCTGCTGTCGCTGGCGAGCATGACGGTGAGCGACGCCGACGCCCAGCTGTTCGAGCGCATCGGCATCGTTGCACCGCTGAGCCGGCCGGAAATCGGTGACATCACGCCGGGCAGCGCTGCCGAGCGGGCGGGCTTGCGTCCGGGTGATCTGGTGTTGAACCTGGGCGGGGCGGTCGTGATGGACGGCCGCCAGTTGCGCGAGATGATCCGTGCCTCGGTGCGGGAAGGCCAGCCCCTGACGAAGAACTGGCGCATCGAGCGCCAGGGCGCCATCATCAACCTCGACGTAACCCCTGAGGTCCAGCAGCAGGGCGGGGTGGCGATCGGCCGCATCGGGGCCTATGTGGGGGTGGCGCCCGAGATGATCACGGTCCAGTACGGTGTGTTCGAAGGCCTGTGGCTGGGCGTCGAGAAGACCTGGGACGTTTCACTGCTGACGCTGCGCACCCTGGGCCGCATGCTGGTGGGCGAGGCCTCTCTGAAGAACCTCAGTGGTCCGCTGACCATTGCCGACTACGCCGGCCGTTCTGCCAGCCTGGGGTTGACGTCCTACCTGGTCTTTCTGGCCCTTATCAGTGTCAGCCTGGGCGTGCTCAACCTGCTGCCTTTGCCGGTGCTCGATGGCGGACACCTGATGTATTATCTTTGGGAGGGTGTTACAGGCAAACCCGTGTCGGAAGCCTGGCTGGAACGCCTGCAGCGGGCCGGCGTTGCCATGCTGGCGCTCATGATGTCCATCGCGCTGTTCAATGACCTGACCCGTCTCCTGGGCTGAACCACCGGATCCGACGGTGTGCCCCAGCCAAATTTCAAATTGACCGATGCAATTCAAACGATATAGCCTGCGCGCCGCCTCCCTGGTGGCAGCCCTGTTGCTGGCCGCGCACATGGCCTGGGCCGCCGAGCCTTTCAAGATCCGCGACATCCAGGTCGAGGGCTTGCAGCGCATCGAGCCAGGCACCGTCTTCGCGTCCATGCCGCTACGCGTGGGGGATACCTACAACGACGAGAAGGGCACGGCCTCGATCCGAGCGCTGTTTGCCCTGGGCCTGTTCACCGACGTGCGCCTGGAGATCAACGGGGACGTGCTGGTGGTGGTGGTCGAGGAACGGCCCAGCGTGGCTGGCGTCGAGTTCATCGGCACCCGCGAGTTCGACAAGGACTTGCTGACCAAGGCGCTCAAGGATATCGGCCTGGCCGAAGGTCGTCCCTTCGACAAGGCCCTGCTGGACCGCGCGGAGCAGGAGCTCAAGCGCCAGTACATCAACAAGAGCCTCTATGCGGCCGAGGTGGTGAGCACCGTGACGCCGGTCGAGCGCAACCGCGTGAGCCTGGCCTTCACCGTCATCGAAGGCGAACCGGCCAAGATCAGCGAGATCCGGATCGTCGGCAACAAGGCGTTTTCCGAGTCCACCCTGCGCAATCTGTTCGACCTGGACACCGGCAACTGGATGAGCTGGTACACCAAGTCCGACCGCTACTCGCGGGCCAAGCTCAATGCCGACATCGAGACGATGCGGTCCTACTACCTCGCGCGTGGTTACCTGGAGTTCCGGATTGACTCGACCCAGGTGGCCATCGCCCCCAACAAGCAGGATATTTCCATCACCCACAACGTGACCGAGGGTGAGCGTTTCGTCGTGGCCGGGGTGCGCCTGGCCGGCAACTACCTGGGGCGCGAGGACGAGTTCAAGGCCCTGGTATCGATACGCCCCGGCGAGGCCTACAACGCCGACCGGGTGGCCGAGACCGTCAAGGCCTTCACCGAGTATTTCGGCCGTTTCGGCTACGCCTTTGCCCGCGTTCAGTCCGTGCCCGAGATCGACCGCAGCACCAGCCGGGTGACGCTGGTGCTGCAAGCCGAGCCTTCGCGCCGAGCCTATGTGCGCCGCATCAACGTGGCGGGCAACAACCGCACACGTGACGAGGTGATCCGCCGTGAATTCCGCCAATATGAATCGTCCTGGTACGACAGCGAAAGGATCCGCCTGTCGCGTAATCGGGTGGACCGGCTGGGGTATTTCAGCGAGGTCACGATGGAGACCATCGAAGTGCCGGGTACACCCGACCAGGTGGACCTGACCATGAAGGTCGTTGAGCGGCCCACCGGCAGTCTGACCCTGGGAGCCGGCTTCTCCACCAGCGAGGGACTGGGGCTGACGTTTGGCGTGAGCCAGCAGAACGCCTTTGGCAGTGGCAACTCGCTGGGCGTGCAACTCAACACCAGCAAGATCAATCGCGTGATTGTGGTCAGTACAACCGACCCATATTTCACGCAGGACGGTGTGTCGCGCACGATTGACCTGTACCAGCGGGTCTCGCGCCCCTACTACTACGAAGATTCCTACGCACTGGAGACCGTCGGCACCAGCCTGCGTTTCGGCATCCCCTTCACCGAGCGCGACACGGTCTATCTGGGGGTGGGCGTCGAGCGCACCACGATCGTGCCGGGCACCTACCTGCCCGTCGCCTACCAGAGTTATGCCGACCAGTTCGGTTACGCCAGCACTGCCGTGCCGCTGACCCTGGGGTGGGGGCGGGATAACCGCGACAGCGCTTTGGTACCGACCAGTGGCAACCTCCAGCGCGCTACCGCCGAGTGGAGCACCTTTGGTGAGGTGCGTTACGTCCGCGGCACGTATAACTACCAGCACTATGTGCCGCTGACCAAGCAGTACACCTTTGCCTTCAATTCGGATCTGGCCCTGGGCCAGGGGATCGACGGCCGACCCTATCCGCTGTTCAAGAACTTCTACGGTGGCGGCCTGGGTTCGGTGCGCGGTTTCGAGGCGGGCAGTCTGGGGCCGCGCGACGCGGCCACCGGCCTGACCTACGGTGGGCCGAAAAAGATCAATTTCAACTTCGAACTGCAGGCGCCGTTCCCCGGTGCCGGCAACGACCGGACCCTGCGCGTCTATACCTTTGTCGATGCCGGCAACGTCTATGGGCCGGACGATCCGATCGATGCAGCCAACTTCCGGGTGGGCGGTGGCGTCGGTATCAGCTGGATCTCGCCCATGGGCCCCTTGCGCCTGGCCTTTGCCCGTCCCATCCGGCAATTCGAAGGCGATAGAATCCAGTATCTGCAATTCCAGATTGGGACCACATTCTGATGAAGTACTTCATACGTCCTGCATATCTGCTGCTGGGTCTGAGTCTGCTGGCCGCGCCGGCGCTGGCCCAGGAATTCCGGCTGGGTTTCGTCAGCCTGGACCGCATCATCAAGGAAGCGGTGCCGGCCAAGAATGCCCAGGCCAAGCTGGAGCAGGAGTTCTCCAAGCGCGAGAAGGAGCTGCAGACCCAGGGCGCCAGCATCAAAGGCATGGCCGATCAGCTGGAGCGTGAGGCGCCCACGCTGTCGGAGAGCCAGCGCGTGAACCGCCAGAAGCAGCTGGTCGAACTGGACCGCGATTTCCAGCGCAAGCGCCGCGAGTTCCAGGAGGACCTCAACGCTCGCCGCAATGAGGAACTGCAGCAGGTCTTCGAGCGTGCCAACCGTGTGGTCAAGCAGGTGGCCGACGCTGAAAAATACGACCTGATCCTCCAGGAGGCGGTCTACGTCAACCCCCGGCACGACATCACCGACAAGGTGATCAAGGCCCTGAATGCCACCGTGACCAAGTAAGGTCACACGGATATTTGCGGGCAGATCGCGTGTGGCAGTGCGTCTAGGCAACATCGTCGAGCAGCTCGGGGGCGAACTGTTTGGCGACCCTGCGCTGGAAATCCAGGCCCTGGTGCCTCTCGATGTGGCCGAGCCCCAGCACCTCAGCTTCCTCAGCAACCCCAAATACCGCCAGCAACTGGCCGCTTCGCGCGCCGGCTGCGTGATCGTCGGGCCACAGATGCAGGCCGAGGCCGTCGCCCGCGGCGCCTGCATCGTTGCCGACAATCCCTACCTCTACTTCGCCCGCGTCACCCAGCTCTGGCAGCGTTCGCGCCAACGCCCGGCCGGCCCGCACATCCATCCGAGTGCGGTCGTCGATCCTGCGGCGCAGGTCGATCCCACCGCGCGGATCGGGCCCCTGTGCGTGGTCGAGCGCGGCGCGCGCATCGGGGCGCACACCGTGCTCAAGTCTCGTGTGACCGTCAGCGAGGACTGCGTGATCGGCGAGCGCTGCATCCTGCACTCCGGGGTGGTGATCGGGGCCGATGGTTTCGGTTTTGCCAAGGACGGCGAGCGCTGGGAGAAGATCGAGCAGCTGGGCGCGGTGCGCATTGGCAACGATGTCGAGGTTGGCGCCAACACCTGCATCGACCGGGGCGCGCTGAGCGATACCGTGATCGAGGATGGCGTCAAACTCGACAACCTGATCCAGATCGGCCACAACGTGCGCGTGGGCCGCAACACCGCCATGGCGGGCTGCGTGGGCGTGGCCGGCAGTGCCACCATCGGTGCCAACTGCACCATCGGCGGCAGCGCCGGCGTGCTGGGCCACCTGACCATCGCGGACGGGGTGAACGTGTCCTCGTTTTCGCTGGTCACGCGTTCGCTCAACAAACCAGGCCATTACACCGGCTTCTATCCGCTGGAGGACAATGCGTCCTGGGAAAAGAATGCCGCCACGCTCAAGCAGCTCTCCACCCTGCGCGAACGCGTGCGCGCACTGGAAAAAGACCTCAAGGAAACAAAAAAATGATCGCCATGGACATCCACAAGATTCTCAAGCTGCTGCCGCACCGTTACCCCATCCTGCTCGTGGACCGGGTACTGGAGCTGGAGAAAGGCAAGCGCATCAAGGCGGTCAAGAACGTCACGATCAACGAAGACTTCTTCAACGGCCATTTCCCCAACCGCCCCGTCATGCCGGGGGTGTTGATGCTCGAGGCCCTGGCGCAGACGGCGGCCCTGCTGTCGTTTGAAACCCTGGGTCATGCCCTCGATGAGAACACGGTGTACTACTTTGCCGGCATCGACAACGCGCGCTTCAAGCGCCCGGTCGAGCCCGGCGACCAGCTCATCCTTGAAGCCGAGCTGGAACGCTCCAAGGCCGGCATCTACAAGTTCAAGGTCTGGGCCAGCGTCGACGGCGAACGCGCTGTCGAGGCCGATATCCTGTGCACCATGCGCAAGGTCAGCTGAGGCAACAGCGTGACGCAGATCCATTCGACCGCTATCGTCGATCCCCGGGCCGAACTCGACAGCACGGTCACGGTGGGGCCCTATACGGTGATCGGCCCACACGTGAAGGTGGGCGTGGGCACGGCCATCGGTCCGCATTGTGTGATCGAGGGGCGCACGACTATCGGCCAGGACAACCGGATTTTCCAGTTCAACTCGCTGGGCGCCATCTCGCAGGACAAGAAGTACAAGGACGAGCCCTGCGAGCTGCACATCGGGGACCGCAATACGATCCGCGAGTTCTGTACCTTCAACATCGGTACGGCGCAGGACAAGAACGAAACCCGCATCGGCCATGACAACTGGATCATGGCCTATGTGCACATCGCTCACGACTGCATCATTGGCAATCATGTGACCATGGCCAACAACGCCACCCTGGCCGGGCACGTCGAGATCGGAGACTGGTCCACCGTGGGCGGCCTGACCGGCATTCTCCAGCGCATGCGCATCGGCGCCCACACCATGATCGGCTTTGCCAGCCACGTCGCCAAGGACATCCCGCCTTACATGGTGGTGGATGGCAATCCGCTGACGGTGCGCAGCGTCAACCTGGTCGGCTTGCGGCGGCGGGATTTTTCTGACCAGCGCATCGCGGCCATCCGTGAGATGCACAAGATCCTCTATCGCCAGAACCTCACGCTGGAGCAGGCGCGCACGGCCATCGCCGCGCTGCCGCAGACCTGGCCCGAAGCGGCGGACGATGTGGCGCAGATGGAAGCCTTCCTGGCCAACGCCACCAACGGCATTGCCCGCTGAGAGAATACACATGAAGTCCCAGCCGCGCGTCGCGATGGTGGCGGGCGAGACCTCCGGGGACTTGCTGGCTGGCCTCCTGCTCGATGGTGTCCGGGCGCGTTGGCCTGAGGCCCAGGCTCTGGGCATCGGTGGGCCGCAGATGGCCCGACGCGGCTTTCAGGCCTGGTGGCCCAGCGACAAACTGGCTGTGAGCGGTTATGTCGAGGTACTACGCCATTACCGTGAGCTGGTGGGCATCCGTGACCGGCTTCGCGAGCGACTGTTGCAGGATAGGCCTGATGTCTTCATCGGCGTCGATGCCCCCGATTTCAATCTGGACCTGGAGCGTGATCTCAAGGCCGCTGGTGTGAAGACCATGCATTTCGTCTGCCCGTCGATCTGGGCCTGGCGTCCCGAGCGCGTACACAAGATCAAGGCCAGTGTGGACCACGTGCTGTGCATCTTCCCATTTGAAGTGGAATTGCTGGGCCGGCACGGCATCGCGGCGACCTATGTCGGCCATCCGCTGGCCAATGTGATTCCCCTGCAGCCGGACCGCGCCGCTGCGCGCGCGACGCTGGGGGTGCCGGTCGACGCGCAGCTTGTGGCCATCCTGCCGGGCAGCCGAGCGGGCGAGATCAAGCAGTTGGCGGAACGTTTCTTCCGCGCGGCGGCCCTGATGCTCCAGTCCCGCCCGCAGCTGCAATTCCTGGTGCCGGCCATTCCCACGCTGCGCACGCGCATCGAGCAAGCCGCGCGCGCTGCGGGCATGGAAGGGCGCCTGCGCATCCTCGACGGTCAGTCCCACACCGTGCTGGCGGCCTGTGACGTGACCCTGATCGCCAGCGGCACGGCCACGCTGGAGGCCGCCCTGTTCAAGCGGCCCATGGTGATCTCCTATGCCGTGAACTGGCTGACCTACCAGCTCATGAAGCGCAAGCAACTGCAGCCCTGGGTCGGCCTGCCCAACGTCCTGTGTCGCGATTTCGTCGTGCCTGAGCTCTTGCAGCACGAGGCCACGCCTGAAAAACTGGCTGGGGCCACGCTGCAGTGGCTGGACGCGCCCGAGCGTGTCGCAGCGCTGGAGCGGACCTTCATGGCATTGCATGCCGAATTGCAACGCGACACACCTCAACTGGCAGCCGATGCGATCGCGCAAGTTCTTGCGGGCTGAACAGGCCACGCTGATGTGGGACACACCGGGTCTGATCGCCGGGGTGGATGAGGCTGGTCGTGGCCCCTTGGCTGGCCCGGTGGTGGCAGCCGCGGTGATCCTGGACGATCTGAACCCCATCCAGGGCCTGGCCGATTCCAAGAAGCTCACGGCCGCGCGTCGCGAAAAGCTGTACGACGAGATCCGCGCCAAGGCCCTGTGCTGCTCCATCGCCGAAGCCAGTGTGGAAGAGATCGACACGCTGAATATCCTGCAGGCCACGTTGCTGGCCATGCGCCGTGCCGTCGAAGGCCTGCGCCTCAAGCCTGCCAAGGTGCTGGTGGACGGCAACCGCCTGCCGGTGCTGGATGTGCTGGCCGAGGCCATCATCAAAGGCGACGCCACGGTGCCGGCGATTTCCGCTGCTTCCATCCTGGCCAAGGTGCACCGCGACCGCTGGTGCGCTGAGTACGACCGCGAGTTTCCGCAGTATGGCTTTGCCGCCCACAAGGGCTATGGCACGGCCGAGCATCTGGCGGCGCTGCGCGCGCACGGCGCCTGCCCGCAGCATCGCAAGACCTTTGCGCCGGTGACAGAGGTGCTGAGATGAGCATGCAGCAGCCGGTCCACATCACGGCGCGAGATAACCCGCTGCTCAAGGAATTGCGCAAGCTCAGCCAGGACAGCACGGCCTACCGCAAGACGGGACGATTCTGGGTGGAGGGGGATCATCTCTGCCGCGCTGCATTGTTACGCGGGCGCCAGCCAACCATCGCCGTGTTTGCCGAGTCCGCTTGGCCGCTGTTTGCGGCCGAGTTCGGCGCCAGTGCAGCCAAGACCATTCTGGTGCCCGACGCGCTGTTCGACGGCCTCAGCGGCCTCGAATCACCCTCCCGACTGGGTTTCGTGTTCGACTTGCCCGCCGATGCCGCCCTGCAGCCCGGCCTGGCCTCGGTCATCCTTGACCGCGTGCAGGATGCCGGCAACGTGGGATCCATCCTGCGCAGTGCGGCAGCCTTCGGCTTCCAGCAAGTGCTTGCCCTCAAGGGCACGGCGGCGCTCTGGAGCCCCAAGGTGCTGCGCGCCGGCATGGGTGCGCATTTCGCACTGCGGCTGGTCGAGAGCGTGGAGCCAGCGGTCCTGGATGAACTGGCTGTGCCCATCATCGTGACCAGTTCGCACCAGGGTGAACTGATCCACCGGCAGAAACTGCCCTGGCCTTGCGCGTGGGCCTTGGGCCACGAAGGGCAGGGCGTCGGTGCTGAACTGATGTCGCGCGCCGCGCTCTCGGTGCGTATCGCCCAGCCCGGCGGGGAGGAGTCGCTCAATGTGGCCGCCGCTGCCGCCATCTGCCTGCACGCCAGTGCCGTGGCGTGTGCTGAGGGCTGAATCGTTTCCCTTTGCGGTTTCAAGGGGCTGTGCAAGGTGAGCGCTGCGAGGGGACATCGTCCCTAAGCTATAATCTTGAACTGTTCAGAAATCCAGCCGCCCCAGCGCATTTCAGGCCGAACATCCCTCTCAAAAGCAGCAGCCAGGACCCGTTTCCTGTAAGTGCGTGGGCGCGCCCGTAACCAACGGAGTACCCAGTGCTTTTGTCTCTCCAGGGAACCACCCCTCACGCCATCCTGGCGCTCGCAGACGGCACGGTCTTTATCGGCAATTCCATCGGTGCCACCGGCACCACGGTCGGCGAGGTGGTGTTCAACACCGCCATGACCGGCTACCAGGAAATCCTCACTGATCCGAGTTACTGCCGGCAGATCGTGACCCTCACGTATCCGCACATCGGCAACTACGGCATCAACCCCGAGGACGTCGAAGCCGAGAAGATCCATGCCGCCGGTCTCATCATCAAGGACCTGCCCCTGCTGGCCTCCAACTTTCGTTGCACCGAGACGCTCTCGCAGTACCTGGTGCGCGAGAAGACGGTGGCGATTGCCAACCTCGACACCCGCAAGCTCACCCGTCTGTTGCGCAGCAAGGGCGCGCAGAACGGCGCCATCGTGGCGCTCAAGGCCGGTGAGGCCGTGACCCAGGCCCGCATCGACGAAGCCCTGGTTGCCGCCAAGGCCGCACCCAGCATGAAGGGCCTGGACCTGGCCCAGGTCGTGACGACCCCCAAGGCCTACGCCTGGGACCAGACCGAATGGACCCTGGGCACGGGTTACGGCACGCAGACCGCCCCGCGTTTCCACGTCGTGGCCTATGACTACGGCGTCAAGAAAAACATCCTGCGCATGCTGGCGCAGCGCGGCTGCAAGCTCACTGTGGTGCCGGCCAGGACGTCCGCCAAGGACGTGCTGGCGCTCAAGCCCGATGGTGTGTTCCTCTCCAACGGCCCTGGCGATCCGGAGCCCTGCGACTACGCCATCACCGCCGTTCGCGAGATCATCGAGACCGGCATCCCGACCTTCGGCATCTGCCTGGGCCACCAGATCATGGCCCTGGCCTCGGGTGCCAAGACCTTCAAGATGCAGAACAGCCACCACGGTGCCAACCACCCCGTGAAGGACCTGGACAACGGCCGTGTGAGCATCACCAGCCAGAACCACGGCTTTGCCGTGGAGATGGAGTCGCTGCCTGCCAATCTGCGCGCCACCCACGTCAGCCTGTTCGACGGCACGTTGCAGGGCCTGGCCCGCACCGACAAGCCGGCCTTTTGTTTCCAGGGCCACCCGGAAGCCTCGCCCGGCCCGCACGATATCGCCTACCTGTTCGACCGCTTCACGGCGCTGATGGAGAAAAAGTAAATGCCCAAGCGTTCAGACATCAAAAGCATTCTGATCATCGGCGCCGGCCCGATCATCATCGGCCAGGCCTGCGAGTTCGACTACTCCGGTGTGCAGGCCTGCAAGGCCCTGCGCGAAGAGGGTTACAAGGTCATCCTGATCAACAGCAACCCTGCCACGATCATGACGGACCCGGCCACGGCCGACGTCACCTACATCGAGCCCATCACCTGGCAGACGGTCGAGAAGATCATCGCCAAGGAAAAGCCCGACGCCATCCTCCCCACCATGGGTGGCCAGACCGCGCTGAACTGCGCGCTGGACCTGTGGCACCACGGTGTGCTCGAAAAGTACAAGGTCGAACTGATCGGCGCCACGCCCGAGGCCATCGACAAGGCCGAAGATCGCCAGAAGTTCAAGCAGGCCATGACCAAGATCGGCCTGGGCTCGGCGCGTTCGGGCATCGCCCACAGCATGGAAGAGGCCTGGGCGGTTCAGAAGACCGTAGGTTTTCCCACCGTCATCCGCCCCAGCTTCACGCTGGGCGGAACCGGCGGCGGCATCGCTTACAACGAAGAGGAGTTCGAGGAGATCCTGACTCGCGGTCTCGACCTAAGTCCGGTACATGAAGTCCTCATCGAAGAGAGCGCGCTGGGCTGGAAAGAGTTCGAGCTGGAGGTATACCAGATCATGCGCAACGCCTCGCTGGCGGTGCTGCGTGAAATCGGGGTGGACACGGGCGGCTCCAACGTGCAGTTCTCGATCAACCCCAAAGACGGGCGCATGATCGTGATCGAGATGAACCCGCGCGTGAGCCGTTCCTCGGCACTGGCGTCCAAGGCCACGGGTTTCCCGATTGCGAAGGTCGCGGCCAAGCTGGCCGTGGGGTACACGCTGGACGAGCTGCGCAACGAGATCACGGGCGGCGCCACGCCGGCCAGCTTCGAGCCCAGCATCGACTACGTGGTCACCAAGATCCCGCGTTTCGCTTTCGAGAAATTCCCCACGGCCGACAGCCGGCTGACGACGCAGATGAAGTCGGTGGGCGAGGTCATGGCCATGGGCCGCACCTTCCAGGAATCTTTCCAGAAGGCCCTTCGCGGCCTGGAAGTGGGCGTCGACGGCATGAACGAAAAGACCCAGGACCGCGAGGTGCTCGAGAAGGAACTGGGCGAGCCCGGCCCCGAGCGTATCTGGTACGTGGGCGATGCCTTTGCCATGGGCCTGTCGGTGGACGAGGTCTATGACCTGACCAAGATCGATAAGTGGTTCCTGGTGCAGATCGAGGAGATCGTGAAGATCGAGCTCGACCTGGACAAGCTGGCAGCGGAGAAGGGCGAGAAGGCCCTGGCTGCGCTGGACGCAAGCACCTTGCGCGCCTTGAAGAAAAAGGGTTTCTCCGACCGCCGCCTGGCCAAGCTGCTCAAGACCACCGAGAAGCAGCTGCGTGATACGCGTCGCAAGCTGGGCGTGCGCCCCGTTTACAAGCGCGTGGACACCTGTGCCGCCGAGTTCGCCACCAACACCGCTTACATGTACTCGACCTACGAGGACGAGTGCGAGGCCGAGCCGACCAACAAGAAGAAGATCATGGTGCTTGGCGGTGGCCCCAACCGCATCGGCCAGGGCATCGAGTTCGACTACTGCTGCGTGCATGCGGCCCTGGCCATGCGCGAGGACGGCTACGAGACCATCATGGTCAACTGCAACCCCGAGACCGTGTCCACCGACTACGACACCTCGGACCGCCTCTACTTCGAGCCGCTGACGCTGGAAGACGTGTTGGAGATCGTGGACAAGGAAAAGCCCACCGGTGTGATCGTGCAGTACGGCGGCCAGACCCCGCTCAAGCTAGCCCTGGGCCTGGAGGCCGAAGGCGTGCCGATCATCGGCACCAGTCCCGACATGATCGACGCGGCCGAAGACCGCGAGCGTTTCTCAGCCCTGCTGCGTACGCTGAACCTCAAGCAGCCGCCCAACGCCACCGCGCGCACCGAGCCGGAAGCTCTGGAGAAGGCCGCGACCCTGGGTTACCCTCTGGTGGTGCGCCCCAGCTACGTGCTGGGCGGCCGCGCCATGGAGATCGTCCATGAGCAGCGTGACCTGGAGCGTTATATGCGCGAGGCCGTCAAGGTCAGCAACGACAGCCCCGTGCTGCTGGACCGTTTCCTGAACGACGCCATCGAGTGCGACGTGGACTGCCTGCGCGACCCCGAAGGCAAGACCTTCATCGGCGGCGTGATGGAACACATCGAACAGGCTGGCGTGCACAGTGGCGACTCCGCCTGCTCGCTGCCGCCTTATTCGCTGTCCCAGGCCACGGTGGACGAGCTCAAGCGCCAGTCCGCCGCCATGGCCGGTGCCCTGAACGTGGTCGGCCTGATGAACGTGCAGTTCGCCATCCAGAAACAGGACGGCAAGGACGTGATCTTCGTGCTCGAAGTGAACCCGCGTGCCTCGCGCACGGTGCCTTACGTCTCCAAGGCCACGGGCATCCAGCTGGCCAAGGTGGCGGCACGCTGCATGGCCGGCCAGACCCTGGCCTCGCAGGGCATCACCAAGGAAGTGACGCCGCCCTACTTCAGCGTGAAGGAGGCCGTGTTCCCCTTCGTCAAATTCCCCGGTGTGGACACCATCCTCGGCCCCGAGATGAAGTCCACCGGCGAGGTGATGGGCGTGGGCAAGACCTTCGGCGAGGCCTTCGTCAAATCGCAGCTCGGTGCCGGTACGCGCCTGCCCACCTCCGGCCGGGTCTTCCTGTCGGTCAAGCAGAGCGACAAGCCGCGCGCCGTGGCCGTGGCCCGGGGCCTGATCGCCCTGGGTTTCACCATCGTGGCCACCAAGGGCACGGCGGCAGCCATCGAGGCCGCCGGCCTGGCCTGCGAGGTCGTCAACAAGGTGACCGAGGGTCGCCCCAACATCGTGGACATGATCAAGAACGAGGAAATCGCCCTGGTCATCAACACGGTGGAAGAGCGCCGCAACGCCATTGCCGATTCGCGCTACATCCGCACTTCGGCCCTGCTGGCCCGTGTGACCACCTTCACCACCATCGCCGGCGCGGAAGCCGCCGTCGAGGGCATGAAGTACATGGACAATCTGGACGTGTATTCGGTGCAGGAACTGCACGCCCAACTGGCATAATCTTCCGAACCCCATGGGGCAGGCCCGCGTTATGCGCTGGTCTGCCCCCTTTACTTTTACCCTTTAAGAACCACAGAGACATGGCCACCATTCCGATCACGACCCGCGGCGCCGAAAAGCTCAAGGCCGAATTGCACCGTCTCAAGACGGTGGATCGCCCTGGGGTGATCAATGCCATTGCCGAAGCGCGCGCCCAGGGTGACCTGAGCGAAAACGCCGAATACGACGCCGCCAAGGACCGCCAGGGTTTCATCGAAGGCCGTATCCAGGAAATCGAGAGCAAGCTCTCGGCCTCCCAGGTCATCGACCCGACCTCCATCGACGCCGGCGGCAAGGTGGTGTTCGGTGCCACGGTCGAGCTGGAGGATGAATCCACCGGTGACGCGGTGACCTACCAGATCGTGGGTGAGGACGAGGCCGATCTCAAGCTGGGCCTGATCAACGTGGGCAGCCCCATCGCCCGTGCCCTGATCGGCAAGGAGGAGGGCGACACGGCCGAGGTGCAGGCGCCGGGTGGCATCAAGCGCTACGAAATCGTGGGCGTCAGCTACCGGTGAACATCGTTTCGGCTTTCCTGTCCCGTTTTGCTCAGGGCTTGCCGCGCTGGGCGGCAGCCCTCTGGTGGGGCAGCCTGACGACCGTCGGTTTCCTGGTGGTGCCGCTGCTGTTCGCCAATTTGCCTGGCACCATGGCCGGTACGCTGGCGGCCAGGTTCTTCACGGCGCAGACCTGGGTCTCCGTGGCCTGTACCTTGCTGCTTCTGCTGGCCTCGCGTCCGAAAGAGGGGGAGGCGGGAGCCCATCCCCTGCACGCAACCCGCCTGCTCGTCGTGGGCGGACTGCTGCTGGCCCTGCTGGCGGAGTTCGCCGTGGCGCCGCGCATCGTGGCGCGGGAAAACCTGGCGATCTGGCACCGTATCGGCAGTGCCATGTACTTCACGCAGTGGGTGTGTGCCGCCCTGACTTTCTGGCGGCTGGGGAAACGTCAGGTCTGACTGCGTTTCTTGACGCTGGTCTGTTTGGGCTTGGCTCGCTTGACCTTGCCGCCGGGCGTCAGGCGCTGGTTGCCCAGCACGCGCAGCACCTGGACTTCGGGGCGTTGACCGCCGCGGCTGCTGAACTTGAGGACCTTGACGTCGCGCGGGCCGGGCATGCGGTCCTCGTTCTCGACGCGTTCCTTCTCCGGCTTGGGGCGCCAGAGGACCAGCAGCTTGCCGATGTGCTGGATGGGTGCCGCGTTGAGCTCCTCGGCCAGGGTCTGGAAGATGGTTTCGCGTGCGGCGCGGTCGTCAGAAAAGACCCGCACCTTGATCAGGCCGTGGGCCTTGAGGGCAGAGTCGGTTTCCTTCTTGACGGCGGCCGTCAGGCCGTCGTTGCCGATCATCACGACGGGGTCGAGATGGTGGGCGTCGGCACGGAATTCCTTGCGTTCGGCAGGAGTCAGTTGTATCGCTGGCATGTCGTTATTATCCTCTGTAAGCAGCTGGTTGGCGCCGGTTGCCGTTTGAAAGACAAAATGAAAGTCAATACGAAGAGCAAAAAGGTCAACAAGGCCTGGCTCAACGACCACGTCAACGATACCTACGTCAAGCTGGCGCAGAAGGAGGGGTATCGGGCGCGGGCCGCCTACAAGCTCAAGGAAATCGACGAAACCCTGCGCCTGATCAAACCCGGCCAGGTGGTGGTGGACCTGGGCTGCGCGCCCGGCGCCTGGAGCCAGTACCTGCGCCGGCGCATGGCGCCTGGCGGGGCAGCCGTGGGGGAGCTCAAGGGCACCATCATCGGCCTGGACCTGCTGCCCATGGAGCCCATCGAGGGCGTGCAGTACATCCAGGGTGACTTTGGCGAACCCGAGGTGCTGGCCCGGCTGGAAGAGCTGCTGCAGGGCCGCCAGGTCGATGTGGTGGTCTCGGACATGGCGCCCAACCTTTCGGGGGTGTCCTCGGTCGACGCCGCCCGCATGGAGCACCTGATCGAGCTGGCAATTGATTTCTGCCAGCACCATCTCAAGCCCTCGGGCGCCCTGGTGGCCAAGGTCTTCCACGGCCGGGGTTACGAAGAGATCATCCAGCACTTCCGGGCCCATTTCCAGACCGTCAAACCCGTCAAACCCAAGGCGTCACGTGACCGTTCGTCTGAAACTTTCCTGGTGGGCGTGGGCCTGAAGCCGGTGGCGGCGGGTTGAACTCCCCCTGGGGCGTAGGCGGGCAGCGTGTAAAGCGTGAAATCGCCCCCAAATCCCCTCCATGATCAATGGCTGTAGCGGACAAAATCAATCGGGCGCAGGCTTGAAACGCCTAAAATGGCTACAAGCTATGTTTTTCCCTGGCATCCCTACTGGAGCTGCACTTGAATAATCAGTGGTTTTCTAAAGTGGCCGTCTGGCTGGTGATCGCGCTTGTACTCTTCACGGTGTTCAAGCAGTTCGACACCCGCAGTGGCGCCGCGACCGGCACGCTGGGTTACTCCGACTTCCTGGAGGAAGTGCGCAGCAACCGCATCAAGAGCGCGCTGATCCAGGAAGGCCCCGGCGGCACCGAAATCCTGGCCACCACCACCGACGACCGCAAGGTGCGCACCACCGCCACCTATCTCGATCGCGGCCTGGTCGGCGACCTCATCAACAACGGCGTCAAGTTCGACGTCAAGCCCCGCGAAGAAGGCTCCCTGCTCATGACCCTGCTGGTCAGCTGGGGCCCCATGCTGCTGCTGATCGGCGTCTGGATCTACTTCATGCGCCAGATGCAGGGCGGCGGCAAGGGCGGCGCCTTCAGCTTCGGCAAGAGCAAGGCGCGCATGCTCGACGAGAACAACAACCAAGTGACGTTCGCGGACGTGGCCGGCTGCGACGAGGCCAAGGAAGAAGTCAAGGAAGTCGTGGACTTCCTGAAAGACCCGCAGAAATTTCAGAAACTGGGCGGTCGCATCCCGCGCGGTCTGCTGCTGGTCGGCCCCCCGGGTACCGGCAAGACCCTGCTGGCCAAGGGCATTGCCGGCGAGGCCAAGGTGCC
>JACPOI010000046.1 GCA_016185015.1 Burkholderiales bacterium
ACCCTTTGAATCACCGCATAACGTCCAGCCTCTTTGACACTCATCCATGCCCCTTTCCCGTCCATCTATGCCCCCTGTTTAAAAATAAGGGGACATTTCTAACTTGGATAAAGGTGACATTACCAACTTGGGCTCACAGGCCTTTAAGTTCCAGCCTCAGCCCTTACAATAGAAAGCGACGGGCCTTCCCGCATGGTGAAGCGGCCAACCGGGTCAGGTGGGGAACCAAGCAGCCCTAACTGTGGAGCCAGTGCCGGGGTCGAGGTCCGTCACCTCATACATCTGCAAGTCATTTTGTGCCTGAAGGCACAGAAGGACTTGCAGGACAAGCCGGGCCTGCGTGCCCCCTGCGTATCAAGCGGCGACCAGGCCGGCGGCCTCGATCCCCGCGATGCAGATCTTTTCGTCCTCGTCCCCGGTGCCACCGCTGGCGCCAGCCGCGCCTAGGATCTGGCCCTGCGCGTTCTTGATCAGCACCGCGCCCGGCTGCGGCAGGAACTGCCCCTGGGCGGTGGCCGCCAAGGAGACAAAGAAGTTGGGATTGTCCTTGGCGCGATTGGCGAGCACACGGCTGGAAACACCCATGCCCACGGCCCCCCAGGC
Organism: Burkholderiales bacterium; assembly: GCA_016185015.1. Classification (GTDB taxonomy): domain Bacteria; phylum Pseudomonadota; class Gammaproteobacteria; order Burkholderiales; family Burkholderiaceae_C; genus Hylemonella. Next base: position 604 of record JACPOI010000046.1, read on the forward strand.
CTTGCCTTTGGCAATGTCGAAGCGAAACATGCTCGCGCCGTCTTCACGCAGAAAGGTCACCAGATCACCGGCACGGTCCAGCACGACGATGCCCATGGGCTGGTAGCCGGCGGTGCGTGCCGCCTTGGCGGCGGCCTGGGCGATGGTGAGGGCGGTGTCTAGGGTGAGTTCGGACATGGCAGAGGCTCGGATGGATGGAATCGTTGGGAACCGGCAGGCGCCGGCGGACGGAACCCACGCGCCGCACAGGACACGTGGGTACCGGGGAAGACACTAGAGTTTGCCACCGGTACTGAGCCACCAGACCGGCAGCTTGGAGCAATCGGCGGCATCCAGCCCGCTCTGTGCGGCCTGGTCAAAGCTCTTGAGCGTGGCTTCGGTCAGCGGCAACTTGCGCCCGAGCGACTGGGCCTGGGCGAGCATCGCACGCACGTCTTTGCGCATGGTGGCCACGTCCACGGTGACCGCCTCGTTTTTCTGGCCGGCCAGCGCCTGCGCGATCATGGGGCCGCGCACCTTGAGCATATTGGGTCCGCCCGAGGACTCGGAGAACACCTCGATCACCCGCTGCGGATCCAGACCGAGGGGCTCGATCAGGGACAGCGCCTCACCCAGGGTCTGCCAATAGACCATCAGCGGCAGGTTGATCGCCAGCTTCATGGTCGCGCCCGCCCCATGGGGACCGACGTGCTCGATGCGACGGCACAGCAGCACGAGCACCGGACGGGCCCGCGCCAGGTCGGCCGCTTCGCCGCCGACAAAACCCAGCAACTTGCCGTCCTTGGCCGGACCAACGCTGCCGCTGACCGGGCATTCGAGGTAGGCGGCCTGCACGGCGCGCGCGCGCGCCGCCTGCTCCTGCTGCTTGGCGGGCTTGACGGTGCTCATCTCGATGAAGAGCTTGTCCTTGACCGGCCCGGACCACAAGCCCTGGGCCGAGAGGTAGACATCGTCCAGGGCCTGCTCGTTGGTGAGCAGGCTGAGCACCACATCACACTGCGTGGCCAGTTCGGCGGGCGTGGCCGCCCAGGCGATGCCGCTGTCGAGCAGCGTTTGCGCACGCGCCTTCGAGCGGTTCCAGACGGTGACCGGTTGGCCCAGGGTGTGCAGGCGCGAGGCGATCGCGCTGCCCATCTTGCCGGTTCCTGCAATGCCTATGCGCATGATGTGCCCCCTTGTCGCGTTGCAGGCTAGTCAGCCTTGATGTTGTTGTCGGCCACCAGCTTGGCGTACTTGGCCGTCTCCGCAGCGAGGAAGGCCTTGAACTCGTCCTGGGTGCTGGCATGGGCCTCGACGCCCAGACCGGCGAACCGCTCCTTCAGGTCGGGGTTGGCCATGATCTTGACCAGCGCCTGCTGGTAGCTGTCGACAACGGCCTTGGGTGTGCCGGCGGGCACGAAGACGCCCCACCAGTTGACGGCCACCAGGCCCGGCAGGCCGGCTTCGGCGAAGGTGGGGATGTCGGGGCTCATGGGCGAGCGCTGCTCGCTGGTGATGGCCAGCGCGCGCAGGCGACCGGTGCGGATGTGCTGGATGACCGGCAGGGCGTCCGAGACCATCATCTGGATCTGGCCGGCGATCAGGTCGGTCACGGCCAGGCCGCCGCCCTTGTAAGGCACGCTCACCATCTTCACACCCGCCTGGCGCATGATGAGCTCGCCCCCCAGGTGCGCCATGCTGCCAGGGCCGCTGGTGCCGAAATTGATGGAACCGGGCTGGGCGCGCGCGGCCTTGAGCAGGTCGTCCAGCGTCTTGTAGGGTGAGGATGCCGGCACGGCCAGGATGTTGGGGCCGGTCGCCGTGAGCGCCACCGGAATGAAATCCTTCTCCATGCTGTAGGGCACCTTGCTGATCAGCGGGTTCACCGCTGCCGGGCCCAGGTTGCCCACCACGAAGGTGTAGCCGTCGGCCGGCTGGCGCGCCGTGAATTCCATGCCGATGGAGCCGGCCGCGCCGGGCTTGCTTTCGATGATGACAGGTTGCCCCCAGTGCTCGCTGAGCTTCTGGCCCATGATGCGGGCCATCAGGTCGGAGCTGCCGCCCGGTGGATAGGTCACCACCAGCCTGACCGGCTTGTTGGGGAAACCTTGCGCCGCCACGATGGACGACAGGCCGCTCAGGCCCAGGGCCAGCAGCAGCAGGCTGGTTCTTTTCAGACTCGATCGCAACACCGACTTCATGTCATCTCCTTGGGTTGTTGGAAATTCAACTACTCGCCGAACTGGACATCGACTTTTCATTCTGCGTGCACACCATAAAAAGCATCGAGGGTGTTAACCCTGTGATCCCTGGCACGTCATGGGCTGGGGCTCAGGCCTTGATCTTCAGCAGCTTCATGGCGTTGAGCCCTTCGATCATGCGGCGCTCGCTGGCGGGCAGCCCCTTGACGCCGGCAATCAGGCCCAGCGGATCTTCCTCGCCCATGTCGTAGGGATAGTCGGTGCCCAGCAGGACATGGTCGGCACCGTAACGGTCGATCAGGTTCTTCAACATGCGCGGGTCGAAGGTGATGGTGTCGAAATAAAACTTCTCCAGATAGCTGGAGGGCTTGCGCTTGATCACCGTGCGCGTGTCGGGACGGGCCTTCCAGGCGTGGTCCATGCGGGCCCAGTAATGGGCCAGGAAGCCGCCACCGTGCGCCGCAATGAACTTGATCTTTGGATGGCGCGCCACCACCCCGTCGAAGATCAGGTGGCTGACGGCCACCGTGGTCTCCAGCGGGTTGCCGATCACATTGTTGAAATAGTGGTTGCGCAGCCGCTCGCCCTGGGTGTAGCCCAGCGGGTGCATGAAGATCACGGTGCCGAGCTCGTTGGCCTTGGCAAAGAACTTCTCCAGCCCCAGGCGCGGATCGGTCAGGTTCATGCCGTTGACGTTGGTGCAGATCTCCACCCCGCGCAGGCCCAGGGTCTTGACGCAGTACTCAAGCTCGCGCACCGCGAGCTCGGCGTTCTGCAACGGCACCGAGCCCAGGCCGACAAAGCGGTCGGGATGCCCGGCCACCAGTTCGGCAATGCCGTGGTTCACGTCGCGCGCGAGTTCGGCGCCCAGCTGGGGTTCGGTGAAATAGAAGTAGTGGTAGGGCGCGGGGCACACGGCCTGGATGTCCACGCCCATGCGGTCCATGTCCTGCAGCCGCTCCTCCACACCCATCAGCTTGGGCGCACGGGTCTTCATCTGCAGCGCATTGGTCTGGTTGGTCAGATCGTTGGCGAAGATGACGGTGGGATCGTGCTGCGCGGCGTTCAGATGCGCGGTCTTCTTGTTGACCTCGGGATTGAGGTAATGGCAGTGGATGTCCACCACTTTGGACTGGCCGCGGCGGTTCTTGACCACATGGGTTGTGGCAGCCTTGGCTTTCACGGCCGTCTTGCCCGCAGCCTTGGCAGGCGCAGTGCGTGCCTTGGGGGCCGGACTGGCCTTGGCGGCACGGGAGCCCCCCGCCAATGAAAAGCCCTCGGTGTGGCCGTGGGCGGGGTCGCTGCAGCTTGCGGCACAGGTGTAGAACATGGCTTGTCCTTGGATCGGTTCAGGAATCGGAGGGGGTCAACGGCGCAGCGCGGCATTGACGCGCGGCATCACCTCGGTGGCAAAGAGCTCCATCGAGCGCTTGCCCAGGGCCGGGTCCATCCAGTCGTGGCAGGCGTAGAGCAGGTTGCCGAAGTCGCCCACCTTCTCGCGGAAGGCCAGGATCTGGTCCACGACCGAATTGACGGTGCCGGCCAGCACGAGCCGTTGCGTCACGTACTCGGGCGTGATGAGCGCGTCGTCCATCGCGGGGTCGGTCTTGAACAGGTTGCCGCGCCCACCCCCGCCCACCAGCTTGCGCACCAGCTGCTTGAAGTAGAAATGGTAGGGCCCGCCCTCCTCCAGGGCATAACGGCGGGCCGTGGCCTCGTCATCGGCCACGAAGATGCTCTTGGCCACGCGCCACTCGCTCGGGTCGGCCTTCGCCCCGACGCTTTCGCGACCTTCCACGTACTTGGGCCAATGGGTCTTGACCCACTCCGGCATCAGGAAGTTGGCCGAGATCGGCTGCCAGCCGCGCTTGGCCATCTCCGTCACGCCTTGTGAGAAAGGCGCCACCGCCGTACCCACGATGAGGGGATGGGGGCGCTGGTAGGGCTTCATGATGAAACCCTGCCCGATCTCGGGAATCATGGTCTTGCCCACCGACACCTTCCAGAACTCGCCTTCGAGGTCGTAGGGTGGATCGGAAGCCCAGATCTTGAGCACCATGTTGATGCCCTCGACGAACATGGCATTGCGGTTCTTGCCGAAGTTGCCGAAGACCTCGGCATCCGACATCAGGCCGCCGGGGCTGATGCCCATGATGAAGCGGCCCTTGAGCATGTGGTCCAGCATGGCCGCCTGCGCGGCGATGGCGGCCGGGTGCGAGTTGGGCACGTTGATGGTGCCGGTGCCCAGCATGATGTGCTTGGTCTCGGCCACCAGGCTGGCCAGGAACATCATGCTGGAGGTGACGGTCTCGGCCGCATCGGTGACATGCTCGCCCACAAAGGCCTCGCTATAGCCCAGGCGGTCGGCCAGCAGAACCGCCTCGCGGTCCTCGGCCAGGGTCTGCCCGATGTCGCGCCCCAGCGCGTGCAGGGGCATCATGAACATGCTGTGTTTCAAGGTGAACTCCTAAGGAATGGATGTGGTCGCAGGCTCAGGCCGTGCTGCACTCGGCGCCTTGCACATAGGCACCCTGGCAGAACAGCAGGGAGGGCTTGCGCTGGTAGGTGTAGTTCTCGACCTGCCCCAGGAACAGCACATGGTCGCCCACCTGCAGGCGCTCGGCCGTCCGGCATTCGATGGTGGCCACGCAGTCCTGTAGCACGGGCAGCCCCTCCAGCCCGGGCGTGAACGCCACGCCCTCGAACTTGTCGGCGACCGAACTGGCAAAACGCCGGGAGAGGTGGAGCTGGTCGAGGGACAGGATGTTGATGACAAAACGGCCCGTGCGGTCAAAGACGTCCAGGCTCGGGGACGATGCCAGCAGGCTCCACGAGACGATGGGCGGCGAGAGCGAGACCGAACTGAAGGAATTGGCCGTCACACCCACCCGGCGGTCGGCGGCCTGCCCGGAGGTGACCACGGTCACACCCGTGCCAAAGCTCCCGAAGACGTTGCGCAGCTCGCGCGCGTCGAAGGCGGTTCGTGGAGTGTTCATGTGATCACTTTAGATTGATCACATGATCAACAGCACTGGGAGTTTCCCTTAGGGCCCGCTGACGATCCGGCAGGGGGTGCGCAGATCTCCTTTCGGGATGGGGCGAAATCCGGCGCTCAGGCGCGTTTCTTTGCGCGGGTCTTCGCTGGGGTCGCCACACCCAGGATCTGCGGCAGCACGACACGCGCGCCGGCCATGAAATGGGCAATGGTCAGGCGGATCATCTCGTTCACATCGCCCTCCATCGGCACATCGAAGATCCAGCGCCTCTGCCCGAAGTAGAAGACGCGCGCATTGATGCTCCACACCAGTTCGATCTCGGCGGTCTGCAGGGGCAATACCTTCACATCGGGCAGCTGCAGCGTGTGGCGCAGCTCCAGCGCGATGGGCTCCAGGATGCGCTGGCGCAGCACCTCCAGGTACTTCTTGTTGATGCTCTCGCCGCGCAGGCCGGAGAACATGAAGATGCGCACCCAGTCGCGCGTCAGCGCCACCTTGGAGTATTCGATGTAGAGGCTGACCAGGCGCTCTTCCAGGGGAAGGCTACGGTCGCGGATGACCGACTCCCAGAAGGGGTTCCAGCGTCCCAGATAGACCTCCTGGTAGACCCGATCGATCAGCGCGTCCTTGTTGGGAAAGTACTTGTAGATCAGGGACTGGGTCACCCCCAGGCGGCGCGCCAGCTCACGCGTGTCGCCACCCATGCCCACTTCGGAGAAGAACTCGACCGCCCCGCGCACGATCTGCTGTTCGCGCTCGGGCCCGCTCAATCGCGTCTTGCGGGGTGGGGTGCCTCTGGTGCTCATGCGGGGCTGTCCGGGTCCGGTGCAGCCACAGGCACGATCCGGCCCGAGGCGGCAGACGTCATGATGGCCTCCAGGGCCGCCACATTGGCCAGCATCTCGCGGTGGCTCACCGGATAGGGGCGCTCCTGGCGGATGGCCGCGGCAAACGCCTCCAGGTTGGCAAGCACCGTGGGATGCGGCGGCGCAAAGCTGCGCACGGGCGCCTGGCCGCGCATCACGCGGCAGATGTCCCAGCCGGTAGGCTGCTCGGGGTGCGTGCGGTCGCGGATCTCGAACCAGCCCTGCGAGCCATAGACCGCAAGGCGGCCTTCGAAGGGGGTCGCCAGGATGGCGCTGATCAGGGCATTGGCGCCACCGGGGAAAGCCAGCATGAGGCCCAGGGTGTCGCCATTCTCGAAATCGGAACCGCGTGTGGCCAGGCGCGCCCACACCGCCTCGCTGGGCCCCAGGATGGCGATGGCCAGGTCCACCAGATGGATGCCCGTGGCCGTCAGCGGCCCGACCGGAGCGTGCTGGTTCGACAGGCGCCAGTTGTCCTTGGGCAACGCGAAAAACTTGTCCTGGCTGAAGTTCGCTTCAATCTGCAGGATGGTGCCGAAGACCCCTGCCTCGATTTCCTGGCGCAGGGCGATCACCGAGGGCTCGAAGCGGCGCTCGTGCCCGATGCCCAGCACACGCTGGTGGCGCTCGCAGCTGGCTATGGCGCGGCGCGCATCCTCGAGCGTGAGGCACAGGGGCTTTTCGCAGAAGACATGCTTGCCCGCCTCGGCGGCGGCCACGATCTGGTCGGCATGCTGCTGATGCGGGGTGCACAGGATCACCGCCTCCATCCCGCCGAGCGACAGGAAGGCCTCCATATCGGCCAGGACCTGTACCCCCGCCAGCATGGGGTCCGACGCCATCTCGCGGCGCAGATCGGCGCTGACCTCCACCACCGCCACGAGGTTCAGGCGATCGGACTGCGCTATCTGGCGGGCGATGGTCTTGCCCCACCAGCCGTAGCCCACCAGCCCCACGGTGACCGGTTTGCTGGACAGAGCGGAGGTTTGGTCTGGTCTGGTCACGGCTTGAACCCTGGTTAGATGTCTTGTCTTAGACTACGCAGGAATTTACACCAAATAGGAGATCAAATGACCACCAAGAAAAAAACTGCAGCGCCTGCAGCAGCCCCGGCCACCCGCATCGGATTCCTGGGCCTGGGCATCATGGGCTCGGCCATGTCCGCCAATCTGCTGAAGGCCGGCTTCGAGGTCTTCGGCTTCGACCCCGACACCGCGGCCCGCGCGCGCCTGAAGAAGGTCGGCGGCAGGCCCTGCACCAGCATGGCGGATCTGGCCTCGCGGGTGGACGTGATCATCACCTCGCTGCCCAGCCCCAAGGCGCTGATGGATGCCGCGCAGGCCGTGGCCCAGGCCGGAAACAAGGGCCTGATCGTGGTGGAAACCAGCACGCTGGAAGTGGACGACAAGTTGGCCGCCAAGAAAATCCTGGCTAAAAAGGGCATCACGCTGCTGGACTGCCCGCTCTCGGGCACCGGCGCCCAGGCCGTGCGCAAGGACCTCTCGATCTATTCCAGCGGTCCGGCCAAGGCGGTCAAGCAGCTGGCACCGGTGTTCGAAGGTTTCGCCAAGGCCAATTACTACCTGGGCGAGTTCGGCAATGGCATGAAGATGAAACTGATGGCCAATCTTCTGGTGGCCATCCACAACGTCTCGACCGCCGAGGTGCTGCTGTTCGGCCAGCGTTTCGGCATCGACCCGGCGCTCGCGGTCAAGGTCCTGTCCGATGGCGCGGGCGGCTCACGCATGCTGGATGTGCGCGGCCCCATGATGGTCGACCAGAGCTGGGACCGGGCCACCATGAAGGTCGGCATCTGGCAAAAGGACATGAAGCTCATCAGCACCGCCCTGGCGCAAACGCAGACCCCGGCGCCGCTGTTTGCCGCCACCCTGCCGGTCTACAACGCCGCCATGGGCATGGGCCATGCCGACAACGACACGGCGGCGGTATTCGATGTGCTGGCCCAGATGTGCAGCCCCAAGAAGGCCGTCAAGCGCAAATAGGGAACACGGCGGGCAGGCCCCGCCTGCCCTGCCCGGCCGCTGCGGCACCTGCACGTCTGACGCGCTGAAGCCGTCAGCTCCGCAGGTAGCGCAACACCCCCTGCGCCGCCCGCCGGCCGCTGGCCAGGCAGGCCGTGAGCAGGTAGCCCCCGGTGGGGGCCTCCCAGTCCAGCATCTCGCCGGCGCAGAACAGACCAGGCAGGGCCTCGCACATCAGGTCCGCGTTCAGCACTTCGAACAGCACGCCACCGGCACTGCTGATGGCCTCGTCGATCGGCCTGGCCGCGACCAGCTGCAGCGGTAAGGCCTTGATCGCTGCCGCCAGCTTGCCGGCGTCGTGCATGTCTTCCTTGCCCAGCAGCTCGTGCAGGACCGCGGCCTTGATGCCGTCGATGCCCAGCCGGCTCTTGAGGTGGCTGGACAGCGAACGCGAACCGCGCGGGTGCGACACCTCGGTCAGCACGCGTTCGACCGGCAGGTCGGGCAGCAGGTCCAGGTACAAGGTGGCGTGCCCGGTGCGGATGATCTACTCGCGCAGCAGGCTGGACGCCGCATAAATCAGGCTGCCCTCCACGCCGGTGGTGGTGGCGACAAATTCGCCCTTGCGTTCGAAGCTGCGGCCCAGGCCGTCCGTGCAGCGGATGGCCACCGTCTTGAAAGGCTGGCCGGCAAAACGACTGGCAAAAAACTCGCTCCAGCCCACGGGCGCCGGCACCGCCTGCACCGGCAGGGCCTGCCCCTCGGGCGGCAGCTTGCGCTGCAACGCCACATCGAACCCGCAATTCGCCGGCAGCAGAGGCGCCACCGCCACGCCGCGTGAGGCCAGCAGCGGCACCCAGGCACCGTTGGAGCCCAGCCGCGCCCAGCTGCCGCCGCCCAGGGCCAGCACCACCGCATCGGCCTGCGCGCGCACCTCGCCTTCCGGCGATTCGAAACGCAGTTCGCGGCCGTCATCGGACCAGCCCAGCCAGCGATGCCGCATGTGGAACGCCACACCCGCCCCGCCGTGCGCGGGATGGCGCAGCCGTTGCAGCCAGGCGCGCAGCAGCGGCGCGGCCTTCATGTCCTTGGGAAACACGCGACCGGAACTGCCGACGAAAGTTTCGATGCCCAGGTCTTGCGCCCAGGCGCGCAGCTCGGGCGCGCCGAAGCCACGCAGCAGCGCCTCGATCTGCGTGCGGCGGTCGCCGTAGCGTTCGGAAAAACGGTCCGCCGATTCGGAATGCGTGAGGTTCATGCCGCCCTTGCCGGCCAGCAGGAACTTGCGCCCCACCGAGGGCATGGCGTCGTACAGGTCCACGGCCACGCCGGCGTTCACCAGCACCTCGGCCGCCATCAGGCCGGCCGGGCCACCGCCGATCACCACCACTTTTTTGTTCTGCATTTCAATCATTCCATTCACCGGCGCACGACACCCACGCCATGCATCCACCCAGACCAGGGGCACTACGGAACCGGCTCAGCCGGGCCGTTGGTGCCGCCCCCCTCCCGCCACAGGCGAGAGAGGGGGGAGACGCGCAGCGGCTCAGGGGGTGTTTCACCTTATTTGATCTCTTCAAGGGTTCCCTGTGCGCTCAGAAAGGCGGCGCGCACCGGCTCGCCCGGACAGGCCGCCTGCACCGCGGCCCGGTAATCGTGCAGCTGCGACTTCAATTCTTGCTGGATCTGCGGCTGCGCAGCCGACTTGTAGTCCAGCACCCACCAGCAGCCGTCGGCCCGGCGCACCAGCCGGTCGATGCGGCGCACGCTGCCCTGCAGCGTGACGGGCACCTCGTTGCCTTGCCAGGCCACCTCGCCCGAGCGCCAGGCCCAGGCACCCTCGCCCTGCAGGATGCGCAGGGCCATGGCCGCAGCCTGCCGGGCCTGCGCTTCGTCCAGGCTGAACTCGGCACCGGCACGCTGCACCTGGGATGCAGACCAGCCCGTGGCATCCAGCGCCGCCCATTCCAGCAGGCGGTGCATGGCCTGGCCCACCCTGGCCTCGGGCGTAGAGGCATCCTGAGCAGCTCCCATTTTGATAGCAAACGGCGCCGGCGCAGAAAACACGGGCAGCACGGGCAGGCTGATCACCCCGGGCGTGCGGGCCGTGACGGGACCGGCCAGCTCGGGGATGTCCTCCCGAGCCAGAGGATCGCAGCCCGCCTGCAGGCGCTGCCACCAGCTCGCATCGTTGGCCTGGTGCGGCTGGACCGACGACAGCACCAGGCAGCGCTGGGCCCGCGTCAAGGCCACGTAGAGCGCATTGAGCTCCTCGCGCTGGCGTGCTTGCTCCTCCACCTGGAGCGCCTCGCGCACGCTGGGCGGCACCCGGCTCTCGCTGGCCAGGAAGATGAAAGAACGCGGCACCTCGTCCTCGCCCGGCCAGTCCAGCAGGACCCCCATGCTCTGGGCGCGCTGGGCCGGCGCGTCGGTGTCGAGCAGCAGCACCAGCCCGGCCTCCAGCCCCTTGGCGCCGTGCACGGTCAGCAGGCGCACTGCATCGGCATCGGCCAGTGCAGGCGCCGGCACCCCGCCGGCTTTGAGCGCCCGCACGAATGCGTACGGCGTGGCGTAGCGCGCGCCATCCACCTGCAGGGCAGCCGCCAGCAGGGCCTGCAGGTTGGTACGCGCGGCCTCGCGCTGGGTCGGCGGCGCGGCGGCCACATAACGCGCCAGCACGTCACCATCGTCGTAGATGGCGTGGAGCGCGTCATGCGGCGGCAGCGTGTCCAGCCAGTGCTTCCAGCGCAGCAGCGGCGGCACGCTGGCCTGCAGCGCGGGCGGCAAGCCCTGGCCTTGCTGCAGCAGGTCGAACCAGGGCGCCCGGTGTTCGCGCTGGTGCAGCGCCAGCGCGACGAGATCGTCATCGCTGATGCCGAACAGCGGCGACTTGAGCGCGCGCGCCAGCGACAGGTCGTGCGCGGGCGAGACCAGGGCGTCGAGCAGGGCCACCAGGTCCTGCACCTCGGGCGCATCGCCCAGGTCGCTCTTCTCGGGCTGCTGCGCCGGGATGCCCAGCTCGCGCAACTCCTCCTGCATGACGGCCAGGCGATCGCGCTTGCGCGCCAGCACCATGATGTCTTTCGGAGCCAGACCACCGCGTATCTGCGCGGCCAGCCAGCGCGCCGCCTGACGGCATTCCAGCGTGCGCAGCGTTTCCTCGGGCGTGACGCGCGGCTGAGTCAGGCTGTCGCGCCAGACCGCCGGGGCCACCGCGCCCTTCTCCGGCTTGTCGGGCCGCGGAATCTGCGGCAGGGCCCGCACGCTGCCCGTCTCTTGCGATTCAGTGGTGTGGGCCCGAAAGCCTTCGTAGTCCTTCTGCGCCTGGGCCTCCTCCATGGCCTGGTTCACCAGGGCCAGCACGGCGGGCGCATTGCGTCGTGTGTGGTCGCAGCTCAGCAGCTCACCGCCGAGTTCACGCACAAAGGCCTTGGCTGCCTTGAAGACCTGCGGCTCCGCTCGGCGGAAGCGGTAGATGCTCTGCTTGGGATCGCCCACGATGAAAAGCCGCGGCGCCAGCGCGCCACCACCGCTGCCCGCGTAGCTGCTGAGCCAGGCGTGCAGCGCCTGCCATTGCAGGGGGTTGGTGTCCTGGAACTCGTCGATCAGCAGGTGACGGGTGCGCGCGTCCAGCCGCTCCTGCACCCAGCCCCCGAGTACCGGGTCGGCCAACAGGTGCAAGGCGGCACGCTCGATGTCGCTCATGTCGACCCAGCCACGTTCGCGCTTGAGCATGGCGTATTCGTCGATCAGCAGGCGCGTGAGCCGCGTCAGCCGCTGCTGGTAACGCCAGGCCTCGTGCTGCTGCTGCGCGGCGCACAGGCGCTGCAACTCGGGCTCGGCCTCCTGCGCCGCGGCCAGTTTCAGCAGGTGCTGCGTCAGGCGGTCCTCGTCCTTGACGAAAAAACCAGTGCGCAGGGTCTGCAGCGCCTCGTCGAGCTGCGCCGCGCTGGCCGCAGCGTCCAGCAGGGCATAGGCGTCGATGACGGCCGCCGCCGCCTTCTGCGGTGTCTTGTTCTTTTCCTGGCCCAGGGCCTGGGCCCGGGCCAGCCACCGCGCACGCACGGCCGGCTGGCGCAGCACATGCGCTGGCGTGTCCTCGCCGCCCAGCTCGGGATAGAGCACCTCAAAGGCCGGCACCGACGCCTCCACCGTGCCGGCCCCGTCGGCCAGCAAGAACTCCACACGGCGCTGCAGGGCCGCGGTCAGCGCGTTCTCGGTCTGGAAACGGCCATGGCCGGCCACCACGGCCTCGTAGTCGGCCCGCGCCTCGGGTTCGCGCAGCAGGCGCGCCTGGAACGGCCGCCAGACCTGGGTAATGGCCGGGACATCGTCCTCCAGCAGTTCGTAACCCGCCGGCAGGCCCAGCGTCTCCAGCACCGACATCGGCGCATTGCGCAGCAGGGCCGCGAACCAGCTGTGGAAGGTCCGGATCTGGACCGGCCGGCCCTGGGCCAGCAGCTGGCCATAGAGCTGGCGCAGGGGGACACACAGCTCCCGCGCGCGCGCCGGCTCGACGCCGCGGACCAGCAGCTCCTTGTGCAATTGCTCGTCGCTGGCGTGGGCAAACTGCTCCAGCCACTCCATGAGGCGCTGGCGCATCTCGCCGGCGGCCTTCTTGGTGAAGGTGATGGCCAGGATCTCGTGCGGCGCGGCGCCGTCGAGCAGTGCACGCAGGATGCGCGAGACCAGCATCCAGGTCTTGCCGGCGCCGGCGCAGGCTTCCACGGCGACGTGACGGTTGGGGTCGCAGGCGATCTTGTAGAAGTCTTCTCTCGCGACCGGATCGCCGTTGCGTTCGTAGGCGGGGTTCATTGTTTTTGCCTCCGGCACGGGGTTTTATCCCCCCCTATCCCCCCCCGCCCCCTTCCCACCCCAGCCGGGGCGGGAAGGGGGAGCTGGATTTGGCTTCTGGTTGCTGGATAGGCTTCTACGGCGCCGACGTCGCTACCGATTTTTTGGTGCCAACATTTCAGGCTGACGGTCGTAGAGAAAGCGAATGTGTGTGCATGCGCCCGGCTGGCCGCTGCGCGCCAGCGATCGAGCCATTGACTACGACCATAGCCGAGCAATCTCAGCACACCAACTGCCGTTGCGCCGCCTCCCACGTAGAAGCGTAGCCGGCGCGACGAAACAGAATCGGGCTCCCCTTTCCACCCCGGCGGGGGTGGAAAGGGGCGGGGGGGATAGGGGGGGGAAAGCAACACCCTAGGTGAGTAGAAAAATCTCAAGACTCACTCCAAAAATCCCGCCGACACAATCCCCGCGCCGCACAGAACTCGCAAACAGTCCCCTCCCCCAACGCCGGCATACCCGCCCCTCCCGCAATGCGCTGCAGGTCATCGACGATGCCGTGGATCAGCGCATCGCGCACCTCCACCACATCGTCCTGCTCGAACGTCCGTGTGCCATCCTTCTCGCCCACGTTGACGTAGGCCGCGCGCAGCGTGTCCTGCGGCAACAGTGCTGCATAGAACGCCAGCTGGGTGTCTTCCAGCGGCGTCTTGGTGCGTTCGCGCGTCACGCTCTGCGGCTCGGTCTTGTAGTCGATGACCATGAGCTCATCGCTGCCGGAACGGTCGACGCGGTCGAGCCGGCCCACCAGCGCCAGGCTGCCCAGTGGCTGCGCCGACTCGCGCTCGCCCTCGCTGAAGCGCAGCCCGGTGGCCTCGTGCCCGGCCAACCAGTCCAGATAACCCTCGCGCACCCGAGGCCAGGCGGCCTGGAAAGGCAGGAACTCGTCCTCGGCCAGGCGCATGGACTGCGTCACCTGGACCGCGGCCGTATCGATCAGCACACGCCGCTGCCCCAGATCGGCGCCGGGGTCTTCATGCAAACCGTCGTGGAAAGCCTTGAGCACGGCGTGCAGCCACAGGCCGAAATCGCGCTTGTCGAGTTCGCCTTCGATCTCCTCTGCCTCCTTCAGGCCGAGCTGGCGCAAGGCAAAAAAGCGGTAAGGGCAGTGGCGCAGGTCCTGGTAGGCGCTGGCTGACAGGCGTGCCACGCCCAGCTGGGGCGCCATCGGCAGCGGCCGTGGCACCGGGGTGGGCACAAGCTCGCGCCTGGCGCGCGGGTCGTCGGCCTGGCCATCGCCAGATTCATGGCGGATCTGCTGCACCAGCGGGCTGGGCAGCAAGGGCTCTGCGCCCTCGTCGCTGGTGCGCCAGAGCAGGTCCACCTGCGCGGTACACAGGGCGTCGCGCCAGGCCGCGCGCAAGGCGGCATCTAGCGTCTCGCGGACGGGCAGGCCCAGGGCGGCGCGCTGCGCGGCCGTCCACAGGCCGGGCGGCTCGGGCGAGGGGTTCAGACGGATCTCGTCGCAGCCCGGCAGCACCGCGGCCGCGAAAGGACGGCCCAGCATCTGCGCCAGCGGCAGGATCACGACCTGCTCCTGTGGCGGGTAGTCGGGCTTGAAGCTCACGGCCTCCAGCACCTGGTCCACCCAGTGCGTGAACTCGGGCAGCGTCAGGCGGCGCCGGGCCCACAGCGCATCGGGCGGCAAGGCCGCCCCGCCCGGCCCCAGTCGCAGTGCGCCCAGGACCGCCTCGCCGGCCACGTCGTCCTGCAGCAAGGCCCACTGGCCGCTGCCCTGCAGCAGCTCGTGCAAGGCCGTGAGCCATTGCGCCAAGGTCCGCCCGCGTTGCAGCGGCTCGCGGGCCGCCTCGACCTGTGCCAGCAACGCAACCAGCGCAGGCTGCTCGCGCGCATCCAGCGTGGCCGGCACATGGCGCCAGGCGCGCTGCGGCTGGCGCCGCAAGGCGGCTTCGAGCTGGCGCACGGCCGCGGTGTCGCAGGCGGGAGAGTTCTTGAGCCAGTCCAGCACGGCGTCGCTGCTGGCATTCCAGGCGCAGGCGCGCAAGGCGCCCATGAGCTGAGCCCCGGCCCGGCTGGTGGAGAGCTTCCAGCCGGTTTCGTCGCGGATCTGCACCGCCTGTCCGGCCAGCATGGCGCGCACGCGGCGCGTCAGCGCACGGTCGGTGACGACCAGCGCCACTGGCGCACGCCCGGCCTGAAGATGGCGCAGCACGCAGGCGGCGGCCAGCTGCGCCTCGTCCTGTGCGTCGCGCGCGCGATGCAGGGCCGGCGTGGCGGGCGAAACCTGCGCCGCCTCGCAGGCCAGCACGAGCATGCGGTCGCCCCAGACCGAGCGCAAGGCCGCGGGCAGCGGGTCGGGCTGGAAACCGGGCACGGCGACCAGGCAGTCGGTGGACTCGATCACGCGCGATTCAAAAAGCACATCACTGGGATAGGAAGAATTTGCGGCCCAGGCCACGGCCAGCTGCGCCACAGCCACCTCCAGCGCCAGCGCGCCGGCATCCATGCCGGTCATGGCCGCCGTGCGGGCCTGCACAGCCCAGGCGGCCCGCTGCGTCGGCGGCACGGCCGCGGCCAGGGGTGCCAGCTGTTGTGCGGCTTCCAGCAACAAGGGGGTGGCGGCCTGCGCGCGGGCGCCCAGACCAGCCTGCTCCAGCAGCGCCTGCGCCGTCAGCACGTCGAGCGCGGCGTCGAAGCTGACATCGGTGGGGGACGGTTGGTGCCCGCCCAGGCTGCGGCACCAGTTCTGCGTGGTCTCGAAGCGCGGCGCAAAGCCGTCCGGGTGCAGGCGGGCCCACAGGCGCGCGGCCTGCGGCATCAGCTGCGCGTAGGGCAGCAGGACCACGGTGCGGGCCGGGTGCGCGCCGCGTGCGCGCATGTGGGCCTCGATGCCGGCAAGCCACTGTTGCCAACGAAAATCCGTGGTTTCTGTCACAATGCCGCAACTGTAGCCGCATTGCCACATCGAACAAGGAGCCCTCATGGCCAGCGACCTGATCAAGCATGTTTCCGACGCGTCCTTTGAAGCCGACGTCCTCCAGGCCAGCCAGCCCGTGCTGGTCGACTATTGGGCCGAGTGGTGCGGCCCCTGCAAGATGATCGCCCCCGTCCTGGACGAAGTGGCCGGCACCTACCAGGGCAAGCTGCAAGTGGCCAAGATGAACGTCGACGAGAACCGCGACATTCCCGCCAAGTTCGGCATCCGTGGCATCCCCACGCTCATGCTGTTCAAGGGTGGCCAGCTCGCCGCCACCAAGGTGGGCGCCATGAGCAAGGCCCAGCTGACCGCCTTCATCGACCAGCAACTGGCCTGAAGCCACCCGTTCCGCTCTGAACAGGGCCGCCGACGCAATACTGCGCGGCGGCCTTTTTTCCTGTCATAATCTCCTGCAATCGCCGGCTCCATCCTGAACCGGTTCGAGTTCCCGGCTGGCAAGACCCCGGCGTCTGCTCAGTCGCACACCCCCCCGATCGATAGCCACACCCCACTGGGGCTCCATCCATGCACTTAAACGAACTCAAGGTACTGCACGTATCTGAAATCCTCCAGCAGGCCGAGGCCCTCGAAATTGAGAACACCGGCCGCATGCGCAAGCAGGAGCTGATGTTCGCCATCATCAAGAAGCGCGCCAAGACCGGTGAACAGGTGTTTGCCGACGGCGTGCTGGAAATCCTGCCCGACGGCTTCGGTTTCCTGCGCAGCCCGGATTCGAGCTACACCGCCAGCACCGACGACATCTACATCAGCCCCAGTCAGGTGCGCCGTTTCAACCTGCACACCGGCGACATGATCGAAGGCGAAGTGCGCACGCCCAAGGATGGCGAGCGTTACTTTGCCCTGAACAAGCTGGAGAAGGTCAACGGCGGCTCGCCCGAGACCAACAAGCACAAGGTGATGTTCGAGAACCTGACGCCGCTGTTCCCCAAGGTGCAGATGAAGCTGGAACAGGACGTCAAGGGCGAGGAAAACATCACCGGCCGTGTCATCGACATCATCGCCCCCATCGGCAAGGGCCAGCGCGCCCTGATCGTGGCGCAGCCCAAGAGCGGCAAGACCGTGATGATGCAGCACATCGCCCACGCGATTTCCGCCAACTACCCCGACAGCTACCTGATGGTGTTGCTGATCGACGAGCGTCCGGAAGAAGTGACCGAGATGCAGCGCACCGTCAAGGGCGAGGTGATCGCCTCCACCTTCGACGAGCCCGCTGCCCGCCACGTGCACGTGGCCGAGATGGTGATCGAGCGCGCCAAGCGCCTGGTCGAGCTGAAGAAGGACGTGGTGATCCTGCTGGACTCCATCACACGCCTGGCCCGCGCCTACAACAACGTGGTGCCCTCCTCCGGCAAGGTGCTGACCGGCGGTGTGGATGCCAATGCCCTGCAACGCCCCAAGCGTTTCCTGGGTGCCGCCCGCAACGTGGAAGAAGGCGGCTCGCTGACCATCATCGCCACGGCGCTGGTGGACACCGGCAGCCGCATGGACGAAGTGATCTTCGAAGAGTTCAAGGGCACCGGCAACTCCGAAATCCACCTGGACCGCCGCCTCTATGAGAAGCGCGTCTTCCCCTCCATCCAGCTCAATCGCAGCGGTACCCGCCGCGAAGAGCTGCTGCTGCAGCCCGAAATCCTGCAGAAAACCCGCATCCTGCGCCAGTTCCTCTACAACATGGACGAGATCGAGGCCATGGAAATGGTGCTCAAGCAGATGCGCGCCACGAAGAACAACAACGAGTTCTTCGACATGATGCGCCGCGGCGGCTGATCACATTGCGCAAGTCCTTGATTTGCTTGTATAATTTGCGTTTTTCGCGGAAAGTAGGCTGGATGGTCCGGCCCGGCTCCCGCACCTAGAGGAAGAATCATGAAAGAAGGCATCCACCCGAACTACCGCGAAGTCTGCTTCGTGGACCTGTCCAACGGTTTCAAGTTCGTGACCCGTTCCTGCGCCAACGCCAAGGAAATGATCAAGATGGAAGACGGCCGTGAACTGCCGCTCTTCAAGCTGGACACCTCCAGCGAGTCGCACCCCTTCTACACGGGTACCCAGAAGTCCGTGGACAACATGGGCGGCCGCGTGGAGAAATTCCGCAACCGCTTCGGCAAGACCGCTGCCAAGTAATCTGGCGACTGTTTTCCAGTCGAGGGCAGCCCGGTACGCCGCGCTGCCCATTTCTTTGACTGAACCTCTTGTGCCCTCTGGCATGATCCCAGCGTGAACCAGCCCAGCCCCGCCATCGTCGCCCAAGGCGCCGTGCGCCGCCTGCCCCACCTGGCGCTCTGGCTCTTCGCCCTGGCCTATCTGCTCCCCGGCTTCATCGGGCGCAATCCCTGGCGCAGCGCCGACATCACCGCCTACGGCTACATGGCCGAGCTGGCCGCCGGCCGCGCCAGCTGGCTGGCCCCCACGCTGCTGGGCCAACCGCCGGAGGTGGACGCCCTGCTGCCCTACTGGCTGGGCGCCTGGGCGCTGCAACTGGCGCCGTCCTGGATCGCGGCGGACTTCGCCGCCCGCCTGCCCTTCATTGTCATGCTGGGCCTGACCCTCATCGCCGTCTGGCAAGGCATCTACTACCTGGCGCGCAGCCCGCGGGCCCAGCCCGTGGCCTTCGCCTTCGGCGGTGAAGCCCGGCCCAATGACTACGCCCGCGCGATGGCCGATGGCGGCATGCTGGCTTTCATCGCCTGCCTGGGCCTGGCCCAGCTCTCGCACGAAACCACCCCCGCGCTGGCCCAGCTGTGCTTCACGGCGCTGAGCTTCTACGCCTTCGCCGCCATGCCTTACCGGCGCTGGACGCCCACCCTCTCGGCCCTGGTCGGTCTCACCGGCCTCACGCTCTCGGGCGGCCCTTCCATGGCCCTGCTGCTGGCCCTGGGCGCCCTGCTGGCGCATATGCTGGACCGCAGCCAGGCCCTGGAAAATGCCAGCCACTACCGGCGCGACCTGAAGCGGCTGCTGGTGCTGCCCGTGGGCGTGGCCGTGCTGGCCAGCGCACTCGACCTCTGGCGCTGGCGCATCGGCCTGCCCGAGCCCACCTGGGCCGCCTGGCATGGCCTGGGCAGCCTGATGCTGTGGTTCACCTGGCCGGCCTGGCCTCTGGTGTTGTGGACCCTGTGGCGCTGGCGCCGCCAGCTCTTCGACCGCCGGCCCAGCCGCCACCTCTCGCTGCCCCTGTGGTATACCGCGATCACCCTGAGCGCCACGCTCATCACGCCGGCCGGGGACCGGGCCCTGCTGCTGGCCCTGCCGGCCCTGGCCACGCTGGCGGCTTTTGCCCTGCCCACGCTGGGGCGCAGCGTATCGGCCCTGATCGACTGGTTCACGCTGTTGTTCTTCACCACTTCTGCGCTCGTCATCTGGGTGGTCTGGGTCGCCATGTTGACCGGCTTCCCGCCCCAGCCCGCCGCCAACGTGGCGCGACTGCTGCCCGGTTTCGAGCCGCGCTTCGTCATCCTGCCCTTCATCTTCGCCACCCTCGCCACGCTGGCCTGGGGCTGGCTGGTGAAATGGCGCATTGGCCGGCACCCCGCCGCCCTGTGGAAAAGCATGGTGCTGCCCGCTGGCGGTGCCGCCCTGTGCTGGCTGCTGCTGACCACGCTGTGGATGCCGGCGCTGGACTTCGCCCGCAGTTATGCGCCCCTGGTGCGTCGCGTCGAGGCCACCGTGCAACCGGACAGCTGCCTGGCCTACTTTGGCCTCTCGCGCGGCCAGCTGGCGGCCATGCAACTGCATACCCGCCTGCGCCTGGAGCCGGCCAACGACAGCACCCGCTGCGACTGGCTGGTCATCGATCGGGGGATCGTGCGGCAGACCCCCGAGATCGTCAGCCCGGCGCAGTGGCAGTTGCACAGCGAACTGGGCCACCCGCGCGAAGGCGAAGAAGACCTGGCCATCTACCGCCGCATCACGGTTTCCCCGGCCGCGCCCGCGCGCTGACCCGTGCCTGAGCTCAAGACCATCGCGCGCCACGCGGGCACCGTGCTGGTGGGCCAGCTGGCCACCATGGCCTATGGCGTGACGGACACCATCGTCGCCGGCCGCTACGCCGAGGCCTCGCTGGCCGCGCTATCGGTGGGTTCCGCCATCTACATGAGCGTGTACGTCGGCTTGATGAGCGTGCTGACAGCCCTGCTGCCAGTCTGGTCCGAGCTGCACGGAGCCCGCCAGCCCGCGAGGCTCGGACACTCCCTGCGCCAGGCCCTCTATCTGTGGCTCGCGCTGGTGCTGGTTGGCCTGTCCATCCTGCTGAACCCGGGGTTCCTGCTGGACTGGGCCGACGTGCCGCCAGCGCTGCGCGCCGAGGTACTGGCCTACCTGGGCGTGCTGGCCCTGGCCCTGCCGGCCGCGCTGATGTTCCGGCTCTACAGCACCTTCAACCAGAGCCTGGGCAAGCCCCAGTTGGTCACCTGGCTGCAGCTGGGCTCGCTCGCCGTCAAGGTGCCGCTCTCGATCTGGTTCGCTTTCGGCGGCCTGGGCCTGGAGGCACGGGGGGCCGAAGGCTGCGCCTGGGCCACGCTGGTCGTGCACCTGGCCATGCTGTCCCTGGCCCTGTGGCTGCTGCGCACGCGCACCTTGTACACGCCTTACCAATTGTGGCGCCTGCCCGATCGACCCGACTGGAAAGTCCTCGCCGCCTTCGCGCGCCTGGGGGTACCCAGTGGCCTGACCATCCTGATCGAGGTGACCTCCTTCACGCTGATGGCCCTGTTCGTGGCGCGCCTGGGCACCACCGCGGCCGCCAGCCACCAGATCGCCGCCAACCTGGCTGCCGTGCTCTACATGGTGCCACTGGCCATCGGCATCGCCACCAGCGCCCGCACCAGCTACTGGCTGGGCGCCGGCCACCCGGGCAAGGCGCGTCACGCGGTGGGCGTGGGTTTCGTGCTCGTGCTGGGCAGCGCCGTGCTGCTGGCCACCACGCTGGTGCTGGTACGTGGTCCGCTGGCCCGGCTGTATGCCAGCAGCCCCGAGGTGGTGGCCCTGGCCGTGCCGCTGCTGTTCTGGACTGCGATCTACCACCTGTTCGACGGCCTGCAGGCCCTGGCGGTTTTCGTGCTGCGCTGCTGGCGCATCACGCTGGCGCCCTTCCTGATCTACGGCGTGCTGCTGTGGGGCCTGGGCTTGTATGGCGGCTTCCTGCTGGCCTATCGCGGTCTCGGCCCCTGGCCGGCGCTGCAGACCCCGGCGGCCTTCTGGATGGCCGGCGCCGCGGCGCTGGCCCTCGCGGCCTTGAGCTTCTGGCTCATGATCTGGCAGGTGCTGCGGCGTGAACGCCAGCCCGGCTAGTCGCCGCAGCGTCTGACGCTCAGGACAGCTGACGCACCCGGCTGGCCGGAAACAGGATGGAAAAGCGCGAGCCCTTGCCCGGCGTACTCTCGATGCGCAACTCGGCGCCATGGCGTTGCACCACGTGCTTGACGATGGCCAGGCCCAGGCCGGTGCCGCCGGTGTCGCGCGAACGGCTGCGGTCCACCCGGTAGAAACGCTCGGTCAGGCGCGGAATATGTTCGGGCGCGATGCCCGGGCCGCTGTCCTGCACGTAAAACTCCATGCGGCCGTCCTCCAGCATCAACCAGCCGCAGCGCACCTCGCCACCGGCCGGCGTGTAGCGCACAGCATTGCTGACCAGGTTGGAGAGCGCACTGTGCAGCTCCGAAGGCGTGCCGGCCAGTTCACGGGCCGGCGCCGGCTCGAACACCAGCGTCTGTGCCGGGCCGGTCATGGGCGGATTCAGCACCGCCGACAGGGCTTGTGCTTCCTGCTCCACCTGCCCCATCAGCTTGGGCAATGACGACCACTCGGCAGCCCCGGGCAAGGGGCTGCCCTCCAGGCGCGACAGCATCAGCAGATCACTCACCAGGGACTGCATGCGCCCGGCCTGTTGCGCCATCAGGTCCAGGTAACGGGCGCGCTCCGTGGCGTCCAGCTGCAGGGTCTGCAAGGTCTCGACAAAACCCGAGAGCACGGTCAGCGGTGTACGGATCTCGTGCGAAACGTTGGCCACGAAGTCGCGACGCATGGCCTCGGCCTGCTCGAACATGGTGACGTCACGCGAAAGCAGCAGGCGCCGACCCTCGCCGTAGTCATGCAGATGCACCGACAGGCGCGAGGGATGGGCGCTGCTGTGGGCCCGCCCCTGCATGAACACGCTGGCCTGGTAATTCCCCCCGGACACATAGGCCGTGAAAGCCGGATCGCGTACCAGGTTGACCATGTGCTGCAACAGGTCGCGACCCGAGTCCAGTCCGAAATGCTGGGCGGCCGTCTGGTTGAACCATTCGATGCGCCCGTGTGCGTCCAGCAGCACCACCCCGTTCGGTGAAGCCTGCAGAGCCGCGAGGAAATCCTGCAAACGGCGATCGCTGTCGCGTGTTTCATGCTCGCGCTGGCGCACCAGCCGGCGCGCGCGCTCGGCGGCTTCACCCCACAGGCCCAGCTTGAGCGGAACATCCGAGACGTCGCCGTTGCGCAGCCACTGCAGCACCCGCAGGCCACGCGTGAAATCGAACAGCACCCAGAGCAGGCCCATGACCAGCATGCCGGCCAGTCCGCCCCGGATCTGCAGGGCCTCGGGCGCCAGCCAGATGCCGATCACCGCCCCCAAAATCTGGAGCAGCAGAAAAAGGATGAGATGCAAGAGCATGAAACGACGACCCCGGGAACGGGAACGTTCTCAGCCGCGCAGCGCGGCAGGCACCGGCGCGGGTTGTGCCGACAGGCGGTAGCCGGCACCACGCACGGTCTCCACCATGGCGGCGGCCTCGCCCAGCGCCTCGCGCAGGCGCTTGATGTGCACGTCCACAGTGCGTTCCTCGATGAAGACGTGGTCACCCCAGACCTTGTCGAGCAGCTGGCCGCGGCTGTGCACGCGCTCGGCGTGGCTCATCAGGTATTGCAGCAGCTTGAATTCGGTCGGGCCCAGCTTGAGCGCCTGCTCCGCATAGCTCACGCGGTGCGTGGCCGTGTCCAGCTTGAGGCGGCCGATCTCCAGCGTCACCACCCCCTGGTCGGGGGCGCGCCGGCGCAGCAGGGCGCGGATGCGCGCGAGCATCTCCTTGGTGGAGAAAGGCTTGGCCATGTAATCGTCGGCACCGGCGTCCAGGCCGGCCACGCGGTCAGCCTCGTCGCCACGCGCCGTCAACATGATGATGGGCACGGCCTTGGTCCGCGGATCGTTGCGCCAGCGGCGCGCCAGGCTCAGCCCGCTCTCGCCGGGCAGCATCCAGTCCAGCAGCACCAGGTCGGGCAGCACCGCGTCGATCTCGCGCTGCGCGGCCAGGCCGTCGGGCGCCACGGTGGGCTGGAAACCGTTATGGCGCAGGTTGACGGCGATCAGCTCGGCGATCGCCGGCTCGTCTTCGACCACTAATACAGCAGGTTGTTTCATTCTTATAACTCCTACGCTCCCGGAAAAACCATGATGCACAAGCCATCCAACCGGGGAACGCCGTGGAACCGGCTTTGCCGGGCCACTGGCGTTGCCCCCTTGAGGGGGGTGGCGCAGCGACACGCAGTGCGCGGAGCCTGGGGGTGTTTCACTTCAATACGGATTCAATCTCTTCGATGGAGGCATGCCGCACATCGGCACCCTTGACGATGTAGATGATGAGCTCGGCGATGTTCTTGGCATGGTCGCCGACACGCTCGATGGCCTTGGCCAGGAACAGCAAGTCCAGGCTGGGCGAGATGGTGCGGGGGTCTTCCATCATGTAGGTGATCAGCACGCGCACGAAGCTGTCGAACTCCCTGTCGATCAGATCGTCTTCCTTCAGGATGGCCACGGCGTTCGTGGTGTCGAGCCGGGCAAAGGCATCCAGCGCCTTGCGCAGCTGGCCGGCGGCCAGGTCGGCGGCCGTACGCAGCTCGGAGGCCGGCAGGGCGCGCGGCGCGCCGCTGTGGATGATGGACAGCACCATACGCGCCATCTTCTCGGCCTCGTCACCGGCGCGCTCCAGGTTGGCGATGGCCTTGGAGATGGCCATCAGCAGGCGCAGGTCGCGCGCGGTAGGCTGGCGCCGCGCAATGATGGAGGAGATCTCGTGATCGAGTTCGACCTCCATGGTGTTCACCCGGTGTTCCAGTTCGATCACCTGACGGGCTTCGTCGGCGTTGAACTGGCCCAGGGCCTGGACCGCCTGCTGGACCTGGGCTTCGACCAGGCCGCCCATTTCCATGACGCGGCTGGAGACGGAACTCAGTTCGCTGTCGAACTGGGTGGAGAGATGTTTTTCGGGCATGTGCATTTCCTCCTTAGCCGAAGCGGCCGGTGATGTAGTCTTCCGTCTCTTTGCGCGTGGGCTTGAAGAACATCTGCTCGGTGGAGCCGAACTCCACCAGGTCGCCCAGGTACATATAGGCCGTGTAATCGCTGCAACGCGCCGCCTGCTGCATGTTGTGCGTGACGATCACCACCGTGTAGTCGTCCTTGAGCTCGGTGATCAGTTCCTCGATCTTGGCGGTGGAGATCGGGTCCAGCGCCGAGCAAGGTTCGTCCAGCAACAGGACTTCGGGCTTGATCGCGATGCCGCGTGCGATGCACAGGCGCTGCTGCTGGCCGCCCGACAGGCTGGAGCCGCTCTGCTTGAGCTTGTCCTTGACCTCGTTCCACAGCGCCGCCTTGCGCAAGGCCCATTCGACGCGCTCCTCCAGATCGGTGGCGCTGAGCGATTCGAACAGCTTGATGCCGAAGGCGATGTTGTCGAAGATCGACATCGGGAAAGGCGTAGGCTTCTGGAACACCATGCCGACCTTGGCGCGCAACAGGGCCACGTCTTCCTTGCTGGTCAGCAGGTTCTGGCCGTCGAGCAGCACCTGCCCTTCGGCGCGCTGGTCCGGATAGAGCTCGTACATGCGGTTGAACACGCGCAGCAGGGTGGACTTGCCACAGCCCGAGGGGCCGATGAAGGCCGTGACCTTGTTCTGCGGAATATCCAGGTTGATGTCCTTGAGCGCGTGGAACTTGCCGTAGAAGAAGTTCAGGCCACGCGCCGAGATCTTCGGGGCATGCGTGGCGGCCGGGGTGGAAGTGGGTTCCATGGTTTGCCTTGCAGAAAATTCGCTGGTGTACATGAGGTCGGTCCCGGGGCTCAGCCCTTGTGGCGCGTCAGCACGCGCGCAATGATGTTGAGCCCGAGCACGGTGACCGTGATCAGCAGCACGCCGGCCCAGGCCAGGTGTTGCCAGTTCTCGTAGGGGCTCATGGCGAACTTGAAAATCGTCACTGGCAGGCTGGCCATGGGGTCGCCGAGGTTAGAGGTCCAGAACTGGTTGTTGAGCGCCGTGAACAGCAGCGGCGCCGTCTCGCCCGAGATGCGCGCCACTGCCAGCAGCACACCGGTGACCACGCCGGCACGCGCCGCACGCAGGGTGATCATCAGGATGACCTTCCACTTGGGCGTGCCCAGCGCATAGGCGGCCTCGCGCATGGCGGAGGGCACCAGCTGCAGCATGTTCTCGGTGGTGCGGATCACGACCGGGATCACGATCAGCGCCAGGGCCATGACACCGGCCCAGCCGGAGAAGGACTTGAAGCGCGCCACCACCACGGCATAGACGAACAGGCCGATCACGATGGAGGGCGCCGACAGCAGGATGTCGTTGACGAAACGCGTCACCTCGGCCAGCCAGCCCTTGGGGTCGTACTCGGCCAGGTAGATGCCGGCCATGATGCCGATGGGCGTGCCGACAAAGGTCGCCAGCAACACCATGAGGAAAGAGCCGTAGATGGCGTTGGCGATGCCACCCGCCTCGTTGGGCGGCGGGGTCATCTGCGTCAGGGTGGCCCAGGCCAGGCCGCCGACGCCCAGCCGCAGCGTTTCCCACAGGATCCAGAACAGCCAGAACAGGCCGAAGACCATGGCGCCCAGGGACAGCGTCAGGGCCAGGATGTTGATGCGCTTGCGGCGCTGATACGCGACGCTGCGAGCCCGGTCTTGTGCGTTCATGACTTGGCTCCCTCGCTCTTCTTGAGCTGCAGCAGCAGCATTTTGGACAGGGTCAGCACGACGAAAGTGATGAAGAACAGCACCAGGCCCAGGTAGATCAGCGAGGCCTGGTGCAGGCCGGAGGCCGCCTCGGCAAACTCGTTGGCCAGGGCCGAGGTGATGCTGTTGGCTGCATCGAACACGCTGAGCGTATTGAGCTGGTTCATGTTGCCGATGACGAAGGTGACGGCCATGGTCTCGCCCAGGGCACGGCCCAGGCCCAGCATGATGCCGCCGACGACACCGGCCTTGGTATAGGGCAGCACCACCTTGGAGACCACCTCCCAGGTGGTGGAGCCCAGGCCGTAGGCCGACTCCTTGAGCAGCGGCGGCGTCACCTCGAACACATCGCGCATCACGGCCGCGATGAAGGGAATGATCATGATGGCCAGGATGATGCCGGCCGACAAAATGCCGATACCCACCGGAGGCCCTGACACCAGGGCGCCCAGATAAGGCACACCGCTGAACAGCTTCTGCAACGGTGTCTGCACGTACTGGGCCAGGATGGGGCCGAACACCAGCAGGCCCCACATGCCGTAGACGATGGACGGCACGGCCGCCAGCAGCTCAACGGCGGTGCCCAGCGGGCGCTTGAGCCAGGCCGGGCACATCTCGGTCAGGAACAGGGCGATGCCGAAACTGACCGGAACGGCGATCAGCAGCGCGATAAAGGAGGTGGCCAGGGTGCCATAGATCATCACCAGGCCGCCGAAATTCTCCTGCACCGGGTCCCACACCGGGCTGGTCAGGAAACCCAGACCATAACGTTCGATGGCGGGCCAGGCGCCCACCAGCAGGGAGATCAGGATGCTGGCCAGCAGCGCCAGAGTCAACCACGCCGCGCCTTTGGCAAGCCAGCCGAACAGGACATCGAACCAGGCTCCGGTTCGGGACGGTGACGCAGACGTGGAAGAACTCATGACGTGCTGGTGTTTCAGTTTGGATTACTTGAACGCGATGGCCTTGCCCGAAGCGTCCTTGATCTGGCTCCAGGACTTCTCGATGGCAGCCTTCACGCTGGCGGGCATGGGCACATAGTCCAGGTCGTCGGCCATCTTGTCGCCGTTGGCGTAGGCCCAGGAGAAGAACTTCAGGGCGGCAGCGGCGTTGACCGGCTTGTCCTGGGTCTTGTGCATCAGGATGAAGGTGGCACCGGTCATGGGCCAGGCATCCTTGCCAGGCTGCTCGGTCAGGATCTGGTAGAAGCTCTTGGCCCATTCGGCGCCGGCAGCGGCGGCCTTGAAGGCCGTGTCGTCCGGCGAGACGAAGTTGCCGTTCTTGTTCTTCATCTGGGCAAAGACCATCTTGTTCTGCTTGACGTAGGCGTACTCGACATAACCGATCGAGTTGGGCAGGCGGCCCACGAAAGCGGCCACGCCTTCGTTGCCCTTGCCACCGGCGCCGGTGGGCCAGTTCACGGCGGTGCCCTCACCGACCTTGTCTTTCCACTCGGGGCTGACCTTGCTCAGGTAGTTGGTGAAGATGAAGGTGGTGCCGGAACCGTCAGCGCGGCGCACCGGGGCGATGGCTGCATCCGGCAGGTTCAGGCCGGGGTTGATCGCCTTGATCGCTGCATCGTTCCACTTGGAGATCTTGCCCAGGTAGATATCGGCAATCAGCGCACCCGTCAGCTTGAGCTGGCCGGCAGCGATGCCGGGGATGTTCACCACCGGCACCACGCCACCGATCACGGTGGGGAACTGCACCTGGTCCTTCTTGGCCAGGTCCTCGTCCTTGAGCGGCATGTCGGACGCGCCGAAGTCCACGGTCTTGGCGTCGATCTGGCGGATGCCGGCACCGGAGCCTACCGACTGGTAGTTGATCTTGACGCCGGAAGCCTTGTTGTATTCGGAGGCCCACTTGGCGTACAGGGGGGCCGGGAAGCTGGCGCCGGCGCCGGTCACGTCCTGGGCCGAAGCCAGGCTGGACACCGCCAGCAGCGTCGCGGCGCTCAGGCCGAAAAGTGCACGTTTGAAAGTCGTTGTCATCAAAAGCTCCTGGGGTTGGTTGGAGATGAAGTGACTTTAAGAAGCTTTTGTGTCATCCATATGACAAGGCCAAAGAAGCCGCCTCCCAGGGTGTCGCAATTCTGTCACGAAAGAGTCACCGAGTCTCCCTAAGCTGGGCCCTCGCCTTTCCTACCCCGCAAGCGAGCCCCCATGCCCCAAGCCGTTTCCCCGCACCGCCGCCAGCTCCTGCTGGGCACCTGCGCCAGCGCCCTGCTGACCAGCCTGCCAGCGCTTGCCCAGCCTTCGAGGGCGGTCGTTGCACGTGTCCCGGAAATCGTGCAGATCGTCGACGCCTCCCCGGGCCAGTTGGACGTGTCGCGCGACTTCCTGATCGGCTCGCGCGCGGCCTGGCAGGACTACAACGCCCGGGGCGGCTGGCGGGGCCGCCCGGTGCAACACACCGTGCTGGAAGTCGACGGCAGCCAGGGCGGCCTGCGACTGGCCCTGGACACCGTACGCTCACTGCCCAACTGCCTGGCCCTGTGCGGGACCGCGGGTGACCGCGCGGCCGCCCAGCTGGTGAGGCTGATACAGCAGGAACAACTGGACATCGCGCACGTGGCCCCCTGGCTGCACGACGAGACGTTACCCGGCAACGACCGGACGTTCGCCATCTTCGCCTCGCGCCAGGAACAGATCGGCCATGCGCTGAAATCGCTGGCCATCATCGGCGTGCCCGAATTGGGCGCCGTGTTTGCCTCTGCGGCGGAGCAGTCCCTGTACCAGCCGGAGGTCGAACGCATCGCCACCGGGCTGAAACTGCGCCTCCAGTCTTACGCGCCCCAAGGCACGCTCCAGCGCCTGGGCCAGCAGTTGACCCCGCAGACCCCGCCGATCCTGCTCTTCATCGGCGGCACGCCGGAACTGGCCCAGTTCACGCTCGGGCTGGAAAAGCAGGATCGTCAGCGCTACGTCATCGGCCTGGCCGACGTCAACCTGCAGACCCTGAACCAGCTGGGGCAATCGCGCAATACCCCGGTCATGGCCACCCAGGTCGTGCCCATGGTCACCGCCAGCCTGCCCATCGTGCGTGCCTACCGCCACACACTGGCGCGCCTGTTCGACGAGCCGCCGACGCCGCAGAGCCTGTCGGGTTTTATCGCCGCGCGGTATGCCCAGGAAGTGCTCAACGCCCTGGAGCCCGGCGCCACGCGGGCCCAGGTGCTGCAGGCCTTCCAGAAACAGGGCGCGCTCGATCTGGGCGGCTTTCGCATCAGCCACCAGGCGCAGCGGCGCGTGGGAGCCTATGTCACCCAAAGCATGCTGAGCGCCGACGGCCGCATCCTCGGCTGAAACTTGTGAATAAAGCTACTGCGCTTGCCCGTCGCCGCGTTGGGCGGCTCGCTACGATTTCTTCCCGGGTTTTGCGGCCGGGTACCATAAGTCCGATGAAGCCTGAGACCCGCGCATGAAAAACGGAACCGAACTCGCCGCCATCGACCTGGGCTCCAACAGCTTCCGGCTTGAAATCGCCCAGCTCGACCACGGCCTGCTCAAGCGCCGCGAATACCTCAAGGAAACCGTGCGCCAGGGCAATGGCCTGGATGCAGACCGCAACCTCAGCGAAGACGCCATGCAGCGAGGCTGGGACTGCCTGGGTCGTTTCGCCGAACGCCTGGCCGGCTTCAAGAAAAACCAGGTGCGCGCCGTCGCCACCCAGACGCTGCGCGAAGCCCGCAACCGCGAGGTCTTCCTGGAACGCGCGCAGAAGATCCTGGGCTTTCCCATCGACGTCATCTCCGGCCGCGAGGAAGCGCGCCTCATCTACCAGGGCGTGGCCCACCTGTTACCGCAGTCCGACGAGCGCCGCCTGGTGGTGGACATCGGCGGGCGCTCCACCGAACTCATCCTGGGCCAGGGTTACCGCCCGCGTTTCATGGACTCCTACCGCGTGGGCAGCGTGGCCTGGTCCATGCGTTATTTCCCCGACGGCGCCTTCAGCGCCGAGGCCTTCGAGACCGCCGAGGTCGCCGCCCAGGCCGTGCTGGACGAAGCCCTCACCAGCTGCCGGCGCGAAGACTGGGACCTGGCCTACGGCTCCTCGGGCACCGTGGGCGCCGTCGGCGATGTGCTGCAGGCCGCTGGCTGGGCCGAAGGCCTGATCACGCAGGAGGGCCTGGACTGGCTGCTGGAGCGCCTGCTCAAGGCCGGCAGCGCCGAGCGCCTGCGCATCGAAGGCATGAAGGATGACCGGCGCGCCGTGATCGGCGGCGGCGTCAGCGTGCTGCGCGCCCTCTTCGCCCTGCTGGACATCGAAGAAATGCACGTGGCCCAGGGCGCGCTGCGCCACGGCGCGCTCTACGACCTGCTGGACCGAGAACACGAACAGAGCGACCAGCGCAGCACCAGCGTGGCGCGCCTCGCGCGCAACTTCAATGCCGACCCGGCCCAGGCCCGGCGCGTGAGCCAGGTGGCGCACCACCTGCTGCGCCAGCTGGCCGGCCCGGGCGAAGCCGAGGAACTGGAACGCGCCCTGCGCAAGCTGGGCTGGGCCGCGCAGCTGCACGAGATCGGCAGCGCCATCTCGCACAGCGATTACCACAAGCACGGCGCCTACATCCTGGACAACGCCGACGCCGCCGGCTTCACCATGAACGAACTGCACCGCCTGGGCCAGCTCGTGCTGGGCCACCGCGGCAAGCTGCGCAAGCTGGACCTGGCGTTCGACGACGCAGCCTTCGTGCTGCAGCTGCTGGCCCTGCGCCTGGCCGTCATCCTCTGCCACGCGCGGCGCGATCCGGACCTGCAGGGCTTGCGCCTGGACTGGGATGGGGAGCGTGAAGTGCAGCTCGACTGCCGCGCCGACTGGGTCGCCAAGTACCCGCAGTCGGCTTATCTGCTGCAGGAAGAAATGCAGGCCTGGCAGAAGACGGCCTGGACGCTGGACGTCCTGAACGCGGGCTGAGCCTTGCCGATCACGGCGCCGAGGCCGACGGCGCCCCGACGGCCTAGCGCGAGATCTTGCGCTCAATTTCGACCACGGCCCCCGACCTGAAGGTGATGACCGTCAAGGTGTCCGGATCCTGCGCATGCGGGAAGTAGGTCCAGGTCTTCTCCTCGGGCAGGCCCCTGAGGGCGTTGTTGGCAACCACGGATTCGTGATCCGGCTTGCCCACACGCACGAGGACTTCGCCCTCGGACATGCCCCTGCGGATGAAGCCGCGTTCGCGGGCATCCTGGGCCAGGGCCGCAAAGCTGGCGATGAGGAGCAGAGGCAGGAGGAAAACTCGGAAGATGTTCATGTGCGATTCCCCTTGATTGCGCGTTGGAGAGTGCACGGGAAGGGGTTTGACACCATGGCCAGACGGTCATCGCCTGTTCCTCCCATGCTTAGGGCGAGCGCTTATTTATATCTGAAATCTGCCACACGCAGGCCAAGTCGCGCCGGCCTTCAGGCCAGCCAACCCACCTTGCGCAGCGCCTGCACCAGCCCTTCGGCAAACTGGCGGTAGCCCTGGGCGTTGGCATGCACACTGTCGGCACGCAGACTGGGGTTGGACAAGACGGCAGCCCAGCCGGCCGCGTGCAGCGGGAGCTTGAGCTCCTCCGCCAGCTCGGCGTAGAGTGGATGGTCTTTGAGGCTGCCCGTGCCGGCCGCCAGCAGCGAGACCTGGGGCACCGCCACCAGCAGCACCTGGGCACCACCGGCGCTGGCAGTTCGGCTGATCTCGCGGATCGTTTCCTTGGCCCCGGCCGCGCTCATCTGGCGCAGGAAATCGTTGCCGCCGATGCTCACGATGACCAGCGCGGGTTGGTGCTCCTGCAGCAGGGCGGGTAGCCGTGCCAGCGCCTGGGCCGTGGTGTCACCCGAGACGCCACCGTTCACCACCTGCCAGCCCGTCAAAGCCTGCAAGACCGCTGGGTACGCCGTGTCTGCCGAGGCCCCCACGCCCGAGGTCAGCGAATCGCCGAGGGCCAGCACGGTGCTGCCGGCAGGCAAGGGCTGGGCCTTGGGCGCGCGCTTGCCGCAGGCGGGTAACAAGGTGGCAACTGCAAGGGCCCCAAGCAGATGACAGCGGGACCGATGATGATGAGAGGGCATCATGGGTAACGTAGAAGTAACCGGCCTGCGCGGCTTTTCGCTTAGGTCCGATTGACTTCCGGGTTATGCGTCTTACGCACCTTGGACCCAATGAGGGTTGAGGTCATCGGGTACGCAAGACTGCGCGAACATCTTTCCGAAACTCTCGAGAGCGATGACGCTCTTGATGTTTACGCCGGTCTGGCGGGAGGTGGCATCGTCCATAATCGGTTCTTGATTTCCGTCTTGCCAGATACCTGCCAGATTGAGGCTGTGGAGATGGTCCATATAGAGTCCGAAGTTGCCAGGGAACACGAGTTCGCTTAGCGGAAACTCATTGTGTGTCGTCGTTCTTGGTCCGAACGTACTCGATTCCTGACGAAACATGGCATGCTGTCGGAAAGAAAAGGGGCGTCGTTTAAGGTGAAAGAGAATCAGCGCCTCATCGGGACTCAGCTGAGTGATCAATTGAGCGAACGCAGGATGAGCTTCGCTCACCCGCTCTCGGTCGATGGCTCGGGCTAGAAGGTTGAGGAAAAGCTCGGCATTGATGCTCGTCTCTTCGACATATTGGAGGCCAGCGAACACAGGACCCGCAAGTTGCGGATGCGCTTTAACCCTGCGCTCCTCTGGTACTTTCTCGGCGACGCGTTCGAGGTACCGTTTCCATCGCTGATGTTGAGCGGCTAGATAATCCACGGGTGCCAAGGCAAAACGTGCCACCTTCGCTGCATTTCCGAGCGCTTCACCCACCTCTCTTGCAGCAGGTTGTGCTACGTCGCGGTAGGCCTCGGCGATTGGTACAACCTTTCCAATGTCTTCAAGCCAGTTCATATCAACTTAGAGCTCTAATAGACGCATAACGTAAAAATGACCGGCGGACAGTAGGCCTGCGACTGCCGGCCGATAGGACGTCCGCGTCGATTGCCATGTTAGCCCTCACCGCCGAGTTCCCAAAGGTAGATGTCAAACACTCTTTCCTTGAACCATCCCTTCTGCACCACCCTTCGTAGCCCCGTTTCGCTTGGCTGAGGCGCCGGCAGGAACGGCCTAGCCGATGGTAAGAGCTGCACTGCAGCCTCGATTCCAGTTTTGTACTTCGCGTATTCCTTCTTCCAGGCATCAAAGTAGGTTGCGTAGTCGCCCTTGGGCCCCGGGTCTGCACCGAGCTTCCTCAATGCGATCCATGCGCGATCGTCGTAGATCTTGAAAGGACTGCGCGAGCTAAGCCAAAGTAACTTGGAGGCAGCTGAGATGTTCCTCTGAAATTTGGCCCGACGAAACGCGTCAGCCAGGGCCTCCACACTTTCAACCGGGTGCATATCCGACTGAGTTCGAACATTCACGAGTTCCCTCGTAACACGAAGCGCGCGATCGTCTTTATCGATTCCCGAGAAGTTCCGCGATACCTGAAAGAAACGCAGCGCAGTACGAACAGCCTCCACGCTGGGACTGGCCTTTCGCACCTCGCGATGGAGCTTTGACTCCTTATGCTGCCACTGCAGCAAGAAGCGCATTGCACAAAACTCTAGGGTCAGCGACGACTGGTGCATGAAGGCTAACGTTTGAGATGAGCGGGAGCCGTAGGCGATCCGCTCTCGATTGAATTGTTAGGCTTCTTGTCCATACCGACGTCCTGTTTGCAGT
This sequence comes from Burkholderiales bacterium, assembly GCA_016185015.1. GTDB lineage: Bacteria > Pseudomonadota > Gammaproteobacteria > Burkholderiales > Burkholderiaceae_C > Hylemonella. The sequence continues at coordinate 34,107 of JACPOI010000046.1, forward strand.
GCTGTGACTATTGCTCCTGCAACTGTGGCTAACGCGCCAGCACTCTCGAGGCACGGTTCCAAATGCGCAGCCAATAGCTCGGCTTGCGACCATTCGAGCGCCCAACTCTTTCCGGTGTGCTGATTTCGGAGAGACGGGGACAAGAAACCAACGAACTCGCCAGGATATCCGCTGCCCGGCAAGAAAAGCTCGTATGTCTCGGAATCTGCGGCAAACACGAGAAGGTATGACCTGTCGCCCTCCATCTTCGCCGCGAGAATTTCAGACACTGCGGTGATCTGCATTTCCAATGCCTAACGTGATATAGACCGCAAAAGTACGGAATAACATGGACTGACGTTCATCCTGACGCCTCCCCTGCTGCAAGCTAAGTGCTTGTTTTGTTTGAAGAATTCAGGCAAATATAGCGCAGGACCGAACTCCTAACAAACCGTGAAACCCCGCAAAAGTGCGGAATAACATCGGCGCTGCGTTCGCGGCCACAAGACCGGACGGACGCAAGTGCTTGTCGGCACAGCATTTTTCCCGCGTCCGCGACCAGCACGGCCAATTAAAGCCGACAAACCCCGCAATGTTTCCGCGCCCGCACTGTCACGCCACTGCCTGGTGCGGGGCCGTTCTTCCTCAAACCCGCCGCAGCAAGGCCTGCCCCGCCATGACCTCTGTCCCCGTCTCGATGCCCCCCACCAGCTCCATCCCCTTCGGAGCCAGCACCACGATGGTCGAGCCATGCTCGAACCAGCCCATCTCCTGTCCCCGCTTGAGCGGCGCATTGCAGGCGATGACCTGCTCGCCCCGGTAGTCGTGGTGCAGGTTCAGGTCGAGAAAATGCAGGCGCACGCTGGCCACGAGGATGGCACCCACGGGCACGATGGTCAGCGCCTGACCTGACGGCAGCGCGGCTTCGATCACGGCGCGGTCGTTGCGGCAATAGAGTTGCGGCACGCGCTTGAGCGCGATGGGGTTGACGTTCCACATATCGCCCTGGATATGTGTGACACGCTTCACCGTGCAGTCGGTGGGCGCGTGAAAGCGGTGGTACATGCTGGCGCGCAGGCGCAGCGTGACGTAGCTGCCGCCCTGGTGTTTCTCTGCCAGCTCAGCGCTACCCAGCAACTCGGTGAGGCTGTAGGGCATGCCCTTGATCTGCAGCAACTCATCCCCTTCGATGCGGCCGTGACCGCCAACAATGCCGTCGCTGGGACTACAAACCACCTCAGGATCGGCGTCGAAAGGCCGGGCGCCGTCCTTGAGCTCGCGCACAAAACAGTCGTGCAGGCTGTCGAAGTGCTGTTTCTTCGCCTCGCTCAGGTCCAGATCGCCGAAAAACCTGAACAGGGCAATCGAGGCATCACGCACCAGCGGCTGGCGCACCTTGCTGAAGCGGCCCATGAAACGCGTCAACGCCACGCGGGGCAGGCGGTTGGTGAGCACGAAGTTCAGGCCTTCCTGCTGCAGGAGGCGGTCACGAAATTTTGGGCTTGTCATGTTGTTTTCACAAGGTTGTCAAATGGTTTGAATACAAAGAGTCATCGTCGTTTCACACGGCTGCCCCAAAGGAAACCGAAGGACCATGACTTACGAACTTGCCTGGATTGCCGGCGCTGTTGGCGTCACCCTGCCCGCCCTCAAGCGCCGACTGGAGCTCTCGCGCGCCAAGCACCCCTCGCTGGCCGGGCATTCGCGCATGGCCAAACGCCTGGCGCGCTGGATTCCGGGTTACGCCTACGACGAGGCCACCTTCTATGCCTGCGATGGCGCGCCCGATACCGTGGCGCAACAACGCCGCGCGGGCTTCTTTGCACTCGCCGGCCGGCTGCAGGCGAAGGCGCCGCAGTCGATCGCGCTGACCAAGGCAGCGCGCGACGGTCTGCCGGATCTGCGTTTCACGGGCGCCTACCGCGTGCCCTACCAGTTCAGCCCCTACCTGCGCCAGCATCTGCAAGTGGGTGGCTTCGTACAAGCCAGCGAGGGCGTGAGCGTGACGGACCTGGACGGCAATCGCTACATCGATCTCACCGGCTCCTACGGCGTCAACGTCATGGGCATGGACTTCTACAAATCCTGCATCGCCGCAGGCGCGCGCATTGCGCAGGATCTGGGCCCCGTGCTGGGCGCCTACCACCCCTGCGTGGCCGACAACGTGGCGCGCTTGCAGCAGATCAGCGGGCTGGACGCCGTGTCCTTCCACATGAGTGGCACCGAGGCCGTGATGCAGGCCGTGCGCCTGGCCCGATACCACACGGGCAAGCGCCACCTGGTGCGCTTCTGCGGGGCTTACCACGGCTGGTGGGAAGACGTGCAGCCGGGCCCGGGCAACCCCCTGCCCCCGCGCGAGACCTACACCCTGCGCGACATGCACGAGGCTTCGCTCAAGGTGCTGCGCACCCGCCGCGACATCGCCTGCGTGCTCATCAACCCCCTGCAGGCCCTGCACCCCAACAAGAACGCCCCGGGTGATTCCACCCTGCTCGACAGCAGCCGCAGCGCGGGCTACGACCGGGCAGCCTACACGCGCTGGCTGCAACAAGTGCGCGAGGTCTGCACCGAGCGCGGCATCGTGCTGATCTTCGACGAGGTCTTCCTGGGTTTCCGCCTGGCCGCACGCGGCGCGCAGGACTACTTTGGCGTGCAGGCCGATCTGGTCACCTACGGCAAGACGCTGGGCGGCGGCCTGCCCGTGGGCGTGGTTTGCGGCAAGCAGGCGCTGATGCAGCGCTTCCGCGAGGACAAGCCGGCCGACATCTGCTTTGCGCGCGGCACCTTCAACGCCCACCCCTATGTGATGGGCGCCATGAACGAATTCCTGCGCCGACTGGAAACGCCCGAGGTGCGCGCGATCTACGTTGACCTCGACCGCACCTGGGACCAGCGGTGCGAGCGCTTCAACGACCGCATGCTGGCCGAAGGCCTGCCCTTGCAGGCCGCGAACATGAGCAGTGTCTGGACGCTGAGCTACACCCGCCCCTCGCGCTACAACTGGATGCTGCAGTATTACCTGCGCGATCATGGCCTGGCCCTGAGCTGGGTGGGCACGGGCCGTTTCATCTTCAGCCTGAACTTCAGCGAGAGCGATTTCGAGGACATGCTGGAGCGTTGTGTGCAGGCCGGCTTGCAGATGCAGCGCGACGGCTGGTGGTGGCAGGCCCCGGGCCTGACGAACAAGACCATCAAGCGCGGGCTGCTGCGGGAAATGCTGCGCCATCTGTGGCGCTAGGAAAGAAAAAACCCGGTGCGACGGAACCCGCCGCACCGGGAACATGGCATCAGGCCTGGTGACGGGCCAGTTCGGCCTCGTGCTCGGCACGTTCCTCGATCAGGTGCTCGGGCTTGGCGATCAGCTCGCCCTGCAGCAGGTACAGCGGCGACTTCCAGTAGAGCAGGATGTCGTGGAAAGGGTCGGTGATGATCTTGGTGGCCCAGACGATGCCGGTATAAAGACTTTGGGTCACGGCCAGTTGCAGCACGCGGAAGGCCAGGCCACCCACCCCCAGCCAGAGCCAGAGCCAGCCGACGTTGAGCACGTAGCCGCTGGGCTGGGTGTGCGCCTCCAGCAGGCCGAAGAAGTCCGGCTGCAGCCAGAGCACCACGGGCAGGCCGGCCCAGACGGCCATGAGCACCACCTTGCGCTTGAGGTTGTAGCCCACCTTGATCTCTTCCTTGTACTCGTGGGTGGCGTGGTTCACCTCGTCATAACCCTTGGGCTCGAAGAAGAAGTGGCCCGACTGACGCGAGACCATGGAGATCAGCCAGGCGATCAGCGCGGCCACCGGCGGCTGGATGAAGAGGAAGGCATAGGCCACCAGGAAGGACACAGCGCTGATGAGGTGCAGCGACTGGTTGATGCGGCTGTGGTGGTAGTAGCGGTGGTCGTCCCAGCGCTGGACCTTCAGGGCTTGCAGAAATTGGCTCACGGAGGCTCCTTGTATCGAAGATGCTGGACGTGGAGAGGCCACGCCCAGGGCGCATGCTCGGCCTGCTTCATGAAAAGTCGATGACAGCGCAGTCCCTGTCATCAAAAATTCATGTGCCGGCACAGCCAGGCGACCGTCGCTGTCATCGAACTGAGATAAACGCGCGCCAAGATGTCAGCATGAAACCCGACACCACCGATATCCTGGTCGAAGACCTGCCACCGGCGCAGGCCCATCTGCGCATCGCCGTGGTCACCGAGACCTACCCGCCCGAGATCAACGGCGTGGCGCTCACGCTGCAGCGCGTGGTGGAGGGCCTGCGCGAGCGCGGCCACCAGGTCCAGCTGGTGCGCCCGCGCCAGGCCAGCGAAGCGCCTGCGGGTGCATCGGGCGACGTACTCATGCGCGGCATGCCCATCCCGCGTTACCCGCACCTGCAGCTGGGCCTGCCCTCGCGCCGCCAGCTCGAACCGCTGTGGACGATCAAGCGGCCGGACCTGGTGCACATCGCCACCGAAGGCCCGCTGGGCTGGTCGGCGCTGCGCGTGGCGCGCAAGCTGCGCATTCCGGTCACCTCGGATTTCCGCACCAATTTCCACGCCTACAGCAGCCACTACGGCATGGGCTGGCTGAGCAAGCCCATCATGGCCTACCTGCGGCGCTTCCATAACCAGACGCTGTGCACCATGGTGCCCACACGCGGCCTGGCCGATCGCCTGAGCGCCGCCGGCTTGGAGCGCCTGCAGGTGGTGGCGCGCGGCGTGGACAGCAGCATCTTCGATCCGGTGCACCGCAGCGAGGCGCTGCGCGCCAGCTGGGGTGCCGGGCCTGACACCCCGGTGCTGCTGTGTGTGGGCCGCCTGGCCAAGGAAAAGAGCCTGCCGCTGCTGGTGCGCGCCTACGCCCAGGCGCGGCTGCAACGACCTGATCTCAAACTGGTACTGGTGGGCGACGGCCCGATGCGCTCCGAGTTGCAGGCGCTGGCGCCCGAGGCCATCTTCACCGGCACGCTGGCGCGCCCGGCCCTGGCGCAGCACTACGCCTCGGCCGACCTCTTCGGCTTTCCGAGCCAGACCGAGACCTTCGGCAATGTGGTGCTGGAGGCCATGGCCAGCGGGCTGGGTGTGGTGGCCTTCGACTATGCCGCTGCCTCGGAAAACATCCAGGCTGGCCACAACGGCCTGCTCGCGCCCATGGACGACGACGAGGCCTTTGTGCGTCAGATCGTCGAGCTGGCGCAGGACGGCGCCCTGCTGCAGCGCCTGCGCACGGCCTCGCGCGATGCGGCGCTGCAGAACGACTGGGCCGGCATCGTGGCGCAGATCGAGAGTGTCATGAAGCTGGCCATCGCCACCAGCATGGCCGGCGACGCGCGCCTGCCCTCAATCGCGCCGCAGCAGATGGCCTAGCAAGGAGCGCCGCCCCGGCGCCCCGCGGCGTTGCCACAGGTTGCGCCCGATGAACGCGGCCAGACCCAGGCCGGCCAAGCCCATGACGATCTGCACCGGCACCTGCAGGGCGATCAGCCCCGCGTAGAGTCCCAGCATGAGAAGAACGCTGAGGTTTTCGTTGAAACCCTGTACGGCGATCGACTGCCCCGCCGTCAGCAGGCGGTGGCCGCGGTGCTGCAACAAGGCGTTCATGGGCACCACCAGCATGCCGCCCAGCGCTCCCACCATCAGCAGCGAGGGCACGGACCAGGTCCAGTCCGGCACCCAGACCGTCAGCGCCATCAGCCCGCCCATCACCAGGCCCAGGGGCAGCACGCTGGTGGCGTGGCGCAGGCGCAGGCGGCTGGCCACCAGCACGGCGCCCGCGACCACCCCGACGGCGACGATGCCCTGCAGATAGGCGGCCCGGTCCAGGCTCAGGCCCAGCACCTGCACGGCCCAGTGCAGCACGGCGAACTGAAGCATGGCCCCGATGCCCCAGAAGGTGGTGGTGACCGCCAGCGACAGGCCGCCGCTGCGATCGCGCCAGAGCGTGGCATTGGCGCGCCGGAAGTCGGCCAGCATGCGCAGGGGCGCCCGGTCGCGCACCGGGTAAGACTTGCCGCTGGGCACGATGCGCAGATTGCAAAGCGAGGACAGCGCGTAGAGACTGATGACCAGCAGCAGAGACACGTTGAGCGCGGGCGAGGAGGCGCCAGCCGCCACCGGCCACAGGGCACCGGCCCAGCCCACGGTACCGGAGCCCAGCCACAGCGGCGAGATCAGGCCGCCGCCCAGCACCGTGCCCAGCAGCACGGAGAGCACCACTGTCGATTCGATCCAGCCATTGGCCGCCACCAGTGCGGCAGGCGGCACGCTTTCGGTCAGCAGGCCGTATTTGGCCGGCGCATAGGCCGAGGCCCCCAGGCCCACCAGGGCAAAGGCCAGCATGGGATGCATGCCATACAGCAGCGCCAGCGCGCCCAGCAGCTTGAGCGCGTTCATCCAGGCCATGAGGCTGCGCTTGCATACGGCGTCGGCCAGCGCGCCGATGAAGGGCGCCAGGAGGACGTAGGACAGGGTGAAGGCGAACTTGAGCAGCGGCGCCCACCACAACGGCGCGCCCAGGTGATGCAGGTGGGCGATGGCGACGATGAGCAGCGCGTTGTCGGCCAGCGAGGAAAGAAACTGGGTGGCCATGAGCCACCCGAAGCCGCGCGGCAACTGCCTAGACATGCGCCATGGAAGGGGCGCTCTCGGCCAGGTCGGCGGCCAGGCGGACACCGGGCACGGCCTGGCTGGCCAGTGCATTGCGCCGGCCGATGCCCTGGTAGGCAATGCCCTGCTCCTGCAGTTGCTGTGGGTCGTAGAGATTGCGGCCATCGATGATGAGTGGATGGCGCAGGGCCTGGCGGATCAGCCCGAAATCCGGGTTGTGGAAGAGCTTCCACTCGGTCACCACCAGCAGGGCGTCGGCGCCATCGAGCGCGGAGATGGCGTCGCCCACGAGCGTGAGGCGCGACAGGCCATCCGGAATGTCGGCCAGGTCTTCGGCCAGCACGGCCAGCGCCGCCTCCATGGCCACCGGGTCGTGGGCCACCACCTCGGCGCCGCGCAGGATGAGTTGGCGGATCAGGTGACGGCTGGGGGCCTCGCGCATGTCGTCGGTCTGCGGCTTGAAGGCCAGGCCCCAGACGGCGAAGCGGCGCCCGCGCAGATCACTGCCGAAGTGGGCCATGACCCGGCGCGCCAGGATCTGGCGCTGGGCCTGGTTGACACGCTCGGTGGCCTCCACCAGCTGCATCTGGCTGCCATGCTGCTGTGCGGTCTGCATCAGGGCGCGCGTGTCTTTGGGAAAGCAGCTGCCGCCATAGCCGGTGCCCGCGTAGAGGAAACTCGGGCCGATGCGGCTGTCGCTGCCGATGCCACGGCGGATGGCATCCACGTCTGCCCCCACCAGATCGGCCAGGTTGGCCATCTCGTTCATGAAGGAAATGCGCGCGGCCAGCATGGCGTTGGCAGCGTACTTGGTCAGCTCGGCGCTGCGCACATCCATCCAGACCGTGCGTTCGTGGTGGCGGTTGAGCGAAGCGTAGAGGCGTGTCATGGCGGCGCGCGCCATCTCGCCGGGGGCACCAGCGGGCAAGCCGATCACGATGCGGTCCGGGTGCATGAAGTCGTCGATGGCCGCGCCTTCCTTGAGGAACTCGGGGTTGGAGATCACGGCAAGGGGCAGCGAAGACAGGTCGCGCTCGGCCAGCGCCTCGGCCAGCACCGCACCGACGCGCTCGGCCGTGCCCACCGGCACGGTGGACTTGTTCACGATGACCAGGGGATGCGTCAGGCAACGACCCACCTGGCGCGCCACCTCCAGCACGTGGACCAGATCGGCCGAGCCATCCTCCTTCGGCGGCGTGCCGACGGCGATGAACAGCACCTCGCAGGCTTCCAGCGCATCGGGCAAGCGCGTGGTGAAGAACAGGCGCTGGTCGCGGGTGTTGCGCTGGATCACGCTGTCCAGCCCGGGCTCGTAGATCGGCACCACACCCGAGCGCAGCAGCTCCACGCGGCGCGGGTCGCTGTCCATGCAGACCACTTCGTGGCCCATGTCGGCCAGACAGCTCGCCGTCACCAGACCCACATAACCCGCACCGATCACTGATACTTTCATGGTCACCTCGCTAGTTTGTTGGGGTGATCATGGAAGCGTCATGTGACCGCGGCGTGTCCGCGCCATGAACAATCGGTGACCGGGCCAACGGCCCTCGCGCACGGTTCAGGCCGGGACCGTCACGCGCCGCGGCATCACGAAGAGGCCGTTACCTGCAAGCTTGGCCTCGCGCTTGGCCAACGCGGCCTGGGTGGCGACCTCCTCCGCATCGCGAAAGGCCAGCTTGCCGACCTGCACCGCACCGATGGAAACTGTGGTGCAGGGGAAGAAGCGCATGACCCCGTGCCGGTCCTCGGCGTGGATGCCGCCACACAGGCGCGCCGCCTCGTCGAAGAGCTCGCGCGCCTGCTGGGCGAATTCGTCGACGATGCGCTCGCAGCGCTGCGCCCAGTCGTCGCTCTGGAACAGGATCATGAAATCATCGCCGCCCACATGGCCGACGAAGTCGCGCTGGGGATCGCTGTGCGCCACGGCCAGCCGCGCCAGCAGGCGGATCATCTCGTCGCCGCGCCAGTAACCATACTGGTCGTTGAAGGGCTTGAAGTTGTTCATGTCGATGTAGCAGGCGACAAACTCGCCCTGGCTCTCGATCAGGCGCTTGATGTGCAGGCTGATGGGGATGTTGCCCGGCAACGAGGTCAGCGGGTTGGCGTGGCGGGCCGCCTCCAGGCGCAACTCGGTGACCGAGCGCACCAGCTGCTCGCCCGTGCCCAGGCCCACGTAACGACCGTTCTCGGTGACGATGAAACCGTCGCTCAGGTAGCGCTGGTCCTGCGAGGTCAGGATGCCGACCAGCTCCTCGATGTCGTGGCTGCGCTCGATCAGTCGCGGTTGCTGGTTGGCGTGCAGCAGGCAGGACTTCTTGCCGAAGATCTCGCGGAAGTACAGGGTGGCGTAATGGTCCATGAACTGCTGGCGGTTGATGATGGCCAGCGGACATTCGTCGTCCACCACCGCCACCGCGTGCAATTCGGGATAGGCCTGGAAGATGGCTGCCACCTCGTCGTTGCTGGCGCGGCAGCCGATCGCCGGCGCATGGATGAGCGACAGATGGCGCAGTTGCCCCATGCGGGCCACGTAGCGTTGCTCGGGCATCACCGCCACCCGCGTGTCGTGCAGCACCTGCACCGCCGCAGCAAGGATCTCGGGCTGCACCTCGGCCCCTGGACGCCCCAGGAAATAGCCCTGGCCATAGGCGATGCCGAGATCGCGGATGACACGCAGGTCGGCCTCGTTCTCGATGCCCTCGGCCACCAGCGCCGTGCCGAAGACATCGGCGATCTGCAGCAGGGCCTGCAAGGTCTTGAGCTTGTCGGCGCTGCAGCTGATGTCGCGGCTGAAATACTTGTCGATCTTGACGATATCGGGCCGGATCTGCGACCACAGGCGCAAGCTGGAGCGGCCATCGCCAAAATCGTCGAGCGCCAGTGACAGGCCCACGGCATGCAGCGCACGGGCCACCTCGACCAGCCCGTCCATGTCGTGCACGCGTTCATGCTCGGTGATCTCAAGCACCACCATGCGCGGCGACACCTCCAGCGCGCGCATGGCGCGCGCCAACGTCTGGGTGCCGTCTACCGCCACCAGCCGCTCCAGTGCATGGGCGCTGATGTTGAGAAACAGCCGGCCCGGCTGGCGCTGGCGCCCCCAATCCCGCAGCGCCAGGTAGATGCAATAGAGCTCGAACTCATAGAGCAGGCCTTCGGCCTGGGCCGCGCCCAACAGCGCATCGGCCGACTGCAGCAGGCTGCCCTGCGGCCCGCGGATCAGCGCCTCATGCGCATGCACCGATACGCCCTTGAGATCGATGATGGGCTGGAACACCGGGTAGAGAGCGTCACCACGCATCAGGCTGGCCAACGGTCCGCCCCGCTCACTCAAGGTGGACAGGAATTCGTGGGCAAAGAGGCGGACATGATCAATCATGGGGTGGCGGTGCGCAACGTGTGCATCCTCCGGATCAGCAAGCAGAGTTTCCAGCATTCCATTCCAGGGACCGCAGTTCCGACGGCATTCAGACAGTCACTGTGCCGCAGCAGCGTGACAGGACGGTGACATCCGGGTTTCTGTTTCATGACAGACACAAGACAGCTGACCCAACCACGATTGCAGCGATGTTTGAAACTATATAAACTGTTTTCATCACAAGCTCATCGGTACTTTTTCATGCAAGAAAACGTCAAGTCCACCGCCAGCCGTCCTGCCGCCAAACGTGCCCGCCCGACGCCGACGAAGAAGCCCTCCCGCAAGCCCGCCGCCCAACCCGTCGTCAAGGCCGGCAAGAAACCCGCCCCTCCGGCCAAGCCCGTCAAGGTCAAGAAGCCCAAGCTGGTGCGTGACAGCTTCACCAGTCCCAAGGAGGAGTACGGTGTGCTGGCCGAACTCAAGCAGCGCTGCGCCAAGCTCGATCACCCGGCCAAGAAAAGCGAACTGCTGCGCGCGGGCATCAAGGCGCTGGCGGGCTTGAGCGACAAGAGCCTGCTGGCTGCGCTCAAGGCCGTTCCGTCGATCAAGACCGGCCGGCCCAAGCAGGCCTGAGGCTCTGTTCAGAGCACGTCGGGCGACTGCACCGACACCAGGGTGGTCTGCGAGATGCCGTCGCGCAGGCGATGGCGCAGCCACCAGACAGCACCCTTCTTGACGCTGCACTCGCTGCCATGGATGGCGAGCAGGCGCGCGATGGTCTGACCCAGCACCGGCTGGTGCCCGACCACCACGGTGACACCACGTCCGTCGGGCCATTGAACGGCCTGCAACAGTTGTTCGACCGTGGCACCAGGCCCCAGTTCTTCACGGAGTTTGAACTTGCGGCCCAGGGCCAGCGCCGTCTGCTCGGTGCGGCGCGCCGGACTGACCAGGATGCGGGCCCCTTCGGGCAACTGGCGGTCCAGCCAGCCCGCCATGCGGGCCGCCTGTTTTTCGCCGCGCGGCGTCAACGCGCGCGCAAGGTCATCCCCACCCGGCTGGGCCTCATGCGCTTCCGCGTGACGCCACAGCAACAGGTCCATCTCAGGCTCCACGCGGCTCGCGCAGCGCGTAACGCGCCATGAGGGCATCCTGGGCGCTGATGGCCGGGCGGCCGGCCGTGGGGGCCACCTTGGTGTAGCGCCCGTCCGGCTGCAACTCCCAGCTGCCCAGGGTGTCGCCCATGGCCGCCACCAGGCATTCGTCGACGATGCGCTGGCGCAGCAGCGGGTCCAGCACTGGCCAGGCCAGCTCGACCCGGCGCAGCATGTTGCGGTTCATCCAGTCGGCACTCGACAGATAGAGCTCCTCGGTCTCGCCGGCGCGGAAATAGAAGACCCGCGCATGTTCGAGAAAACGTCCGATCAGCGAGCGCACGCGGATGTTGCCGGTCTGTCCGGGCAGCTGTGCGGGCAGCATGCAGGCCCCACGCACGATCAGGTCGATCTTCACGCCCTTCTGTCCGGCGTCAATCAGGGCGCGAATGAGGGCCTCGTCGGTCAGGGCATTCATCTTGGCGACGATGCGCGCCGGCTGGCCTGCAGCGGCCGCAGCGCCCAGGCTTTCGATCTTCTCCAGCAGCCTGCGATGCAGTTGGAAGGGCGCCACCCACAGGTGCTTGAGACGCGGCAGGCGGCTCTGGCCGGCCAGGTGCACGAAGACGTGTTCGATATCGGCGGTCAGCCCCGCGTCGGCCGTGAGGTGGCTGAGGTCGGTGTAGAACCGTGCCGTCATCGGGTTGTAGTTGCCAGTGGACAGGTGGGCGTAACGCTTGAAGTGCCGGCCTTCGCGTCGTGTCACCAGCATCATCTTGGCGTGGGTCTTGAGACCGACCACGCCGTAGAGCACCTGCACGCCGATGGATTCGAGCTGCTCGGCCCAGTTGATATTGACCTCTTCGTCGAAGCGGGCCTTGAGCTCCAGCACCACCGTCACTTCCTTGCCGCGGCGCACAGCCTCGCGCAGCAGGTCCATCAGGACGGAGTTGGCACCGGTGCGGTAGATGGTCTGCTTGATGGCCAGCACCTGCGGGTCGTTGATCGCCTCGCGCAGGAAATCGAGCACACCGTCGAAGCTTTCATAGGGCTGGTGGATCAGCTTGTCGCCGCGCTTGAGCTGATCGAAGATGGACTGCCCCGGCACCAGCTGGACGGGATAGGACGGCTTGTAGGACGGGAAACGCAGGCGCGGCTCGTCCACCAGGTCCACGAGCTGGCCCAGGCGCACCAGATTCACCGGCCCGTGCACGCGAAAGAGCGCGCCTTCGGGCAGCTCGAACTGGCGCAGCAGGAAGCCTGCCAGGTAATCGGAGCAGCCGGCGGATACCTCCAGCCGCACGGCCTGGCCGTAGTGGCGGTGCTGCAGACCCTGGCGCAGGGCGGTGCGCAGGTTCTTGACGTCGTCCTCATCCACCGCGAGGTCCGAGTGGCGCGTGACGCGGAACTGCGAGAACTGGCTCATCTCGCGCCCGGGGAACAACTCGGCCAGGTGGGCGCGGATGACACTGGAGAGCGAGACGAACAACCGGCGCTTGCCGCACAGGTTCTCGGGCAGGCGGATCAGGCGCGGCAGGGCGCGCGGCACCTTGACGATGGAAACGTCGTTCTCGCGGCCGAAGGCATCGTGTCCGCCCAGGCGAACAATGAAGTTGAGCGACTTGTTGGCCACTTGTGGGAAGGGATGCGAGGGATCCAGCCCCACCGGTATCAGCAGGGGCCGCACCTCCTGCTCGAAGTACTGCTTGACCCAGCGCCGCTGCGCGGTGTTGCGGTCGCCGTGCGAGATGATCTTGATGCCCTGCTTCTCGAAGGCCGGCATCAGCTCGTCGTTGTACAGGGCGTACTGGCGCTCCACCAGGCTGTGGATGGCCACCGACATGGCGTCGAAAGATGCCGCGGTATAGGTGCCCGACTGGTCCTGCCCCTGCTTGGCGCTCAGATGGGGTTCGGCGCGCACCTCGAAGAATTCATCGAGGTTGGAGGACACGATGCACAGGTAGCGCAGGCGCTCCAGCAGCGGCACCTCGGGCCGGCAGGCCCAGTCGAACACACGCTCATTGAAGGCCAGGATGCTCTGGTCGCGGTCCAACAGGGCGGGCACGGTGATGCGCTGGGCACTTTCGTCAGGCACGGTCAACTCCAGGCTGGAAGATTGCAAAGTCATGACAGATTGTTTACAGCATAGATGACATTGGTGTGACAGTATCGTCCGATGGTCCTTTCAGGACTGTGTCCTGCCGCACAGGCACCAGATGGGCCAGGAATTGCTGCGCTGCCTGTTCCCAGCTGAACACTTCGGCCCGCTGGCGTGCTGCATGGCGCGGCACGGCCTGCGCCCGGTACCAGGCCCGTTGCAGATCCTCGTCCAGCACCCCACCCTGGGCCCGGCCTTCGTGCTGGCCCAGCACCTCCAGCGGCCCATCCACCGGGTAGGCCGCCACGGGTGTGCCGCAGGCCATGGCCTCCAGCATGACCAGGCCGAAGGTCTCGGAGCGGCTGGGCATGACAAACACATCGGCCGCCGCATACACCTGGGCCAGTTCGGCCCGCGGCAGGATGCCCAGCCAGTGCACGCGCGGGTAGCGCGCCTTGAGCGCAGTTTCCAGCGGCCCCACGCCGCAGACGACCTTGCTTCCCGGCACATCGAGCTGCAGAAAGGCCTCGATGTTCTTCTCGTAGGACACCCGCCCCACGAAAAGCGATACCGGCCGGGGCAGATCCTGCAGCCCGGCATGGCTGCGCACCGCGTCCTGGTAGGGGAAGAGCCTGAGGTCCACGCCGTGTGTCCAGGGTCGCAGGTTCCTGAAACCACGCTCTTGCAACAGGTTCAGGACACCCTGCGTGGGCACCAGCACCCCCGAGGACGGACGGTGGAAATGGCGGAACAGGGCATACCCCAGGGTCAGAGGGATGTGCAGCGCAGCCTGTAGGATTTCCGGGAAACGGGTGTGGTAGGCCGTGGTGAAGGCCAGGCCGTGCTTCAGGCCATAGGCCCGCGCGGCCCAGCCCAGCGGGCCCTCGGTGGCAATGTGGATGGCCTGCGGCGCCAGTGCGTCCAGACGCGCACCCAGCGCCTTGCGCGGTCGTACGGCCAGGTCGATGCCGGCATACCCCGGGCAGGGGCGCGTGCGGAACTGGCCGGGGTGGATCACCTCGACCTCGTGGCCGGCGGCCCGCACCTCGCGCACCAGTTCGACCAGCGTGGTCACCACGCCGTTGACCTGGGGCTCCCAGGCGTCGGTCACCAGCGCGATCTTCATGCGGTGGCGGCGCGCACGGCGTTCTGCAGGGCCACGGTCGGTGCGGTGTCGCCCCAGCGCACCAGTTCGAGCCGGCCATCATGGTGCTCGACCAGGGCGGTCAGGCTCTCGACCCAGTCGCCGTCATTGCAGTAAAGGATACCTTCGATCTCGCGGATCTCGGCATGGTGGATGTGGCCGCAGACCACACCCTGGTGGCCACGTTTTTTCGCCTCGTGCGCCACGGCCTGCTCGAAGTCGCTGATGAAGTTGACCGCCTTCTTGACCTTGTGCTTGAGGTAGGCGGAGAGCGACCAGTAAGGCAGGCCGAACCTGGCGCGCAGGTGATTCAGGTAGCGGTTGAGCTTGAGTGTGAACTCGTAGAGGTTGTCGCCCACATAGGCCAGCCACTTGGCGCACTGGATCACGCCGTCGAAATAGTCGCCGTGGGTGACCCACAGGCGCTTGCCATCAGCCGTGAGGTGCACGGCATCGTCCACCACCTCGATGCCGCCGAACTGGTGGCCGATGAAACCGCGCGCGAACTCGTCGTGGTTGCCCGGCACGAAGACCACGCGGCAGCCCTTGCGTGCGCGGCGCAACAGCTTCTGCACCACGTCGTTGTGCGCCTGCGGCCAGTACCAGCGCCGGCGCAGCTGCCAACCATCGATGATGTCGCCCACCAGGTAGAGGTGCTCGCTGGAACTGGCCTTCAGGAATTCCAGCAGGTCCTCGGCGCGGCAACCGGGTGTGCCCAGGTGCAGGTCGGAGATGAAGACGGCGCGGTAGCGCTTGCCACCGCCCTTGTCCTCGTCCTGGTCGTCGTCATGCCCTTGGCGCGCCATGGCCTGACCCAGCCAGCTGCTGCGGTGTTCGAGCGGGCTTTTCATCAGGCGCCAAAGAAGTGTTTGCGGTAACGCGCCGGCAGGTCGCCGATGCGCATCAGCATGGGCAGGTCGGCGCTGTTGAAGTCCGGGTCCCAGGCCGGCGCGCCGAGCACCTTGGCGCCCAGGCGCAGGTAACCCTTGATCAGGGCCGGCGGCTCGACGTCCAGGCTGCTGTCGAGCTCATCGACCGGCAGCGCCAGGCGCGGCCAGACCTGGTGTTCGATGGGTGCCATATGGGTCTCGCGCACCTGGCGCCAGATGCTGGCCGCCACATCGCCGCTGATCACGCCGTTGTGCAGCATGGGGATGCTGGCGCAGCCGATCATGGTGTCGAGCTTGTTGCGCACCATGAACTCGGCCAGCGCTCCCCACAGGGCCATGATGATGCCCCCGTGACGGAAATCCGGGTGCACGCAGCTGCGGCCCAGTTCCACCATGCGCTCGCGCAGGGCGCGCAGGCGCGTCAGGTCGAACTCCAGCTCGCTGTAGGTGCTGCCGATGCGCTGGGCCTGCTCGGGCGTGAGCACGCGGTAGGTGCCGATGACCTGCTGGCTTTCCTGGTCACGCACGATCAGGTGTTCACAGTAATCGTCGAACAGGTCCACGTCGTGGCCGGGCACCGTGGTGGAGAGGCGCGCGCCCATCTCGCCGACAAAGATGTCGTGCCTCAGGCGCTGCGCCGCACGGACTTCATCGAGGTGGCGCGCCCACGAAACTTCAAAGCCGCCGCGCTCTTGCGCAGGGACAGACTGATCAGGGCGGTGAAGTGACCCCCGAGGCATGGCAACGGGTGACAGCGGGAAAGTGGGGTTCGGTAGTTCTTTCATTTTTTCTCTCCTGTTTTTGATGTCAGTGGATCGGTTGGGCGTATAAAAAAGCCCCGGCTGGTCGGGGCTCGCAAGAGGTCAGGTGGCAACGGC
This sequence comes from Burkholderiales bacterium, assembly GCA_016185015.1. Taxonomy (GTDB): domain Bacteria; phylum Pseudomonadota; class Gammaproteobacteria; order Burkholderiales; family Burkholderiaceae_C; genus Hylemonella. The sequence goes on from JACPOI010000046.1 coordinate 50,131, forward strand.
GCCTCCATCGCGGCGCCGCTCGACCAGGGTGGCCGTTTCGCCGTCGTGTTGGGTGTTGAAGAAGATGAAGCGCCGGTCCGGCGTACCCACGATGCCGGAGCGCAGAGTGGTCCGCTCCCCTGCGCGGGCCAGGGCCGCCACCGCCAGCGTGCGTGCGCGCAGTCGGTCGGGCATCACCAGCCAGCACCCCTGGCGCTCCAGGATCTCGATGGCGCCGTGCAATTCACCTTGCTCAACGAACAGGGACAGCACGCCATGCCGGGGGTTGCCGTCCAGCGGCTGGAACAGCAGGCCGGCGGCGCGCTGCCCGGGGCTCAGTGCCCAGTGGTGCAGCACCTGGGTGCGCCCGGTCTGCGGCAGCCCCCCGTCTCCCTGGAACACGGGCCACCAGCCGGCATCGCGCAGGCGGCCGACCTCCCGGCCCATGGCCAAGCCGGACCAGGCTTCGCCGGGTTCGCGTGGGGTGGGAGCGCCGTGGTTCTGCATGCCTTGCAGTGTGCGCAGGCTTGATGACGGCTTTGTGGCTGCCACATGACATCTCCATGACATCGGCCAACCGGCTCCAAAGGGGCTTGCCATCCATTCAATGTTTCAAGTATTATTGAAACATGAAGAAAACCAAGACCACCGAAACCGAGGCCCTGCGATCCCTGGCGGCGCTGGCCCAGGCGCAGCGCCTGCGCGCCTTCCGCGCGCTGGTGGTGGCCGGCCCGGCCGGGCTCACGCCCGGCCTGCTGGCGGTGCAGCTGGACATCAGCCCCAGCGCGCTGTCCTTTCACCTCAAGGAGCTGGTACACGCCGGCTTGGCCCGCAGCGAGCCCGATGGCCGGCACCTGGTCTACCACGCCAATTTCGCGCAGATGGACGCCCTGCTGGCCTATCTGACCCAGCACTGCTGCCAGGGCGCCAGCTGTGAAGTCGCACCGGCAGGCCGCAAGGCCTGCACGCCCGCCACATGAAGCTGGCCGACACCCTGAACCTCGCATGCGCCTGTCGCACGCTGGACGCGCAGCAGCTGCGCACCGAGCTGGAGACCACCCCGGCCCTGAGCGGCCTGGTCGATCAGCTCGCGCTGAGCCACCCGCACCTGTTCGCGGCCACCGTCGTCTTCCTGGATCCGAAGACACGCGACGAGATCGCGCAGGCCGTAGCCGCACTCGATCGTGTCTGCGCCCTGCCCGCCTGGCAGGAGCACGCCCTTGCGGGCGCTGATGCCCAGACACGCGAAGACCACGGGCCGCAAGGCGTGTTCATGGGCTACGACTTCCATCTCAGCGCCGAGGGGCCCCGGCTGATCGAGATCAACACCAACGCGGGAGGCGCCTTCCTCAACGCGGCGCTCGCGCGGGCACACCGCGCCTGCTGCGGCGCCATGCCGGCTTTCATGGACCCGAACGGCGAACTGGACCGGACCGAGGCCGTGATCGTGGACATGTTCCGCAGCGAATGGCAGGCCCAGCGCGGTGAGCGCCCCTGGCGCAATGTGCTGATCGTCGACGACGAGCCGCTGGCCCAGTACCTGGCGCCTGAATTCACCCTGGCGCGCAACCTCTTTGCTGCGCAGGGCCTGCGGGCCGTGGTGGCCGATCCCCGGGAGCTGCAGTGGCACGACGGTGCGCTGTGGCATCCGGCCCTGCCCGCAGACCAGCCGGTGGACCTGGTCTACAACCGCCTGACGGACTTTGCACTGGCCCAGCCCGAACACGCCGCCCTGCGCGCGGCCTGGGCCGCAGGCGCGGTCGTGCTCACCCCGCATCCGCGCGTCTACACCGTGGCCGCCGACAAGCGCCGCCTGATCGACCTGTCCGACCCGGCCCACCTCGAAGCACTGGGCGTGACCGCGGCCGACCGGGCCCGGCTCGCACGCGTGGTGCCAGCCACCGAGGCCGTCACGGCCGAAGGCGCCGAGACGCTGTGGGCGCGCCGGCGCAGCCTGTTTTTCAAACCCGCCACCGGCTTCGGCGCGCGCGCAGCCTACCGCGGCGACAAGCTCACGCAACGCGTGTGGCGCGAGATCGTCGCCGGTGACTACGTGGCCCAGGCCCTGGTGCCGCCGAGCGAGCGCCTGGTCAGCGTCAACGGCCAGGCCCAGCGTCTCAAGCTCGATCTGCGCGCCTACGCCTACCGGGGCCAGGTTCAATTGCTGGCGGCGCGCACCTGGTCCGGCCAGACCACGAACTTCCGCACCGAAGGCGGTGGTTTCTCGCCCGTCGTGGTGCTGCCCGACGCCCTCCAACCCGACGGCCCCGCCGTTGCCATGTCACCTGAATCCGCATGAACTCACCTGCCCTGAACGTCCTCTTTCTCTGCACGCACAACTCGGCGCGCAGCATCCTGGCCGAAGCCACACTCAACCACATCGGTGGCGGCCGCTTCAAGGCCTATTCGGCCGGCAGCAGCCCGCGCGAGAACCAGCAGCCCAACCCCTTGGGCCTCAAGGCCCTGCAAGCTGTCGGCATCGACACCTCAAGCCTGCGCAGCAAGAGCTGGGACGAGTTCGCCGGCGCGAACGCACCGCAGATGGACCTGATCATCACGGTCTGCGACAACGCGGCCGGCGAGGTCTGCCCGATCTGGCCTGGCCACCCGGCTACCGCGCACTGGGGTTATGCCGACCCGTCCGAAGTACAGGGCACGGAAGAACAGCGGCTGGAGGCCTTCCGCCAGACCCTGCTGGCCATCCGCCGCCGTCTGGACCTGCTGGTCAACCTGCCGCCGGAGAAACTGGCGCGCCAGCTGATCCAGACCACGGCCCGTGATCTGTCCGGGAGAACTTGAGATGAGCGCGCAATGTGAAGTGACCGCCAGGCAGGCCGCTGGCGCCCCCATGAGCGTGTTCGAGCGCTACCTCACGGTCTGGGTCTTCTTGTGCATCGTGGCCGGCATAACGCTGGGCCAGCTGATGCCCGAGCTGTTCCAGGCCATCGGCCGCATGGAACTGGCCCGGGTCAACCTGCCCGTGGGCGGGCTGATCTGGGTGATGATCATCCCCATGCTGGTCAAGGTGGACTTCGGCGCGCTGCACGAGGTGCGCCAGCACGTCAAAGGCATCGGCGTCACGCTGTTCGTGAACTGGCTGGTCAAGCCCTTTTCCATGGCCCTGCTGGGCTGGTTCTTCATCCGGTATCTGTTCGCACCGCTGCTGCCGGCCGAGCAGATCGACAGCTACATCGCCGGCCTGATCCTGCTGGCCGCCGCGCCCTGCACGGCCATGGTCTTCGTCTGGAGCCGCCTGACCGGTGGCAACCCGCTGTTCACGCTGACGCAGGTGGCCGTGAACGACAGCATCATGGTCTTCGCCTTCGCACCGCTGGTGGCCTTGCTGCTGGGCCTGTCGGCCATCACGGTGCCCTGGGACACCTTGCTGACCTCGGTCGTTCTGTACATCGTGATCCCGGTGATCCTCGCGCAGCTCTTGCGCCGGGCCCTGCTGGCCCGAGGGCAGGCCATCTTCGACGCCGCGATGCTCAGGATCGGCCCCTGGTCCATCTCGGCCCTGCTGGCCACCCTGGTGCTGCTCTTCGCCTTCCAGGGCGAGGCCATCCTGAAACAGCCCTTGGTGATCGCCCTGCTGGCCGTGCCCATCCTGATCCAGGTTTTCTTCAACGCAGGCCTGGCCTACTGGCTCAACCGCGCTGTGGGTGAAAAGCACGAGATCGCCTGCCCCTCGGCGCTGATCGGGGCTTCCAACTTCTTCGAGCTGGCCGTGGCCGCCGCCATCAGCCTGTTCGGCTTCAACTCCGGGGCCGCGCTGGCCACCGTGGTCGGTGTGCTGATCGAGGTGCCGGTGATGCTGCTGGTGGTGCGCATCGTGAACCAGTCCAAAGGCTGGTACGAACGCAGCGACACCGCCTGAACCTCAGGCGCGCAGGGTGGCGGCCAGGCGCTCGGCGCAGCCCTGGGCCTGGGCCGCATCACGCGCCTCCACCATGACACGTACCAGCGGCTCGGTACCGCTGGCGCGGATCAGGACACGACCGCTGTCGCCGAGTTCGGCTTCCACGACTTTCGTCTCCGAAGCAAGCCGCGTATTGGCCTTCCAGTCCTGGCCTGGCTGCAAACGCACATTGATCAGGGTCTGCGGGAACAGCGTGACGTTGGCCAGCAGCTGGGCCATGCTCTGGCCGCTGCGCACGCAGGTCTGCAGCACCTGCAGGGCCGACACCAGGCCGTCACCCGTGGTCTGCTTGTCCAGCGCCAGCAGGTGGCCCGAGCCTTCGCCGCCCAGGAGCCACTTGTGCTTGTTCAGTTCTTCCAGCACGTAACGGTCGCCGACCTTGGCGCGCACGAACTGCACACCGCGTTTCTTCAACGCCACTTCCACGGCCATATTGGTCATGAGCGTGCCCACGACACCGGGCACGTGCTCATCGCGGCCCAGCCGGTCGTCGACCATCAGGTAGAGCAGTTCGTCGCCGTTGTACAGGCGACCGTTGGCGTCGACCATCATCAGGCGATCGGCATCGCCATCGAGCGCCACGCCGTAGTCGGCTTGGTGGGCCTTGACCGCGGCCACCAGGGCTTGCGTGTGCGTGGCCCCGACCTCATGGTTGATGTTCAGGCCATCGGGCGCACAGCCGATGGCGATCACCTCGGCGCACAGCTCGTGAAAGACCTTGGGGGCGATCTGGTAGGCCGCGCCGTGCGCGGCATCCACGACGATCTTCAGGCCCTTGAGCGTGAGGTCCGTCGAGAAAGTGCTCTTGCAGAACTCGATGTAACGACCGGCCGCATCGTCGAGCCGGCGCGCACGCCCCAGGCTGGCGGAGTCCACCCAGACCGGCGGCTCGTCCACCGCCGCTTCCACCGCCATTTCCCACGCGTCAGGCAGCTTGCTGCCCTGGGCGCTGAAGAACTTGATGCCGTTGTCCGGGTAGGCGTTGTGGCTGGCGCTGATGACCACCCCCAGCGAGGCACGCTGCGCGCGCGTCAGGTAGGCAACCCCCGGCGTGGGCAGAGGTCCCAGCAGGACCACATCGACACCGGCGGAGTTGAAGCCGGATTCGAGCGCACTCTCCAGCATGTAGCCGGAAATGCGGGTGTCCTTGCCAATCAACACCACAGGACGTTCTTCCGTGCGCTTGAGCACATGGCCCACGGCATGCGCCAGGCGCAACACGAAATCCGGGGTGATCGGGGCCTGCCCCACCGTGCCGCGGATGCCGTCGGTCCCGAAGTATTTCCTGCTCATATGTCCATTCCCCTGCTCTGTCTGCGTTATTCAATGCGATTCATTTTATGGCGACGCTGAATGAGTCCTGGCGATCGCCCGAGGCCAGGATGCGGCACGCGCTGGGGACCCGTTCAGCGTTGCCCCATGGCTGCCAGCACTTTGAGCGCCTGCGTGGTTTCCCGCACATCATGGACCCGCACGATGGCCGCACCCCGCTCCACCGCCAGCAGCGCGGCCGCCACGCTGGGCGCCATGCGCTCGTGCTGGCCTGCCGGCACCGTGCTGCCCGGTGGCGGGCCGGCCACGGCCCCCAGGGAAGATTTACGCGACCAGCCCGCCAGCAAAGGATAGCCGGCAGCCAGCAGCTCGCTCTGGCGCGCCAGCAGGGAGAAATTCTGCGCCACGGTCTTGCCGAAACCGATGCCGGGATCGAGCACGATGCGTTCCCGGGCCACGCCCAGCGCGCGCAAGGCCTGCGCGGCCTCTTGCAGGAAAGCCTGGACGGCCGGTACGACGTCGCCCTCCATGGGTTTGACCTGCATGGTGCGGGGCTCGCCATGCATGTGCATCAGGCAGACGCCGCAGTTCGGATGACGGGCGACGACCTGGCGGCCGTCCAGCGGATCGGCCGCATCCGACCAGCGCAGGGCCCAGATGTCGTTGACGATGTCTGCCCCCAGGTCGAGGGTGGCCTGCATGAGCCGCGGTTTGTAGGTGTCGATGGACAGGGGCACGCCCAGCTTGAGCGCCTCGCGCAGCACCGGCAGCACACGCGCCAGCTCTTCGTCCAGCGGCACCTGCACGGCCCCCGGGCGGGTCGATTCGCCGCCGAGGTCCAGGATGTCGGCGCCATCCTTGAGCAGCTGTTCGCAGTGGGCCAGCGCCGCGCGGGTGCTGGCATGCCGGCCGCCGTCGGAAAAGGAGTCGGGCGTGATGTTGACGATGCCCATGACCTGCGGCCTGGACAGGTCGACGGCGTAACGGGTGGTTTGCCAGATCATGGGCATCACTGTACTTGCGGGGCAAAGCAAAACGGGGCAGCCAGCCCCGTTTTTTCATATCAGACCGACACTCAGGCCGCGCTGGGCGAGGGATCGGTCTTCACCGCCGGTGTGCCGCCGGCATCACCGCCGCCAGAATTCGGCGTGCGCGGCGTCCAGTCCTTCGGCGGACGGGGCTCCTTGCCGGCCATGATGTCGTCGAGCTGCTCGCCGTCGATGGTTTCCCACTCCAGCAGGGCCTTGGCCATGGCGTGCATCTTGTCAGCGTTGTCCTCGATCAGCTTGCGCGCCTCGGCGTACTGCTGGTCGATGATGCGGCGCACTTCGGCGTCGACCTTCTGCATGGTCTGCTCGCTGATGCTCGTGGTCTTGGTCACGGAGCGGCCCAGGAACACTTCACCCTCGTTCTCGGCGTAGACCATGGGGCCCAGCGCATCGGTCATGCCGTAGCGCATGACCATGTCGCGCGCGATGTGGGTGGCACGCTCGAAGTCGTTGGAGGCACCGGTGGTCATCTGGTTCATGAAGACCTCTTCGGCGATGCGGCCGCCGAACAGCATGCTGATCTGGTTCAGCATGTAGTCGCGGTCGTAGCTGTAGCGGTCTTTCTCGGGCAGGCTCATGGTCACGCCCAGGGCTCGGCCACGCGGGATGATGGTGACCTTGTGCACCGGGTCGCACTTGGGCAGCATCTTGCCGATCAGGGCGTGGCCCGACTCATGGTAGGCCGTGTTGCGGCGCTCTTCCTCGGGCATGACCATGCTCTTGCGCTCGGGGCCCATGAGGATCTTGTCCTTGGCCTTTTCGAAATCCTGCATCTCGACCACGCGTGCGTTGCGGCGTGCAGCCATCAGCGCGGCTTCGTTGCACAGGTTGGCCAGATCGGCACCGGACATGCCGGGCGTGCCGCGGGCGATCACGGCCGGGGCGACGTCCTGGCCGATCGGGATCTTGCGCATGTGCACGTTGAGGATCTGCTCGCGGCCGCGGATGTCGGGCAGCGTGACATAGACCTGGCGGTCGAAACGGCCCGGGCGCAGCAGGGCGGCGTCCAGGATGTCCGGGCGGTTGGTGGCAGCCACCACGATCACACCCAGGTTGGTCTCGAAGCCGTCCATCTCGACCAGCATCTGGTTGAGGGTCTGCTCGCGCTCGTCGTTGCCGCCGCCGAGGCCGGCACCGCGCTGGCGGCCCACCGCGTCGATTTCGTCGATGAAGATGATGCAGGGGGCGTTCTTCTTGGCGTTCTCGAACATGTCGCGCACGCGGGCTGCGCCCACGCCGACGAACATCTCGACGAAGTCGGAACCAGAGATGCTGAAAAAAGGCACCTTGGCCTCGCCGGCAATGCCCTTGGCCAGCAGGGTCTTGCCGGTACCCGGGGGGCCGACCAGCAGCA
>JACPOI010000058.1 GCA_016185015.1 Burkholderiales bacterium
CACCCTTTGAATCACCGCATAACGTCCAGCCTCTTTGACACTCATCCATGCCCCTTTCCCGTCCATCTATGCCCCCTGTTTAAAAATAAGGGGACATTTCTAACTTGGATAAAGGTGACATTACCAACTTGGGCTCACAGTTGAACGTCACCGTTTCGCTGCGGCGACACCGGGCGTTCTACCGCCTTGTCGGCCGTGATTGCCGTGGCCCGTTCGTGTTGCCGGAGCGTTTCCACCGCACTGGTCTTGTCTTGCTTCGCCGCCACCGCCTTGGCCGCCACCGCCTTGTCGTTGGTGTAGATGCGCAGCTCATGCGAGGCGCGCGTGGCCCCGACATAGAAGCTCCGATCCCCGAAGACCTTGGCCATGTTCTCCAGCGCCCGCTCCTGCTTCTTCTCGCTCTCGGTCTGAGGCGCTCGGATGTGGAAGATGGCCCGGTGCTGAGTCGCGCCCTGGGAGGCGTGAACCGTCTGCGCGTAGGCATGATCCCAATGCTTGTTGCGAGAGAGATCCACTTGGTGCAGTGACACATCCTTGCCTTGCTTCAGCTCCAGCGTCACCTTGTCCCCAGCCACAGCCGTGACGCGCGCCACCTCGCCGTTTTTGAACTCGCCTTCGTTTCGGGTGATACGGATCAGGTCGCCCTTGGCCAGCTCGCGGGTGTCGCGGTCGTACACCTCGATTTTGTTGTGCTTCTTCGGCTGCCATGCGATCACAGAGCCGTCTTCCTTCTGGAGCACCACAGTGCCATTGGGGGCATCCACGGCCGACACGCGCATGTATTCGCCCTTCTTGGCGTCGATCTGCTGGTAGTCCCGCCCGAAGCGCACCACGTCGCCGGCCTTGTAGTATTGCGCCTCCTTCTGCATGGCCCGCGTCCACCCCTTCGAGGTGTAGATTTCGCGTGTGTCCTCGGAGCGCGACAGTTCGCCCTGTTCCTTCAGCCCCTCGCGCACGCCGGCATTGATGGCCCGCCTGTCTTCGTTATAGGCGGTAATGACGATGGTGCGCTCCCGCTCGGCCTTGTCGAGCTTCAAGATGTCCTGCACAACGGCCGCCACCAGGCGGCCCTTGTCGTCCTCGGACTTCTCGGGGATTTCCCGGATCATCCCAGCCTTGTCCATGTACTCGAAGGCCCGTGCGTTGTTGGCCAGCTCCACTTGGGTGAGACGCTGCCCGTCCCCCAGGTTGTCGCGGCCGGTGATGATGTCCACGGCTTGCTTCAGGTCGGCGGTCTTCTGGCGGTTGATTTCGGTCATGTAGGCGGTTTCCATGCCGTCCCGCTGGGCCAGCTCGAAGGGCTTGCCGGCCTCTACACCCTGCAACTGGAGCGTGTCGCCCAGGTACACCACCTTGGCCCCGGCCTTTTCGGCCATGTGGTCGAGCTGGGCCTTCTGGCGCTGCGACAGGAAGGACGATTCATCCACGATCCAGACTTCCGCCTTGCGCTGGAAGTCGGGTGCGTACTGCTTGGCAAACTCGATGTCCTTCTGTAGCTGCCGCTCCTTGATCTGGAACATCGAGACGGTATCAGTAGCAATACCTGTCTCCCTAGCCAGCACCTTGCTGGCCGCCCCGGTCGGAGCCATGCCGCGCACCGTGTAGCCCTGCTCCTGCGCCATTTCGCGCACGCCTTTGAGCATAGTGGTCTTACCCGTCCCGGCAAGGCCCTGCACCGCCACGTAACGATCTTCAGTGGTCAGTACCTTGCTGATGGCCTCCTTCTGGCCTTCGCTGTATTTGAAGCCCTGCCGGCCCTCGGCCTGCGCGATCCGCGCTGCCACCGCTTCCGGCTCCATCATCTTCGGCGTCTGGCCCTTCTGTGCGCGCACTTGGTCGAGTGCCCACATTTCGCCGCCCAGCATCTTCTTGGTCGTGTAGTTGCCGTCAGGCAAGGCCACCAGATCACCATCCTTCTCCAGCTTGTCGAAGGCCCGCTTCACCTCCGATGCCGATACGCGCCCTGCCCCGTGCTCGATGGCCGCCGCCATGAGGTCGTTCTTGGATACCACGGCCTCGCGCTCGATCAGGTGTGCGGCCGCAAAGGACATCGCCTCGCGCCCGGTGAGCTTGTCAGCGCGCACCACACCACCTTGCGCCCGTTGCGCGTCGGCCTTGGCCTGGATGGCGTCGAAGTCGATCCCGATGTCTTTGGCTCGTTCCTTCCAGCTCCCGATCAAGGCTTCATGATCCACGTCCACCTTGCGCGCTCTGGTCTTCAGCGTGGCGTCTTCCTTCTGCTGCGCGCTGGCATCGTCGATGTCCACGCCCTTGGCTTTCAGCGCCGCCTCTATTTCTGCCCGGCGCTGGCTGAAGTGCTCGATCTGCTCGCGGGTGATACCGGCAATCTCGAAGTTGCCTTTCTCGTCGGTGCGGCGAATGTCGTAGCCCAGCGCCTGGAGCCGGTCGGCCAGCTCGGACGTGTAGATGGCCCCGATAACGCGCTGGGCGTTGTAGATTTCTTCATTCGTCAGGGAGCGCCACTGCCCATCCTCCCGCTTGGTGGCGTTCATGATGACGGCGTGCGTATGCGTCTGCGGGTCGAGGTCGCGGCTTGTGTTATGCCGGAACATGGCCACAGTCACGTTGCCGGTCTGTACCGCTTCGGTCTTCCCGTCCACGGTTTGCCGCGTCCTGGCCAGCTCGGTTTCGATGTGGCTGAGTGCCTTCTTGACGGCCGCCTCATGCGCCTCCCGCACGTCCCGCTTGCCGTACACCTCGGCCATGAGAGAAACACTCTTGGGCGCGGAAAACGTCATGTCGGTGCCCGGCCGGTGCTCGCGTTCCTTCTCGCCGGTTTCCTCGTTCTTGACCCACTTGCCCAGCTCTTGGCCATCCACCTTTCCGTTCAACACCTCGAAGAAGGCTTGACGATCAATCTTGCCGGAAAGCCCAAGGTGCTCGGCCCCCTTGCCGAACCACTCGGAATGCTCCAAGCCCTCGTCCTGGGTGTAGTAGTTGTCAGCGGAAAAGTAGTGCAGTGCCTGCCCGGCGCTGCCCACGTTGTTCATGCTAATCATCCCTGTCTTCCTCCCATTGCCGGCACGCTGAAAGCCTTGGTGATCGGTGCATAGCACACCCCCACAATCGCCGCGCAGCCCTGTGCCGTAGCCACCAGTTTGACGGCCTGATTGCCCCCAGCCAAGCGCACGCGCACCGCCACCCGCTCGGTGTAGTAGCGCATGTTCTGGCCCATCGCCTTGTCGAACTTTTCAAGCGGTGGCGGCAGCTCAACGCCGGCCACCGTCACGGCTGGGTTGTCCGTTTTGAAGCTGAAACGGTCGCGGTACAGGTGATAGCCCGGTGCGATGATGTACTCCAGCTCCACCACTCGCGCATCCACCCGGCGAGCCGACACCCGGAAGGCTTCATCAGGTTGCAGCAAGTCCGGCTCGGCCTGCACGGAAACGCAAAAAGCCGCCAAGCAGGCGGCCGCGACGGAATGTAGAAATGCCCGTCTCTGAGTTTTCATTCGGTATCCTCCTATAGCGCATCCGCCAGCGGGTTGGGCTTCTTGCCCTGGCCGGCTGATTTCGCATCTGCATCATCTTTCGCGCGCGAAACCTTCTCGGCTGGCTTGATGATTTCGCCGGTTGCCTTGTCGATCACATCGCCATTTTCGTTGCGCATAACCTCCACCGTAGCCGGCGCGTCCATATCGTCGTCATCCAACATGTCGCCTTGCTCCGGCGCGGCCGGCTGCTGAACTTCAGCGGCGGACGGAGCGGGTGCCGGCGCTGCGGCCGCCGTGGTCGGCTTGAAGCTGATCGCAAAGCCGTCGCGCTCGATGAAGCCGTTGGCCTGTTTCTCTGTCGGCACGTAACCATACTTGACGCGGGCAATGGGATAGTCGCCCGGAACCAGCAGATAGCCGGTCATATCGGGCAACGTCAAAATCTCCGATGTCAGCACAAGGTCGCGCATCTGTCGGCGCGCCATCACGCTCACGCCGTCACGCTGCGAGCTGAGGCCGTAGCTCAAGGTTTCATCCTTTTCATCCACCTCGGCCTGTCCCATCAATTCGGCCAACAGCTTCGCCGCAGCTCCATCCGTCACACGCAGCAGCAGCTTCGTTTGGCACCCGGAAATGATCGTCTTGGCCAGATCGTGCCCGTAGATTTCGTAGAGCTGGCTGAAGTCCTGCACGCCCAGCACCATGCACAAACCGTACTTCCGTGTGTTCGTCAGAGCCAGCTTCAGGATGTCGAGTTTTTGGAGTGTCGGCAGCTCGTCAATGCAAAACCAAAGCCGCTCGCGGTGGATCGGCTCCAAGTCAAGCACGGCCTTGATTGCCGTGTCGATCCACAACGACAGAACGGGCTTCAATGCCTCGCGCATCGCTTCCCGTGCTGTGATGAACATCCATGAATCGCCTTCTTCATGTACCCATTTTCGGATGGAGAACGATTCGCCCTCATCTGGCAAAAACCGGAAGGCTTCAAGCTGGTTCTGAACAGTCATCTTGAGTGACATCCCCGTGCGCTCGGTCGTGGGATCAACATAGGTTGCGCCCGCTGTCCCCTGCAACAATGCGTGCATGGCGTCCAAGTTGCTCTTGGCGATAGCGTTGTAGAGGTCGCGGTTCGTGCGGCGGCCCTCGCGCCCCAATACTGCAATCACGTCCTTTAGCACCATCCGGCCCGCAAGCGCCCAAAATGGATCGGACTCGGCCGGATCGGGGATCAGGCCGTTCGCCATGTTGTCGAAGTGGTAGTCCTTGGCGATTTCGTTCCAGATGTTCCAGTTCGGGCTTCTGGAGTCCAGCGGGTTCATCAGGATGTCTTTGCCTTCACGGTAGAACGCCTGGGTGAACTCGCCGGTCGGGTCATACACGATCATCCGCTTGCCACGCGCCCGCACCTGTTTCATGAGTGCGAAAAACTGCTGTGACTTACCCGTACCCTGCGCGCCGGCAAACAGCGTATGCAGCGTCTCTGACTTCACGCGCATGGGCACGCCCGCAATCTCATAAGGGCTTGCCTCGTCGCGGTGTCGGATCAGTCGCGCAAGCTCCTTTCCTTCCACCAGCTTGGCCCCGCGCAGTTGGTTGTCCTGCATCCGTTCACGGCCATAGCCCCACCAGTACAAAGAGATCAGAAACACCACACCGATGGAAGTCAGCAAGCCGAACATGCCGCCGTTGCGCAGCTTTCGCCAAGCATCTTCGGCCATGTCGTCGGTCAGCAAGGCAACCTCGGAAACTTCCATCTTGCGCAGCTCGCCGTTGACGTTCAGCTCCATCTTTCCGGCCGTCATGTAGAGCGCATCCCGCGTGTGCGCCAAGACGTTCCGCTCCAGCGCGTACTTTTCGTCTGCGGTAGTCGCATTCCAGAAGTACGCCGTCGTGACTGCCAGACCGGCCAAGATGGAAATCAGCACAACCGTCCAGATGGCCACCACGAACAGCCTGGCTTGGTGCATCCACAACTCGGCCCCACGGGAGAAGCTACCGGCGCTTCCCTTTTCCTCTCTCTTTGCCATTTCAGCCTCCTTTCACTCGCTTGAGCTTTGCCTTCGCCTTGTTCTGCGCTTCGTACAACTGCTGCACGTCACGCGCCTCAACAATCGCCGCCAGCATGTACTCCGCAGTGAAGACCGAAAGCCACAGTTCATCGGGAATCTCGACCTTTCCGCCACCCTGCCCGCCAGCGCGGATTTCATCGAGAAGGCGGCGCAGCCGCTGCTCGATGTCTTGCACGTTTTCTGCGATCACGCCCTGCACCAGCGTTTGGCGCAAAAACTCGGAAATGCTGATTCCGTGCTCGTTTGCCTTGGTTCGATAGAACCCCGCCGTGTCCTCATCGAGTCGGATGTTGAACCGCTCGGTTGGGCCTTTCCCTGTTCCTTTCGCTCTCGGCATTTTCCTTTACTCCATAAGGGTTTAGGCCATTATAGCATTTTCGGTGTCGCCGCGTTGTCTTTTCGGTGTCGCCACGCTAAAAGGCGCGCCACAGCGCGGCTTTTAGCACTGGCAACCATGTTGCGTGGTGTGTGACCGTTCTTCCGGGGCGCGGGGCTTGCCCTGCGAGCTGGAAGAACGGTGCCGTTCTCTCCCCCAGGCCCTAGTGGAAGAAAACCGCGCATTTGGTAAAATGCAGCCGATCAGGGACGCAGCACGTCCCGCCAGATCAGGCAGGTTTTCCACTAGAACCCACAACGCGAGGTAAGAGCCATGAGTAGTGAAACGACGAATCCGAAGTCAGGCCGCAAGGCCAAGACGCTGGATGAAGAAATCGCAGCACAACGCGAGAAGCTGCGGAAGCTGGAGGAACGACAGCGAGAGCAGCAGCGCAAGGAACGCGAGCGCAACCAGAAGGCAGTGATGGAACTCATCAAGACGGAACGGCTTGATGCGGTTCCATCTGATCTTTGGCGCGAAGCGATGCCAAAGATCAAGGCCCTTCTGGTAGTCGATGCAGCGAAACCGGCAGAGCCGGTGAAGCCTGTTCAGACTGCGCCTGAAGTAGCAGCGACGGCCGAGGCCAGCCAGTGAGCGTTTTCCACAAATCCACAGGCCCCGGTGCCCTCGACCGGGGATACCCAAATATCCCAAAGGGAGAGGGTCGCGCCCGGTTTTCCACAAGAGACTTCTTGTGGAAAACCGGAAAAGCGCGAGGGCCTGTGGGGCTTGTGGGAAACGCGGCGGTTGCAGGAGAGACGGCCCGGAGTCCAGAGGCGCGCCTTTGGTCGGCTCCCCTCACGGGGAGACGAAACGGGTGGGGTTGGTTTTTGACTCACCCAGGGGCAGAAGGCTGCAAGCAGCGGACGAGCGTTTTCCACAAATCCACAGGCCCCGTAGCCGTTGCCCGCGATACCTCAATATCGCAAGAGGCAACGGTCGCGCCCGCTTTTCCACAAGAAACCTCTTGTGGGAAAGCGGATCAGCGCGAGGGCCTGTGGAGCTTGTGGGAAACGCGGCGGTTGATAGTGGCACGGTCTAGCGCCCGGAGGGCGCAAGCGAAAGGGATGTGCAAGGCTGCGCAGCAGTCCCCGCAACGCGGGGATGAGCGCGAATGCGCGAACCTGGAGCAGCCCGGTCGGCCCGCAAAGCGGGACGATTCGCCCAACAACGGACGGTGAAGACGATGGAGCAAAGCATCGGGAGCCAGGAGCTATACCAGCACCTGAAGACCCACGGACGCGCGGAAATTGACGGCTGGGCGATTAACGCGGACGGTGCGGAAATTTGGCTCACGAACCCCTACGGCATCGACGTGGGGTTCTACGCAAACAACGCGGAAGGATGCGCCGGCATCCTGGAGCGCATTTCAACTGACGATCACGAAAGGGAATGGGGCACGCTGTAGTGCAGCCATTCAGAATTCAAGGCAACCGACACACGCCACGGAACGGGCGCGGTTGCGTGACAAGGAAAGGCGAAGGCGACGGACGAAGGAAGTCGCCCTCGCCTTTCGCACTTTCCGGCCCTGCGTGACGCGGCACAAGCGCGGAACGAAACAGCAGGACGGAAAGCGGGAGAAGGCGCAAGGCGAACCGCTGCGAAGCAAGGGAAGCCGTATTGCGCCTCCCCGACTTTCGCGTGCGAAAGTTGTACAAAACCGGCAGCGGAGCGGACGGGCCGGGACGGCCGCCGAATGGCGGCAGCGGGAACCGCGACGGCCCGGCGACACGAAGCAGAATGGCAACGGTAGCAGCCTACGGGGCGAGAAGTGGAAAGCCTAGAAGCGATAGCGAATAGGCGATCACCAACTGCGAGCCAGGCCGCGCATTGCGTGGCCTGCGTCTTTCGCGGCGATCCAGATCAAGAGCCGCGAGAAAGGCATACGGTAAGGATGGTGGTCGGCCGAAGGCTGGCCACCATCGAGCCAGTGCAAGCGGAGAGGTTGCCGGCCTGAGTTCCGGCGAAGCTGGAACGAAAGACCGGCAAGGAAGCGGAGCGGGAAAACCGGATTGGCACGGTTGGGCCGAAGGGCCAGCCGTGTCAATCCGGCGCTTTTTTGGGGAAGTGCCGCGCAAGGAACTTGCGCATGGTTTTCTCGGTGACGCCAAAGTATTTGGCGAGCTTCGGCGTCGTCAAACCGAGGGCGTGCAGCTCCCCTACTTTGTCGCGTTGAGGGTCGAGCTTGAGGCGGCCGGTGCTGCCTTTGCGCCGGCCGCCGATTCGGCCCTCAAGGCGAGCACGCTGCAAGCCTTCACGGGTGCGCGCACGGGTGAATTCCACCTCGATCATGGAGGCCATAGCGAAAGCGGCGGCCTGAATTTGAGCATTCAGGCTACCGTCCATGACGGTGCCGTTCTTCGTGATGATGATGGTGACGCCGCGCTCGGCGGCAGTCTCCAGAATCGAAAAGACTTGTCCGGGAGACCCGCCCAAGCGGGTGAATTCGGAAGTTAAAAGCAAGTCACCACGCTGGGCCTGCTCCGTTAGGAGCGAGCCCAGCGCGCGTTCCCGCCAGGGAACAGAGCGACTTGCCGTTTCTTCAACGACAACGATCGGGGCGTAGCCGCGCGAGTTGGCGAAATCCAGCAGGCCAAGCCGCTGGTTCGCCACGTCTTGCGAGTCGCGCGAGACTCGCAAGTATGCGAAGTAACGAGGCACGGCAGATTCACGCGGAGAACATGAGTTTGTAGGCGAGAGGGAAAGCGGCCAGGACGCCCACAATCGGGCACAGGCGGCGGCAGAATGCCGCGCCGGTCTTGGACTGGATGCTGCGAGCGAGAGCGAAGCCCAGCAGCCAGCCAAGGCCCCAGCCGGCGACAAGCACCAGGAGCGCAAAGAAGGTGTTGCGGCTGAAATAGTCGAGGGATGCGGACATCACTCGGTCGGCGGTTTTGTCATCCATGAAGGGCTCCGATCAGTAGACGCAAACGGAGCTGGCCAGCAGGTCAGCGAGTTTGCGGGCTTTGGTGGTCTTGGGCATGGATTGGCCAAAGTCGGTGATCGCGTCCACCAGGACGCGGCACTCGGCTTTGGTCAGTCGCACGCAGGGAATGGGATAGGTAGCGCCATTGCGGAATCGACTGGCCAGCGCCGGCACGGCGCGCAGCCGGCGATTCTCGCAATGCACGGCATCGAGCACGTCGGCCACGGCCACCATGTCGCCGGCTTTGCCGGTGAACATGTGGTCGGCTTGGGCGTGGTCGCCGTCCGAAGTCAGCAGCGCGAAGATGTCGAGCGCCATGATGGGCCGGCGCGTCAGCGGGCGCGCGGAGCGCGCAGCGCGGTGGCCATCAATGGCTCCACAAAGCGCAGCAATGCGCTTTGCTCGTCCACGGTGAAACCGCTGGTCAGGCTGTGCTCGATCAGCTCCAGTGCGGCCTCCTTGTACTCGATGGGGAGAGCACTGAGCATGGCCAGACTGAAAAGGTAGTCCGGGTGCGCGGCGGAAGCGGCGCACTGGAGCAGGATCAGCGCGGCCTCGTTAGACGGGTTTTTTTCGATCAGGTGAAGGGTTGCCCTCACCGGCTCGGGAAAGTCGCTCAAAACGGCTGTATTCGCGCCGTAGATCGGGCGATGCTCGCTCATAAGGGCCTCACGGTAGTTATTTGTCCAGAAAGGGCGAATTTTACCGGATTCGACGGTAATTAAAAGGTACGTTTTAATGCCGCTTTTTCCGGCAGGAAAAACGGTCGTTAAAACTACCGGGCAAAACGCCCCGGAGGGGCGTTTGCCGGGTTTTTCACCCGGCTGGCAGCGGCTACAGCAGGCCGCGTTGAGCGAAGGACACGGACGCCCCGCCGGCGACGATGACGTGATCCAGCACGCGCACGTCCACCAGGGCGAGCGCATCCTTCAGCACTTTGGTCAGGTTCTCATCGGCGCGTGACGGCTCGGGCACCCCGGAGGGGTGGTTGTGCGCGAAGATGACGGCGGCGGCGTTCAGGCGCAGCGAGGTCTTCACCACCTCGCGCGGGTACACGCTGGTCTGCGTCAGCGTGCCCCGGAACAGCTCGATGTACTCGATGACGCGGTTCTGTGCGTCCAGGAAGATGGCCGCGAACACTTCATGCTCCAAGCTCCCAAGGCGCAGCGAGAAGAAGGCGCTGGCGTCAGCCGGCGCGGAAATCAGGCCGTTGCGCATCACCTTTTCGTCAAGGATGGCCAAGGCGGCCTCGATGACTTGGCCGGCGCTGGCCAGTTGAAACTGGCCGTTGTCGTCAATGGTGAAAAGGTCGATGTGCGAAGCAGTCATGTCATGGACTCCAGGAAGTGGGCGGGATTGCCTACTTCCTCTGGATCGGTTCGCAGCGCAGCGGTCAAGGGTGAAACGGCCAGCGGCCGCAAGCGCCCGCCAGGGCGCGCAGCCCTTGACGGCGAGAACGAACTGATACCCTTGGAAGTGACAGGCAACCCCACCCTCTGCACACCACGGACGCCTTTGTGCAGTTGTCTAGCTTTCGCGCGCGAAAGCTCACTTCAGGCCGACAGGCCAGCGCCCGGAGGGCGCAAGCGAAAGGGATGTGCAAGGCTGCGCAGCAGTCCCCGAAGGGGATGAGCGCGAATGCGCGAACCTGGAGCAGCCCGGTCGGCCCGCAACGCGGGACGATTCGCCCGGCAGGATTTCAGGGGTTAGAGGAAGCCAGGGAGAGAGAGGAACACGGGGAAGGAGAAGATCGACCCAGCCAGCAGCAGCGACACAAGGAAGGACGCCGGCAGGACGGCGCGCGCAGCGCGCAGGCTTGCCGGCCCAGTCAGCAGGGCGAAGCCCTGCCCTTCCAGCCCGGCGCAGCCGGGCTTGTCGCCGGCCTACCGCTCCACCTGGGGAGCGGTCGCGGCTACGGCCGCCCTGCCCGCCTCCATAGCAGCATCGGCCCGCTTGTCCAGCAGGGCGCACAGGAAGGCGGCATCGTTGGCCACGTCCACCGGGTCACGGGTCAGCGCGGAGCGCAGCGCGTCTTTCATCCAGTGGGAGGCGGCGGGATCGGCTAAAACTTCGTCAATAGTCGGGACATGGGCGCGGGGCATAGTAGGGGCTCCAGTTGCGGCCGCCACCGGGCGGCCGCGCGTTTCAAAAAAGGGCCAGTTGCGGGGGTTCCGCCTCGGCCAGCTCGGTTTTCACGTCCTCCAGCTCAAGCGTCAGCTTGACCAGAATGGACAGGTCATAGGAAATGTGGGCGTCCTTCAGGCGCAGCGCCGTGCGCAGCGCGCCCAGCGGGTTGTTACCGCTGGAAATGCACACGTCGTAAGCGGACAGGGCCGCTAGGCCCTGCTCGCGGTAGCGCGTATATGTGGCGATGTCGCGCTGTAGCTCGGCCTCGTACTGCTCGATTTTCCGGGCCAGGTACTCGGCCCGGTCGGCCGGGGCCTTCGGGACGCGGTGCCCTAGATGGGGATCGAGGCTTTGCCAGTTGGCGCGGATGCCCACCTTCTCGGCCTCGGGGAATTCCGCGATCAGGGCCGCGACAGCGGCCGGATCGACGGCGGCCACCAGTGCGGCGGCCTGCTCCTGTATAGACATCGGCCGCCCTCCCCTAGCCTTCCAAGCGGGTCAGCAGCGGGACAGCGCCGTAATTCCACCAGTCGAAAACCCGGTGCAGCGTGGCGCGCTGTTCTTCCTCGGTCGCGGTGCTGAAAAGGTTGTGCTGCCGGATCACGCGGCCAGCGTGGAAGGCTTGCAGCACCTCCAGCGGGGACGGGGCACCATCGAGGGCGCGCAGCGCCTCGCGCAGCTCGCCGTCTTTCACGAAGCCAGGCGGGAACGGCTGGCCACGGTCGGCGGCTGCGGTCGCGGCCTGCTCGATGTCGTGCAGTGTCCATTGCTTCATGATTCGATCCAGCAGGGCGGCGCGGCCCTCACGGACTCCCGCGCGCAGCGCGGCCGCTTGTTTTTCCAGTTCCTCGGCGCTGGCCAGCTTGGCGGCCAGCTTGTTGCGCTCGTTGCGGATCGGGTCGCCCACTTCCGGCAGCAGGTCAACCCAAGGCATGAATTTCGGTTGCATGGCTCGTACTCCTTGAGAGGCCCCGGCGAAGCCGGGGCGCGTGCGTTGGTGGGTTAGGCGGTCAGGGTGAAAAGGGCGGTATTTACGGCGGTGCCGGATTCCGCGAAGGTATCGGGGGGCAGGTTCTCCCATTCGCCGCCGTGCTGCTCCACCAGCGGGCGGAGCTGGTCATTCTGGCGGGGGCCGTTGGCGCAGATCGCCACCAGCTTGCCGCCCGGCTTCAGGAAGCGCAGCGCGTGGCGGATGTGCTTGATGTCGTCGGCGTTGGCAAAGGGGGGATTCATCAGAATGCGGTCGAACGATCCCCACAGGGTTTCGGGCGTGCATTGCAGGAAATCACCGATCACCACGGCGCGGCGGTCTGCATCGAGGCGGCCGCCCAAGGCCGCGTTAATCTCCACGGCCACCACTTCGCAGCCCTCGGGCAACTGCTCCAGAATCCGGCCGGTGCCGGCGCTCGGCTCCAGCACGCGCATTCCCGGCTCGATGTCGGCCAGCTCAACCATGCGCGCGGCCAGATCGGCCGGGGTCGGGAAAAGTTGCGGGACGCTCACAACCTGCACGCCGGCTTTGAGCTGGTCGCGCATGGCTTGGAAGTCCTCGGCCATCGCGGCGCGGTTGTCGGTGCTCTCGGTGCTGGCCGGGGCCTGCTCGGCCGTCACCGGGGCCGGGGCCACGGGTTCGCGCTCGAATTTCACCGGCTCGGCCGCCTCGGGCGCGGGCTTGTCCACGCGCTTGGCGTCGGTGATGTAAACCTGCACGATCCGATAGCCGCTATTGGCCAAAAAGGCGGTGCGGTAGCGGTACGCGCCATGCTCGGCCGTGGCTTGCGCGGTGCGGGTGCCCTTGTAATCGGTGGGCTTGCGCTTGTATTCCTCGGCGGTCATTTCGATGAAGCCTTCACCGGGGAAATTCACCAGCGGCGGCAGCTTGGCGGCCTTCTTGACCTTGGCGGCGTCTTCCTCGGTCGGCGCGCGGTAGTCCTTGATTTCCTCAATGCCACGCACGCGCACATAACGGGCGTTCGTGGTCACGCTGTTGATCTGGCCGCCCTTCTTATTGACGCGCATCACCACCAGCCATTCACCATCAACCAGGACACGGCCGCCCGGCTGGATGTCGAAACCCTCGGCCTTCAAACCGCCTTGCTCGTCCAGCATGGCGCGCTCGTAGGCAATCCGGTTTTCATAGTGGGCAATCCAGCGGTCACAGTGGGCAACCGTGGCCGGGTAGGTCTTCTTGGCGGCCTCGATCACTTCGGCCAGGGTGCGCGGCGCGTAGAGGTTCGGATGCGAGCCGTTCAAGGCGTCGTAAGCGGTCGGGGTGTGGCTCCAGTCTTCGCGGTCGCCTTCCTTGCGCGGCAAGTGCAGCCAGCACATGCCAGCGATGCGCAGGGCCACGGCCTTTTGCAGCTCGGCGTCTTGCTCGGCCTCGCATTCAAGCCACAGCTTCAGCCACATTTCGGCCTCTTGCTTGCTGCGCTCCTGTTTGCGCTTGTCGGCCTCCAGCCCCTTGATGCGGCGATGACGGACGGCGGGCAGCTCCTTGTATTTCGCATGACGCAGGGCACCGGCTGCGCGCTGCTTCCAGTATTCGGAGGTTTCCCACATCTGCACGGCGCGGCGCATCCCGTTTTCCATGCGCTCGGCGTCCTTGCGGGCCTTGCGTTCGCTGTGATGGCCCACAAGGATGGGTTGCCCGAACTCGAACCGCTGCCCGATGGCCTGCACGGCGTTGCGCGCTGCGCTGGCGTCATGGGCGCGCTTGTCGCTGTAGTCCTCGAAGCGGTCGGCGCGTTCCTCGGCGCGCTCAACTAGGCCCGTGTCCTCGTCGCCAATCTCGCCGCACAGTTCCATCAGGAGGTCTTCGCGGGCCGGCGTCCACATGGGGGCCACGAAAAGCTCTTGACGGGGTGCCCACTTGAAGCCGGCCGCCTTCACGCGCTCATAAGTCGCGCTGTCCAGTCGTGAGGACGGGTAAAGGCGCAGCTTGTTGTCTTCGGGGGAATAGGTGGCGGTCAGCGTTTGCATGGTCGTTTTCCTTATGCGGAGGGTTGAAGATGGTCTAAGCGGCTGGGGTCTGGTCTGCTCACCGTCACCCCTGCCGGGGCATCGCCTCATCACTGAAGCAATGCCTATATTCTACCCGTCAAACTATTGACCGTCAATAGTTTGCGAGAGAAAAAAGCCTGATTTTTCGCGGGTTCCGGGCTTGTGTTTCTTCGGGGTTCAGGCAAGCTACCTTGGAGCCTCGGGGCGGG
>JACPOI010000016.1 GCA_016185015.1 Burkholderiales bacterium
AAGACGCCGTACTTTCAGCGTCGAATGGCAATCCTGGACGCGTCTGGGGATGTGCTTCAATTCTCGCTCCCATCGCCAGGACAAGATGGCGTTCTCTGGGACATCCGTCTCAGTCTCGATACGAAATCGGAAGTCCTTGTACTGAAGAAGCTCGCTGTGTCGTTGATGGCGGCCGCGATGGTTGGGGCGCTTTTGATATCGGTCGGTGGGTATGTTCTGGTCCGACGGGGCCTGCGGCCGTTGCGGAACTTGATCGAGCAAACACGTTCGCTCTCGATGGAGATCAGGGACCAGCGACTGGATGGCACTGGCCAGCCAGCCGAAGTGGAACCGCTGGTATCGCATTTCAATGAGTCGCTGGACCGGCTACATCGTGCGTATGACCAGCTCGAGTCATTCAACGCGGACGTTGCCCATGAGCTGGCCACTCCCTTGACAACACTCATTGGAAGCACTGAAATCGTCCTGCGAAAGCAACGAAACACAAACGAGCTCCGCCAGGTACTTGAGTGCAATCTGGAAGAATTCCAGCGGCTAACACGCATCGTCCAGGACATGCTGTTTCTGGCTCGCGCTGACCACGGGGCATCTGCACCTCGAAAACCACAACAGAACCTGACTGCACTCATGCACAGAGTATCGGCATTTCACGAGGCTGAGATGGAGGATCGGCATCTATCGGTGGTCGTCAGGGGCGGCGCATCGATTACGATGGATACTGCATTGGTAGAGCGGGCTTTGTCGAATCTGCTGTCGAATGCGATCCGCTATGCGACACCCAAGTCCGAAATTCAGATGGTCGCAGAGATCACCAGCAGTGAAGCGACAGTTCAAGTTGAGAACTTCGGGGAGCAGATTCCCCCAGAGAGACAGAGTCAGATATTCGACCGGTTCTATCGCTCTGATGCGTCCAGATCAGACGCCCATCTGCATCATGGGTTGGGCTTGTCGATCGTGGCCGCCATTGCGCGCATGCATGGGGGTCGAACCTTTGTTCAGTCTACAAGCCAGAAGACTGTCATTGGGCTCACCCTGAGAATCCCAGCACGTGAAGTGGTTCATTCCGAGAACTCAGTTCAAAGAACTCTTGCATACAACATCAAGGAAGAGTGAATCATGACCAATCCACAGAAGATCTCCATTGAGCTCCCGGTCTTATTGCCGAATGTTCCTGACCATCAGGACAGCTGCGTCCAGCGACTGATTGCCCTCCTGCAGGCCAAGCCAGGAATTGACAAAGTACACGTCAAGCTGGAGTCTGGCGAGGCGCTGCTCTGCATTCACTATGACCCCGGACAGCAGTCACTTCAGCGAGTGAGAGAGCTTGCAGAAAGCGTCGGGGCAACTGTCACCCAGAGGTTTGGCCATAGCCTGATGGAAGCCGAACCCATGCATGCCCGCGTCGCTCGACGACTGAGCGACGAATTGCGGGAAATTCCCGGCGTGATCGAGGCAGAAGTCGCGCCGTCCGGTACGGCTCGAATCGAATTTGACCGTGATGTTGTGAGCGAAGATGCCCTATCCAGTCGGCTAGGTCGACTTGGGTTCAGCCCAATCAGCCCATCTGTGAGCTCAAGCGCCGGTCACGCGTCGCCCGCGAAGAGAGATCACGACCATGACCACGATCATGAACACGGCAAGTCTGAAGAGAAGGACCACAACCACTCCCATGGTGGCTTGTTTGGTGCGAACTCAGAGCTGATTTTCTCGCTGCTCTGTGGAGCATTGGTTCTGTTGGGCTGGCTCTTGCAGCGTCAGCAGGTGATCAACGAAACAACTGCGACGGGGATATTCATAGTCGCCTACCTCTTCGGTGGGTACTACACCCTGCAGGAAGCCCTGGAGAACCTGAAGATCCGCAGGTTTGAGATCGACACACTGATGTTGGTCGCTGCGGCAGGTGCTGCTGCTCTGGGCGAGTGGGCGGAAGGCGCCCTCCTGCTGTTTCTCTTCAGCCTGGGGCACTCCCTGGAGCACTATGCGATGGGACGCGCCAAGCGGGCCATCGAAGCCTTGGCAAAGCTGGCGCCTGAAACGGCCCTGGTGATCAAGGGTGATCAGATTGTTGAGGTCTCCGTGACCGAGCTCAATCCTGGCGACCTGCTCCAGGTCAAACCCAATGAGCGGCTGCCGGCTGACGGTATCGTCGTCTCTGGTTTTAGCAGCATCAACCAGGCCCCTGTCACAGGCGAGAGTGTTCCGGTCGATAAACAACCAGTCCAGAATCCGCAGACGGCCTTGGCGATGTATGACAAGCTGGAGGCCCAGCATAGAGTCTTCGCCGGCACGATCAATGGCTCAGGCGCCCTGACCGTGATGGTGGCACGTCGAGCCAGCGAATCCACGATGGCGCGTGTCGTCCGGATGGTGACTGAGGCACAGACTCAGCGCTCGCCCACACAGAACTTCACCGAGAAGTTCGAGAGAGTCTTCGTTCCGGCCGTCCTGGTCCTGGTCGTGATTCTGCTGGGTGCTGGCCTGGTCATTGATGAGCCATTCAGCGCAAGCTTCTACCGGGCCATGGCAGTCCTGGTCGCGGCTAGCCCATGCGCCTTGGCGATATCGGTTCCCAGTGCGGTCCTGAGTGGTGTCGCTCGAGCTGCGCGCAGTGGTGTGCTGATCAAGGGGGGAGCGCCCCTTGAGAACCTTGGGACGCTCACGGCCATTGCTTTTGACAAGACTGGCACCCTCACTGAGGGGAAGCCTCGCCTGGTTGACGCATTCCCAACCAAGTCAGCCACGGAAGCAGAGCTCTTGGCTGTCGCACTGGCTGTTGAGAAGCATAGCGACCATCCTATCGCCTCCGCCATCGTCGAGGGGGCATCCTCCCGGCTTGGCGCCAAGCATCAACCGCTAGAGGTGTTGGAGGTCACAAGCATCACCGGGCGAGGCATCCAGGCACAGATCGGGGGCGAAGCGGTTCATATCGGCAAGGCCACCTTGTTTGACGTAGTGGACGGAGCGCCGTTGTCGGATGAGGTGCGCGAGATCAATAACATGCTCATCGGAACTGGCCGCACGACCATGATTGTTCGCAAGGGAGCGCGCTACCTGGGCGTTCTGGGAGTAATGGACACGCCGCGGCCGGCAGCCCCTTCAGTGATGCGCGAGCTCCAGTCATTGGGGATTAAGCGGCTCATCATGATCTCCGGGGATAACCAGCAAGTTGCCGATGCTGTTGCAAAGTCGGTTGGACTGACCGAGGCTCAGGGTGATCTGATGCCGGATGACAAGGTCAAAGCCATACAGACGCTTCGAGGAGCTGCAGGCAAGGTTGCAATGGTGGGCGACGGCGTCAATGACGCGCCGGCGATGGCGAACGCCACGGTCGGCATCGCAATGGGCGCAGCAGGCTCTGACGTGGCTTTGGAGGCTGCGGATGTGGCCTTGATGGCGGACGACCTCAGACAGCTTCCGCTAGCTGTAGGCCTATCCCGTTCAACCAGTCGTGTCATCCGGCAGAACCTATGGGTCAGCCTGGGCGTCGTTGCCGCCTTGATTCCTGCCACGATCCTTGGACTCAATATCGGGACGGCTGTGCTGTTCCATGAGGGCTCGACGTTGATCGTGGTTGCCAATGCGCTTCGACTGCTTGCGTTCAAAGGGCGGACCCAGGAGAGCGAAGCATCTGTTGCTTGAAGCCCATTAAGAAGACCTGATCGCCTCTGGCGTCGCAGTAACACTTTGTCATCCAGATGTAATCCAAGCTCATCGCGTCAAAACCTATTCTCTCGGCAATCACCCAGCGCGGGTTGCGCTGAGGCCGGATTTGAAAGGTATGTCGATGGGATTTTTTTGCGATTCATGCGGCAAGCCGGTCGTCTGATCAATGGCACATGTCAAGCTCTGCCAAGTTTCTGCCGATCAATGGCGCTGCAGGAGTCGCTGCCACCGATGAGGAGTGGCGAGGCAAGGCCTTGATCCTGCGTGCGCACAGGCAAGCTCTGCTTGCGAGCAATATTGCCAATGCGGACACACCAGGCTACCAGGCTAGGGATTTCGATTTCAGCGACGCCATGCGAGACGCCATGAAGCGGCTGCCAGGTCCGGCGCTCCAGGCAACATCGACCAGGCATGTTGGCACTACAGCCCCAGCAATCACGTCTCAAAGCACGCTGGATTTTGCTCGCTATGTCGTACCTTCGCAGCCTAG
The DNA here is from genome assembly GCA_016185015.1 of Burkholderiales bacterium. Taxonomy (GTDB): domain Bacteria; phylum Pseudomonadota; class Gammaproteobacteria; order Burkholderiales; family Burkholderiaceae_C; genus Hylemonella. The sequence goes on from JACPOI010000016.1 coordinate 4,154, forward strand.
CTTAGACAACAACTCTGTGGACATGGACAGGGAGCGAGGGGTCTTCATGAAGAACGCCATCCTGTACCAGATGTCCCTCAGCACGTACGAGGATGAATTCAAGGAGTTCAAGCTCGCAGCCTCAGATCCACGGCGCTGACGCACTGAGCACACTCTTAGAACCCATTGCTAACTCCATATCCACATGACAAATATGTAATGCAAATGACCGGCTCCTGCTAGGGCGAGATTCATACAGTCCATATGCGCGCTCAATTTGAAGTGCGCAGTTTAAAAAACCATTTTGAAAGGACTTCCTATGAAAACCGCACGTACCCTCAGCCTGGCCGCCCTGACGCTCGCCACGATGATCCCGCTGCAAAGCATGGCTTCGCATGAGGTCTTCCGCAACGGTCAATCCCTGTACGGGCAGTCGGCTACCAGCGCCGCACCCGCACGGACCATCGATCTGACGAAGGCTCAAAGCGTCAATGTCCAGTACGGCGAGACCGTGCTCTTCAAGGGCGCCGATGGCAAGCAGTTCTCCTGGACCTTCAACGGCCTGGACCAACGGCTTGTCCAAGTTGCGGAAATCGCCCCGCGTGACTTCAGCGCGGGCCAAGCCAACGCCATTGAAGGCGTGGTAAAGACAACAGGGCACTCTTCAGCTCAACCCTAGACCTTACAGAATGACAGCCTTTTCTGAAACCTTCACGAATCTCCATAAGACTAGACGCGGTTTGGACCGCTTGCTGCACGTCACCAGCTTCTCAGCCGCAGGTTTACGTCATGGCTGGAAAGAACCGGCCTTCCGACTTGAAGCTGGCTTGGCTGTGGTGACCGCGCCCGTTTTGTGGTTCAGACATGCACTTGCCCTTTCGAATTTGAATTGGGTAGCGTAACCTTAGTTCTGTACCAATGTACGGAGTCAAGCGATATAGAAAGCAATTTGGAGAACCTGACCATTGGCGTTTTCGCCAAAGCGCCGGGGTCAATGTGGAGACCATCCGGTTCTATCAACGCAAGGGCTTGCTGCCCGAGCCGGATAAGCCATATGGCGGCATCCGCCGCTATGGCGAAGCGGATGTCGCGCGGGTGCGCTTTGTGAAATCGGCCCAGCAGCTGGGTTTCAGCCTAGATGAAATCGCCGAACTACTTCGGCTAAAGGACGGTACTCATTGCGAGGAAGCCAGCGGTCTGGCCGAGCACAAGTTCATGAACGTACGAGCAAAAATGGCTGACTTGGCGCGCATGGAAGTAGTGTTGTCTGAGCTGGTGTGCGCCTGCCACACGCGAAAGGGGAGCGTTTCCTGCCCGTTGATTGCGTCACTGCAAAACGGGACTAACCTCGCGGTGTCAACGCGGGGTGGTCAAGGGATTGCTAAGCTTTCGCGTGTTTTATTTTCCGAATTCTGAGACGACGCTATCCTGCGCCTGGACGGCCACCGCAATGGAGTGTGGCCAGGGTGATCGGACCTTCCAGCAAGGCTTGCTGCGAATCGCTTTGACTCGCCAGCGTCAGCTCCGGGTATGACCTTGAGATCAGTTTACACGGGCCTGCCCTGAGTGATCAACCCGTCTTGGAGCGTGTAGATGATTGTGATCAAAATTAGGTCACATCGCTAAGCGAGAGTGCTTTGGAAGCATCGTCTTGAGCAGTTCCATCTGGTCGCAAAGGATGCGCCGATTCTGAAGCAGAAGACCCTCTTGGTGATTCGGTGCATACGGCAGGTACAACAGTTCCCAGCCCAGCTCGTCTAGTGAATTGGCCCCCTTACGAAGGTTGCAAGCAGCGCAACACGCACAGACGTTAAGCCAGGTATCAGTTCCGCCGCGCGAAAGCGGGACGATGTGATCCCGGGTCAGACCACGCGTATGAACGTCGCCACAATACGCGCACGTGAACCGATCCCGCCGGAACAGCGCATGGTTGGATAACGGGATGGTCGCGTGGTGCGCGGCAACGCGGTTACGCCCGTGCATCACCAGGATGCTCTTCAGCGTAACCTGCGAGTTCACCCCAGTGTCTCGGTTCTTGCCGCCAGTGAAGGTGAACTCGAAGTCGCCAAACCCATAGGACACCTTACCCAACACCTCATGGGTCACGGCGTCTTGCCAGGAAAGCCAGCGCGATGGGTAGCCAGTGCTGTCAATGGCCAAGAACAGTTCATTCATGATTGACCCCGCACCCGACCAACTGCCGTCCGGCCATAAATCCGAACTCGTAAACCGTACTCGTAATCCTTACCAGTCCAAAAATGACGCAGAACTCGCCGCCTCATTGGGATGCATCCACCCACTCGGGATGGTAGTGAATGATTTGGGGGGGATAAGCGGCAGGCGGTCACCACATTCATCCAGTGGTCCTGGCCGTCCTGGGCAAAGGGGATGATGTGCTCGCGGGTGAGCTCGGTCTCGTGGTGGTCGACACCACAGTAGGCGCAGACGTTGCGGTCGCGCGTGAACAGCTTGCTGTTGGTGAGGCTGGGGCGCAGGTCGAAGGGGTTGATGCTGGGCACGCCCTTGGTGCCAATGATGCTGTTGACGGTGATGACGGACTGCTCGCCGGTGATGGCGTTGTGGCCGCCATGGAACACCGCGATCTCGCCGCCCGCTTCCCAGCGCACTTCGTCGGCGGCGTAGTGCAACACCGCTTCCTCAAGCGAAATCCAGGATTGGGGCAGCCCCTGGGCCGACAGCTTCAAGACCTTCAAAACACGCCTCCTGACCGGTTACGAGAACCATCCAAACGGAACGTTTGCGTCTGCGACAGCCCTCGGGAAGGACTGCCTCGCCATTCGGACACAATATACCCTGATTTGATGACCCTTTGACGGCTTTGCTTTTGCTTACAGCCTGGCCCGCTATCAAAAAGATACCAGCGACCCCACCCATGAAGGTTTTCCGCGGCTTCCACCACCCCGGCATCGCCCCGGCCTGTGCGCTGACCATCGGCAATTTCGACGGCGTGCACCGCGGCCACCAGGCCATGCTGGCGCTGCTGCGCGGCGAGGCGGCGCAGCGCGGCGTGCCCAGCTGCGCCATGACCTTCGAGCCGCACCCGCGCGACTACTTTGCCGGCGCCACGGGCAACGCCGCCCTGGCCCCGGCACGCATCGCCACCCTGCGCGACAAGCTGGCCGACCTGCAACGTTGCGGCATCGACCAGGTGATCGTGCTGCCCTTCGACGCCCGCCTGGCCTCGCTCTCCCCGCAGGCCTTCATCGACGATGTGCTGGTGCGCGGCCTGGGCACACGCTACGCGCTGGTGGGTGACGATTTCCGTTTCGGCGCCAAACGCGCCGGCGACTACGCCCTGCTGGACGCCGCCGGCACCCAGAAAGGCTTCGACGTGGCCCGCATGAACAGCTACGAGGTCCATGGCCTGCGCGTCTCCAGCTCGGCCGTGCGCTCGGCCTTGGCCGAGGGCCGCATGGACGATGCGGCCCGCCTGCTGGGTCACCCGTACCATATCTCCGGCCACGTGCTGCACGGGCGCAAGCTCGGGCGCGAACTCGGCTTCAAGACCCTGAACCTGCGCTTCACCCACTGGAAACCGGCCGCCAGCGGCATCTTTGCCGTGCTGGTGCATGGCCTGGATGCCCAGCCCCTGCGCGGGGTGGCCAATCTGGGCGTGCGGCCCTCGCTGGACCCGACCGATGTCAATGGCGGGCGGGTGCTGCTGGAGACCCACTGCCTGGATTGGCCGGCCGCCCTGGGCGCCGAGGGGGCCTACGGTAAAATCATCCGCGTGGAACTGCTGCACAAACTGCACGACGAACTGAAATACGACAGCCTGGATGCCCTTACACAAGGCATCACCCAGGACTGCGATAACGCACGTGCCTGGTTCGCCCGGCGAATTTGACGGGGCATCACTGGCGCACCTTGCCCCGCGCCTGAATCTGCCCCCGCCGGCCTGCTGCGCGGGCCGCCACGTCTCTCGAAAAGTTTGCCATGACCGACAAAGTTGATTACCGCGCCACGCTGAACCTGCCGGATACACCCTTCCCCATGCGCGGCGACCTGCCCAAGCGCGAGCCGGGCTGGGTCAAGGCATGGAATGAACAGGGCCTGTACAAGAAGCTGCGCGACGTGCGCCACGGCCAGCCCAAGTTCATCCTGCACGACGGCCCGCCTTACGCCAACGGCTCGATCCACATCGGTCACGCCGTCAACAAGATCCTCAAGGACATGATCGTCAAGGCACGCCAGCTCAAGGGCCTGGACGCACAGTACATCCCGGGCTGGGACTGTCATGGCCTGCCGATCGAGAACGCCATCGAGAAACTGCACGGCCGCAACCTGCCGCGCGACGAGATGCAAGCCAAGAGCCGCGCCTTCGCCACCGAGCAGATCGCCGGCCAGATGGCCGACTTCAAGCGCCTGGGCGTGCTGGGCCAGTGGGACAACCCGTACAAGACGATGAACTTCGTCAACGAGGCCGCCGAGATCCGCGCCTTCAAGCGGGTGATGGAACGTGGTTTTGTCTACCGCGGCCTCAAGCCCGTCTACTGGTGCTTCGACTGCGGTTCTTCCCTGGCCGAGTTCGAGATTGAATACCAGGACAAGAAGAGCAGCACGCTGGACGTGGGCTTCGAATGCGCCGAGCCAGAGAAACTGGCGGCTGCCTTCGGTGTTCCGAAGCTGAACCAGGCGGCCTATGCCGTGATCTGGACCACCACCGCCTGGACCATCCCCGCCAACCAGGCGCTCAACCTGAACCCCGAACTCGAATACGCGCTGGTGCAGACCGAGCGCGGCCTGCTGGTGCTGGCGGCCGTGCTGGTCGAGAAATGCATGGAGCGTTTCAAGCTCACGGGCAAGGTGCTGGCCACCACGCTGGGCAAGAACCTGGGCTTGATCAACTTCAAGCACCCGCTGTACGACGTGGATGCCGGCTACCGCCGCCTCAGCCCCGTCTATCTCGCCGACTACGCCACCGCCGAAGACGGCACGGGTATCGTGCACTCGGCGCCGGCCTACGGCGTGGACGACTTCAACAGCTGTGTTTCGCACGGCATGAAGTACGACGACATTCTCAACCCGGTGCAGGGCAACGGCGCTTACGCTGCCGATTTCCCGCTCTTCGGCGGCCTCAACATCTGGAAGGCCGTGCCCGTGGTGCTGGAGGCGCTGAAGAACGCCAACCGCCTGTTCGCCACGCAGGACATTACGCACAGCTACCCGCACTGCTGGCGCCACAAGACACCGGTGATCTACCGCGCCGCGGCCCAGTGGTTCGTGCGCATGGACGAAGGCACCGGCATCTTCACCAAGGACAAGGCCCCGCAGACCCTGCGCCAGATGGCGCTGGCTGCCATCGACGACACCAGCTTCTATCCCGAGAACGGTCGCACCCGCCTGCGCGACATGATCGCCAACCGGCCCGACTGGTGCATCTCGCGCCAGCGTAGCTGGGGCGTGCCCCTGCCCTTCCTGCTCGACGTGGACAGCGGCGAGCCGCATCCGCGCACGCCCGAGATCATCGATCTGGCCGCTGACGTCGTTGAAAAGGGCGGCATCGAGGCGTGGAGCAAGCTCTCCACCGCCGAGATCCTGCAACGCATCGGTGACAAGAGCAACGCCGCGCAGTGGAGCAAGAGCACCGACATCCTGGAAGTGTGGTTCGACTCCGGCACCACGCACACCACCGTGCTCAAGACTTCGCACCCGGGCGCCGGCCACGAGAGCGGCCCCGAGGCCGACCTGTACCTCGAAGGCCACGACCAGCACCGCGGCTGGTTCCACTCTTCGCTGCTGACCGCCTGCGCCATGTACGGTCGCGCACCTTACCGCGGCCTGCTGACCCACGGTTTCACCGTGGACGGCCAGGGCCGCAAGATGAGCAAGAGCGTGGGCAACGTCGTCGCGCCGCAGCAGGTCAGCGAGAAGATGGGCGCCGAGATCATCCGCCTGTGGTGCGCCGCCACCGACTACTCGGGCGACCTGGGCATCGACGACAAGATCCTGGCGCGCGTAGTGGACACCTACCGCCGCATCCGCAACACCCTCAAGTTCCTGCTGGCCAACGTCAGCGACTTCGATCCGAAAAAGGACGCCGTTCCGCTGGGCCAGATGCTGGAGATCGACCGCTACGCGCTCAGCCGCGCCGCCGAACTGCAGGCCGAGATCCTGGCGCACTACGAGGTCTATGAATTCCACCCGGTGGTGGCCAAGCTGCAGGTCTACTGCAGCGAAGACCTGGGCGCGTTTTATCTGGACGTGCTGAAGGACCGCCTGTACACCACGGCGCCGAAATCGCTGGCCCGGCGCAGCGCGCAGACCGCGCTGTACCAGATCACCCAGGCCATGCTGCGCTGGATGGCGCCCTTCCTGAGCTTCACGGCCGAGGAAGCCTGGCAGGTGATCGGCTCGTCCGAATCGATCTTCATGGAAACCTATGTCGATCTGGGCCAGGCTGATGCCGCGCTGTTGGCCAGGTGGACCCGCATCCGCGAGATCCGCGATGCGGTGAACAAGGACATCGAGGCCCTGCGTGCCGAGGGCAAGGTGGGCGCATCGCTGCAGGCCACCGTGACACTGGCCGCTAACGCGCAAGACCACGCGCTGCTGGCCAGCCTGGGCGAGGACCTGAAGTTTGTCTTCATCACCTCGGCCGTGACGCTGCAGCCCGGCAGTGCGCTGACCGTGCAGGTCGCCCCCAGCACGGCGCAAAAATGCGAACGCTGCTGGCACTACCGCGACGACGTCGGCGTGGATGCCGCGCATCCCACCCTGTGCGGCCGTTGCACCAGCAACCTTTATGGCGCCGGTGAAAGCCGGACGATCGCCTGATGGGTCGCGCCATCAAATCGGCCGGCCTGCTGCAGTGGCTGGGCCTGGCCTTCCTGATCCTGGTGGTGGACCAAATCACCAAGGGACTGATCCTGGTCTATTACCACCCGGGCGAGGTCACCGTGCTGACCGATTTCCTGAACATCGTGCGCGTGCACAACCGCGGCGCGGCCTTCTCCTTCCTCGCCGGCGCCGACGGCTGGCAGCGCTGGTTCTTCGTGGGCATCGGTGCGGTGGCCGCGGTGTTCATCATCTATCTGCTGCGCACCCATACCGGCCAGCGCCTGTTCTGCTTTGCGCTGACCTGCATCCTGGGCGGCGCCATCGGCAATGTGCTGGACCGCCTGCTGCACGGCTACGTGGTGGACATGGTGGACTTCCATATCGGCCGCTGGCATTTCCCGGCCTTCAACGTGGCCGACACCGCCATCACCTTCGGCGTGATCTTCCTGCTGCTCGACGAGCTCCTGCGGGTACGGCGCTCGCGCGCCTGAGTCCACCGGCCTGACACGCTCCGACCATGAACACTTCAGCGGTCCACGGTGTCAGGCGCAGCAATCTGGGGCGCCTCAACGAGATCGCTGGTGTGTTGATGCGCCACGGTCTGGGCGAGCTGGTGCGCCGCTGGGGCCTGGCCGATGTGCTGGACAAGGCCGGCCACCGCCTGCATTGGGACCACGCCGCCGACCTGGCCCACCTGCCGCCCCCCGTGCAGCTGCGCAAGGCCCTGGAGGAACTGGGCCCCACCTTCGTGAAACTCGGCCAGATCCTGGCCGGCCGCGCCGACATGTTCGGCCCCGAGTGGATCGCCGAATTCGAGAAACTGCACAGCCAGGTGCCGGCCCTGCCGCTGGACGCCCTGCGCGCGCAGCTGCGCGAAGACCTGGGCGATGAGCCCGAGGTCGTGTTCGCCCGCTTCGACCCCGAACCGCTGGCGGCCGCCTCCATCGCCCAGGTGCACCGCGCCCAGCTCAAGGATGGCAGCGAAGTCATCGTCAAGATCCGCCGCCCCGGCATCCGCGAAGTGATCGAGGCCGACCTCCGCCTGCTCGACCGCCTGGCCGCGCTGGCCGAAATCGAATTGCCGGCGCTTGCACCCTACCGCCCGCGCCAGCTGCTGCGCGAGTTCGGTCGTTCGCTGCAACGCGAACTGGACCTGGCCAGCGAATGCCGTCATGCCGAACGCCTGGCGCGCAACATGGCCGTGCTGCCATTTGTGCAGATCCCCCGCATCCACTGGGCCTGGACGCACGAACGCGTCAATGTGCAGGACTACGTGCAGGGCATCGCCGGCCACGCACTCGACCAGCTCGACGGCGCCGGGCTGGACCGCAAGCTGCTAGCCCGGCGTGGTGCCCAGGCCGTGCTCAAGATGATCGTGGAAGATGGTTTCTTCCACGCCGACCCGCACCCGGGCAACGTCTTTTACCTGCCGGACAACCGGCTCGCCTTCATCGATTTCGGCATGGTGGGCCACCTCTCCATGCGCCGGCGCCAGCAACTGCTCAAGCTGCTGCTGGGCCTGGTGCAGCGCGAGCCGCAGACGGTGGTGGACGTGCTGCTGGACTGGACGCGTGACGGCCAGACCGTGCCGGTGGAACGGCTGGAAAGCGATATCGAGGCGTTTCTCGACCAGTACCACGGCACCCCGCTGGCCGAGCTGAGCCTGGGCCGCATGCTGGTGGACGTGACGGCCATCCTGCGCGAAAACCACCTGGCGCTGCCCGCCGACCTGGCCCTGCTGATCAAGGCCTTCATCACGCTGGAGGGCCTGGGCCGCGGCCTGGACCCGAACTTCAACATGGCCGCCGAGGCCCTGCCCCTGCTGCAGCAGGTCATACGCGCGCGTTACCGGCCCAGGGCGATGGCGGGGCGCGTCTGGGGTTCCTGGCTACGCCTGCTGGAAGTGGCCGAGCAACTGCCGCAAGACCTCTCCCGCCTGCTGCGCAAGGCGCGCCAGGGACGCATGGGGCTGGACATCGAGAGCCGCTCGCTGCGCCACGTGGGCAAGCAGCTCGACCGCGCAGCCAACCGGATCTCGCTGGCGCTGATCATTGCGGCGCTCATCATCGGCTCCTCCATCGTCATGACGGTGGGCGGCGGCCCCACCTTGCTGGGCCTGCCGGCCTTCGGCCTGCTGGGTTTCCTGGGCGCGGGCATCGGCGCACTCTGGCTGGGCCGCTCGATCTGGCGCAGCCATCGGCACGAAGACGACGAACTTTAGTCCTGTCGTGTCCGCGTTTCCCCGCATCCAAAAATAAAGCCCCAGTTCCCGGGCCAGTTGCCGAAATCAGTGCAGAGGCGGTCTTTCCTGCGGACAGACCGCGCCTGGGCCGTGCGCCCAGGGAATCTGCAACTGACTTGGAGCCACAGGACCCGTCATGGGGATGGTGATCAACACCGGCATGCTGTCGCTGACGGCCCAGAGAAATCTGGGCACGAGTCAGTCGAGTTTTGCCACCTCCATACAACGCCTGTCGAGCGGGCTGCGCATCAACAGCGCCCGCGACGACGCGGCGGGCCTGGCCATTTCCGAGCGTTTCACCAGCCAGATCCGCGGCCAGAACCAGGCCATCCGCAATGCCAACGACGGCATCTCCATGCTGCAGACGGCCGAAGGCGCGGCCACCACCGTCACGGGCAACCTGCAGCGCATCCGCGAGCTGGCGGTGCAGTCGGCCAACGCCACCAATTCGGCCTCGGACCGGCAGTCCCTGCAGCAGGAAGTCAACCAGCTGGCTGCCGAGATCGATCGCATCGGGCGCACTACCGAATTCAACACGCTCAAGGTCTTCGACCAGAGCCGCAACAAGGTGACCGGCCTGAGCAACACCGACCAGGATGCCGTCATCGAAGGCCTGCAGGGCGGCTGGCTGGAGGTGGCCGAGAACATGATCAGCCAAGCCTACGGCATCATGGGCAAGGGCAATGCCATCAGCATCGAGCTCACCACTTTCACGGATGCCGCCGGCAATACCGCGGCACGAGTCGTCTCCTCCGTGGGCGCCAGCGGGCCCGGCACAAACATCAAGATGCAGATCGACATGGCGGACTTCGTGCCGCCCAACCTGCCCAACGGCGGCAACGCCCCCTTCTACAACGACCGCATCATCGCGCATGAGATGGTGCATGCCGTCATGGCCACCGGCGCGAGCTGGGGCGAACTGGCCAACGACGGCACCGCCACCTGGTTCCTTGAAGGCGCCGCCGAGTTCATCCACGGCGCCGAGGAGCGGGTGCAGGCCGACGGAGTCGCCGCCACGCTGGCCGACAACATCAGCGCCTGGGGTGGCGGCAGCGTCGACTATTCATCGGCCTATGTGGCCATCCGCTACCTGCATGAAAAGATCCAGGCGGCCGGCGGCAACGGTGTGCAGGACATGCTGCAGTACCTGCACAACAACGCCGGCAAGACGCTGAACGACGCCTTCGTGAATGCCACCCGTGGCGCCTATGCCAGCCAGGCGGCCTTCGTGACCGATTTCAATGCGAACAAGGCCGGTTTCGTCGCCGGCTTCGACTTCAGCAACAGCGATCCCGGCGCCATCGGCGGTCTCGACGTCGACAACGGCACCGCCCAGACCGCCAAGAGCGTGGTCCAGGACTTCGGCAACCGCAGCGGCACCGATGTCCTCTCCGGCTTCACCGAGACCTGGGAAGACCTGGGCAAGGCCGGCGGCACCGGCAACATCCTGAGCTTCCAGGTCGGCGCGAATGCGGGCCAGACCATCGACACCGCCATCGGCGGCATGAACCTGGGTTCGCTGGGTCTGATGAACGTGGACGTCACCTCGGTCGACAACGCCAGCCTGGCCATGCGCCAGATCGACAAGGCGCTGAACTACGTCAGCGGCACCCGCGCCAAGCTGGGGGCGCAGATGTCGCGCTTCGACACCACCGTCCAGAACCTGCAGCTCAGCAGCGAGAACATGTCGGCCAGCCGCTCGCGCGTGATGGACGCCGACTTCGCCCAGGAGACTGCAGCGGTTTCGCGCGCCCAGATCCTGCAGAACGCCGGCACGGCCATGGTGGCGCAGGCCAACCAGATGCCGCGCATGGTGCTGACGCTGCTGCGCTAGACGTAGTCTCAAGGCAGGGCAGCAACGCCCGCTTCACAGCGTCAGGATGGTGCTGCCCGTGGTCTTGCGGGCTTCCAGGTCACGGTGCGCCTGCTGCACCTGCTCCAGCGGGTAGCGCTGCTCGATGTTGATCTTCACCTTGCCGCTGCCCACCATGGCGAACAGGTCGTCGGCCATGGCCTGCGTGCTCTCGCGCGTGGCGATGTGGGTGAACAGGGTCTGGCGCGTCACGTAGATCGAGCCCTTGGCGGCCAGGCTGCCCGGCGCAAACGGCGGCACCACGCCCGAGGAGTTGCCGAAGCTGGCCATCAGGCCGAAGGGGCGCAGGCAGTCCAGCGACTTGTCCCAGGTGTCCTTGCCTACCGAGTCGTACACCACCTTCACGCCCTTGCCACCGGTGATCTCCTTCACGCGCGGCAGGAAGTCTTCCTTGTTGTAGTTGATCACGTGCGCGGCACCATTGGCCTTCGCCAGTTCGCATTTGGCGTCGGTGCCGGCGGTGCCGATCAGCTGCAGGCCCAGGGCGCGGGCCCACTGACAGGCAATCAGGCCCACGCCGCCGGCGGCGGCGTGGAAGAGCACGTGGTCGCCAGGCTGCAGTCCCTCGACCGGGCGCACCTTCTTGAGCAGGTATTGCGCCGTCAGGCCCTTGAGCATCATGGCCGCACCGGTATCGAAGTCGATGTTGTCGGGCAGCTTGCAGACACATTTGGCCGGTAGCACGCGCAGTTCGCAATAAGCACCGGGCGGCTGGCTGGCGTAGGCGGCGCGGTCGCCCACCTTGAGATGCGTGACGCCCTCGCCCACCGCCTCGACGATGCCCGAGGCTTCCATGCCCAGCTGCAAGGGCATGGGCAGCTGGTAGACACCGCTGCGCTGGTAGACATCGATGAAATTCAGGCCGCAGGCCTTGTGGCGGATACGGATCTCGCCCGGGCCGGGATCGCCCACCATCACCTCGGCGATCTTCATTTCTTCGGGGCCGCCGTGCTGGGCAATGCGCACCGCGCGGGATTTGAACTGGCTCATGTCTGTCTCCTTGTATTGAACAAAATTCTACGTGAGCATACGAGTGCCCACCGGCCGCAGGGCCAAACCCCTCGGGCGACAGCGCCTCGGCCCGGGGCTTGCTACAGTGCCAACCCATGCACACCCGTCTCAGCCCCTCCACCGCCCTGCTTCTGACCGTCCCGCCCCTGATGTGGGCGGGCAACGCCGTGGTAGGCCGCATGGTGGGCGAACTCGTGCCGCCCATGATGCTCAATCTGCTGCGCTGGGCGCTGGCCGGCCTGATCCTGCTGCCCCTGGCGGCCTGGGTCCTCAAGCGCGACAGCGGAATGTGGCAACACTGGCGGCGCTTCTCCATGCTGGGCCTGCTCAGTGTGGGTGCCTACAACGCCCTGCAGTACCTGGCCCTCAAGACCTCCTCGCCGATCAACGTCACCCTGGTGGCCGCCAGCATGCCGATCTGGATGCAGCTCATCGGCCGACTGTTCTTTGCAGCGCCCGTATCAAGGCGCCAGCTGCTGGGCGCCTTCCTCTCGATCAGCGGCGTGCTGCTGGTGCTCAGCCGCGGCCACATCGACACGCTGCTACAGGTCCAGCTGCTGCCGGGCGACATCTACATCCTGATCGCGTCCATCTGCTGGGCTTTCTACAGCTGGATGCTGGCGCGCCCGGGAGGCGAGCCGCACACCATCCGCGGCGACTGGGCCGCTTTCCTGATGGCGCAGATCGTCTTTGGCCTGGTCTGGTCGACCTTCTTTGCCGCCGGTGAATGGGCTGTGGTGGATCAATCCATCACCTGGGGCTGGCCGCTGGCCGCAGCCCTGGTCTTCGTGGCCGTGGGACCGGCCCTGCTGGCCTACCGCGCCTGGGGCATCGGCGTGCAACGCGCGGGCCCCACGGTCGCCAGCTTCTTCGGCAACCTCACGCCCCTGCTCGCGGCGCTGATGTCCGCCGCCCTGCTGGGCGAGCTGCCGCAGCTGTACCACGGCGCCGCCTTCGTGCTCATCGTCTGCGGCATCGTGGTGTCGTCGGCACGGCGCTGAAGGCCGGCCTTCAGCGCTGGGGCAGGTAGCGCCCGCCGCGGATTTCGGTGAAGTAGACCTTGCGCTCGGTGTCGCCGTTGGCGTCGAACACGATCTCCTGCTGCAAGCCGCGATAGGGTCCCGAGCGCAGCGCCGCGGCCTTCAGGGTTTCGCCCTTGGCGCTGTTCTTCAGGGCCGTGAGCACCACGGTGGCCGCGTCGTAGGCCGAAATGGAGCTGTAGCCCGGCGCGCGCTGGAAGCGCTTGAAATAGGCCTCGGTGAAATTGTGGAACCGGGGCGTTTCGTCATCACGGTCGTAGTTCTGCACGATCAGCAGCCCTTCGACCACTTCGCCGCCGAGTTCGATCAGCTGCTCGGTGGCGGCCCACTCCGAAGCAGCGATGGGCAGGCGCGGTGCCAGGCGCCGGGCCTGCTGCGCCAGCCGGGCCACGTCCAGCGCGCCGGAGATGAAGAGCATGCCGTCGGGCTTGCCGGCGAGCATGCGCCCAACGACCAGCGAGAAGTCCGTCTGGGGCCCGGATTCGTAGGGCACCTCGGCGGCCAGCTGCCCGCCCTGCGACTGGACGGTGGTGCGAAATTCCTTGAGCCAGGATTCCGTGAAGTTGCGGTTGCGCGTGTCATAGGCCACGGCGATGCGCTGCTGCCCGCGCCCGCCCAGCACCCGTGCATAGTCGCGCGCGTTGTCGCGCGTGGTGCGATTGATGCGGAACAGGTTGTCGTCCTTGCCGTAGAAGTCCATCGAAGTGATGGTCGGGCTGATCTGGAAGATGCCGGCCTGCCCGGTGATGGGCACGATGACTTCAGCCATGCTGCTGGTGAAAGGGCCGATCACGGCTTCGACCTTGGCTGCCACCAGCTCCTGGGCCGAACGCGCGGCGGTTTCCTTGCTCTGCGCGTCGTCGCGCTCGATCAGCTCGACCATGCGGCCATCGACGCCACCGTCCCGGTTGAACTGCTCGACCGCCAGGATCACCCCGTTGAGCCCGGACTGGCCATTGTCGGAATTGGGGCCCGTCAGACCGCCGATGAAGCCGATCTTGACGGGCGCCTTGGGCCCGCAACCCGCCAGCAGCAAGCCCGCCAGGGCCAGGACCGTCAGCCACGTACGCTTGTTCATCGCAACTCCTTAAAGTGACAACCAGGGACTAATTTGATTTATCCAAATTTATCATTTTTGTTATAATTAATCAAATTTTCAAACCTAACCCCATGACGCCAGCCCAGCACTTGCCGACCCTGACCCCGGCGGCCGGGAAGGTAAAGCCCACGAAATCCAGGCGCGCACGCTGGCGCCAGACCTGGGACCAGTCGTTGGGTTTCAGGCTGTTGACGCTGGGCCTCATGCCCCTGCTGCTGGCCTTCCCGGTCGTGATCACCATCCTGGTCGTCGTCGGGGGCGACCGGGCCGAGAACCTCATGGAGGTCAACCTGCGCAGCAACCTGGCCGGCTCGCGCAACTACCTGGAGCAGTTGCGCAGCGAAGCCGCCACGCGCACCCGCCAGCTCGCCACCTCCGAGCGGCTGATGAGCCTGGTCAATCCAGACTCCGCCAACCGCGAACTCAACCAGGCCCTAGGGGTCATGGCGCGCAGCGGCGGCCTGGACTTCCTGATCGTTGCCTCCAGCGACGGGCGCGTCATCGGCTCAAGCACGGGCCTGCCCCCCGGCACCACGCTGCCCGACTCCCATGTGATCCGCCAGGCCCGCCTCGGCGTGGCCAGCGCGGCCTTCGAACTGTTCCCGACCGACCAGCTGGGGGCCTTTTCGCCGCAGTTCGCGGCCCAGGCGCGCGTGGTGCCCGCCCCAGCCCCGACCCCGACCAAGGAACCCGACCCACCGACGCCGGGCCTGCTGATCCATGCGGCGGCCCACTTTCCGCTGGCCGTGAACAGCCCGGATGCCATCCTGGTCGGCGGCATCCTGGTCAACCGCAACGAGGCGCTGATCGAGCACATGCGGGAAATCATCTACCCGCTGGGCACCCTGCCCGGTGACGCCGAGGGCGTGACCGCCATCTACATCGACGGCCTGAAAGTCGCAGTCAGCCGCCAGCGCCAGCGCGGTGAGCGTTCGCTCGGCAGCCTGGCCCCGCCCGCGGTGTTGCATACGGTGCTCGGACAGGGCAAGCCCTGGCTGGGCCAGCTCGACTTCGATGGTGATCGCTACATGAGCGGCTTCGAGCCGCTGGAAGACAGCCAGGGCCGGCGCATCGGCATGATCGGCGTGCGTTTCCCGGCGGGCCCCTACCAACAGGCGGCGTTGCTGCTGCTGGGCGCCATCGCCGGCCTGCTGGCCCTGACCATGCTGGCCATCTCGCTGCTGTTCCTGCGCACCGGGCGCGAACTGACACAGCGCCTGCACCGCATCGGCGAGACCATGACGGCGGTCAGCCAGGGCGACCGGCTGGCCCGGGTCGGCCCCTTGCAGCGCCAGGACGAGCTCGGCGCGCTGGCACACCACTTCGACGGCCTGCTCGACACCATCGCGGCACAGGACGCGGAGCAGCAGCTGGCCCGCCAGGGCATTGCCGACGAGGCCTCGCGCCGTCGCACGCTGTTCGAGAAAGTGCACGACGGCATCGTCATCCTCAATCCGGATGGCACCGTGTTCGAGGCCAACCCGCGCTTCGCCGACATGCTGGGCTACAGCCCGCTGGAGGCTCAATACCTGCAGATCGAGGATTGGGACGCCGGCCGCGCCGGTGCCGGACTATCCAGGCAACTGGCCCATGCCAGCGCGGTCGGGCGCACCTTCGAATCGGAGATCCGTCAGCGCGATGGCAGCACCTTTCCGGTCGAAATCTCGCTGAGCCGCACCGAATGGGCCGGCCAGGTCTTCATCTTCTGCCTGGTGCGCGATATCGCCGAACGCAAGGCGACGGAGATCGAGCTTGAACAGCACCGCCGCACGCTCGAAGCGCTGGTGGAGCAGCGTACCAAGGAGCTGAACGAGCGCTCAGAGCAGCTCGATGCCATCTTCGCGCTGAGCCCGGACGGTTTTGTCTCCTTCGACCCGCAGGGACGCGTCAACTTCGTCAACGGCGCCTTCCTGCGCATGGCCGGGCTGGAAGGCATGGACATCGTGGGCAAGGATGAGCCGGCGTTCACGGCGCTGCTGCGCGGCAAGTGCCTGCCGCAGGCGATGTTCCAGGGCGTGGCCACGCTGCGCAGTGAACTCGACCAGCAGTCTGCGGGCGGCGCCCCGGTCTCGAACCGGCGTCAGCTGTTCGAACTGGCCGCCCCGGCCAGCCGGGTGCTGGAAGTGGGGCTGCGTCTGGCCGAGAAGGCCAGCAACGTCTCCTACATCCTGCACTTCCGGGACGTGACGTACGAGACCGAGGTCGACCGCATGAAGAGCGAGTTCCTGAGCACCGCGGCACATGAGCTGCGCACGCCCATGGCCAGCATCTACGGCTACACCGAGTTGTTGCGCGCCCGCGAATTCGACGCACCCCGGCGTCAGCAGCTGCTAGAGACCATCTCGCGCCAGTCCCAGCTCATGTCGTCCATCATCAACGAGCTGCTCGATCTCGCGCGCATCGAGTCACGCCGCGGCAAGGACTTCGTGATCGAGCGCCACGCGCTGCAGGACATCCTGGCCGAGGCGGTCAGCGGCTACAAGGTCCCCGCGGGCCGCAACAGCCCGGTCGTCGTGCAACCGGACCAGCCGCTGTACGTGGAGGTCGATCAGCAGAAGATCCTGCAGGCCCTGCTCAACATCCTCTCCAACGCCTACAAGTACTCCCCCAAGGGGGGTGAGGTGAACGTCAGCCTGCAGGTCGACGACACGCCCGGAGCGCGACGGGTAGGCATCGAGGTACGCGACCAGGGCATCGGCATGAAACCCGAGGAACTGGCGCGGGTGTTCGAGCGCTTCTACCGGGCCGATGCCAGCGGCAACATCCCCGGCACCGGACTGGGCATGAGCATCGTGAAAGAGATCGTCGAGCTGCACCGGGGCGAAGTTCGCCTGGCCAGCGAAACCGGCCGCGGCACCACCGTGCTGCTGTGGCTGCCGCTGGCCGACTAGAACGGGGCTCGCGACCGCCTCCGGCCCACCCCAGGCGCGAGGAAACCGCTACCGGTTCAGAACCCTGTGGCCTGCATGCCGATCGGGTTGCCGGTCTTGTCCTTGACGGACGCAATGATCCTGAAGGCCGCCGCCTGCACGCGGGTGGGCAAGCGCACGAAACTGCTCTGCTGCACCAGTTCGTCACCGTGCATGAAGGACCAGGCGAAGAACTTCAGGGCGGGCAGGACGTCTTGCGGCTTCTCGGCCACCTGCGGCACGACAACGAAGGTTCCCATGGTGATGGGCCAGGCACCGCGTCGGTTCATGTTCGTCAGCGTGGTCGTGAAGTTGCCGCTGCTGACCCAGTCGCTGGCCGACAGCGCGGCGCGAAAACTGTCGCTGGACGGGTTCAGGAATTCGCCCGTGGCATCCGCCAGCTGCACCGGGGTGAGCTGGTACTCCCGCACATAACCGAAATCGACGTAGCTGATGCCACCCACGGTTTCACGCACGGCCTTGGACACCCCCTCGCTGCCCTTCGCCGCGATGAACTGTGTGGGCCAGGTGATGCTGTTCTTGACGCCAAACTGCGCCTGCCAGTCCGGGTGGACCTTGGCCAGATAGTCGGTGTAGTTGTAGGTGGTGCCCGAGCCGTCACTGCGCACGATGACCTTGATGGGCAGGTTGGGCAAGGCCAGGCCCGGGTTGAGCTGGGCAATCTCGGGCGCATTCCACTGGGCGACCTGCCCCATGAAGATGCGCGCCAGCACGGTGCCATTCAGTCGCAGCTGGCCGTCGGCGATCCGGGGCAGGTTCACCACGGGCGTGATGCCCGTGATGGCGATCGGAAACACCAGCAGCCCGTCCTTGTCGAGTTCGGCGCGCGACGGTGCGACATCAGTCGCCCCATACCCCACCTCGCGCGCCTTGATCTTGCGCACACCGGCCGAGGAGCCGGCCGATTCGTAGGTCAGCTTGTGACTGGTGGCGCGCTCGTAGGCGGCACCCCAGCTGCGGTAGATCGGTGCCGCGGCAGATGAGCCGGCCCCTGTGAACGTATCGGCCCAGGCACCGCAGGCGGTCACGGCCAGCCATGCGGCGGCAAATCCCAACGAGATCTTCTTTTTTGTCATCATTCCAATCCATCCATTCATGACCGCGCCCGCCCGGTCCGCGCGAGGGGATCGGAACATCACGTCCTCCGCCAGGGTGCGGTCAGACCGGGAAAACAGGGGATGTTCGCGCTGGCTGGCAGAGCCAGCCTCAGGCGCGCGGGCGAACTGCGAAATGCAGATACCCGCCCCCGCATTCTAAGTGGAAACCCTTAGCCGCCTGAGGCGGGCCGGTCATGCGGCGCAGGCCGCGCCGGGCTGGACCGGCTCAGTACGTGCCGGGATAGGCGCCACCGTCGGCCAGCACGTTCTGGCCGTTGATGTAGCCGCCGTGCTGGCTGCACAGGAAGGCGCAGATGGCGCCGAACTCCTCGGGCGTGCCGAAACGCTGGGCCGGGATGGTCATGCGACGCGCGTTGGCAATGTCTTCGATGGGCTTGCCGGTCTTCTGCGCCGCACCCTGCATGGTGTGCTTGAGGCGATCGGTGTCGAACGCGCCAGGCAGCAGGTTGTTGATGGTCACGCCCTTGGCGGCAATCCGTGCATTGCGCGCCACGCCGGCCACGAAGCCGGTCAGGCCGCTGCGCGCGCCGTTGGACAGGCCCAGGATGTCGATCGGCGCCTTCACCGCGCTGGAGGTGATGTTGACGATGCGGCCGTAGCCGCGCGCGGCCATGCCGTCCACCGTGGCCTTGATCAGCTCGATGGGGGTGAGCATGTTGGCATCCACCGCCTTGATCCAGGCCTCGCGGTCCCAGTCGCGGAAGTCGCCGGGCGGCGGGCCACCGGCGTTGGTGACGACGATGTCGAAGTCCTTGCGCTGGGCGAAGATGGCCTCGCGCCCGGCCACGGTGGTGATGTCCACCGGCACGGCGATGACCTGCACCCCGGGGGCTTCGGCCTTGAGGCTGGTCGCCGCCGCGTTCAGCGCCTCGGCACCGCGCGCCACGATCACCACATTCACGCCTTCACGCGCCAGCGCCTGCGCGCAGCCGTAGCCCAGGCCCTTGCTCGCGCCACCGACCAGCGCCCACTTGCCTTTGATTCCGAGATCCATGATGTTTTCCTGTGAGTAAAAGTCGAATGAAAGAAATGATACGTGGACTGTCGCGTCCCCGCCGTGGTCGGGCCTTCAGTCGGCGGGCAGGCGCGCGGCCCGGCTGAAGACGAAGATACCGGCCAGCACCAGCACGGTGCCGGCCAGCACCCAGCCGGTGAAGGGCTCGCCCAGCAACCACACGCCCATGAGGATGGTGGACAGGGGCCCCACCATGCCGGCCTGCGCGGCCGCGCCGGCACCAATGCGCTCGATGGCCATCATGACCAGCAGCACCGGCACTGCCGTGCAGGCCGTGGCGTTGAGCAGCGAAAGCCAGAGCACCTCGGGTGCGACCTGCGCGGCCGACAGGGGGCGCAGCAGCAGAAACTGCAGGATGCAGAACAGGCAGGCCGCGCTGGTGGCCAGGCCCACGAGGCGCAGCGAACCCAGGCGCTGCACGAGCTCCCCGCTGTAGCTGAGGTAGAGCGCATAACTGACGGCACTCAGGAAGACCAGCAGCGTGCCCCAGGCCACGTCGGTCCCGGCCAGCGTGACCTCACGCCCGAACACCAGCATCACGCCCGCGTAGCTGATCAGCACACCACCGAGCTGCGCGCGGCTGACGCGCCGGCCGTAGAACAGCAGACCGATCAGCAGCACGATGGTGGGGGTGAGGTACAGAACCAGACGCTCGAGTGAGGCGGTGATGTAGGCCAGGCCCGCAAAGTCCAGGAAGCTGGCCAGGTAGTAACCGCAAAAGCCCAGGCCCAGCACGCCCAAGCAGTCGCGCCGCGTGAGCGCGGCCTGGCCGCGGCTGGCCCACCAGGCCATGACCGCAAACAGCGGCAGCGCAAACAGCATGCGGTACATGATGAGCGTGACCGCGTCCACCCCGTAACGGTAGGCCAGCTTGACGATGATGGCCTTACCGCTGAAGGCGATGGCACCCGCCATCGCCAGCATCAGACCGGTTGCTATGTTTTTGCTAGCGTTCTGTGCCGGCACGTCGGACAACTCAGAAACCGGCCGCCTGCCCGTCGCGGCGCGCGTCACTGGCTGCGACGTAACCCTGCACCTTGGGGTCGCCGGCACGCCAGATGAACTGGCCGGCGCCGAAGTCCTGGTAGGAGTCGTTGATGACTTCCATGCGGTGGCCGCGCGCCGACAGGCCCTGCACGGTGGCCGGGTTCATGGTCGCCTCGACATTGATCTCGAAGCCCGCGTTGTAGCGCCAGCGCGGCGCGTCACAGGCGGTCTGCGGGTTCTGGCCGTAGTCCAGCATGCGCACCAGGGTCTGCAGATGGCCTTGCGGCTGCATATTGCCGCCCATCACGCCGAAGCTCATCACCGGCTGGCCGTCCTTGGTGAGGAAGGCCGGGATGATGGTGTGGATGGGTCGTTTGCCCGGCGCCACCAGGTTGGCCGTGTTCAGGCCGTTGGCGTCCACGTTGAAGCCGTGGCCGCGGTTCTGCAGGCTGATGCCGAAGGTCGGCTCCACGCAACCCGAGCCGAAGCCCATGAAGTTGCTCTGGATGAAGCTGATCATCATGCCGTTCTCGTCGGCCGCCGTCAGGTAGATGGTGCCGCCCTTGACCGGGTTGCCGGCCTTGAAGTCCTGCGCTTTTTTCATGTCGATGAGCTTGGCGCGGCTGCTCAGGTAGGCGTCGTCCAGCATCTGCTCGGGCGTCACCTGCATGGCCGAGGGCTCGGCCACGTAGCGGTAGACGTCGGCAAAGGCCAGCTTCATCGCCTCGATCTGCAGATGCTGAGAATCCACGCTGTCCACGGGCAGGCTGCCCAGGTCGAACTTGTCCAGGATGCCCAGCGCCATCTGCGCGGCGATGCCCTGCCCGTTGGGCGGGATCTCGTGCAGGGTGTAGCCACGGTAGTTTTTGGCCAGGGGTTTGACCCACTCGGGCTGGTAGCTCGCCAGGTCACTGGCCTTGAGCACACCGCCGCATTCGGCAGCGAAGCTCGCCAGCGCCTGGGCGATCTCGCCGCGGTAATAGGCCTCGCCCTTGCTCTGCGCGATGGCACGCAGCGCGCGCGCCGCGGCCTTGAACTGGAACAGCTCACCCACCTGGGGCGCACGGCCCCAGGGCAGGAAGCTCTGGGCAAAACCCGGCACGCCCTGCAACTCGGGCGTGGCGGCGGCCCACTTCTGCTGCACCACCACGGGGACGAGGTAGCCGCGCTCGGCGATCTCGATGGCCGGCTCCAGCAGGTCGGCAAAGGGCAGCTTGCCGAAACGCTCACTCAGCGCCACCCAGCCGGCCACGGCACCCGGCACGGTGACGGCGTCGATGCCGCGCTTCGGGGGCGTCTTGGCGCCGTCGCCGTACTTGTTCTTGAAGTACTCGGGCGTCCAGCCCTGCGGCGCGCGGCCCGACGCGTTGAGGCCGTGCAGTTCCTTGCCATCCCACAGGATGGCAAAGGCATCGCTGCCCAGGCCGTTGCTGACCGGCTCGCAAATCATCATGGCCGCCGCCGCGGCAATGGCCGCGTCCACCGCATTGCCGCCCTTTTGCATCATGCGCAGGCCAGCCTGGGCGGCCAGCGGGTGCGAAGTGGAAACGACGTTGCGCGCGAAGACGGGCAGGCGCGTGCTGGGATAGGGGGTGCTGTAGTTGAAGTTCATGGTTTCTGGGCTCTTCGTTAGCGTGTCGCCCACTCGCCGGTGCACGAATGGGCTCATTCGGGGACGCCGTGGAACCGGCTCCGGCGGGTCACTGGCGTCGTCCCCCTGAGGGGACGACGCCCTCAGGGGCGACTCAGGGGGCAGCTTAATCCGCAGTGATCTTTCGTTCGGTGATGACTTTTTTCCATTTGGCCGACTACGCCTTCACCACGGCCGCGAAGGCCTGCGGCGTGCCACCGGTGGTTTCGGCGCCCAGGCGGGCAAAACGCTCCTTGAGTTCCGGTTCGGCCAGGGCGGCGTTCACCGCCTGGTTCACGCGCGCCACGATCTCGGGCGGCAGGCCGCGCGGGCCATACACGCCGAACCAGGTGACGGACTCGAAACCCGGCAGCAGCTCGGACACCGCGGGCAGCTCGGGCGCCAGCGTGCTGCGCTTGGGGCTGGTCACGGCCAGGGCCCGCAGTTTGCCGTCGCGCACATGCGGCATGCCCGAGACCACGGAGTCGAACAGCACGTCGACCTTGCCGCTGATCAGATCGGCAATCGACAGGCCGGTGCCGCGGTAGGGAATGTGCACGAGGAAGGTGCCGGACTGCGCCTTGAAATTCTCGGTGGAGAGATTGGAGATGGTGCCGTTGCCACTGGAGGCGTAGTTCAGCCGCCCCGGGTTCTTGCGCGCATGCTCGATGAACTCGCGCAGGGTCTTGGCCGGTGAACTCATGGGCACCAGGATGACCTGCGGCGAACTGGCCACGTAGACGATGGGCGTGAAGTCCGCCTCGGCGTTGTAGGGCATCCTGGGGTTGATGGCCGGGCCGATGCTGTGCGTGCTGGAGGTCGTGAGCAGCAGGGTGTAGCCGTCGGCCGGGGCCTGTGCCGCGGCCAGCGCGCCGATCGTGCCGCCGGCGCCGGGCTTGTTGTCGACCACGATGGACTGGCCCAGCTTCTTCGCCAGCTCCTGGGACAGCGCGCGCGACAGGATGTCGGTGGCGCCGCCCGCGGGGAAAGGCACGACCAGGCGCACCGGCTTGGCCGGCCAGGTCTGGGCCGAGACCGACAGACTCAGACCGACGACCAGCAGGCCGAGCAGGGTTTTGAACTTCATCTTGGGTCACTCCTCTGAAAAAGGCTCCGAAAAGGCAAGAACGGCACCCACGGGTGCCGTTCTTGGCGGGGAAGGGCCGGAAAACTTACTCCTCGACGAACGCTTCCTCGCGCTTGGACTTGATCGACGGCAGCAGCACGATCACCAGCAGCAGCGCCGCAGCAGCCAGCAGGCCAGCCGACAGGGGACGGGTGACCAGCACGCTCCAGTCACCGCGCGACAGCAGCAGCGCACGACGCAGGTTCTCTTCCATCATCGGGCCCAGGATGAGGCCCAGCAGCAGCGGCGCGGGCTCGACCCCCAGCTTGATGAAGCCGTAGCCGATGACACCGAAGATGGCCACCATCCAGACGTCCCAGGTGTTGTTGTTCGTGGAGTACACGCCGATGGCGCAGAACAGCACGATGGCCGGGAACAGCCAGCGGTAGGGAACGGACAGCAGCTTGATCCAGATGCCGATCAGCGGCAGGTTCAGCACGATCAGCATCAGGTTGCCGATCCACATGGAGGCGATCAGGCCCCAGAACAGCTCGGGATTGCTGGTCATGACCTGCGGGCCGGGCTGGATGTTGTGGATGGTCATGGCACCGACCATCAGCGCCATCACCGGGTTGGGCGGAATGCCCAGCGTCAGCAGCGGGATGAAGGAGGTCTGCGAACCGGCGTTGTTGGCCGACTCGGGTGCGGCCACGCCGCGGATATTGCCCTGACCGAAAGGCACCTCGCCCGGCTTGAGCTTGGTCTTCTTCTCGATCGAGTAGGCCGCGAAGGCCGACAGCAGCGCACCGCCACCGGGCAGGATGCCCAGCATGGAGCCCAGGGCCGTGCCGCGCAGCACCGCCGGGATCATGCGCTTGAAGTCTTCCTTGGACGGATAGATGTGGGTGACGTTGCCGGTGAACACCTCGCGCTTGTCTTCCGCATGCGACAGGTTCTGGATGATTTCGCCGTAGCCGAACACACCCATGGCGATCACGATGAAGCCAATGCCATCGGTCAGCTCCGGGATGTCGAAGGAGTAGCGTGCCACACCCGAGTTCACGTCGGTACCGACCAGGCCCAGCAGCAGGCCCAGGATGATCATCGCGATCGCCTTGAGCAGCGAGCCCGAGGCCAGCACCACGGCGCCGATCAGACCCAGCACCATCAGCGAGAAGTACTCGGCCGGGCCGAACTTGAAGGCGACTTCCGTCAGCGGTGCCGCGAAGGCGGCCAGGATCAGCGTGCCCACGCAACCGGCGAAGAAGGAACCCATGCCGGCAGCGGCGAGTGCCGGGCCGGCGCGGCCCTTGCGCGCCATCTGGTAACCGTCGATCACGGTCACCACCGAGGACGATTCACCCGGCAGGTTGACCAGGATGGCGGTGGTGGAGCCGCCGTACTGGGCGCCGTAGTAGATACCGGCCAGCATGATCAGCGCTGCCACGGGCGGCAGCGCATAGGTGGCCGGCAGCAGCATGGCGATGGTGGCAATCGGGCCCACGCCCGGCAGCACACCGATCAGCGTGCCGAGCAGCACACCGATGAAGCAATACAGCAGATTCTGGAAGGTGAAGGCGACGCCAAAACCCAACGAGAGGTTGTTGAAAAGATCTAGTTCCATGTTCTTGTACTCCTCAACCCGTGATGAAAGCAGGCCAGACCTGGAACTGCAGGTTGAGCAGTTTCACGAACGCACCGTAGCTGATGATGGCCAGGATGGTGGCCAGGATCAGCACCTCGCGCAGCTTGAACTTCTCGCCCGCCAGGCTGGCCAGGATGGTCAGGCCGAAAATGGCGGCGATCAGGCCCATGGCGGGGATACCGAACTTGGGCAGGCCACCGAGCAGGATGCCGAACAGCACGTTGGCACCGATGATGTAAAGCAGCGGGCGCCAGGCCATGCTGCCCAGCTTGTCGCCGGTCTCCGTCCTGGTCACAACACCCTTGAACATGATCATCGCGCCCAGGATGGCGAGAAGGATGCCCAGCATCAGCGGGAAGTAACCGGGGCCCATGCGGGCACCGGTGCCGATGTTGTAGGTGGTTGCCCCGATGGCAAACGCCCCACCCACGATGGTGAACATCAGGCCGGAGTAAAAATCTTTTTCACTCTTGATGAATCTCACGAAATTGTCTCCTACGGGCCGCGCCCGAAACAGACGGAATTCTGCCCCGGAATAACGCTCATGCCGGATGTGGATTACACCTATGCCTCCCCCGGTAGCACGGGGCAATCAGCAGGGAATACCCTAGGTTGAGGACCGGTGTGCGCCGTGGCGGTGCATCGGTCAGGAGCTGGTCAGGCAGCGACCTGACTCAGGTGAGCGGCGGCGTGGCGCCGAGCACCTCATCAATCACCGTCAGCCCCTCGGCCACGCGCAAGGCACCCGCCAGGCGCAGCGGACGCATGCCGTCGGCCACGGCCTGGCGCTTGAGCGCCTCGATGTTGGGCTCCTTGCTGACCCTGTCCTTGAAGGCTTCGGAAATGACCAACAGCTCGTACAGGCCCATGCGTCCCTGGAAACCCGTCATGCGGCAGTCCACGCAACCCACCGGCTTGAAAGGCTTGTAGCCGCCGCTGATGTTCCAGGGCTTGACCATCTCGGCCAGGTGCTCCCTGGTGGCCGCCTCGTCGCGCACCTTGCACTGCGCGCACAGGGTGCGCACCAGGCGTTGCGCCAGCACGCCCAGTACGGTGGCGTTGAGCAGGTAGGGCGGGATGCCCAATTCCATCAGGCGCGTGATGGCCGAAGGCGCGTCGTTGGTGTGCAGGGTGGAGAAGACCAGGTGGCCGGTGAGCGCGGCCTGCACCGCCATCTCGGCGGTTTCCAGGTCGCGGATTTCGCCCACCATGATGATGTCCGGGTCCTGGCGCATCAGGGCACGCAGACCCTCGGGGAAACCGAAGTCCAGCTGCGGCTGCACCTGGGTCTGGTTGAAGGCAGGCTCGATCATTTCGATCGGGTCTTCCACCGTGCTGACGTTGACCTCTTCCGTGGCCACGCGCTTCAGCGTGGAATACAGCGTGGTGGTCTTGCCCGAACCGGTGGGGCCGGTGACGAGGATGATGCCGTGCGGGCGCTTGACCAGCGCCTCCCAGCGCTGCGCGTCGTGCGGGCTGAACCCCAGCTCGGCCAGGTCCTTGACCGTGGTGTCCGGGTCGAAGATACGCATGACCATCTTCTCGCCGAAGGCGGTAGGCAGGGTGGAAATCCGCATCTCCACCTCGTCGCCACTGGGGTTGCGCGTCTTGATGCGGCCGTCCTGCGGGCGGCGTTTTTCCACCACGTCCATGCGACCCAGCAGCTTGATGCGCGCCGTCATGGCGGTGAGCACGCCCATGGGCATCTGGTAGACCGGGTGCAACACGCCGTCGATACGGAAACGGATCACGCCCTGCTCGCGCCGCGGCTCCAGGTGGATATCACTGGCGCGCTGGTCGAAGGCGTACTGCCACAGCCAGTCCACCACCTGCACCACGCTCTGGTCGTTGGCGTCGAGCTGCTTGTTGCTCTTGCCCAGCTCCACCAGCTGTTCGAAGCTGGAGCCGGTGTTGCCGCTGCCCGACTTCATGGCCGAACGCACAGACTTGGCCAGCGCGAAGAACTCGGCCGTGTAACGCGTGATCTCGCCCGGGCTGGCGATCACACGGCGCACGCTGCGGCGGGTCTGGCGCTCCACCTCGCCCACCCAGTCGGTGATGTAGGGCTCGGCCGTGGCCACCACCACCTCGGTGGGCAGCACCTGCACCGGCAGCACGCGGTGCCGCTCGGCATAGGCCGCACTCATGGAGTCGGCCACCTTGCCCACGTCGACCTTGAGCGGGTCGATACGCAGGTAATCCAGGCCCGCACGCCCGGCCAGCCATTGCGTGAGGCTCTCCACGTCCAGCGGCTTGTGGTCGACGGCCCGGCGGATGGACACGCTGGCCAGGCGCAGCAGCGGATGCTGGGCGCTCTCGGCCTGCGAACAGCGCGCGATGGTGCGCTGCGCCTCATCCTCGGCGATCACGCCGTCGGCCAGCATCCACTCGACCAGGCGGCGCCAGTCCACCGGCCCCACGTGCTCGGACTTGGACAGGCTCTTGAGTTTGGGCTGGGCGCTCATGGGTGTTTACAGATCAGCAATCGGTTTGAAGCCGCGCAGCCATTTGGGCGCCGGCAGGCCCCACTGAGTCTGGATGATTTCCGCCCGCTCGGCAAGCACGGCGCGCTTCGGGCGCGACGGCGTGCGCTGGGCCAGCACCACGGTGTTGCCTTCACGCGTCGCCTTGAAGGCCCAGACCGCCTCCTTGCCAAAGGCCGAAGCGATCTTGTCCACGCTCTTCGCATAGCTGGAGGAGCGCCCGAAGAGGTTGACCGTCATGCAGCCCTCCTCCGTCAGCAGGCGGCGGCAATCGGCATAGAACGCGGCGCTGTCGAGCACCGGCGCGGCGGCCTCGTGGTCGTACAGATCCACCTGCAGCGCATCCACCGTGCCAAACCACTCGGCTTTCTGGATTTCCTTCGCAGCGTCGGCCAGGATCACCTGCATGCGGGTCGAATCCGCCGGCAGCTTGAACCAGCCGCGGCAGGCGTGCAGCACCTGCGGGTTGAGTTCGATGGCGATGGTTTTCATGCGCAGGACCTTGGCGCAGAACTTGGTCAGCGAACCTGCCCCCAGGCCCAGCTGCACGGCCTGGCGTTTCGTCACGGTGTCCGGTTCCACAAAGAGCGTCCAGGCCATCATGCGCTGGATGTATTCGTGCACCAGGCGCGTCGGGTCCCGCGTGTCCATGGAACCCTGGATCCAGATCGAATCCAGGTGGAGATGACGGATGGGGCCTTCGTCGGAGAACTGGACTTCGGGGAGGGGGGGGTGCTTCTTGGTCAAGGTGGGGGGATTATCGCTTTGACTTTTCTTCTTCATGGTGGCGGACTCTGACTGCGTCGCTTGGTCCACCCCCCACTCATCCCCCCGCCCTTCTCTACCCCCGCCGGGGTAGAGAAGGGGGCCTGGATTGGGTGGTTGGTGTTCTGGCCAGGCTTCTACGACGAGTGACGTCGCTGCCGTTTGTGAAACGCTTGCATTTCCAGCCTGCGGTCGTAGTCAAAGGCCACGGCCGCTCATGCCAACAACGGCGGCCACGAGTGACCTGCCGTAAACGATCCAAGATTGCGCGGCGCTTCTCCGGTCTCGTTGCTGGCCGGCGCAGCCGCCAGCCGTGGCGTGCAATTTCGGCCGAGTTCTCTACGACCGTTGGCCAGCGATCGAGGCGCTCCAACCCGCACTGCGGCCTCACGTCCCGTAGAAGCGTAGCCGGCGCGCCCAGGTCAAATCAAGGCCCCCTTCTCTACCCCGGCGGGGGTAGAGAAGGGCGGGGGGATGAGTGGGGGGGCAGATCAAGCGACGCCAGTCAAAAACAAACCATCACAACAAACCCGCCTGCGCCATGGCAGCACGCCAAGCCTCCAACTTGCGCTCAAAACTCCAGCTCGCGTTGGCCGGGCTCGTGGAAGGCAGCTTGATCAAGGGAAAGTGCTCGACACCCAGGCTGCTGCGCACCAGCTCCGCATGTTTGTAACTCTCCCCCCCGTTGTGCACAATCAACTGCAGTTGCGGACATTGCGCCTTGATCGCCGCAAAGTCGTTCACCTCGGCGTTGCGGATGGCCGTGTCCAGGCTGCCCTCGCGTTCGCAACTCGCGTACACGTCCCAGACACCCAGGCCGCGTGCCAGCAGCCACGTGCAACGCCGCTCGTACTCGTCCGGTCCAGGCAGCAGATGCTGCGGCCACAAGGCCTGCAAGATCTTCCAGAAGTGGTTCTGTGGGTGCGCGTAGTACTGCTGCGCCTGCAGGGACGCCAGACTCGGGAAACTGCCGAGGACAAGCAGGCGGGTATCCGGGCCCACCAGGGGCGGCAGGCCATGCAGGCGTCGAAGACTCATGCCAACGATGCACTCGCCATGCGCAAGCGTGGCAAGGCGGCCTTTGCATTCTCACGCGTCTGTCGCTCCAGCGTTGCCAGGTCCAGTCCTCGCAATCCAGCCAGCACCTCTGCGATCCGCGGCAACTCCCCTGGCTCATTGCGCCCCTGCGCTTCACCCGTCGCTCGCTGTTCCGCCGTCGTGTACAGCCAGTGCGGCGGCATGTCGGGCGCATCGGTTTCCAGCACGATGGCTTCCAGCGGTAGTTCGGCCGCCAGCCGGCGCAGGTTCTGCGCGCGCTCGTAAGTCAAAGCGCCGCCGAAGCCGAGCTTGAACCCCAGGGCGATGAAAGCCTGCGCCTGCTGCGGGCTGCCGTTGAAGGCATGGGCGATGCCCTGCCATGGCTTGCCATTCCCCACGGCACGCAAGCCCTTGAGCAGCATGTCCGCGGATCGGCGCACGTGCAGGATCACCGGCAAACCGTGCTGGCACGCCAGCCTGAGCTGCTCCAAGTAAAAGTGCTCCTGCCGCTCACGCAGCGGGCTCTCACACAGTTCGGGCACGAAATAGTCCAGCCCGATCTCGCCCACGGCGACCAGGTGCGGGTCGTCGCGGTGCTCGGCCAGGGCGGCGTCCAGGCGGGCCAGGTCCTCGTCCTGTGCCTGTTTCACGTACAGCGGATGGATGCCCAGGGCGTAGCTGTCGCCGAATGCATGGGCCAGGCGGCGCACGTCGGTGAAATGGGCCACTTGCACGGCGGGCAACACGCAATGCACCACGCCCCGTTCTCGTGCACGGGCACGCACGGCGGCCGCGTCGGCGGCAAATTCAGGCGCATCGAGGTGGCAATGGGTGTCGATCCATCCAGTCATGTCGCGATGATGCCGTAAACAGGGTGAGCCCCGGGCCGTTGCGCATGCAAAAAACGGCCAGCCGTGCTACCGTTGCTTCAATGCCGCCGCGTCGGTGGCACCACCCCGGGGGTACGCATGCGCCAGCCTGCCCTGTACAGCCGTTCGCCGCGTGGCCCCGCCGCCGCGCCGGACCCGGTCTTGCCTGTTGCGGACGACACCCCTCCCGTTTCCACTCGCCGCTGGCGCGAGCGCCTGCCGCGCTGGCAGGAACAGCACTGGCGCTGGCTGGCCCTGGCCGCCCTGCTGGCGCTGATGGCACAGACCCTCTTTCCCGCCGCCCAGCAACGCCGCCTGACCCAGAAAGACATCGACGCGGCCGTGCTCAAGACGCTGGAGACGGCCAACCTGCCCTCCCCGGCGGCCCGGGCCGCGGCCGCCGTGGCCCCCTCGGTGGTACGCGTCGCGGGTTTTGTCACGGACAAGGATGGCGAAGAGAAGGAACACGGGCTGGGCAGCGGTGTGGTCATCGTGGACAGCGGCGTCATCCTGACCAATCTGCACGTGGTGGCCGGGGCCAACCGCATTGAGCTCACCTTCCACGACGGCACGCGCTCGGGCGCCCACATGACGGGCGCGCAGATCCACAACGACCTGGCCGTGCTGCAGGCCCAGAAGCTGCCCGACGACCTGCACGCCGCCACCCTGCGCTCCACGGCCGATCTGCAGCCCGGCGACGGCGTGGTGGCCGTGGGCTTTCCCTTCGGCATCGGTCCCTCGGTCTCCAGCGGCGTGGTCTCCGGGCTCGGGCGCAGCTTCCGCTCGCACGAGGGCAAGCAGCAGATCGGCAACCTGATCCAGTTCGACGCGGCGGCCAACCCCGGCAATTCGGGCGGGCCCCTGGTCACCATGGACGGCGAGGTGGTGGGCATCGTCACCGCCATCCTCAACCCCTCCGAACAACGCACCTTCATCGGCATCGGCTTTGCCGTGCCCATCGAGAACGCGGCTTCGGCCGTCGGCATGCATCCGTTCTGAACAGACGCTGGAAAGGCCCCCATGGACAAGAGCTCCCACACCGCTGCCGAGACTTCCCGCCTCATGGAGCAGATCCTCTACGAGGTCAAGCGCGTGGTGGTCGGGCAGGACCGTTTCCTGGAGCGCGTCATGGTGGCGCTGCTGGCCCAGGGCCACCTGCTGGTCGAAGGCGTGCCCGGCCTGGCCAAGACGCTGACCATCAAGACCCTGGCCCAGGTGGTGCAGGGCCAGTTTCGCCGCATCCAGTTCACGCCCGACCTGGTGCCCGCCGACCTGGTGGGCACGCGCATCTACAACCAGAAGAGCGGCGAATTCAGCACCGCGCTGGGCCCGGTCTTCGCCAACCTGCTGCTGGCCGACGAGATCAACCGCGCGCCGGCCAAGGTGCAGAGCGCGTTGCTCGAAGTGATGCAGGAACACCAGGTGACCATCGCCGGCACCAGCTACCCGGTGCCGGCGCCCTTTGTGGTCATGGCCACGCAGAACCCCATCGAGACCGAGGGCACCTATCCCCTGCCCGAAGCGCAGGTGGACCGCTTCATGTTCAAGGTAAAGGTGGACTACCCCAGCGAAGAAGAAGAATTCGTCATCGTGCAGCGTGTCACCGGCGCCGCGGTGGCAGTAACAGCCGTCAGCACCACGGACCAGCTGGCGGCCCTGCAGCGCCATTGCCGCGAGGTCTATGTGGACCCAGCCCTGGTGCAGTACGCGGTGAAGCTGGTGGCCGCCACACGTGAACCCGTGCGCGCCGGGCTCAAGGATCTGACGCGTTACCTGAGCTACGGCGCCAGCCCGCGCGCCACCATCAGCCTGATCGAGGGCGCGCGCGCCCTGGCCCTGCTGCGCGGGCGCAGCTACGCCCTGCCCGAAGACGTGGGCGATCTCGCGCACGACGTGCTGCGCCACCGCCTGGTGCTGTCCTACGAAGCCCTGTCTGAAGGGCTGGATGCCGACGCGCTGATCGACAAGTTCATGGCAAACGTGCCGCTGCCGGCCAAGGTGCTGGAGCATGAGCCTAAGGCCGCATGACATGAAGCCGTCGGCCGCACCCGCCCCCGAATCCGCCGAGCAGGCCCTGCGCCGGCTCGAGTGGACGGTGCTGCGCCGCCTGGACGGCCTGCTGCAGGGCGACTACCGCACCCTGTTGCGCGGCGCCGGCCTGGACCTGGCCGACCTGCGCGAGTACCAGCCCGGTGACGACGTGCGCCACATCGACTGGAACGTCACCGCCCGGTTGCAGGTGCCGCATGTGCGCGTCTACACCGAAGACCGCGAGATGAGCGCCTGGTTCCTGCTGGACCTCAGCCCCTCGGTGGATTTCGGCTCGGGCGAGCGCGCCAAGCGCGAGGTACTGGCCGACTTCGTGGCCGTGCTGGCGCGCCTGCTCACGCGCCACGGCAACCGGGTGGGTGCCGTGCTCTACAACGGTGGCATCCAGGCCGTGCTGCCGCCGGGCAGCGGACGGCGCCACGTCCTGCAGCTGATCCAGACCCTGCAAGCCCCGGCCGCGCAGGACAACAATTACCCCGGCGTCACCCGCCTGCAGGACCTGCTGCAACACAGCGCCGCGCTGATGCGCCGGCGCAGCACGGTCTTCGTGCTCTCGGATTTCATCAGTGAAGGCGGCTGGGAACAGCCCCTGGCGCGCCTGGCCCTGCGCCACGAAGTGCTGGCCGTGCGCCTGTACGACCCGCTGGAACAGGAGCTGCCCGACCTGGGCCTGCTGCCCATGGTTGATGCCGAAACCGGCGACCAGCTGCTGGTGGACACGCACGACCCGGCTTTCCGCGCGCGCTTCGCTCAGTTGGCCGCGCAGCGCGAGGAAGCCCTGCGCCAGACACTCTCACGCGCCGGTGTGGACACTCTGGAACTGGCCACCGGCGAAGCGCTGGTGCCCGCCCTGTTGCGCTTTGCCGAGCTGCGCCGCCAGCGCAGCCGCGCGCGCTCAGCCCCGCCGCCGGCCCACCTGCGGCTGGTGCGTAGCACCCCCGCGGAGGTGTCGCCATGAACTTTCTCTGGCCCAACATGCTGCTCCTGCTGCTGCTCGTGCCGCTGCTGGTGCTGCTCTACCTGTGGCTGCTGCGGCGCAAGCACAAGCTGGCGTTGCGATACGCCAGCCTGGGCCTGGTCAGGCAGGCGCTGGGCCAGCAGTCGACCTGGCGGCGCCATGTGCCGCCGGCCCTGCTGCTGCTGGCCGTCACCGCCCTGCTGCTGGCGGCGGCCCGGCCGCTGGCGGTGATCGTGCTGCCCACGCAGCAGGAAACCATCATGCTGGCCATGGACGTCTCGGGCAGCATGCGCGCCGCCGACGTCTTGCCCAACCGGCTGGTCGCCTCGCAAAACGCGGCCAAGGCCTTCCTGACCGAGCTGCCGCGCAACGTGAAGGTGGGCGTCGTGGCCTTTGCCGGCTCGGCCCAGGTGGCGCAGATCCCCACGCACAACCGCGAAGACCTGGTCTCGGCCATCGACCGCTTCCAGCTGCAGCGCGGCACCGCCATCGGCAACGGCATCGTGCTCTCGCTGGCCACGCTGTTCCCGGATGCCGGCATCGACATCGGCAACCTCACCTACGGGCGTGAGCGCTGGCGTGGTGTCTCCATCGACCAGCCGGCGGCGGCCGTCAAGGAGTTCACCCCGGTGGCGCCAGGCTCCTACGGATCGGCCGCCATCATCCTGCTGACCGACGGCCAGCGCACCACGGGCATCGACTCCCTGGAAGCCGCCAAGATGGCCGCCGACCGCGGCGTGCGCATCTATACCGTGGGTGTGGGCACGGTGAACGGCGAGACCATCGGTTTCGAAGGCTGGTCCATGCATGTGCGCCTGGACGAGGAAACCCTCAAGGCCATCGCCCTCCGCACCCAGGGCGAGTACTTCCATGCCGCCACGGCCGAGGACCTGAAAAAGGTCTACGAGACGCTGAGCTCGCGCCTGAGCGTGGAGAAGAAGGAAACCGAGGTCTCGGCCCTGCTGGCCCTGCTGGCCGCGGTGCTGATGCTGGCCGGCGCCGGCCTCTCGATGCTCTGGTACCACCGCGTCGCCTGAGGCCTGCCGGCGGCACGGATTTTGATGTGTGTCAATTCCGGTGCATTCCGCACCGAATTCATTGGCATTCCGCGCGAGACCTTCCTATGCTGGTCCTGCGGCGGTTCCGCGCACCCAGGTGCGCATGCGCTGCATTCCACCTTCCAAGGAGCGATTCATGAAGTACAGGCATTTTCTGATGACGCTGACCGCACTGGCAGCGCTCGGTGCCGCGGTCCCGCTGGCGCAGGCGCAGCCCGCGCGCGGCGAATCCCCGCGGGAAGGCTACGGCCCCGGCATGATGGGCGGCTACGGGGGCTACGGCGGCCCCGGTCAGGGACCGTATGGCCCGGGCATGATGCGCGGCCAGGGCCAGGCCTATGGCTACGGGCCCGGGATGATGGGCGGCGGGATGATGGGTGGAGGCATGATGGGCGGCATGGGCCTCGGCCCCCTGCAGGCACTGGACCTGAACGAACAGCAGCAGACCCGCATCAACCAGATCCGGGACGAGACCCGGCGCAAGAACTGGGACACCATGGGCAAGCTGATGGACGAACAGGCCCGGCTGCGCGACCTCTTTGCCGCCGAGAAGCGTGACCCGGCCGCCATCGGCAAGCAGTCCATGAAAATGGCCGATCTGCGGCGTCAGATGCTGGAAGCCTCGATCGAATCCCACAACCGCATCGAGGCCCTGCTCAGCAAGGAGCAGAAAGACCAGTTGCGCAGCTACCGCCGCGGCTGGATGATGGGCGACGACTGAGCGACGACGCCCATCGGGCACAGCCGCTAGATCATTCCCACAATCTTCTGGCGGAGACGCTCCCGCGAATCCGGCTCGACAAACTGCCCACCGTCGAGCCTCAGCTGGCGCTGGCAGCGTGCAGCCAGCGTCTCGTCATGCGTGACGACGATGAAGGCCGTGCCCTGCTCGCGCGCCAGCTTGAGCATGAGTTCGAACACGCCCTCGGCGGTGCCGCGGTCCAGGTTGCCCGTGGGTTCGTCGGCCAGCACGCAGGCCGGCTGCGTGACCAGCGCGCGGGCAATGGCCACGCGCTGGCGCTCGCCGCCTGACAGCTCGGCCGGCCGGTGCAGCACACGCTCCTTCAACCCCACAGCTTCGAGCATGCGGGCCGCCGTCTGCGCAGCTTGGGCGCGGTCCATGCGGCGTATCCACAGCGGCATGGCCACGTTGTCCAGCGCGCTGAACTCGGGCAGCAGGTGGTGGAACTGGTAGACAAAACCCAGGTGCTTGTTGCGCAGCTGGCCTTGAACGGCCTGCGAGAGCGTGGAAAAGTCCTGGCCCATGAGCTGCACACGGCCGCTGCTGGGCGCATCAAGCCCACCCAGCAGGTGCAGCAGCGTGCTCTTGCCCGAGCCCGAGGCGCCAACCACCGCCAGGATCTCGCCGGCATGCACCTGCAGGTCCACGCCGCGCAGCACATGTACGTCGAGACGGCCTTCGGTATAGCGTTTGTCCAGGCCCTGGGCCTGCAGAACAACGCTGGCAGATACCCCATTCATACCGCCCTCCAAATCACAAAAACCGGGGAACACCGCGGAGCCGGCTTTGCCGGGCCGCTGGTGTTGCCCCCTGCATGGGGCTGAGGGCCGCGGCTCCAAGCCTGCCTGCGCAGGCTTGGACAGACCGAAGAGCCTGCGCCTCTGGCGCTGGCACGTGGGGCGCAGCGACACGCAGCGCGCGCAGCCTGGGGGTGAGCATATTTACTCATAGCGCAGTGCCTCCGCGGGGTTCACGCGGCTGGCGCGCCAGCTCGGATACAGGGTGGCAATGAAAGCCAGCACCAGGGAGATCACGCCGATGGGCACGATGTCGCTGGCCAGCGGCTCGCTGGGCATGCGGCTGATCAGGTAGATGTCCTTGGGCAGGAAGCTGGCCTGCAGCAGGCTTTCCAGCGCCGGCACGATGACATCGATGTTGAAGGCCACGCCCAGGCCCAGCAGCAGGCCGGAGAGCGTGCCGATCACACCCACCGCAGCGCCCTGTACCACGAAGATGCCCATGATGCTGCCCGGGCTGGCGCCCAGGGTGCGCAGGATGGCGATGTCGGCGCGTTTGTCGGTCACGGTCATCACCAGCGTGCTCACCAGGTTGAAGGCGGCCACCGCAACGATGAGCGTGAGGATGATGAACATCATGCGTTTTTCGAGCTGCACGGCGGCGAACCAGTTGCGGTTCTGGCGTGTCCAGTCGCGGATCAGCAACTCACCGCTGAGCGTGCCGGCCAGCTGCGCGCCCACCTCACGGGCCTGGTGCAGGTCTTTGAGCTTGAGGCGGATGCCGGTCGGGCCTTCCAGGCGGAAGATGCGTGCGGCGTCGTCCACGTGCAGCATGACCAGCCCCGCGTCGTATTCGTAGTGGCCGGAATCGAAGGTGCCCACCACCGTCATCTGTTTGAGGCGCGGCACCACGCCGGCCGGCGTGACCTGTCCGCTGGGCGCCACCAGCGTGACCTTGTCACCCTGCTGCACCCCGAGCTGGCGCGCCAGGTCGCGCCCCAGTACCACACCAAATTCCCCCGGCACCAGCCGCGCCAGCGCGCCGTTCTTCATTCCGGCGGCCAGGTCGGTCACCTCGCCCTCGAGCGCCGGGTCGATGCCGCGCACGATGGCGCCTTTCATGTCTTCACCGCGCGCCAGCAGGGCCTGCGTTCCGATGAAGGGCGCCGCGCCGATGACCTGCGGATTGGCCCGGACCTCGGACAGCGTCCTGGCCACGTCGGGCAGGGCCGTACCGTAGGGCGAGAAGATCTCGATGTGCGACACCACGCCCAGCATGCGGTCGCGCACTTCCTTCTGGAAGCCGTTCATCACGCTAAGCACGATGATGAGCGCGGCCACGCCCAGCGCGATGCCCAGCATGGACACGCCCGAGATGAAGGAGATGAAGCCGTTGCGCCGGGTGGCGCGGCCGGCGCGGGTGTAGCGCCAGCCCAGGAGGAGTTCGTAGGGGATTTGCATGTTGGTTGTTGTGGATTATGTGGGTTTATTGTTTTGCTTCTCTTCTCCTGGCTTCTTTCTGACTCTGATTTTTCGCTGCGCGGGCTTTTGTAATCCCCCCCTATCCCCCCCCGCCCCTTTCCACCCCCGCCGGGGCGGAAAGGGGAGCCTGGATTTTGGAATTGCTCGCCAGCTACGCTTCTACGGCGCGGGAGGTCGCCGCCAGAGCTTGAGCACCCACATTTCTCGGAGCCGGTCGTAGTCAACGGCGCCGGGTCAGCGCGGCGCTGGCTGGCAGCTGGGCGCCAGCAACGAGAGGAGTGCGCGTGGGTCATAACGGACTCGAAAGCGGCAGGTCGGAACGACCGCCGCCGTTGGCAGGTTGCTCCTGTACCGTTTACTACGACCACCGCCTCGAAGTCTCGGCGCGAGATGGTGGTGGTGACGGTTCGCTGCATAGAAGCCTAGCCGGAGTCCAAAGGTCAAATCGGGCCCCCCTTTCCGCCCCGGCGGGGGTGGAAAGGGGCGGGGGGATAGGGGGGGATTACAAAAGCCCGCGCAGCGAAAAGATCTGAGCAAGGAACAAGACCGACAATCCAGCTATGCATATCCTGATCCCCCACGCCCTGAGCGCCGACGAAGCCGCACGCGCACCACTGCGCGCGCTGCAGCTTCCGCAGTTGCAGGGCCTGCTGCAGCGGCTGGCGCCGCAGACTGTGCTGCAGTTACCTGAAGACAGCCCGCTCGACGCCCACGGGCAACTGCTTGCCGCTGCACGCGGCCTGGACCCGCAAGCACCCGCCTGGGCCGCGCTGCGCGCGCATGAACTGCAGTTGCCGGGCGCGGGCACCGAGGCCTGGGGCCGCCTGACCCCCGTGCACTGGGAGGTGGGCCAGGCCCGGGTGAGCCTGCGCGACCCGCAGGAGCTGGACCTGCGCGAGGACGAAGCGCGTGCGCTGCTGGCGGCCATGTCGCCCTTTTTTGCCGAAGACGGCCTCACCCTGTATTACGACCAGCCCTTGCGCTGGCTGGTCAGCGGCGAGCCGCTGCGCGGCCTGGCCGGCGCCGCGGTCGAACGGGTGATCGGCCGCAACGTGGCGGGCTGGTTGCCAGCCTCGCCCCTGCTGCGCCGCCTGCAGAACGAGATGCAGATGCTGCTCTACACACACGCCGTGAGCGATGCGCGCGCCGAACGCCGGGCTCTGGCCGTCAACTCCTTCTGGCTCAGCGGCTGCGGCGCGCTGGCTGCGGTGCCCTCCCCCGCCCACAAGCTGACCGTGCTGGATGCGCTGGTACAGCCCGCCGTGCGCGGCGACTGGACCGCCTGGGCCGGAGCCTGGCAGGCGCTGGACGCCCAGCTCGCGCCGCTGGCCGTCGCGCTGGACGCGGGCCAGGACGTCACGCTCACGCTCTGTAGCGAACTCATCGCGCGACGTTACACACCTGCGCCCCGCAGCGCCTGGACCCGCCTCGTGCAGCGTTTCAGGCCGCAGCAGGCCTCTGACATACTCGTGACCCCATGAAAATCGTCACCCGCGACATTCCGCCGCGCGCCGCCTGGACACTGGAGCAGGCTGGTGTGCACCCCCTGCTGGCCCGCCTGTACGCCGCGCGCGGCGTGACCAGCAAGGAAGAGCTGGACGACGGGCTGGCCCGTCTGTTGCCACTCACCCTGCTCAAGGGCGCGGCCGAAGCCGCCGTCCTGCTGGCCGATGCGATTGCGCAGAACAAGAAACTCTGCATCGTGGCCGACTACGACTGCGACGGCGCCACCGCCTGCGCCGTGGGCGTGCGCGGCCTGCGCATGCTGGGCGCGCAGCACGTCAGCTACCTGGTGCCCGACCGCGTGGTCGATGGCTATGGCCTGACGCCGCCCATCTCCCGGCGGGTGAAGGACAGCGGCGCCGACGTGCTGATCACCGTGGACAACGGCATTGCCAGCGTGGACGGTGTGGCCGTGGCGCGCGAACTGGGCCTGCAGGTCCTGGTGACCGACCACCACTTGCCCGGCCCCGCGCTGCCCGAGGCCGAGGTCATCGTCAACCCCAACCAGCCGGGCTGCACCTTCGAGAGCAAATCCATCGCCGGGGTGGGCGTGATGTTCTACGTGCTGCTGGCCCTGCGCGCCGAGTTGCGCCGGCGCGGCGTCTTCGATGCCACCAGTCAACCCAAGCTCGACGCCCTGTTGCCGCTGGTGGCCCTGGGCACGGTGGCCGACGTGGTCAAGCTCGATCCCAACAACCGCCGCCTGGTGGCCCAAGGCCTCAAGCGCGTGCGCGCCGGCGCGCTGCCGCCGGGCCTGGCCGCGCTGTTCGAAGTGGCCGGACGCAAGGCGGCCACCGCCACCACCTTTGATTTCGGTTTTGCCCTGGGACCGCGCATCAACGCGGCCGGCCGCCTGGCTGACATGACGCTGGGCATCGAGTGCCTGCTGACCGACGATGCGGCGCGCGGCGCCGAGCTGGCCAAGACCCTGGACGGCATCAACCGCGAACGCCGCGAGATCGAAGGCGAGATGCGCGAGCAGGCCATGGCCATCGTCGAGTCCATGTTCGACGAATCCGAGGAGCCGCCACCGGCCCTCTGCGTGTTCGACCCGGACTTCCACGAGGGTGTGGTGGGCATCGTGGCCTCACGCCTGAAGGACAAGCTGCATCGCCCGAGTTTCGTCTTCGCCGCCAGCCAGGCCCCAGGCAAGGAACACGAGCTCAAGGGCTCGGGCCGCTCCATCCCCGGTTTTCATCTGCGCGACGCACTGGACCTGGTGGCCAAGCGCCACCCCGGCGTGCTGCTGCGCTTTGGCGGTCACGCCATGGCCGCGGGCTGCACCATCGCCGAAGAACACTTCGACACCTTCGAGCAGGGCCTGGCCCAGGTGGCCCAGGAATGGCTGGACGCCGCCACACTGACGCGCCGCCTGGAGACCGACGGCGTGCTGCCAGTAGAGTACCGCCGCGCCGACATGGTGGACACCTTGCAGCGCGAGGTCTGGGGCCAGGGTTTTGCGCCGCCGACCTTCAGCGAAGAGGTGGAAGTGATTTCGCAACGCCTGGTGGGTGAGAAACACCTGGCGCTGAAACTCAAGCACCAGGGCCAGCCCGTGGACGGCATCTGGTTCGGCCGCACCGAGCCGCTGCCTGCGCGCGTGCTGCTGGCCTTCCGGCTGGATGCTGACGAATGGCAGGGCCTGCGGCGCGTGCGCTTCCTCGTCGAAGGCGCCCAGGTCTGAGCCAGGGCCTCAGGCCAGGGCGACGCGGTTGCGCCCTTCGTCCTTGGCCTTGTAGAGCGCCTTGTCGGCGCGTGCCAGCAGGGTGTCGATCTGGTCCTCGTCAGGCCGGTTGGTGGCAACGCCGATGCTCACCGTGATGGGCGGCAGCTCATCGCGATGGGCGGCCACATGGGCCAGGATGCGCTCAGCCACGGTGACGGCCTCGTCCTGGCTGGTCTCCGGCAGCAGCAGCACGAATTCCTCGCCGCCAAAACGCGCCAGCTGGTCGGGCCGGCGCAGCAGGGAGGCGATGCGTTCCACGAGATCCACCAGCACGCGGTCGCCCATCTGGTGGCCGTGGGTGTCGTTGATGGCCTTGAAGTGATCGACGTCCAGTAGCAGCAGCGCCATGCTGCGCCCATGGCGGCGGCAACGCGCCAGCTCCTGCTCGCAGGCGTCGAGGAAGACCCGCCGCGTCAGCACATTGGTCAGCGCGTCGTGCGAGGCCATGTGCTCGAATTCAGCGCGCAGGCGATCACCCGCCATGAGGATGAGGCCCATGCCCAGGGCCAGAAGCATGATGGCATTGGACCCCACATACAGGCTCTGCACCCGCGTAGGTGTGAGCAGGCCCTCTTCGGCCAGCGGCATCCAGGCCGAGAAGAAGCGCAGCAGCAGCACCGTGGCATGGATCAGCAGGACCACGGCCGTGAAGCGCGTGGAGAAGTTCTCGGGGCCCTGGCGCCAGATCATCCAGGACATGTGCAGGAAGATGCTGGCCCATACCAGGCAGACCAGGATCAGGCGGGCGTTGTAGCTCGGCTCGACCAGGGCATACCAGTACAGGAGAGGTGCAAGCAGCACCAGGACGGCGATCCAGCGCGCCCAGGCCGGACGCCGGCCGAAGAACTGCTCGACCCCCGCGTGGTAGCTGACCATGCCCGTCAGCAAGGCCATGTTGGCCACCACGATGGACAGGATATCCGGCAGGAAACCCCGACCGGCAAACAGGATGGCCGACAGGAAGACCCAGGCGTGTGCGCACGCCCACAGGCCAAGCCCGCGGATGCTGCGTGGATAGCTCAGGCGCAGGAAGAACATCATGACGCCCAGCAGCAGGCCCATGATGCCGCTGATGATGATCAGGGAGCGCAGGTCGAGCGTAGCCATGTGAAGGACATCAGTGTGAAAGGCAGGCGGCATCCCGGATGCCGGTTCAGAAGGCGCCGAGGCCCGGAGGAGAACCGCATGGGCCCATTGTGCCAGCAGCCCTGGGGCCGGCAGGAAAACGACCC
The DNA here is from genome assembly GCA_016185015.1 of Burkholderiales bacterium. Taxonomy (GTDB): domain Bacteria; phylum Pseudomonadota; class Gammaproteobacteria; order Burkholderiales; family Burkholderiaceae_C; genus Hylemonella. The sequence continues at coordinate 45,232 of JACPOI010000016.1, forward strand.
TGCGCCTAAAATGCCCAGGTGAGCTCCATCCTCAACGCTGACCTGCATTGCCATTCTGTCGTCTCTGACGGCACCCTCACGCCTGAGGCGCTGGCGGCGCGGGCACACGCCAACGGCGTGGAACTCTGGGCGCTGACCGACCACGACGAGATCGGCGGCCAGCAGCGTGCCCTGGCCGCGGCGCGCTCCCTCGGCCTGCCCTACCTCACCGGCGCCGAGATCTCCATCACCTTTGCCGGGCACACGGTGCACATCGTCGGCCTGGGTTTCGACGCCGAAGACCCGCGCATGCAACAGGGCCTGCGCCAGACACGCGGCGGGCGCGGCGAGCGCGCCCGTGAAATGTCGGCCAGCCTGGCGGCGGCGGGCATCCACGGCGCCTATGAAGGGGCGCTGAAATACGCCGGCAATCCCGAGCTGATCTCGCGCACGCATTTCGCGCGCTATCTGGTCGAAGCTGGCATCTGTCGCGAGACCAACGAAGTCTTCCGCAAGTACCTGACCGAAGGCAAGCCGGGCTTCGTGCCGCACCGCTGGGCCACGCTGCGCGACGCCGTCACCTGGATCTCCGAGGCCGGCGGCGTGGCCGTGATTGCCCACCCGGCGCGCTACGGCTTCACGCCCACCGAGGAATACGCCCTGTTCTCCGAATTCAAGACGCATGGCGGGCGCGCCGTCGAAGTGGTCACCGGCAGCCATAGCGCGGCCGAGTACGTCAAATACGCCGAGATGGCGCGCGAATTCGGCCTGGCCGCCTCGCGTGGCAGCGACTTCCACAGCCCCGACGAATCACACACCGACCTCGGCGCCCTGCCCTTCCTGCCCGGCCAGCTCACGCCGGTGTGGGAGCTGCTGGCAGATCGCATCCAGCAATGAAACACCCCCACACCCTGAGCGGCATGCTGTTCGCGCTTGCCGCCCTGGCCTGCTTTGCCACGCTGGACACCTCGGCCAAGGTCGTCTCGCTCACCCTGCCCGTGCTGCTGGGCCTGTGGTTCCGCTACATCTTCCAGGCCGTGCTGACCACGGCCGTCATGCTGCCGCAGCGTGGACGTACCATCTTCCACACGCGGCACCTTGGCCTGCATGTCCTGCGCGGGGCCCTGCTCGCAACCACCAGCCTGCTGACCTTCCTGAGCGTGGCCTACATGCCCGTGGGCGAATTCACGGCCATCGCCATGATCGCGCCGCTGGTGGTCACGCTGCTGGCGGCCACCCTGCTGGGCGAACACGTCTCGCGCACCCGCTGGGTCCTCGTGGCGGGTGGCTTCGTGGGCACACTCGTCATCATCCGGCCCGGTGGCGACCTCTTCGGCTGGCACGTGCTACTGCCGCTGGCCCAGGTGGCCACCCACTCGACCTTCCAGATCCTGACCGGCAAGATGGTGAAGACCGAAGACGGCGTGACCATGCACTTCTACACCGGCTGGGTCGGTGCCATCCTGGCCTCGCTGGCCCTGCCCTTCATCTGGGTCACGCCGCAGACCCTGCCCGAATGGACCGCGCTTTTTCTCATGGGCCTCATGGGCACCATCGGTCACTTCGTGCTGATCCTGGCCTACCGGCGCGCGCCGGCCGCCACGCTGATGCCGCTGATGTACGTGCAGATCGCCTTTGCCATGTTCGCAGGCTGGCTCGTCTTCGGCCACATGGCCGACGGCTGGTCCCTGCTGGGCATGATCCTGATCGCCGGCTGCGGCGCCGCCAGCGCCTGGCTGGCCCTGCGGGAAAGCCGCATCAAGCTCGAACCGATGGAAGTGTGAACCGGCAGACAAGCCATGGCCCAGTACTTCGAAGTCCACCCCGAGAACCCGCAGATCCGTCTGCTCAGGCAGGCCGCCGCCCTGCTGGAAAAAGGCGGCGTGGTGGCCGTGCCCACCGATTCCAGCTATGCCCTGGTCTGCCACCTCGACGACAAGGCCGCAGCCGACAAGATGCGCAGCATCCGCCAGGTCGACGACAAGCACCACCTGACCCTGCTCTGCCGCGACCTGGCCGAGCTGTCCAGCTACGCCCGCGTGGACAACCGCCAGTACCGCCTGCTCAAGGCCGCCACCCCCGGCCCCTGGACCTTCATCCTGGAGGCCACCAAGGAGGTGCCGCGCCGCGTGAGCCATCCCTCGCGCAAGACCATCGGCCTGCGCGTGCCCGAGCATCGGGTGCTGCACGAGCTGCTGGCCCAGCACAGCGGCGGCCCCCTGCTGGCCACCACCCTGATCCCGGCCGGTGAGACCGACCCGCTCAACGACGCCCACGAGATCCGCGAGCGCTACGAGCACCAGCTGGCCGCCGTCATCGACGCCGGGGCCTGTCCGCACGAGCCCACCACGGTGATCGACCTCAGCGGCGACGAGCCCGAGGTGCTGCGCCGCGGCCGCGGCGACCCGGCCGAACTCGGCCTCTAGGCGGTCCTTCCCCGCGCCGGCCTCGCCAGCGCCCTGCACTCTGAGACAATTGCCCCGTGGAACCCGCCAACCTGATTCAAACCGTCCTCATCTACGCCCTGCCGGTGCTGTTCGCCATCACCGTACACGAGGCAGCACATGGATATGCCGCGCGCCACTTCGGCGACAACACCGCCGCCATGATGGGGCGCATCACGCTCAACCCCATCAAGCACATCGACCCGGTGGGCACCATCCTGATGCCACTGCTGCTGTACTTCGCCACCAGCGGCGCCTTTCTGTTCGGCTACGCCAAGCCGGTGCCGGTGCGCTTCGACCTGCTGCGCCACCCCAAGCGCGACATGATCTGGGTGGCCCTGGCCGGCCCGGGCGCCAACCTGCTGCAGGCCCTGCTGTGGGGCGCGCTGATGTACCTGCTGGTGGCGGCCGGCATCCAGGAGCGCTTCTTCCTGGAGATGGGCCGCGCCGGCGTGCTGGTCAACGTGGTGATGTTCGCCTTCAACCTCTTCCCGCTGCCGCCGCTGGACGGCGGACGCATCCTGGTCGGCCTGCTGCCCTGGAAACAGGCGGCCATGGTCTCGCGCATCGAGCCCTGGGGCTTTTTCATCGTGATGGCCCTGGTGCTGACCGGCATCGTCAGCACGCTGTGGATGCAGCCCGTCATGGGCCTGACCTACGGCCTGCTGGATATCCTGCTCACGCCCCTGTCCCTTCTTCTTCACTGACACCACGCCATGAGCACTGTCCGCGTCCTGACCGGCATCACCACCTCGGGCACGCCCCACCTGGGCAACTACGTCGGCGCCATCCGCCCGGCCATCACGGCCAGCCGCGCTGCCGGGGTGGAGAGCTTCTACTTCCTGGCCGACTACCACGCGCTCATCAAGGTGGACGATCCCGCACGCATCCAGCGCTCCACGCTGGAGATTGCCGCCAGCTGGGTTGCCTGCGGCCTGGACCCCGAGCGCGTGACGTTCTACCGCCAGTCCGACGTGCCCGAGATCCCCGAGCTCACCTGGTTCCTGACCTGCGTCTGCGGCAAGGGCCTGCTCAACCGTGCCCACGCCTACAAGGCCTCGGTGGACAAGAACAACGCCGCCGGCGTGGACCCGGATTCGGACGTGACCGCCGGCCTCTTCATGTACCCGGTGCTGATGGCCGCCGACATCCTGATGTTCAACGCGCACCGCGTGCCCGTGGGGCGCGACCAGATCCAGCACATCGAGATGGCACGCGACATCGCCGCCAGCTTCAACCATCTCTACGGTGAGCACTTTGTCTTGCCCGAGGCGCAGATCGAGGAAAGCGTGGCCACGCTGCCGGGCCTCGATGGGCGCAAGATGAGCAAGAGCTACGACAACACGATCCCGCTCTTTGCCCCGCGCGAGCAGCTCAAGAAGCTCATCGCCGGCATCAAGACCGATTCGCGCGCACCCGGCGAGCCCAAGGAGACCGAAGGCTCGGCCCTGTTCCAGATCTACCAGGCCTTTGCCACGCCGGCCGAGACCGCCCAGCTGCGGCAGGCCTACGCCGACGGCATCGCCTGGGCCGAGGCCAAGACCATCCTGTTCGAGCGCATCGACCACGAGATCGCGCCCAAACGTGAGGCCTATGAATCCCTGATGCGCCACCCCGAGCGCCTGGAAGAACTGCTGCAAGCCGGCGCAGCCAAGGCCCGCAGGATCGCCACGCCCTTCACGATCAAGCTGCGCCACGCCGTCGGCCTGCGCGACCTGCGGGCCCAGGCGGGCGAGAAAAAGGACAAGGCAGCCAAGGCCGCGCTGCCCAGCTTCAAGCAATACCGCGAGAGCGACGGCCAGTTCTATTTCAAGTTCGTGGATGCCCAGGGCAGGCTGCTGATGCAGAGTGGCGGTTTTGCCAGCCCCAAGGAGGCCGGGCAGACGGTCAAACGGCTGCAGGAACTGGCCGAACCCCTGGCCTCCGTACTCCAAGAGATACCAGTGAAACAATTGGTTACCACCCAGGAGCTCGAGTCTGCGCTACAACAGCTGCTGGCCGCCCGGGACTGATCCCTGCCCTGCGACCGTTACCCTTTAACTATGCGGGTACGGTTCTTGCAAACTGCGGCTACCCCAGCTCAGAGGAGTGCCGCAGCCATGTCTTTCGCCCGTCCCGCCGTCACGCGCAAGCAAACCGCCCTGTCGGACCACCGCCAGACTTTCGAGGAACTGTGCGCCTGGATCGAAGCCCATCTGGATGAGCCCATAGGCTGGCAGGAGCTCATGGCCAGGAGCGGCTTGGATCATCAGACGCTCAATGCGCTCTTCTTCAAGTTTCTGAGCACCACCCCCATGGCATGGATCCGCAAGCGCCGCGGACTGGGTCAAGCGGCAGCACTACCCCGCCAGATCCCCTCGCATCGCCTGCTGCGTACCGCCTCAGCCCGGGCCTGAACGGTTTGGGCGCCCCGGCGCCGCAAACAGCCTCTGGCACGCTGCTACAATACGCGCTCCACAAAGCCGGAGAGGTGGCAGAGTGGTCGAATGTACCTGACTCGAAATCAGGCGTAGTGGCAACACTACCGTGGGTTCGAATCCCACCCTCTCCGCCAAAGACAAGCCCCGCTGATGCGGGGCTTTGTTTTTTGTAGTTCAGAGGCGGAGAGGGTGTGATTCGAACCCGGCACACCCCGCCCGCCCTGGTGCCTGCAACGCCAGCAGGGACTCCCGCCTTCCCCCAGAATGGCTGCATGAACCTTCTGCGCCACAAGCTCCTTCTGCTCGTCACCGTTCTGTTCGCAGCCCTGCTGCCCATGACGTCTTCCGCGCAAAGCACAAGCCGCACCAGTTGCCCCGCCCTGCTGCAACACCAGTTTCCACGCCTGCAGGACGACGCCCCGCAAAACCTCTGCCGGTACGCGGGCAAGGTCGTGCTGGTGGTGAACACCGCGAGCTACTGCGGTTTCACGAAGCAGTACGAAGGGCTGGAAGCGCTGTACGCGAAGTACGAGAAACGTGGCCTGGTCATCCTGGGCTTTCCGTCCAACGACTTCGGCCAGCAGGAACCGGGTGATGCCAAGCAGATCGCTGACCTCTGCTTCAACACCTATGGTGTGAAATTCCCCATGCTCGACAAGACCGTGGTCGTGGGCCCGAAGCGCAATGCCTTCTACGCCCAGTTGTTCCAGGCCACGAAGGCAGCACCGCAGTGGAACTTCCACAAGTACCTGATCACGCGTGACGGCAAGACCGTGCGCAGTTTTGCGAGTGAAGTGGAACCGAGCAGCAAGACGCTGGTGGGCGCCATCGAAGCGGCACTGCAACAGCTGCCTTGAACGGGATGGCGCTCATGGACCAGGACCTTTTCCGCCGAGAGCTGCAGGCTGCCGGTTTCGAGCAGATCACGACGGTCACACGCGAACCCAACGGCTTCCTCGATACCCACACCCATCCCTTCGAGGCCAAGGCCTTGATCCTCAGCGGTGAGATCACCCTGGTCTGCGGGGGACGGGAGCAGCGGTACCAGCCCGGCGAGGTCTTTCACCTCGCCTTGGCCGAACCGCACACCGAGCGCTACGGCCCCCAGGGCGTCAGTTACCTGGTGGGACGCAAGTAGCTGCGCAGGCGATCAGGCCGCACGGGCCAGATCGGTGGCCTCGCGGGCCAGGCGCGTGATGGCAGCCCAGTTTCCGGCCTCGACCAGATCCAGCGGCGTGAGCCAGGAGCCCCCGACCATAGGCACGTTGTCCAGGCGCAGGTAGTCCTGCAGATTGGCCAGCGAAATGCCGCCCGTGGGGCAGAACTGCATATCGGCCAAGGGGCCGCCCAGGGCCTTGAGCATGCCCAGCCCCCCCGCCTGTGCGGCAGGAAAAAGCTTGACCAGCCGGAAGCCGTGCTCACGCGCGCGCATGATTTCGCCGGGTGTCAGGGTGCCCGGCACGAAGGGCAGCTGGCAGCGCAGGACTTCGGCGACGAGCGCCTCAGTCATGCCCGGCGACAGTGCAAAACGCGCACCGGCGTTCTGCACGCGCGACACCTCCTGCGCCACGGTCACCGTCCCCGCCCCGACCTGCATGGCCGGCACGCTCTTGGCCACCGCCTCGATGGCGGCCAGGCCGGCGGCATGGCGCAGGGTGATCTCCATGACGTCGATGCCGCCTTCGAGCAGCGCCTCGGCCAGTGGAACAGCCTGGGCCGGCTTGGTGATCACGATCACCGGCACCACCCGGGAGGTGAACACCGGCCGCAGAGGGGAAGAGGGATCGTTCATGGTCTTCATGCTCATCGCGCGTATCCAGACAAGAGTGGCGAGGCGCCTTCCTCGGCCAGCAGCGGCCGGTCACGGAAGAGGCCGAACAGTTCGCGGCCCGTGCCCTGGCCGTTGGCGGCCAGATCCGGCAGCTGCGCGTCGCGGGCTGCCAGCTCTGCATCACTCACCTGCACCTGCAGGCTCTGCGCTTCGCAGTCCAGGGTCAGCAGGTCCCCGTCGCGCACCTTGCCGATGGCACCGCCCGCCACCGCTTCGGGCGTCACGTGGATGGCCGCCGGCACCTTGCCGGAGGCGCCGGACATGCGGCCGTCGGTCACCAGGGCCACCTTGTAGCCCTTGTCCTGCAGCACACCGAGCAGGGGCGTGAGCTTGTGCAGCTCGGGCATGCCGTTGGCCTGCGGGCCCTGGCAACGCACCACGGCGATGAAGTCGCGTTCCAGCTGGCCTTGCTTGAAGAGTTGCTCCAGCTCCTTCTGGCCGTTCACCACCACGGCCGGTGCGCTCACCACACGGTGCTGCGACTTCACGGCCGAGACCTTGATGACGGCCCGGCCCAGGTTGCCCTGCAGCAGACGCAGGCCACCGTCCAGGCTGAAGGGGCGGGTCACGGGGCGCAGCACGTCTTCGTCGCCCGAAGCGGCGGGCACCTCGCGCCAGTCCAGCACGTTCTGCTTGAGCCAAGGCTCCACCGTATAGCGGTGCAAGCCGCGGCCCATGATGGTCAGCACGTCGTCGTGCAGCAGGCCCACCGAAAGCAGCTCGCGGATGATGAAACCCATGCCGCCCGCGGCATGGAAATGGTTCACGTCAGCCGAGCCGTTCGGATACACACGCGCCAGCAGGGGCACGCAGGCCGAGAGATCCGAGAAGTCTTCCCAGTTGATGACCCAGCCCGCCGAACGCCCCATGGCGATCAAATGCAGGGTGTGGTTGGTGGAACCGCCCGTGGCCAGCAGGCCCACCATGCCGTTGACCAGCACCTCGGCGGTGATCTGGTAGCCGACGCCGGAGCCGGGCTCGTGCGACAAGGCCACCGCGCGTTCGACGGCCGCGTCGGTCAGTGCTTCGCGCAGCGGCGTCCCGGGGTTGACGAAGGAGGAACCCGGCAGATGCAGGCCCATGATCTCCATCAGCATCTGGTTGGAATTGGCCGTGCCGTAGAAGGTGCAGGTGCCGGCGCTGTGATAGGCCGCCTGCTCGGCGCTGAGCAGCGTGGCGCGGTCCACCAGGCCCTGGGCGTACTGCTGGCGGATCTTGGATTTATCGTCGTTGGACAGACCCGAGGTCATGGGACCAGCGGGCACGAAAACGGCAGGCAAGTGACCGAAATGCAGCGCCCCCATGAACATGCCGGGCACGATCTTGTCGCACACGCCCAGGAACATGGCCGCGTCAAAGACGTTGTGCGACAGACCCACGGCCGTGGCCAGCGCGATCACGTCGCGCGAGAAGAGGGAGAGCTCCATGCCAGCCTCGCCCTGGGTCACGCCGTCGCACATGGCGGGCACACCGCCGGCCATCTGCGCGCTGGCGCCCAGACTGCGCGCCTTCTGGCGGATGCGTTCGGGGTACTGCTCGTAAGGCTTGTGGGCCGAGAGCATGTCGTTGTAGGCGGTGATCAGGCCCAGATTGGGCTGGCGCTCCTGCTTGAGCAGCAGCTTGTCTTCGCCGGGCATGGCCGCGTAGGCGTGCGCCGCATTGGCACAACCCATGCCGCTGCGGTAGGGGCCGGGGCGCGCCGTGCGGTTCACCACCTCCAGGTAGGCAGCGCGTGTGCGCTCGCTGCGGTGCGCGATGCGGCGGGTCACCTCGACCAGCGTCGGGTGGGTCGGCTCAGACATGGTGGCTTTCAGAAAACATGAAGAAATTCAGTGCAAACGGCGAGACGGTGCAACGGGCTCCTGCGAACCATGATGCACCGTCCGCGTTTCAGACTCGGCCAGGGATCACTTGCCCTTCTTGCCCGAGCGGATTTTCTCCAGCGCGGCCTGGGTCTCGTTCCACAGGTCCATGCCCACGCTGGTGCCGATGGAAGCGTAAACGTGCGTCAGGCTGTTGCGCATACGGGCGGTTTCGTTGGGCGACAGTTCGTTGACCTGCATGCCCTTGTCCTTCAGCGCGGCCACGGCGCTGGCCGCTTCGGTGCGGGTGTCCTTGCGCTCGTAATCACGGCTGGTCTTGGCGGCATCCAGCAGGATCTTCTGCTCGGCCTTGGAGAGCTGGTCCCACCACTTCTTGCTCACCAGCACGATCCAGGGGCTGTAGACGTGGTTGGTGATGGTCAGGTACTTCTGGACTTCGTAGAACTTGCTGGACAGGATGGTGTTGAAGGGGTTTTCCTGGCCTTCCACCGTGCCGGTCTCCAGCGCGGTGAACAGCTCCGAGAAGGCCAGGGGCACGGCGTTGGTGCCCAGGGACTTGAAGCTGTCGAGGAAGACATTGTTCTGCATCACGCGCAGCTTGATGCCGTTGAGGTCTTCGAGCTTGTTGATCGGACGCTTGCTGTTGGTCAGGTTGCGGAAACCGTTTTCCCAGTAGACCAGGCCGACCAGGCCCTTCTCCTGCAGCTTGGCCATGACCTTCTCGCCGATCGGGCCGTCGAGCACCACGTCCGCCTCGCTGGCGTTGTTGAACAGGAAGGGCGTGTCCCACAGGGCCATTTCCTTGGTGATGCCCACCAGGGTGGCGGTGGAGCCCACCATCATTTCTTGCGCGCCGCCGCTCAGGGCCTGCTGCATCTGCAGGTCCGAGCCCAGGGCGGCCGCACCAATGGCGCGGGTTTTCATCTTGCCGGCCGAGGCCTTTTCCACGGCTTCGGCAAAGACCTTGACGGCGCGGCCCTGGTTGCTCTGCTCGTTCAGGCCGTAGCCGAAACGGATGAGTCGGGGCTTGACGTCCTGGGCCATGGCGGCCAGCGGGGCCAGCATGGCCAGGGCCGCGGTGGCGGCCACGAATGTTCTGCGGAAGGGGGTCATGGTTTGCTCCTTGGTAATGATGGTGAGGGACGGGAACACGGTGAGATCAGCGCATCCAGGCCACAGGGGCCGTGACGATCTGCGGAAAGATGATGAAGAGAACCAGCAGCACGAAATAGGTGATCAGGAAGGGGTTGACCCCCTTGATCACCTGGTGCATGGGCAGACGGCCCACGCCGGCCACGACGTTGAGCACGGTGCCCACGGGCGGGGTGATCAGGCCGATGGCGCCGTTGAGCACGAACATGAGGCCGAAGTAGACGGGGTCGATGCCGGCCTTGACCGCGATGGGCAGCATCATGGCGGCCATGAGCAGACGCGGGTTGTCGATCATGGTACCCAGCATGCCGGTCAGCACATTGGGCAGATCGGCCAGCGTGATCATGTAGCTGGCCACCTGGGCGCCCGCGCACAGGAACATCACCACGGCGGTGGTCTTGGCCGCACGCACCAGCACGGGCCCGACTTCCACGATCTTGAGTTCACGGTGGATCAACAGGGCCACCACCAGCGCATACATGGCCGCCACCACGGCGGCTTCGGTCGGCGTGAACACGCCGCTTTTCATGCCACCGATGATGATCAGGGGCATGAGCAGGGCCCAGAAGGCCTTGCGCACGGCGCGCAGGCGCTCGCCCAGAGACAGGCGGGGGCCGCCCGGCGGCAGGTCGATGCAGCGCAGCTGGAGCTTCCAGGCCACGATCAGGCCCACGCCCATCAGGATGCCCGGCACGATGCCGGAGATGAAGAGCGCCGAGATCGAGGTGTTGGTGGTCACGCCGTAGATCACGAAAGGCATGGACGGCGGGATGATGGGCGCGATGATGCCGCCCGAGGCGATCAGGCCGGCCGAGGTGTGCATGGGGTAACCCTGCTGCTTCATCATGGGCAACAGGAGGGTGGCCAGGGCCGCCGTATCGGCCAGGGCCGAGCCGCTCATGCTGGCCATGAGCACGGCCGCGCCGATAGCCACGAAGCCCAGGCCGCCGTGGATATGGCCCACCCAAGCCTGCGCCATCTCGATGATGCGCCGGCTAATGCCGCCGCTGTTCATCAGCTCACCGGCCAGGATGAAAAAGGGCACGGCCAGCAGGGGAAAGCTGTCGATGCCGGCCACCATGTTCTGGGCCAGCAGCTGCGTGTCCCAGAAATCCAGGGCCCAGGCCATGGCAGCGCCCGTGAGCACCAGCGCAAAGGCCATGTTGAGGCCGATACCCATGAGCAGCACCAGGCCGGCGATGAACATCAAGAATGCCAAAGCTTCTGAACTCATGGCCTCACTCCGCTTCCATGCCGTGGCCCAGATCCAGCGGATCCTGGCGCACGAGTTCCACCAGCGCCATGACGGCGATGGCGACCGAGCTCAAAAATGCCGGCAAAGGCAGGAGGGCCGCCGGATACCGCAGCACCACCGAATGGCTGTTCATGCCAACGACCACCTGCTGCCAGGCACCGATGGCCACCAGCACGCAGGCGACCATCACCAGCAAACGGATCAGAACCGTCATCACCTTCATCGCCCGGGGCCGGCCGCGCAGCTGGGCGATCAGGCCGGTGAAGGCCATGTGTTCCCCCAGGGGATAGGCCAGCGTGGCCCCGATGAACACCATCCACACGAAGAGCAGGCGCGACAGTTCCTCGCTGGCGGCTATGCCGCTGCCAAAACCGTAACGCAGCACCACATTGACAAAGACCGCCAGCGCCATGATGCCCAGGCAGGCCCCCATGAGCGCATGGACGAAACGCGAGAGCAGGCTGCCCGCCTGCAAGGCCTGGGTCTTCATGCGTTGACTCCTTGCCGCAGCCAGGCGCTGATCTGGCGCTGCAGCTGCTCGACGGTTAGCGTCGCATCCAGCGCCAGGGTGTTGGGTTCGTTCACGGGTGACTCCAAAGTGGCGAACTGGTTGTCCACCAGTGCCGTGGGAAAGAAATGCGTGGAAGCCCGGGCCGCCACGCGCGCCAGGGACTCTTCACGGGTGATCTGCAGAAAGACAAAACGCAGGCCCGGCGATGCGGCCCGCAATTGCTCCCGGTACTGACGCTTGAGGGCCGAACAGGTCAGCACAACAGGCGCCGGGCTTTGCGCCAGCAAACGGCCGAGCTGGGCCAGCCAGCCCTCGCGGTCCGCATCGGTCAGCGCAATGCCCTGGCTCATTTTTTGGCGGCTGGTTTCGCTGTGGAAATCATCGCCTTCGATCAGACGCCAGCCCTCCGCCGCGGCCAGGGCCGAGCCGATATGCGACTTGCCGCAGCCTGCCACCCCCATGATGACAATCGATGCATTCATTATTGGTTAGCGCTATCTCAGATGTCTAAAAAATGAACCCGGATCGAACCTGTCTGAAAATTCTCAGGAGAGAAACTTCGGAATAAGAGTGGACGACCAGAGTTGGATAGCGCTATCATAAACAGTCACAAAACACTGCAGATCAGTAGTAACCCTCACCCGATGAGCCCCCAGCCCTCCCGCAAAAAGACCCGCGCCACCGGCCGCGTCACCATGTCCGACGTGGCCCAGCTTGCGGGCGTGAGCCTGATGACCGTCTCGCGCGCCCTGCGTGGTGAGCGCGCAGTCGACGCCCAGCTCGTGAGCAAGGTGCAGGCCGCCGCCGACAAGCTGGGTTACACGCCCGACCCGGCCGCCCGGGCGCTGGCTTCGCAGCGCAGCCGGCATGTCGCGGTGCTGATCCCCATGCTCTCCAACGCCCTCTTCGTGGACCTGCTCGAAGCCGTGCAGCGCACCCTGCACCCGGCCGGTTACCAGACCCTGATCGGCATCACCCACTACGACCCCATCGAGGAAGAGCAGCTCTTGCGCGAGCAGCTGCTGCACCGGCCCGCCGGCATCCTGGTCACGGGCATGGAGCGCAGCGAAGCCACCCGCACCCTGCTGCACAAGAGCGGCGTGCCCTGCGTGCACCTGATGGAGGTGGCCCAGCAGCCCGGCATCTACAGCGTCGGCCTCTCACAGGTCGACGCCGGCGCGGCCATGACGCGGCACCTGCAGGCGCGCGGCCACCGGCGCATCGCCTTTGCCGCCGCCCAGCTGGACCCGCGCACCCTGCAGCGTCTGGCCGGCTGGCGCCAGGCCATGGCCGAGGCTGGCCTGCATGAAAGTGCGCTGGAGTGGCTGAACCCGGCCCCCTCCTCACTGGCGCTCGGTGGCCAGCTCTTCGAGCAGATCATGCGGCAGCAACCCGCGGTGGACGCCATCTTCTTCTGCAACGACGACCTGGCGCAGGGCGCCCTGCTGGCGGCCTTGCGCCTTGGCATCCGCGTGCCGCAACAGGTGGCCATCGCCGGCTTCAATGACCTGACGGGAAGCGACCAGATGCTGCCGCCGCTGACGACCGTCCGCACGCCGCGTGCGGAGATCGGCGCGGCAGCGGCGCAGATGCTGCTGCAGCTGATGACGGGGCAGCCGGTGCCCTCGCACTCGATCGACCTGGGTTACCAGCTGATCGAGCGCGGCAGCACCTAGCCCCGCTGCGGCAGCGCCGCAGCCGACACACGCACGCCGGGCGCCGTGCCCACATAGGCCTGCTGCACCACCCCGGCCACCATGTCGGCCGTCACGGCCGACAGCGTCCAGCCCAGGTGACCGTGGCCTGTGTTGTAGAACACATTGGCGGCACGGCCGCGGCCCACGCGCGGCATCATGTCCGGCATCATGGGGCGCAGACCGGCCCAGGGCACCACCTGGCGCGTGCTCACGCCGGGGAAACATTGCTGCACCCAGTCGATCAGCGGGCGAATCCGGTCAGCCCGGATGTCCTTGTTGTAGCCGTTGAATTCGGCGGTGCCGGCCACGCGGAAGCGGTCCAGGCCCAGGCGGCTGGTGACCAGCTTGGTCTCGTCGTCCAGCAGGCTGACCATGGGCGCTGCGGCTTGGCTCTGCGCGTCGGGCAGGTTGACCGTGATGGAGTAGCCCTTGACCGGATAGACGTTGACGCGGTCGCCCAGCTGCGCGGCAAAGCTACGACTGAGCACACCGGCGCAGACCACCACGCCGTCGAAACGGTGCGTCTGCGGCAGGCCGTCCACGCTGGCGGTGACGCAGGCACTGCGCCCGTCGCTGCTGAGTTGCTGTACGTCCTGCCCATAGAGCGTGCGCACGCCCAGGCGCTCGGCCGCGGCGGCCAGGCCCACGGTGAACTTGTGGATGTCGCCGGTGGCGTCGCTCTCGGTGTAATAGCCGCCGTAGTACTGGCCCGCCAGGGTGGGCTCGATGGCGCGCATCTCCTCGGGCGTCACCGCGCGCCGCGGTAGGCCTCCGGCGGCCAGCAGCCTGGAGACCTCGCCCGCGTGGTCGAAACCCTTCTTGTCGCGGTAGATATGCAGGATGCCGCGCTGCTTCAGGTCGAAGTCCACGCCCTCGGCCTCGGCCCAGGCAAACAGGTGCTCGCGTGCCGCCACAGCCAGCTGCGCGGTGGCGATCGTGTTCTTGCGGTAGTTCGGGATATTGGCGATGAACTCGGCAAACCAGCCCAGCTTGTGCCAGCTGGGTTTGGGATTGACCAGCAGCGGCGCATCGCTCCTGAGCATCCACTTGAGGCCCTTGAGGATGGTGGACGGATGGTTCCAGACCTCGGCATTGGAGGCGGACAGCTGCCCGCCGTTGGCGAACGATGTTTCCATCGCCGCGTAGCGATGCTTCTCGAACAGGGTGACGGCAAAACCGCGTTTGGCCAGGGCGTAGGCAGTGGTGACGCCGGTAATACCGGCGCCAATGATGGCGATCGACTTCATGAGATCAGGCTCCAAACGTCATGGGGGTGGGGTGCGCGACACACCATGTGCCATGCACGCCCCCTCTGTTTGGTACCTGAGAGATTCACGCCGCCGTGTCGGCTGCGCTTGCTCCTGCGGTGTGCCGGACGACGAATCCCGGCAACTCTTCAGAGTTCAAATCACCTGATCGGTCCTTTTGCCTGAGAGTTTCCGGGGCGGTTGCTCCTTCGGCGCTGCCAGTTGCGGCAGTCTCTCCCGATCGGGTCTGGCCACGTAGGGCCTGCCTGTATTCTAGCGTGATCGGTGTCGCACCGGAAAGACGCACAGCGTCTCAGGCCATCCAGTCCTGCGAGACGATGCTGTCGCGCCCCATGCGCTTGGCCTGCTCCAGCGCTGCCACGCACAGGTCCACCAGCGTCTCGGGGCCGGCATCGCCGGCAGGCGTGACCGCGGCCACGCCGATGCTGACGGTGACGATGCCGCCTTCGCCGCCGCTGTGCGGCATGGCCAGGGTGTTGATCAGCATGCGCACGCGCGCCGCCACCACGCGCGCGCCCACTTCGTGCACGGCCGGCAGCAGGATGGCGAACTCGTCGTCGCCGTAGCGCGCCACCACGTCGGCCGGGCGGAACACCGCGCGGCCCAGCGCAGCGGCAATCTTCTTCAGGCGGTCCGGCCCCAGGGTCGCGACGTGCGTGTCGACGTAGGCGCGGAAGTGATCGATGTCGATGAGCAGAAGAGACAGCGGCGTCAGTTCGCGCCGGGCGCGGCCCCATTCCACTGCCAGCCGCTCGTCGAAGCCGGCCCGGCTCAGCACACCGGTCAGCTCATCCGCTCTGTCGGCGGCAGGCTGCGCCTTGTCACGCTGCTTCTGATCGTCGGACTGGGCGGACATGAGCTGACCGGGAGGCCGGACTCAACGGGGCTGTTGCAGCTGCTTGAGATCGGCCACGATCTCGGCGGAATGCTTGGCCGTGTCGACCGAGCGGTAGGCCTTGGCCATGCGTCCCTGCGGGTCGATCACGAAGGTGTAGCGCCGGGCGTATTTGAAGACCACCCAGTCCGACAGGGTGCCGTAACGCACCGCCACCTCGCCTTTCTCATCGGCCAGCAGGGGAAAGGGCAGCTTGTATTTCTGCGCAAAGGCCGCGTGCGAGGCACTGCTGTCCACGCTGATGCCCACCACCTCGGCGCCCAGGGCCTGCAGTTGCAGCCAGTCGTCGCGGAAGGTGCAAGCCTCTTCGGTGCAACCGGGCGTGTCGTTCTTGGGATAGAAATACAGCACCAGCCACTTGCCTCGCCAGTCGGCCAGGCGACGCGTCTTGCCCTGCTGGTCGGGCAAGGCAAAGTCCGGGGCGGGTTGGCCCGCCTCCGGTACCGCGGCCTGCGCCAGACCGGCCGGCAGCACCACGCTGGCGGGCAGCAGGCACAGGGCACGGCGCAGGCGCGAGGTCACGGCCGCAGCTCCTTGAGGCCGCCCATATAGGGCTGCAGGGCAGCGGGAATTTCCACGCTGCCGTCGGCGCGCTGGTAATTCTCGAGTACCGCCACCAGGGTGCGGCCCACGGCCAGGCCGGAGCCATTGAGCGTGTGCAGCAGTTCGTTCTTGCCTTGGGCGTTCTTGAAACGCGCCTGCAGGCGGCGGGCCTGAAAGGCCTCGCAGTTGGAGACTGAGCTGATCTCGCGGTAAGTGTTCTGCGCCGGCAGCCAGACTTCCAGGTCGTAGGTCTTGGCGGCACCGAAACCCATGTCACCGGTGCACAGGCTCATGACGCGGTAGGGCAGGCCCAGCTTCTGCAGGATGGCCTCGGCGTGGCCGGTCATCTCTTCCAGCGCCGCGTAGCTTTTCTCCGGGTGCACGATCTGCACCATCTCGACCTTGTCGAACTGGTGCTGGCGGATCATGCCGCGCGTGTCGCGGCCATAGCTGCCAGCCTCGGAACGGAAACAGGGGGTGTGGGCTGTGAGCTTGAGGGGCAGATCCGCCTCCGCCACGATCTCGTCGCGCACGAAATTGGTCAGCGTGACTTCGCTGGTGGGGATCAGGTACAGCGCCACGTCCTCGGCCGCGCCTTCCTGGCC
Organism: Burkholderiales bacterium; assembly: GCA_016185015.1. GTDB lineage: Bacteria > Pseudomonadota > Gammaproteobacteria > Burkholderiales > Burkholderiaceae_C > Hylemonella. Next base: position 61,655 of record JACPOI010000016.1, read on the forward strand.
ACCCTTCTTGGCCGCAAACAGGTCTTCCTCGAACTTCGGTAATTGGCCCGTACCGCGCAGCGTGTCGGCATTGACGATGTAAGGCGTGTAGCACTCGGTATAACCGTGCTCCTGGGTCTGTACATCCAGCATGAACTGCGCCAGCGCACGGTGCAGGCGGGCAATGCCACCCTTCATGACCGTGAAGCGCGAACCGGTGAGCTTGGTGCCGGTGTCGAAGTCCAGGCCCAGCGGCTCGCCCACGTCCACGTGGTCCTTGACCGTGAAGTCGTATTTCTTCGGCGTGCCCCAGGTCCGGGCCACCACGTTGCCGTGTTCGTCGCTGCCCACCGGCACACTCTCGTGCGGCAGGTTGGGCACGGCCAGCAGCAGGGCCGCCATCTCGCCCTGCAGCTGCTCCAGGCGTGTCGCCGAGCTGTCGAGTTCGCCCTTGAGCGCATTGACCTCGGCCTTGGCCGCCTCGGCCTCGTCCTTTTTGCCCTGGCCCATGAGCGCGCCAATCTGCTTGCTCAGGGTGTTGCGTTTGTTCTGCAGTTCTTCGGTACGGGTCTGCAGGGTCTTGCGTTCGGCTTCCAGGGTACGGAAGGCGTCGGCGTCCAGGAAGGGCTGCGGGTTCTTGCGCGTCTGCAGACGGGCGAGCACGCCGTCCAGGTCTTTGCGGAGCAGGGTGAGGTCTAGCATTTGAGTATTGTAGTTTTCGTTTTCTTGTCTCTGTTTTTCTTCGCCTTTCGCTGCTTTTTTCGCTGCGCGGGCTTTGGTAGCCCCCCTATCCCCCTATCCCCCTATCCCCCTATCCCCCCAGCCCCCTATCCCCCCAGCCCCCTTCCCACCCCCGCCGGGGCGGGAAGGGGGAGCCTGATCTGGTTTCTGGTTTTCTGGCTACGCTTCTACGGGACGAACCGTCGCCACCGCCACTTCAGGCGGAGATTTTCGGGAAGCGGTCGTAGTAAATGGGGCGGAAGTTGTCTTCCAACGGCGGTGGTCGTTCCGACCTACCGCTTTCGAGTCCAGAACCCCGCTCGACCACCTCTTTGTCTCGTCGCTGGCGCGTAGCTGCCAGCCAGAGCCGCGCTGGCCCCGTGCCATTTACTACGACCAGCTCCGAGAAATGCCGGCACCCAAGCCCTGGCCGGGACCTACCCCCGTAGAAGCGTAGCCGGCGCGAAGAAACAAAATCCAGGCCCCCCTTTCCACCCCGGCGGGGGTGGAAAGGGGCGGGGGGGGATAGGGGGGGGACTACAAAAGCGCCGCCAGGCAAAACTGATGGAAAAAGGAAGGAAGGAAGAAGAGGAAAGTCAAACCTCCTGCTTCAACCCCTTAGGCAAAGGAAACTTGATCGTCTCCTCAATCCCATCCATCTTCCTCACCGCCACAGCGCCCAAAGCCCTGATGCGCTCAATCACCTGCTGCACCAGGATTTCCGGCGCCGAGGCGCCGGCGGTCAGGCCCACGCGGCTACGGCCATCGAACCATTCGGGCTTCAACTCGTCGGCGCTGTCCACCATATAAGCATCGGTGCCCAGCTTCTTGGCCACTTCGCGCAGGCGGTTGCTGTTGGAACTGGTGGGGCTGCCCACCACGATGACCACGTCCACCTGCGGGCTCAGCAGCTTGACGGCGTCCTGCCGGTTCTGCGTGGCGTAGCAGATGTCCTGCTGCTTGGGTTCGCGCACTTGCGGGAACCTGGCCTTCACCGCGGCCATGATGCTGGCCGCATCGTCCACGCTCAAGGTGGTCTGCGTGACCACGGCCAGCTTGGCCGTCTGGACCAGCTGCACGCGGGCCACATCGGCCTCGTCTTCCACCAGGTGGATGCCGGAATCGAGCTGGCCCACGGTGCCCTCCACCTCGGGATGACCCTTGTGGCCGATCATGATGAACTCGTAGCCTTCCTTGTGCAGCTTGGCCACTTCCACGTGCACCTTGGTCACCAACGGACAGGTGGCGTCGAAGATCTGGAAACCGCGTGCCTCGGCCTCACGCTGCACGGCCTTGCTCACGCCGTGGGCCGAGAACACCAGCGTGGCGCCGGGTGGCACGTCGCTCAATTCCTCGATGAAGATCGCGCCCTTGGCCTTGAGGTCGTTGACCACATAGGTGTTGTGCACGATCTCGTGGCGCACGTAGATCGGGCGGCCGAACTTCTGCAGGGCGCGCTCGACAATCTCGATGGCGCGGTCCACGCCGGCACAAAAACCGCGCGGTTCGGCCAGGAGAATCTCTGCCTGCGTACTCATGGTCATAGCACCCCGATCAGTTGAACTTCAAAGCTCACCGGCTGGCCTGCCAGCGGGTGGTTGAAGTCGAACAATACAGCCTCTTCGCCCAGCTGGCACACCACGCCGCCGAACTGCCCCTTGCGGTCGGGTGTGGGGAAATGCACCACGTCACCCACCGCGTACTGCTCGTTAGGGTCGCCCAGTTCGCGCAATTCCTTGCGCGAGAGCCACTGCTGCATGTCGGGGTTGCGCTCGCCGTAGGCACCTGGGGGCAGCTGCACGGTGGTGTGCACCCCCTCCTCCAGGCCCAGCAGCGCCTGCTCCACGCCCGGGGCCAGTTCGCCCGTGCCGATGGTCAGCGTGGCCGGCTTGCCGCCGAAGGTATTGATGATGTCGCCGGCCGGCCCCGAGAGGCGGTAATGCAGCGTGAGGAAGGAGCCGGGCTGGACCCGGGCTGGGGTGGTGGTCATGGAAGTCCCGATAAACTGGGCTCCATTGTAAAAACCTCAGCCCTTGACCCCCGTCATGCCCCTGAAAGACCTTCCCCCCGACGCGCGACCGCGCGAAAAGCTGCTGTCGCGCGGCCCGGGGGCGCTGTCGGACGCCGAGTTGCTGGCCCTGCTGCTACGCACCGGCCTGGCCGGCAAGGGGGTGCTGCAACTGGCGCAGGAACTGCTGGACGTCAAGACCGGCTTCGGCGGCATGGCCGGCCTGCTGCACGCCACGGCCGACGACCTGAAGCGCATCAAGGGCCTGGGGCCGGCCAAACGCGCCGAACTGGTGGCCGTGCTGGAGCTGGCCCGCCGCGCCCTGGCCGAGCAGCTGCGCGAACGCGCCGCGCTGGACACGCCACAGGCCGTCAAGGATTACCTGCAACTGCACCTGGCCAACAAGAAACACGAATGTTTTGCCGTGCTCTTCCTGGACAACCAGCACAAGCTGCTGGCGCTGGAGGAGCTGTTTCGCGGCACGCTGGCGCAGACCAGCGTCTACCCGCGCGAAGTGGTGCTGCGCGCCCTGCACCACCACGCCGCCGCCGTGGTGCTGGCGCACAACCACCCCAGCGGCACCGTACAGCCTTCGCGCGCCGACGAGGCGCTGACCCAGGCCCTCAAGGCTGCGCTGGCCCTGGTGGATGTGCGTGTGCTGGACCACGTGATCGTGGCACCAGGCCTGGCGCTGTCCATGGCCGAGAAAGGCCTGATCTGATGGTCACCGTGAAGTCCCTGGCTGACCTCAAGCAAGTCAAGAAGGCGATTGAGGCGCAGGCCAAGCTGGACGCCGAGCGCAAGATCGAGGCGGCGAAAAAGGCCCGACAGGCCACGGCGGACAAGGACTTGTTCCAGCAGGCGGCCGGCAAGGTGCAGCCCTTGACCCAGCCGGCCAAGGCCCAGCTCAAGAGCGCCAAGCCCCCGGCACGGCCGCTGCAGCACCAGCTGGACGAGCAAGCCGCGCTGCAGGAAACCCTGAGCGACGAATTCGACATCAGCACCCTGCTGGAAACCGACGAACACCTGAGCTACCGCCGCCCCGGCATTGGCCCCGACGTCACACGCAAGCTGCGCCGGGGCGACTGGGCCATCCAGCGCCAGCTCGACCTGCACGGCTTGCGCACCGAAGACGCTCGCGAAGCCTTGGGCCAGTTCATCCGCGAAGTGCACCAGCAGGGCATACGCTGCGTGCGCGTGGTCCACGGCAAGGGCCTGGGCTCACCGGGCAAGACGCCGGTGCTCAAGGGCCGGGTGCAGAGCTGGCTGGCGCAGAAGAAGGAAGTGCTGGCGTTTGTGCAGGCGCGGCCAGCGGAGGGGGGAGCGGGAGCGTTGGTGGTGTTGCTACAACCCGCAGGCTAAGTCAGCCGGGCGTGTTTCTCATCCAGTCCGCTGTCCCGGCAAACGATTCGCGCAGCTTGCCGCGCAGTTCTTCATCCACCCCCACCTCCCCCATGGCCTGATCCATGCAGGCCAGCCACTGGTCGCGTTCGACCAAGCCGATCTTGAAAGGCATGTGGCGTGCGCGCAGGCGCGGGTGGCCGAAGCGTTCGATGTAGTGATTCGGGCCACCAAGCCAACCGGTCAGGAACCAGGCCAGTTTCTGCCGCGCATCCGTCAACTCGCTGCCATGCGCGGCGCGCAGTTCCTTGTAGCCGGGCTCCAGGTCCATGAGGTCGTAGAAGCGTTCGACCAGGGCGTGAACCTTGTCTTCACCGCCGATCCATTCAAAGGCGGTAGCGGGCTTGGTGTTCTCTTCGGATGTCATGCCCGGATTATCCCAGCCGATCCGGAACGCAAGAACGCTAGCATTTCGATAGCAATCAAGTAGCCGCCTGCCGCAAGGTCTGCACCACCGGGCGGCGCAGCACGGACCGCAGGCCCCACCAGCCGGCCAGCCAGGCCAGCAGCGCGCCGCTGACCGCGCCGACCGGCAGCAGCCACCAGGTGACGGTCCATTCGAAGTTGAAGGCGTAACGGGCCAGCGCCCAGCCCACCACGGCCGAAACCACCGCGGCCAGAGCACCGGCCAGCGCGCCCACGCCCGCGAGTTCGGCGCGTTGCACCTGGCGCAGCAGGCCGCTGCCCGCACCCACGGCGCGCATGATGGCGTATTCACGCGCGCGCTCCTCGCGCGTGGCGGTGACGGCGGCAAACAGCACCACCAGACCCGCGGCCAGTGTGAAGCCGAAGAGGAACTCCACCGCGCGGCTGACCTGCTCCAGCACACGCTGCACCTGGGCCAGGGTCGCGCTCAGGTCCACCACGGTGATGTTGGGGAACTGGCGCACCAGGGCGCTGTCGAAACCGGGCTTGTCCGGCGCGCGCAGCGCGGCCAGGTAGGTGACCGGCAGCTCCGGCATCCGGCTCACCGGATACAACGCGAAGAAGTTGGCGCGCATGGAACCCCAGTCCACCTTGCGCAGCGAGGTGATCGTGCTCTCCTGCTGCAGACCGGCGATGTCGAAACGCAGCTTGTCGCCGAGCTTGAGGTTCAGGGTCTTGGCGATGCCCTCTTCCATGCTGATGCCCTGGGCATCCTCGGCCGTCCAGCGGCCCGCCACGATGGGGTTGTGGCCCGGCGGCTGCGCGCTGTGCGAGAGATTGAACTCGCGCTCGACCAGGCGCTGCGCCCGGTCGTCCTCGTAGTCCTGCGCCTGCACTGGGCGGTCGTTGATGGCCACCAGGCGGCCGCGGATCATGGGGAACCAGTCGTAGCCGCTGACACCCGCCTCGCGCAGCTGGCGCTGGAAGGCCTCGGCCTGGTCGGGCTGGATGTTGATGACAAACCGGTTGGGCGCATCGGCCGGCGTGGCCTGGCGCCAGCTGCGTATCAGGTCGGTGCGCAGCAGCACCAGCAGCAGCAGGGCCAGCAGGCCCACGGCCAGGCTGCTGACCTGCAGCACGGCGTAGATGGGCCGGGCCGAGAGCTGGCGCGTGGCCAGCACCAGCCAGCGCGGCGCAGTGTTCTCGCGCACCACACGGCGCAGCAGCAGCACCGCACCCCAGCTGGCCAGCGCAAAGACGGCCACGGCGCCAGCAAAGCCGCCCACGGTGATCAGTCCCAGCTTCAGGTCGCTGCTGGCCGCCAGCAGCAGCACGGCAAAACCCAGCACGCCCAAGCCCAGAACGCCGATCGACATGGGCCGCAGCGTGCCCAGGTCACGCCGGATCACACGCAGTGCGGGCACCTGGGCCAGCTGCAGCACGGGCGGCAGGCCGAAGGCCAGCATGAGCGTGAGTCCCATGCCCAGGCCAAAGAACACGGGCCACAGGCCGGGCGCCGGCAAAGCCGTATCCACCAGGCCCGCCAGCAGCAGCACAAAGACGTGGTGCACGGCCCAGCCCAGCGCCACGCCCAGAGCGCCGCCGGCCAGGCCCACCAGCAGGAACTCCAGCGCATGGCTGCGCGCGATGGTGGCTTGCGACAGGCCCAGCACGCGCAGCATGGCGCAATCGTCCAGATGCTGGTTGGCAAAGGAACGTGCCGCCAGGCCCACGGCCACCGCACTCAGCAACGCGGCCAGCAGGGCCACGAGGTTGAGGAATTTCTCGGCACGCTCCAGCGTCTGCGCCATTTCGGGCCGCCCACCCCGCAGGGCTTCGATGCGCACGCCGCGCAGCTGCTCACGCTCCACCGCTTCATTGGCGCGCTTGACGAAGGCATTGACCACCTTGTCCTCGCCGGCTACGGCCAGGCGATAACTCACGCGGCTCGCGGGCTGGATCAGTTGCGTGGCGGCCAGGTCGGCCTGGTGGATCAGCGCACGCGGAGCAAAGTTGATGAAACCGGCACCGCGGTCAGGTTCCACGCCGATCAGGCGCGTGACGCGCAGGGCTGCCTCGCCCAACAACAGCTTGTCGCCGACCTTCAGGTCCAGGGCATCGAGCAGGGCCGGATCGGCCCAGACCTCACCCCGCGCCGGGATATCGCGCGTGGCCACCGCCGGCGTGCCCGCTTCCGTGCTGACGGTGAGTTTGCCGCGCAGCGGGTAACCAGCCTCCACCGCCTTGAGCGACACGAGGCGCGTGGCACCGCCGTGCTTGTCGTCGGCACGGGCCATGGTCGGGAAACTCAGGGAGCCCGAGACCTGCAGGCCACTTGCTTGGGCCAGCGCCAGCAGGCTGGCGGGCGTGGCGTTGTCGCTGACGATCACCGCGTCCCCGCCCAGCAACTGGCGCGCATCGCGCTGCATGCCGCCCTTGAGGCGGTCGGCGAAGAAACCCACGGCGGTCAGAGCCGCCACCGCCAGTGTCACGGCCAGGATCAGCAGGCGCAACTGGCCGGCACGCAGATCACGCCAGAGGGTTTTCCAGGCGAGTTGCCAGAAGGTGATGTTCATGGGGCTAGCTTAGGGGATTTTGCTAATGGCTGGTGTGACAGGGTTTTCTTGAGCTCAGGTCCCTGACGGGGCTACGTGCCGGGATGTGCGCCCGGCAGCGCACTCACTTTCTCTTGCTTCGCCAAGAGAAAGTAAGCAAAGAGAAGGCGAGCCGAAGTCAGGGCCCCTGCGGGGTACCTTGCGCTGCTCGCATCGGGCGGGGTCGGGCTAAACTCGCTGCGCTCAAACAACGCCCGCCCTGATCCGCCCGCTGCTGCGCTGCTCAGCCCTGCCACACGGCAGGCTTTTGGGTACTTTGATTTGGCGAAGCAAAGAAAAGTACCTCGCCCGCCGGGGCGAGACCCGGCAAAGTCACACAAGAGAGAACGCCAGAAGAAAAAAGCTACGCCGCTGCGCGCAACTTAGGCCCAGCCAGTTCCGGCTGCAAAACCAAGCGCTGCGAAGCCGTATAGCAATAGAAATGCCGCCCCGTAGCACGACCAATGGCACACAAGCCCACACGTTCGGCAACGGCGTGGCCCATCTGCGTGATCCCGCTGCGTGAGACAACAATCGGCACCCCCATCTGCGCCGACTTGATCACCATCTCGCTGGTGAGCCGCCCCGTCGTGTAGAAGACCTTGTCGTCTCCGCTCATGGCCGAAGCGTCCTGCAACCACATCCAGCCCGCAATGGTGTCGATGGCATTGTGGCGCCCCACGTCTTCCACGAAAAGCAGCATCTCCTCGCCGCGGAACAGGGCGCAGCCGTGCACCGAGCCGGCGGATTTGTAAGTGCTTTCCTGCAGGCGGATGGCATTGACGATGCCATAGAGTTGGGCCTGGGTAAGCGTGGCTTCGGGCAGCTGGATCTGGTCCACCTCGTCCATCATGTCGCCGAACACACTGCCCTGGCCGCAGCCTGTGGTGACCACGCGCTTGGACGTGCGTTCCTCGATGTCGGTGATGCCCGCGCGGGTCTTGACAGCGGCAGCGCCCACGTCCCAATCCACGGTGATGGATTCGATCTCGTCCACCGAGCGCACCAGGCGCTGGTTGCGCAGGAAACCGAGCACCAGCAGTTCCGGGTGGCCGCCCAGGGTCATGAGCGTGACCAGCTCGCGCTTGTCGACGTAGACGGTAAGCGCCCGCTCTGCGGGGATGGACAACAGCGTGGCCTCACCGTGTTCGTTGACGGCCGTGACCTCGCGCGTCAGAGGCGCCTGGGCTCGGGTGAGATGGGGCAGGGGCATGGATGGCAGCGTACAACAAAACGGGCCGGGCTTTGCAGCCCGGCCCGTTAGACCGCAAGGTTCGCGGGGATCAGGATTTCTTGGCTTTTGCAGCTGCTGGCGCAGCAGGCGCGGCTGCTGCGGGAGCTGCAGCCGTGGCCGGTTTGTAGACGAAAGGACCGGGGTCAGCGCAAGGGGCGGTGGCCACGGGCTTGGCGTCCTTGCCGGCCTTGCCCGACTTGCGGTATTGGGCCGCGACCTTGTCCTGGGACTTGCACAGCTTGTAGCCGTCGACCTTGCCCGCGTGGGCCGTCTTGGCGGCAGCCTCGGCGGCCTTGGCCTTGGCCTCGTCGTTCGGAGCGGGCAGCTTGGCCAGGGCGGAGACGCTGAGGGCGCAAGCGGCGATGAATACGGCGATGGATTTCATGTGGGCCTCTCTTGTGGTGGGGTCAGGCTTTGAGGGGAGCACCGGGTGCGGCCGGCTGGGTGCGCTGCGCCGGGATCTTGCCGGCCTTGATGTCGTCGTACCAGAGCTCGTGGTGTTCCTTGGCCCAGGTCTCGTCGACATAACCGGTCTTCATGGCGCTGTAGGCGCCGGCCATGCCGAGCGTGCCCATGTAGATGTGGCCGATGAACATGGCCATCATCAGCACGGTGGCCACGCCGTGGACCATGTGCGCAATCTGCATGCTGCCGCGCTCGTAGATCATGCCCGGGACCAGCTTGTCCAGGAACAGGCCCGAGGCCACGACGATCAGGCCCAGGACGAACACGCCGCCCCAGAACAGCACCTTCTCACCGGCGTTGAAACGGTGCGAGGCGACCTCGTGCCCGGACAGCAGGCCACCGCCCTTGACCAGCCAGGTGATGTCTTCCTTGCGCGGCAGGTTGTCCTTTACGAAGGTGCCGATGACGACCAGCAGCGAGACGGCAAACACCGGGCCGGCAAAGTTGTGCAGATTCTTCAGCACATAGGTCAGCCAGCCGAACAGCGTGCCGCCGATGACCGGGTGCAGGAAGTACTTGCCGAAGGCCATGACGATGCCCGAGATCGCCAGGATGGAGAAGGCAATGGCGTTGGCCCAGTGCGCCGAGCGCTCGAAGGCGGTGAAACGCTCGATCTTGCGACCGGTCTCGGCACCGTGCAGCTGTAGCGTGCCCTTGCGCCAGTAGAAGATGCCCACGGCGCCCAGCGCGATCAGGATCAGCGCGCCGCCGTAAGGAATGATCCACTTGTTGCGCACCTGGCGCCAGGCTTCACCGGCGTTGGTGAGCATGGAGCCCGGGTACTGCACGAAGGGCTGGATCAGGTTGCCGGCTTCGGGGGCCTGGTCCTTGGGCAGACTGCTGTAACCCGTCACGCCGCCGCCAACCTGGCGCCACACAGGCGCGTTGTTGCCGGGCTGCACCTGGGTGCGCTCGGCATTGGTCTGCGTCGCGTAACCCGGCTCCTCGCTGGCATCGGGTTTGACTTCGAAGATGTTCTGTCCCTTGATGCCACCGGCGGGGGCCGGTGCCGCCTTGGCAGGCGGTGCATCAAGTTTCAGTTTGTCCTGCTGGGCATGGACCGGTGCGGCCCAGCCCAGGGCCATGAGCATGGCCACTGCAAGCGCTTTTTTCATGAGGCGTCCGATCTTCAGTTGACCCGGTTGTACTCGTTCTGGCCGTATTGGCCGCGCGCCTTGAGCTTGGACTCCCAGCTGGCCTTGTCGCCGGACTTCCAGCCCGGTTCGACATAAGCCTTGCCGGTGCCGGTGTAGGCACCTGCGTCCTGCTTGGCTCCACCGTTGGTCTGGGGCGACTCGCCGCAAGCGGCCAGCAGGAACGCAGCGGAAACGATGATCAGTGCTTTTTTCATGACTTGGCTCCTGCGGGTGCGGGCTGGCCGGCCTGGCGTGAGCCGTAGGCGGTGCCCCAGCCCCAGACTTCGGCGCCCTTGCCACGTTGCAGCACGCGGGTGCGGAAAATATCGGCCACCATGTCGCCGTCACCGGCGAGCAGGGCCTTGGTCGAGCACATCTCGGCACAGGCCGGCAGCTTGCCTTCGGCCAGGCGGTTGCGCCCGTATTTCTCGAACTCGGACTGGCTGCCGTTGGCCTCGGGGCCGCCGGCGCAGAAGGTGCACTTGTCCATCTTGCCGCGCACGCCGAAGGTGCCCTGCGAAGGGAACTGCGGTGCGCCGAAGGGGCAGGCGTAGGAGCAGTAGCCGCAGCCGATGCAGATGTCCTTGTCGTGCAGCACCACACCCTCGTCGGTGCGGTAGAAGCAGTTGACCGGGCAGACCGCCATGCAGGGTGCGTCGCTGCAGTGCATGCAGGCCACCGAGATGGATTTCTCGCCGGGCACGCCGTCATTGAGGGTGACCACGCGGCGGCGGTTCACACCCCAGGGGACTTCGTGTTCGTTCTTGCAGGCGGTGACGCAGCCGTTGCACTCGATGCAGCGCTCGGCGTCACAAACAAATTTCATTCGTGCCATGACGTTACTCCTCAGGCTTTCTCGATGTTGCAGATCGTGGTCTTGGTTTCCTGCATCATGGTCACGCTGTCGTAACCATATGTAGTTGCCGTGTTGACCGCTTCGCCGCGCACGATGGGCGCCGCACCCTTGGGGTAGTAGGCCAGCATGTCGGCACCTTGCCAACGACCGGAGAAGTGGAAAGGCATCCAGACCGTGTCGGACGCGACGCGCTCGGTCACCAGGGCCTGCACGTTCAGCTTGGCGCCGGTCGGGCTGTGCAGCCAGACACGCTCGCCGTTGCGGATGCCGCGCTCGGCCGCCGTCTTCGGGTTGATTTCCACGAAGGCTTCCTGCTGCAGTTCGGCCAGCCAGGGGTTGGAGCGGGTTTCCTCGCCGCCGCCTTCGTATTCGACCAGACGGCCGGAGGACAGGATGAGCGGGAACTTCTCATGCAGCTTGTCGGCGATGTTCTTGGTCTGCAAGCTCTTGTAGAGCGTGGGCAGGCGCCAGAAGGCCTTCTTGTCGTCGTGCGTCGGGTACTTGGCCATGAGTTCGGGCTTGGTACCGTAGAGCGGCTCACGGTGCTGCGGCACCGGATCGGGGAAGTTCCAGACCACGGCGCGTGCCTTGGCGTTGCCGAAGGGGTGGCAGCCGTGGTTCTGCATGAACACACGGATCATGCCGCCCGACGAGTCGGTCTTCCAGTTCTTGCCTTCGGCGGCCTTGGCTTCGGCTTCGGTGAGCTCACCCCACCAGCCCAGCTTCTTGAGCAGCACGTGGTCGAGTTCCGGATAACCGGTGGTGATGTCGGCGCCCTTGGAGTAGGAGCCGTCCTCGGCCAGCAGGTTCTTGCCTTCACGCTCCACGCCGAAGTTGGCGCGGAAGTTGCCGCCGCCGTCCATGACGTGCTTGCTGGTGTCGTACAGATTGGGCGAACCCGGGTGCTTGAGCTCCGGGGTACCAAAGCAGGGCCAGGGCAGACCGAAGTAGTCACCCGACATGTCGTAGCCGGTTTCCTTGTCAACGACCTTGCCCTTGCACTTGAGCGTCTTCACGTCGAAGGCGTTCATGTTGCGCATGTGGGCCTTCAGGCGCTCCGGGCTCTGGCCGGTGTAGCCGATGGTCCAGACGCCGCGGTTGATTTCGCGCAGGATGTCCTCGGGCATGGGCTCGTCCATGCCCTTGACCTTCTGCATCTTGTAGTTCTTGGACAGCTCCTTGGCGAAGCCGAGCTTCTCGGCCAGCTGGTGCATGATCATGTGGTCGGTGCGGCTCTCCCACAGCGGCTCGATGACCTTCTCGCGCCACTGGATGGAGCGGTTGGAGGCAGTGGCCGAACCACTGGTCTCGAACTGGGTGGCCGCCGGCAGCAGATACACCGCGCGGTTGGGGTTCAGGTCTTCCGGCTTGCCGGGCATGGCGGCCATGGCCGCCGTGGCCGACGGGTAGGGGTCCACCACCACCAGCAGATCCAGCTTGTCCATGGCACGCTTCATCTCCAGACCGCGGGTCTGGGAGTTGGGCGCATGGCCCCAGTAGAAGACGCCGCGCAGGTTGGAATCCTGGTCGATCAGCTCGTTCTTCTCAAGCACACCGTCGATCCAGCGCGACACGGTGATGCCGGGCTTGGTCATCATGGCCGGCGAGGCGAACTGCTTCTTGATCCACTCGAAGTCCACACCCCAGACGTTGGCGAAGTGCTTCCAGGAACCTTCGACGATGCCGTAGTAACCCGGCAGCGAATCCGGGTTGGGGCCGACGTCGGTCGCACCCTGCACGTTGTCGTGGCCGCGGAAGATATTGGTGCCACCGCCGGACTTGCCGACGTTGCCCAGGGCCAGCTGCAGGATGCAGGAGGCGCGCACCATGGCGTTGCCGATGGTGTGCTGGGTCTGGCCCATGCACCAGACGATGGTGCCGGGGCGGCTCTCGTGCAGCATCTTCGCGACCTTGGCCATCTGGGCCTCAGGCACGCCACAGGCCTCTTCGACCGCTGCCGGGCCCCACTTGGCCAGCACGTCCTTCTTGACCTCTTCCATGCCGTAGACACGGTCGTTGATGTACTTCTTGTCTTCCCAGCCGTTCTTGAAGATGTGGTGCAGCAGGCCGAACAGGAAGGGGATGTCGGTACCGGAGCGGATGCGCACGAACTCGTCGGCCTTGGCGGCGGTGCGAGTGAAGCGCGGATCGACCACGATCATCTTGCAGCCGGTTTCCTTGGCGTGCAGCATGTGCAGCAGGCTGACCGGGTGGGCTTCGGCGGCGTTGGAGCCGATGTACAGGGCGACCTTGCTGTTCTGCATGTCGTTGTACGAATTGGTCATGGCGCCGTAGCCCCAGGTGTTCGCCACGCCGGCCACCGTGGTGGAGTGGCAGATGCGCGCCTGGTGGTCGCAGTTGTTGGTGCCCCAGAAGCTGACGAACTTGCGCATCAGATACGCCTGCTCGTTGCTGTGCTTGGACGAGCCGACGAAGTAGACGCTGTCCGGGCCGCTGGCCTTGCGCAGCTCCATCATGCGGGCGGTGATCTCGTTGAGGGCGGTATCCCAGCTGATGCGCTCGTACTTGCCGTTGACCAGCTTCATCGGGTAGCGCAGGCGGTACTCGCCATGGCCGTGTTCGCGGATCGAGGCGCCCTTGGCGCAGTGCGCGCCCAGGTTGATGGGCGAGTCGAACACCGGCTCCTGGCGCGTCCACACGCCGTTTTCCACCACGGCGTCAATGGCGCAGCCCACCGAGCAGTGGGTGCAGACCGTGCGCTTGACTTCGATCTTGCCGTCGCCGACAGCAACGCTGCTGGCGGCGTTGGCCTTCTTCACCAGCGTGAGCTGCGAAGCGGCCAGGCCGACGCCCAGACCCAGGCCCGAGCGACGCAGGAAGGCGCGGCGGTCCATGGTGGGCAGCGCTTGCGACAGGCCGCGGCGCAGGCTGTGCACAAAAGGCGAACGAGCCGTGGTCTCGGTCGCCGGGGATTTCTTGGTGAGCAACATGTCTCTCTCCAGCTTTGATTAGAGGCGGGTGGTCTGGTAGTAGTGCTTGACGTGTTCGGACAGGTGGTAACCACCGCCCTTGGCAGGCGCCACCTTGGGTTCGGGGGCAGCCTGCTCAACCGGCTTGGCCGCCGGCATCAGGCTGGCCACGGCGGCCACGGCACCGGCGGTGCCTGCACCTGCGAAGAGGGTGCGTCGTGACAATTTCCCTTGGGATTGGCTCATGCTGGGTCTCCTGAAAGGTTCCACTTAGGAACATAACTACATAACTGAACTCGCTGGAATTTAGCAACGCCACGAGGTTTCAGCAAGCGAGGTCTCCCTCGGTACGCGCCGGCCCCGGCCACGACGTGCACGAGGAAAAATTTTTAATTCAGAGGTCACTGATATAGAGATGCACGCGCAGTCCTCGGTCGAACTTGCAGCACGCCGCATGAATCAAGGGCTTGTGTGATTGCTGCACCGCCACAATCACCTGACGGCACGACAAGCTGACGACAGCTTCGCGACAACTTGTCGCACATCAAGTCACGCAGATAAGAATGGTTCGCAAGCCAGCCGCGGTGCATGTTGTTGTTAGCGCATCAAAACCTTGATACCCGACCAAATCACTCAGCCGTGGTCGATAGAATCTCGCAACCTTTCCCGCCTTGCCGTGACCACAACGCCCCCCACTACCGACGCAAACAAGCTGGCCGATGGCTGGCCGTACTGGTCCATCCTGGTCGTCGACGACGAACCGGGCATGCGCAACTTTCTGGTCAAGACCCTGGCGCCGCGCTGCCAGACCGTGATGGAAGCCGGCAGTGCGGAAGAAGGTGCCGAGCTGCTGCGCGGCAACCATGTCGACCTCATCATCCTGGACATCGCCCTGCCCGGCATGAACGGCGTGGCCTGGCTCAAGGAACTGCGCGAACACGGCTACACCGGCCAGGTCATCCTGATCACGGCCTTCGCGGACCTGGACACCGCCATCGAGGCGCTGCGCGCCGGCGCCTCGGACTTCATCCTCAAGCCCTTTCGCGTGCCGCAGATCCTCAACGCGGTGCGCCGTTGTTATGAGAGCGCCCGGCTGGCGCGCGAAAACTTCGTGCTGCGCCATGCGCTCTCGCGCAGCCAGTTCGCTGACAACGGCCTGGTCGGCCATACGACTCAGATGACCGAGCTCTCCGCCTCCGTGCGCCGCATCGCCACGGTCAACAGCACCGTGCTGCTGCAGGGCGAATCGGGCACCGGCAAGGAGCTCGTGGCGCGCGCCCTGCATGCCTTGAGTCCGCGGGCGCAGGGCCCCTTCGTGCCCGTCAACTGCGCCTCGGTCTCGCCCGAGCACATGGAGAGCGAACTCTTCGGCCATGCCAAGGGTGCCTTTGCCGGCGCCACCCGCGCGCGCGACGGCCTGTTCTATTACGCACAAGGCGGCACGCTTTTCCTGGACGAGGTGGCCGAACTGCCCCTGCCCTTGCAGGCTACGCTGCTACGCGCACTGGAAGACCTGAAGATCCGTCCGGTCGGCAGCCAGCAGCTGGTGACGATGAACGTGCGCATCATCGCCGCCACCAACCGCTCGCTGCAGCAGGCCGTGGCCGAGGGGCGCTTCCGCAAGGACCTGTACTACCGGCTGCAGGTGGTGGAACTGGCGCTGCCGCCTCTGCGCGAACACAAGGACGACATCCCAGACCTGGTGCAGCACTTCATCGCCCGGCTCGCCCCCGTGCTGGGCGCCGCGCCGCTGCAGATCACGCCGGCCGAGATGGACTACCTGATGCAGTACGACTGGCCCGGCAATGTGCGCGAGCTGCGCAACCTGATTGAACGCTCGCTGATCCTGGGCACGCTCAATGTCTCGGCGCTCTACACCATGGGCCAGCGCGCCGCAACGGCGCCCGCCGACAGTGGCGCGGAGCGCGGCGTGACCGACCTGCACACCCTGGAGCAGCAGCACATCCGCGCGGTGCTCGATTCGGTGCATGGCGACAAGACCCAGGCCGCGCAGCTGCTGGGCATCTCGCGCCGCACCCTGGAGCGGCGCTGCGCCGAATGGGCCCTGTCGTGAGACTCCTCGCCAGCCTGCCGGCTGCGCTGGCGCCGCGCTGGCTCACGCACTCCATCCGCAATAAGCTGCTGGCCATGGCGCTGCTGCCGCTGCTGGTGGTGCTGCCCCTGCTGGTCGGCGCGCTGCTCATCTGGGGCAATGCCGCCTACGACCGCCTGCTGATCACCAAGGTGCGCAGCGACCTGGCCGTGGCACGCGGCTACTTTGAGCAAGTGCTGTCCGAGGTGGGCTCCTGCACCCACGCGGTGGCGGCCTCGTACGCACTGTTCCAGCCGCTGCAGCGGCGCGACCTGGCCACTGTCCAGGCCCTGCTGGCCCGGGAGAGCCAGCGCCTGGGCTTCGACTTCATCAACCTCTACCAGCTCGACGGCCGGCTGATCACGGCCGACTGGCTGGCCTCGGCCGTCCCGTCCTCCGAGATCCGCGCGCCGGCGCATGGGGCGGCCGCCATCCACGCCCGCATCAGCACCGACCAGGCCAGCCTGGCGCGGCTGGAGCCGGCCGAGCTGCTGGCGCTGGCCCCGCACCTGGCGCCGCGCATCCACATCCCGCTGATCCCGACACGCAGCGCCATCCCCACCACCCGCAGCGTGGAAGACCGCGCCCTGGTCATGCTGGCCACCACGCCCGTGCGCGGTGCCGACGGCACTATCGTGGCGCTGCTGCGCGGTGGCGTGCTGCTGAACCAGAACCTGCCCTTCATCGACCACATCAACCGCATCGTCTACCCCGAGGGCTCCCTGCCCTTCGGCAGCCACGGCACAGCCACGCTGTTCATGGACGACGTGCGCATCACCACCAATGTGCGCCTGTTCCAGGACGAGCGCGCCATCGGCACGCGCGTTTCGCAGGCCGTGCGCGAGGCCGTTCTCACGCACGGCGAAACCTGGCTGGACCGCGCCTTCGTGGTCAACGACTGGTACGTCTCGGCCTACGAGCCGCTGCTGGACGCCGCCGGCGAACGCGCGGGCATGCTCTACGTGGGCTACCTGGAAGAGCCCTTCCGCTACGTCAAGTACGGCATGCTGGCGCTGATCGTCGGCATCTTCGGGGTGGTGATGGTGCTGGCCGCGCTGTTTTCGCTGCGCTGGGCGCGCAGCATCTTCCGCCCGCTGGAGCAGATGAACCAGACCATGCAGCGCGTGGAAGACGGCGACACCGGTGCGCGTGTGGGCCTGGTCACTGCGCGCGACGAGATCGGCGCGCTGGCCGGCCACCTGGACCAGTTGCTGGACGTGATCGACGAGAAAACCCGTGCCTTGCAGCGCTGGGCGCAGGAGCTTGATGCCAAGGTGGTCGAGCGCACGCACGAGTTGGCGCAGAGCAATGCCTCACTGCAGCAGGCGCAGCAGCAGTTGGTCAAGTCGGAGAAGCTCGCCGCCATCGGACAGCTCACGGCCAGCGTGGCGCACGAGATCAACAACCCCATTGCCGTGATCCAGGGCAACCTGGACCTGATGCGCGAGACCCTGGGCGCGCAGGCAACCCCGGTCAGGGCTGAACTCACCCTGCTGGACCAGCAGGTCGAGCGCATGCGCCTGATCGTCACCCAGCTGCTGCAGTACGCGCGCCCCACCGAATACGCGGGTTACGTGGAAGCGGTGGACGTGAACCAGACACTGGAAAACTCCCTGGTGCTGGTGGCCCACCTGCTGGCGCGTACGCGCATCGAGGTCGAGCGCGACCTGTTGGCCACGGCGCGCGCCGGCGTGAACCGCCAGGAACTGCAGCAGGTGGTGATCAACCTCATGATCAACGCCATCCAGGCCATGCCCGAGGGCGGGCGCCTGCGCCTGCGCACGCGCAACCGGGAGGACGGCAAGACCGGCGTGCTGCTGGAGATCAGCGACAGCGGACCGGGCCTGACCGACCGCGTCAAGGAACGCCTGTTCCGCCCCTTCTTCACCACCAAGAACGACGGCAACGGCCTGGGCCTGTGGATCAGCGTGGGCCTGGTGGAACGTTATGGCGGCAGCATCGAGGGCCTGAACCGGCGTGAACTCGGTGAAGACACGACGGGTGCGACCTTCCGCGTGTGGCTGCTGACGGAGCCCCTGGCGCCGCAAGACGCTTCGTCGGGGCCGATGGAAGCGCGACGAGCCTGAACAAGAGGCCGGCTTTACGCCAGCATGTCAAAGCCCTGCATCTCCACGCTCAGGAAGGCGCGGGTGAAACCAGCCAGCGCCGCGTAGAAACGCGCCGAGGGGTTGCCCTCGATCGCATCGCACATGGGGTTGACCCAGGGCTGCAGGTGGGCAGCGAAAAACTCGCGCTGTTTCGTCAGGTTGGCCACGGCCACGTCGTCGCCGGCGATCAGGTAACGCATCACCTCACAGAGGTAGGCGATGTGGTCCTCGGTCTCGGGCATGGTTTCGTCGCGCGCCAGGCCCAGGGCGGCCAGGTCATCGCGCAGCTTGGCCAGGGGCTTCTCATTGAGGAAGCCGCTCAGGTAGTGCGAGCCGAAGAGGTAGACCTCGGGCTTGCCGACGCCGCCGAACAGTGCGTTGTATTCCCTCGTGACCGTCTGCAGGTCCAGATCACGGGCCGCACTCACCAGGCCGCGCCAGGGTTCCTCCAGGAAACCGCCCTCGGCGGGCGCTTCGGTGGCGGCCACCCGCAGCTGCTCCAGCAGTTCGGCGCCCGGGGGCGCGTAGTAGAGCGCGGCCAGCAGGCCATAGACCTCGGCGCGTGCGGTCTCCTCGTCGAGCGTGCCGCCTTGGGCCAGCAGGGCGTCGTTGGATTCAGGTTGGGTGCTCATGGGCGGTTCAGAGGTCGGTGATTTTGGATTCGTTCGGGTTGCTGTAGATGTCGATCACGCGGCAGTCGCCACACATCTTCAGCCGCTCCAGGGCCTCGCCCTGGAACATGGAATGACCGGCCAGCTTGCCCAGCATGCCCTCGATGGCCTTGAGCGTGCCGAAAGGCTTGCCGCAGCGCACGCAGGCGTAGGGCTGCATCTCGTTGATCACCACGGCTTCCTTGCGCTGAGGCGTCAGACGCAGCTGCGGAATGAGCGACAGCGCCTTTTCAGGGCAGGTCTTGACGCACAGGCCGCATTGCACGCAGTTCTTCTCGATGAACTTGAGCTGCGGCGCGTTCGGGTTGTCCTGCAGCGCGCTGGCCGGGCAGGCGTTCACGCAGCTCAGGCACATGGTGCAGCTGTCCTTGTTGATGGCCAGCGCGCCCAGCGGCGAACCCTGCGCGGGCAAGGCGATCACTTCGGGCTTGGGCTCGGCCAGGGTGGCGTGCGTCAGCAGATGGTCCAGTGCCAGCTCCAGCGTGGCACGCTTGTCGGCCTGCACGGCGAAACCGGCGGGCTTGGCCACGCCCTGCGCGGCCGGCAGTTGCAGGTCGGCGTCCAGCGCGGCCAGGTCACGCGCATCGCGCGCGTGCAAGATGCGGAAGTGTTCGCCCTTGTAGCCCAGGCCGGTGAGGATGGCCTGCGCCACGTCCATCTGGGCGCGCACGGCCTCCAGGTACTGGGGCGCTTCCTCGCCCGTCATCAGCACCCAGACATTCGTTGCACCGTAGGCCACGGCCGAGAGCCAGACATCCAGGCCCAGCGAGGCCGTGTGCCAGACCGGCACGGGGATCACGCGCGCCGGCACGCCCAGCATGTCCGGGTCCACGCGCGCGGCGCGGCCCAGGTCGCCGATCATCCGGGTCCCGCCTTGCTGGCTGTGCAGCAGCAGGGCGGGCTGCTTGCCGCCGGCACGCAGGTAGGTGGAGAGCAGGGTCTTGAGCTTCACACCCTGCTCGCCCGCACGCGGGTAAGCAAAGGTCAGCGCACCGCTGGGGCAGACCGTGGTGCAGGCGCCGCAACCCACGCAGAGGTTGGGACTCACCTTGATCTGCTGGTGCTCGTAGTCCGAACTGATGGCCGAGGCCGAGCAGACGTCGATGCAGGCGCTGCAGCCCACCTTCTCGTTGCGGCTGTGCGCGCAGAGCTTCTGCTTGTAGACAAAGAACTTGGGTTTCTCAAACTCGCCCACCAGGCCGCGCAGTTCGATGAGGGTGCGCTGGTTCTGGCCGTCCCACTGGAAATAACCCTGGGGCTTGGCGTGCTGGGTAAAGGCCGGCGTGCTGCGCAGGTCCAGCACCAGGTCGTAGGTCTCGCTGTCGGATTGCGGCTCGCGGGTGAAGTCGATGGCCCCGGCCACGCCGCAGGCCTTGACGCAGGACCGGTGAGATTTGCAGAGATTGCTATCAATTTGATAGTCGAAGCCGATCGCGCTCTCCGGGCAGGCGTCGATGCAGGCATTGCAGCGCGTGCACAGGTCCAGGTCGATGGGGTTGTTACGTTGCCACTTGAGTTCGAAGGCACCCAGCCAGCCGGTGAGCGCCTCGATCCTGCCGGCCATCACGGGATAACGGCGCTCCTGCAGACCGCCGTCCGTCCCGGGGCCGGTGCTGAAGATACTGACGTCCAGGCTGTCGGCCAGCAGCTCGGCCGCGCGCTCCGCCGCGTCCAGCGCACCGATGATGAGCAGGCGCCCGGCGCTCTTGTAGGTGACGGTGGGCACGGGCTCGGCATCGGGCAGGCGCGCGGCAGCCAGCAGCGCGGCCATTTTCGGCATGGCCTTGGCTGCGTCCTTGCTCCAGCCCCCGGTCTCGCGGATGTTGACGAAGCGGATCGGCACCGACTTGGCGCCCTCGGTCTGATCGGCGATCTCGCCGAAGAGGCGGGCTTCCTGCGTGCAGGCCACCACCACGTCCTCGCCCTGGCCCAGCGCCTGCTGGAAGGCGCCGGCCTCGCGCCGGCACAGGGTGCTGTGCAGCGTCAGGTTTTCATTGAGGACCGCGCCCAGACCCTTGGGGTCCAATGGCATGGTCTTGTTGCAGTCGCAAATCAGGGTCGACATGGTCTTGATCGTTCAGTTGGGCCGTGGCGGCAGGGGGCGGCAAACCGGTGTTTGCTGCCACCGTGGGTGGATTATCAGTTTGCGCAGCAGGCGCCGGGCTAGGGGTCAGCCCTGCCCCGGGCTTCTTGTCTTTCTCTTCCTCGTCATCGAAGAGATTCAGGAATTTCGCGCTGGCCATCTGGCGCAGCATGGATTCCGGCAGCGGGTCGGGGATGGAGTAGTCGTCGATGTAGACGTCCATGCGGTCCATCACATTGAAGTGCGGATCGGTGAACAACTGCTTCATGGCCGCATTCCTGACCTCGGGGTCCACGTCAGCAGCGACGAAACGCCTGAAGTCCGATTGCGGCGTCAGCGCCTGCGCATCCTGCAGCGTGGGCGGCGGCGGTGGCGGCTCGACCACGGGCGCGGCCTGCGGTGCAGCGGCCACGGCCTCGCTGCGCGCAGGCACCTGCGGGACCGGCTTCGCGACGGGCACGACCGGCTCTGCGATGGGCTTGCCCTCGCGCACCGCCTGCTTGCGTTGCGCCCAGCGGCCCAGGAAACCGTCAGCCATGCTCGCCCCCGCCGAATTTCTTCTCCGTGCTCACGGAGGCCGGGTTGCCGAAGCGGTCGGTCAGCGGCTTGAAGCTGTCGGGCCGCTTGCGCTTCTTGGGTTCGATCTTGTAGTGCTCGTCGGCAAAGGCCTGGAACCAGGCCACCACATCGGGCGGCGCCGGCACCTGCTCCACCGTCTCCTGCGCGTCGAGCCAGCGGCCGGCGTCGTGGTAACTCACCGACACGGCGGCGGGGCGCGGAATCGGTTCGTCGGACAGCGTGGCTTCCTCGTCCATGCGCCAGAGCACGAACCAGCAGGGCGCCGGCGTGGTGGCATTGAGGTAGTAGCCCTCGGCATCGTCGCGGAATAGTTCCACCGTGAAGTTCGGGTGCAGCCACTGTTCGCCGTTTTCGTCCTGGCGCAGCCGGCGTGGTTCGGTGCCGAAAGCGGGCTCGTGCATCACCACGTCGGCCAGCTCCCAGCGCCAGGTCTGCCAGCGGCTCATGGCGCCAGCAATGCGCACCTTGCGCATGATGACGGCGACTTGAAGGGAAGGCTGCTTGGTATTCATGTCAGGCGACACTGTAGCGGATAGGAAAGACCCTGCATAAGAGTCCGTTGCGACAATTTGTCGCACGCCCACTTCAAAGCACCGGGCATAAAAAAGGCCTTGCGGCATGCCGCAAGGCCTTGGTCTTGTCCCATCGGGAGCGCTCAGCCCAGCATGGCCTCCGCCGCGCCGAAGCCCTGCGTCTTGGCCGGCGTGCCACCACGGCGGATGGCCACGGCGCAGTACTTGAACTCCGGAATCTTGGCGACCGGATCAAACGCGGCGTTGGTGATCAGATTGGCCGCCGCCTCGTAGTAGGCGAAGGGAATGAACACGGCGCCGCGCGGCGTGCCGTCGTCGCGGCGCAGGTGGATGGCCACCTGGCCGCGGCGCGAGGCCACCGTCACCACGTCACCGGGCGCCAGACCCAGTTCGGCCATGTCGTCACCGCACATGGAGGCGGTGGCGATGGGCTCGATGGCGTCGAGCACGCCCGAACGACGGGTCATGCTGCCGGTGTGCCAGTGTTCGAGCTGGCGGCCGGTGATGAGCACGAAGGGGAACTCGGCGTCGGGGCGCTCGTTGGCCGGGATGATGTCGGCCGGCACCAGCTTGACCTTGCCGTCGGCGGTGGGGAAGTCGTCGATGAAGACGGTGGGCTGGCCCGGGTCTTCGGCGCTCAGGCAGGGGTAGGTCACGCTGGATTCCTTCTCCAGCCGTTCCCAGGTGATGCCCGAGATGACGGCATGCATGGCCTGGCGCATTTCCTCGTAGACGGCAGCGACACCGGCGTGTTCGCCAGGGTAGTTCCAGTCCTGGTCCATGCGCTTGGCGATCTGCTGGATGATCCAGAGATCCGGCTTGGCCTCGCCCGGCGGCGTGACGGCCTGCTTGCCCATCTGCACCATGCGGTCGGTGTTGCTGACCGTGCCGGTCTTCTCGGGCCAGGCGGTGGCGGGCAGGATCACGTCGGCCAGCCAGGCGGTTTCGGTCATGAAGATGTCCTGCACCACCAAGTGCTTGAGCTCGGCCAGCGCGTGGCGGGCATGGTTCAGGTCCGGGTCGCTCATGGCGGGGTTCTCACCCTCGACGTACATGCCATGGATTTTGTGCGGATCGCTGTCGTCGACCAGGGCCTTGTGCATGATCTCCACCACGGTGTAACCGGGGCGGTTGTCGAGCTTGGTGTTCCAGAACTTCTCGAACCACTGGTGCACTTCCTTGTTGTCCACGCGCTGGTAGTTCGGGAACATCATGGGGATCAGGCCCGCGTCGCTGGCGCCCTGCACATTGTTCTGGCCGCGCAGCGGGTGCAGGCCGGAACCGGGCTTGCCGATCTGGCCGGTCACCGCGCACAGCGCGATCAGGCAACGGGCGTTGTCGGTGCCGTGCACGTGCTGGCTCACGCCCATGCCCCACAGGATCATGGAGGCCTTGGAGGTGGCGAACTCGCGCGCCACTTCACGCAGCTTCTGCGCAGGGATGCCGCAGATGGGCTCCATCGCTTCGGGACTGTAGCCCTGGACGTTTTTCTTCAGAGCTTCAAAGTTGCTGGCGCGCTTCTTCACGAAGTCCTTGTCCACCAGGCCCTCTTCGATCACCGTGTAGATCATGGCGTTGAGCATGGCCACGTCGGTGTCGGGCTTGAACTGCAGGGTGCGCCAGGCGTGTTTGCCGATATCGGTGATGCGCGGGTCGGCCAGCACGATCTTGGCACCGGCCTTGGCGGCGTTTTTCATCCAGGTGGCGGCCACCGGGTGGTTGGCCGTGGGGTTGGAGCCGATCACGAAGATGAGACCGGAGTGCTCCACGTCATTGACCTGGTTGGACACGGCGCCCGAGCCCACACCTTCGAGCAGGGCGGCCACGCTGGAGGCGTGACACAGACGGGTGCAGTGGTCCACGTTGTTGCTGCCAAAACCCGTGCGCACCAGCTTCTGGAAGAGGTAGGCCTCTTCGTTGCTGCCCTTGGCCGAGCCGAAACCCGCCAGGGCCTTGAGGCCGTACTTGTCGCGCAGTGCCTTGAGGCCACCACCGGCCAGGTCCAGCGCCTCATCCCAGGTGGCTTCGCGGAACATGGTCCCGATGATGGACGGGTCCTCGCTCATCTGGCGGTTCAGCTCGTCGATGGCCTCCGGGTCCTTGGGCACACCGGCCTTGCGGATCAGCGGCTTGGTCAGGCGCTGCGGATTGTGCGCGTAGTCGAAACCGAAACGACCCTTGACGCACAGGCGGCTGTGGTTGGCCGGACCGTCGCGTCCGTCGACGCTGATGATCTTGTTGTCCTTGACGTTGTAGGTGATCAGGCAACCGACACCGCAGAAGGGGCAGACCGAGTCGACCTTCTTGTCGACCTGCTGCGAACCGACACGGCTCTTGGGCATGAGGGCACCCGTGGGGCAGGCCTGCACGCACTCGCCGCAGGCCACGCAGGTGCTGTCGCCCATGGGGTCGTTCAGGTCGAACACGATCTCGCTGTGGCTGCCACGCATCGCGTAGCCGATCACGTCGTTCACCTGCTCTTCACGGCAGGCGCGCACGCAGCGGTTGCACTGGATGCAGGCATCCAGGTTCACGGCCATGGCCGGGTGAGAGATGTCGGCCTTGGGCTGCTCGCGGCGCAGGGCCTTGAGTGCGGGGCGCACGGTCACGCCCACCTGGTCGGCCCACTGCGACAGTTCGCCGTGCTGCAGCGCCTCGTCCTTTTCGTCCCACTTGTAGCCGGTGTCGGGCATGTCGGACAACAGCATCTCCAGCACCATCTTCTGGCTCTTGACGGCGCGTTCGCTCTTGCTCTGCACCTCCATGCCGGCGGTGGCGCTGCGGCAGCAGCTGGGGGCCAGGGTGCGTTCGCCCTTGACCTCGACCACGCAGGCGCGGCAGTTGCCGTCGGCACGCATGCCTTCCTTGTAGCAAAGGTGGGGGATCTCCATGCCCATGCGCTTGGCAACGGTCAGGATGGTTTCACCAGCGTAGGCCTGGGCCTTCTTGCCGTCGAGCGTGAACTCGACGATCTGCGGGGTGACTTCGTTGAGCTTGGCGGGTGCGTTCATGCTTGGGCTCCCAGTTCTTGCGGGAAGTATTTCTGGACACAGCGGATGGGGTTGGGTGCGGCTTGGCCCAGGCCGCAGATGGAGGCGTCGGCCATGACCTGGCACAGGTCTTCCAGCGTCTCGTTGTCCCAGGTCTTGGCTTCCATGAGCTTGACGGCCTTGGCCGTGCCCACGCGGCAGGGCGTGCACTGGCCGCAGCTCTCGTCGGCGAAGAAACGCATCATGTTCACGGCGGCTTCGCGCGCCGTGTCCTTCTGGCTCAGCACGATGACGGCAGCCGAACCGATGAAACAGCCGTAGGGCTGCAGGGTGTCGAAGTCCAGCGGGATGTCGCCCATGCTGGCCGGCAGGATGCCGCCCGAGGCGCCACCCGGCAGGTAGGCATAAAGTTCATGGCCATCGAGCATGCCGCCGCAATACTGGTCGACCAGCTCGCGAATGGTGATGCCGGCCGGCGCCAGCTTGACGCCCGGGTGCTTGACCCGGCCGCTGACGCTGAAGGAGCGCAGGCCCTTGCGGCCGTTGGCGCCAAAGCTGCTGAACCACTGCGGGCCTTTTTCCACGATGTCGCGCACCCAGTACAGCGTCTCGAAGTTGTGCTCCAGCGTGGGACGGCCGAACAAGCCGACCTGGGCGATGTAGGGCGGGCGCATGCGCGGCTCGCCACGCTTACCTTCGATGCTCTCGATCATGGCGGACTCTTCGCCGCAGATGTAGGCACCGGCACCGCGGCGCAGTTCGATCAGCGGTAGCGGGCAAGGCGGGTTGGCCTGCAGCTTGGCCAGCTCGGCCTCCAGCAGGGCGCGCGCGCCATGGTATTCGTCGCGCAGGTAGATGTAGCAGGCGCCCACGCCCACGGCGTAGGCGGCCACCAGCAGGCCTTCGAGGAAACGGTGCGGGTCGCGCTCCAGATAGGTGCGGTCCTTGAAGGTGCCGGGTTCGCCTTCGTCGATGTTCACGGCCATCAGCTTGGGCGCAGGCTGGTCGCGCACGATGCGCCACTTGCGCCCGGCGGGGAAACCGGCGCCGCCCAGGCCGCGCAGGCCCGAGTCTTCCATGGCCTTGATGATGGGCTCGACCTCACGCTGGCCGCTCAGCAGCGCCGCGATCATCTGGTAGCCGCCCTTGGCCTTGTAGGCATCAAAGCCCACGAAGTCGGGCGAGACCTGCTGCTGGCTCGGTGCGGGGGACACGGATTTCAGCGCCAGGGCCGCCGGGTCGAAGCTGGCCTTGCCGCTGGATTTGGGTTGGGTCGTGGCGGCGGCCTTCACGGCCTTGGCCACGCTCTCGGGCGTGGCGTGCAGCACCGGGTTCTGGTGCACCACGGCCACCGGGGCCTGCTCGCAGCGGCCCACGCAGGGCGCGTGGATCACGCGCACATCGCCCGTCAGGGTGGTCTGCAGCTTGCTCATCAGGCTCTGGGCGCCACCCATCTCGCAGCTCAGGCCGTCGCAGACACGCACGGTCAGGCCGGGGGCCTTCTCGTCGCCCTTGACCACTTCGAAGTGGTGATAGAAGGTGGCCACTTCGTAGACCTCGGCCATGGGGATGTTCATCTCCTTGGCCAGCGCCACCAGATGGCGGTCATGCAGGCAGCGGTAGGCGTCGTTGAGCTTGTGCAGGTGCTCGATCAGCAGGTCGCGGCGGTGGCCGTTGGCCGGTTTGGCGCCGATCAGGGTGACGACTTCGGCCAGCGACTTGTCGTCGGGCTGGCGGCCCTTGAGCTTGCTCTTGCGGCGGATGCGTTCACGCAGGTCGTCGACGGTGGCAACGACCACAGCCTGGACTTCGCCTTTGCGGCCTGGATGGTTCATGGGTATGTCCCTCGGTTCGTAACTATGGGCGCAGTGTCCGCCCGGCCCCACGCCGGGTCAAATTGCATGAAAACATGTTGTCATTCAAAAACTAAATGCTGCTATGCAGCAAATAGCTAAAGAGGTGATCAAAACCGCCGGGAGACGGCTTCAGGCGTGCAAAAGACCGCTGTGCGCGGCCGCGTGGCGCAACCAGGCCGCATCCTGCGCCAGGGTCAGGGCCGCCTCCAGCGGGCGCGAATGCCGCTCGGCCGTCTGGAACATGAACCCGATGGAAGTACGCACTTCAGGACTGCTCAGCGGCCGGGCCTCCAGTTCCCGGTAGGCGCGCACCGCGCCGACCAGCGCCCCCGGCATGACGCAGCTGACTGCGCCGCCCACGGCACTGAGCGCCAGCGTCAGCAGGGAATTGGTCTCCAGCACCGGCTGGACCCGGACGCCCGCCTTGGCAAAGGCGCCGTCCACGATGTGGCGGTTGTACATCTCGGAGGTCATCAGGCACAGCGGCAACTCGGCCGCCTCCTGCCAGGTCAGCGGCGCACCGAAGTGCATGCCCTGTGCGTCCGGCTGAGGCGGCAACGCCGCCTTGCGCACCAGGAAATAGTGCTCGGTGTACTGCAGCAGGGTCTGCAAGGCGCCGGTGCCGGGGCGCACACGCTCGATAAAGCCCAGGCCCATGTCCAGTGTGAGCTTCTCCAGCCCCTCCTCGATCTCCTGCGAGCTCATGGAGCGCACCACGGGCCGGATGCCCGGGTGGCGCGCCTGCAGCATGGCGGCAAAACGCGCCGCCACTGGTTCGGCCGAGGGCACGACACCGATGCCCAGGCGCCCCTGCGGCTGGCCGCCCACGCTGCTGAGATCCTGCTTGAGCAACTGTTCCTCGCGCAGCATGCGGCGCGCGCTCTCGAGCAGGCGCTCGCCCTCGGGCGTGAAACCCACGAAAGTGCGGCCGCGCTTGACGATGGACGAGCCGAACTCCTCCTCCAGCGCGCGCAGGGCGTTGGAGAGGGCCGGCTGCGTGACGAAGCAGGCCTGGGCGGCACGGGCGAAATGCTTGTGCTCGTCGAGGGCGACGAGGTAGCGCATGGAGACGAGCAGGTTCATCGGTCCGCCATCTTGCCAGAACGTGAACTTGTGCTCTTCCGAGCCTCATTCCTAGGGGAAAACACTGAAACGAAAATTCAATTGATTCATTCAAATAACTATACTTAATAACCAATTATGGGCAGCGCAGCCCGCAGACGCGCTCTGCATGCAGGCGGCGTGGTCTATCCAGGAATACCTATGTTTCGACCTTTCGTATTGGCCATTGGATTGATGATGGGCGGGGTGGCGGTCGCGGGAGACCGCGGCGTCACACCCACCGAGATCCGCCTTGGCGCCTCCGCCGTGTTGAGCGGCCCCTTGGGCTCCCAGACGCTTGAGTTCGGTGAAGGCTCACGGCTGCTCTTCGATGCCGTGAACGCGGCAGGCGGTGTGCATGGCCGCAAGATCGTCTACACCACCCTGGACGACGGCTTCGACGTGAAGCGCGCCGTCGAAAACACCCGCAAGCTGATCGACGAGCAGGGTGTTTTCATGATCTACAACAACACGGGCACGGCCCAGACCGGGGCCATCCTGCCCCTGGCTGAGGAGAGCCGGACGATCATTTTTGGCCCCGTGACCGGCGCCACGTCCTTTCGCAACAAGGTCAATCCCTACCTTTTCCACGTGAGGGCGAGTTATGCCGACGAGGCGCGCCGCATCGTGTCGCATCTGCAGGAGACGGGCATCAGCCGCGTCACCGTGCTGTACCAGGACGACGGCCTGGGCAAGACCCTGCTCGCTGAACTGCAGCAGGCCGCCGCGGCCGCCAAAATCAGCTTCAATACAGAGGTCAAACTCGACCCCAAGGCGCCGGACTACGCCGGTGCCGCTGCAGCCACCGAGCGCGCACAGCCCCAGGCCGTGCTGCTGGGCGCCGCGGGCGGCACCATGACCAATTACATCAAGGCAACCTTGCAGACCAGCCTGCGCCCGACCTTCTACGGCTTCTCGGTCGCCAACGTGGATTCGATCCGCCGTGACTTGAAAGAGCAGGCGCGCGGCATCGTGCTGGCGCAGGTCATGCCGCCTCTGCGCAATACCACCATCCCGGTGGTGGCCGAGTACCACCGAATCCTGCGCGAGAAGAATCCGGCGGCGATCCCATCGGCGTTCCAGCTAGAGGGTTTTGTCCACGCCAAGCTGCTCGTCGAAGGCCTGCGCCGCGCGGGGCGCAATCTGAGCACGGCGTCGTTCATCAAGGCCATGGAGGATGCCGGCGAGATCAGCTTCGGCCGTTTTGCGGCCAAGTACTCACCCAGCTCCCACAATGGATCGTCCTACGTCGAGCTGGCGATCGTGGACAGCACGGGGCAGCTGCGCTACTGAGCATCGCCCGCTGAGTGGCGCGCTCAAGATATTTCTTGCCTAGCTTTTGTAACCCCCACTCATCCCCCCGCCCTTCTCTACCCCCGCCGGGGTAGAGAAGGGGGCCTGGATTTGGCTTCTGGTGTTCTGGACCGGCTTCTACGGCACGAACCGTCGCCACCATGGATGGTGGGCCGAGATTTCTGGCCTGCGGTCGTAGTAAAGGGATTCACGTCTACGCGCCAACGACGACGGCCGCAGTGCGGCCTGCCGTGAAGGAAAAAAACGCAGGAATATTTGGGAAGTCTGTCTCGTTGCTGGCCGGCGTAGCCGCCAGCGGTGGCGACCCGATCCGGACGAGTTCTCTACGACCGTTGGCTCACCACTCTGGGCCAGCGAGGATGAGCGCGACCTCGCGCGCCTTAGAAGCGTAGCCGGCGCAAAGCAAGCAAATCAAGGCTCCCCTCTTTGCCCCCGGCGGGGGGCAGAGAGGGGCGGGGGGTGAGTGGGGGGTTGTTAAAAGCCCCGCCAGGGAAACGCTGTAAGAGGAAAGGCTCAGCAGGCCACAGGAAAAAAGGCGATCAACCCGTTCAGGTTTCCTTCGAAATCTTGATGCTCGGGAACTTGTTCGAGAAGTCCTTGTTCTTGGCCGCAATGGACACTGCTACCTGCCGCGCCACAGCCTTGTAGATGCCAGCGACTTCGCCGTCCGGGTCGGCCACCACGGTGGGCTTGCCGTTGTCAGCCTGCACGCGGATCTGCATGTTCAGCGGCAAGGCGCCCAGGTAGTCCATGCCGTACTCGGCCGCCATCTTCTTGCCGCCATCGACGCCAAAGATGTGCTCGATGTGGCCGCAGTTGCTGCACACGTGCACCGCCATGTTCTCCACGATGCCCAGGATGGGCACGCCCACCTTCTCGAACATCTTGATGCCCTTCTTGGCGTCCAGCAGGGCGATGTCCTGCGGCGTGGTGACGATGACCGCGCCGGTCATGGGCACGCGCTGGCTCAGCGTGAGCTGGATGTCGCCGGTGCCCGGGGGCATGTCGACGATGAGGTAGTCCAGGTCTTTCCAGTTGGTCTGGCGCAGCAGCTGCTCCAGCGCCTGGGTGGCCATGGGGCCGCGCCAGATCATGGCTTCGTCCTGCGCCACCAGGAAACCGATGGACATGACCTGCACGCCGTAGTTCTCCAGCGGCTCCATAGTCTTGCCGTCGTCGCTCTCGGGGCGACCGTCGATGCCCATCATCATGGGCTGGCTGGGGCCGTAGATGTCGGCATCCAGGATGCCCACGCTGGCGCCCTCGGCCGCCAGGGCCAGGGCCAGGTTGACGGCCGTGGTGCTCTTGCCCACGCCACCCTTGCCCGACGCCACGGCCACGATGTTCTTCACCTTGGGCAGCAGCGCCACGCCGCGCTGCACGGCATGCGCGACGATCTTGACGTTGAGATTGACCGAGACGTTGTTGACACCCGCCACGCCCTTGGCCGCGGCGATCAGCGCCTTGCGGAAACCGGGGATCTGGCTCTTGGCCGGGTAACCCAGCTCGATGTCGAAGGCAACGTCGCCGTCCTGGACAGTCAGGTTCTTGACGGCCTTGCTGGAAACGAAATCCTTGCCCGTGTTCGGGTCCACTACCACCTTGAGGGCGTCCAGCAACGCCTGTTCTGTCACTGCCATTCGAATACTCCTGAAGAGGGCGTAGTCTAGCCTTGGCGGACATAACCCCGCCGGAGCGGGCAAATTGCACACCCCGGGATTTCCCGCAGCAGCCCTCGCCTCCCGGACGCCGACCCGCCCCGCATAATGGCTTCATGGCCAGCGATGCCCCCGACGACAAGAGCCCGCCGCGCATCGGTCTGCTGCTGACCGGCGGCGGCGCGCGCGCCGCCTATCAGGTCGGCGTGCTGCAAGCCCTGGCCGAACTGCGCCGCACCCGCGTGCCCGGTGCGCCCCCCTCCAGCCCCTTCTCTATCATCACCGGCACCTCAGCCGGCGCCATCAACGCGGCCTCGCTGGCCTGCGGCGCCGACGACTTCGACCTGGCCGTGCGGCGCATCGTCTCGGTCTGGGAGAACTTCGAGGCCAGCCAGGTCTACGAGGCCGACCTGCTGAGCGTGCTGCGCAGCGGCGCGCGCTGGATGAGCCTGCTGTCCCTGGGCTGGCTGATTGCGCGCTGGCGCCGCATCAAGCCGCGCTCGCTGCTTGACAACAGCCCGCTGGAAGAACTGCTGCACACCATGGTGCCGCTGGAACGTCTGCCCGGCCTGATCGCGCAGGGCCACCTTCAGGCGCTGGCGGTCACGGCCTCCAGCTACAGCTCGGGCCACCACGTCACTTTCTTTGAGGGCGACGAGGCGCTGCAGCCCTGGGTGCGCTCGCAGCGCCTGGCGGTGCGCGACCGCATCACGCACGAGCACCTGCTGGCCTCCTCGGCCATCCCCTTCGTCTTCCCGGCCAAGGCCCTGCCCATCAACGGCGGCACCGAATACTTCGGCGACGGCTCCATGCGCCAGACCGCGCCGGTGGCACCCGCCATCCACCTGGGCTCCGAGCGCATCCTGGTGGTGGGCGCAGGCCGCATGAGCGAGCCGCGCGACACCCTCCAGCGCGCCGCCCCTGGCACCTACCCGTCGCTGGCGCAGATCGCCGGCCACGCCATGTCCAGCATCTTCCTGGACGCTCTGGCGGTGGACATCGAACGCATCCGCCGCATCAACCAGACCCTCAACCTGATCCCGCGCGAGGCGCGCCAGGCCAGTGCCCTGAAGCCGGTGGAGCTGCTGGTGATCTCGCCCTCCGAGCGGCTGGACCAGATCGCCGCCCGGCATGCCGACGCGCTGCCGCACGCCGTGCGCAGCCTGCTGGGCGGGCTGGGGGTGTCCTCGAAGAAGGCCGACGTCAAGGGCGGCGCCCTCACCAGCTACCTGCTGTTCGAGGCCGCCTACACGCGTGAGCTCATGGCCCTGGGCCACGCCGACACCCTGCGCCAGGAAGACGAGGTCTGTCGTTTCTTCGGCTGGGATCTGGTACAGGCCGAACCCCGTGTGGAACGCCGACGCGACCCGCTGCGCGTCTAGCCCAGGCCGTTCCCGGCCCGGGCGACTAAAATTACGGGTTCCCTCCGGAAGATCCCCCCATGCCCCGCAAACTCTTCGTCACCACCGCCCTGCCCTACGCCAACGGCAACTTCCACATCGGCCACATCATGGAATACATCCAGGCCGATATCTGGGTGCGGATGCAGCGCATGCTGGGCCACGAGGTGAACTTCGTCGGGGCCGACGACACGCACGGCGCGCCCATCATGATCGCCGCCGAAAAGGCCGGCAAGACCCCGCAGCAGTTCGTGGCCGACATCGCCGCCGGCCGCGCACAGTACCTCAACGGCTTTCACATCCAGTTCGACAACTGGAGCTCGACCGACAGCCCCGAGAACCACCAGCTCGCGCAGCAGATCTACCTGGACCTCAAGGCCAACGGCCTGATCGCCAGCCAGGTGGTCGAGCAGTTCTTCGACCCCGAGAAGAACATGTTCCTGCCGGACCGTTTCATCAAGGGCGAGTGTCCCAAGTGCGGGGCGAAAGACCAGTACGGCGACAACTGCGAGGTCTGCGGCGCCGTCTACGCCCCCACCGACCTGAAGAACCCCTACTCGGCCCTGTCGGGCGCCAAGCCGGTGCTCAAAAGCTCCGAGCACTTCTTCTTCAAGCTGTCGGATCCGCGCTGCGTGGCCTTCCTCGAAGAATGGACGCAGGACGGTCGGCTGCAGCCCGAAGTGGCCAACAAGGTGCGCGAATGGTTCACCGTGCGCACCAACCCGGACGGCAGCAGCAGCGAAGGTCTGGGCGACTGGGACATCTCGCGCGACGCGCCTTACTTCGGCATCGAAATCCCCGGTGCGCCGGGCAAGTACTTCTACGTGTGGCTGGACGCGCCCGTGGGCTACCTCGCCTCGCTCAAGAACCTGCTGGACAAACGCGGTCAGGATTACGAGGCCTATATGGCCGATCCGAAGCTGGAGCAGTACCACTTCATCGGCAAGGACATCGTCACCTTCCACACCCTGTTCTGGCCCGCCATGCTGAAGTTCAGCGGCCGCAAGACGCCGGACAAGGTCTTCGTGCACGGCTTCCTCACCGTGAACAACGGCGAGAAGATGAGCAAGAGCCGCGGCACCGGCCTGGACCCGCTCAAGTACCTGGCCCTGGGCATGAACCCGGAATGGCTGCGTTATTACCTGGCCGCCAAGCTCAGCGGCCGCAACGAAGACATCGACTTCAATGCCGACGACTTCATGGCGCGCGCCAACAGCGACCTGGTCGGCAAGTACATCAACATCGCCTCGCGCGCGGCCGGTTTCCTGAGCAAACGTTTCGGCGGCAAGCTGGGCAGCGACATCTCGGGTGACGGTGACGCCCTGCTGCAACACCTGCGCGATGGCGCCACCAACCTCGCCGAGCTGTATGCCGAGCGCGAGTACGGCAAGGCCCTGCGCGAGATCATGCTGCTGGCCGACCGCGTCAACGCCTACGTCGACCAGAACAAACCCTGGGAACTGGCCAAGCAGGAGGGCATGGACAGCCACCTGCACGATGTCTGCACCGTCTGCATCGAAGCCTTCCGCCTGCTCACCATCTACCTCAAGCCGGTGCTGCCGGCCCTGGCCACCCAGGTCGAGAGCTTCCTCCAGGTCCAGCCCCTGATGTGGAGCGACGCGTCGCGCACACTGGGCGCCGGCCACGTCATCGGCGAGTACAAGCACCTGATGCAGCGCGTGGACATCAAACAGCTGGAAGCGCTGTTTGAAGCCCCCGCCGCACCCGAGCCCGAGAAAGTGCTCCCTGGCGGCGAGGAACTGGCCCCCACCATCAGCATCGACGACTTCGCCAAGATCGACCTGCGCATCGCCAAGATCGTCAACTGCGAGCCGGTCGAAGGTTCCACCAAATTGCTGCGCCTGACGCTCGACGTGGGCGAAGGCAAGACCCGCAACGTCTTCAGCGGCATTGCTTCCGCCTACAAACCCGAAGACCTGGTGGGCAAGCTCACGGTGATGGTGGCCAACCTGGCCCCGCGCAAGATGAAGTTTGGAGTGTCAGAAGGCATGGTGCTCGCCGCCAGCCACGCCGACGAGAAAGCCGAGCCCGGCATCTACGTGCTCAACCCCTGGCCGGGCGCGCAGCCGGGCATGCGGGTACGCTAAAGATCAAGCTGGACAGGGCGCCACAATGTAGTGGGCTCTGCCGCTGCTCTTGACGCGGTACAGCGCCTCATCGGCGCAACGCACCAGGCTTTCGGCCACCAGGTCCTGCACGGCCACCACGGTGGCCACGCCGATGCTCACCGTCAGGTACTCCGCTACCGGCGAGTCCTCGTGCGGCATGTCGGCCCGGACGATCTCGTCCATGCAGCGCTGGGCCACCGTCATGGCCGCCTCGGCATCGGCCCCGGGCAGCAGCAGGGCGAACTCCTCGCCGCCGTAGCGCGCCACCAGCTCCCCCGAGCGCTGGGCGCAGTCGTAGAGGATGCCGGCCACCTGCCGCAGGCAGGCATCACCGGCCAGATGGCCGTAGCGGTCGTTGTAGCGTTTGAAATGGTCGATGTCGATCAGCAGCAGCGAGATGGGCTGGCGGCTGCGCATGCTGCGCTGCCATTCGGTGTAGAGGTGCTGGTCGAACTGGCGGCGGTTGGCCAGGCCGGTCAGGCCGTCGGTGGCGGACAGCCGCTCCAGCTGCTGGTTGCTGCGCTCCAGCGCCATGCTCTTTTGCACCAGCTCGGTCACGTCCAGGCGCGCCATCACCAGGCAACCCGAGGGCGTGCTGATTTCGTACAGGTGCATCCAGCGCCCGTCGGGTCGTGAACGCAGCAACGGCCGGTTGAGCTGGCCGCGGCCAGCCAGCCGCTCGCGCAGCCAGTCCTCCTCGCGACCCAGGGCCTCGGGAATGGCGCCGTTCTCCAGCGCGCGGTGCATCATGGATTCGAAAGTCTGGCCGATCAGCTCACCGCCGTAGCGGTAGGGCGCCATCTCGGCGGCCGAGCGGTTGAACAGCACCAGCCGGTCATGCTGGTCATAGATGGCCACGCCCAGGGGCAGGGCCTCGATGGCTTCCTGCAGGCACTGGTGGCTCATTTCCAGGGATTGGCGCTCGTATTCGTCGTTGAGCACATGGCGCACGACCGCACGGCCCAGCACCAGCAAGCCCAGGACCAGCACCCCACCCAGCACGGCCGCCAGAGCGGTCGGCAGTCCAGAGGGGGCCAGCAGGACCAGGCCACCGCTCAGGCCGAGCGCCGCCAGGAGCACGAACACGCCCAGCACCGTCAGCCAGCGATGGCTTTTCATGCCTACGAAATCTGCCAGATGCATCAACGGAGAACCTGATGAAAGGGAGGAGTCGAGCGGGCCTGCCTGAGAACGCAGAAAAAAGGGGGCACACCGACACTCCTCTTGTCGGTGCGCCCCTTTTGCCTGATGGCTGTGACAGCAGCAACTGAACTTTAGGCAAGCCGCAGCGGCCTGCCTATCCCCCAACAGGGTCATAGGGCAACACATTCCATTCCGCCAGGCGAAAAAAGAGCGCTGGCCAGCCGCTAAACTGGACACATGCCCAGTCCCCGGCCGCCCTCCCACCCCCACTGGTGGACCGATGTCCACCGCTCCCCGCTGGCCAACCTGCGCCTGGGCATCAGCCTGAGCTTCATCGCCGGGGCCACCAATGCCGGCGGCTTCCTGGCCATCGGGCAGTACACCTCGCACATGACGGGGCTGCTGTCCGCGGTGGCGGACCACCTGGTGCTGGGCCAGTTCGCCCTGGTGGCGGCAAGCCTGGCGGCCATCGCCGCCTTCGTGGGCGGCGCCATGACCACCGCCCTGATGGTCAACTGGGGCCACCGGCGCCAGTTGCGCAGCGCCTATGCCCGGCCGCTGGCCCTAGAGACCGCGCTGTTGCTGGTGTTCGGCCTCTTCGGCGCGGCCATCAACCTGCACGCCGAGCTGTTTGCGCCGCTGACGGTGCTGCTGCTCTGTTACATCATGGGCCTGCAGAACGCGGTGATCACCAAGGTCTCCAACGCCGAGATCCGCACCACCCACGTGACGGGCCTGGTGACCGACATCGGCATCGAACTGGGCAAGCTGGTCTATTTCAACCGCTCACCCGCGCCGGTCAAGGTGCAGGCCAACCAGCGCAAGCTGCGCATCCACCTTGCGCTGGTCGCTGCCTTTTTTGCCGGTGGCGTGCTGGGGGCCTTGGGCTTCAAGCTCTGGGGTTACGTCACCACCGTGCCGCTGGCGGTGCTGCTCGGCCTGCTGGTTTCGGGCCCGCTGCTGTATGACCTGCGCAACGGTCGGCTGGCGCCGCCCGCGACACCCGGCTGAGAAAGCGGCGAGGGCCGGCAGGCCAGGCGTACACTGATTTGCCATGCCCGCTGCCGAATCCGCTCGCACACTGGCCGCTTTCCGCCCCAAGCTGCTGGACACGCTGCCCGGCTACACGCGGGCCCGCTTCAGCCGGGACCTGGGCGCCGGCCTCACGGTCGGGGTGGTGGCCCTGCCGCTGGCCATGGCCTTTGCCATCGCCTCCGGCCTCAAACCCGAAGCGGGCCTGTTCACCGCCATCATTGCCGGCTTCCTGATCTCCGCCCTGGGCGGCAGCCGCGTGCAGATCGGCGGGCCGGCCGGCGCCTTCATCGTCATCGTCTACGGCATCCTGGAGCGCTACGGCCTGGCCAACCTGATCATCGCCACCGCCATGTCGGGCGTGCTGCTCTTCCTCATGGGCCTGTTCCGCCTGGGCACCCTGATCCGCTTCATCCCCATCGCCGTGGTGATCGGTTTCACCAACGGCATCGCCGTGCTCATCATGCTGTCCCAGGTCAAGGACTTCCTGGGCCTGGAGCTGACCAGCATGCCGGCCAGCTTCTTCGCCATGCTGGAGGCCCTGGGCCGTGCGCTGCACACCGTGAACCCGGCGGCCCTGGCCCTGGCGCTGGGCACGCTGGCCCTGCTCATCGCCTGGCAGCAGGCCACGCCGCGCCTGGGCCCGCAGAAACCGCCTTTCTCGGGCAAGCTCAGCGTCGTGCCCGGCACCATCGTCGCGCTGGCGGCGGCCACCGCCGCCAGCCTGCTGCTGGACCTGCCGGTGGAGACCATCGGCAGCCGCTTCGGCGGCATCCCGGCCGCGCTGCCGGCCTTCGTCTGGCCCGAATTCAGCTGGAGCACCGTGCGCTTCCTGCTGATGCCGGCACTCACACTGGCCCTGCTGGGCGCCATCGAGTCCCTGCTGTGCGCACGCATCGCCGACGGCCTGACCGAAGACCGCCACGACCCCAACCAGGAACTGATGGCCCAGGGCATCGCCAACTTCGTCACGCCCTTCTTCGGCGGCATGCCGGCCACCGGCACCATCGCGCGCACCGTCACCAATGCCAAAAGCGGGGCTGTCAGCCCGGTGGCCGGCATGGTGCATGCACTCACTTTATTGACCGTGGTTCTGGTCGCTGCCCCGCTGGCCCGGCATATCCCGCTGGCGGCGCTGGCCGCCATCCTGGTCTACGTGGCCTGGAACATGGGCGAATGGCGCGAATTCGTGCAGCTGCGCCAGTACCGACTGCCCTACCGCATCACCCTGCTGGCCGTTTTTGGCCTGACCGTGATCGTGGACCTGACGGTGGCCGTGGAGGTGGGCCTGATCGCCGCCTGCCTGACCTTCATCTACCGCATCTCCAGCCTGACCCGGGCCGAGGCCGTCAGCGCGCAGGTCCAGCCCCTGCTGGCCGGCCAGGACGGGCAGGTGCGGGCCTGGCGGCTCTACGGCGCCCTGTTTTTCGGCGCCGTCAAGCTGGTGGAGGACATGGAGCGGCAGCTGCCCGCCCGGGCCCTGGTGCTGGACCTCAAGAACCTGATCTACGTGGATTCCTCGGGCGCCGACACCCTGCTGGACCTGGCACGCGGCTGCCAGAAGCACGGCGTGCGCCTGATCCTGTGCGGCTTGCAGCACCAGCCGCTGGACATCGCCCGGCGCAGCGGCCTGCTGGCGGCGCTGCCGGCGTCCGACGTCTGTCCGGACCTGGGCCGGGGGCTCGCGGCAGCTTCAGCGTCCTGAACCCGGGGCCGGGGGGGCCCTCTGCCCCGAGTGGCTAAAATGGCCGGTTCCTGTTGCGTTCCGGTCCCACCAGAAGGTTTAGCCCCATGCATCTCTTCCGCCGCCCTGACTACCAGTCCGACGCCACCCAGTTCATCAACCAGCTCAAGACCGAGAAGCCCGACCTGGAAGCCCGCCAGCGCCAGGGCCGCGAGCTGCTGTGGGACACGTCCGTGGACCGCCAGGCGCAGGAGGGCTACCGGTCCGCCCGCGTGCAGCAGCAGCCCTACGTCTACCAGACCAGCGGCACCAAGTGATCGCCGGGCCACGCCCGCCACAAAGCACGCGATGAGCGACCCCCACGACAGCGCCGGCCTGCAGACCGCCGAGGCCCCGCACGCCGCGGCCATGCCCCAGGTGGTGGACCACGTGGCCGTGGCACGCCTGTACGGCGAGCCGCTGTTCACGATGCCGCAGGATCTGTACATCCCGCCGGATGCGCTGGAGGTCTTTCTCGAAGCCTTTGAAGGCCCGCTGGACCTGCTGCTCTATCTGATCCGCAAGCAGAACTTCAACATCCTCGACATCCCGATGGCGGCGGTCACGCGCCAGTACCTGACGTATGTGGACCAGGTGCGCGACCGCAACCTGGAGCTGGCCGCCGAGTACCTGCTGATGGCGGCCATGCTGATCGAGATCAAGTCGCGCATGCTGCTGCCGCCCAAAAAGGCGGCCGAGGGCGAAGAGGCCGAGGACCCGCGCGCCGAGCTGGTGCGCCGCCTGCTCGAGTACGAGCAGATCAAGATCGCCGCCGCACAGCTGGGCAACCTGCCGCAGTACGGGCGCGACTTCCTCAAGGCGCAGGTCTACATCGAGCAATCGCTGCAGCCGCGCTTCCCCGAAGTGCACGTGGTGGACCTGCAGGAGGCCTGGGCCGACATCCTCAAGCGCGCCAAGCTTGTGCAGCACCACAAGATCTCGCGCGAGGAGCTCTCGGTGCGCGAGCACATGAGCATCGTGCTGCGCCAGCTGCAGGGCCAGAAATTCGTCGAGTTCGAGAACCTGTTCGACCCCGCCAAGGGCGTGCCCGTGCTGGTGGTGACCTTCATCGCCCTGCTGGAGCTGGCCAAGGAAAGCCTGATCGACATCACCCAGGCCGAGGTCTTCGCCCCGATCTACGTTCGGCTGGCGTATTCGCCCGCCTGATCCCCTTCCAACCCCCTCCTGAACAACCGTGTCGCCGGCATCCCACTCCTTTGACGTCCTCATCGTCGGCAGCGGCCTGGCGGGCCTGAGCGCCGCCCTGCATCTGGCGAGCACCCACCGCGTGGCGGTGATCACCAAACGCGCACTCAACGACGGCTCCAGCCGCTGGGCCCAGGGTGGCATCGCCGCCGTCATGGGCGAAGGCGACACACTGGCCTCGCACGTGCAGGACACCCTGGTGGCCGGAGCCGGCCTGTGCGATCTGGAGGCCACGCGCTTTGTGGTCGAGAACGCACCCGTAAGCATCCGCTGGCTGCAGGACCTGGGCGTGCCCTTCTCGCAGGAAGACGGCCACCTGCACCTCACGCGCGAGGGCGGTCACAGCGAACGCCGCATCGTGCACGTGACCGACGCCACCGGCGCGGCCGTGCAGGACACGCTGATGAAGAAGGTGCGCGCCACCCCGAACATCACCCTGTTCGAACACCACATGCTGGTGGACCTGATCACCGCACCCAAGCTCGGCCTGAGCGACCAGCGCTGCCTGGGCCTGTACGCGCTGAACGAAGCCACCGACGTGGTGGACACCTTCAGCGCGCCGCACACCATCCTGGCCACGGGCGGCGCCGGCAAGGTCTACCTCTACACCACCAACCCCGACACCGCCACGGGCGACGGCATCGCTGCCGCCTGGCGCGCCGGCTGCCGTGTGGGCAATATGGAATTCATCCAGTTCCATCCCACCTGCCTCTACCACCCGCACGCCAAGTCCTACCTGATCAGCGAAGCGGTGCGGGGCGAAGGCGGCAAGCTGCTGCTGCCGGAATCGGCCGGAGGCACCCGCTTCATGCCCGCGCACGATGCGCGCGAAGAGCTGGCGCCGCGCGACGTGGTGGCCCGCGCCATCGACTTCGAGATGAAAAAGCACGGCCTGGACTGTGTCTACCTCGACATCTCGCACCAGCCCAAGGCCTTCCTGCTGGAGCATTTCCCCAACATCTACGCGCGCTGCCTGGAACTGGGCATCGACATGGCCAAGCAGCCCATCCCCGTGGT
The DNA here is from genome assembly GCA_016185015.1 of Burkholderiales bacterium. Taxonomy (GTDB): domain Bacteria; phylum Pseudomonadota; class Gammaproteobacteria; order Burkholderiales; family Burkholderiaceae_C; genus Hylemonella. Next base: position 101,979 of record JACPOI010000016.1, read on the forward strand.
GCCGGCTGCCCACTACACCTGCGGCGGCGTGGTCACCGACCTGGACGGACGCACCGACCTGCCCGGCCTGTACGCCGTGGGCGAGACCGCCTACACCGGTCTGCACGGCGCCAACCGCCTGGCCAGCAACTCGCTGGTGGAGTGCATGGTCTACGCGCGTGCCGCGTCCCTGGCCATCAGCCAGGAACAAGCCGCCGCCGTGCCCCCCCTGCCGGCCTGGGACGACAGCCGCGTGACCGACGCCGACGAGGCCGTGGTCATCTCGCACAACTGGGACGAGCTGCGCCGTTTCATGTGGGACTACGTGGGCATCGTGCGGACCAACAAGCGCCTGGAGCGCGCAGCGCACCGCATCGAGCTGCTGCGCTCGGAGATCCAGGAGTACTACGCCAGCTTCCACGTCACGCGCGACCTGCTGGAGCTGCGCAACCTGGTCCAGGTTGCCGACCTGATCGTGCGCAGCGCACAATCGCGCCATGAGAGCCGCGGCCTGCATTTCAGCCGCGATTACCCGCAGACCAACGCCACTGCCCAACCCACTCTCCTGGTGCCGCCCGCGCACTGAGGACCCACGCCATGCAACGCATCCTGCTCAAATCCAAGATCCACCGCGCCACCGTCACCGACTGCGAGCTGCACTACGAAGGCTCCTGCGCCATCGACGAGAACCTGCTGGAAGCCGCCAACATGATGGAGAACGAACAGGTTCACATCTGGAACATCAACAACGGCGAACGCTTCATCACCTACGCCATCCGCGGCGAGCGCGGCTCGGGCATCATCTCGGTCAACGGCTCGGCCGCACGTCGCGCCGCCGTGGGCGACCTGCTGATCATCGCAGCCTTCGCCCAGGTGCCCGAAGAGCAATGCAAGGGTTTCCAGCCCAAGCTGGTCTTCGTCGACGACCAGAACCGCATCAAGGAACAGCGCAGCCACATCCCGGTGCAGGAAGCCTCCCATGTGCCGGCGCATGCCGAGCACCACGGCGGCGACAGCGCCTGAAGCAAGGAGTCCGACATGAGCATGACCACCGAACAAACCATCACCCTGCACCGCCCGAAAGCGGCCGCGCCCACGGCCCCCAAGGCCGAACGCTGGAGCGTGGACGCCATCGAGGCCCTGTTCAAGCTGCCCTTCCCCGAGCTGCTGTTCCGCGCGCAGACGGTGCACCGCGAGCACTTCGACCCGACCCAGGTCGAGTTCGCGACCTTGCTGTCCGTCAAGACCGGCGGTTGCTCGGAAGACTGCGGCTACTGCCCGCAATCGGCTTCCTTCGAAACCGGCGTGAAAGCCTCCAAGCTCATGGAGCTGGAAGAAGTGCTGTTTGCCGCCCAACGTGCCAAGGACGCCGGTGCCACCCGTTTCTGCATGGGCGCGGCCTGGCGCGAGCCCAAGGACCGCGACATCGAGAAGGTGGCCGAGCTGGTGCGCGGCGTGAAGGGGCTGGGCATGGAGACCTGCGCCACCCTGGGCATGCTGAATGAAGGCCACGCCGAACAACTGGCCGAGGCCGGCCTGGACTTCTACAACCACAACCTCGATACCGCGCCTGATTTCTACGGCGACATCATCACCACGCGCGTCTACCAGGACCGCCTGGACACGCTGGCGCGCGTGCGCGGCGCCGGTGTCAAGGTCTGCTCCGGCGGCATCGTCGGCATGGGCGAGAACCACCGCCAGCGCGCCGGCCTGATCGCCGAACTGGCCAACCTCAACCCCTATCCCGAATCCGTGCCCATCAACAACCTGGTGCGCGTGGAAGGCACGCCGCTGGCCAACCAGGCGCCGCTCGATCCCTTCGAGTTCGTGCGCATGATCGCCGTGGCCCGCATCACCATGCCGAAAGCGCGCGTGCGCCTGTCGGCCGGCCGCCAGCAGATGGGCGAGGCCATCCAGGCCCTGTGTTTCCTGGCCGGCGCCAATTCCATCTTCTACGGCGACAAGCTGCTGGTGACCGGCAATCCGGACACCGAGGCCGACGTGCAGCTGCTGCAGCGCCTGGGCATGAGCCCGGCCCAGCAGCCGCCCGGCAAGACCTGAGCCTCCCTTCCATCCAAGCAAGACTGGAGACCACCGTGAGCACCCCGACCTCCACCTCGAACAACGGCGCCTCGCCTTACGGCACGCTGCCCCCGGCCAGTGCACCGGCCACACGCAAGCCCATCAGCCTGCCGCGCCTGCAGGAGATGCACGCGCGCGGCGAGAAGATCACCATGCTCACCGCCTACGACGCCACCTTCGCGGCCACGGCCGACGCGGCCGGCGTGGAGTGCATCCTGATCGGCGACTCGCTGGGCATGGTCTGCCAGGGTTTGAGCAGCACCGTGGGCGTTTCGCTGGAGACCATGCGCTACCACGTGGAAAGCGTCACGCGCGGCGTGCGCCGCGTGCAAGGCACGGCCTGGATCATCGGCGACATGCCCTACGGCACCTTCCATGAATCGAAGGAGCAGGCCTTTCGCAACGCGGCCGTGCTGATGCAGGCCGGTGCTCACATGGTCAAGATCGAAGGCGGCGGCTGGACGGCTGAGATCGTGCACTTCCTGGTCGAGCGCGGCATTCCCGTCTGCGCCCACCTGGGCCTGACGCCGCAGACCGTGCACGCCCTGGGCGGCTACCGGGTGCAAGGCCGCGGCGACGAAGCGGCCGCCACGCTAAAGCGGCACGCGCTGGAACTGCAGGACGCCGGCGCCAGCCTGCTGGTGCTGGAGATGGTGCCCGCCGCCCTCTCGGCCGACGTGACCCAGGCCCTGCCCCGCTGCGCCACCATCGGCATCGGTGCCGGCGTGGACTGTGCCGGCCAGGTGTTGGTGCTGCACGACATGTTGGGCATGAACCTGGGCAAGATGGCCAAGTTCGTGCACAACTTCATGGCCGACGCCGGCAGCGTGCGCGGTGCCATGGAAGCCTATGTGAAGGCGGTCAAGGAAGGCACCTTCCCGGTCAACGCCCAACACGCCTGGTAGATAAGATTCCCCCTGAGCCGCCTGCGGCGTCATTCCCCGGAGGGGGACGGCGCCAGCGGCCCAGCCAAGCCGGTTCCGCGGCGCCCCGCGAAACAAACCCCTCTGTCGTGACCATGAAGCTCATTCATACGATTTCTGAACTCCGCGCGGAACTGGCCCACTACAAACGCCCGGCCTTCGTGCCCACCATGGGCAACCTGCACGAAGGCCACATCGCCCTGGTCAAGCAGGCCAAGCCCCTGGGCGATGTGACGGTGGTCAGCATCTTCGTGAACCGCCTGCAGTTCCTACCGCACGAGGACTTCGGCACCTACCCGCGCACGCTGGAAGCCGATTGCGCCAAGCTCGAAGCCGCCGGCTGCGACGTGGTCTTCGCGCCCAGCGAGGCCGAGCTCTACCCCGAGCCCCAGGGCTACAAGGTCCACCCGCCCGCAGAGCTGGCCGACATCCTGGAAGGCCACTTCCGCCCCGGTTTTTTTACTGGCGTGTGCACCGTGGTGCTCAAGCTCTTCAACATCGTGCAGCCGCGCGTGGCCCTGTTCGGCGCCAAGGACTACCAGCAGCAGATGGTGATCCGCCGCATGGTGGCCCAGCTGGCCCTGCCCATCGAGATCGTGACCGGGGCGACGCTGCGCGCCGAAGACGGCCTGGCCCTGTCCTCGCGCAACGGCTACCTGAGCGCATCGGAACGCGCCGAGGCCGTGCAGCTCTCGCGCACCCTCAAGAGCATGATCGCCATGCTGCGCGCGGGTGAGCACAACCTCGCCGCCATCGAACAGCACGCCATGCACACCCTGGCCGGCCGCGGCTGGAAACCCGACTACCTGACCGTACGCCGCCGTCACGACCTGCAGCCCCCGCAGCCCGACGACCTGACCCACGCCGACCGGCTGGTCGTCCTCGGCGCGGCCAAGCTCGGCACCACCCGCTTGATCGACAACATTGAGGTGTAAACCTCGATGTTGCGGCGCAGACTAACAACTGCCCGCAGGGCTTGTTAGTCGTAGCCACAATGACTTTTTGCGGTGAAGACTAACAATTGCCGCAGGCTTGTTAGTCGAAACCACAATCTAGAGGTCTAGGACCTTGAGATTGCGTCAACGCAAGAAGGCCTGCACCGCCGCCAGCGTGGCCGCCGGGTCTTCCTCCTGCGGCACGTGGCCCAGCGGCTCGAACATCACCAGCTTCGAACCGGCAATGTCGGTCGCAAAACGCTGCGCGTAGGCCGGCGGAATCAGCCGGTCCTGCCCGCCCCAGAGGATGAGCGTGGGCAGCTTGAGCTGCTTGATGTCCTGCTCGCGCCCGGTATCGCGCTGCGACAGGCGCTTGCGCAGTGCGGCCCGGTTGCCTTCGCGCCGGGCGATGTCGGTGTACAGCGCTACCAGCTCTGGCGTGACGCGTGACGGGTCGCCATAGACATTGCGCACCGACTTCTCGATCAGGCCCGGCGGCAGCACGTTGGCCATCAGGCTGCGCAGGCCCGGTGTGCCGGCCACGCGGAAACCCAGGGGGATGGAAACAGACTCGATGCGGTAACCCGCCGAGTCCACCAGGATCAGGCGGTCCACGCGCTGCGGCAGCGCATGCGCCACGGCCCAGGCCACTTCGCCGCCCAGGGAGTTGCCGGCAATCACAAAACGCTGCACGCCCAGCTTGTCCATCAGCGCGGCGACAAAACGCACATAGACGTCCATGGAATAGTCGTTGGCCGCGTTCGGGCCGGTCAGGCCGAAACCCGGCAGGTCGAAGCGGATCACACGGCGCGTTTTCTTCAGCTCGCTCGCCCACCCTTCCCAGGTGTGCAGGCTGGCCGCGGTGCCGTGCACCAGCACGATGGGTAGCGGGTCGGCGCGCGGGCCTTCGTCGCGCATATGCACCTGCAGGCCATCCACATCGATGAACTGCGAAGGCGGCGCGGCCCAGCGGGCCTTGAGCTGCTCCACCGGAATGTCGGGTGCCCAGGACCAGGCGATGAAGGCGCCCACCAGCAGGGCGAAGGCCAGGACGATGTAGGCCAGGATGCGCAGGATGAGTTTCATGGAGAGTATCGAGTTGGTGGGCTGGGGGCAGTCTAGCCCCCGCACACCCTCCCCGCTGTCAAGCACCGGACAGGTTCTTGAAGATATGCCGCGCCAGCGCCCGCCAGAAATCCGCCCCTGAGTGTTCGCTGGCCAGGCGCGACACATCCCCATAGCCCTTGTGCAGGATGACGGCGATGATCAGCGCCAGCAGCGCGATGGCCACGATCTGCAACACGGTCTTGAAGATCGCATCGGCGCGTGTGCTCATGGGGCCACCCGCGCGCCGTGCTCGGCCAGCAGCTCGCGCAGCACGGCGCGGTGGCAATGCGCCTCGTCCTCGCAGTAGCAACCCACGGAGAAATGGCTCTGCTGCGAGAGCGCGGCCAGCAGGCTCAGCGCGTGGCTGGCCTCGGGCGTGGCCATTTCCTTGCGGTAGCGTCTGGTGAAGGCGGCCCACTGCGCAGGCGTGGTCGCTTCCTGCCCCAGCTTCATGGTCTCGACGCTGGGCGCCAGGTTGGGGAACCAGACGTCGTACCAATTCTGGCTGGCGAACTCGCTTTTGGGTACGCCGCGCGGCGGGCGACGCACGGTGCCGATGCGGGTGCCCTCACCGGGCAGGCGCGGACTGCCGAGGCGAACGATCTGAACGGTCATGCGCTATCTCCTGATCTTGCTGCCGGCATTGTGCAGCCCACCGGATCAGTACGGGTAGCGCTCAGGACAGCGCACGCATGGTGCGCGCCGCGTCCTGGGCCGCCTCCAGCGCATGCGGGGACGCATGGTCTGGCAGCAGATCCAGATGCTCCGCAAGATACTTCCAGTCTTGCGGATTCAGCTGCAGGAAATCCGGAAGCTCGCGACGCGGAACGCGGAAGTAGACATAAAAGGTCCCGCCCCCCACGGACTCCGGGCCGGCGTGCCGCCGCCCGGCGGCCAGCCTGCCTTCGATCTCGACAGACAGGCCGGCGGCCGTGAAGCGGGCCCGCAGTGCGAACCCCGTTACCAGGAGCCCCGTCCTTGTGATGCCCGGGGCATGCGCCACCAACCCTTCCTCGAAAAGACCGAGGCGCGTGCCGTTCACGGCATAGTAGACGCCCTCTTGCAGGGCATCGACATCCTGCTCCCACGAGAACATCTTGGGTGAACAAGGGTGCAGGGTAAGAATCCGGCGGGCAAACATCGGCTTGGCCGGGTCGGTGATGCCGATTTCGAAGTCGTTGAGGTGCACGCGGACGCTGTCCGCCTCCTGCGTGCCGTTGATCAGGATGCGCCCCTCAAATGTGCCGCTGGATATCATGGCATTCACCTGATGTCTGTGCACCACCCGACCGTCAGACCGTCAGGCACGCTGCGTGGATAGTTCGCCATGCATCCTCCCTGGATGAGCTTTTCCCCGACTTTATAGCAACGCCGGTCCTGCGGCTAGTTGCGCTGCATCAAATGTGCATGCACCGCCCCGGCCTTGAGGTGCCGGTACAAGGTGAGCCCCAGCGGCGCCAGCTGCTCTTCATTCCAGGCCGAGGGGGCCTCCAGGTACACATAACCACCCGGCGCCGTGGCGCGCGCGGCAGCCTGCATGGCGGCGTCAAACAGCTGGGCGTCAAAGGGCGGGTCGAGGAACACCAGATCGGCGGTGCCCGCCGGCCACTGTTTCAGCGCGCCGATACCGTCACCACGCTGCACCTGCACGGCCTGGGCGCCCAGCTGTTCCTTGATCTGCCTGAGCTGGATCACCAGCGCGGCGTCCTGCTCGATCAGGGTCACTTCCTTGGCACCGCGGGAAGCCGCCTCCAGCCCCAGGGCACCGGTGCCGGCAAAGGCATCCACGCAGCGCCAGCCGGTGAGGTCCTGGCCCAGCCAGTTGAACAGCGTCTCGCGCACGCGGTCTGGTGTGGGGCGCAGGCCGGGCTTGTCGGCCACGGGCAGCTTGCTGCGTTTCCACTGGCCGCCGATGATGCGCACCTCACCAGCGGGACGAGCGAGCGTCCTGGTCGCGGGCTTCGCGGCAGTTTTGCCAGCCGGTTTCTTACTGGCCATCACGGCCTCCCACCACCACGGTGACCATGCGCTCGGGCTGCAGCTTGCGCGCAAAGGCGGCCCGGATGTCGGCCACCGTCACCTTGGCCACCTGCTGGTTCCAGGTGTCGAGGTAATCGAGCGGCAGATTGTGGGCCGCGATGTTGGCCACGTTGTCCAGCAGCTTGCGGTTGTTGTCGATGCGCAGGGCAAAGCCACCCACCAGGTTGTCCTTGGCGGCCTGCAGTTCGGCGGGTGTGGGGCCGTCGGTCACGAAACGGCGCAGCACCTCGCGCGCCACCTGCACGGCCTGCGCGGCCTGGTCGGGCCGGGTCTGCAGGCCAATGGTGAAGGCGCCGGCGTGCAGGCCGGGCGCGAAGTAGCTGTAGACGCTGTAGCTCAGGCCGCGTTTCTCACGCACCTCTTCGGTCAGGCGCGAGACAAAACCGCCGCCCCCCAGGATGTAGTTGCCCACGGTCAGGATGAAGAAATCCGGGTCGTCGCGTTTGAAGCCGGGCTGGCCGATCAGCACATGGGCCTGCGCGGAATCGAAGGGAATGCGCTTTTCCACGGCAGCGCTCAGCGGCTGCACCTCGGCCACCGGGGGCAGCGCTTCGCAGGCCGCGGCGGGCAGGCGCGCGAGCAGTTGTGTGACCAATGCGTCGGCCTGCGCGCGCGTGACGGCGCCCACAATGCTCACCTTGGCGCGGCAGGGCTTGAGGTAACGCGCGTGCCAGGCCTGCATGTCGGCCACGCTGATGCGCGCCAGGGACTGCTCGTTCGTGTCATTCCCGTAGGGATGGCTGCCGAACACCGCCTGGTTGAAGGTGCGGCCGGCGATGGTAGCCGGGCGGGTGTTGGCTTCGCGCAGTGCGGCCACCGTGCGCTCGCGTTCGCGCGTCCACACGGCCTGCGGGTAAGCGGGCTCGGCCAGCTGGCGGGCCGCCAGGGTGGCGGCGCGGGCCAGCAGGTCGGGGTAGGTCAGCGAACGCAGCGAGAAACTCACGCGGTCACCGCCATCGCTGCCGCCGAACGAAGCGCCCAGGTCGGCCCAGGCCTCACCGAGGGCGTTCTCATCCAGTGCGGGATCGCCGCCATTGGCGCGGATGCCCTTGCTCATCAAGCCCACGCTCGCCGCTGTGAGGCCGGCCTGGGCCGCCGGGTCGCGCCGGCCACCGGCGTCGAACTCGATGCGCACGTCCACCATGGGCACGGTGGGGCTCTCCACCAGCCAGACACCGGCGCCGCTGGGCTGGGTCCAGTGCTGGATGGGGATGCCGGCCTGGACCAGACCCGCCAGACCGAAGAGCAAGGCACCAGCTACGTTTTTGATAGCAATCATTTGAACTTTCATGACCACCCCTTAGTGACGGCTGCCGGCGGCGGGCTGGCGGCGCGGGCGGTTGGGGTCGGGTGGCTGGGGCAGCAGGTGCGCCACGGTGAGCTGGTCCTCACCAAAATAACGCGCGGCCACGGACTGCACCTGGGCCGCGGTGACACCGCGCAGGCGGGCCAGCAGCTGGTCGTTGGTGTCCAGCGGCAGGCCCAGCACCCAGTAAGTGCCGATCTCGCGCGCCTGGTTGAACAGCGAGTCGCGTTTGTAGACCTCGCTGGCGATCCATTGGGTCTTCACACGCTCCAGCTCGGCGGCGCTGATGCCTTCGCGGGCCACGCGGGCCACCTGCTCGCGCAATGCGGCTTCCACCTGGGCGGCCGTCTTGCCCGGGGCGGGCACGCCGTCGAGCACGAACATCTGCGGGCCGCGGCCCATGAGGCCATTGCTGGCGCCCGCGCTGTCGGCCACGCGGTCGCTGCCCTGGGTGAGTGCGCGCTCCAGGCGCGCGCCGCTGTAGCCGTCGAGCACAGCGGCCAGAACGGTCAGGGCCAGGGCATCGTCGTTGGCCGGGTCGGACTGGTTCAGCGAGCGCAGGCCCGGCACCTTGTAGGCCAGGCTCACATAAGCCTGTTCGGCCGGCGCCTTCACCTCCACACGGCGCAGGCCGGCCTGCAGCGGCTCGGTGCGCGGCTTGCGTGCGGGCACGGCACGCGGCGCGATGCGGCCATAGTGCTTGTCCGCCAGGCGCTTGACCTGCGCAGCGTCCACATCACCCACCACCACCACCACGGCATTGGCCGGCACGTACCACTTCCTGTAGAACTCGCGTGCGTCGTCGGCGGTCATGCTCTCCAGATCGCTCATCCAGCCAACGATGGGACGGCGATAGGGCGAGGCCGTGTAGGCCGTGGCGTTGAGCGTCTCATACAGCAGGGCGCGTGGGTTGTCTTCGGTGCGCATGCGGCGCTCTTCCTTGACCACCTCGATTTCCTTCTTGAACTCGGCATCGGCCCAGCGGTTGTACGCGAAACGGTCGGCCTCCAGCTTCATCACGTCTTCCAGGCGGGTGGCCGGGATCTGCTGGAAATAACCGGTGTAGTCCGTGCTGGTGAAGGCGTTCTCGCGCCCGCCCAGCGCCGCCACACGGCGCGAGAACTCGCCGGCCTTGAGCGTGCGCGTGCCCTTGAACAGCATGTGCTCCAGCACGTGGGCCACGCCGCTGCTGCCGTCCACCTCGTCCATGGAGCCCACCCGCAACCAGACCATGTGCACGGCCGTGGGGGCGCGCCGGTCGGGCTGGACGATGAGCGTCATGCCGTTTTCCAGGGTGTATTGCTGGGCGCGTGGCTGCGCCAGGACCGGAGCCGCCAGCAGGGCAAAGAAGGCCAGAAGGAGGGGTGTGTAGCGTTTCATAGAATGCTCTGATTCTAAGAACGCCCCATATGTTCAGTTTTTTCAAGAAAAAAGCCCCTGCTGAAGCCACTGCCAGCCCCACGGAGCCGGCACGCCAGGGCTGGCTGGGCAAGCTGCGCGCGGGTCTGCGCAAGACCGGCGCCAGCATCAGCACCGTTTTCACCGGCACGCAGATCGACGACGCGCTCTACGAGCAGCTCGAAGAGGCCCTGCTGCTGGCCGACGCCGGCGTGGCGGCCACGCAGTTCCTGCTGGACGACCTCAAGCGCCGCGTGAAGGAGAGCAAAACGACCGAGCCGGCCGCCGTCAAGGGCCTGCTGGTCGATGCCCTGGCCGATCTGCTGGCGCCGCTGGAAAAGACGCTGGCCATCGGCACGCACCAGCCCACGGTGATCATGGTGGCCGGCGTCAACGGCGCGGGCAAGACCACGTCCATCGGCAAGCTCACGCACCACCTCTCCAACGACGGGGCCACGGTGCTGCTGGCGGCGGCCGACACCTTTCGCGCGGCCGCGCGCGAACAGCTCATGGTCTGGGCCGAGCGCAACACGGTGGAGATCGTGCACCAGGCCGGCGGCGATCCGGCCTCGGTCTGCTTCGATGCGGTGAGCGCCGGCAAGGCCCGCGGCAAGGACGTGGTGTTGGTGGACACGGCCGGGCGCCTGCCCACGCAGCTGCATCTGATGGAAGAGCTGCGCAAGATCAAGCGCGTGGTGCAAAAGGCCGACGAGACCGCGCCGCACGAGGTGCTGCTGGTGATCGACGGCAACACCGGGCAGAACGCGCTGGCCCAGGTGCGCGCCTTCGACGAGGCCCTGGGTCTGACCGGGCTGATCGTCACCAAGCTCGACGGCACGGCCAAGGGCGGCGTGCTCGCCGCGATTGCGCGTGAGCGGCCGGTGCCGGTGTATTTCATCGGCGTGGGCGAGCAACTCGACGAGCTGGAGACCTTCAAGGCGCGCGAGTTCGCACAGGCGCTGCTGGACTGAGCATTACTTCACGCTTGGTGCACGTACGCGCCAACGGCTGGCGACGAATGGCCCGTCCATGGTCCCACGAGGGGAAACAAACCTTGTAGGATGGGGACGCGAGGCCGAAAATTCTCAAGCCATCCCCCCTAGATCGCACTGCGCAGGAGCTCGTCGCCGACCGGATATCCTGGCAGCCGACACTGACCTTCCTGCACTACGCGATTGTCACGATCCTCTCGGGCAGTCTTTGCTTCGGAGCGGTCATCTTCATGCTGCTGCCGCAATACAGCACCCTGGCCTGGGGCCAGCTGGCGATGTCCGCAGTGGCGCTGGTGGGCGCCTGGCTGCTGCGGCGCAAGCAGTACCAGGCCGCCGTGATCTGGATGGCCAGCGGGGTGTGGGTCACGATCACCGGGATCGCCCTGTTCCACGACGGCGTGCGCACGCCGATCTACTTCGCCCACCCCATCGTGGTCATCTTCCTGGGATGGGTGGTCGGCACGCGCGCTGCCATCGTCACGGTCGTGCTGACCTCGGCCACCACCATCGGCTTCATCGTGGCCGACGCCCTGGGCTGGCTGCCGGCGGCGGCCCCGACACCACCGCTCCTGCACGGCATCGTGCAGGTCTTCGTGCTCCTGCTCTCCGCGGCCCTGGTCATCTACCTGGTGCAGGCCTACCGCGAGCGGCTGGAGCAGATGCAGCGTGCCAACAGCGAGATCGCGCGCGCCAACGAGGTGCTGCGCCAGTCCGAGCTGAAGTTCGCCACGGCCTTTGCCTCCAGCCCGGTGGCGGCCTCCATCGTGACGGTCGAGGACGGGCGCATCCTCGCCGTCAACGAAAACTTCCAGCGTGATTTCGGCTGGGCCCGGACCGAGATGGAAGGGCGCCACGTGAAAGAGGTCGGGCTCTGGCTGGACCCGCAGCTGCGCCAGCAGTGGGCCGAGATGCTGCGCCGGCAGGGCCGCACACTGAACTTCGAGACCGTCTGGCGGCACAAGAACGGCGCGTTGCGCAACGTCAGCATTGCCGGTGAACTCATCGACCTCGATGGCGTAGCCTGCATCCTGGCCTACATCACCGACATCACGGCACGCAAGGCCGCCGAGGAACAGATCCAGCGCCTGGCCTTCTTCGATCCGCTGACCAACCTGCCCAACCGGCGCCTGCTGATGGACCGCCTGGAGCAGGCCATGAACGCCTGCGCCCGCCATCAGCGCCTGGGCGCGCTGCTCTTCATCGACCTGGACAACTTCAAGACCCTCAACGACAGCTACGGCCACGACAAGGGCGACCTGCTGCTCAAGCAGGTGGGCGCACGCCTGGTCGAGGTGGTGCGCGACGGCGACACCGTGGCACGGCTGGGGGGTGACGAGTTCGTGGTGATGCTGGAGGACCTCAGCGGCGATGCCATGGAAGCCGCCACCCAGGCCGAAAGCGTGGGCCGCAAGCTATCGCAATCCCTCAACGAAAGCTACGACATCCGGCCGCTGAGCTTCCACAGCACGCCCAGCATCGGCATCACCTTGTTCGGCACGGAACACGAGAGCATCGAGGAACCGATCAAACGCGCCGACCTCGCCATGTACCAGGCCAAGGCAGCCGGCCGCAACACCCTCCGCTTCTACGACCCGCGCATGCAGGCCATGGTGGCCGCACGCGCGGCACTGGAACGCGACCTGCGCCTGGCCTTGCAGCTCGACCAGTTCGTGCTGCACTACCAGCCCCAGGTGCAGCGTGGCGGCCTGGTCACGGGGGTGGAAGCGCTGCTGCGCTGGCATCACCCTGAGCGCGGCCTGGTGCCGCCGGGTCAGTTCATCGCGCTGGCCGAGGAAACCGGTCTCATCGTCCCACTGGGGGAACACGTCCTGGACATGGCCTGCGAACAGCTGGCACGCTGGGCCGGCCAGCCGAGCGTGGCCCATCTGACGCTGTCGGTCAACGTGAGCCCGCGTCAATTCCAGCAGGACAACTTCGTGCAGCAGGTGCTGAATGCGCTGGCGCGCACCGGCGCGCCAGCGCAACGCCTCAAGCTGGAGATCACCGAGAACCTGCTGATCGCCAATGTGGACGAGGTGATCGCCAAGATGGCGCTGCTCAAGTCGCGCGGCGTCGGTTTCTCGCTGGACGATTTCGGCACCGGTTATTCCTCGCTGTCCTACCTCAAGCGCCTGCCGTTGGACCAGCTCAAGATCGACCAGGGTTTCGTGCGCGACATCCTGGTCGATGCGAACGACGCGGCCATCGCGCGCATGGTGATCGTGCTGGCCGAAAGCCTGGGCCTGGAAGTGATGGCCGAAGGGGTGGAGACGGCCGAACAGCAGCAGGCCCTGCACGCCCAGGGTTGCCACGCCTACCAGGGTTATCTCTACAGCCGCCCTCTGCCCATCGAGGCGTTTGAGCAATTGGCCCACCAGACCGGCTGGCCCATCCTGGAGCCACACCACCCCTGATTTCGCCGATCTGCGACACACTGCCGTACATGCAGCTTGTCGCCCCCCGGCAAACCCTGAATAATTTCCACTAGGGCCTGTTCACACTAATTTCACAAGATGCGTTGCGGATCAAAAATGTCATGCGGTAGGCGCGTGGACTTGCCGGGGTAGGCCCCCGGCAAGTCCGCGCAACACCCCGCATGGCTTTTTTGGCCGCAACCCGGAGGGAACATGGTTAAAACCGCGCCGCTCGTTGTTGCACTCCTCGCCCAGGCGGCCTGCCTGGGCGTCGTCGCGCACCTAGATTGGCGCGGTTTTAACCATGTTCGCACTTGCGAAATTAGTGTGAACAGGCCCTAACGTTCGGCCTCACAAGATCTGGAGACATGGCATGACAACACGCCGCAATTTCATCAGGACCCTGGGCGCCTTGCCCCCGGCCCTGACACTGGGCACCGGCTGGGCCAGCAGCGATCCCTCGCGTCAGGCCCTGGTGATCGGCAACAGCAGCTATCTGGATGCGCCTCTGGCCAACCCGGTCAACGACGCCCGCGCCGTGGCGGGCCTGCTGGGCCAGGCCGGGTTCACCGTGGCCTCGCACCTGGACGCACGGCGCACCGACATGATGGCCGCCATCGAACGCTTCACGGCCGAAGTGCGCAAGTCCGACACCAAGCTCGTGATGTTCTATTTCGCCGGCCACGGCGCCCAGCTCGACTGGCGCAACTACCTGCTGCCGGTGGACGCCAAGGCCGAGAGCGCCGACCAGCTGCGCCAGAGCTGCATCGACCTGAACTACCTGATCGGCGAGTTCGGCAAGTCCAAGGGCAAGACCTTCATCATCATGCTGGACGCCTGCCGCAACAACCCCTTCGGCAGCAGCTACCGGCCTGAACAAAAAGGCCTGTCGCAGTTCGACGCGCCGGTGGGCAGCCTGCTGGCCTATGCCACCTCGCCGGGCAATGTGGCCTCCGACGGCAGCGGCCAGAACGGGCTTTACACCGAGAACCTGCTGCGTGAACTCTCGGTGCGGGGCACCAAGATCGAGGACGCGCTCAAGCGCGTGCGCCTCAATGTGCGCCTGGCGTCCAACGGCGCCCAGATCCCCTGGGAGACCACCTCGCTCGAAAACGACGTTTTCATTTTCGATGGCGGCAAGTCCAAGCTCAGCGAGGCCGAGCAGGAGAAGCTGATCGAGGAAGACATGGCCGAATGGGGCCGCATCAAGTCATCGGGCAAGATCGACGACTACGCAGGCTACCTGCGCAAGTTCCCCAACGGCCGCTTCGCCGAGATCGTGCAGGCCAGGCTGGCGCGCCTGCTGGTCGAGGTCGAAAAATCCAGGCCCCAGGCCAGCGCGGCGCCTGCCAACGCCGACAACCGGCCCACCATCAAGCTCGGCCCGGGCCTGCCGGTCCCGGTTTTCATGGAGCCCACCCTCAACCCTTACTCCGCCGGCCGCTATCCGCTGGGTCGCAATTTCACGGTGGGTGACATCTACAAATTGCGGCAGAGCGACACCCTGACCGGGGTGGAGGCACGCATGCTGACAGCGCAGGTCACGAAAGTGGACCGTGGCGCCGACCGGGTCGAGATGGACAACGGTGCCATCGTGACGGACCTGATGGGCAACGCGGTCAAGTTCGGCCCCGTTGAATACGATGCGCCTATACAGAACTACCCGGCAGAGTTGCAGATCGGCAAGAAGTGGCCCAGCGTCGGCCGCGTCACCATCAAGGGCAAGACTTCGGACTTCAACTTCGACTATCAGATCACCCGCCGGGAAACCATCACGGTGCCCGCCGGGACCTTCGACACCTTCGTGATCGAAGCCCGGGGCTGGAACCGGACCTACGGCAGCAGCCTGAGCCATACGCTGTGGGTGGTGCCCGGGCTCAACGTGGCCGTCAAGCGCGAATACATCGCCCGCAACAACCGTGGCAACTACGTGACCACGGACCGTTTCGAGCTGGTGGAGCTGAGCCAGGGCAGCGTTGACGCCAGTTGTGCCGCGCCCCTGGGCGGCACGGCGCAGCGCAATCTCGTGATCAAGAGCAACTGCGCCAGCTGAAGCCGCAAGGCCTCAGCGGATGACCAACCGGCCCGCCGCTGCGTCGGTGATCTCACCGATCTCGGCCGCGGCTTCGAAGCCATGCTGGCGGAAGATGGCCAGCACCTGCGCCACGCTCTCGGGCGCGCAGCTCACCAGCAGGCCACCGCTGGTCTGCGGGTCGGTCAGCAGGGCCTGGTCGACCTCGGCGTAGCCGGGGGGCAGCGTGACCGAGCTGCCATAGCCAGCCCAGTTGCGACCGGAAGCGCCGGTGACCATGCCCTGGGTGGCCAGCTCGCGCACACCCTGCAGCAGCGGCACCTTGTTCCAGTCGATCTGCACGGTGCAGTTGGCGCCGCGCGCCAGCTCCAGGGCGTGGCCCGCCAGGCCGAAACCGGTGACGTCGGTCAGCGCGTGCACGCCGGCCAGTTCGGCCAGTTCGGGGCCGGGCGTGTTGAGTTTCGTGGTGGTGGCGATCATCTGCGCATAACCGGCCGCGTCGAGCTTTTCCTTCTTCAGCGCGGCCGAGAGCACGCCCACGCCCAGCGGCTTGCCCAGGATGAGGCGGTCGCCCACGCGCGCGTCGGCATTGCGCTTGACGCGTTTCGGATGCACCAGGCCCATGGCCACCAGGCCGTAGATGGGCTCCACGGAATCGATGGTGTGGCCGCCGGCAATCGGAATGCCCGCGGCTTTGCACACGGCCTGGCCACCGGCCAGGATCTTGCCGATGGTGTCGGTGGAGAGCACGCTGATGGGCATGCCCACCAGGGCCAGCGCCATGATGGGCTTGCCGCCCATGGCGTACACATCCGAGATGGCGTTGGTGGCGGCGATGCGGCCAAAGTCGAAGGGGTCGTCGACGATGGGCATGAAGAAGTCGGTGGTGGCGATCAGGGCCTGCTCGTCGTTGATCTGGTAGACGGCCGCGTCATCGGCGGTCTCGATGCCCACCAGCAGTTCGGCCGGCACCGGCATGCCGCTGCCGCTCTTGAGGATTTCGGAGAGCACGCCGGGAGCGATCTTGCAGCCGCAACCGCCGCCGTGCGAAAGCGAGGTCAGGCGGGGTTCGGACTTGGGGAGGGTCATGTTGTTCATGTGAGATCCTGGAGCAGCGCCAGCAGGGCCGCACGTTCGGCAGCCGGCGCAAACAGCGGCGCGCGAAGGCGACATTTTGCCTGCAAGGCTGCGATCCTGCTCGACGCCTGCCCCATGTCCACACGGCAGGCCTGCAGCAGTTGCGCAAGCGCGGCGGCATCCCCGCAGGGGAAGTAGCCGGGATAGTCCGGGCCCAGCATGCCCACATTGCCGGGGATGTGCGAGGCCAGCACCGGCGTGCCGCTGCAGATGGCTTCCATCAGCACATGCGCACCGCCTTCCATGCGGCTGGCGTGGATCAGCAGGTGTGCGCGCTGGATGTGCCGGCGGGTGGCCTCGTGCGCCAGGCCACCGAGCCAGCGGTAGTTGGGACAGGCGGCCATGGTGGCGCGCGCCTGTGCGCCCAGCGCCGGATCGAGCGCCTCGCCGATGTGGTCAATGTGAATGTCGTGCCGCGCGCGCAGCAGCTGCGCTGCCTCGAACAGGGTCTGCGGCGACTTCTCCTCGCGCAGATGGCCCACCATGACGGCGCGCAGGTGCCGACCGGTCTTCTCCAGCGGCCGGCGCGTCGTGGTGGACTGGAAGATCACGCGCGCCTTGCCGCGGTGCCCGGCAGGCAGGGCCTGCGGCCCCTGCTCCTGCAGCACGACCAGCCGCTGCGCCAGCGCCAGCGAACGTTGCGCGGATTCGTCCTCTTGGATATCACGGTAGAGGTCGGTGCCCGTCAGCACCACGGCCAGGCCGCGGCCTGGCTGGGCCTGCGCCCAGGCCGCGATGGACGCCGCACTGCGCCGCGCATGCAGCGCCAGCATCGCCACGGCATCGGGGTGCTCGCCAGGCTGCCAGGCCTTGACGATGCAGGTGCGGTAGTGGCCGGCCAGCAGGCGTGACCAGCGCCAGGCCGTCTGCCAGTTGCCATTGTTGGCGTCGGCCAGCGCCGGGCTGACGATCAGGACCAGCGGCGTGGCCATGTCAGGCTTGCGCCCAGTACACAGCAAACCAGCCACGCTCATCCGTCCAGGCCTGCACGCGCGCAAAACCCGCTGCGGCCAGCAGGGCCTGGAAATCGGCCAGGGCGTACTTGCAGGAGTTCTCGGTATGCATGCGCTCGCCCCGGGCAAAACGACGTTCGCCGTCAGGCCAGCGCACGGTGAGTTCGCGCCGGGCCTCCAGGTGCATCTCGATGCGCGAGGCCGTCTCGTTGAAAAAGGCCACGTGCGACCAGTCGTGCACGGCGAAGTCGCTGCCCAGCAGGCGGTTGAGGTGCAGCAGCAGGTTCTTGTTGAAGGCGGCCGTCACGCCCAGTGCGTCGTCGTAGGCCGGCTCCAGCAGTTCCCGCGGCTTGACCAGGTCCACCCCGATCAGCAGGCCGCCGCCCTGGGCCTGCGCACGCACCTGGCGCAGGAAGACCAGCGCCTCCTCGGGCGTGAAGTTGCCGATGCTGGAGCCCGGATAGAACAGCAGGTGCGGGCCCTCGCCCACCTCGGGCGGCAGCGTCAGCTGCGAGGAAAAATCCAGCCCCACACCCAGCATGTCCAGCGTGGGGAACTGGCGCTGCAGACACTGCAAGGCGTTGTTCAGGTAGTCCACCGAGATGTCCACCGCCACGTAACGCGCGGGCTGCAGCAGGCCGAACAGGCGCGCCGCCTTCTCGCAGTTGCCGGCGCCCAGGTCCACCAGCGTAGCGCCCCGGGGCACCTCCGCGGCGATGGCCGCACCGTGCGCGGCCAACAGGGCGGCCTCGGTGCGCGTGGGGTAGTACTCGGGCAGCTCGGTGATGGCGTCGAACAGGCGCGAACCCAGCGGGTCGTAGAGGTATTTGGGCGAGGTCCGTGCCGGCGTGGCCAGCAGGCCCTGGGCCAGCTCCTGGCGCAGCGCCGCGCGGTCTTCATGGTGGAGCTGGATGAAACGTGGCTGGCGCAGCCCGGTGGATGACATGCGGCCAATATATAGCAGTGCCCCCCCGCGGCGGGCACCCCGGCATTGTGGTTTCCACGGCTGGCGCCCCCTGCCATCCTGGCGCACAATGCCCGGTCTAGATGTTTACACTAGACTTAAAAGTGTAGACAATTTGATCCTGAGACCGGCCACGCGCACACCAGACGGGCGGGCCGGCTCCACGCACTGCATTGATTTAGGAGACCTACATGAAACGTCGTACCCTGCTGGGCGCCAGCCCCCTGCTGCTGGCCCCCGGCCTGCTGCGCGCACAAAGCTACCCGAACAAGCCCATCCGCTACATCGTGCCGGTGTCGGCCGGCGGCGGCAGCGACATGGTGGGCCGCACCGTGACCGAGCGCTGGGGCAAGGTGCTGAACCAGACTTTCGTGGTCGACAACCAGGGCGGCGGCGGCGGCGTCATCGCCAGCCAGAACACGGCCAAGGCCGCGCCCGACGGCTACACGCTGATGCAGGGCTACGTGGCCACGCACGGCACCAGCCCGGCCACGCGCAAGCTGCCCTACGACGCCATCAAGGACTTCACCCCCGTGGGCATGATCGGCGGCACCCCCAATGTGCTGGTGGTCAATGCAGCCATTCCCGCCAAGGACGTCAAGGAGTTCGTGGCCTACCTGCGCGCCAACATGGGCAAGGTCAGCTACGGCTCGGCCGGCGCGGGCTCGCTCACCCACCTGACCATGGAGCTGTTCAAGCAGCAGATCGACTCCTTCATGGTGCACATCCCCTACCGTGGCGTGGCCCCGGCCTTCACCGACCTGATCGGCGGCCAGACCCAGGCCATGTTCCCGGGCCTGGCGGCCGCCCTGCCGCACATCCGCTCGGGCCGCGTGCGCGCCCTGGCGGTGACAGGCCGCGCGCGCCACCCGCAGCTCAAGGACACGCCGACGCTGGACGAGCTGGGCTACAAGGGCTT
Organism: Burkholderiales bacterium; assembly: GCA_016185015.1. GTDB lineage: Bacteria > Pseudomonadota > Gammaproteobacteria > Burkholderiales > Burkholderiaceae_C > Hylemonella. The sequence goes on from JACPOI010000016.1 coordinate 121,160, forward strand.
CGACGCCATGCAGTGGTACGGCGTAGTGGGCCCGGCCCAGATGCCGGCGGCCGTCGTCAAGCAACTCAACGACACGCTCAACACTGTGCTCAAGGCTCCGGACATGCGCGAGAAGCTCTCGATCGAGGCCATCGAACCCATGCCCATGAGCCCCGAGGCCTTCGGCAAGTTCATGCGCGAGGACATCGCGCGCTGGACCAAGCTGGCCAAGGACCGCAACATCCAGCTCGACAGCTAGACTTCATCCCGTCTGTGACCCGGCGACCCCGGGTCGCTCCTTTTTTCATAGCAACCGAAGATTCTTCCATGGCCCGCAATACCCAGGTCACCGCCGACCACAACGCCCCCGCCGTCACCCAAACCCTGGCCCGTTATGTGGCCAGCCATCCCTCACGCGGCTGGAGCGACGCGGTGGACCACGAAGCCCACCGCACCTTCATGAACTGGCTGGGTTGCGCCGTAGGCGCTGCGCAGCACGAGTCTGCGCACGCAGCACTCGGTGCGGTCGCCATGTTGCAACCGGCGCAACAGGCCAGCGTGCTGGGCCGCGCCGACAAGGTGGACATGGCAAGCGCCGCGCTGGTCAACGGCATCACCTCGCACACCTTCGACTTCGACGACACCCACCTCAAGACCATCATCCACCCGGCCGGCCCCGTGGCCTCGGCCGTGCTGGCCCTGGCCGAGCACAAGGGCCTGTCCGGCCGTGCCGTGATCGACGCGCTGGTGCTGGGCATCGACGTGTCCTGCCGCGTGGGCAACACCATGTACCCCGAGCACTACGACCGCGGCTGGCACATCACCGGCTCCACCGGCATGCTGGGCGCGGCCGCCGGCTGCGCGCGCCTGCTGGGCCTGGACGAGCACAAGACCGCCATGGCGCTGGGCATCGCCGCCTCGCAGCCCGTGGGCATGCGCGAACAGTTCGGCACCATGACCAAGCCCTTCCATCCGGGTGGCGCGGCGCGTGCCGGCCTGATGTCGGCGCTCTTGGCCAGCCAGGGCTTCACATCCAGCCCCAAGGCGCTGGAAGCCCCGCGCGGCATGATCCAGACCATCTCCACCAAGTACGCCTGGAACGAGATCAGTGATGAGCTGGGCAAGCGCTTCGAGATCTCCTTCAACAGCTACAAGCCTTTTGCCTGCGGCATCGTGATCCACCCCAGCATCGACGCCTGCTCGCAACTGCGCGCACAAGGTGTGAAGGCCGACGACGTGGAACGCATCGAGCTCAAGGTGCACTCGCTGGTGCTCGAACTCACGGGCAAGAAGGAGCCGGCCGACGGCTTGCAAGGCAAGTTCAGCGTCTACCACGGCTGCGCCTGCGGCCTGATCTTCGGCAAGGCCGGTGAAGACCAGTACGCCGACGACATCGTGAACCGCCCCGACATGGTGGCCCTGCGCCGCAAGGTGGTGGCCACGGTGGACGACAGCATCGACGAAGCCAGCGCCGACGTGACCGCCGTGCTGAAAGACGGCCGCCGTGTGCACGTGTTCGTGAAACACGCCATCGGCTCGCTGGAAAATCCCATGACCGACGCCATGCTGGAAACCAAGTTCCACGACCTGTCCGACCCGGTGATCGGCAAGGGCAAGACCGCCGAACTGATCGCCGCCTGCTGGAAGCTGGGCAGCATCGGCGACGTGCGTCAGCTCACGGCACTCGCCCGTCCCTGAAGCCCACCGCCGCTGTCGCTGCCGCGCTGCTGCTCAACAGCATCCGGCCGCAACGGCGGGGACGACACCTGTTCTGCCCGCCAGCGAACTCACGGACGCTGCCTGCGGGGCCGGCAGGGGCATCTCCATGCCCCGGCTCGGCGCCAGGCGCAGGAAGGCGCCGAGGGCAATCAGCAGCAGGGCCGCGCTGACGATGATGGCCACCGGGTAATACAGATTGCCCGCCAGGTCCAGCTGGCTGTACTTGATGACCATCATCAGGCCTTCGAGCGCGAGCGCCACGCAGACCGTGCCGATGAATCGCGGCAGCGTGCGCCGCAGCATGACGATCACGTCGTGCTCCGCCTCGGCGCCGTAGCCGTACTCCTTGCTGATCACCAGCGCCACCTCGAACACCGCCATCGAGATCACACTGGCATTGACGATCTTCACGATAATCTGCGTGATCTCATCGCCGTTCAGCAGATGCCCCACGGCCGCCACCAGCGTGGTGATGATGATGGTGGCTGAAATTCCGAAAAAAAGCAGCGTGAAGCCGCGTGCGAAGATTTTCTGGATGGCAAGTACAAACGCATCGTTTCTCATGTGGGTCCTTTGCTGGTCCCGGCGGCAGCCCGCCGGGCATTGATGAAACCGTTTTCGATCAGCGCCATCTGTTCGCGCAGTTGCAGCTCCAGTTGCAGGGCAGGCACCATGCGGCCGCGACGCCCCGAGTTCGGGAACACGTCGACCCGCACACCCAGCTCCGCCATATCCGGCAGCCACTGGTCCAGAAAGGCCGACACCTCGATACAGGCCGGCACATAACCGTCCCAATCGCCGCTGGCGCAGGCCGAGGCATACACCGGGTGCGGCCAGACCGGCAAGCCGGCATGCCCTTGCGGATCGGTCAGCGTCACCCAGCCGCGCGGGTCCAGCAGGCCCCACAGACGTTCGGAACCCGCCGCCTCGCGCAGGAAGTACAGATAGCGTTCGTCCTCGGGCAGGGCCAGGACGGCCTGGCACTGCGGAGGCAAAGCCAGGAATGACTCAGGCATCACGCGCCCCGACACGGCCGCCAAGCACCCGCCTGCTCAGGAAGGTGTTGCGCCCGGCACGTGTGTAGACCCAGTGCGTATACATCGCGTCCACCATCGGAAACAAGACACCAGCTTAGGCCAGGCATGCACCGACGCAAAGCAAAACAATATTTTGTTTCCAACGTTACGGCCTGGCCGCGGCGAACGTTGATACGCGGCCCTCAGCGCGGCGGGCCGCCGCGCGCACGCCGCTGTTCGCGTTGCATGTAGAGGTACAGCCCCTCCACCTTCTCGCGCGCCCAGGGGGTCTTGCGCAGGAAGGTGAGGCTGGACTTGATGCTCGGGTCCGCGCTGAAGCAGCGCACGGGAATACGCTCGGCCAGGCCGGGCCAGCCGTAGTGCGCCACCAGCGCGGTGACAATGGCCTCCAGCGTCAGGCCGTGCAGCGGGTTGCGCGGCTGGGCCGGTGGCGTTGGCGTGGACACGGGCGGCCCGTCCGGGTTCAGGTCGCCGCGCTGGCGGCCTGGGCGCGCCGCTTGCAGGCCAGCGCCGACTTGATGACGTCGCGCTCCTGCACGCCATACATCTCGGCGAACTCGCGCGGGCTCTTGCCGCTGGCCTCGAAGGCCTTGTTCAGTGCCTCCTGGCGGGCGATCCTGCCCGCGCTTTCGCTCAGCGCTTCGTCCAGCACGGCGGCGATCGCCTCGTCGCCGGGCTGCACGCGTTCCCGATAGTCCTGGGGGCTCAGGCCCGAAGCTTCGAAGGCGGCCGACAGCTGGGCGCGCAGCTTCGGGGACAGATCGTCCTTGGTGCGGGCCTGGCGACGGCGGTGCAGCTCCACCACGGCCTGGTACACATGCTCGGGTGCCACCTCTTCCACGGCCACCCCGTCCAGGTCATGCCGGGCCTTGGCCGCGGCCACGCACTGCAGGTAGGGCGTGGAGCGCACATGCACGGCCAGCGCGGCCTTGAGGCTGTCGCGCTGGAACACCTCGGGGTGCCGCGCCAGCAGGTCCTGGAAAATGCCGCGCTTGAGCGGCAGGAACTCGGCACCGAACAGGTGGGGATACAAGCCGAAGAGCTGCTCCAACACCGGCAGTGCAGACTGCTTGCGATCGGCCAGGCTGGTCCTGCCTTCGGATTTGACAGCGGGAGCCTCGGGGGCGGCCGGCGTTTGCGCCGGGGTTTCGGAAGACAGGGAAGTGCTGGTCGTCATGGGTGTCGAATTTCGGAGAAGGCCACATTGTCCGTCACCCGGGCCCACATGTCTGCGCAGGTAGACTTGCCGCATGACCTGGCACGCCTCGCTGCAACTCGATTACACCCGCGACGGCGCGCGTTGCCTGGCGCACTACCGCCACGAAGGCCCGCTGCGCATCCTGCAAAGCCTCTACCCCGAAGGCGAGAGCATCTGCCACAACGTGCTGGTGCACCCGCCCGGCGGCCTGGTGGGGGGCGACACGCTGGACATCAGAGTGAGCGTCGGCCCCGGCGCGCACGGCCTGGTCACCACCCCCGGCGCCACACGCTTCTACCGCAGCAGCGGTGAGGTCGCGCGCCAGCTGGTGCACGCGCGCCTGGAAGCCGGTGCGCGCCTGGAATGGCTGCCGCTGGAGGCGCTGGCCTACAACCAGTGCCGCGCCGAGAACCGGGCCGTGTTCGAACTGGCACCTGGCGCCGAACTCATGGGCTGGGACGTGACCGCCCTGGGCCTGCCGGCGGCAGACCTGCCGTTCACCGAAGGCACCTTCGCGCAACACCTGGAGGTACCGGGCGTCTGGCTGGAGCAGGGCCGCATCGCCGCCAGCGACGCGCGCCTGATGGACGGCCCGCTGGGCCTGGCCGGCCAGCGCTGCATGGCCACGCTGTTTTTCGTGGCGGGCGAGCCCATTGCGCGCGCGCGGCGCGAAGCCGCACTGGACGTGGTGCGTGAACTGATAGCCGCGCACGCCCTGCGCGCCACCGCCGGCGCCACCAGCCCGCACCCCCAGGTGCTGGTGGTGCGCGTGCTGGCGCCGCTGGTGGAACCGGCCATGGGTCTGCTCAAGAGCCTGCGCGCCGCCTGGCGCCAGCAGCTCTGGCAGCTGGACGCCGTGCCGCCGCGCATCTGGGCGATGTAAAGAACCGAAGGACTAAATGCGTGCGGCCTGCGCAAAGGCCGTGCCCAGGAACTCCACCATGGCGCGCACCTTGTGCGACAGGTGGTGCCGGCTGGGGTAGACCACGCTGATGTCCAGTTCCGGCCCCGCGTACTGCGGCAGGATTTCCACCAGACGGCCCGCCTTGAGGTCTTCGCCCACCAGGAAGCTGGGCTGGAACACGATGCCCTGGTCGGCCAGGGCGGCGGCACGGCAGGTGTCGCCGCTGTTGCTGCGCAGGCGTGGGTGCACCTCGATGCTGCGCGCGCCGCCCGGCCCCATGAAATGCCACTGTTCGCCGGTGGCCAGGTAGGTGTAGGCCATCACGTCGTGGTCGGCAATGTCGTCCAGGTCCCGAATGGGCGCGGCCTGCTGCAGGTAACGCGGCGAGGCGCACAGCACCAGGCGCGTGCCGCTGATGCGCCGCGCGATCAGCGAGGAACTGGCCAGCTGGCCCACGCGCACGGCCAGGTCGTAGCCCTCCTCGATCAGGTCCACCATGCGGTCGTTGAGGTTCACCTCCAGCTCCACGCGCGGGTGGATGCGCAGGAACTCGCCCCACAGCGGCGCCAGGTGGCGGATGCCGAAGGTCAGTGGTGCGGTGACCTTGAGCAGGCCCTGCGCCTGCACGGCCGAGGCGCTGACCGCGGCATTGGCGTCGTGCAGCTCACCGAGGATCTGCACACAGCGCTGCAGGTAGTCGGCCCCGGCGTCGCTCAGCGAGAGGCGGCGCGTGGTGCGCTGCATCAGCCGCACGCCCAGGCGCGCTTCCAGTTCGCTGACATGCCGCGAGACCATGGCCTTGGACATGCCCAGCTTGTCGGCCGCCTTCACGAAGCTGCCCAGCTGCGCCACCGCCACGAAGGATTCGATCTCTTTGAACTGGTCCATGCTGCTTTTTTCGCCTCTTCCTGACCTAATTGTTTCACCTCAGTGATCAATTAGTCAATCAACACGCTATTTATCAAATGGGAACAGTCCAATAAAGTACATCCAGCGCCACATCAAGCGGCGCAGACAGGAAACCCCATGAACCAGCCCCAGGCCCTCATCCTCCAGCAGCCCAGCCCCAAGGCAGCGCAGCTCATCCTGCTCTTCCACGGCGTGGGTTCGAACGCGCAGTCCCTCGCCGGCCTGGGCCAGGCCTATGCCCAGGCCTTCCCGCAGGCCATGGTGGTCGCAGTGGACGCACCCCATGCCAGCGAACTCGCCCCCGGCGGGCGGCAATGGTTTTCCGTGACGGGTGTGACGGAAGAGAACCGCCCGACGCGCGTGGACGCGGCCCTGCCCGCCTTCGAATACGCCGTGCGCCACTGGCAGGAACGCTCGGGCGTCGAAACCGCGGGCACCGCCCTGGTGGGCTTCTCACAGGGCGCCATCATGACGCTGGCCTCGGCGCTGCGCCCCGAGCCGGTGGCCGCGCGCGTGATCGCCATCGCCGGGCGTTTTGCGCGACTGCCCGAGGCGCCGCTGCACGAAGGCAGCACCCTGCACCTGCTGCACGGCAAGGCCGACACGGTCATGCCCTACAGCCACGTCATCGATGGCGCCATGCGCCTGAAGGCGCTCGGTACGGACTTCACGGCCGACGTGCTGCCCTTCATCGGCCACGAACTGCACCCCGATCTGGTGGAGCTGGCGGTGGACAAGCTGCAGCACCACGTGCCGGCGCGGCTTTGGCTGCAACCCGGCGAGGAAACCACTGCAAAGGACAACGCATGAACAAGACCCTGCCCAGCCTTTTTGTCTCGCACGGCGCCCCGCTCTTCGCCGTGGATGCCGGCAGCACCGGCCCGGCCCTGCGCGCCTGGGCCCAGGCCCACGACCAGCCCAGCGCCATCGTGGTGATGTCACCGCACTGGATGGCGCGCACGCCCCTGGTGATGGGCACGCCCGCGCCGCAGACCTGGCACGACTTCGGCGGGTTCCCGCCCGAGCTCTACCAGCTGCAATACCCCGCACCGGGCCAGCCTGCGCTGGCGCAGGAGATGGTCGCGCTGCTGCAGGCCGCCGGCATCGAGGCCGGCCTGGACAACCGCCGGCCCTTCGACCACGGCACCTGGGTGCCGCTGCTGCACATGTACCCCGAGGCCGACGTGCCCGTGGTGCAGGTGGCCCTGCCCGCCAACTGGGGCCCGGCCCAGGTCTACGCGCTGGGCCGCGCGCTGCGCCCGCTGCGCGAGCGCGGCGTGCTGCTCATGGGGACGGGCAGCATGACCCACAACCTGGGCGAGTTCTTCGGCGGCCAGACCGAGGCCGCGCCCTACGTCATCGAATTCAGCCGCTGGGTGGAAAGCAGGATCGCCAGCGGCGACACCGCAGCCCTGCTGGACTACCGCCAGCAGGCCCCGCACGCCCAGCGCGCGCACCCCACGGAAGACCACTTCCTGCCGCTGTTCTTCGCGCTGGGCGCGGCGGCCGAAGGCGCGAAACCCGACTACCTGAGCCGCGAGGTGATGTACGGCATGCTGGCCATGGATGCGTTTGCACTAGAGTCCTGATACCTCTACGCTTCACCACCACCCGGCCCACCATGCCTGACCCTTCTCGCCTGTCTCCGCTTCTCCGCCTGCGTACCGTTCTGTTCGGCGCCACCCTGGGGCTGACGCTGTCTGCCACGGCAGCCCCGCCCAAATTCGAGGACAGCATGGCGCAGCGCATGCAGGCCTGCACGGCCTGTCACGGCGAGCAGGGCCGGGCCGGGCCCGACGGCTACTACCCACGCATCGCCGGCAAGCCGGCCGGCTACCTTTACCAGCAGCTGCTGCATTTCCGGGACGGCCACCGCAACTACCGCCTGATGACGCAGTTGGTGGAGCCGCTGAGCGAGCCCTACCTGCGCGAGATCGCCGAACACTTCGCCGCACTGGACCTGCCCTACCCGGCACCCACCCCGGTGGACCTCACGCCGCAGGACCGTCAGCGCGGCGAACAGCTGGCCCTGCGCGGCGACCCGGCGCGCCAGCTGCCGGCCTGCGTGCAATGCCACGGCAGCGCGCTCACCGGCGTGTTGCCCGCCACGCCCGGCCTGCTGGGCCTGCCGCGCGACTACCTGAACTCGCAGCTCGGCGCCTGGCGCAATGGCTTGCGCCACACCCAGGCGCCCGACTGCATGGCCACCATCACGCAACGCCTGAGCATGAGCGATGTGTCGGCCGTGAGCGGCTGGCTGGCCAGCCAACCCCTTCCCGCCAACACCCGGCCCGCGCGTGCCCTGGCCAAACCGTTGCCGCTGGACTGCGGCGCGGCACATGGCCACACCGCCGACGCCAGCGCCACCCAGGTGCCGGGAGGCCGGCGATGAGCACCCCGCACAACGACGCGCGCCGCAGCCGACACCGCAGGCTGCGCCCCGTGCTGGCGCTGGGCCTGCTGCTCGCGGCCCTGCTCGCCTGGCTGCTGTGGCCGGCCGCGCCGATCGCCGTGGCCAGCCCCTCCGCCGCGGCGGCAGATGCCGGCACCATCGAACGCGGCCGCTACCTGGCCACGCTGGGCAACTGCCAGCACTGCCACACCGCGCGCGGCGGCGCCCCCTTTGCCGGCGGGCGCGCCATCACCACGCCCTTCGGCACGGTCTACAGCAGCAACCTCACGCCCAGCCCCGCGGGCCTGGGCGGCTGGAGCGACGACGACTTCTGGCGCGCACTGCACCACGGCCAGTCGCGCGACGGGCGCTGGCTGTCGCCGGCCTTTCCGTACAACAACACCACGCACATCACGCGGACCGACAGCGACGCGCTCTACGCCTTCCTGCACCAGCTGAAACCGGTGGACGTCCCCGCGCCCGCGCACCAGCTGCGCTGGCCCTTCAACACCCAAGCCGCGCTCAAGGTCTGGCGCACGCTGTACTTCGAGGAAGGCCAGGCGGAAGTCGCGGCTGCCGGCTTGCCGGCCAACGCCATGGAACGGCAGCGTGGCGCCTACCTGGTGCGCGGCCTCGGGCACTGCAGCGCCTGCCACGCGCCGCGCAACGCGCTGGGCGCCAGCGGCCTGGACCCGGCCGGCGGCCTCATCCCGGCGCAGAACTGGTATGCGCCTTCGCTCACCAACCCGCTTGAGGCGGGTGTGCAGGACTGGCCCGTGGAAGACATCATGGCGCTGTTGCGCGACGGCCGCGCTGGCACGGCGGTGGTCACCGGCCCCATGGCCGAGGTGGTGCAGCACAGCACACAGCACTGGCAAGCGGCCGACCTGCGCGCCGTGGCGCTGTACCTGCAGCAGTTGCCGCGCACCGAGACGCCGCGCGCCGCTGTCCCGGCCGCGGCGCCAGCGTCGCTGGGCGCCAAACTGTATGAGAAGCATTGCGCCCAATGCCACGGCGAACAAGGCCAGGGCATCCGCGGGCGGGACGGCCAGTGGGCCTACCCGCCGCTGGCGGGCAACCGCGCCGTCACCCTGGCCTCACCGGCCAACCTGGTGCAGATGGTCCTCAACGGCGGCTTTGCGCCCGCCACCACGGCGCACCCGCGCCCCTTCGGCATGCCGCCTTTTGTGCTGACGCTCAGCGACCGCGAGGTGGCCACGCTCCTGACGTACCTGCGCACGCAGTGGGGCCACCAGGCCCCGCCGGTGAGCGAGCTGGATGTGCAGCGCCTGCGCGAGAGCGCGGCGCGTTGAACGCAGAGGGTGGACCGCCGGGCCGGGCTCAGCCCAGGTACTTGAACAGTCCGTAGGCAGCCAGCACGCCGGTGAGCACCAGCATCAGGGTCTTGACCAGGCGGGTGGGCACCAGCGCACCGATGACGCTGGCGATGAGGATGGCGGCGAAGATGTAAGTCGTTTTCATGCCGCGATCTTAAAGCCAGCCGGCTGTTCATTGGTCATGGATGGCCCGCCCTGCCGCAGCGCTGCGTCGCGGAATCCACCACAATGGCGACAGCGCCTCTGGCGCCATCCCCCATGAAACCAAACGAGACAAGCTCCCCCATGAACACAGCAAAACAGGTCGTCCTCACCGAGCTCGGCGCCCCTGAAGTCATGAAGTTGCAGACCGTCGAGCTGCCGCCGCCTGGTGTGGATGAAGTACGACTGCGCCAGACGGCCATGGGCTTCAACTTCATCGACATCTACCAGCGCAAGGGCGTGTACCCGCTGCCACTGCCCACGGGCCTGGGGCACGAAGCCGCCGGCGTGGTGGAAGCCGTGGGCGACCGTGTGAAGGATTTCAAGGTGGGTGATCGTGTGGCCTACATGAACGCAGGCCTGGGTGCCTATGCCGACCGGCGCAACGTCGCGGCCTCACGCCTGGTGCACGTCCCCACCGGCGTCAGCGACGAAGCCGCCGCCGCGCTGCTGTTCAAGGGGCTGACGGCCCAGTACCTGTTGCGCAAGACGCACCGCGTGCAGGCGGGCGACATGATCCTCGTCCACGCCGCCGCCGGTGGTGTGGGCCAGATCCTGTGCCAGTGGGGTAAGGCCCTGGGCGCCTATGTTGTGGGTACGGCCGGCTCGCCCGAGAAGTGCGCCATCGCCCGGGCTGCAGGCGCCGACGTGGCCATCGACTATTCGCTGAGCGACTGGCCCGCCACCCTGCTGCAGGCCACGGGAGGGCGCAAGGCGCGCGTGGTCTATGACTCGGTGGGCAAGGACACCATTTTCCAGTCACTGGAGTTGACGGCCCCCTTCGGTCTGGTCGTGATCTACGGGGCGGCCTCGGGCCCGGCACCGGCCATCGAGCCCGAACTGCTCAACAAGAAGGGCTGTCTCTTCCTCACCCGGCCCTCGGTCTTCCCGCACAACGCCGATCCTGCCGTGTTCCGCGAGAACGCGGCCGAACTGTTCCAGGCCGTCGCGGCCGGCCATGTACAGGCCCACATCGGCGCGCGCTTCCGGCTCGACGATGTGGTGGCCGCGCACCGCGCTGCGGAAGCCCGCAGCACGCAGGGCGCGCTGCTGCTCCTGCCCTGAAGCGGGCCGGCACTGGGCCTCTCAGCCCTGCACTTCGAACAGGGTGCCCAGGCCGCCGGCGTGGTGCTCCAGCACATGACAGTGGATCAGCCAGTGGCCCGGGTTGTCTGCCACGAAAGCCACGTCCACCCGGTCGCCCGGGGCCAGCAGCACCGTGTCGCGCCAGGGGCGTTCGGCCAGGGCCTGGCCGTTGCGCGACAAGACGCGGAAGTGGTGACCATGCAGGTGCATGGGGTGCCACCAGGCCGTGTTGTTCTCGAAACCCAGGCGCACGCTGCCGCCCCGCGGCACGCGGAACTCGGCCGCATGCTCGGCATGCGCCCTGTCGTGGCTCATGTGGGCCTGGCCATTGAGGGTCCAGGCCGGGGCCGCTTCGCGCGCACCACCCAGCAGGCGCAGGCGCCGCGCCTCGCGGTCGGCCGTCGACTCCTGCGGCCAGCCGTCGCGGCTCATGGCGCCGCCGCCCAGCTGCAGGGTGTGCACCAGCGCGGTGGCCAGGTCCGGCTCGGGTAGCGGCTCGCGCTGCGCGGGCAAGGGCGCTGCACGCGCAGCGCTGTCCTTGCCCTTCACCTCCAGCGTGGCCATCACGCGTTCGCCGCGGCCATAACTGTCCTTGAGCTGGAAACGGCCGGCACGCGTGGCGTCGATGATGAAATCCGTGCGCATGCCCGGGCCCAGCAGCAGCTCGCCCTCCCAGGGCACGGCCGCCGCAGCGGGCATGCCGTCGCGCGCGATCAGCCAGGCCGGCAAGCCTTCGAGGCTGAGCGCAAAGATACGCGCATTGGCCGCGTTGATCAGGCGCAGGCGGATGCGCTGGCCGCTCTGCAGCGCCTGCACCAGGTCCACCTGCCCGTTCACCGTGAGGCGTTGGCCCAGGCGGCCGGCGTGCGCCACGTCATGGAAGTTGTAGAAGTTCTCGGCAATGCGGCCCTGCGCGTCGAGCCGCCAGTCATCGAGAAGCCAGACCAGGTCCAGGTCCACGGGCGGCGGCGCATCGTCCTCGACGATCAGCGCACCTGCCAGGCCGCGGTCCACCTGCTCGGGCGTGCCGAGGTGCGGGTGGTACCAGTAGGTGCCAGCGTCGGGCAGCGCGAAACGGTAGGGGAAACGTTCACCCGGCGCCACCGGGGCCTGCGTGAGACCGGGCACGCCGTCCATGGCATTGGGCAAGCGGATGCCATGCCAGTGGATGGTGCTGGGGTCGGGCAGCTGGTTGTGCAACACCAGGTCCAGCATTTCACCCCGCTTGAAACGCAGCACCGGCCCAGGCACCTGGCCTTCGTAGGCCCACACCGGGAGGGCGGGCTGGCCGGCGGCAGCGAGCGTGGCGGCGGCGGCGTTCAGGGTGCGGGGCGTGGCGGCGCTGGCAAACATTGGTGCCGTCAGCGCGGGGGCACAGGCCAGGGTCTGCAGCAGTTCACGGCGCTTCATGATGGTGGTTCGCTCCTGTCGATCCACCGTAGCTTACCTGCTGTGGAATTCCACGCCGTCTCTGCATCATCGTGTTGAACTGCGCCTCGTTCCAGGCACACACCATCATCGAAGACAATGACAGCACCACGACATCAGCCCATCCCGTGGCGGCTTGTCCAGACCCATCTCACTCAAAACCCATGTCCACCCTCCCGCCCTGCCCCCAGTGCCACTCCGAATACACCTACGAAGACGGCGACAACTACGTCTGCCCCGAATGCGCGCATGAATGGCCCCGGGTGGCCGAGGCCGCCGCGCTGGAGCAGCGGGTCTGGAAGGATGCGCACGGCAACCTGCTGCAGGACGGCGACACCGTGACCTTGGTCAAGGATCTCAAGCTCAAGGGCTCGTCCACCGTGGTGAAGGTGGGCACGAAGGTCAAGAACATCCGGCTCGTGGACGGTGACCACGACATCGACTGCAAGATCGACGGCATCGGTGCGATGCAGCTGAAAAGCGAGTTCGTGAAGAAGGCCTGAGCCCAGCCAACCGGCCCCGGTCGGACCATTTTGCGCACACAGGGCGCGTGACCGTGCTTTCTGCACGGATATCAGGCTGACGCCCCTGGCCCTGGAGGCCGTGCATGGCTATGATGGGCCAAGCCACAGATCAGGGAAGCACCCACCGCATGACGCTTGACCTCATCTACAGCACCGCGCTCCTGCTCGCCTTGTCGGCGCTGTACGAGTTCAATCTCCGCGTCTGGGGCGAGCGCGTGGGCGCGGCCCGCATCTGCTCCGGCCTGGTCTTTGGCGCCATCTGCATCTTCGGCATGCTGCACCCGGCCAATCTGGCCCCCGGTGTGATCTTCGATGCCCGCTCGGCCATCCTGGGCGTGGCCGGCATCTTCGGCGGCCCGCTGGTGGCCATCATTGCCGGTCTCATCGCCGCGGCCTACCGCCTGTGGCTGGGCGGCGCTGGCGCCGTGGTCGGCGTGGCTGTCATCACCACCTCGGTGCTCTTCGGCCTGGCCATGCGCCACGCCCTGTACCGCGGCTGGGCCCATCCCAAGCTGCTGGACTTCCTGGTGTTCGGCGTGCTGCTACACATCGTCTGCCTGGGCTGGTTCCTGCTGCTGCCGATGCAGCACCTGCAGAAGCTGCTGGAGACGCTGGCCCTGCCCTACCTCTTCGTGCTGGCCCCGAGCACGGCCCTGCTGGCCCTGCTCTTGCACGACCTGCAGGAACAGCGAAAATCCAAGCAGGCGCTGGCGCGCAGCGAAGCCTTGCGCCGCGCCATCACCCGGGCCTCGCCCGACCTGCTCTTCGTACTCGACGAGGACGGCCGTTACGTGGAAGTCATCTCGCCCGAGGAGCGGCTGCTCTACGCGCCGATTTCGGAAACCATCGGCAAACGCATGGACGAGGTGCTGCCCGCCTCCGAGGCCAAGCGGTTCCACGAATTCCTGCTCCAGACGCTGAAAGCCGGCACACCGCAGAAGATCGATTACGAGCTCGATACCCAGGGCGGACGGCATGTGTTCGAGGGGCGAGCCCAGACGCTGGACGTGCGGGTGGAGGGCAAACGCGCTGTGGTCTTCGTGGCCCGGGACGTCACCGAGCGCGTCAAGGCCGAGCAGGACCAACGTGTTGCCGCCGTCGCCTTCGAATCACGCCAGGCCATGCTGGTGAGCGACGCGGGTTCCGTCATCCTGCGGGCCAACCAGGCCTTCCTGGACCTGCTGGGCTACAGCCGTGAAGAACTGATCGGCCGCAAGACCAGCTCGCTACGCTCGGGCCGGCACGATGCCGCCTTCTACGACGCCTTGTGGGAGTCCATCCGCAAGACCGGCAAGTGGGAAGGTGAGATGTGGGACCAGCGCAAGAGCGGTGACCTCGTCCCGCTGTGGACCACGATCACCGCGGTGCGTGACGAGCAAGGCAAGGTGACGCACTACGTGGCAGCCATGAGCGATATCTCCGAGCGCAAGCTGCAGGAGGAACAGATCCGCAGCATCGCCTTCTACGACCCGCTCACCGCCCTGCCCAACCGGCGCCTGCTGCTCGAACGCCTGCAGCGCGCCCTGACGCTGACGCGCCGCAATGGCCAGCACGGCGCCCTGCTCTTCGTGGACGTGGACAATTTCAAGCATATCAACGACGAACACGGCCACCACGCGGGTGACCTGCTGCTGCAGGAGATCGCCAGCCGGCTGAGCCGCGTGGTGCGCGAGGCCGACACGGTGGCGCGTATCGGGGGGGACGAGTTCGTGATCGTGCTGGAGCACCTCAACGAGGAGCCCACGCTGGCCCGCACTGAAGCCCGCCAGATCGCCGCCAAAGCCCTGCTCGCCATGGCCAAGCCGTATGACCTGCAAGGCCTGGCCTACCAGTCCAGCGGCAGCATCGGCATCGCCATGTTCAACGCCACGGAAGTCGACCTGGATGTGCTCATGCGCCACGCCGACGAAGCCATGTACCAGGCCAAGCACGCGGGCAAGAACACCGTGCACATGCACGAGGACTGAGTGCAAGGGCGCTCAGGCGCCGACTTCCTGCGCGGTGAGCGTGTAGTCCGTGCGGTAGAGCGCGCTGACGATGCCCCGGGCACCTCGCGCCGCCAGCTGTGTCTTGCCGAGTTCGGTCTCGGCCAGGGCTTCCAGGCTCTGCTGGTCGTAGCCTGTGACGAGCAGCGCCCAGTCCACACCGGCATCGGCCCCGCGGATGCGTTGCTCGTTCGTCATCTGGGCTGTGAGCGTGCCTTCCAGCAGGTGCACGCTGCCCAGGCCAGGGCGCGCCGGCAACTGTGGCAGCCAGTCCTGGAGAAGCCATTCACGCAAGGCGGCCTGTTGGTCTGCAGCAGGTGAAAACCGCAGCAGCAGGCCGAGATGGCCCAGCCCCAGGCCGTACGAGCCGACGACCGAACACAGGCCTCGCGTCATGCCGCGGTAGTGCGGCATCATCTTCGAGGTCCAGGGGCTCGGGTGGTTCAGGCGCTGCAGATAGGCGTCGGACGACAGTGTTGCGAGTTGCGCCACTTCGTACAGCACGCAGTACCTGGGCTGCCCGCTCAGTGCCACCCAGCGTGTGCCCCGCAGGAAACCCGGAATGGACAGGCGCTCGGGCAGATGCTCATGGGTATGCCAGTCGTCGTGCTCGGCGATCGCCTCCGGGGCGACGTCGAAGGACAGCAGCATGGCGGCCAAACCAAGCAGGGGCATACGTGTGACTCCGTGGAAAGGTGAATTCACTTCACGATGGATCAGGCATCGTTGCCCGGGGCCTGCGATTCGTATTCAATGCCCCCGATGTATGGGACCATGTAGTTGTAGATGGCACACCCGATGGCGACCATCACGTAACCAAACACCAGATAAAAAACCGGGAACAGCACAAACATGAACATCGGCGGCCCCATGCCTTCCGGCGTCATCATGCCCGCAAACAGCATGAAGGGAACGACGAACACGAGCGAACCGAGTGCCATGAGCACGGCGAAGACCTTGGCGTTCTGGTGAGGGGAAAACCTGGCGATTTGTTGTTTCATGGGGTGGCGCCTCCCTGCGCCTGCTTTGTATCGACCGTGGACCGTTTGGCATGCGCAGCGCAACTGGAACGGAAATCGCCAAGCTGCACCTGCCGTCCGGATTCTAGGGAGGTCTGGTGCCAGCGCCTATCCCCCAAAAGGGTCAGTGCCGACTGGAGGAAACCGGCTACTGCATGGAATGCAGGCCGATCCGGTTGCCCTCGGTGTCGACCAGCAGGGCCATGTGGCCATAGGGACCGAGGGAGGTTTTCCCCCGCTGCAACTGGCCCCCGTATTTCACCGCCCGGGCGGCTTCGACAGCGCAGTCGGTGCAGCTGAAATACACGAGTGTGCTGTTGCCACCGGCCGATACACCCGGCATCTTCGCCAGGGTGCCGGAAGCACCGTAGACATTCGAGTCCATGGGGAAGGACCACATCTCGATCGCAGAACCAGGGTCGGGGCTCTCCAGGCGCGTCAGCGCCACGCCCAGCACGCCTTCATAAAAAGCCTTGGCGCGTTGCATGTCGTTCACGTAGATCTCGAACCAGCCGATGGGATTGCTCATGATGGACTCCTTTGCGCTTGAAAAAAGAGGGGGGCCGTCTGGATACTGCTCAATGCAGGGATGCGCTGCCGCCATCCAGGGCCAGCGCGCGCTCCAGCAAGAGCGCGCGTTCGCGCTGGTTCTGGGTGAGCGCCGCCGCGCGTTCGAACTCGGCTTTCGCCTCGACGCTGCGGCCCAGCCGGGCCAGCAGGTCGCCGCGCACGCTGGGCAGCCACTGGTAGTTCTGCAGGGCCTTGTCGTCGCGCAGGGTGTCGATGATGGCCAGGCCCGCCTCGGGGCCCTGGGCCATGGCCACGGCCACCGCGCGGTTGAGCTCGACCACGGGCGAGGGCGCGGCCTGGGCCAGGGCGTCGTAGAGCGTGGCGATGCGCTGCCAGTCGGTGTCTGCCGCCAGCGCGGCGCGCGCGTGGCAGGCGGCAATGGCGGCCTGCAGCGCATAGGGCCCCAGGGCCTGCCCCTGCTGCGCGCTCAGAGCCTCGGCGCGCGCCAGCGCGGCCAGGCCGCGGCTGATGAGCAGGTGGTCCCACTGGGTACGGTCCTGGTCCAGCAGCAGCACGGGGCGGCCCTGCGCATCGGTGCGCGCCGCGATGCGCGAGGCCTGCAACTCCATAAGGGCCAGCAGGCCTTGCACCTCGGGCTCTTGCTGTGCCAGTTCGGCCAGCATGCGGCCCAGGCGCAGGGCTTCGTCCACCAGCGCGGGACGCATCCAGTCCTCGCCGGCGGTGGCCGTGTAGCCCTCGTTGAAGACCAGGTAGACCACCTCCAGCACCGAGGCCAGGCGTTCGCCCAGCGCCGGGCTGCGCGGCAGCTCATAGGGCACGCGCGCCTCCTGCAGGATGCGCTTGGCGCGCACGATGCGCTGCGCCAGCGTGGACTCGCTCACCAGGAAAGCGCGCGCGATCTCGTGCGTGCTCAGGCCCGCGATCAGCTTGAGCGTCAGCGCGGCCCGCATCTCGGCCTTGAGCACCGGGTGGCAAGCCGTAAAGATCAGGCGCAGCAGGTCGTCGCCGATCTCGTCCTGCCGCGCGGCATCGAGCGCGTCGACGAAGTCGGGCACGACCAGCGCCTCTTGCGCCTCCAGGTCCAGGCCGATCTGCTCCAGCGCGCTGTCCTGCACCTTGTGGCGGCGCAGCAGGTCGAGCGCGCGGTGTTTGGCCGTAGTCATGAGCCAGGCGCCGGGGTTGAGCGGCACGCCGTCACGAGGCCAGTGCTCCAGCGCCGCCACCAGGGCGTCCTGCGCGGCCTCTTCGGCCTGGCCAATGTCGCGCAGCAAACGCGCCACCACCGCCACGATGCGCGCGGACTCGATGCGCCAGACGGCGGCGATGGCATCGTGGGTGGCGGAATGCATGCGGGCAGCGTCAGGCGGTGGCGGCCGGGAAGGCCGCCATGTCCATATAGGCCAGTTCCCAGACATGGCCGTCCGGGTCCTCGAAGCCGTGCTGGTACATGAAGCCGTGGTCCACCGCCGTGCGGGGCACCGTGCCACCGGCGGCCCAGGCCTTTTTCACCTGCGTGTCCACCTCGTCACGGCTCTTGCAGGAAAGGCAGATCAGCACCTCCGTGGTCTTGCGCGCGTCGGCCAGGGGCTTGTTCGTGAAGGTCTGGCAGAAGGGTTCGGTCAGCAGCATGACGTAGATATCCTCGCTGATGACCATGCAGGCCGCCTTCTCGTCGGTGAACTGCGGGTTGAAGCTGTAGCCCAGGGCGCCGAAGAAGGCCTTGGAGCGCGGCAGGTCGCGCACGGGCAGGTTGATGTAGATCTGCTGGTTCATGATGGACTCCTTTTCTTGGTCTGGGGTCAGCCGCGTTCGGCAATTAGCTGGAGGCTGGCCAGGCCAGCCTCGAAGTCGCGGCCGATCATGGCGTCCATATTGATGAAGACGCCCATGAGCTTGGCGATGAAGGGGCAGGCGCCCTCCATGGCCCAGGTCACCTCGGTGCCCTGGCCGCGCGGCACCAGGGTGAAGGTGATCTGGTTGTGTGCCTCCATGGGCGCGCTCATGTCCAGGCGCATGCCGACCTGGGAGGGCGCGCTGTCCGTGATCTCCAGGCTGCCCTCGCCCACGTCCTTGTTGCCCTTGAAGGCGTAACGCGCCCCGGGGCCGGCGGCCGGGCCGCTGTAGCTGCCCTGCATGGCGGGGTCCTTCTTGTCATAGGGGTTCCAGGTGTTGAAGGCGCGCATGTTGTTGATGAGCGCGTGCAGCTTGTCGGGCGGCGCCTGTATCAGCAGGCTGCGCCGCAGGGTGAAGGTATCGGGCCGCGTGGCGGCAAACACCAGCAGGCCGGCGATGGCCAGCGCGACGACGATGAGGATGTTCCTGGTCATGATGTTGGCTCCTTTCAGCGGCTCACGCTGGCAAAGTCTTCCATCTCGTAGAGACGGCGCACCTCGATCTCGGCGGCCATGCCCTCGCCCACGGGGTTGGGAAAGCGCCGGGTCCACTCCAGCGCCTCTTCGCGCGAGCGCACCTGGATCAGGGTGTAACCGGCGATCAGCTCCTTGCTTTCGGTGAACGGCCCGTCGATGACCTGGCGGTCCTTGGCGCCGTAGCGGATGCGCCAGCCCTGCGAACTGGGTGCCAGGCCCGAGGCGTCGAGCAGCACGCCAGCTCGGGCCAACTCCTCATGGAAAGTGCCCATCACGGCCATGAGTTCGGCCATATTGGGCGGAAACTGGCCGGCCTCGGTCGTGGGCGTGGCTTTGACGATGATCATGTATCGCATGTCTGCGCTCCTTCAGTGAATTGCCACCGGAAAATTCCGGCTGACAAACCCACGACGAACGAGGACCGGCGAATTCGACAATTCCGGCCGGGAAAAACCCAAACCCGGCGACCTCAGTCCTCGTAGCAGGGCCCGACGCCGCGCACTTCCACGGTGCACCACTCGGCGGCCGGGCACTGCTGGGCCAGGGCCACGGCCTCGGCCCGGGTCTTGCAATCGATCAGGAAAAAGCCGCCCACCATTTCCTTGGCTTCGGCAAAGGGGCCGTCGGTGAGCTGGGTGCGGCCTTCGCGCACCTGCACGCGCACGGCGCGCTCCTGCGAGGCCAGGGACTCCACCGCCAGCAGCTGGCCGCGCGCGCGCAGATCGTCGGCGAACTTGAGCATGCGGCCATAGACTTCGCGGCCTTCGGCCTCGGTGCGCGTGCGTCGCTGGCCGGTGGGCTCGACCATCAAGAGCATGTAGGGCATGGGGGCTAACTCCCGGATGTCGGAGGGAGACGGGTGTCTCGGATGCGCGCCATCATAGCCTCGGCGTCTTGCCCCTGCTTCAACCGAACAGGGCCTGCATGTCGATGGACGAACGTGCGCCCAGCGCGGCCGCATCCTTGGCCAGCCAGGCCAGGGTGCGCTCTCGGCCCTGCTGCTGCAGCAGTTGCAGGAAGGGGCCGTGCGGCAGCAGCTTGCTGTCGCTGCGGCCCAGGCTTTCGAGTTCGCTGGTGTCGATCATGTGAAAGCGCATGTCCAGCAGGCGCTGTTCCAGCCGGCCATGGCCGAAGCGCGATGCCGCGGCAAACTGGGTGGCGTGGGCGAACATGCGCATCTCGCGCAGGAGGTTGGCGCTGAAGCCCAGCTCGGCGATGCGGGTTTCGATCTCGGGCACCGTGGCGGGTGTGCCCTCGCGACGCAGCGGGTTGAGCAGCACCAGCAGCACGTCGCGCGCCTCGCATTCATAGAACAGCGGGAAGACGGCCGGGTTGGCGGTGTAGCCGCCGTCCCAGTAGGCTTCGCCGTCGATCACCACGGTGCGGTGGATCTTGGGCAGGCAGGCCGAGGCCAGCATCACGTCCACGTCGAGCTCGGTTTCGCGAAACACGCGCAGCTTGCCGGTGCTCACCTGCGTGGTGCCGATGAACAGCTTGAAGGGGCTGTGGGCACGCAGCTGCGCAAAGTCGACCTGCTCGGCCAGCAGGTCGCGCAGGGGGTTGAGGTCGAAGGGGTTGAGCTGGGTGGGCGAGAACTGGCCGGCCCAGCTGGAGAACAGCTTGCCCGCGGGCGAGAAGGCGATGGAGTCACCCTTGCGCCGGGTCATCAGGCCCCAGGGCATCTGCTTGCCCAGTTCGGTCCAGAATTTTGCAAGCGCGTCCCGGGCGCCCGCGCGGCCGCCCTGCAGCCAGCCATGGGCGAAGACCACGGCGTTCATGGCGCCGGCGCTGCTGCCGCTCAGGCCTTCGAATTCGATGCGCGGGTCGTCGAGCAGCGCATCCAGCACGCCCCAGGTGAAGGCGCCATGCGCGCCGCCGCCCTGCAAGGCCAAGTTGAGACGTACCGGCGCGGGCGTACGGGGGCCGGACAGGGCCCGCTTCCATGAGGCGAGCAGGCCGCTCTCGGGCGGGGTGCCGGGCTCTGCGCCGGCGGGCGTGGTTTCACTCTCGGCCAAGTCAGCTCCTTGTGGGGGCAGGACGTCTGGCGACGTCGTCGGATCAGGGTTAACCCGGATCGATCATAAGCCCCGGCGAGCCAGCGTGCCGGATGTTCCTTGCCTAGGTGGTGCTACCTACCGCGTGGCGGTCACGCCAGAGTGTGAGTGCCAGCCAGCCCAGCGGCACCAGCACCAGGCCGTAGGACAGCCAGGTGCCGTACTCGCCTTCGGGGCCGTAGGGCTCGGTGGCGAGGTGCCAGTAGGCGTTGTCCAGCGGCAGCACGCCGGCTTCGGTGAACTCGTGGAAGGCGTAGAGCGCCAGCTGCAGCACGAATAGGCCCAGGAATATGGCCGTGACCTGGAAGAAGCGGCCCAGGTTGACGCGCTGCCCGTAACGCGACCAGGCCCAGGCCAGGGCCGCCGCCAGCAGCACCCCGAGCAAGGCGCCGGCGATCATGGCCGTGGCGTCGCTCTGCCCCATGAGGGAGGCGACCATGAAGGCGGTCTCCATGCCTTCGCGCGTGATCATCAGCAGCGTGAAGCCGGCGATGGCCAGGTAGGCGCCGGTGCCGGTGCGCGCGGCGGCCGCGTCGATGCGGTCGCGGATGTTGCCGCTCAGCTGCCGGGCCGCCTTGCTCATGTAGACCATCATGGTGATGACCATCGCCGCGGCCACCAGGGCCAGCAGGCCTTCGTACAGAGGTGTCACCACCATCTCGCGCAGCAGCACGGCCGCCACCACGCTGAGCACCAGGGCCAGGCCGGTGCCGACATACACGGCCGGCGCCAGCGCGGAGCGGCCGGTCTTGCGCAGATAGGCCAGGGTGATGGCAACGATGAGGAAGGCTTCGATGCCTTCGCGCAGGGCAATGACCAGGGTTTCGAACATGGTGGAACCGTTGGGGTGGTTATTTAGTGAGAATAGTTCTTATTACATAGCAATCCTACGATGGCGTCAAGCCTGCGCACCCCGGGCCATGCGCCCCTGCGGCATCCACAGGATGCGCCCGGGAGCCTCGATTCTCGACAAAAATCATCATGTGAGTGATCGCATGCTTCTGAATATAGCTTCAAAATTTTGTCATTTGAAATATTCATGACCGCTTATCCGATATTTCAGTCTAATTCGATTAATTCGATTGACTCGATTTAATCGTTTCGATAATCTTCCGGCCTGTCATACCCCCATCCCTACCGGAAGACCCACCATGAGCACACAGACCACGACCCAGGAGCCAGTCGCCGCCCAGCGCAGCGCAGGCCAGGCGGCCCAGAGCGCCCCGTCGATCCGCGAATTCCTGGCCTTCAAGCTGGGCCGCGAGGAATACGGCATCGACATCCTGCGTGTGCAGGAAATCCGCTCCTTCGAGCAACCCACCCGCATGGCCAATGCACCGGCCTACATCCTGGGCGTGATGAACTTGCGCGGCGTGATCGTTCCGATCATCGACATGCGCATCAAGTTCGGGATGTCGGAAGTCAAGTACGACAACTTCACCGTGGTGATCGTGCTCAACATCGGCACGCAGGTCGTGGGCATGGTGGTGGACGCCGTCTCGGACGTGATCGCGCTGACGCCCGAGCAGCAGCGCCCGGTCCCGGACTTTTCCGCCGCCATCGACAGCAATCACGTGCTGGCCATCGGCTCGGTCCAGGACCGCATGCTGGTCCTGCTGGACATCGAGAAGGTGATGGGCAGCGCCGACGTGGGCCTGGTCACGCAGTCGGTCCAGTAAGCCGACCCACAGGCAAGAGGCCCCCATGAACAAGCTCAAGATTTCCACCCGCCTGACGATCCTCATCGGCCTGATGTCGCTCATCCTGGTCGGCGTCGGCCTGCTGGGCCTGTTCGGCATCAGCCAGTCCAACGCCGGACTCAAGACGGTGTACGAAGACCGCACCGTCCCGCTCGGTCAGGTCGCCGACATCGAGCGCATGCTGCTGCGCAACCGGCTGGCGATTGCCGTGTCGCTGGTGACCCCGACGCCCGAGACCATCAACCCCAACACGGCCGAGATCGAGGCCAATATCGCGGCCATCGGCAAGACCTGGGACGCCTATATGGCGACCACCCTGACGCCGGAAGAAGCCGTCCTGGCCAGGAAGTTCGCCGAGGATCGCGCCCGCTTCGTGCAGGAGGGCCTGCGCCCGGCCGTGGCCGCCTTGCGTGCCAACGACATCGCCGGCGCCAACCGGCTCGTGACCGAGAAGATCCGCCCGCTGTACCAGCCCGTCGGCGCCGGCATCGTGGCGCTGAAAAAGCTGCAGCTCGACGTCGCCCAGGCGGAATTCAAGGCCGCTGAATCGCGCTACACGACGGTGCGCATGGTGGCCATCAGCGCCATCCTCGCCGGTGTGCTGTTTGCCGTGCTGTTCGGCATGGCGCTGATCCGCGGCATCTCCCGCTCGCTGCAGAACGCGGTGGACATCTCCGAGGCGGTGGCCCAGGGCGACCTGACGCGGCCCGTGGACACAAGCGGCAAGGACGAAGTCGCCCAGGTGCTGCAGGCCCTGGCCGCCATGCAGCGCAACTTGGGACAGATCGTCAGCACCGTGCGCCAGGGCTCCGAGTCCGTGGCCTCGGCCAGCACCCAGATCGCCCAGGGCAACCAGGATCTCTCGGGCCGCACCGAGAGTCAGGCCAGCGCCCTGGAGGAAACCGCGGCCTCGATGGAAGAGCTGGGTTCCACCGTCAAGCAGAACGCCGACAACGCCCGCCAGGCCAACCAGCTGGCCCAGAGTGCCAGTACCGTGGCCGTCAAGGGCGGCCAGGTGGTGGCGCAGGTGGTGGACACCATGAAGGGCATCAATGATTCGAGCAAGAAGATCGCCGACATCATCAACGTCATCGACGGCATCGCCTTCCAGACCAACATCCTGGCGCTCAACGCCGCCGTGGAAGCGGCACGCGCGGGCGAGCAGGGCCGCGGCTTCGCGGTGGTGGCCGGCGAGGTGCGCAACCTGGCCAGCCGCTCGGCCGATGCGGCCAAGGAAATCAAGCAGCTGATCACCGACAGCGTGACCCGCGTCGAGCAAGGCACGGCGCTGGTGGACCAGGCCGGCAACACCATGAACGAGGTGGTCACCTCGATCCGCCGTGTGACCGACATCATGGGCGAGATCAGCGCGGCCAGCAGCGAGCAGAACGCCGGTGTCTCCCAGATCGGTGAAGCCGTGGTGCAGATGGACCAGGTCACGCAGCAGAACGCCGCCCTGGTGGAAGAGATGGCCGCTGCCGCCGGCAGCCTGAAGAGCCAGGCGCAGGATCTGGTGCAGGCCGTCAGCGTCTTCCGCCTGGCCCAGGCGACGACGCCCGGCAGCAGCAGCGCCACCGCGGTGACCACCCGCGTGGCCACCCGCGCCACCCGCGCCACCGACGCCAACAGCCAAGCCTACAGCGGCGTGGAGCGCCGCAGCGCCAACCGCGCCACCAACGTGGAACGGCTCCGCCCCAAGACCACAGCCCCCCAGACCGCGGCCAAGCCTGCAGCGTCCAGCACCGGCACCGACGACTGGGAAAGTTTCTGAAGCCGCCCCACCGGCCTCCCTCTGCCCCCTCCGACACGACCATGAGCAGCCTCACCGCATCCATCCAGCGCATCTACCAATTCCTCTGGCACCCGACCCCGGGGGACAGCCCGGAGCGCTCCGGCATCTACCTGACCCGCAATGACCGCCAACAGGAATGGTTCCGCTACTTCGACGCCCGTCTGGGTGAGTGGCACATGAGCTGGGCCGAGCTGCAGACCCGTAGCCCCCAGACGACATCGCGCCTGAGCGACACCGAACAGGCCGCCGAGGTCGTGGCCTGGGCGCACCGCACGCGCCGCGTGCAGGCCTGACGACCGGGCCACGGATCAAACCTTCATCATCCAAAGGACTTTCTTCATGTTTCAACTGAGCAATCTCACCGTTGCCAGACGACTGGTCGTACTGATCGCCAGTGCGATCGCCGGCATCGTCATTCTGGTCAGCATCTTCATGGTCTCCGAGCGCAAGCTGCTGATGGAAGAGCGCCAGAACGCCGTGCGGCAGACCGTCGAGACGGCCTATGGCCTGGCAGCGCACTACCACGCCCAGGCCGGCAAGGGCCAGATCTCCGAGGGCGACGCCCAGCGGCTGGCCCTGGACGCCATCAAGGCCCTGCGCTACAGCGGCTCGGAATATTTCTGGGTCAACGACATGCAGCCCCGGATGGTGATGCATCCGATCAAACCGGAACTGGACGGCAAGGAGCTGAGCGACAACAAGGACCCGTCGGGCAAGCATCTTTTCGTCGAATTCGTCAAGGCGGTCAAGGCGGACGGCGCGGGCTTCGTGCCCTACCTGTGGCCCAAGCCGGGCAGCGAGCAGCCGGTGCAGAAGGTGTCCTACGTCAAGGGCTTCGCCCCCTGGGGCTGGGTGATCGGCTCCGGTGTCTATGTCGACACCGTGGACGCCGTCGTCCTGAACCGCGCCATCTGGCTGGGTGCTGCTGCCTTGATCCTGGCCGCCCTGCTTCTGGGCCTCGGCCTGCTGATCACGCGCAGCATCGTGCGCCAGCTCGGCGGCGAACCCGCCTATGCCAATGCCATCACGCACCGCATGTCCGAGGGAGACCTGGCGGTCGACATCCAGCTCAAGGCCGGGGACAACACCAGCCTGCTGCATGGCATCAAGACCATGCGCGACAACGTGGCCCGCATCGTGAACGATGTCCGCCAGGGCAGCGAAAGCGTGGCCTCGGCCAGCACGCAGATCGCCCAGGGCAACAACGATCTGAGCGCCCGTACCGAGAGCCAGGCCAGTGCGCTGGAAGAGACCGCGGCTTCGATGGAAGAGCTGGGCTCCACCGTCAAGCAGAACGCCGACAACGCCCGCCAGGCCAACCAGCTGGCGCAAAGCGCCAGCACTGTGGCCGTGCGCGGCGGCGAAGTGGTGGCCCAGGTGGTGGACACCATGAAGGGCATCAATGATTCGAGCAAGAAGATCGCCGACATCATCAGCGTGATCGACGGTATTGCCTTCCAGACCAACATCCTGGCCTTGAACGCCGCGGTGGAAGCCGCGCGGGCGGGCGAGCAGGGTCGTGGTTTTGCCGTGGTGGCCAGCGAGGTGCGTTCGCTGGCGGGTCGCAGCGCCGACGCCGCCAAGGAAATCAAGACGCTGATCACCGACAGCGTGGGCCGCGTCGAGCAAGGCACCTCGCTGGTCGACCAGGCCGGTGCCACCATGAACGAAGTGGTCACGGCCATCCGCCGCGTGACCGACATCATGGGCGAGATCAGTGCCGCCAGCAGCGAGCAGAGTTCCGGTGTGGCCCAGGTGGGCGAAGCCGTGACGCAGATGGACCAGGCCACGCAGCAGAACGCCGCGCTGGTAGAGGAGATGGCAGCAGCAGCCGGCAGCCTGAAGAGCCAGGCGCAGGAACTGGTGCAGGCCGTGAGCGTCTTCCGTCTGGCCCACCACGGCGATGGCCATGGCCATGCCCGGATGCTCCTGGCGCATCACTGAAACCAAGGACCACCCCAGCCACCGCCGTGATGGATGCAACCCCATCACGGCCTGGCCTCACCCGATACTGACAGTTCTGACCCATGCGCATCAACCTCCCGGTCACCCAGCACGAGTTCCCCTTTCCATCGGACCAGACCCTGGTGTCCGTCACCGATCTGAAAGGGCGCATCACCTACTGCAACCAGGCCTTCATCGATGTCAGTGGCTACAGCCGCGAAGAGCTGCTGGGCCAGGCCCACAACATCGTGCGCCACCCCGACATGCCGCAGGAAGCCTTTCGCGACCTGTGGGCCACCATTGAGGCCGGCAGTCCCTGGTCCGGCCTGGTGAAGAACCGGCGCAAGAACGGTGACCACTACTGGGTGCAGGCCAATGCCACCCCCATGCGCGATGGCGAGCGCATCACCGGTTACCTCTCGGTGCGCGCCCGTCCGGCACGCGCCGACGTGGAAGCGGCCGAACAGCTTTATGCCCTGATGCGCGAAGAAGCACAGCGTGGCCGGCTGGTGCATGTGCTGCGCCAAGGCCAGCTGCTGCGTCGCACCGCCTGGGGCCGCCTGCAGCGGCTGCTGCGCCCGGGTACCGAAGGGAAACTTCTGATCATCCAGTCGCTGGCTCTGGCCGCCGCACTGGGCCTGGCAGCCTCTGGCCTGCCGAACCTGCTGGTCTGGGGCGGCGCGGCACTGGTGGCCGCGGCCGGCTTCTGGCTGACGCGTGCGCTCACGATCAAGCCGCTGCATGCGCTGGTGGATGAGGCCAATGCGCTGGCCGCCGGGGATCTGTCGCACGAAGTCCGCACCGGCGCCCAGGGGCCCGTGGGCCAGTTGCAGCAGGCCCTGCATCAGATGTCGGTCAACCTGCGCACCGTGGTGCAGGACGTGCGCAGCGAAATCGACCGCCTCAACCGCGAAGCGCTGGAAATCGCCGCCGGCAACCAGAACCTGGCCGAGCGCACCGAGTCGCAGGCCAGCAGCCTGGAGCAGACCGCCGCCTCCATGGAGCAGATCAGCGGCACCGTGCAGCAAAGCGCCGACTCGGCCGCCCACGGGGCGCAGATGGCGCACGAAACCTCGTCGATTGCCGGGCGCAGCAACGAGGCCGTGCGCGCCGTGGCCCAGACCATGACCGAGATCACGGCGTCCTCGCAGCGCATCGGCGCCATCATCGAACTGGTCGAGGGCGTAGCGTTCCAGACCAACCTGCTGGCGCTCAACGCCGCGGTGGAAGCTGCGCGCGCCGGTGAAGCCGGGCGTGGTTTTGCCGTGGTGGCCGGCGAAGTGCGTTTGCTGGCCCAGCGCACCACCACGGCGGCACGGGAGATCCGCCAGCTGATCCAGGAATCCGGCGCCAAGGTGAACCAGGGCAGCACCCGCACGCGCGAGGCCATGGCCCGCGTGCAGGAGGCCATCGAAGCAGTGGCCAAGGTCAGCACGGCGCTGGACCAGATCAGCCTGGCCTCGGAAGAGC
This sequence comes from Burkholderiales bacterium, assembly GCA_016185015.1. Classification (GTDB taxonomy): domain Bacteria; phylum Pseudomonadota; class Gammaproteobacteria; order Burkholderiales; family Burkholderiaceae_C; genus Hylemonella. The sequence goes on from JACPOI010000016.1 coordinate 148,738, forward strand.
AGAAATCAGGCATCTCGCAGATCAGCGCTGCCGTGGTCCAGATGGACACCATCACCCAGCAGAACGCCGCCCTGGTGGAACAGCTGGCGGTGGCGGCCCACTCCCTGCAGCAGCAGGCCCAGGGCGTGAGCGACTCCATGCGCCTGTTCCGGCTGGTGCGCGGGGAACTGTCGCTGGCGCAGCGGGATGCCGTGGCCTTGCGGCTCGAAAGCCGCGCGCTGCTGGGCGCGCCAGCTGAATCGCTGGCGACATAAAGCGTGCCGAAATACCGATCACACCTATAGAATCGATCGAATCGAAATCGCCCCCAGACCCTGAGCGAACTCCTGCATGAACGACGATTTCAAGAACAAGCCCTACCTCACGCCGCAGGAAGTGGCCGAGTGGATGATGGTCTCGCCCGTCACGGTCCGCGGCTGGGCCCAGAAAGGCCTGCTGCAGGCCGAAGTGACGCCGGGCGGCCACCGGCGCTTTCGCCGCGAGGAAGTGGAGCGCTTTGCGCGCCAGTGGAACCCGGCCGGCAACAAGGGCCCGCTGCGCGTGCTGATCGTCGATGATGACCGCGCCGTGCTGGGCTTCCTCAAGGAATTGCTGGAAGGCGGCAGCTACCCGGTGCAGGTGGAGATTGCCGAGAACGGCTTCGAGGCCGGCCGCAAGGTACACGCCTTCACCCCTGAGGTGGTGCTGCTGGACCTGATGATGCCCGGCATCCGCGGCACCGAGGTCTGCCGGCAGATCAAGCAGATCCCCGGACACTCCGATGTGCGTGTGATTGCCATGAGCGGTTACCTCACCCCCGAGAACGAGGCCGAACTGCTGGCCGCCGGCGCCGAGGTCTGCCTGGCCAAGCCCATCGACACCACCAGGCTCCTGAGCCTGCTGGGCCTCGAGGACTGAACGGCGGGCGAAGGCGGTATGCTCCCCAGCGGATGATGAGCGTACCCCCTCCCACCCTGTCGCGAACCGCCGCCCTGCTGCGCCAGCAGGTCTGGCTGGTGGCGACCGCGGCCGTGCTGGCCGGGGTGATCATGCTGCTGCCGCTGCACGAGGTGCACCTGCCGCACCAGCACTATCTGCCCTTGCACACGGGGCTGGAATTCGTCTCGATTGCCGCGGCCTTTCTGGTGTTCGCAACCGTCTGGCACACCCGCTCGCGCGACCACTCTTCTGTGCTGGTGGTGATTGCCACGGCGCTGTTCGCTGCCGGCTGGCTCGACTTCTTCCATGCCCTGTCCTACAAGGGCATGCCCGAGCTGGTGTCGCCCTCCTCCGTGGAAAAAGGCATCGCCTTCTGGCTGGCCGCCCGCCTGATCGTGGCCGTGACGCTGCTGGCGGTGAGTCTGCGGCCCCGCCTGCCAGTTCCCACCAAAGCGCTGCGCCTGGGGGTGCTGGCCGCCTTCACCGCGCTGAACCTGCTGGTGATCTGGGCGGTGCTCTGGCACGAAGCGCAGCTGCCGCGCACCTACATCGAGGGCGAAGGCCTGACGCCGTTCAAGCGCTGGATCGAATGGCTGATCACCGGCATGCTGGCCACGGCCGCCTGGCGCTTCTACCGGCAGGCGCGCCACTCGGACGACGACTTCCTGCCGCTGATCTTCGGCGCGGCGGCGCTGGGCGCCTTGAGCGAACTCTTCCTGGCGCAGTACGAAGTGATCAGCGACACCCTGAACCTGATGGGGCATCTCTACAAGTTCGTCTGCTACACCCTGATCTACCGCGCCATGTTCGTGGTCAACGTGCGCCGCCCCTACCAGCAGTTGGCGGCCCAGACGGCCACACTGCGACAGGCCAACGACACCCTGCGCACCCAGTCGCTGGCCCTGGCATCCATCACCTCCCCCGTTCTCGTGACCGACCTGGACGGGCGCGTCAGCTGGCGCAACCGGGCCTCGGCCGAGCTCACGGGTAACCAGGGGGGCGACACGCCGCTCTCGCTGTTTGCCGCCCCCCTCACGCCCGATGCGGCGCAGGCCGCAGACATGCGCCAGACGCTGCGATCGGGCCAGATCTGGCGCGGGCTCGTGCAATCGCGCGACGAGCACGGCAAGGCCGTGGTGCTGAACCGCACCGTGACGCCCTTGCGCAACGAGGACGGCGAGATCATCGGTTATGTCTCGGTCGCCGAGAACATCACCGGGCAGAGCCGGGCCGAGCTGCGCCAGCAGCGGGTGCTGGAGACGGCGATCGATGGTTTCTGGATTGCCGACGAGGAAGGCCGGCTGCTGGAGGTGAACGACGCTTATGTACGCATGACGGGTTATTCCGCCGGTGAACTGATCGGCCAGCCTCTCACGCAGCTGGAAGTCGTGGAGAACCCCGAGGTGACACGCCAGCGCCTGGCACGGCTGCGGGAGATCGGCCGCGAGCAGTTCATGACGCGCATCCGCCACAAGGACAGGCACACCTTGGCCGTCGAGATCTCGGCCGCCTGGGACGCGCAGTCACGCTGCTTCTACGTCTTCACGCGCGACCGCACCGAGCGGGAGCAGTCGGATGCCGTCCAGCAGGACCTGGAGCGGCAACTGCAGCAGTCGCAGAAGGTGCAGGCCCTGGGCCAGCTCACCGGTGGCATCGCGCACGACTTCAACAACATCCTGGCGGCCATCCTGGGTTATTCGAACCTGGCGCTGAACCGCTTCGTGCCCGACAAGCAGGGCAAGCTGGCCAGCTACCTGCGCGAGGTGATCATGGCCAGCGAGCGGGCGCGCGACCTGATCGCCAAGATGCTGAGCTTCACCCGCATCCAGCCCAACACCCGCACGGGCGTGATCTCGCCTGCGGCGGTGATCGAGGAAGTGGTGGCCATGATGCGGCCCTCCATTCCCGCCAGCATCGAGCTGCGCGTGCGGATCGACGCCCAGCAGGGCATCCGCATGGATGCGGGCGAACTGAACCAGGTGCTGGTGAACCTGATCATCAATGCGCGCGACGCCATCGACGACCACGGCGTGATCGACATCAGCCTGCACCCGGTCGAGATGGACGGCCAGATCTGCGCCATCAGCCGGCAGCGCCTGAGCGGGCGCTACCTGGCGCTGGATGTCGGCGACAGCGGCAGCGGCATCGCCGCAGAGCATCTGCCGCGACTGTTCGACCCCTTCTTTACCACCAAGGACGTGGGCAAGGGCACCGGCCTGGGCCTGTCCGTGGTGCACGGCATCCTGCGCCGCTCGGACGCGCACGTCGTGGTGGACTCCACGCCCGGCAGCGGCAGCCTGTTCCGCCTGCTGTTCCGCATCGCCACGCCCGCAGCCAGCGCGTCGGGCCAGACGGTGGAGGCGCCACACGTCCCGGCCGGCACCGGCCAGCGGGTCTGGGTGGTGGACGACGAACCAGCGGTGGCCCGCTACCTCGGCGAGTTGCTGGTCGACTGGGGCTACCGCGCGCGCGTCTTCAACGACCCGGCCGAAGCCCTGGCCGAACTGGAGGCCGCGCCCGACCAGATCGACCTGCTGATCACGGACCAGACCATGCCAGGCATGAACGGCATGCAACTCGCCCTGCTCGCTCGCCACTTCAAGCCGGAACTGCCAGTGATGCTGTGCACGGGTTTCACCGGCGACATCCAGCCCGATCAGGCGCAACAGCAAGGCATACGGCATGTCTTCGGCAAGCCCATCCCCGTGCAGGAACTGGTCCAGGCCCTGGCCAACGAACTCGGATCACAAGGCCAGCAAGCCGCCCGCTGAAGCGCCGGCCTGAGGCCACCCGACCTCAGATCGCCACCAGCTTGCGCACGCCGTCGGCTTCCATGCTCTTGCCCTGGCCGGCGGCGATCACCGCGCCGCGCTCCATCACCACGTACGCATCGGCCAGTTCCTGCGCAAAGTCGTAGTACTGTTCCACCAGCAGAATGGCCATGTCGCCGCGGTCGGCCAGCATGCGGATCACGCGCCCGATGTCCTTGATGATGCTGGGCTGGATGCCTTCGGTCGGTTCGTCCAGCACCAGCAGCTTCGGCCCCGCGGCCAGCGCGCGCGCAATGGCCAGCTGCTGCTGCTGCCCGCCCGACAGGTCGCCGCCACGGCGGCCCAGCATCTGCTTGAGCACGGGGAACAGTTCGTAGAGCTCGGCCGGGATCGGTGTGCCCCCGGGTTTGCTGGCCAGGCCCATGCGCAGGTTCTCTTCCACCGTGAGGCGCGCAAAGATCTCGCGGCCTTGCGGCACGAAACCAATGCCGGCCCTGGCCCGCTCGTAGGGCGTGGTCTTCTGGATGGCCTTGCCTTCGAACTCGATGCTTCCGCTCTTGATGGGCACCAGGCCCATGAGGGACTTGAGCAGCGTGGTCTTGCCAACACCGTTGCGGCCCAGCACGACGGTGACCTTGCCTTGTTCGGCTGTCAGGCTGACGTCGCGCAGGATGTGGGAGCCGCCGTAATACTGGTTGATGTTTTTGACATTCAGCATGTCGGACTCACTTCTTTCTGGCCACTTGCTTTGCTAGCCTGCATGCCGGGATGTGCGCCCGGCAGCGCACTCACTTTCTCTTGCTTCGCCAAGAGAAAGTAAGCAAAGAGAAGGCGAGCCGAAGTCAGGGCCGCTGCGCGGTTCCTTGCGCTGCTCGCATCGGGCGGGGTCGGGCTAAACTCGCTGCGCTCAAACAACGCCCGCCCTGA
>JACPOI010000054.1 GCA_016185015.1 Burkholderiales bacterium
ACCCTTTGAATCACCGCATAACGTCCAGCCTCTTTGACACTCATCCATGCCCCTTTCCCGTCCATCTATGCCCCCTGTTTAAAAATAAGGGGACATTTCTAACTTGGATAAAGGTGACATTACCAACTTGGGCTCACACCCTGGCCGCCTGGATGCACTCGGCCAGCACATCCTTGCTACCGATCTGGTTGGCCAGCAGCAGGATCAGCCGGGCGTTCAGCAGTTCGGACTGTTCCCGGCTCAGGCCGGTGTGCGCATCCAGCAGCTGCTCGTAGAAAGTGTCGGCGTCCTGGAAATGGGGGGTGGTTTTCATGGACTACTCCTTGATGCCGATGGCGCGTTCGATCGCCTGGATCAGGCCGGCGTCCACGCTTTCGCCCGTGGCGGCGATGTAGGCATCGGGCCGCACCAGGGCCCAGGCATGGCCAAAGACATGGCAGGCGCCCTGCAGATGGCCCTGCGGGTCGATCACGAACTCACGCGCCTGCGGTCGGGTATCCGGCCCCACGACCTGCACGCAGCGCACCGGAGCCGCACTGCCCAGGTGGCGCAGGCGCTGCGCCGCGGCCGCTGACATGTCGCCGAAGACCAGCACCAGCAACTGGCCACCGGCCCATTCGATCAGGTCGTTGACGCAGCCGGCGCTGTGGTCGGCCCAGCGAAAGCTCACGTTCTGCACCGACAGGCCGCCGCTGCGGTCGCAGATGCCGGAATGGGTGTAGCTGTTGGCCACGGCCATGCGGCCGGTGTTGATGAGCGCGCGGGCAAAGGGGTGCTGGCGCGCCAGGCTGATGGCCGCACTGCGGAAGGTGCGTTCGATGCCGTCGGCCGGACGCAGGAAACGCGCCGTGCGATTGGTCACCATGACGTTCTGCGCTGCGGCCTCGTGGCGCTCGTCGTTGTAGCTGTCCAGCAGGCTCGCAGGTGCCTGGCCACGCAGCACGGCGGCCAGCTTCCAGGCCAGGTTGTCGGCATCGGCCACGCCGGTGTTGCCACCGCGCGCGCCGAAGGGGCTGACGATCTTGGCCGTGTCACCCATGAAAAACACACTGCCGATGTGCAACCGGTCCAGGCACTGGCTGCGGTAGGCGTAGGGGCCGACCCAGACGATCTCGGCCTGCACCTCGGGGCCGAACTGCAGTCTCAACCTCTCGCGCACCACGTCCTCACGGCTCACGTGTTCCGGATCGGCGTTGGGCTCCATCTGGTAGTCGATGCGCCAGACCTCGTCGCCCATCAGGTGCTGCCAGACCGCCCGGTTGCCGTTGAAAGGCGCCTCGATCCAGGTGTGGCGCTCCTGCGGCGGACGGTGCTTGAAACGCACGTCGGCAATGCACCAGCGGTCATCCCCGCGGCGCGAGGTCATGGTGGCCCCCGTCCAGGCATGGAAGGGCGTGTGCGAGCCGCTGGCGTCGATCACATGCTCCGCCTCCAGCGCGTAGGGGCCGGCCGGCGTGTCCACGGTCAGCGTGGCGTAGCCCTCATGCTGCTGGAAACCCGTGACGCGTGACTTCCAGCGCAGGTCCACGTGGCCCAGCCCGTAGATGCGCTCGACCAGGTAGCCTTCGATGTAGAACTGCTGGATGTTGATGAAGGGCGGCTGGGCCGAGAGGCTGTAGCTGCTGTTCTGCCGCAGGTCGAAGGAATAGACCTCGTCCTGGCCGGCAAAGGTGCGGCCCACGCTCCACTGGATGCCCTTGGCGGCGATGCGCTCATACACCCCCAGGCGCTGGAAGATCTCCAGCGACTTCTGCGTGTAGCAGATGCCGCGCGAGGAGGCGCCCTTGACGCCCACGGTGTTGTCTTCGTCCAGCAGGACGGCCTCCACCCCCAGCTTCGCGAGGCCGCAAGCCAGCGTCAGGCCGGTGATGCCGGCGCCGATGATGACGACCGGATGGCGTTTGACTTCGCCGCTCTTGAGTTCGGGCGGTTCGACAAAGGGGTACTCGGGCAGTTCGTAGCCCTTGCCCTGGGTGAATTCGTAGCCGTTGGTATGGGCCACGCTGGGGTAGGCGGCCTTCATACACGGTCTTTCTGCGCCGCGCGCGCGGCCACTTCGGGCCGGTCGTTCTGTTGCGGCTTGAGCGGCGCGGCCACCTTGCCGGCGGCGCGCTCCTGGCGCCAGAGCTGCTTGCGCGCCGTCCACTCGTTGAGGCGGTCGTGGGCGGTGGTGCTTTCCTTGAGCATCTGGAACTCGTCGGCCACCTGAGCCGAGAGTTCGAGCCGGATGCCGTTGGGGTCGAAGAAGTAGATGCTCTTGAAGATGTGGTGATCGGTCACGCCGATCACCTCGATGCCGCTGGCCTGCAGCCGCACCTTCATGGCTTCCAGCTGCCCGATGGAGTCGAGCCGGAAGGCGATGTGGTTGACCCAGCGCGGCGTGTTGGCGCTGGGCTCGGCGGCCACGTCGTCGCCCAGGTCGAAGAAGGCGATGAAGGAGCCGTCCTGCAGGCGAAAGAAGAAGTGCGTATAGGGGCAGTACTCGCCCGTGCTGGGCACGTGATCGCTCTGGATGATGTGGTACAGCGGCAGGCCCAGGATGTCTTCATAAAAGTGCCGCGTCTCCTCGGCGTCGCGCGCGCGGTAGGCGTAGTGGTGCAGCTGCTGGATCGGTGGCGGCGCCGGCAGGGCCGTCGCCTCTCGGGGGCTGTTGCTCATGTGTGCTCCTCGGGCAGACAATTCACTTATGCGTAATCCATTCACTTTAACGTAACTCCCCGCCCCTGCCGATCGTCGTGGAGCCGGAGCCCCCGATAGTCATTGCGAATGAATATCAATAGCGATATTCAATAGGCAGGGGTAATTCGTCATATTGAAACTGCCAATTAGACGCAGGCAAGCCGCAGGACTACCCTAGGTTTCGTCTTTGACCTGTTCAAAGCGTTCCCGTGTTTTTCAACCCTACAAGGAGATAGCCATGCCCGCACTGAAAGGTTCCAAAACGGAACAGTGCCTGAAGGACGCCTTCGCCGGCGAATCGCAGGCCAACCGCCGTTACCTGTACTTCGCAAACAAGGCCGACGTGGAAGGCCAGAACGACGTGGCAGCGCTGTTCCGCTCCACCGCTGAGGGCGAAACCGGTCACGCCCACGGCCACCTGGAGTTCCTGGAGCAGTCCGGCGACCCCGCCACCGGCATGCCCATCGGCTCCACCCGCGACAACCTGAAGTCCGCTGTCGCCGGCGAAACCCACGAGTACACCGACATGTACCCGGGCATGGCCAAGACCGCCCGCTCGGAGGGCTTCGACGAAGTCGCCGACTGGTTCGAGACCCTGGCCAAGGCCGAGCGCTCGCACGCCAATCGCTATCAAAAAGCCCTGAACGAACTGGTGGATTGATTCCGCTGTTCTTCCGCTACGCCGCGAGGCGTAGCGGTTGCTGAAAGAACTCTTGTTCAAGAGTTCTTTTTCCAACCGACACAACAAAGAGGACACACCATGGCGCGCGAAGGCAACCTGGAAGCCCCGACCCGACACCCGCTGGACTGGAAGAACCCCGACTTCTACAACGAGGCCTCCGCCTTCAAGGAACTGGAACGCATCTTCGACATCTGCCACGGCTGCCGACGCTGTGTCAGCCTGTGCGGCTCCTTCCCCACCCTGTTCGACCTGGTCGATGAAAGCGCGACCGGCGAAGTCGACGGCGTGGCCAAGCCCGACTACTGGAAGGTCGTGGACCAGTGTTATATGTGCGACCTGTGCTACATGACCAAGTGTCCGTACACGCCGCCGCACGAATGGAACCTGGACTTCCCGCACACCATGCTGCGCGCCAAGGCCATCAAGTTCAAGAAGGGAGAGGTCAAGACCAGCGAAAAGCTGTTGGCCTCCACCGATCTGCACGGCTCCTTTGCCGGCATCCCCATCGTCGTGCAGATCGCCAACGCCGTGACCCATACCAAGGCCGCGCGCAGCGTGATGGAAAGCGTGGCCGGCGTCGACAAGGACGCCTGGTTGCCGTCGCTGGCGACGCAGAAATTCCGCTCCGGCGCCGCCGACAGCCAGCCTTACACGGTGAAGAACGGAGACAAGACACCGGGCAAGGTCGCGATCTACTCCACCTGCTACGTCAACTACAACGAACCCGGCATCGGCCACGATCTGCTCAAGATCCTCGACCACAACGAGATCCCGTATGTATTGGTCAGCAAGGAGAAGTGCTGTGGCATGCCCAAGCTGGAGCTCGGCGACCTGGACTCCGTCAACAGCAGCAAGGAAGCCAACATCCCCGTGTTGCACAAGTACGCACAGGAAGGCTACGCCATCCTGTCGGCCGTGCCCAGCTGCACCCTGATGTTCAAACAGGAGATCCCGCTGATGTACCCGGACGACACCGCGGTGCAGGAAGTGAAGGAAGCCATGTGGGACCCCTTCGAGTACCTGATGGCGCGTAAGCGCGACGGCCTGCTCAAGACCGAGTTCCCGCAGAAGCTGGGCAACGTGAGCTACCAGATCCCATGCCACGGTCGCGTGCAGAACATCGGCAAGAAGACCGAAGAGATGCTCAAGATGATCCCCGACACCACGATCAACACGATCGAGCGCTGCTCGGGCCACGCCGGCACCTTCGGCGTGAAGAAGGCCTACCACCAGCAGGCCATGAAGATCGGCAAGCCGGTGTTCAAGGCCATGGCCACCATGAAGGATGGAAGCAAACCCGACTACATCAGCTCCGACTGCCCGCTGGGCGGCCACCACATCGCCCAGGGCTTCGAGGTCAACGGCCTGGGCGCGCCTGAGCTGCAGCACCCGCTGAGTCTGGTGCGTATGGCTTATGGCCTGAAATAAGGATATTGGAGATGGACATGCAACTCACCGGCAAGATCAGCCCCGACAACCTCATGTCACTGGAGGCCTACAGCAAGTGGCGCAAGGCGCATAAAGGCGAGGTCATCGCCCACCGCAAGCTGCGCAGCGTGCAACTGGGCGAACACATCAACCTGCAGTTCGAGTCCGAGCTGACCATCCGCTACCAGATCCAGGAGATGCTGCGCATCGAGAAGATCTTCGAGGAGGAAGGCATCCTGGACGAGATCCACGCCTACGCCCCGCTGGTGCCGGACGGCACGAACTGGAAGGCCACGATGATGATCGAGTACCCCGACATCAACGAGCGCAAACGCGAGCTGGCCCGCCTGATCGGGGTCGAAGACCGCATGTTCGTCGAGGTGGAAGGCCAGCCCCGCGTCTACGCCATCGCCGACGAGGACCTGGACCGCGAGAACGAGGAAAAGACCTCGGCCGTGCATTTCGTGCGTTTCGAGCTCACACCCGCCATGTGCGCTGCCGTCAAGGCCGGCGCCAGCGTCAAGGTGGGCTGCGACCACACCAACTATCCGGCACACGTGACGGTCAGCGCCGAGACCCTGGCCTCCCTGGCAGGCGACCTGAAATAGACCGGAGCAGAAGCAGGCGCGGCTAAACTGTGCGCCACCATGCTCCCTGCCTCCGCCCGCCTGCGTTCCCTGCTGCCCTTTCTGAACTGGCCGCGCCCCACGGGCGAACTGCTGCGCAGCGAAGCACTGGCTGGCCTGGCCGTCGGCCTGATGGTGATTCCCCAGGGCGTGGCCTACGCCGTGCTGGCCGGCATGCCGCCCGTCACGGGCATCTACGCCTCCATCCTGCCGGCCCTGATGGCGGTGCTGTTCAGCGCCTCGACCCGGCTCTCGGTCGGCCCCACGGCGCTGACCTGCCTGCTGGTGAGCGCCGGCCTCAGCGGACTGGCCCCGCCCGGCTCGGCTGAATGGGTGCAGCTGGCCATCTGGCTGGCCCTGCTCACCGGCCTGCTGCAGCTGGTGCTGGGTTTCATGCGTTTTGGCTGGCTGCTCAACCTGGTCAACGCGCCGGTGCTCACGGCCTTCACCCAGGCAGCGGCCGTACTCATCATCGCCTCGCAGCTGCCCGACCTGATGGGCCTGCCGGGCTGGCACAGCCTGGGATCGAGCGTTCTGCCGCCCTGGCACCTGCCCTCCCTGGCCTTCGGCATCGGCACGCTGGTGCTACTGCTGGCAGCGCGCCGCTGGCGCCCGGCCTTTCCCTCGGTGCTGCTGATCGTGCTGGCCGCGGCGGGACTGTCCCGCGGGCTGGGCTTCGAAGCCGCAGGTGGCCAGGTGGTCGGTACCCTGCCGGCGGGCCTGCCCGCGCTGAGCCTGCCGGCCCTGCCCGAGTTCTCCGTACTGGGCCAGCTGTTGCTACCCACCCTGGTCATCACCCTGGTGAGTTTTCTGGAGACGGCCTCCAGCGCCAAGGTCGACAACGAACGACGCGGCACGCGCTGGAACCAGGACCAGGACCTGATCGGCCAGGGCCTGGGCAAGCTGGCGGCCGGCCTCAGCGGCGCCTTCCCCACCAGTTCCTCCTTCTCGCGCTCGGCGCTCAACCTCTACGCCGGCGCGCGCACCGGTTGGGCCACGGTGTTCTCCGCCGGCGTCGTGCTGCTGGCGCTGTGGCTGTTCATCCCGGTCCTGCGCCACGTGCCGCAGGCTGTGCTGGCGGCCATCGTGGTGGCCGCGGTGCTGGGCCTGATCAAACCACGCGAGTTCCTGCGCCTGTGGCGCATCGCGCGGGTCGAAGCGGTGATTGCCGGTGCCACCTTCCTCATCACCCTGCTGGTGTCGCCCCAGCTCTACTGGGGTGTGCTGGCCGGCGTGCTGATGTCGCTGAGCTATTTCCTCTACCAGCGCCTGCATCCGCGCATCATCGAAGTAGGCCTGCACCCGGACGGCAGCCTGCGCGATCGCCATCTCTGGAAACTGCCGCCGCTGGCCGCGAACACCTATGCCCTGCGCATGGATGCGGCGCTGGACTTCGCCGCTGCGGCCGAGTTCGAGCGTGCCATCGTCGAGTACCTGGCAGCCCATCCGCAAACCCGCCACGTCTGCCTCTTCGCCCAGCCCATCAACCAGATCGACGCCACCGGCGTGGATGCCCTGCTCAAGCTCAGCGGACAGCTGCGCCAGCAGGAAGTGCTGCTGCACATCAGCGGCATGAAACTGCCGGTGGAGCGCACGTTGCTGCAGGCGGGATGGAAACTCGCCGATCCGGCGCACCGACTCTACCGTACCGAGGCCGAAACAGTCGCCGCGCTGCGCGAACTGGCCTGAGCGGCATCAGAGCTGCGGCGCCACAGCGCCCAGTCAGGCCCGGGCGGGGCCTCCAGCGGCAACACCGTGCCATGCACCGGGTGGACCAGCTCCAGGCGCAGCGCATGCAGCCAGAGACGCTGCGCCCCCAGCAGCGCCGCCAACGCACGGTTCAGGGGCCCCTTGCCATGCGTGGCGTCGCCGATGATGGGGTGGGCGATGTGCTTGAGGTGACGGCGCAGCTGGTGGCGTCGGCCGCTCAGAGGCTTCAGCTCCACCAGCGCGCAACGCGTCGTGGGGAAATCACCCTGCGGCAGCGGCAGTTCGTACCGCGCCAGCGTGCGATAGCGCGTCTGGGCGTCCTGCACGGGCGTGCGGCCAGCGCGGGCGTCGTCGTCCATGCGCTGGAGCGGGTGATCGATCAAACCCGATTCGGGCGGCCAGCCGCGCACCACGGCCCGGTAGGTCTTGTGCACCAGGTCCGGCGCCTCGAAGGCCGCCCCGAGCACACGGGCCGTGCCGGCATCCAGCGCAAACAACAGCACCCCGCTGGTGCCCTTGTCCAGCCGGTGGGCGGGCCAGACGGGGCGGCCGAGCTGATCGCGCAGCAACTGCAGGGCAAACAAGGTCTCGCCGGCATCGAGGCCCGTGCGATGGACCAGCAGCCCCGGCGGCTTGTCCACGGCTACTAGATAATTGTCCTGATACAGGATACGCAAGAACATGCTTTTTTTATTATCCCCCGCGAAATCACTGGACTACGACACACCGGCTGGCGACGTGCCGCACACGCAGCCCTTGTTCGTCAAGCAGTCGGCCGAACTCATCCAGATCCTGCGCGGCTACTCGCCGCAACAGATTTCCGAACTGATGGACCTGAGCGATACGCTCGCCAGCCTGAACGTGGCGCGCTACCAGGCCTGGAGCCCGAAGTTCACCGCGAAGAACGCCAAGCAGGCTGTGCTGGCCTTCAATGGCGATGTCTACGAAGGGCTGGACGCCAAGGCCCTCAAGGCCGAGGACCTGGCCTGGGCGCAGGAGCATGTGTGCATCCTCAGCGGCCTGTACGGCGTGCTGCGCCCGCTGGACTGGATGCAACCCTACCGGCTGGAAATGGGCACTGCCCTGGAGAACCCGCAGGGCAAGAACCTCTACAAGTTCTGGGGCAGCAGAATCTCCGAGTACCTGAACGAACGCCTGCAAGCCGACAAGACGCCTGTGGTGGTGAACCTGGCCTCGCAGGAGTACTTCAAGGCCGTGGACACCAAGGCGCTCAAGGCCCGCGTGATCGAGTGCGTGTTCGAGGACTGGAAAGGCGGCAAGTACAAGGTCATCAGCTTCCTGGCCAAACGCGCGCGCGGCCTGATGGCACGCTACGCGGCGACCAGACACCTGAGCACACCGAAGCAGTTGGAGAAGTTCAACCTCGAAGGTTATGCTTACGAAGCGGCCGCATCCGGACCAGATCGTCTGGTGTTCCGCCGCAAGATCCAGGACTGACATGAGCCAACCCGAAGACTCGATGCTGGGCAAGGCGGCCCCCTATGCGGACCAGTACGACGCCAGCCTGCTCTTTCCCATCCCACGTTCCCAGAAGCGCCAGGAAATCGGCGTGCCGGCCACCCTGCCCTTCATGGGAGCGGACCTGTGGACAGCCTACGAGCTGAGCTGGCTCAACGCACGCGGCAAGCCGCAAGTGGCCCTTGCCCAGATCACCGTGCCGTGCGAGACACCCAACATCGTCGAGAGCAAGTCCTTCAAGCTCTACCTCAACAGCTACAACAACACGAAATTCGCCGACGTGGCCGAAGTGCAGGCGCGTATCCGCGCCGATATCAGTGCAGCGGTCTGGCGTGGTTCCGACCAGAGCGGTACCGTGGGTGTGAAGATCATCGCGCCCGAGCTGTTCGACCAGCAGCCCATCCATGAACTCGACGGCCTGAGCCTGGACCGGCTGGACATCGAATGCACGCACTACACACCGGCGCCCGAACTGCTGACAGCTGCCTTCGACGAACAGCCCGTGAGCGAGGTGCTGACCAGTTCCCTGCTCAAGAGCAACTGCCTGGTGACCGGCCAGCCCGACTGGGCCAGCGTACAGATCAGTTACAGCGGCCCGCAGATCGAGCAGGCCGGCCTGCTGCAATACCTGGTGAGTTTCCGCAACCACAACGAATTCCACGAGCAATGCGTGGAGCGCATCTACATGGATCTCTGGACGCGCTGCAAGCCGACCAAGCTGACGGTCTATGCACGCTACACCCGCCGCGGTGGCCTGGACATCAACCCCTGGCGCACCAGCCACCCGCAGGCCCTGCCGGCCAACATCCGGACCGCGCGGCAGTAAACACCATTCTGAGGGTCCGGGCTCAAGGGCGGCCTTGCGGCCATTGCAGCTCCAGCAGTTTCCAGCCCGCCCCAGGCGTCTTCTGCACGGCGCACTGGTACTCGGAACGGACCATGGCCGCACCAAAACTGGCCTGGGCATGGAGTGCGCCTGAAGCCAGCCAGACGTCGGGCGTCCCCGCCCAGCGCTTGTCGTTCGCTGGCATGGCGGGCCGTGTCGCGTCCATCCTGGGTTTGCCCAGGGTCTTGAGCGCCGCCAGGGCGTATTGCTGGCAGGCGTAGCTGGCGTACAGCGCGTCGTCCTTGTCGGCCGCATGGGCCAGGCTACACGCCAGGACGAGGAACAGGCTTAGGCCGGCCTTACTGGCCAGCATCGCGGAACGACCGTAGCGGCGCCAGATCCGGGAACTGGCCAACACGTTTTTCCTTCATGGCCGTGACAGCTTCCATCACGTGCTTGTTGCTCCAGATCGCGCCTTGCAGCCAGCCCATCTGCTTGAGCGCGTCGTCCACGCCATGATCGCGGGCGTAGTGCAGGGCCTGCTTGGTGCCCCAGATGGCCACCGGCGGCTTGGAGGCGATCTCCTTGGCCGTCTGCAAGGCACCGGCCAGCAAGGCCTCCGGCGTATCGAACACCTGGTTGACCAGGCCGTAGCCCTGGGCCTGTGCCACCGGCAGGCGCCGGCCCGTGTAGGCCAGTTCCTTGACCACACCCAGCGGCATGAGTTTGGGCAGGCGCTGCAAGGTACCCACGTCGGCCACCATGCCGATATTGATCTCCTGGATGCAGAAGAAGGCATCGCTCGTGGCGTAGCGCAGACAGCAGGCGCTGACCATGTCCACCGCGCCGCCGATGCAGCCGCCCTGGATGGCCGCGATGACCGGGATGCGCAGCGTCTCCAGCTTGGTGAAGGTGGCCTGCATGTCGGTGAGCAGGTCGAAGATGGCGGCACGGCCTTCCGCGCTCTTGTCGTCCAGCGTGATCGCGCCACTGAAGGTCTCCAGCGCCATGCCGGCGCTGAAATGCTTGCCGGTGCTGCTGATCACCAGCACACGCGCCTCGGTGCCGGCATGCAGTTGCGTGAGCACCTGGTCGAGTTCGCGCCAGAACTGTGGGTGCATGGTGTTCATCGCCTCGGGGCGATTGAGCACCAGGTGGGCGATGTGGTCGGTGATGGACAGGGTAAAGCAGTGCAGGGTGTTCATGCCCCCTACTTTACCCAGCTTGTGCTCAGGCCCGGCTGGACAACCAGTCGCAGCGCAGGCGCTGCGCGCGGTGCGCGTGCGCACGCCAGGCCACGTAGAGCCTGGGAGCGGCACTGCCCAGCAGGCACAGGGGGCCGATCCAGAGCAGGTCGAACATCAGCACCGGCATCCAGCCGACCCAGCCCATGAGCCAGCAGCACAGCACGCCATCCCAGAGCTGGTATTCCAGCGGGTGATCCTCCCGGTGCGCGACATGCCAGAGCCGGATACGCTTGATTTCTGCCAAGGTCAGGGGATGGTGCATGGCGGCCTCCGCTGGGGACGGCTCCACTGTAAGTTTGACGTCAGCCCCTGTCAATGCCGGCCACCCTGGCCGGTGGATCAGAACAGGGGAAGCGTATCCGCTCCTGAATCCATAGCAGACAATGAGGCACTGGCAGGCGCAAATTGCTGCTGCGGCGCAACATCTTCAGTACCCTGGCGACGCAGCGAGCCGACGCGTACCCCCAGCAGGCGCAGGCGGCGGCTCAGGTCCACGCGCTTGAGGCATAGGCCCGCGGCCTGGCGCAGGGTCTTGGCGTCCGCCGTGTAGTGCTCCAGGGTCAGGTCGCGGGTGACGCTCTTGAAATCGTCGTAGCGCAGCTTGATGCCGATGGTGCGGCCTTCGTAACCCTTGCGCTGCAGGTCGGCCGCCACGCGCTCGCACAGGCTGGTGAAGATGGCGCCCAGCTCGGCCTTGTCGCGCACGGCGTGCAAGTCACGCTCGAAGGTGGTTTCGCGGCTCAGCGAAACGGGTTCGCTTTCGGTCACCACGGGGCGTTCGTCACGTCCCCAAGCCGCCTCATGCAACCACGCGCCATAGCTCCTGCCGAAGTGCTCGATCAACCAACCGGGCTCGCGTGCGGCCAGCTCGCCTATCGTCTGGATACCGTGGGCCTGGAGTTTCTCGTCGGTCTTGGGGCCCACGCCGTTGATCTTGCGGCAGGGCAAGGGCCAGATCAGCGCCTGCAAGTCATCGGGCAAGACGACGGAAATGCCCTTGGGCTTGTTGAACTCGCTGGCCATCTTGGCAATGAGCTTGTTGGGCGCCACGCCGATGGAGCAGGTCAGGCCGGTGGCATCGAAGATGCTTTTCTGGATCAGGCGCGCCAGGCTGCGCCCGCCATCGCGCTGGCCGCCCGGAACGTCGGTGAAATCGATGTAGACCTCGTCCACGCCCCGGTCCTCCATCACCGGCGCAATCTCGGTGATGACTTCCTTGAAGCGGCGCGAGTACTTGCGGTATTCGTCGAAGTCCACCGGCAGCAGGATGGCCTGTGGACACAACTTTGCGGCCTTCATCAACCCCATGGCCGAGCCCACACCGAACTGGCGCGCCGCGTAGGTGGCGGTGGTGATGACACCGCGGCCGGTGTAGTCCTTGAGCAGGGGGAAGTCGGCCACCGGAATCTCGGCCAGCGGCAGGCCCGCATGGTCTTGCAGCAACGCGTCGTCGTCGCGCCGCCGGCGCCCGCCGATCACCACCGGCAGGCCCTGGAGTTGCGGGTAGCGCAGCAGCTCGACCGAGGCGTAGAACGCATCCATGTCCAGATGCGCGATGCGACGCAAGGCGGGCTTGCCAGTGCTGGCGGGAGGCGGGGAAATCACCCGGCTAGCATAGCGCGCCGGCGAGGGCAGAATAGGCGCTGCAACGCCCCGCTATCCAGGAGACACCATGCAAAAACGTCACTTTCTGGCCGCCCTCGGCGCCACCACCCTGGCCAGCGCCGCGCCAGCCGCACAGGACCGCCCCCAACGGAGCGGCCCCACCCTGCTGACCGTGACCGGCGCCATCGGCCACGGCAACCGCGGCCCGCTGGACAAGGCCCTGGACCAGATGATGGTCAAGCAGCAACTGGCTTTCGACAAGGCCCACGTCTTTGATTTCGAGGCCCTGCGCGCACTGCCGGCCGTCACCATCCGGCCGACCCTGGAGTACGACGCCAAGGTCCACACCCTGCGGGGTCCGCTGCTGGGGCAGGTCATCGAAGCCACGGGCGCCCGATTGGACAACACGCTCAAGCTGGTGCTGCGCGCCATCGACGGCTACAACGTCACGCTGACTCTGGCGCAGGCGCGTCGTTACCGCTTCATCATCGCCACCCACCTGGACGGACAGCCCATGCCCCTGGGCGGCCTGGGCCCGCTATGGGCAGTTTTCGACGCCGACCGGCACGCGGATGTGATGGCCCGGCCGCTGGCCGAGCGTTATGCGCAATGCCCCTGGGGCCTGTACCACCTGGAAGTGCAGGCGACTCAGGCCGTCGGGTAAGTCCCGGGCAGCAGGATGCTGCGGTCCACCGTGTTGATGTCGGTGTGGCCGCAGAAGGCCATGGTGATGTCCAGCTCGTTGCGGATGATCTGCAGTGCCTTGCTGACACCGGCCTCGCCCATGGCCCCCAGTCCGTAGGCCATGGCACGGCCGATGTAGACCGCCTGCGCGCCCAGGGCGCGCGCCTTGAGCACGTCCTGGCCGGAGCGGATGCCGCCGTCCATGTGCACTTCGATCTGCTTGCCCACGGCCGCCACGATGGCGGGCAGGGAGTTGATGCTGGAGTCGGCGCCATCGAGCTGGCGACCCCCATGGTTGGAGACGATCAGTGCATCGGCGCCGGAGTTGACGGCGAGCTTGGCATCTTCCACGTCCTGGATGCCCTTGAGGATGATCTTGCCGCCCCAGCGCTTCTTGATCCACTCCACATCACCCCAGTTGAGCGCCGGGTCGAACTGCTGGGCCGTCCAGGCCGAGAGCGAGCTCATGTTCTCCACGCCCTTGACGTGGCCGACGATGTTGCCGAACTCGCGCCGCGAGGTGCCCAGCATGCCCAGCGCCCAGCGCGGCTTGGTGGCGATGTTGATCATGTTGGGGATGGTGAGCTTCGGGGGCGCCGACAGGCCGTTCTTCAGGTCCTTGTGGCGCTGTCCCAGGATCTGCAGGTCCAGCGTGATCACCAGGGCCGAGCAGTTGGCAGCCTTGGCGCGCTCGATCAGGCGCTCGATGAAATCACGGTCCTTCATCATGTAGAGCTGGAACCAGAAGGGGTGGCCGTCGGTGCCCTTGCTCACGTCCTCGATGGAGCAGATGCTCATGGTCGAGAGCGTGAAGGGAATGCCGAACTTCTTGGCTGCGCGTGCGGCCAGGATCTCGCCGTCGGCGTGCTGCATGCCCGTCAGACCCACGGGCGCAATGGCCACGGGCATGGCCACCGCCTGGCCGATCATGGTGCTGCGCGTGGTGCGGCCTTCCATGTTGACGGCCACGCGCTGGCGCAGCTTGATCTTCTGGAAATCGCTCTCGTTGGCGCGGTAGGTGCTCTCGGTCCAGGAACCGCTGTCGGCGTAGTCGTAGAACATGCGCGGCACGCGCTTCTGGGCCAGGACACGCAGGTCTTCGATGTTGGTGATGACGCTCATTGTTTTGTCTCCAGGAAATATGGCGGTAATGGTAAAGGGTGGCGCCAGCGCCCGGCGTCAGTCCCCGAAGCAGATCCCCAGGTCACGCCCCGTCTGCAGGGTGTCGCTGTCGGGCGGCACCGCTTTCATGCGGCCGGCCACCTCTGTCAGCGGCACGTAGATGACGTTGGGATGGGCCAGCGCCACCATCACACCCGAGTGCCCCTCGTCCAGCGCACGCACGGCCGCCGTGCCGAAGCGCTTGGCCGCCAGGCGGTCGAAGGTGGTCGGGCTGCCGCCGCGCAGCAGGTGCCCCAGCACCACCACGCGCGCGTCCTTGCCGGTGCGCTCGGCCAGTTCCCTGGCCACCTGCTCGCCGATGCCGCCCAGGCGTTCGGCATGGCCGGCCTCAGCGCCGGCCAGCAGGGCACGCTGGCCCTGCTGCGCACGGGCGCCCTCGGCCACCACCACCAGAGAGTAAAGGCGGCCGTGGGCATCGCGCTCGCGGATCGCGGCCGCCACCTTCCCGATGTCGTAGGGGATCTCGGGCATCAGGATGGCATGCGCCCCGCCCGAGATGCCCGCGTGCAGGGCGATCCAGCCTGCGTAGCGCCCCATCATTTCCACCACCATCACGCGCTGGTGGCTCTCGGCCGTGCTGTGCAGGCGGTCCAGGCACTCGGTGGCAAAGGACACCGCAGTGTCGAAGCCGAAGGTGGTGTGGGTCTTGTCCAGGTCGTTATCGATGGTCTTGGGTACGCCCACCACACGCAGGCCGCGCCGGTGCAGCTCGTTGCCGATGGTCAACGTGCCATCCCCGCCCGCGATGACCAGGGCGTCGATGCCCTCGCGTTGAAAATAGTCCAGGATCTCGCCGGAACGGTCCTGCTCAACCGTGCGGCCGTCGACCTGGCGCACGGGAAAGTGGAAAGGGTCACCCTTGTTGGTGGTGCCCAGGATGGTGCCCCCCAGGTGGGCGATGCCGCGCACGCGGTCGCGGCTCAGCAACTCGGTGCCGCCCCGGGGATAGTGCTGCGGCGACAGGATGCCGTTGAAGCCGTCGCGGATGCCCACGCATTCCCAGCCGCGATTGGCCGCAGCCCAGACCACCGAACTGATGACGGCGTTCAGGCCGGGGGCGTCGCCACCGCCGGTGCTGATGGCGATGCGTCGAATGGGCTGCGTCATGAGCGTTGGCTGGTCAGGCGCAGGGCTGATCCGGCGCGTGACCGCAGGAGGGCAGCGCTGCCGAGTCGGCCGTGGCCCCTTCCTTGAACGTCTCGGTCGCGGTGTCGTAACCCTTTTCCTGCAGATAGCTCACTAGGCCGGCGTCCATGCCGCTGGCGTGCGAGGGGAACCACTCGACCAAGGCCTCGATCATGCTGCCGATGTATTCCACCTCACCATTGAGCGCACGGCGCTCGACTTCCTGCATCACCTGCAGCACGCTGGCGTGCTGGCCGAAATGGCAGAAGTCGGGCTGGATGCCGCAGGCGAGCATCCAGCGCTCTTCCTGGGCGAAGTGCTCGATGGTGTGCTGCACCAGCTGACGGTAGACGCCCAGCTTCTGGTCAGCCGCTGCCGCCGTGGTGGCGTTGACCAGGTCGATGAACTCCTGGTGGGTGTGGTCGGTACGCGGGTCGCCGAGCAGCAGCTCGTCGCTCCAGCTCAGGGTGTGGGTGGCGGACATGGTCATTCCTTCTCGGGCCGGGCTGGCATGTCGGCAAGTGCCCCGGGCCTGGCGCTGAACGCGTGGCAACGCGTTGCATGGCCGGGGCCGCAGCCCCCGGGTCAGGGCTTGATGCGGGAGAGGGGCGAGCTTGCCGGATTTCGTTCCGGATCATAGCCCACCCCCGGGGCTCAGAGCCTGCGTCGGCGGGGTACCACACCCAGCTGCACGGTCTGCTGCAGCGTGCTCGTCCCCAGCTGGACGGCCTGGCGTGGCGGCTCGACCAGCAGCTCCGGATGCCAGACGCGCAGCTCGACCTTGCCGGCCGGCAGGCCCTCGAAACGGGCGTAGCCCTTGTCGTCAGTCTTGAGCGTCCAGGCCGAATCGCTCACGAAGACATGCCCGCGCATGGAGCCGTGCAGATGGCAGC
The DNA here is from genome assembly GCA_016185015.1 of Burkholderiales bacterium. GTDB lineage: Bacteria > Pseudomonadota > Gammaproteobacteria > Burkholderiales > Burkholderiaceae_C > Hylemonella. The sequence continues at coordinate 16,167 of JACPOI010000054.1, forward strand.
CCAGCAGCACGACACCCGGTTTGTCCAGCACCAGTTCCATGGCGGCCGGCGCTTGCCCCGCCGTGCGGCCCGCAATGCGGAACTCGAAACCCGGTGGCGCATTCGGGTCCAGCGCGGCCAGGCCGGTAGCCAGCGTGCCGCGCACATGGTGGTCCCAGCGGTCGAGGTTGGCAAAGCGCAGGCGCGTGCCCGGCACCACCACGGTCAGGGCCGGCACGAAGCGCATGCGCTCCTGCTCGATCAGCACGGGGCCGGGTGGCGCCGGTGACACGGGCGCGGCCAGCCCGACCGGGTAAAGCACCACCACGGCCTCGGGCAGGGGCTGGCCTTCCCGGTCCTGCACCTGGATGTGCAGGCCGGAGGCCTGCGCGGCCCAGCAGACCAGCTGGGTGGAGGCAATGCAAAGGAATCTGCGCATCTCAGCGCTCCGTGATGATGTCGCGGTGCATGGGCGCCAGCAGGGCCAGCAGACGGTTCTGCTGCGCAAACGGGATGCCCTTGCTGTCCATGGCGGCCTGCAGGTCTTCCACCAGGGCGTGGAACTCCTGCTTGCGGATGCCCATCTCGGCATGCGCTGCCTTCATGTCGGCGCCCTCGTACTTGCAGGGCCCGCCGCTGAGCTGGCAGATCTGGTCGCTCAGGCTGGCCTTGAGGGTCTGGGCGTTGGTGTCCTTGAAGTGGTGCTTGATGCGGGCGTCCTGCAGGACACGCCCGACAAACTCGTCCATCAGGGCGGTGATGCCGGCCTTCTGGCCCAGGGTCTGGTAGAGCGATTCCGGGGCAGACAGGGTCTGGGCCTGTGCGCCCAGCAGGCAGCCCAGGAACAGGCAGCAGGTGTAGAGGAATTTTTTCATGAGAGATCTCCGTGTGTTGAAGAAGCAGTGCGAACGCTGGCTCAGAAGGCGACCTGGCCGGACAGGTAGTAGCCGGTCTGGCGGCGGCCTGCGGTGATGCCGGGCACGATGCGGCCCAGGTCCACGTAGGCCAGGGTCAGCGACAGGTGCTTGCTGGGCGCCCAGGCCAGGAACAGATCCTTCCAGTCGTCTTCGGCCAGGCCATCGCCCAGGCCGGCGGCGGCGCCCGCGACTTCGAGGTTGTTGGGCTTCTTGCGGTACTCGGCACCGATCGCCAGGTTCTTCCTCAGCAGGTAGGCGGCCGAGATTTCCGTCTGCAGGCTGCGGCTGCTGCTCGCAGGGGATGTGCCGCCAAAGCCGAGCAGGCCGTTCTGGTTGGCGCTGGTGGAGCGCAGCGTGGCATTGAGCAGGAGGCTCTGGCCCAGCAACAGCTTGGTGGCGTTGACATACACGTCGGTCCCGCTGTTCTGCACACCCAGGAAGTCGAAGACGGACTGCAAGGAACCGGGGCGGACCTGCTTGTGCTCCAGGCCTACCGCGATCTGTGGCATCCAGCTGTCACTGTCGAGAATGGCGTCGCCGGCCACCTTGACCTTCAGGCCGGCCACGTCCATCTGGATGTGCTGGCCCGGCGTCACGCCGAAGGCGGCCACGCCATTGAGGGCGATGGTGGGCGAGGCATCCAGGTCCTGCCGTGCCAGCGACAGCTCGACCCGGTCCTTCAGGCCGATGGCCACGCCGTAGCTGTTGAGGCTGTAGTCCTGGGTGGTGGCACGCGTAAAGTAGCTGCTGACACCGATCTCGCCTTCGGTGGCATTGGTACCGATGACAGCCCAGGGCGTCAGGCCCCCACCGGCCGAGCCGGTGATGGAGCTGACACCGCCCGTGAGCAGGAGTTTGCCGGTGTCGGCCTGGGCCAGGACGGTGGTGCAAGCCAGGCAGGTGAGCGTGGCGTACCGGAAGAGTTTCTTCATCAGGGTGGCTCCTAGTAGATGAACAAGCCAGCTGGCCTGTCTACCGGATACGCACCCCGAAAGCGATCGGATTCAAAAAAGCCGAAATATTTTCGGCCGCCGCCTCAAAGCATGCGCTGGATCAGGCTGCCCTTGAACAGCACGGGGCCGGTCGGCCCGCCCGCCCCGGGCACGCCGCCCAGCGGTTCCAGGCTGATGGCCAGGGTGGGCACCTCGCGCACATCGGCTTCACCCGCAGTGAGCTTGACCAGAGGTCCCTGGCCCAGCACCCCCAGCGAGCGCGGTGCGCCGGCCGGCGGCAAGGCCCAAAGCTGCAGGGATTTGTCACGCCCTTCCTGGAAACCACCCACCCGCTGCAGGACCAGGGTGTTATTCCTGGGGTCGAAGGTCACCAGCATGGAGGCCGCCGATCGGTCATCGGCCAGCACCGCCACATACTGGATCTGGGGGGCCGCCTGCAGCTGCTGGCGCAATTCGGCGATCTGTGCGCCGGCCTGTGCGCGCAGGCCCTCGTTGACCTGCAGGCCCACGACCACGGCCGCCACGGTGGCAAACACCCCTGCAGCGGCCACACTGCGCCAGACGAAGAGGCTTTGCCACCAGCCAGGGGCGGCCGCGGGCGTCGTGCCGGGCGCTGTCTGCGCCCGGGCCTGCAACTGGTTCTGGATGCGGGTCCAGACATAGGGCGGCGGTTCGATCGCCGGCTGCAACTCGGTCAGGCCGGCCAGGCGACCCTGCCAATGCTGACAGGCCTGCAGGACGGCGGGCTGCTGCCGCGCCAGGGTCTCGAAGCGGCGGCGGGCACCACCGCGCAAGGTGCCCAAAGCGTAACTGGCCGCCAGGCGATCCAGCAGTTCGGGATGGTCATGCCATCTCATGGTCGCACCTCCGTGGGTGCTGCGGCCATGCAGCCGCGCAATTGGTTCAGGCCACGCCGGATCCAGGTCTTGACCGTGCCCAGCGGCAGACGCAGCTGCGTAGCCAGTTCATTGTGGCTGAGGTCGCGCAGGTAGGCCAAGCTGAGCACCTGGCGTTGTCCGTTCTCAAGTTGCTGCAGACAACGGTGCAAGGCGCGCGCCTGCTGGCTGGCGTGGACCTCGTCCATGGGGTTGGGTGCATCGCCCTCCAGAGTCTCGGCCAGGGTGTCGTCCAGCTCATCGGTGCTGTCGGCGCGCTCGGCCGTGCGCCGCCGCAGAAGGTCCAGGGCACGGCTGCGCACGATCAGGCCCATCCAGGCCATCGGCGGGCTCAGACTGGCACGGTAATCACCGGCCGAACGCCAGATGTAGAGGTAGCTTTCCTGCACCACATCCTCCGCCCACTCCTTGTGACGCAGCACTCGCATGGCCAGGCCGAACAGCAGGGGGGAGGTGCGTGCGTAAAGCGACTTCAGCGCTGCCGCATCCTGACGCGCCACCAGGTCGAGCAGGGCCGTCAATTCCAAATCCTGGGCATCAAGAACCATGGCGCGATTGTGCTTGATCGGCACGCAGCCTGCAGACCGGTACGTCAACCTGGGCGAGGCAAAACATAGAAGTGGCATGCAGCAGGTACGGCCCGAAGCGGCCGGCGGATTCAGAGCGGGCCCATGCCCCGGCAAAGACAAAGGGCTTTTGAATCCAGGCGCGATGGCAGCGCGTATTTCAAGTGTCGGCCCAGCTTGTGCCGATGCCGGTCTGACCGGCCCTCAACTTTTGAACCCAGCCAAGGAAACCATCATGACTTCCAAGATAGCCATCGCACCCCTGCCTTCCGCTGCGCGCCGTTCCTTCATGAGCCGCACCGGCACCCTGTCCGCCGTGGCCGTGGCCATGCTCGCGGGTCAGGAAGCGCTAGCCCAGGGCATGGGCGGCGACACCAGCGGTGATCTGCAGATCCTCAATGTGGCCCTCGGCCTGGAACACGAAGCCATCAACGCCTACCAGCTGGGCGCCAGCAGCGGCCTGCTGCAAAAGCCGGTGCTGGACGTGGCCGTGCAATTCCAGGGGCATCACAAATCGCACCGCGACGCCCTGATCGCCACCATCCTCAAGCTCGGCGGCAAACCTGTCATGGAGATGAAGCTGGACGACTACGCCCGCGCGCTGAAGGCCGACACCCTGAAAAACCAGGCCGATGTGCTGGGCCTGGCCGCGCGGCTGGAGCTGGGTGCGACGAATGCCTACCTGGGTGTGATCCCCGCCTTTGGCAGCAAGGAGCTGGCCAAGGTGGCCGCGCGCCTGGCGGCGGACGAAACCATGCACTACACCGTGCTGACACAGGCCTTGGGCCGTGCCCTGCCGGCTGGCGCGCTGAGCTTCGGCGCCTGAGCCTCACGCCCACCTCACCTCAGATCCAAGGACATATGACCATGACCATCCCTACCCTCACGGCCCTGGCGGCCGCCTCCCTGCTCTCGGCCTGCGCCATGTCCGGCGGCATGTCCATGTCCGGTTCGGCCCAGACCGGTGTGCCCGATGCCGTGCGTGTTCCTGCCGGCCACAGCGTTGTGCTGGAGACCTTGGGCACTGGCGAGATCACCTACGAATGCCGCGCCAGGAAGGACATGGCCGGTGCCTTCGAATGGGCCTTCGCCGGCCCCGATGCCCGCCTGATGGACCGCAGCGGCAAGGCGGTGGGCCGTTACTACGGCCCGCCCGCCACCTGGGAAAGCAACGATGGCTCGCGCATCACCGGCACCCAGCTCGCCATCGCGCCCGGCGGTGAAGGCAACATCCCGCTGCAGCTGGTCAAGGCCAACCCGGCCATGGGCATGGGCGCCATGCAAGGCGTGAGCCATGTCCAGCGCCTGGCCACCCGCGGTGGCGTGGCGCCGGCCATGGCCTGCGCTGCGGGCAATGCCGGTCAGAAATCAGTAGTGAAGTACCAGGCCGACTACATCTTCTGGCGCGCAGCCAGCTGAGTCGGCCCGATGGCGCGGTTCAGGCGAGCCGCGCCCGGTGGCGTTCGATCTGCGCCCGCACCTGGACCGGCGCCGTGCCGCCCAGCGTGTGGCGCGCGTTGAGCGAGCCACGCAGTGAGAGCACGTCGTACACGTCCTTCTCGATGTTCTTGTTGAACTGCTGCAGCACGCTCAGCGGCAGCTCGGACAGGTCGCAGGCATGCGTGATGGCCGCCTTGACCGCGTGCGCCACGGTCTCGTGCGCGTCGCGGAAAGGCAGGCCCTTCTTGACCAGGTAATCAGCCAGGTCCGTGGCCGTGGCATAACCCTTGAGGGCGGCCTGTTCCATGGCCTGCGCGTTCACCGTGATGCCGCCTTCGAGCTTGCCGGTCGCGGGATTGAGCTGGCCACCCACCATCTCGGTGAAGATGCGCAGCGTGTCCTTCAAGGTGTCCACCGTGTCGAACAGCGGCTCCTTGTCTTCCTGGTTGTCCTTGTTGTAGGCCAGGGGCTGGCCCTTCATCAGGGTGATCAGGCCCATGAGATGGCCCACCACACGGCCGGTCTTGCCGCGCGCGAGCTCGGGCACGTCGGGGTTCTTCTTCTGCGGCATGATGGACGAGCCGGTGGTGAAGCGGTCTGCGATCTTGATGAAACCGAAGTTCTGGCTCATCCACAGGATCAGCTCCTCGCTCAGGCGGCTGACATGCACCATGACCAGGGAGGCGGCAGCGGTGAACTCGATGGCGAAGTCGCGGTCGCTCACGGCGTCCAGGCTGTTCTGGCAGACACCGTCCATGCCCAGGGTGGTCGCCACGCGTTCGCGGTCCAGCGGGTAGCTCGTTCCCGCCAACGCGGCCGCGCCCAGGGGCAGGCGGTTCACGCGCTTGCGCACATCGGCCATGCGCTCGGCGTCGCGCGCGAACATCTCCACATAGGCCAGCATGTGGTGGCCGAAGCTCACGGGCTGGGCCACCTGCAGGTGGGTGAAGCCGGGCAGGATCACTTCCACGTTCTGCTCGGCCACCGTGACCAGGGCTTTCTGCAGGTCCACCAGCAGATTGCTGATGAGGTCGATTTCGGTGCGCAACCACAGGCGCACATCGGTGGCGACCTGGTCGTTGCGGCTGCGGCCGGTGTGCAGACGCTTGCCGGCGTCGCCCACCAGCTGGGTCAGGCGCGCTTCAATGTTGAGGTGCACGTCCTCCAGGTCGAGCTTCCACTCGAACTTGCCGGTTTCGATCTCGGCGATGATCTGGGCCATGCCATCGCGGATGGCGGCCAGGTCGGCCGCGGCGATGATGCCCTGCGCGGCCAGCATCTCGGCGTGCGCCAGGCTGCCGGTGATGTCGGCATGCCACAGGCGCTTGTCGAAAAAGACGCTGGCCGTGTAGCGCTTGACCAGATCGCTCATGGGTTCGGAGAAGAGCGCCGACCAGGCTTGGGATTTCTTGTCGAGTTGGTTTTGGGACATGGCGGGCGGGCGTAAAAGAGGAGGGGCGAGGCGCTGGCGTGATAGCCATTGTGCGACCACGGCCAATTCACCAATAATGGAGCCGGCCCCAAGGCCGACCCCCGCATCTATGAAAGACACCCAGATTTTATCGGCCTTCCAGGAACTGAGCCCGGATGTGAGCCCAAGTTGGTAATGTCACCTTTATCCAAGTTAGAAATGTCCCCTTATTTTTAAACAGGGGGCATAGATGGACGGGAAAGGGGCATGGATGAGTGTCAAAGAGGCTGGACGTTATGCGGTGATTCAAAGGG
>JACPOI010000060.1 GCA_016185015.1 Burkholderiales bacterium
GCCAGTCGCACCAAGCGAAGAAAGCCCACTAAGCGCAAAACCAAGCCAAAGGCTTGAACATTTCAGAGCATTCGCTAGAATACCGAATACTGGGTATCCATCCAGTATTAGATGCTGCTGGAGCTAAGTGGATACCCCTTACAAAATCACAGATGCCGAATCTTTTCCCGGGCCTTGCGCACCCGGTCGATGCCCAACGTGACCTTGATCTTTTCAGCCGGCACGGCCGCGGCAATGGTGCAGGCCGGCGTCGTGGTTTCCTTGCAGAAGAACTTGCCCAGGGCCACGCCGTCCTTGTCCAGGATCGCGATGACCCAGGGCGTGTTGGCACGCCCGCCGCGTTGCACGGTAACCGCCGTCTCGCCATTGGCCAGGCGCACATAGGTGCCCGGCGGGTAAAAGCCGGCCGACTGCGCCATCGCCGAGCCCACGCCCAAGCTCACACCCTCGGCCCCCATGACCATGGACTTGACGGCGCGTACCGGCGACAACGAGGCCCGCGTCCTGCGCGCCGCCATCTTGGCAACAAAGCTGTCGGCCGTGGCCAGAATGCGCCGGGCCATCGCCATCTCCGGCATGGCCTCGGGCGCATCGGGCGCATGGTGCCAGCGCACCACATCCAGCAGCTCCGGGTCGGTCATGCCAAAGCCCTGCAGAATCTCCACGCTCTTTTGCGGATGCTCCCGGATCAGCGCGCGCTGCCAGTCGGTGGGTGCCGACTGTTGGCGTGCCAGGCTGTCCTGGTCGCGCGCCATGCCGATGTTCATGACCAGGGCCGCGCCGAACAGTGTGGCCCGTTGTGGCGCCGGCAGCGCCAGCTTGTGCGCGGTCAACTCACACACCACCGCGCACAGCAGGGCGTGCGTGGCACAGTAGCCTTGGGCGGTGTCGGCCAGCGCCTGAAACAGGCAGAACAGGCTGTCGTCGGTATCGGTGCGCAGCAGCTCCAGGGCCTTCTTCTGGATGCCGGCCAGACGCTCGTGCGGGTTGATGGCCAGCCCGCCCTGGTACAGGATGCCGCGCAGCACCTCCTGCAAGTCCAGCCAGCCGCCCTGCAACTGCTGGCCGACGATGTAATCGCTGTCGCGGATCTCGCTGGGCATGGGCGCGCGGGCAATGACCTGCACATCCACACCGTCACGCAGCATGGTGTGGACCATGCGCTCGTAGGCGCGTTGCCAGGCCTGGGCATCGGCCACAGTCGAGCAGGCATGGTGCGCATGCAGCTTGGCGCGGTGCTCCTCCGACACCACCGGATTGCCCTTGCGCAGCAGCAACTGGCCGCCAGCGCTCCACACGTCGACCGGCAGCGGCTGTCCCACGGCCAGCAGGGCCACGGGAATCGGAACGTACTGTTGCTTCATCATGCGGCCACCTCCACCGGAACCCGCGCGGCCAGGCCGCACATCAGCTCATACCCCACGGTGCCGGCGCAGGCCGCCACCTCGTCAATCGGCAGCAGCGCGCCGTTGGCGGCGCGGCCCCACAGCGTGGCGGTGCTGCCCAGCCCGGCCGTTGGCACCGGCGTCAGGTCCACGGTGATCATGTCCATGCTGACGCGCCCCACGGTGCGCGTGCGCACGCCATCCACCAGCACCGGGGTGCCGGTGGGGCAGATGCGCGGGTAGCCGTCGGCATAGCCGCAGGCCACGACACCGATGCGCATCTCACTCTCGGCCACAAAGCTTGAGCCATATCCGACGCCAGCCCTCGCCGGAACTATCTGAGTAGCTATGATTTTTGCAGCAAGCGTCATGCTCGGCTGCAGCCCCCAGTGCGCAGCCGTTTGCTCCGGGTAGTCCGGTGCGCTGCCATACAGCACGATGCCCGGGCGCACCCAATCGGACACTACGCAGGCCTCGGGGTGCGCGGTCGCCTGGGCCTGTTCCACCGTGTGGCGCAGGATGGCCGCGCTGTTGGAAAGGCTGCGCTCGCCTGGCAGGTCCCGCGTGGCGCCGGCAAAGGCGGCCATTTGTTCGGCCACGCCGCGCGGGCCGTCGGCATCGCTGAAATGGCACATCAGGGAAATTTCGTCGACCTGGGGCAGCGCGTTGAGGCGGGCCCAGGCGCTGCGGTAGCGCTCGGGCGTGAAGCCCAGGCGGTTCATGCCGACATTCATCTTCAGGAACACGCGCTGCGGCACGTTGGTCTTGTGGGCGGCCAGCATGTCGATCTGTGCGTCGCAGTGCACCGTGTGCCACAGGTCCAGCCGCGAGCACAGCTCCAGGTCGCGCAGCTCAAACACACCTTCGAGCAGCAGGATGGGTCCACGCCAGCCCAGGCTGCGCACGCGCTGCGCCTCGGCCAGGTCCAAGAGCGCAAAGCCGTCGGCGCCGCGCATGCCGTCGAACACGTGCTCGATGCCATGGCCGTAGGCGTTGGCCTTGACCACGGCCCAGACCCTAGCATCGGGTGCCGCGCGGCGCACCCGCTCCAAGTTGTGGCGAAAGGCCGCAGGATGGATGGTGGCAAGTATGGGACGGGGCATGGCAAATAGGGGAATCGCAGGGGTTGGGGGATTTTGACATCGCCCGGCATGCTATAACCGCAACACGTTTGGAGACACCCACAAAATTACGCACCGGCCACACCGGTGTGCGCAACCCTCACGCATGAAACGCGGCTTTTACACCATCATGTCGGCGCAGTTCCTCAGCTCGCTGGCAGACAACGCCCTGTTCGTGGGTGCCGTGCAGTTGTTGCGCAGCAGTGGCGCCGCCGAATGGCAGCAGGCCGCGCTGGTGCCGATGTTCGCCCTGTTCTACGTGGTGCTGGCGCCCTTTGTCGGTGCCGTGGCCGATGCCCTGCCCAAGGGGCGGGTCATGCTCTACAGCAACAGCATCAAGATCGTGGGCTGCCTGATGATGCTGTTTGGCACGCACCCGCTGATGTCCTACGCCATCGTCGGCCTGGGGGCCGCGGCATATTCGCCGGCCAAGTACGGCATCCTGACCGAGCTGCTGCCGGCTTCGCAACTGGTCAAGGCCAATGGCTGGATCGAGGGCCTGACGATTGCCTCCATCATCCTGGGCGTGCTGCTGGGCGGGCAACTGGTGGGCCATACCGTGTCGTCCTATCTGTTGTCGTTTGACTTTCCCGTCATCGACACCGGCATTGAGACGCCGCCCGAGGCCGCCATCAGCGTGCTGATCGTTGTCTACGTGCTGGCCGCCTGGTTCAACACCCGCATTCCGCAGACCGGCGTACCGATGCGCCACCTGCCCAAGCGCCTGGCCTCGCTGCTGCCGGACTTCTGGCACTGCAACCTGCGCCTGTGGCGCGACCACCTGGGCCAGATCTCGCTGTCCACGACCACGCTGTTCTGGGGCGTCAGCGGCAATCTGAAATATATTGTGCTGGCCTGGGCCTCGGCGGCACTGGGCTACAGCATGACCCAGGCCTCGGCACTGGTCGGTGTCGTCGCCATCGGCACCGCCGTGGGTGCGGTCGCGGCCTCGCTGCGCATGCGCCTGGACCAGGCCACCACCGTGATACCGCTGGGCATTGGCATGGGCCTGTTGGTGATCCTGCTGAACTTCATCACCAATGTCTGGGTGGCCGCGCCCTTTCTGGTGCTGCTTGGCGGGCTGGGCGGCTTTCTGGTCGTGCCGATGAATGCGCTGCTTCAACACCGTGGCCACAACCTGATGGGCGCCGGCCGCTCGATTGCCGTGCAGAACTTCAATGAGAATGCCTCCATTCTCGGGCTGGGCGCCTTCTACAGCCTGTCCACCGGCATGGGCCTGTCGGCCTTTGGCGCCATCACCGTGTTTGGCGTGGTCGTGGCCGGCTTCATGTGGCTGATCAAGCGCTGGCACGAAGACAACTGCCGCAAGCACGCCGCCGACGTGGCCAACCTGCTGGAAATTGCCCGCCACGACAACCTGCATGGCTAGCGTGTTGACCACCACGGTTCAGAAGCCTTGGGGCGGCCCGGCGGCAAAAACTTGCCTTCCGTGAAGGCCACACAAGGGCTCGCAGCACTGGCGCTGCTGCTCAACGCCTTCACCTGGGGCGTGTCCTGGTGGCCGTTTCGCCAGTTGCAGGACCTGGGTGTGCACCCGCTGTGGTCCACCGCGCTCATTTACCTGTTTGCCCTGGTCTGCCTGGTACTGCTGCGCCCCGGTGCCTGGCGCGGCTTCGTGCAGCACCCGGGTCTGTGGGTGCTGCTGCTGGCCTCGGGCCTGACCAATATCGGCTTCAACTGGGCCGTCACCGTGGGCGACGTGGTGCGCGTGGTGCTGCTGTTCTACCTGATGCCGGCCTGGGCCGTGCTGCTTGCCTGGCCGCTGCTGGGCGAACGGCCCGGTGTCGCGTCCCTGGCGCGGCTGACGCTGGCCTTGGTGGGCGTGCTGGTGGTGCTCAAGACACCCGAGTCCCCATGGCCCTGGCCGCAGACGCTGGCCGATGGTCTGGCAGTCATGGGTGGCTTCAGTTTCGCGCTGACCAATGTGATGCTGCGTCGCCTGCACACTTCGCCCATGGCGGCCAGCATGCTGGCCATGTTTGCTGGCGGCGCCGTGATGGCGGCACTGGCCGCGCTGGTGGGCCTGCAGCAGGGTCTGGTCACCGCCCTGCCCCCGCCGGCAACGCCCTGGCTGGCCTGGCTAGGGGCTTTAAGCATCTTCTTCCTGGCCGGCAACCTGGGCCTGCAGTATGGCGCCGCGCGCCTGAGTGCCAGCGCCACGTCCATCATCATGTTGTCCGAGGTGGTGTTTGCCAGCACCTCGGCCGTGCTGCTGGGCGCCGGCGAACTCAGCCCGCGTGTGGTCGGAGGTGGGGCGCTGATCCTGCTGGCCGCGCTGCTGTCCACCGTGTCGTTTGGGCCGACCCCGTCAGGCACGCAGCGCGGAAAACTCGGCTAACGCCTCCACCACCGCGGGGTCCGCGCTCTCCACCCGGTCGCGCCCGTTTTTCTTCGCCGCGTACAGGGCCAGGTCGGCTGCGGCATACAGCGCGTCGATGGAAGCGCGCTGCTGCGGCCCCAGGCCGGTCACACCAATACTGGCCGTCACCGGCACGCGGCATTCCCCCAGGTCCAGCGGGTGCTCGCTCAGCGCGTGGCGCAGCTTTTCTGCGGCCACCAGCGCCCCGGCGCGGGCCGTGTTGGGCATCAGCACGATGAACTCCTCGCCGCCCATGCGGGCCACCACGTCGGTGCCGCGCACCGCGTGCAACAGGATGCCCGCCACCTGCTGCAGCACGGCGTCGCCGGCCGGGTGGCCATGGTGGTCGTTGATGTGCTTGAAGAAGTCCAGGTCCACCATCAGCAGGCAGATGTCACTGGGCATGCGCGCGGCGCGGCTCAACTCCTGCTCGGCCAACTGCATGAACTTGCGCCGGTTGTACAGGCCGGTCAGCGTGTCGCGCTCGGCCAGGGTTTCCAGCTCCTGCTGCTTGGCCAGCAGGGCCGCATGGGTCAGCCCCAGCTTGCGGCTGAGCAGCACGCGGCGCGAGTACTGATGCCACATCATCACCGAGATCAGTTGCGCCATCAGCACCGTCGACAGCGCCTGGATCTGGAAGCTGGCCAGCAGCGTGGCATCCATCGATGCGGTGTGCAGAATCCCACCGAACACGCCAAAAGCCAGGCCGAAGACCAGCGCCGAGAACAACGGGCGCATCAGCGACAGCACGGCCACGCCCATGGAGATGATCAGAAAGGTGGCAATGCCGTTGCCGACCCCCACATCCAGAATGGCCGCCGCAGCACCAAAGGCCAGGTAGGCGCTACAAAAGGCGGCCTGCAAGACCAGGCCGGCCGGCCCCGGCGCGTGGCGCCTGCGCACCATGCGCCGAGCCAGCACGGCCGACACCAACAGCGCCAGCACCAGTGCGGTCTGCAGCCAGGCCAGGGCGTCGGCCCAGGATTGCATGGCCGCACGCCCGACCGGTGCCTGGTACAGAAAGAACCACAACGCCAGCGCCGAATGCAGCGGCACCGCCACCCATACCACGACGCCGAAGCGGCGCAGCGTGTCCAGAACGGCGTCGCCCTGGACCTGGTCGTATTCCTGCTTCAGCACCTCGGCCTTGACGCGCCAGCGCCTGAGCACCGCCAGTCCCGGCATGGCTTCGTGTCCCTTGTTGTCTGTAATACGGCCCCCAACGTGAAGATGCGGTTATGGCAGGAATCTTCACACCAATATCACTGCGCGGCAAGCAGCTTTTCCCTTGGTGCTATGGTGTGATCCTGTCCACCCATTGAGAATCGCACCATGGCCAGCGCATACGACTTCGACGCCCTCAGCATCACCGGCAAACCGGTGGCGCTGAAAAAGTACCAGGGCAAGCCCCTGCTGATCGTCAACACGGCCAGCGCCTGCGGCTTCACACCGCAATTTGCCGGCCTGGAGGCGCTGCACGAGACCTATGGCAAGAAGGGCCTGGTGGTGCTGGGCTTTCCGTGCAACCAGTTTGGCGCGCAGGACAAGGGCAGCAATGACGAGATTGCCGAGTTCTGCCAGATCAACTACGGCGTGAGTTTTCCGATGATGGCCAAGATCGACGTCAATGGTGGCGACGCCCATCCGCTGTACCAGTGGATGACGGCTGAGGCTCCCGGCATCCTGGGCTCCAAGGCCATCAAGTGGAATTTCACCAAGTTCCTGATCGGCCGCGACGGCCAGGTCATCAAACGCTACGCCCCGATCGACACACCCGAAAGCATGGCCGACGACATTGAGGCCGTACTGGCCCAATAAACGGCCTTTTTGCCGGTCTTCTCCACGCCACGGCCCGACACCCGGCTCCTATAGTCCGCGACAGACGCTGACGCATCCGTCAACGCCGGTCACCGGAGCCGAGCATGCACACCTACATCTGCGAACTGCACACCGACCGTGGCGCCAGCGCCAGTTGGGCCGATCTACCCACCCCCGACCTGCTGCTGGAAGTGGATTTCAAATGGCTGATGGCCGGCCAGGGCTGCTGGATAGACCCCGACCGCCTGCACCAGGAACCCGGCTATGCCCTGGACTGCGTACGCACCGCGATCAACTCGCCCTGCGATGCGCTGCGCCGCTGTGGGCATGTGCTGCAGGCGGCCCTGATGCCCCAGGCGGGTTAGCCCAAATCCGCCCCCACCTGCCGCAGAAAATCCGCCAACGTCTTGCCAGCTTCATCGCGGAACACCGACTCCTGCACCTGTAGCGCATCCACACGGTCGATGCGGAAGGTGCGAAAGGCGTTGCGCGTCTCGCACCAGGCCGCCAACGTCCAGACCTTGCCCCAGAAGAAGCAGCCCAGCGGGCGCACCGCGCGCTGGCTGGGCTGGCCGGCCATGTCGCGGTAGTTCATCTGCACGCGGCGGCGCGCCTGGGTGGCCTCGCGCAGCGTCTGCAGGCGCTGCTGGATGGCCGGCTCGACGCTGAAGCTGGGGGCGTACACGGCCAGGCTTTCGGCGGCGGCGCGGGTCGGCTGCGGCAGGATGGACAGAATCTTGCCCAGCGCCTGCTCGGCGTCACGCGCCAGCGCCGGGTCTAGCCAGGCCTGGGCCAGACGGGTGGCGGCGACCAGTGCACGCGCCTCATCCGCGCTGAACATCAGCGGCGGCAGCTCGAACCCGGCCCCCAGCCGGTAGCCGACACCGGCTTCGCCCTCGATCGGCACGCCCTGGTGCTGCAGGTCAGCCACATCGCGGTAGACGGTGCGCTCAGACACCTCCAGCCGCGCGGCGAGGAACGCCGCCGTCGTGAGGCGGCGGCCCCGGATCAGTTGGACGATGTGGAAGAGTCGGTCGGCGCGGCGCATGGTGTTGCGGGCATTGTAGGCCTCTGGCCCTCGCCAATGGTGCGCAAGCAGCTATCGAAAATGTAGCAATTACGCAGCCACAGGCTGTGCCCGTGCCGCCTGGCGGGCGGCCTGCGTCCGTCCGCCATAGCCCCAATCACCGGCCGGCAGCTCGCGCACGATGACGTAGCTGGCCTCGGCCAATGGTTGGCCGGCCCCCAGCTGCTCCTGCAGCTCAGCAAACGCCGCGGCCATGAAGGCTGCCTTCTGCTCTGCCGTATTGGTGCCCTGGGTGATGCTGATCTCCAGGAAGGCCGTAGGGCGCTGCACGTCAATACCGCCGACGTACCAGCGGGCGGCCGGCAGGTCGTCGATCATGACGGTCCTGACCTTGGCGCGCTTGTGCAGGTGCTCGGCCGTCAGCCGGGTCAAGGCCTGGGCCAGCGTGCGATAGCGCGACGGGTTTTGCAGCGGCGAGACCTTGAGTTGCAAGGTGGGCATGCTCAAGCCTCCGGCGTGAGGCGGCGGCCGTTACGCACGCTGGCGTGGCGCGCCAAGCGGGCCTGCAGGCGGGTGGCGCTGCGCTCCAGCGCGGCCTGACCGGTCTGCAGGCCGCGCTGCCAGACGGCATCGGCGCCGCGCCAGAATTCATCGACCGCCGCACTGCGCAGGCGGCTGGCCTCAAGCCGGGCCTGGTCGTGCAGGCGGGCCAGTGTGGCGGCATCGGGAATTTCGTGTTGGAACATGGAGGACTCCGGTGGGTGGATGATGGTTTGAACTGTATTGATGCATCCACGAGTTGGAAATAGCAAAAAATCCATATCGGTTTTGCGTTTATTGCAAACAAGACCACAATGCGCCGATGCAACTTCAGCTCGATGACGTCGCCCTGTTCTCCCGCATTGCCGAACTGGGCACGCTGTCGGCCGCCGCCCGCGAGCGTGACGTGCCGGTCAGCCAGGTCACGCGCGCGCTGGTGCGCCTGGAGGCCGCCTGTGGCGTGCGCCTGCTGCACCGCAGCACCCACGGCCTGAGCCTGACCGACGAGGGCGACACCTTTCTGGCCTACGCCCGCCGCCTGCTGGACACCACCGACGAGCTGAGCGCCGAGCTGACCGGCAAGCTGGACGGCCCCAGCGGCTGGGTGCGGGTCAGCATGAGCCCGATCCTGGCGCAGATGGTGATCGCGCCCAGCCTGAATGGCCTGTACCAGCGTTACCCGCAACTGCACATCGACCTGGCCGCCGACGACCGCATGGCCGACATGGCGCGTGAGGGCATCGACATCGCCATCCGCACCGGCACGCCGGCCAGCGAGACCCTGGTGGCGCGCCAGATCGGCGACTACAGCCGCTCGCTGTATGCGTCGCCGGCCTACCTGGCGCGCTGCGGCACGCCGCAGCACCCGGACGACCTGCAACACCACCACCTGCTGGCCAACAGCGCCAACCTGCTGCTCAACCGCTGGCCGCTGCAGAGCGACGGCAAGCCCAAGGACCAAGTCGAGCTGGTGGTTCCTGGCCACACCCGCACCGACAACTCGGCGGTGATGATGAGCCTGGTGCAGCATGGCGTGGGCATAGGCCGGCTGATGGACCTGCTGGCGCGCCCGCTGGTGACCAGCGGCGCGCTGGTGCCGGTGCTGCCTGGGCAGTTCGCCAACCCGCGTGTACCGGTCTATGCGGTGATGCTGCAGGAACGCCAGCGCCTGCCCAAGATCCGCGCCTGCATCGACTACTGGGTCGAATGGCTGGCCCAGATGTCCCGTGCGCCGGTATCTTCCAGCATTTCCAGGTCCTAGCCCTCGTCAATACTGCGTTAACAGCTATTAAAAACAGAGCGCCTTCGGGTCCACACCCATCGCCTGGGCGATGCCGCATCGGTTGCATCATCTCGGTAATAACCAGTGTGCCGCCATCGCGATACCCATGGGATACTGCGCCCGTGAACGACGTGCTGCAATCGCCCGATGCCGGGGAAAATCCGTGGAAGCTGGCCCTGGAAGGCTCTGGCGTGGGGGTCTGGGACTGGAACCTGGTCACCGATGCGCAAGTGCACTCGGCGCACTGGGAATCGATGCTGGGCTACCGCCCCGGCGAGCTGAACCGGGGCTACCTGGACTTTGTTGACCGCGTGCACCCGGACGATCTGGACCGGGTTCAGCGCGCGGCCCGGAACTACCTGGATGGCCTGTCCCCCGAGTACGCGGAGGACTTCCGCATGCACTGCAAGGACGGCAGCTGGAAGTGGATCCAGACCCGTGGCACCGTCGTCCAGCGCGACGCCCTGGGTGAACCCCAGCGCATGATTGGCACCCACACCGACATCTCGGACCGCAAGCGCTCCGAGGACGCGCTGCGCACGCTGAACGCGCAGTTGCAGGAAAACACCCAGATGCTGCAGACCACGCTGAGCAGCATCAGCCAGGGCATCGTGCTGATGGACGCAGAGGGCCGGATCCGCCAGTTCAACACCCGGGCCTGTGAGCTGCTGGATCTGCCGCAAGACCTGCTGGCACAGCATCCCCGCCTGGAAGACATGATCCGCTTCCAGATCGAACGCGGTGACTTCGGCCCGGACGCCGAGCGGGTTGCCCCGGAGGCGCGCCGGTACCTGTCCGCGTCCCCGGAGCGGGCGGCCGACAATTTTCCGGAACGCTATCTGCGCGAAACCCCCAAGGGCCGCACGCTGGAGGTGCGCACGCAGAAACTGCCCTCCGGCGGCCTGGTGCGCACCTATGCCGACGTCACCGACTATGTGCAGGCCGACGCCGAGCGTCGGCACCTGAACCAGTTGCTCGACGCCACCCAGACGATTGCCCGCGTGGGCGGCTGGGAGCGCGACTTTGTCAATGGCACCGTGTACTGGACGGAGGGCATCTACCGCATCCTGGAACTCTCGCCCGAGGATTACACGCCCGGTGACCTGACCTCGACCCGACGCTTCTTCACCCCACGCTCCCAGGAGATGATCCAGGCGGTCCCTCCGCCCCAGCCGGACATAGGCTTCACCACCCATGACATGGAACTGGAGATGATCACCGGCCGGGGCCGCACCATCTGGGTCCGCCTCAAGGGCACCACCACCTGGGACCAGGGCAAGCCGCTGAAACGCACCTCGGTGCTGCAGGACATCACGGAGCGCAAGCAGGCCGAGGCCACGATCAGGGAAAGCGAGGAGCGCTGGAAGCTGGCGCTGGACAGCACCGGCGACGGCGTGTGGGACTGGTACATCCAGACCGGCGCCGAATTCTTCTCGCCGCGCCTGTTGCAGATGTGCGGCTACGATGCGGATGACCAGGACAACGTGTCCTCGGAATTCGACGACCGCACCCACCCGGACGACCTGGAGGCGCTGCAGCGGGCGCGTGCCGACCACTTTGAGGGCCGCACACCGGCCTACTCCATCGAGCGGCGCATCCGCTGCAAGGACGGTAGCTGGAAGTGGGTGCTGAGCCGCGGCATGGTCATCAGCCGCGATGCAGACGGCAAGCCCCTGCGCATGATCGGCACCTTTACCGATGTCACCAGCCGCAAGGAATCCGAGGCGCTGATCCGCCAACAGGCCTATTACGACACACTGACCGGCCTGCCCAACCGGCGCATGCTGCGCGACCGGCTGGAGCAGGAGATCAAGAAAAGCAACCGCGACGGCCAACCGCTCGCGCTGCTGTTCATCGACCTGGACCACTTCAAGGAGGTCAACGACACCCTGGGTCACGACCAGGGCGACCTGCTGCTGGTCGAGGCCGGTAGGCGCATCCAGTCCTGCGTGCGCCAGTCCGACACGGTGGCCCGCATGGGCGGCGATGAGTTCACCGTCGTGCTGGCCGAGCTGCCCGACAGCCACCACCTGGAAGGCATCCTGCAAAAGATCCTGAACACGCTGGGTCAGGTGTTCCAGCTCGGCACCGAGCAGGTGTTTGTGTCGGCCAGCATCGGCATCACGATCTACCCCGCCGACGCGGACCAGATCGAGGACCTGCTGAAGCACGCCGACCAGGCCCTGTATGTAGCCAAGGGTGCCGGACGCAACCGCTTCAGCTTCTTCACGCCGGCACTGCAGGAGGCCGCGCAGACGCGGGTGCGCCTGGCCGGCGACCTGCGCACCGCGCTGCTGGACCGGCAGTTCCGCGTGGTCTACCAGCCCATCATCGAGCTGGCCAGTGGCGCCATCCACAAGGCCGAAGCCCTGATCCGCTGGGACCACCCGACGCGCGGCCTGATCAGCCCGGCGGCCTTCATCCCGATTGCGGAGTCCAGCGGCCTGATCGTCGACATCGGCGACTGGGTGTTCCAGCAGGCCACCGCCCAGGTGCGCGCCTGGCGCGAGCGCCTGTCGCCGCAGTTCCAGATCAGCGTCAACAAGTCGCCGGTGCAGTTCCACCACGATGGTGCCGGCCGCACGCCGTGGGCGGACCAACTGCAGGCCCAGGGCCTGGCGGGCGACTGCATCGTCGTGGAGATTACCGAGGGCCTGCTGCTCAACACCAGCAGCAACGTGGCCAGCACGCTGCTGGCGCTGCGCGATGCCGGCATCCGGGTCTCGCTGGATGACTTTGGCACGGGCTATTCATCACTGTCTTACCTGCAGAAGTTCGACATCGACCTGATCAAGATCGACCAGTCCTTTGTGCGCAACCTGAGCCCGGGCTCGACCGACCTGGCACTGTGCAAGGCCATCATCGCGATGGCCCACGCGCTGGGCATCCAGGTGATTGCCGAGGGCGTGGAAACCGCCCAGCAGCGCGACCTGCTGGCCTCGGTGGACTGCGACTTCGTGCAGGGTTTTTTGTACGCCCGGCCGATGTCAGCCCCGGACTTCGAAGCCTTCATGGCGGCCTATACGCCTTTGGCGGCACCGGGGCCTGCGCCTTCAGGCGTCTGAACGCAGCGCGTCGTCCAGCACCTCGACCCAGTGCCGCACCGGCGTGGCCGTGCCGCTCTGCAGGTGGGTGATGCAGCCGATGTTGGCCGAGACGATGACCTCCTGCTGCAACTTTTCCAGGTGACCCAGCTTGCGGTCGCGCAACTGGTAGGACAGCTCGGGGTTGAGCACGCTGTAGGTGCCGGCCGAGCCGCAGCACAGGTGGCTTTCGTTCAGGGTCGTGCGGATGTCGAAACCCAAGGCACCCAGGTGCTGCTCAACGCCACCCTTCAACTTCTGGCCATGCTGCAGCGTGCACGGCGGGTGAAAGGCCAGGCGCGGCGCCTGGCTGCGGATGCGCTGCGCCAAGGCCGGGCGCGCGGTTTGCAGGGATTGCACGATGATCGGCAACAACTCGCTCAGGTCCTTCGTCAGCGCGCTGACGCGTGCGGCCTTCTCGGCATAGGCCGGGTCGTCACGCAGGATGTGGCCGTAGTCCTTGACCGTGACGCCGCAGCCGGAGGCATTCATGACGATGGCCTCGACGCTGCCCTCAAGCACATAGGGCCACCAGGCGTCGATGGCGGCGCGCATCTCGGCCATGCCACCGTCCTGGTCGTTGAGGTGGAACTTGACGGCGCCACAGCAGCCGGCCTTGGGCACCACCACGGTCTGGATGCCCACGGCGTCCAGCACGCGGGCGGTGGCGGTGTTGATGTTGGGCGCCATCGCCGGCTGGGCGCAGCCAGCCAGCATCAGCACCTTGCGCGCATGCGTGCGCGTCGGCCAGGCGCCGGCATCCTGCTTGGACGGAACCTTGGCCTTCAGCGTGGCCGGCAGCAGCGGGCGCACCAGTTGGCCCATGGCCATGGCGGGCGCAAACAGCGGTGAGGGAATGCCTTCCTTCAAGGCCCAGCGCACGGCACGCTCACCGGCGGGGCGCGGCACCTTGGCATCGACCAGCTTGCGGCCGATATCCAGCAAATGGGCGTAGTCGACGCCGCTGGGGCAGGTGCTCTCGCAGTTGCGGCAGGTCAGGCAGCGGTCCAGGTGCAACTGGGTCTTGCGCGTGGGCTCATGGCCTTCGAGCACCTGCTTCATCAGGTAGATGCGGCCACGCGGGCCATCCAGCTCGTCACCGAGCAACTGGTAGGTGGGGCAGGTGGCGGTGCAGAAGCCGCAGTGCACGCACTTGCGCAGGATGGCCTCGGCGGCTAAACCGTCGGCGGTGTTCTGGTACTCGGGGGCAAGCGTGGTTTGCATGGGGTCGTGGATGCGCGGTGCGCTTACCAGGCGTCGAACAGACGGCGGGGGTTGAAGATGCCGTGCGGGTCCAGGCTGGCCTTGAGCCGCTGCTGGATCGCCACCTGGGCTCGGTCTTGTAAGGAAATTGGGGCTCCAGTCCTCGTGGAATCTGCGTGAGCAGCTACAAAAACAGTAGCACTTCCACCGTGCGCCGCGGCCTGAGCCTGCAGTGCCGGGCCGGTCGACAGCGGTGCCCACAGCCAGCGCAGCCCGCCGTGCCATTCGATCAGCGGACTGGCGGGCAGGTCCAGCACCGGCGCGGTCTGTGGCACGCTCAGGCGCCACAGCGCCAGAGCGGGGTCGGCCGGGCGGGCAAAGAACGGCAGTTGCTGGTTGCGGCACAGTTCCCAGTCGGCTTGTGCCTGCGCGTTGTCCATGCGCTGGCCGGGTTGTTCGGCCAGCATCGTCCGGCAGGCGGCGTCCACCGCCGCCGCGGCACCGCGCAGGCGCACAAACAGCAGGTCCTGTGCCGGGCTGGTGGTGTCGTCGTGCACCCAGCAACTGGCATTGAGCGGCAGCGGCTGGCCGCCCCAGCGGTGCAGGCATTCCAGCGCACCGGCCTGGTCCAGGGGGAACACCAGCGTGGCCTCGGCGGGCGCCACCGGCAAGACCTTGAGCGAGACCTCGGTGATCAGCCCCAGCGTGCCCATGCTGCCGACCATCATGCGCGAGACGTCGTAGCCGGCCACGTTCTTCATGACCTGGCCGCCGTAGACCAGTTCCTCGCCCCGGCCATTGATCAGGTGCAGGCCCAGCACGAACTCGCGCACCGCACCAAAGCTGGCACGCGCCGGGCCGCTCAGGCCGGCGGCGACCATGCCGCCTACGGTCGCTGCGCTCCCTGCGGCGGTGCCACAGTCCTTGACACGCTCGCCCAAGGGCTCGGCGTGGGTGGCACCGGTGTTTTGCGACCAGTTAAAGTGCGGCGGCTCAAACGCCAGGCACTGGCCGCGCTCCGCCAGCAGGGCCTCCAACTCTGCAAACGGGGTGCCGGCGCCCACGGTGACCACCAGCTCGGTCGGTTCGTAGCTCAGGATGCCGGACAGGCCAGTGGTGTCGAGCAACTCGCCGTCCAGGCTGTTGCCGTAAAAGTCTTTGCTGCCGCCGCCGCGGATGCGCAGGGCGGTGCCGTCAGCCGCCGCGGCGCGGATGCGGTCGGTGATCTGTTGGAGTGCGGGGGCCATGGTTTGCATGCTCCGCATGGTAGCGGGGGTGCTGCGGGTGCGGTGTGAATTTTTTGAAACCGCCGCCACCAAAAACATCCACACACCGTGGAGGACGGCGTACCGCTGCGGTCTGCCCGCGACTCAATCGTCTACAAAGCAGCTCACCGGCAGACCCGTCACGTCAACGCGGGTCGAGAACACACAGCCCGATTGCGGAAAGGCCGCCAGCTCCCGCGCACTGCGGCCGTGGCGCGCGCTGGTCAAGTACAGCGTCTTCAGGTCTTCACCACCAAAGCAGGGCATGGTCGGGCATGGCGTGGGGGTCGGGATCTCCATCAGCAGGCGGCCGCCCGGCGCGAACTGGCAGACGCGCTGGCCCTCGTACAGCGCCACCCAGTAGTTGCCCTGCACGTCGACGGCCGCGCCGTCGGGTCGGCCACCGTAGGGCATCGGTGCGCCCCACTGCCAGCCGTCCGGCTTGGGTGCAAACGACTGGAACACGCGCGGCGCCGACAGCGTGTTGCTCTGCAGATCACAGTCCCAGGCCTTCACGCGGTGGTTGGGGGTGTCGGCCCAGTACAGGGTGTGGCCATCCGGGCTCCAGGCCAGGCCATTGGCGGTCAGCGCATCGGCCACATGCTGCCGTACCAGCGGCGTGCGGCCCTGGCGGCAGTCCACCGCATACAAACCCGCCGCGCGGTGGGTTTTGCTCTCATCCAGCGTGCCGACCCAGAAGCGCCCCAGCGGATCGCACTTGCCGTCGTTGGCGCGCACGGTGGTGGTGTCGTAGGGCAAGGTGACGATGGGCTGCAGCGCGCCACGCCATTCGCGGGCGCGAAAGATGCCGTGGCGCAGCGCAATCACCAGCCCGCCGCTGGCCGCCGGCGCGATGCAGCCGGGTTCGCTGGGCATGTCCCAGGCCTCCACCGTGCCCATGTAGACGTTGGCGCGCAGGATCTGCCGGCCCACGATGTCCACCCAGTACAGGGTCTGCTCCTGCGGGTGCCAGAACGGCGACTCGCCCAGCTCACAGTGGTGGCGGGCAACGGTGTGCCACTGCATCACGCGCGCTCCACGGCGATGCGCATCTCGCACGC
>JACPOI010000010.1 GCA_016185015.1 Burkholderiales bacterium
ACCTCCCGTTGCTCTCCACCCTGCCTCTCAGCAGCGCAGTTACGTTCAGTTACAGGCCGGTTGGGCTTGCCTGGCAGGGACTTGCACCCGGCCAGCCAGACACCTTCACGGACGCACGACCGCGAGCGTCCCGCTCGCTCGGACTCATGAGCGAGCGGGACGCTCGCGGTCCAGAAGAACTCGAACGTGATCCTTATCGAACCTTCACCTGCCTTCACTTGTGCCGATCACGATCCAGGTCCCGGCCACGCCGCATGGCTCGCGCGGCGTGGCCTTGGCAGCCTTCGATGACCGTTCGGCCGAGCCTCTAGGCGAGGTCGAAGCGGTCGGCGTTCATCACCTTGGTCCATGCCGCCGCGAAGTCGGCCACGAACTTCGCGCCGGCATCGGCGGCGCCGTAAACTTCGGCGAGCGCCCGCAGCTCGGAGCTTGAACCGAAGACGAGGTCGACACGGGTGCCGGTCCATTTCGCCTTGCCGCTCTTGCGGTCGCGTCCCTCGAACAAATTCTCGTCCGCGGTCGCCTTCCACTCGGTGCTCATGTCCAGGAGGTTCACGAAGAAATCGTTGGTCAGCGTCTCCGGACGCGTGGTGAAGACGCCGTGCGGCGACTTGCCGTGGTTTGCGCCGAGCACGCGCAGGCCGCCGACGAGAACCGTCATCTCCGGCGCGCTGAGCGTCAGCAGTTGTGCCTTGTCGATCAGCAGCTCGTCCGCCCCTACGCTGAACGGGGCCTTGAGGTAGTTGCGGAAGCCGTCCGCGACCGGCTCGAGATAGCCGAAGGACTCGACGTCGGTCTGCTCCTGCGACGCGTCGGTGCGGCCGGGCGCGAAGCCAACCGTCACATCGTGCCCGGCCTTCTTCGCGGCCTGCTCGACGGCGGCCGAGCCGGCGAGGACGATCAGGTCGGCAAGCGACACCTTCTTTCCGCCGCTGGCGGCGCCGTTGAATGCCGTCTGGATGCCGGCCAGGGTTCCGAGCACCTTGGCCAACTGGGCAGGCTGGTTGACATCCCAATCCTTCTGCGGCGCGAGACGCACGCGCGCGCCATTCGCCCCGCCGCGCTTGTCGGAGCCACGGAAGGAGGCAGCCGAGGCCCACGCGGCCCCGACCAGCTCGGCGATGGAATGTCCCGAGGCGAGGATCTTGGCCTTGAGATCGGCGATGTCCTTGGCGTCGATCAGCTTGTGATCGACTGCCGGAATGGGGTCCTGCCAGATCAGCACCTCGGCCGGCACCTCGGGGCCGAGATAGCGGGCGCGCGGGCCCATGTCGCGATGGGTGAGCTTGAACCACGCGCGGGCAAACGCGTCCGCGAACTGATCCGGATTCGCCAGGAAGCGCCGGGAGATCTTCTCGTAGGCCGGATCCATCCGCAAAGCGACGTCGGTGACCAGCATGGTCGGCACGTGACGCTTCGACGGGTCGAAGGCATCCGGAATCGTGGCGGGAGCGCCCTTAGCCCTGAACTGATTGGCCCCGGCCGGGCTCTTCTCGAGCTCCCATTCATACTTGAACAGGTTCTCGAAGAAGCTGTTGCTCCACTTCGTCGGCGTGGTGCTCCAGGTGACTTCCGGGCCGCCGGTGATCGTGTCCTTTCCTTTGCCGGTGCCGTAGCGGCTCGTCCAGCCGAAGCCTTGCTCCTCGA
>JACPOI010000061.1 GCA_016185015.1 Burkholderiales bacterium
CATAACGTCCAGCCTCTTTGACACTCATCCATGCCCCTTTCCCGTCCATCTATGCCCCCTGTTTAAAAATAAGGGGACATTTCTAACTTGGATAAAGGTGACATTACCAACTTGGGCTCACACTCACCACGCGGGTCAACTGCAGCCCTTACAATTGCGTTCATTGATTATGTATTAACCCCAAGCCCAGAGGAAATCAATGAAACGCGCCCTGTTCATCCTGTTTGCTGCTACCGCCATCAGTGCTCCTGCGCTGGCCGATCAAGCCTTGGCCACGGCCAAGAACTGCATGGCCTGCCATGCCGTCGACAAGAAGCTGGTCGGCCCGGCGTTCAAGGACGTCGCCAAGAAGTATGCTGCCGACAAAACCGCGGCTGACAAACTCGCCACCAAGATCATCAAGGGTGGCTCCGGCGCCTGGGGCCCCGTGCCCATGCCGGCCAACCCACAAGTCAGCGAAGCCGAGTCCAAGAAGCTGGCTGCCTGGGTGCTGGCAACCAAGTAAACCGGTCGCCTCGCATGAAAAAAGCCCGCTCAAGCGGGCTTTTCTGTTTGGAGGCCCGGCGCCTGGCGGCGCCTTGGCATCAGATCAGTTGTTCTGCGACAACTGATCCAGGATGGCCGGATTCTCCAGCGTCGAGGTGTCCGAGGTGATGGCCTCGCCCTTAGCGATGGAGCGCAGCAAGCGGCGCATGATCTTGCCGCTGCGGGTCTTGGGCAGGTTGTCGCCAAAGCGGATGTCCTTGGGTTTCGCGATCGGGCCGATCTCCTTGGCCACCCAGTCGCGCAGTTCCTTGGCGATCTGCTTGGCTTCCTCGCCAGTCGGGCGGGAACGCTTGAGCACCACAAAGGCACAGATCGCTTCGCCGGTCAGGTCGTCAGGACGGCCCACCACGGCAGCCTCAGCCACCAGGTCGGTCTTGGACACCAGGGCCGACTCGATCTCCATCGTGCCCATGCGGTGGCCGGAGACGTTGAGCACGTCGTCGATGCGGCCGGTGATACGGAAATAGCCGCGGTCGGCGCTGCGCACCGCGCCGTCGCCGGCGAGGTAGTAGCCCTTGAGCTCCTCAGGAAAGTAGCTCTTCTTGAAACGCTCGGGGTCGCCCCAGATGGTACGGATCATGGACGGCCAGGGTTTCTTCACCACCAGGATGCCGCCCGAGCCATGGGGCACATCATGGCCGGCTTCATCCACGATGGCTGCGGCAATACCCGGCAGCGGCAGCGTGCAGGAACCCGGCACCAGCGGCGTGGCACCCGGCAGCGGGGTGATCATGTGGCCCCCGGTCTCGGTCTGCCAGAAGGTGTCCACGATGGGGCAACGCTCGCCGCCCACGTGCTTGTAGTACCACATCCACGCTTCCGGGTTGATGGGCTCACCCACCGAGCCCAGGATGCGCAGGCTGCTCAGATTGGAGCGGGCCGGATGGACGGCAGCATCGCCCTCGGCCGCCTTGATCAGGGAGCGGATGGCCGTGGGCGCGGTGTAGAAGATCGTGCACTTGTGCTTCTCGATCATCTGCCAGAAGCGGCCGGCATTCGGGTAGGTCGGCACGCCTTCGAAGACGATCTGCGTCGCGCCGGCGGCCAGGGGGCCGTAGGCCACGTAGGTGTGGCCGGTGATCCAGCCGATGTCAGCCGTGCACCAGAACACATCGTTCGGCTTCAGATCAAAAGTCCAGTCCATGGTCAGCCTGGCCCACAGCAGGTAGCCGCCGGTGGCGTGCTGCACACCCTTGGGCTTGCCCGTGGAGCCCGAGGTGTAGAGGATGAAAAGCGGGTGTTCCGCGCCCACGGAGGTCGGCGCGCATTCGTTGCTCTGCCCGGCCAGGGCCTCGGCAAAGGTCTTGTCGCGGCCGGCCACCATATGGCAGGCCGTCGCGGTGCGCTGGTAGACGAGCACGGTCTTGATGGACTCGCAACCGCCCATGGCCAGACCCTCGTCCACGATGGCCTTGAGCGGCAGCTCCTTGCCGCCGCGCATCTGGTAGTTGGCCGTGATCACGGCCACGGCACCGGCGTCGATGATGCGCTCCTGCAGCGACTTGGCCGAGAAGCCGCCAAACACCACCGAGTGGGTGGCGCCGATGCGCGCGCAGGCCTGCATGGCCACCACGCCCTCGATCGTCATGGGCATGTAGACCAGGACACGATCGCCCTTCTTGACACCCTGGGCCTTCAGCGCATTGGCGAACTGGCTGACCTTGGCGAGCAGCTCCTTGTAAGTGACCTTGGTCACCGTGCCATCGTCGGCCTCGAAAATGATGGCGGTCTTGTTCTCGGTCGACGTGCCCATGTGCTTGTCCAGGCAGTTGGCCGAGGCGTTGAGCTCGCCGTCGTCGAACCACTTGTAGAACGGGGCCCGGGACTGGTCCAGGGTACGCGTGAAGGGCTTGTTCCAGACCAGGTTCTCGCGCGCCAGCCTGGCCCACGTGCCTTCGAAATCCTTGTCGAAGGCGTCGCACATGGCCTGGTACTGCGCCATGCCGGAAATACGTGCCACCTTGACGACCGCATCCGCCGGGGGAAAGACACGGTTCTCGACCAGGACGGATTCGATGGCGGACGAAGGTGAACTCATGGTTTTTTTCCTCTGGTTGAAATTGGATCGCCCCGCAATGTCGGGTTTTGCCCTTACAAGTCACTGACTTGACACCAGCGTGCAATGTACCGAATCCTGGTCCGGCTTGAAATGCGGCCTAAAATCCCGGGTCTACATAGAAACCCGCAGAACGCCCCATGTCCACCCCCGAACCGTCGAAGACTTCCCCCCTGCGCCCCCTGCCTGCACTGATTTTCTCCAGCCGTTGGCTGCAGTTGCCTCTTTACCTCGGCCTGATCGTCGCCCAGGGCGTCTACGTCTATCACTTCCTGTTCGAACTGCTGCATCTGGTGGAGGCCGCCTTTGGCAGCCAGACCGCCCTGTAGGCCCTGGTCACGAGCATCGGCTACAAGACCACAGCGCCCATCACGACGCTGAACGAGACCGTCATCATGCTGGTGGTCCTGGCGCTGATCGACGTGGTCATGATCTCCAACCTGCTGATCATGGTCATCGTCGGCGGCTACGAGACCTTTGTCAGCCGCATGGACCTCGAAGGCCACCGCGATCAGCCGGAGTGGCTGAGCCACGTCAACGCCTCGGTGCTCAAGGTCAAGCTGGCCACCGCCATCATCGGCATCAGCTCGATCCACCTGCTCAAGACCTTCATCAACGCCGACAACTACACCGACCGGGTGCTGATCGCCCAGACGGTCATCCACATCACTTTCCTGCTGTCGGCCATCGCCATCGCCTACACCGACAAGCTGATGTCGTCCTCGGCCTCAGACCGTCACTGACCCACTCCCAGAGTCTTCGCATCATGACCACGCACATCAAGCAAGCCGACCTGATCGAATCCGTCGCCGCCGCCCTGCAGTACATCAGCTACTACCACCCGGCCGACTACATTGCCCATCTGGCCCGCGCCTACGCGCGCGAGCAAAGCCCCGCGGCCAAGGACGCCATTGCGCAGATCCTGACCAACAGCAAGATGAGCGCCACCGGCCACCGCCCGATCTGCCAGGACACGGGCATCGTCAACGTCTTCCTGAAGGTCGGCATGGACGTGCGCTGGGAGGGTTTCACCGGCAGCCTCGAAGACGCCATCAACGAAGGCGTGCGTCGCGCGTACAACCACCCGGACAACACGCTGCGCGCCAGCGTGCTGGCCGACCCGCAGTTCGCTCGCAAGAACACCAAGGACAACACGCCTGCGGTCATCTTCACCGAGATCGTGGCGGGCGACAAGGTCGAGGTCACCGTGGCCGCCAAGGGCGGCGGCTCCGAGAACAAATCCAAGATGGTCATGATGAACCCCAGCGACTCCATCGTCGACTGGGTGCTCAAGACCGTGCCCACCATGGGCGCGGGCTGGTGCCCGCCCGGCATGCTGGGCATCGGCATCGGCGGCACGGCCGAGAAGGCCGTCCTGATGGCCAAGGAAAGCCTGATGGAAGACCTCAATATGTACGAGCTGCAGGCCAAGGCGACCAAGGGCGAAAAGCTCACCCAGGTGGAAGAGTTGCGCCTGGAGCTGTACGAGAAGGTCAATGCGCTGGGTATCGGCGCCCAGGGCCTGGGCGGCCTGACCACGGTGCTGGACGTGAAGATCAACATGTACCCCACCCACGCCGCCAGCAAGCCCGTGGCGATGATCCCCAACTGCGCGGCCACGCGCCATGCGCACTTCGTGATGGACGGCTCGGGCCCGGTCTACCTGGATCCGCCCAGCCTGGACCTCTGGCCCAACGTGAACTGGACGCCCGACACCCAGAAGAGCAAGCGCGTGAACCTCGACAAGCTCACCAAGGACGAAGTGGCGAGCTGGAAACCGGGCGACACCCTGCTGCTCAACGGCAAGATGCTCACCGGCCGCGACGCTGCACACAAGCGCATCGCCGACATGCTGGCCCGTGGCGAGAAGCTGCCGGTGGACTTCACCAACCGCGTCATCTATTTCGTGGGCCCAGTCGACCCGGTCAAGGGCGAGGCCGTGGGCCCGGCCGGCCCGACCACGGCCACCCGCATGGACAAGTTCACCGAGACCATGCTGGGCCAGACCGGCCTGATCGCCATGATCGGCAAGGCCGAGCGCGGCCCCGAGGCCGTCGAAGTCATCCGTCAGCACAAGAGCGCCTACCTGATGGCCGTGGGCGGCGCGGCCTACCTGGTCAGCAAGGCCATCAAGACCGCCAAGGTGGTGGGCTTCGAAGACCTGGGCATGGAGGCGATCTACGAGTTCGACGTGGTCGACATGCCGGTGACCGTGGCGGTGGACGCCGGTGGTACCAGCGCGCACGTCACCGGCCCCGCCGAGTGGAGCAAGCGCATCGCCAGCGGCGAGTTCAAGGGTATCGCGCTCGCGACCGCCTGAGCAGCGTGATCCGACCCGTCGGCGTCTTCGACAGTGGCATCGGGGGCTTGAGCGTCCTGCAGGCGCTGCGCGCCGAGTTGCCGCACCAGCCCTTTGTCTACCTGGCTGACAGCGGCCACGCGCCCTACGGGGAGCGTGAGCCGGACCATGTGATCGAGCGCTCACAGGCCATTACGCGCCACCTGATCAAGGCCCATGACATCCAGGCCTTGGTCGTAGCTTGCAATACCGCCACGGCAGCAGCCATCAGCCTGCTGCGTGTACAGCACCCCGAACTCCCCATCGTGGGGGTGGAGCCTGCACTCAAGCCGGCCGTGCAACGCAGCCGGACCCGGCGCGTAGGCGTGCTGGCCACGCGCAGCACGCTGCAAAGCGCCAAGTTCCGGGCCCTGCTGGACTCATTGCAAGGCGAGGTCGAGTTCATGCTGCAAGCCTGCGATGGCCTCGCGGATGCCATCGAGCATCAGGACGGCGCACGCATCGAGTCCCTGGGCCGCCGTTACACACAGGCCCTGGGCGCCTGCGGCCACGAGGCGGGCCAGATCGACACCGTGGTGCTGGGCTGCACGCACTACCCGCTGATCGCGGAATACCTGCAGTCTCTGTTGGGACCCGATGTGGAGCTGGTGGACAGCGGTGCCCCGGTCGCGCGGCAGACACGCCGGGTGCTAAGGCACGTCGTCGACACCGGTCAGCCCACCTTGCGCTGGCTGACCACCGGCCCAGCAGATCAATTGCAGATCGCCGTGCAGCGCTGGCTGCAACCGCAGGCGCGGGTCGAAACCCTGAACATTTGAATCGGACCTGCGCACCGCCCGCGGGCAGTGCAAGCCGGGCCCGGTCTATTTGCGGCGGCCCGCCCGGTATTCCCAAGGCGGGATGGGCTTGTTGTCACGCCAGAGTCCGGCACGCCGCTCACGGGCATCGGCCTGCGCGGCGGCATAGGCCTGGCGATCCTGCTCCGACAGGTCCTGCGCGCGGGATGGGTCGTACCAGGCAGCGCCATCGGCAAGCAGCTCCAGGCTGACATCACGCCCTGCCACCACCACCTTGCCCAGACGCGGCGAGCCGCCCTGGCGAGGCACCTCCACCGTCACGTATTTCTGAAACGCGAACTCGCGCAAGGCATCCTCCGAGCGCTGGGCGTGCTTCTGGAACTTCTCGGGCGCATCAATCCCGGCCAGACGCACCGTGTGCTGGACCTTGCGCTCATCGCGCACGCGGATGGTGTCACCGCTGACGATGGCAATCACCTGGCCCTGCAGCGTCCAGGCCATGGCCATCGGACTCGACAGCAGCAGGAAGAGGAAGGTGAGGTGTGTGAGGATGGATCTCATCGAGATCAGACAGAAAGATGGTCGGGGCGATACGATTCGAACGTACGACCCTCTGCTCCCAAAGCAGATGCGCTACCAGGCTGCGCTACGCCCCGACAAGCTACGTATTCTACCGGCACACCTCCGCCATCCCACCTGTGTGAGCCCAAGTTGGTAATGTCACCTTTATCCAAGTTAGAAATGTCCCCTTATTTTTAAACAGGGGGCATAGATGGACGGGAAAGGGGCATGGATGAGTGTCAAAGAGGCTGGACGTTATGCGGTGATTCAAA
>JACPOI010000062.1 GCA_016185015.1 Burkholderiales bacterium
CCATCGCCGTGCGCATCAGGTTGTAGATCAGCAGCGTGACCCCCAGGTCCATCGCGATGCCGGACAGGGTGCGGACGAACCAGAACGGCTTCATCGCCACCACCGTGTCCACCCATTCCGCCCGCGCCATCAGCATGAAGCCCTGCTGGAGGCCCTGTGAGGTCAGCACGAGCCCCATCGTCGAGATCCCGAGCGTGATCAGCCAGAAGCTCCACTGGCCCAGGCGCGCGCTCCACAGATCGCGGCCGAACAGGCGTGGCCACACGTACACCGCGCCCCCCAGCCCCCACACCACGAACGTGCCGAACACGGTGAGGTGCGAGTGGGCGATCACGAAGTCGGTGAAGTGGGTGGGCTCCTGGAGCGAGCGCAGCGCTTCGACCGACCCCTGAAAGCATCCGACCAGATACATCAGCGACCCCATGATCAGGAACTTGGCCGGTAGATTCGCCGAGAAGCCGCCCCAGTGGCCCTTCATGGTGCCGAAGAAGTTCTGGAGCACCGTCCACACCGGGATGATCAGCATCAGCGAGGAGACGATCGCGATCGTCTCCGCCCAGTCGGCGATGGGGCTGTAGAGGTAGTGGTGGATGCCGACGAACGGGTAGAAGAAGGCCAGCGACCAGAAGCCGATCAGCGAGAGCTTGTGGCTGTAGATCGGCGCGCGGGTGGCCGCGGGCAGGAAGTAGTAGATCAGCACGTAGCCGGCGGGGGTGATCCAGAGCCCGACCACGTAGTGGAGGAACAGCCCGTGCAGGGCCGCGTTGTTGACGCCGGGCACGGTGCCGTAGGGCCCGATGATCAGCAGCAGCAGATTGATGTCCGTCCACACCAGCGCGCCGATCAGGTACCAGAGGCTCACGTAGAGGTCGCGCTGGCGGCGGCGGGCGATCGTCATCAGGAGCTGGAGCGAGATCGCCATCACGCACGCGGTGAGCACGATCACGCTGGCCAGCGGCAGCTCGCCCGCCTCCCACCCGCGGTTGTCCCCGAACGCGGCGAGGCCGACGAAGGCGGCGGCCAGGTTGAGGTTCCAGACCCACGCCACCGCGAACCCCCACCGCTCGCGCCACACGCGGACGCCGCAGAGACGCGGGGTCACGTAGTGGGCCAGCCCGATGAAGAGCGTGGAGAACGCGCCCCAGATCACCCCGTTGACGTGCACCGGCCGCAGCCGCCCGAACGTCGACCACGCGTGGCTGCCGAAGAACTCCGGATAGTTGAACTTGGTGGAGATCACCACCCCGACGGTGGGCGCCAG
>JACPOI010000001.1 GCA_016185015.1 Burkholderiales bacterium
AGGCGGCGTGAGGCCGCAGCCAGGGAGCAGATCGCACCGCAAACGGCCTTCGGGCAGGTGCGATCTGGTCCTGCGCGTCGTGGTTGCCTTGCGCATCGGGCTGCGCGTGGCAGCTTTATGACTTGTTCAGACCTTCCCTAATGATCAAGGCATTAGAGGCCTGCCAATACATGGATGAACCAGTTCTATTCGATCAAGCCTGGGAGCACAAGCTCTTTGCCCTTTCGCTGGGACTACCTGCTGTGTTAATTGCGGTCTTCACTCATGCTCAGAAACTGGCACTTCGCGAGGGTGCGCGCAGGCTTGAGCTATCCAACTTGGATCGTGCCTTCGATAAAAACTGCGCCATGCTCAAGCCTGCATTGGATGTACTGCGTAGCGATGACCCAAACCGCCACTTGATCTATGAGGATCTGCTACCAGCGAAGACGCAGCTCGATGCAGAGCATGCCCGCATTTTCAAGGCGACCCGCTCATCAGCGTTATCCATGTGATGGGAGACAGCTACCAACACTTGGAGGAAGCGCGGCAGACCCTGTGCGCGCATTTCCCGATGCCCCTACCAGGAGAAACGCTTTACAGCGTATGCGCTCGATTCCACAGCCTTACCGCTGTCCGACGTCCGGCCCTGACCGGCTTACTGCTTTTCGGGTCGCATCGAGCCAGCGCCAAACGGTGCGTCCCTGTGGGACTTACCACCCTTGTAAGCTGCTTGCCTCATCTGTTCGCGTCCGAGTTGTCGGCGCTACAACAACACACGCACGCCTGTCTGTACCTCCGCTTCATGGCGCCTGACCAGGCGGCGTGTGCAGCGGCAGTATGTGCGGGTCCCATTCATCTACGCGAGCGACATCCGTTCAACTGGGCCAGTGCACAATTCGAACGACAACATCCGCTGAGAATCTGCCCAGCTTGCGTCATTGCCGATCACGATCAAATTGGGTATGCCTACTGGCATCTTGGCCACCAATTGCCTGGCGTCTGGGTCTGTCCTGACCACGGAGAAGCGCTCCACTTAGCCGCGCCAGGCAAGACCCAGTCTTCGTGGGTTCTTCCCTCGTTGGTCGGCAGCTCAAAGCCATCCGGTTTGAACCGCTCCGAGCGCGAGCTTCTGAAATATCTGGCGGACGTAGTCAATCAGCTTTGTAGCGATCAATCAGCTGATCTGGCCAGCCTACGTGAACAGATCTGCCAGTACCTTGAGCAGGCCGGCGTGACGCAGGCAAGTCGCGCGCTCAATGCGCCTAAAGTGAACCGCTGGTTGTCCAGCCACCTTGGCAGGTTGCCGCAGACACATTTTCAAACGTTTGATGCGGCGTCGAAATGTGAGTGCATCGTTGGGGCACTCGGAAAGCGAAAATCACATCATCCCTTGCGCTGGGCGATCCTCATGGCCTGCCTCCGCAAGGAAGGGGCGCCGCTTGAGGGGATGCTCCGAGCATTGGATGGGCCAGCCCAACCTGCGCTCCCAGGATTTCCAATGCAGAGAGTCCCGACGGCACCATCCCATGCTTATACGTTCATGCGTTCTGGCGAGGATATCGTCAAAGTCGCCCAAGCCGCCGGCGTAACGCGCGCCGTCGTGCAGCGATGGTTGATGGATCCACAGTTGCACGCTCTCTGGACGTCGACTCGGCTTGAGCAGCTGCGTACGAAGCATACAGACGCGATCCAGGCCGCGTTAGCAACTGGAATCAAAAGTCGCCAGGAACTGCGCCAGAGAGCTAACGCGGCCTATCTCTGGTTTCAGAGAAATGCGCCGGAAGCGCTGAGGACTCTTCTACCTCGTTCTCGGGAAGACAAGCAGCTTCTTCTTTGGAATTAGCCATGCGACATCCCCATATCCAAGTTCCCAACCCAGAACCAGACGAGTCGCTTCACAGTCTATTGATTGCCTCATTCAGACTTTCGGGCCATACAAGTTTTCGCGATTTCACGCAGTTGATCTTTGGTAGGCCATCTGATGGGAGGGGATGGTCTTGGCGATACAAATCCATCGGACCCTATCTGGACCCCTGCCGAAAGACGGGCTGGGCTCTTTTGCAGGGCACCCTTCTACTCCCCTATCTCATGCCATTTATGTCTCCAGAGGCAGCACACGTTGGAGGCCACCTACTCGATGGTGACTTTCGCATTCACCGCGAAGCACTTCGTTCTAACTGGCACGTTTTCAACGTACGTCCACTACGTTACTGTCCTATATGCGTGAAATCGAATGTTCATCGCCTTGGACGATCTCTTTGGCTTCGTAGCCACCAGCTTGGTGATGTCAACGTCTGCTGGCGGCATGCGGTGCGTTTGATCACTGTGCGGCAGGAGTTTACTTTTCCATTGCTGCCGCACGAGTTTGAGGATCAGCGGGTCGAGTATTCTTTTAATAAGCCGGACCTCTGGTTGGCCCAGCAGGCACGAGAACTTCTTACGGCCAGTTATAGTCCGTCACTACCCCAGCACCGCAGCGAGATCTATCAAGCCCGGGCAATTCGACTGGGATATATCACTTCCGGGAGAATCGATTCTTGGGCGATTGCGTCTCATCTCGGGCAGCGCTTAGACCGAGCGTTTCTTTCCCGCGTCTGCGGCGGCGCCACACGTAACTGCCTTACGAGCTTTGTTCACAGGGTCATATCAGGACAAGGCGTGGGTATCCGACCAAACCACCATCTCTTGTGTATTGAAGCGCTGTTTGGCGCGCAACGACCTTTCTTCCAGCAACTTCGGCTTTTAGGGATGGGCCAAGAACCCCCGAGAGACTTGCAAAGTCGCTTGTCCAGCGGTAACGATGGAAGCGGACTCGTGCATAGAGAAATCTTTTTGCATGGGCTTCAGGCGAACGGGCGCGATGTCATGCTTCACTTGGAAGAACGGTATCCATTTACGCATAGCTGGATCCTGAAGCATGCATTGCCTTGGTCGCGGCGCAAGATTGCCGAACTGGTACCACCAAGCCCAGATCGCAAGAGCATCCTGCGCGCCGCCGCGCGAGACAGGCAGTCTGAAGAGGCCGCCGTCCGCGAACGACAACGCCGGGCCATGTCTGCGATTGGTGGCCAGCCAACTCAGACTGATGTACCAGCAAATAGCAGCAAGTCGGCGGAGCATGTCTTCCATGGCATGTCGAAGCTCTTACCGCGCGCCTCCTGGGTATCGCCCGCAACCCGACGTTCAAATGGCTGAGCTAAGACGAGATGGCCATGTCGTGCTAGCCCATGTGGGCGTCCATGTTTTGCAATGCAAGCGGCAAATAGTGAATGCTTACTTTTATTAGGAGGCTTTTGCAGTCAACAGGTTAGAGAACTGTTGTCAGTCATATATTCAGGCAGCGGGAAAATTAGGTTGGACATCAATACTTATATCCAACTTGCATATTAATTGAAGTTGGATTTTAATATCAACATCTAACTTTCGAGTGCGGTCATGCCGATACAGCGCAGCCACATTGATGACTACACACCAGACGGCCGTTATGCGAACTGGCTGATCGAGGTGTTTCCTGGGAGCAGCCTGCGCGACCTGCGCCTGGCGGTTCTGCAACTAGCCTACCGACTGAGCCAGGAAGACGCACAAGACCTGCGCGGCATGGTGGTGCTGGTGGATAGCCGCATCCGACCCAGCTCCGTCAACAACGAGATGCGCCGCCTGCGCGCCGTGCTGCTCCCTGACCTGGTCGATCGCCTCGTCATCTACAACGAGGCCGACGCGCTGGCCGGCGCCCTCAGGTCCTATGATGCTCCGCCAGAGCTCCTCACCCAGAAGTTCAACGACTACCTAAAGAGTCTCATCACCAGCGAGGCAAGCGCGCTGCGCCCCTACGGCACCGCGCCTGGAAGCGGCAAAGACGTTGTGCTGGAGTTCCTCATTCTGAGCTGGCTGCGCGCCGACGGTCCGATATCGGCTGCCGAGCTGCAGCGCCAGGTAGGCGTGAGTTATCCAACAGCCGCTGCGGTCATCAAAGAGCTGGAGGCTTCGGGCGAGCTGCGCCGGGGATACAACCGCTCGGTCGAGCTGGCGCGCTTCCCGTGGGCCGAATGGCGCGGCTGGCTGGCCAGGACGGTGGCCAACCGCAAAACCGTGCTGTATCGCTCCGTGACCAACCTTCCCCGCCCGCCGGTTTGGACCTACAGCCGGCTCGAACGCCTAGAGCGCGACGACATCGGGGTCGGCGGCACGCTGGGCGCAACCAAGCACTTCCCGAAGTTCGATATCGTGGGCACGCCGCGCGTAGATCTCGTGGTGCTGGGCGAGCCCAAGGATCTGGGTGACAGCGAGGTGGCCCGTATCGATCCGAGTCTAGAACGCTTCAAAGGTCGGGCGGCTGAGGCGACTGTTGTCGTGCACTTCGTCGGCCGACGCAAGACCTCCCCCTTCACCCTGGAGAACAACGTGCGTTATGCCGACCCACTGAATTGCATGGCGGACCTGTACGACGTAGGACTAGAGAATCAGGCCAATGAGATGCTGCGGCATTTGGTGGACCAGCGATCAACTTCCCCAGCAAAGGTACCGACCTCATGAGCTACCTCCAACCCGCCCAAGTCCTGCAGCAGCTGGCCGAGACGCTGACACCCGAGCAGCGCGACAAGGTGATCATCGTTGGCAGCCTGGCGGCCGCGTACAGCCTCGGCGGCGGACGTGGCGTGTACACGAAGGACGTGGACACCATGATCGCGCCGCACGCTGCGGCCATCGTGACCGGTGAGGAGGTGGCCAACCAGCTCATGGGTGGAAAGTGGACCCTGCGTAGGGACGAACGATGGGGCCAACCCGCCTCGGCCGACGTCCCTCCCGACCGGCGCCCACTGGTACGCCTGCACCCACCCGATAACGATCAATGGTTCATTGAGCTCATGGCTGCGCCCGACCAGGCGCAGGCTCCGAAACTGGAGCGCGACTTCTACCCCATCGCCACCAAGCACGGGCATTTCAGCCTGGTGAGCTTCGGCTATTTGGGGCTGGTCCAGCATGATGCGGTTGCGAGCGAGTTCGGCGTGCGGGTGGCGACCCCGGCCATGATGGCCATGGCCAATATGCTGCACCACCCCGCAGTGGGCCCAGACCTTATCAATGGCGAGGACTTCGGCCGCCCGATAAAGCGCTCAAACAAGGACCTGGGCCGCGTGGTCTCTCTGGCAATCCTGGGCGACACCGCAGAAGTCGAATCCTGGGCGCCCAGGTGGTGGGAAGCACTGCAGGCGATGTATCCGGATCTGGCGCCAGAGCTGGCCGGGCGGGCCGGGACCGGCTTTCGTCAGATGCTAACCAGCGTCGAGGATGTGGACCAGGCGCTGCACACGTGCAATGTCGGCCTGCTCGCCAGCATGGGCATAGACCATGAAGCCTTCAAACGCTACGCCATTGTCGTTATCGAAGAGGCGCTGAAGCCGCTTGAGGATCTGGCGAAACGAGGTAGTGTTTCATGAGGCGCGGGTATCCCCTGATGGAGAACAGCGGCCAGTGCCTACGGCAAAATAGAGGTCTCACCTGCATAACAGCCCTGTTGTTTTTCGACATGTAGAGCGGAATCAAAGGAAGTCAGGCAGTGGCGAGAAACGAAGCCCGCGCCTTTACCCGCAATAGAAGAAGCAATTGTCTAAAAGGCAGCCTGACAAGTGATTTGCAATCAAAATTGCATACTCATCGTAGCGTCTGGCAAATTTTAGTGCGCCATAAGTATTTGAATTGCATAGCGCTGAATTGCAGACTCAATTGTCAGCGACAACGGAACCAAACAAGTGAAATGGGGCTCCCCCCCCATGTCGGGCGTCTGCCCATGGAGAGAATGATGAGTGCCGTCTGGATAGACAATGAACCGGTCGTCAGCAATGACAAGGCCCTGAAGATCGAGCGCGAAACGCACAAGCTCGAAAAGCGCCTGTGCCGCAACGTCGGCCAGGCCATCATGGACTACAACATGATCGAGGAAGGCGACCGTGTCATGGTCTGCATGTCCGGCGGCAAGGACAGCTACGGCATGCTGGACATCCTCATGAAGCTCAAGGCCCGTGCGCCCATCGACTTCACGCTGGTGGCCGTCAACCTGGACCAGAAGCAGCCCGGCTTCCCCGACCACATCCTGCCCGAGTACCTGAAGAACCTGGGCATCGAGTTCCACATCGAGACGCAGGACACCTATTCCATCGTCAAGGACAAGGTCCCCGAGGGCAAGACCATGTGCAGCCTGTGCAGCCGGCTGCGCCGCGGCATCCTGTACAGCGTGGCGCGCCAGCTCAAGTGCAACAAGCTCGCGCTGGGCCACCACCGCGACGACATGCTGCAGACCTTCTTCCTCAACATGTTCTTCGGCGGCAAGTTGAAGGGCATGCCCCCGAAGCTCACCAGCGACAACGGCGAGTTCATCGTGATCCGTCCCATGGCCTATGTGGTCGAGAAGGACCTGATCCGCTGGGCCGAGCACAAAGCTTTCCCCATCATCCCCTGCACCCTGTGCGGCAGCCAGGAAAACCTGCAGCGCAAGCAGATCGGCAACCTGCTGCGCGAGTGGGACAAAAAGTTCCCCGGCCGGCTGGAGACCATGTTCACCGCGCTGCAGAACGTGGTGCCCTCGCACCTGATGGACGCGAAACTGCACGACTTCAAGCATCTCAAAGCCACCGGCGTGCCCGACGCCAACGGCGACCTGGCCTTCGACGAGGAAGAGCTGCCCGCTGCGCCCGCCCTGCCCGGCGGCGTGCAGGTGGTGACGCTCTGAGACCACGCACCATGCGTCGCATCGTTCCCCTCCTGCTGCTTTCCCTGCTGCTTTCCCTGCTGCTTGGCGGCTGCTCCGGCATGCGCCTGGTCGAATCGCAGGTGCGCTCGACAGCGGTGGCCGCCACCGAGCGCCCGATCGAGGCCGGGGCGCGCTACCGCTTCGAGCGGCTGCCCTCGCAGACCGATCCGGTCGAGACCGATTCGGTGGAAGCCATCGCCGAGGCCGAGCTGGCCGAGGTAGGCCTGGTACGCGACGACGCGGCGGCGCGCTACAGCGTGCAGCTCACGACCCGCATGGAGTCCTATGTGGTCGACGACTGGGGCCGTCCCTACATCGGGCCACGCGTGGGCGGCTCCATCATGATCGGCAGTGGCAACGTGGGCATAGGCATGGGCAATGTGGTGGGCATGGGCATGCGCTTCCCGCCACCCAGCCAGTACCGTCATGAAGCCACCCTGCTGCTGCGCGACCTGGGCAGCAACCAGGTGGTCTACGAGACCAGCGCCCAGCACGAGGGCCCCTGGAACGACCGCTACAACATCCTGCGCGCGGTGCTGGCCGCCGCCCTGAAGGATTTTCCCCTCCCGCCGGCGG
Organism: Burkholderiales bacterium; assembly: GCA_016185015.1. GTDB lineage: Bacteria > Pseudomonadota > Gammaproteobacteria > Burkholderiales > Burkholderiaceae_C > Hylemonella. Next base: position 7,307 of record JACPOI010000001.1, read on the forward strand.
GCTCGCGCCGCGTGAAGGTGGAAATACCGCGTTGAATGGATAAGACCACCCGCATCCTCGCGATCCGCCACGGCGAAACCGCCTGGAACGTCGACACGCGCATCCAGGGCCACCTGGACATCCCGCTCAACGACACGGGCCGCTGGCAGGCCCAGCGTCTGGCGCGCGCCCTGGCCGTGCGCGACACGATCCACGCCGTCTACAGCAGCGACCTGCAGCGCGCCCACGAAACCGCCAGTGCCATCGCCACGGCCACCGGCGCGCCCCTGGCCACCCACACCGGCCTGCGCGAGCGCGGCTTCGGCATCTTCGAAGGCAAGACCTACGTCGAGATCGAGCAGACCTGGCCCGAAGAATCCGAGCACTGGCGTAAACGCACACCTCACTGGGCCCCCGCCGGCGGTGAATCGCTGCTGCAGGTGCGCGAACGCATCACCCGCACCCTGCACGAACTGGCCGCGCGCCACCCGGGCCAGCAGATCGTGCTGGTGGCCCACGGCGGCGTGATGGACCAGCTTTACCGCGCCGCCACCGGCCAGGACCTGCAAGCGCCGCGCACCTGGCAACTCGGCAACACCGCTGTCAACCGCCTGCTCTGGACACCCGAGGGCCTGTCCCTGGTGGGTTGGGCCGACACCTCACACCTGGAAGACAACTCGCTCGATGAAATCAGCACCTGAGCATCTGCACGCCCGCCTTCATAGCCTGATCGGCCAGAGCGTGGCGACCATCGACACCCCTGCCCTGGTGGTGGACCTCGACGCCATGGAGCGCAACCTGCAGAAGATGGCGGATTACGCGAAGGCGCACGGCGTGAAGCTGCGCCCGCACGCCAAGATGCACAAGAGCGCGGCCTTGAGCCTGCGCCAGATGCAGGCCGGTGCCGTGGGCATGTGCGTGCAGAAAACCTCCGAGGCCGAAGCGCTGGCCGCGGCAGGTGTCCACAACCTCTACATCAGCAATGAAGTCATCGCGCCGCCGAAGCTGCAGCGCGTGGCGGCCTTGGCCCGCAACCTGCAGGCACGCGGCGGCCGACTGGCCATCGCGGTGGACAGCCTGCTGGGCATCGAACATCTGGCCCAGGCCATGGACAGCGGCGCGAACCTGATCGACGTTTTTGTCGAACTCGACGTGGGCCAGAAACGCTGCGGTGTGGCCGAACCCGCCGACGTGCTGCCGCTCGCACAAGCCATCGCAAGTCATCCGTCCCTGCGCCTGGCCGGCCTACAGGCCTACAACGGCCGCGCCCAGCATCTGCGCACGGTCGCCGAGCGCCGCGCTGCGCTGGACGAGGTGATCGCGCGCGTGCAGGAAGCACGCCGCATCGTCGAGGCCGCGGGCTTGAGCCTGCCCCTGGTCACCGGCGCGGGCAGCGGCACCTTCGGCCTGGAGGCCAGCAGCGGTGTCTTCGGTGAACTACAGGCCGGCTCCTACCTCTTCATGGACGCCGACTACGCGCGCAATGAAGCCGACCCGGCCCAGCCCGCTTTTGAGCACGCACTCTTCGTCAAGAGCCAGGTCATGAGCGTGAGCCCTGGTCATGTGGTGGTGGACGCGGGCCACAAGAGCCACGCCATCGAATCGGGCCTGCCGCGCGTGCACGGCGAAGCGCTGGAAGCCACGGGCTGCAGCGACGAGCACACCACCCTGCGCGCCACCTCATCGGCACCGCTGCCGACGCTCGGTGCCACCCTGTGGCTCATCCCCGGCCATTGCGATCCCACGGTCAACCTGCACGACTGGATCGTCGGCGTGCGCGGCGGGCTGCAGGCGGGCAGCGTGACGGAATTGATCCGGGTCGATGCCAGGGGCTGCCTGGACTGATCCCGGGCACAAGGTCTAACCATGCCCACAGCCGCCCAGCGTCATCGAATCCTCTGGTTACTCGGCGGCGTGGTGCTCGCGGCCGCAGGTGCCGTGGTCCTGGCGCGCCTGGAGCTGGCCCGCCAGTTCGAGGCCTTCGAGACCAACGCGCGCATCGTGCACCGCCTGCTGAGCCAGCGCGTGGTGCAGCACGACGCCATCATGGACACGCTGGCCCTGCTGCAGCCCCCGGCTGACGGCCCCCGTGCCGGCGCGCCCGAGCAGCGCCTGCCCGCGCTCTACCCGCAGATCCTTTCCGTGCAGCGGCGCAACCCCGGCCAGTCCTGGGTGGACACCAAGCTCGACACCATCGAAGCCGAATCGCGCCGGCTCAAGCGCCCGAGCCTGGGCGCGGTGGACTTCAGCGCCGGCCAGTACCAGCTGCTGATGGCCGCCACGCCGAGCAGCTTTGTGCTGACCCTGGACCTGCGCGCGCTGGCGCCCTGGAACGACTGGCCCATGGAACGCGAACGCAGCCCCGTGCGCGTGGCGCTGGAACATGGCGGGCAGCAGATGGTGCTGCAGCCGGGTATCAATGTCGACCAGTCCTCGGGCTGGTTCTTCGAATTCCGCAAGCAACTGGCCGCCGAGAGCCAGCCCTTTGAAGTCGTGGCCCAGTTGCGTGTGGGCTGGGCCGAGCTGCCCTGGGGCCGCATGCTGCTGTGGACGCTGGCCGTGACCGCGGTGCTGGCCCTGCTGCGCCAGTTCCTGCAGCAACGCGCCGAACAGCAGCGCAGCCAGGCCCTGCTGCGCCTGGGCCAGGTGGCCCGGCTCAACACCCTGGGTGAACTCGCCGCCGGCATGGCCCATGAACTGAACCAGCCGCTCACGGCCGTTCTGGCCAATACCCAGGCCGCGCAACGCCTGCTGGCCGAAGACCCGCCCGAGCTGGCCACCGCCCGCGGCGCCATGGAACAAGCCAGCGCCCAGGCCCGCCGCGCGGCCGAGGTGCTGGGCCGCCTGCGCCGCAGCGTGGAACGCCCCGACCCCGGCGCGCATGTGCTGCCCCTGAGCCTGAACGAGGCGGTGCACCGCGCCCTCTACCTGCTGGAGCCCGAATGCCAGCGCCGTGGGGTCACGCCCGAAGTGCAGGCCAGCGCCAATGTGCAGGTGCTGGCCGAACCGGTGGCGCTGGAACAGATCGTGCACAACCTGCTGATGAACGCGCTGCAGGCCCTGGAGCAGGTGCCCGCCGGCGAACGCCATCTGACGCTGAGCCTGCGGCAGCAGGACGGCAAAGGTGAACTGGCCGTGGCCGACAGCGGGCTGGGCATAGCCCCCGACGTGCTGCCGCACATCTTCGAACCCTTCTACACCACGCGCAAGGACGGCCTGGGCCTGGGGCTCAGCCTCTGCGAGAGCCTGGCCACCGGCATGGCCGGCCGGCTCGGCGTGAGCGCAGTGGCCCCGCGCGGCACGCGCTTTTGCCTGCATTTGCCCCTGGTCAGCGCATGAACGCACCGCAATCTCCGCTGATCCATTTGATCGACGACGACGCGGCCGTGCGCGAGAGCCTGGCCCTGCTGATCTCCACCGTGGGCCTGCGGGTGCAGACCTGGGACCGGCCCGATACCTTCCTGGCCCAGTTCGACCGCCAGGGCATCGGCGCCATCGTGCTGGACGTGCGCATGCCCGGCATCAGCGGCCTGAGCGTGCTGGACACGCTGATCGCCCAGGGCGTGGACCAGCCCATCCTCATGCTCACGGGCCACGGCACCGTGGAGATGTGCCGCCGCGCTTTCAAGGCCGGCGCCGCCGAGTTCCTGGAAAAACCTGTCAATGACGAGCAGCTGCTCGAAGCCCTGCAACAGGCCGTGCGGCAGCACGTGAAGTCGCGCGAGCGGCACCAGGCCGACCGCCTGGCGCGTGAACGTTATGTCCAGCTGTCCGAGCGCGAGCGCGAGGTGCTCGGGCTGATCGTCGCGGGCCTGACCAACAAGGAAATCGGCCGCGCGCTGGACCTGTCCCCGCGCACGGTCGAGACGCACCGCGCCCATCTCTTCGCCAAGCTGCAGGCCGAGTCCCTGGCCCAGCTGATCCGCGCCTACGCGGCGCTGGTCGAGGCCGAATAAGTACCACTCCGTAGTTCTACGGAGCCCCGCGCGTAACCGACCGCATGGCGGCGCGCGCCTTGTTTTCCTACAGTGCATCCATGGTTCGGCGGGCGCCGGGCCAGACCCCAAAACCTTCACAGGAGCACTGCATGTCCACCCTCACCAAGTCCTCGGTCCTCGTCCTGAGCCTCGTCGCCGGCCTCGCCAGCGCGCAATCCGTGCGCACCGAAAAGAACATGTCCCTGGAACTGGCCAACCAGATCGCCAGCGCCAGCGTGGCCGCCTGCACCGCCGCCGGCTACAACGTCGCCGCCACCGTGGTGGACCGCGCCGGCACCGTGCGCGCCGTGCAACGTGCCGACAATGCCGGCCCCCACACCCTGGAAGCCAGCCGCCTGAAGGCCTATACCTCGGCCTCGGCCAAGAACACCACGCTGGCCATCATGGAAGCCTCGCAAAAGAACCCGGCCGCGGCCAACCTCGTGCACATCCCCGGTTACCTGCTGCTCGGCGGCGGCGTGCCCGTCAAGGTAGGCAATGAAGTCATCGGCGCCGTGGGCGTGGGCGGTGCACCCGGCGGCCATCTGGACGAACAATGCGCCGTGGCCGCCATCGCCAAGGTGCAGGACCAGCTGAAGTAAACACAAGGCACAGCAGAGGAGATCTCCCATGACCACCCTACGTCACATCCTCGGTATCTCCCTGCTGGCCCTGGCAGGCCTGGCGACTGTCGCCAGCCTGCCGGCGCAGGCCCAGGTGCCCCCCTCGCCGGCCGAGGCCGCGGCCTATACCGGCCTGCATGCGGCCGCCTTGGCGGGCGACCTGCCGCGTCTGCAGCAGCTCATCAGCGCTGTGGACAAAGCCAAGCTCAACGCACGCGACCCCTATGGCCGCACGCCCCTGCACGTGGCCACCTACGCACGCCAGCGCGCCGCCATCAAGGCACTGGCCCAGGCCGGCGCCGACCTGAACCTGCTGGAGAGCGACCGTTACGACGCCGTCACCATCGCCTCCGTGGCGGACGACGAAGACACCCTGCGCCTGCTGCTGCAACTCGGTGCCAAGGCCGGCCAGACCACCAGCCGTTACGACGGCACGGCCCTGATCGCCGCCGCCCACCTGGGCCACGACGGCGTGGTACGCCAGCTGATCGCTGCCGGCGCGCCGCTGGACCATGTGAACAATCTGCACTGGACAGCCGTGATCGAATCCATCGTGCTCGGTGATGGCGGCAAGCGTCACCAGGCCACGCTGCAGGCCTTGATCCAGGCCGGCGCCAACCTGCAGCTCAAGGACCGCATGGGGCAGACACCGCTGGCCCTGGCGCGTGCGCGAGGTTATGGCGCCATGGAAAAGATGCTGTTGGCGGGTGGCGCCAAGTAGACACTGGCATCAGGGTTCTTGCAAAGGGCGGTCTAGCCCCTTCTCCTTGGCCCATCAAATGCGTTCTCCTGAATGACCCCGCTTTCCTGAAAGTCCAACCGAGGACTATTTGGACTTGCAGTCGCGCAGGCACCTGCCTCTTGGGTCCAGCACTGGGCGGGGCGGGTCGGAGAACAGACCGATGGCGCAGAAGTCGCCGGCTTTTTTCAAGCTGGCACAGTTCTCGTCCAATGCTGTGCGGGGATTTTTGATATCGAACCAGAACGGCTCGGTCGTGACGCCCCATGCAGAGATGCGATCCGGAAAGCGAAGCTGATACCTCCCGTCGCTGCCGTACACCTGCCCATTGAGCCGATAGGTTTTGCCGTCGTATCCGCTGTGCCGTACTAATTTGAAGTTGCCATCGGGAGAAAAATCAATTAACAACCTTGCCTCACCTGTATCGAAATAGTAGTAGCGCACTGGCCAGTCGCCTGAAAACCGGGGAATATCTGAATAGAAAACAACGAATCTTCTGGGGATCCACCAGTTGGCGGCATCGAGAGTCGAAGGAATCCGCACCCAGCTATCAGCCCTGAGTTGTGCCTCCGTTCGGCTACGGTCCAGAAGCGGCCGTTGCGCTCCACGGTGAATGGGACGGCAATCCGAGCCTTCCTGAGGTGCAGAGCAAACGTATGCGCCCTCCACCGCGACCATGGCTTTCCTGGTGGTTGTCACGTCCCGCTGCAGGATTTCCTCATCCGTCGCCGCCGCACAGGGCACCGCCGCGCCCAAGGCGGCCAACAGCAGGAAACAGAAAGAGTAAGCGCGTAGGGTCGATGTTCTGCTCATGATTTTCAATTCTAGATACCTACCTGCAGGATGCTCGGGATCAGGTAGTGCCAATTGCCTTTCATCAGCTTCCTCTACCGTCGCTCTCCCCCATAGACTTGCGAGTAACTGGCCTTACATTTGACCCCGCCTGCACCCGCCTTGGCAATAGCCCACACATCAGGGTAGACACGCAGTTGTCCAAAGGCCACTAACCCTTAGCATCAGCGGCATGAGCCCCAGCCAGATCATCGTCCTCGCTACCCCCGTCTTCCTGCTGCTGATCGCGATCGAATACGCCTGGGGCGTTGCGAAGGGCCGCAACACCTACCGCCTCAACGACGCCATCAACAGCATCGGCCTGGGCATGCTGAGCCAGATCAGCGCGGTGCTCACGCGCCTGCTGCGGGTGGGCATCTACACCGCGGTCTACAGCTGGCTGGCGCTCTGGCACAACGACGCCTTCTGGATGAGCTGGTATGGCTGGGTCATCGCCCTGGTGTTCTACGACTTCTGCTACTACTGGCTGCACCGCGCCGGCCATGAGGTGGCGGTGTTCTGGGCCGCGCACGTGGTGCACCACCAGAGCCAGGACTACAACCTCTCCACCGCGCTACGGCAAACATCGAGTGGCGCGCTGCTGGGCTGGGTCTTTTACCTGCCCATGGCCCTGGCCGGTGTGCCGCCCCTGGTCTTCGGCATCGTGGCGCTGATCGACCTGCTTTACCAGTTCTGGGTGCACACCGAACACGTGGGCAAGCTGGGCTGGTTCGACCGCTGGTTCTGCAGCCCCTCCAACCACCGCGTGCACCACGCCGTGAACGACCGTTATGTAGACCGCAACTACGGCGGCATCCTCATCGTCTGGGACCGGCTCTTCGGCAGCTTCAAGGAAGAAGACGAGCGCTGTGTCTACGGCACGCGCAGCCCGCTGGACAGCTGGGACCCGCTCTGGGCCAATGCCGAGGTCTACTGGGACCTGCTGCGCACGAGCTGGCACGCGCGCCGCTGGAGCGACAAGCTGCGCGTCTGGTTCAAGCCGCCGGGCTGGCGCCCGGCCGATGTGGCGGAGCGTTTTCCCAAGCCCGCCTTCGACATCGCCCGCCTGCAGCGTTACGACCCGCCGGCCCCGCGCGCCGTGTTGTGGTTCGGCGGCCTGCACTTCCTGGCCTTGCTGGGCGGTGTGGTGCTGTTCCTCTGGCATGCCGACCGCCTGCCCCTGGCCGAATCGGTCGTCTGGCTGGCCGCCTTGAGCACCGTGCTCTGGTGCACCGGCGCCGTGCTGCAAGGGCGCCTGAGCATGGGCGAGGTGCTATTCATTGAAGCCGCGGCCCTGTCCACGGCCTGCTCGGCCACCGGCCTGCTGGAACTGCACCGCATCTTCAAGCCCATGACGATGCTGATTGCTATTATTTTGGTAGCGAACGTGATGCGCCGCTCACCCACCGGCCTGCGGGGCACCAGCCTTTTGCTGCTCGCCCTGGCCGGTTCGCTGGCGGGCGACGTGTTCCTGATGGTCCCGGGCTATTTCATCCCCGGCCTGGTGAGCTTCCTCTGCGCCCACCTGGCCTACATCGCCGTCTTCAAACGCGGCCAGACCTGGTTCCCGAGCCGGCGTGCGCTGTTCATTCCCCTGGGCTTCGGTGCGCTCATGTACGCCGTGCTCTGGACCGGCGGCCTACCGGTGGGCCTGCGTGGGCCGGTGGCAGCCTATGTGCTGGTGATCGCGCTGATGGCGGCACAGGCCATCGGCCGCGCGACGGTGCTGGGTGACAAGCCGGCCGTCTGGGTTGCCGTGGGTGCGGGTTTTTTCATGCTCAGCGACACGCTGCTGGCACTCAACAAGTTCGTGTCACCGCTGCCGCTCTCGCAACTATGGGTGCTGTCCACCTACTACGTCGCGCAGGTGCTGATCGTGCGCGGCCTGCTGACCACGCTCAGTCGTCGCTGACCTCGACCAGCTTGTCCGACTTCGAGAACACCCAGGCCACCAGAAAGCCGGCAGAGGTGTCCTCGCGGCGCTGCACCAGCGGGCTGCCTTCGAACACGGCCCCTCGCAGGTCGTCGTACTTGATGAAGGCCCCCATCCACATATCGCCGTATTTGCGGCCCAGCGAGACGATGTACTGCGAGCCCGAAGCCCCGCCCGAGGCGCTATAGCTCGGGCGCTGGGTGGTGGCGTACTGCGGCGCCACATCGTAGAAATAGCCGTGGTACCCACGGTCGCCGTAGATCCAGCCGCCCTGCAGGCCCAGGTTCCAGCCACCGGCCAGCACATTGCGCAGGTCCAGGTTGAGCTTGGGGTGGAAGATCCAGCCCACGTGCTCGAAGCGGCCGAAGTTGACGGCGAACACCGAACGCAGGGGCAGGCGCAAGTCCAGGTTGTTGTGCTTGCGCTGGTCGTAGTAGAGATGGACCTGCACCTCAGGGCCGATCTCCAGCGTGGGGTCCAGGTCGGGCATGTTCTGGCGCGCGCTGCTGTCCTTGCTGCTCACCGGCACCGAGCCGTTGACGCTGATGTCCATTTCCACGCGCTCGCTGCGAAACAGCAGGCCGCGCACGCGGTCGCGGTCCACCTGCAGGAACTTGCCGCGGTACTGCACATAGGGCGTGGGCAGCACATAGGTGCGCCGCTCGGCCGCACCGCGATAGAGCGGGAAGTCGATGGCGGCCACACCCGCGCCGAGCTCCCACTCGGGTTTGAGTTCGGCCCGGGCGGACAGGCCCGGCAGGACGAGCAACAGGCCCAGCAAGGTGCGAAAGATCATGGGCTTGTTCATACGGTCAGTTGCCGGCAGGTGTCATCCGTGCGTCACCACTTCATCGCGTGCGATGCGCCCGTCCACCAGCTCCACGGTGCGATCGCAGCGCGCGGCCAGGCGCGGGTCGTGGGTGACCACGATGAAGGAGGTGCCGCGCTCGGCGTGGATGCTGCGCAGCAGGGCAAAGACCTCGTCGGAGGAAGCCGTGTCCAGGTTGCCGGTGGGCTCGTCGGCCAGCACCAGGGCCGGGTTCATGACCAGGGCGCGCGCAATCGCCACGCGCTGCTGCATGCCGCCGGAGAGTTCGGAGGGCCGCTTGTCCATGGCGCGGCTCAGGCCCACGGCGGCCAGCAGTTCGCGCGCGTGCTGCTCGTGCCTGCTGCTCACGCGCCCCTCGGCCATGAGCACGGGCAGCGTGACGTTCTCCACCGCGCTGAAGGCCGGCAGCAGGTGGTGGAACTGGAAGACAAAACCCAGGGTGCTGCGCCGGCGCAGCGTAAGGCCGCCGTCGTCCAGCGACTGCACCTCCTCACCCTGCAGCAGGTAACGACCGGTGCTCATGCGTTCGAGCAGGCCGACGATGTTGAGCAGCGTGCTCTTGCCCGAACCCGAGGGCCCGATCAGGGCCATGAAGTCGCCGCGCCGCACGTTCAGGTCCAGGCCGTGCAGCACCTCGGTCTCGTTGGGCTGGCCCACGTTGTAGCTCTTGCGGACGTTGTCCAGCTCGATGAGCAGATCGGCGCCGTTACCCATGGTCAGATCCGTATGGCTTGCGCCGGGTCCATGGCGGCGGCACGCCGCGCCGGGGCGATCGCGGCCAGCACGCCGCAGGCGGTGGCGATGCCTGCCACCTTGAGGGCGGTGGCCAGCGGCAGGGTGATGAAAAACAGGGGCAAGCCGTCCGAGCCGCGCACGAAATGGGTGAACAGCCAGATCAGCGCCACGGCCAGCACGATGCCCAGCGCCGAGCCGATGGCACCGACCACCGCCCCCTGCACCAGGAAGATACGCAGCACCTGGCCGCGCGTGGCACCCATGGCGCGCAGGATGCCGATCTCGCGGCGCTTCTGCACCACCGACACCACCAGCACGCTGGCAATACCCAGCACCACCACGACCATCACCACGCCGCGGATCAGCGCCGTGCTGACCGACTGCGCGTTGAGCGCCGAGACCAGCTGGGCATTGTTCTCCTGCCAGCTCTCGACCTTGTAGGGGTAACGCTGGCGCAGCTGTGCGGCGAGCTCACTGGCGGTCCACACGTCCTTGAGTGTCATGTCCAGCACGGTGGCGCCGCCGGGCAGGCCCAGCAGGCTTTGCGCCGCGCGCAGCGGCACGATGACGGTGCGACGGTTCAGGTCGCGCACGCCCAGGTCCACCAGCGCGGTCACGCGCAGGGCGTCGCTCACGTTGCGGCCGCCCACCGTGGTCTGCAGGGTCACGCGGTCGCCCACGCGCACACCCAGGTCGGCCGCGAGGTCGCGCCCGAGGATGGCCTCGCCCGGCTCCAGCCGCGCCGTGCCGCTGACCACCTTGCTGCGCAGGCCGACGATGCGGTCGTAGCGGTCGAGTTCCACGCCCATGAGGGCGATGGCCTGCGTGGCCTCGCCGCGCAGCGCCAGGCCCGAGCCCGAGACCATGGGTGAGACGGCGGCAATCGCGTCCATCTGTTCCAGCAGTGGCAGCAGGGCCTGCCAGTTGGCCACCGAGCGCAGGCGCTGCACACGCGGCTGCGTTTCGGTCAGGGCCGGGGTGCCGTCGGCCAGGCGGGCCGGCGTCACCGCGTCGTCCAGCGAGCGCAGGGTGATGTGGGCCTGCGCGCCCAGGGTCTTGGTCAGGGTGCTGCCCTGCAGGCCGGAGATGAGCGCCGAGATATAGGCCACCACGGCCACGCCGGCGGCGACGCCGACGATGATGAGCAGGGTCTGCATGCGGCCCTCGCGCAGGAAGCGCAAGGCAACGCGGAGTTCGAAGCCGAGCCAGGACACCATGCGTCCCCGGGCTCAGCGCCCCATGGCGTTGGTCAATGCCGAACCGGCGCTGCCCGCCCCATCGGCGCCGCGTGCAGCGGGCGATCCAGACGGTAACCAGGGGACCACCAGCACGGTGACGCGCTGGCCAGGCTTGAAGGGGGTGCCGGTCAGCACCACATCACCCACGCGCAGGCCCTCCAGCACCTCCACCGCGGCCAGCGTGCGCAGGCCCAGGCGCAGCTGGCGTTCCTGCACCAGGCCATCCACGGCCACCCAGACGCTGGCGCTGTCGGCACCGACCTTGCGCAACACACCCAGCGGCAGGGCCAGGGCCTGCTCTCGGCGGGCGGTCTCGACTTCCACCGACAAGGTCATGTCCTCGCGCAAGAAAGCCGGGGGCTCCTGCGTCACGGTGAACTTGACCTCGATGGCACCGCGCTGCGCATCGACCACGGGGGCGATGCTCAGCACCTTGGCCGCAAAGCGCTGGCTGGCAAAGGCGTCGGCCACCACGGTGGCACCCTGCCCCACCTGCAGCTGGTCGAGGAAACGTTCGTCCACCTGGGCCACGAGCTGCGTGGGCCCGGCCAGGGCCAGGTTCAGCAGGGCCTTGCCCGGCTGCACGATCTGGCCCGGCTCCACCATGCGCGCCAGCACCCGCGCGTTGGCCGGCGCCTCGATACTGGCCTGCTCCAGGCGCGCGCGCGCGGCGGTGACGGCGGCGTGCGCCGCGCCCTGCTGGGCCACGGCCACGTCGACCGCGCGCCGCGCTTCATCGAGCTGCGCGGCACTGTAGAAATTCTGCTTGACCAGTTGCTCGGCACGGGCCAGCGTGGCGCGCGCGGCCTGCAGCGTGGCCTCGGCCTGGCGCTCAGAGGCCACGGCCTGGGCCTCGGCGGCCTTGAGCTCGTCCGTCTCCAGGCGCACCAGCACCTCGCCGCGCTTCACCTGGGCGCCCTCGCGCACCAGCACCCGCTCGACCCGGCCGGTGACGGTGCTGCCGACCTCGACACGCGAGAGCGTGGCCACGCGGGCCGAGAACTGCAGGGTGCGCACCAGCGGGCCGGGCTGCATGAGCAGCGCCTCGGCGCGCGGTGCGCGCAGGGCCAGTGCCGTCATGCCCAGCAGTGCCAGCACCAGCAACACGGCGAAGAGAATCCAACGGGTCTTGCCGGAGAGCTTGAGAAACTTGAGCATGTCAGGCCTCGAAGAGGCTGCCGTCGGTCCTGGGCGGCGCCACGCCCAGATGCCGATAGGCCGCCAGGGTGGCGATGCGCCCGCGCGGCGTGCGCTGCAGGAAACCCTGCTGGATCAGGTAGGGCTCGATCACGTCCTCGATGGTGCCGGCTTCTTCGCCGATGCTGGCGGCGATGTTGTCCAGGCCCACGGGGCCACCGTCGAACCTGTGAATGACAGCTTCAAGGAGTTTCCTGTCCATCAGGTCGAATCCCTGCGGGTCCACGTCGAGCATGGCCAGGGCCTTGTTCGCCATCTCCACGGTGATGCGGCCGGTGCCCTTGACCTCGGCGTAGTCGCGCACGCGGCGCAGCAGGCGGTTGGCGATGCGCGGCGTGCCGCGCGAACGGCGCGCGATCTCGAAGCCGCCTTCAGGGTCCATCGGGGCGTTGAGCAGGCCGGCGCTGCGCGTGACGATGCGACCCAGCTCCTCGGCGGAATAGAACTCCAGCCGCGCCACGATGCCGAAACGGTCGCGCAGCGGGTTGGTCAGCATGCCGGCGCGCGTGGTGGCGCCCACCAGGGTGAAGGGCTGCAGGTCCAGCTTGATGCTGCGCGCAGCCGGGCCTTCGCCGATCATGATGTCGATCTGGTAGTCCTCCAGCGCGGGGTAGAGGATTTCCTCGACCACGGGCGAGAGGCGGTGGATCTCGTCGATGAAGAGCACGTCGTTCTTCTCGAGGTTGGTCAGCAGCGCGGCCAGATCCTTGGGCTTTTCGAGCACGGGGCCGCTGGTCTGGCGCAGGTTCACGCCCAGTTCGGCGGCGATGATGTGGGAGAGCGTGGTCTTGCCCAGGCCGGGCGGGCCGAAAAGCAGCACGTGGTCCAGCGCCTCTTCGCGCTTGCGCGCCGCGCCGATGAAAATCTCCAGCTGCTCGCGCACCTTGGCCTGGCCCACGTACTCGTCGAGCAGCTTGGGCCGCAGCGCGCGCTCGATGGCCTCTTCACCGGGCGAGACCGGCGCGGCCGAGACCACGCGCGGGCCGGAGGGCATTTCAAAATCGTCGGTCTGGATGCTCACGGCCGGAATGGGAAAAGCTGAGGAAAGTAAGTCAACGCTATGCCAGTCTGGGAAGGCTGTTCCGACTATAGCCGACCCCGAGGATGGGCTCAGCGTGTGCGTCATGCGCGGCGCACACGCTGAGCCCATCCTCAAGTAATTCGCCCGTATTGCCGATAGGATGGAAAGACGAAAACCCCGAGACTGCCCATGAAGCCCATCGCCAGCCCCCTGCCCACGGCACGCCTCACCCTGCTGGCCCTCTTGCTGGCCGGCGGCATCGCCAGCGTGCGCGCCGCCGACCCTGCCCCGCCCCCCGCCGCACCGACGCCGGTGCCTGCCGTGGCCCCGCCCCGTGCGCCGGCCGCCTCGGCACCGGCCTCAGCCCCGGCGCGCGTGGAAGGCACGCGCACGGACATCGAATCCCAGCTGCGCGACGCCATGAGCCGGGGCGACCCCAAGACCAAGCGCCTGAACCTCATCGTCGACGGCAAGAGCAGCAACGCCGGTCTGGCCGCCACGCCCGGCGCCGCCCCGCCTGTCAACCCCGTGGACAACAAACCGCCCGCCGTGGTCGGCCCGCGCCCGCGCGAACCGGGCCTGGTGATCCGTCAGCAGCGCCCTGCTGCAGCGGCCGCAGCACCCGCGCCGCACAAGGACGTCCACTGGAGCTACGAAGGCGAAGGCGCCCCGACGAACTGGGCCAAGCTCAAGCCCGACTACGCCACCTGCGCCAGCGGCCAGCGGCAGTCACCCATCCACATCGAGGACAGCGAAACGCTGCGGGGCCCGGCCGAGGCCATCGAGTTCCGCTACGCGCCCAGCAAGGGCACGGTGCTCAACAACGGCCACACCGTCGAGGTCAAGGTCTATGGCGAGAACAGCCTGACCGTGCGTGGCAACAGCTACCAGCTGGTGCAGTTCCACTTCCACCACCCGGCGGAAGAGCGCATCAACGGCCAGGGTTACCCCATGGTGGCGCACTTCGTGCATCGCAACGAACAGGGCCAGCTGGCCGTGCTGGCCGTGCTGCTGGAGCCGGGTGAGGCCAACCCCCTGATCCAGAAGGTCTGGACGCATATGCCGCTGGACGTGAACGACAGCGTACGCCTGCCGCCGGACCTGATCCACGTGGGCGAGATCCTGCCGCGCGACCAGCGTTATTACCAGTACATGGGCTCGCTGACCACGCCGCCCTGCACCGAGGGCGTGCTCTGGCTCATCCTCAAGCAGCCGGTCAGCATCAGCCGCGAGCAGCTGCGCCTGTTCGGCCAGCTCTATGCCAACAACGCGCGCCCGGTGCAGCCGCGCCACGACCGGCCCGTGCGCGACGCCGTGCTGATCGCCCCGGGCGGGCGGCCTTAGTCTTACTTCGCCAGCGCCTTGAGCGCGAGCTTGATGCCCTCGCTCACGCCCACGTCCTTCGGGAGCGCCTTGAGCGCCGCGGCCGCTTCCTTGTCGCTGTAACCCAGGGCCAGCAGGGCTTGCAGGATGTCGGCCTGCGCGTCGCTGCCGGGCTGCGCGCCGGGCTGGGCCAGGTCGGCCCCCAGCTTGCCCTTGAGCTCCAGCAGCAGGCGCTCGGCCGTCTTCTTGCCGATGCCCGGCACCTTGACCAGGCGCCCGGCCTCCTGCAGGCTGACCGCCTGGGCCAGCTCGCCCACGCTCATGCCCGAGAGCACGGCCAGCGCGGTGCGCGGGCCCACACCCGATATCTTGATGAGTTCACGAAAAGCCTCGCGCTCGACGGCCGTGCCAAAGCCGTAGAGCAGTTGCGCGTCCTCGCGCACCACGAAATGCGTGAGCAGGGCCACCTTCTCGCCCAGCTGCGGCAGGTTGTAGAAAGTGCTCATGGAGACCTGGACTTCGTAACCCACGCCGTTGCAGTCCACCAGGACCTGGGGGGGATTTTTTTCGAGGAGGGTGCCGGAGAGCCTGCCGATCATGGGGCGCCTATCATTGAGGAAAATTTGAAGGAATTATCAGTTGATTCTGCGCCACCTCTTCTCGCCGCCCAACAATGCGCGCCTGGCCCGCCTGTGCGGCCCCGCCGACGAACACCTGCGCATCATCGAGACGGCGCTGAACGTCAAGATCGCCCACCGCCACGAGCAGTTCAAGGTGGAAGGCCCCAAGAAACAGGCCCAGCGCGGCATGGAAGTGCTGCAGGCGCTGTACGAGATGGCGACCAAGCCCATCGACGATGCCATCGTGCAGCTGCTGCTGGCCAGCGACAGCTCCATGCCGCTGACCGAAGACGGCGAAGCGCTGCAGACGCGCCGCCACGAGCTGCGCGCACGCACGCCCAACCAAGCCCATTACCTGGAGAGCATCGCCGGCAACGACATCACCTTTGGCATCGGCCCGGCCGGCACCGGCAAGACCTATCTGGCCGTGGCCTGCGCCGTGGACGCGCTGGAGCGCAGTGCGGTGCAGCGCATCGTGCTCACGCGCCCGGCCGTGGAAGCCGGCGAGCGCCTGGGTTTCCTGCCCGGCGACCTGACGCAGAAGATCGACCCCTATCTGCGCCCGCTCTACGACGCGCTCTACGACCTGATGGGCTACGAGAAAGTGCAGAAGGCCTTCGAGCGCAACGCGCTGGAGATCGCGCCGCTGGCCTTCATGCGCGGGCGCACGCTGAACAACGCCTTTGTCATCCTGGACGAGGCGCAGAACACCACGCCCGAGCAGATGAAGATGTTCCTCACGCGCATCGGCTTCGGCTCGCGTGCGGTGGTCACGGGCGACGTGAGCCAGATCGACCTGCCCAAGACGCAACTCAGCGGCCTGATCGACGCCGAACGCGTGCTCAAGCGCATCAAGGGCATCGCCATCTGCCGCTTCACCAGCGCCGACGTGGTGCGCCACCCGCTGGTGGCGCGCATCGTGGACGCCTACGACAAGCAGCGCAAGCCGGGAGAAAGTGCATGAGCGTGCCGGAACTCGACCTCTCGCTGCAGTTCGGTGCCGCCGTGCCCGACCGCCACAAGAAGCTGCTCATCAAAGCGCGTGTCACGCGCTGGATGCGTATGGCCCTGCTGCGCAACGCGGAAATCACCGTGCGCGTCGTCGGCCCCGCCGAAGGCCGCCAGCTGAACCGTGAATACCGCCACAAGGACTACGCC
Source organism: Burkholderiales bacterium (assembly GCA_016185015.1). Classification (GTDB taxonomy): domain Bacteria; phylum Pseudomonadota; class Gammaproteobacteria; order Burkholderiales; family Burkholderiaceae_C; genus Hylemonella. Next base: position 23,510 of record JACPOI010000001.1, read on the forward strand.
ACCAATGTGCTGACCTTCGACTACGCCATTGAACCGGTGGTCAGTGCCGACCTGGTGCTGTGCGCGCCCGTGGTGGCGAAGGAAGCCAAGGAACAGGGCAAGACCCTGGAAGAGCACTACGCCCACCTGCTGGTGCACGGCACCCTGCATGCGCAGGGTTACGAGCACGAGACGAACGAGGTGGATGCGCTGGAGATGGAGGCGCTGGAAGTGCTGATGATGGAAGCGATGGGATACGGGAATCCGTACGAGTGAGTTACTCAACGTTGGAACGATAAATCAAAGACCCTTAGGGGCTTTTTTGAGCGTTTCATCGCATGCAGAAATCAGCTTCGTGAAGCCATCTGAGACATCGGAACGCGCCTTTTCGTATTCAGCCTTGCTTCCGTGCTTCATGTCTTCGCGAATATACCAACCGGCAGCATTTTCTAAATCGCGAAGCGCACTAGCAACCGATTTGTACCGCAAAAATCGACCTGTTGCCGTGCGAAGAAATTGAACCCTCTCATATGCTTGCCTACGTTCTTCGTCGCCTCGAATATTAAAACGCAACAGATCTTCGACTAGCCGCCCAGCTACATCCTCAAGCTCCGAAAAACGAACCAGCTCGCGCTCCCAAAGCACTTTGCGGCGCTCTCTCCCCTCAGTGAGGCGCGTCGTCAGAACGAGCGTTACGACTGACACTGCTGCCGCCACACAAGCCACAACTATGGCGGCATAGTCCCTAAGCACTAAAAAGATCTGATCCATAGGTTCTGGCGTTTTTGTTAAGTCTGTTCGACGCCGGGGAAGTGTTGCCTTAGTAACTGCCAATTGCTTTCGCCTGAGACAGTGAACCTCCGGGATATTTCTTTGCATTCGATATTGATGAGGGCGTTTGGCTGAATGATCTCGGCAGGTTGAAGCTTTTCAATTCTGACTGAAACGACCTCACCAACGGGCCTAGAGCGGAAAATCTTGGAGCCATAGCCATCGCTGGATATCAGGTACGCCGTTCTGTTCTTCGGATTGAAAACGAGTGCAGCTGGGTCATGATGGTCGGCATCTTGTAGGCGGATAGTCACCCAATCTTCTCCAAGCTCACGATTCAACCTCTTGCTATAAGTTGAAAAAGACGAATCCCGTTGGAATTTCTCAATGAGCTTGTACACCCAAATTGCGACTAGCACACAGGCGGCGATTGTGAGTGCTAACGGAATGTTGCCTTGCAGAAGAGACACGACAAGCGCCATGCCGATGATGTATCGCATATTCTTTACGGGCGTTGGAGTCAGGTCTTGCTTTTTGCCTGAGCACTCTGTGTTCGCCCCCGGTTCGCGGGTCGAGCTGTACTCGCGGCCGCATGCCCCTCCACATACGCATCCACCAGCCGCCGGATCATGCGCTGGTACTGCGTGTGGTGTTTCTCGGCCTCGGCCTTGAAAAAATCCACACTCTTCTTGCTCAAGGCTAGCGTGACCTTGACGCCTTCTTCGCGGTAAGCCAGTTCTTCGGGCGGCGGCAGAAAGTCGCGGACCACGCGGACATCGCCCAAAGGTTCATTGCTGTATTTGATTTTCGCGTTCATAAATAGCCTTGCCTTTGCGCCAGTAACCGGCGCCAAAAATGCGGATCACGCCATCCCTCCAGGTGAAGCGCACCGTCAGGATGCCGCCGTCCACCTCACCGAAGCAGTAGTGACGCGGCTCGTCCTGGCTGTGCGTCAGGTCTTCCGCGATCACACGACGAGGGTCAGCAAACGCGTACTGCGCAAGCGCAAACCTCACCCCATGCTTACGCTGGTTTTCGGCATCCTTGCTGATATCCCACTCAAAACGAGTTCCGCTCATGGAAGCCTCAGGCTAGCATGCCCTGCGATTCAAGGCAATATAAAAATATGGCTTTTTATATGGAGTTTTTAGCGCAATGTCATCGGTATCGTCACCGGCCCATCATTGACCAGATGCACCTGCATGTCCGCCGCAAACTGCCCGGTCTGCACCACCGGATGTGAAGCCCGCGCCTGCGCCACGAAGTAGTCATAGAGCCGCCGCCCCTCGTCCGGCGGCGCGGCGTTGGTGAAGCTGGGGCGGTTGCCGCCCGAGGTGTCGGCGGCCAGGGTGAACTGGCTGACGATCAAGAGGCCACCACCCACATCCTGCACGCTGCGGTTCATCTTGCCCGCCTCGTCGCTGAAGATGCGCAGCTTGAGGATCTTGGCCAGCAGCTTGTCGGCTATGGCTTCGGTGTCGCCGCGTTCGGCGCATACAAAAACGAGCAGGCCCGCGTCGATCTGGCCGATGGTGTGACCATCGACCTCGACACGGGCCTGTTTGACGCGTTGGAGCAGGGCGAGCATGCGGCGTTTATACCGCGAGCTGCCTCTGGCGATTTACTTAGGGCGTGCGACCGATTCCAGCGGGCGCTTGGCCATGGTCCACTCGTGCATGGAGCCGTCGTAGAGCTTGACCTGCTTGTTGCCCAGCAGTTCGGACATCACGAACCAGGTGCCCGAGGCTTGGTGGCCGGTGTTGCAGTATGCGATGGTCTGGGCCTGCGGGTCGGTGCCGCTCATCTTGAAGATGTCGCGGTAGGTGTCGGCACCCATGATGCGGGCGGCGTCGCCACCCTGGCTGGACATCAGCGTGGTGGGCACGTTGCGCGCGCCCTGCAGGTGGCCGAAGGCGCTCACGGAGCCGGGCTTGCTCAGGCCCAGGAAGGTGGCCGGGTCGCGCGCATCGATGAGCTGGGTCTTGGCGACCAGGGCCTTTTCCACATCGTCGGCCGTGGCGGCCAGCTCGGCGCTGCGGTCGGCCTTGGCCACCCAGTTGCCTTCGGCCGGCTTGGCGGCAGCGGTGCTGACCTCACGGCCTTCGGCGATCCAGCCGGCGGTGCCGCCGTTGAGCACGGCGATGTTGTCTTCACCGTAGACCTTGAACTGCCAGTACAGGCGGGCGGCATCGTTGAAGTCGATCGGCTCCATGCCGGCCGACACGAGCACGACCGGGCGGCCAGCCTGTACGCCCCAGCCACGCACGAGTTTCTCGAAGTCGGCGCGCTCGGGGATCATGCCGCTGAGCTTGAGGCCGTTGAGGGTGCGCGTAACACGCACGGTCTTGTTGTCCACGGGCACGGCGCCGTCGATGTGGCCGCCCAGATCCACCAGCGTCTTCTTGCCGGTCTTCTTGTCGGTCTCGAACTCGGGCGTGAGCGTGAAGGTCTTCTGGTTGCCGCGCACGTCGAGGATGGTGACGTCAGCGCGGTTTTTCGCGAGCCATTCTCCATCGACCACGGGGCCGGGCACGTTCAGGGCCAGGGCCCACTGGGACAGGCCCAGCAAGGCGGCGCCTGCGAGGTAACGGATTTGAGTCTTCATCTGCATCTCCTGGTAGAAATTATTGAGTCATAGGCCCGGCTGCCGACAAGGCATCCTGCGGCCAGTTCACGGGAAGGGAACTCCAGACGGCCACGCGCCGGTCGACCCTGGCCTGGGCCGGGGTCTGGTCATGGCGCGCGCAATGCCGCGCCAAGGCCGCATCACGCTGCAGCAGCATCTGGCGCAAGGGCTTGGCATAAACACGCACCATGTCGGCCAGCCACAGGCCGGCGCCAGCCAGCGGGCCGCGCAGGCGCAGCTCGAAGTGGGCCAGCTCGCGCACCAGCGAGCTGGCGGCCGCCCAGCGTTCGCCGGTGACCCACTGGTTGGTGGTGAACCAGCACAGGGGCAGGCCGCGTGCGTCCAGCGCCAGGCCGGCGAAATGGGTCAGCTTGCCCTGCGGGCTGCGGCGGAACAGGTGGATGTGGCCATGCTCCTGCGGATGGCGCGCGCTGTCTTGCTCGGTGCGGTCATGCGCATGGAAATAGAACTGCCAGCGGCCGCTGCTGTCGATGGCGTCGTGACGCGGGTAGTGCGCCCAGACCTCGAAGCGTACGCTGCGCCCGATGAAGGGGAACAGCATGGAGCGCCCCTGGCGCGCCAGGCGCAGCTGCCGCGCGAGCGCACCGTGCGCGGCGCGCGCGGTGAGGTCAGGCGAGGCGGCTGCGGCCACGACAACTCCGATCAACGGCTCTTCTTGTCAGCCTCGGGCGCGTTGTCGTCACCACTGCGACGGCGGCTCTTGCCGGCACAGGGGTTGCCCGCGCAGGGGTTGTCGGCACGGCTGCGGCGCTTGGAACCGGCGCAGGGGTTGCCGCTGCAGGGGTTGTCGGCGCGGCTGCGGCGTTTGCTGCCGGCACAGGGGTTGCCCGCGCAGGGATTGGCGGCACGCGCCGGAGTGTCGGCCGACTGCGCCACGGCGGCAACCGGCACGGCGCCCAGGGCGAGGGCCAGGGCCGAGACCAGCGGGGCCAGGGTGTTGCGGGGATGTTTCATGGAAAGTTCTCCTGAAAAAATTCGTTCAGACCTGACCGGCCGCACGCGCGCGGCGCTCGAACCAGCCCCCGAGCACGAACACACCCACGGCTGCGCCCACCATGGCGGCCAGCACCAGCCACTCGGGCACACCCAGCGCCTCGGGCAGACGGTCCCCCTTGGTGAATTCGCCGGCGGTCGTGAGCGCGTCGAACTGCGGGAAGAAACCGGCAAAGATGAAGGTACCGATGAACAGGCCAACGAAGAACACCAGCGCGTCCAGACGGCCCGTCATCAGGCCCACGGCCGAGGTGCCGGGGCAATAACCGCCCACGGCAAAACCGGCGCCGATCAGCGCGCCGCCGGCGGCGATGGCCCACAGATAGGGGATGGGCACGTAGAGGCCTGCGGCTTCCACCAGGCCGGCCAGCTCCAGCACGTAGAGGCCGACCGCCGTGAAGACGATGGCGCCGAACATGACCTTGAAGACCGACCAGTCGGTCAGGCGGAACTGGGCGGTGAGCTTGCAGCCGCTGCCGAAACCGGCGCGCTCAAGCACGAAACCGAAACCGAAGCCCAGCAGGATGGCGATGAAGGTCTCGATCATTTGACACCTCCACCACTCAGACGTGCGGCGATCAGGCCAGCGGCGAAAAACGCGCCGAGGAAAACGAAACCCGCCACGCTGAGCACGGCCGCGCCCGACAGGCCCACGCCGCTGGTGCAGCCGGCGGCGATGCGCGCGCCGAGGCCGGCCAGGATGCCGCCGGCCAGCGCCTTGAGCAGGCGGCCGGTACGGCCGGCGCTGGCGGCGCCTTCGATGCGCCAGGCCAGACGGCCAGCCAGCCAGGCCGAGACCAGCGCGCCCAGGAAGACCCCCAGCACCTGCCAGCTGATCCACGAGGACAGCACGGCGCCGTCTTCGACCATGGGGCCGAGGTAATCATTGGCCAGCGTCCACTGCGGCGCGGCGATGTCGCCCAGCCAGGCGGTGAGCCGGGTGGTGAAACCGGTGGCGCCCAGGCCATGGCCGGTCAGGATGAAGGTCAGCAGCAGCACCACGCCCAGCGCGAGCGCGGCCAGCCAGGCCGGCCAGTAGGGCTTGCTGCCCGGCAGTTCACATGCATTGGAAATTTCCACTCGACCTCCTGCAACCATAGATGATTCGACCCGCGAGGATATACCCCCAGGGGCTTATTGACAAGCGAAGTATAGGCCGAATCGGCGCCGCTGCCGAGGGTGATGACCCGCGGGAAACGCCCGGCTCAGCGCAAGGTGGCGCGCGCCTGCGCCAGGCGCTGGTCGAGGTAGGCGCCGTAGAAATCGGGGATGTAACCACCCACCAGGCGCTCGGCCACCTCGGCACCATCTCGCCCGAAGAAGAGCACGGTGGGCGCGATGCGGATCTTCCATAACCGCACCAGGTCGTCGTGTGTCACGGCCTTGCCGCTGAAATCCAGCACCCGGGTGCGGCTGCGCATGTCCACCTGCGCCACGTGCAGGCCTTCCTGCTCATGCATCGGCGCCAGATAGTTGTTGCGCGCGATCTTGCAGAAAGGGCAGCCCTCCAGGCTCACCATGACCACCAGCGGTTCCCGCCGGGCCAGCGCAGAGGCCAGCTCATCCTTGAGGTCGTGCGCCGCCGGCAACTCGGCCGCCTGCGCCGTGCCCAGGGCCAGCGGCAGTGCAGCCGCCGCCAGCAGCAGGTCGCGCCGTGCGAAACCCGGGCGCTTCATTTGTCGCCCTCCTGCTCCAGCAGCAGGTAGGTGTTGTAGGCGTTCATGCGGTTGGCCACGCGGAACAGGGGCAGGTGCTCGAACTCGCTCCAGTCGGTGTTCTTGTAGGCATCGTCGAAGGGCTCCAGGTTGGCGGCGGCCTTGCCCATGCTGGCACGCAGGTAGCGCAGGTAGTCACGCGTGAGCTGCATGTCCTTGCGCGCCTCATGCGAGAGCGGGCCGTGTCCGGGCACGATGACACCGGCGTCGAAGGTCAGCAGTTTTTCCAGCGCGAGGATCCAGTGCCGGCTGTCGGCCTTGCCCACATAGGGAATGCGGCTGCGAAACACCAGGTCGCCGGCGAACAGCACTTTCTCGCCGGGCAGGTAGACGACCAGGTCTTCCGGGGTGTGCGAGGGACCGACGATCCTGATCTGGAACTCCACACCGCCGATTGTCAGCGTCTTGTCGCCCGCCAGCCACTCGTCGGCCTCGACCAGGCGGGTCTCGTCGTTGACCCAGGGGGCCAGCTCGACACGCGAGGCCTCCAGCCGCAGGCGGGCGGTCTCGGAATTCATGTACTCCCTGGCCGCGCCATGGGCGATGATGCGCGCGCCCTGGGCCTTGAAGGCCTGCAGGCCATAGATGTGGTCAGCGTGGTAGTGGGTGACGATCACGTGCGTGACGGGCCGGGGGGTGACCTTGCGGATCTCGGCCAGCAGCCGCTCGGCCAGTGCCGGCGAGCCCAGCGCGTCGATCACGACCACGCCGGCCGGCGTGACCACAAAAGCCGCGTTGGAGATGAAGTTCTGGTTGGCGGGCGAGCCCAGGGCCGAGACGCCCTCGACATACCAGGCCGAGGGCGACACCTGCTGCGCCACCATGGCCGGCCCTTCGGCCCGGGCCCCGGCCGCCAGCGACAGGGCCAGCGCGGCCACCATCAGCCTCGCAGCCCAGCGGGCCGCATCCATTCCACGTGTACGCATTCCAACTCCAAAACGGGGTCGCAGGCCCTGTCCCAAGCCACCTTGCCTTGAGATGGGTCAAGCCCTTAGGATGCAATTATGTTTAGCATCCAATATAAGCATTTACTAAATTATGATGCAGCTTCATGAACCTGGCAACACTTCTTGAGCAGCATGGCGAAAGCCTGGCGCTCGCCATCGGCGGCGGCGTGATCGGCGTGCTGTTCGGCTTTTTCGCCCAGCGCTCCAAGTTCTGCCTGCGCGCCGCCACCATCGAGTTCTGGCACCGCAAGTTCGGCGAGAAGCTCTCGGTCTGGCTGCTGGCCTTCTCCACCGCCGTGGTGCTGGTGCAGGGGCTGATCGTGCTGCACGCGCTGGACACCAGCACGGCACGCCAGATCGCCGCGCGCGGCAGCCTGTCGGGCGCGCTGATCGGCGGCCTGCTGTTCGGTGCCGGCATGATCATGACGCGCGGCTGCGCCAGCCGCCTGCTGGTGCTGTCGGCCAACGGCAACCTGCGCGCCCTGCTCTCGGGCCTGATCTTCGCCGTCACGGCCCAGGCCGCACTATCGGGCGCGCTGGCGCCGCTGCGTCTGCACATCAGCAGCTGGTGGACGGTGGAAGGCGGGCCGACCCGCGACCTGCTGGCCATCACCGGCATCGGTCATTGGGGTGGCTTGGCCTTCGGCCTGCTGTGGTTCGCCGCCGCGCTCTACTTCGCCATGCGCAGCGGCTGGGGCCTGTGGAAATGGGTGGGCGGTATCGGCACCGGCCTGGCAGTGGCCGCGGGCTGGTGGTACACCTACCTGATCTCGTCCAACAGCTTCGGCGTGGTGCAGGTGCAGGGCCTGACCTTCAGCGGGCCCTCGGCCGAGTGGCTGATGCGCGTGCTGTCCGCGCCGGCGCCGCACATCGGCTTCGACTTCGGCCTGCTGCCCGGTGTGTTCGCCGGCTCCTTCATCGGCGCCCTGGTGGGCCGGGAGTTCAAGCTTGAAGGCTTCAAGGACGGCTACAGCATGCGCCGCTACATCGCGGGTGCCATCCTCATGGGCTTCGGCTCCATGCTGGCCGGCGGCTGCGCCGTGGGTGCGGGCATGACGGGTGGCTCGGTATTCGCCCTCACGGCCTGGCTGGCGCTGATCGGCATGTGGGCCGGTGCCGGCCTCACCGACCGGTTGATGGACAGCCAGAGCACCACGCACCAGACCAGCGAACGGGTGACCGGTACACAGGCCAATATGAAGGCGCCCTGAAATCTGCATGCGGCTCCTGGGTCTCTGAGGGTAAACACCCGGGATAATCAAGCTGACGACTCGCTAAATTAGTTGTCATTGATATTTCTTCAGTCAGAGGAGCACTTCATGCGATTCACTCCATTCCTGGCGGCCCTGCTGCTGCTGGGCAGCTACGCCGGCAGCGCCACCGCTGCCACGCCGCAGGACACCGTCAAGCTGCACCAGCGTGCACTGGCCGCCACCTGCGCCAACTGCCACGGCACCGAAGGCCGCACCACCGAAGGTTCGGCCATCCCCTCGCTGGCCGGCATGCCGCGTGAATACATGGTGGCGCAGATGAAGGCCTTCCGCGAAGGCACGCGTCCGGCCACCGTGATGCACCAGCTGAGCAAGGGACTGACCGACCAGCAGATCGAGACCGTCTCCACCTATTTCTCGACCCTCAAGCGCTGAGCAGGAGACCAGAACCATGAAACGACGCAGTTTTGTACAAGCTTCGCTGGCCCTCGGCACCGTGGGCTCCCTGTCGATGGTGGGTTGCGCCAGCACCGCCACCCTGCCCGCCAAGGCCAAGGTGGTGGTGATCGGCGGCGGCTACGGTGGCGCCACCGCCGCCAAATACGTGCGCATGCTCTCCAACTACCAGATCGACGTGGTGCTGGTGGAGCCCAACGACAGCTTCATCTCCTGCCCGATCTCCAACCTGGTGATCGGTGGCTCCAAGACCATGGGCGACATCACCACGCCCTATGACAACCTCAAGAGCAAGCATGGCGTGATCCACGCGCGCGACCGTGTCACGGACATCGACCGCAGTAAGAAGACGGTCACGCTGGCCGGCGGCGCCACCCTCGGCTACGACAAGCTGATCGTCTCGCCCGGCGTCGACATGATGTGGGGCAGCATCGCCGGCCTGAAGGACGCCAGCGCCTCGGGCCAGATCCTGCAGGCCTGGAAGGCCGGCCCCGAGACCGCAGCCCTGCGTCGCCAGCTCGAAGCCATGCCCGACGGCGGCGTCTACGCCATCACGGTCCCGCTGGCGCCCTACCGCTGCCCGCCCGGCCCCTACGAGCGCGCCAGCCAGGTGGCCAGCTACTTCAAGAAGGCCAAGCCGAAATCCAAGGTGCTGATCCTGGACGCCAACCCGGACGTCACCTCCAAGGGCCCGCTGTTCAAGAAGTTCTGGGCCGAGAACTATGCCGGCATGCTGGAGTTCCGCGGCAACCACAAGGCCATCGCCGTGGATGCGAAAACGAAGACCGTCAAGTTCGAAACTTCGGATGACGTGAAAGCCGATGTGCTCAACGTGCTGCCGGACATGAGCGCGGGCCTGATCGCCATGCAGTCGGGCCTGGCCAATGCCAACGGCCGCTGGTGCAGCGTGAACTACCAGACCTTCGAGTCCACCGTTGCCAAGGACGTCCACGTCATCGGCGACTCGGTGCTCGCCGCACCGGCCATGCCCAAGTCCGGCCACATGGCCAACTCGCACGGCAAGGTGGTGGCCGCGGCCGTGGTGGCCCAGCTCTCGGGCCTGGAGGTGAACCCGCAGCCTCTGCTGACCAACACCTGCTATAGCTTCGTCAATGACAAGCTGGTGGTGCACGTGGCCTCGGTCCACCAGTACGTCGCCGAGGAAAAGACCTTCAAGACCGTCCCCGGTTCGGGTGGCGTGTCCAGCGCCCCCAACGAGCTCGAGGGTATCTACGCCATGAACTGGGCGCAGAACATCTGGGCGGATACACTGCTTTGACACTGCCGGGCCCGGTGGCACACCGGGCCCCTCCCTGCCGGCGCTGGCCGGCTTTTTTCTTGCCAACGAATTCAGGAGTTGCTCATGTACAAATTCATCACCCCCCTGCTGCTGGGTCTGGCCGGTCTGTTCGGCCTGCAAGGCGCCGCCCAGGCCCAAGCCACCCCACAGGTCAAGGCCGTGTACCACATCAACACCGACGTGAACACCGTGCCGGCCATCCTGAACAACATCCGCAACCACATGAGCGCGGATCCCAAGGCCAAGATCGTGGTGGTCACGCACGGCGCGGGCATCAACTTCCTGCTGCAGGACGCCAAGGACAGCCAGGGCCGCGAGTTCAGCGGCGCGGTCAGCGACCTGGCCGGCAAGGGGGTTGATTTCCGCGTCTGCAACAACACGCTGACGGTGCGCAACATCAACCCGGACCGCCTGTTGATGGAAACCAAGATCGTGCCCTCGGGCGTGGCCGAGGTGGCACGTCTGCAAGCGCATGAGGGCTACGTCTACCTGAAGCCCTGAGCGCAGGGAAGCTCAGCAAAAAGGGGCCCGTCAGGCCCCTTTTTCTTTGGTCGTGTCCCGGCGCTCAGGCCGCTGGTGAGGCCGAGGGCTCGGCCATCGGAGAATCGAAATTCGCATCCATGGCGATCTGGGTGCAGACGGCACGGCACAGCGATGAAACGCGGTCGTCGATGATGCGGTAGTAGATCTGCACGCCTTCGCGCCGCTTGCCCAGCACGCCAGCCTGGTACAGCGTGGTCAGGTGCTGCGACATATTGGGCTGGGTGGTGTCGATCTTGCTCAGCAGATAGCTCACATTGCGCTCGCCATCACAGAGGTGGCTGATGATCTTGAGCCGCATGGGCGCCGACATGACACGAAAAACCTCCGCGGCCAGTTCGAAAACCTGGTCTGGCTCGGTCACGGTGGACGGGGTCGCCTGGATGGAACGCTTGCTCATGACGTGGCGAATCCTAATATAAGAACATTCTCATTTTATACAACTGCCCCCTGATGAATAGGCGGGGCAGCCTATTTCGGCTCATGACGCCCCCGCAATGTGCGGCTGAGCAACAGTACCGGAATCAGACCCACCAGCACCAGCGCCAGCGAAGGCAACGCGGCCTCGCCCAGGCGCTCGTCGCGCGCCAGCTGGTAGGCCACCACGGCCAGGGTGTCGCTGTCGAAGGGCCGCAGCACCAGGGTGGCGGGCAACTCCTTCATCACATCCACGAAGACCAGCAGCGTAGCCGCCACCACCGAGCGGCGCAGCAGCGGCCAGTGCACCCGGCTCAGCAGGCCCCAGCCCCCACTGCCCAGCATGCGCGCGCTGTCGTCCAGGCTGGCTGGTATGCGGGCGTAGCCGCTCTGCACCGACTGCAGGGCCACCGCCACGAAGCGCACCAGGTAGGCCCAGACCAGGCCCAGCGAGGTGGCCGTGACCCAGTAGGCCGCGCCGGCCTCGGGCCAGCGGGCCTGTACCCAGCCCACGGGCAACAGCAGGCCCACGACGATGACGGCGCCCGGCACGGCATACCCCAGGCCGGCCAGCCAGACCACGGCACGCGTCAGCACGTCGGGCAGGCGGCGCAGGGCGTAGGCCAGCAGCAGGGCCAGCGCCACGGCCAGCACGGCACTGAGCAGGCCCAGGCGCACGCTGTTGCCAGCCCATCCGAGGAAACGATCCCAGGGCAGCGCCCCCCAGTCCGCCAGCAGCGGGCGGAACATGAAGAGCACCGGCGCCACGAAACCCATCAGCAGCGGCAGGCCGCACACGAGCCAGGCCGCGATCAGGCGCGCGCCACGCAGCGGCACCGGCCGCGCCTCGGCCCCGGCCTGGCGAGCCGTGCGCGAACTGACGAAGCGCAAGCGTTGGCGCGAGCGGTGCTCCAGCCACAGCAGCACGGCCACCAAGGCGAGCAACAGCGTGGCCAGCTGGGCGGCGGCGACGCGGTTGTCCATGGCCAGCCAGGCCTTGTAGATGCCGGCCGTGAAGGTCTGGATGCCGAAGTAGCTGGCCACACCGAAGTCGGCCAGGGTCTCCATCAGGGCCAGCGCCACACCGGCGGCCACGGCCGGACGCGCCAGCGGCAGCGCCACCTCGCGGATGCGGCGCGACAAGGGTGCGCCCAGCAGGCGCGCCGCCTCCATGAGGTGGCTGGCACGCTCGGCCAGGGCCGTGCGCGCCAGCAGGTAGACGTAGGGATACAGCGCGAAGGTCAGCACCCAGGCCGCCCCGGCGGTGTTGCGGATTTCGGGGAAGACCCGCCCCTGCAGGCCGGTGATCGCACGCAGCCAGGTCTGCAACGGGCCGCTGTACTGCAGGAAGTCGGTATAGGCATAGGCCACCACATAGGCCGGCATGGCCAGCGGCAGCAGCAGCGCCCATTCGAAAAAGCGCCGACCCGGGAAGTCGAACAGCGTCACCGCGGCAGCCGACGAGAGACCGACAGCGATCACACCCAGCGTCACCAGCAGGCAAAGCCAGAACGTGGTGGCCAGGTAATCGGGCAAGACAGTGCGCGCCATCTCCAGCAGGATGTCCGTGGCCTGCGTACCGGGCGCACCGCCGGGCAGCCAGGCCCCCAGCAGGGCCAGCACGGGCAACATGAGCGCGGCGGTGAAGAGCAGCAGGAAGAGATGACGGAGCCGTCGCAGGGGCATGGAATGGTTCCGTAGAGGGTAGCAGGGCGTAATGAGAATTGTAAGCATCTACAATAAGCCATTATGTTTCTCGAAGTCGCGCAACTCGTCGTCCGCTACCCAGGCGCCGTCCAGGCCGCGGTACAAGGCGTGTCGCTGGGCCTGCGCGCCGGAGATATCGGCGTGCTGATCGGTCCCTCGGGCTGCGGCAAGACCACGCTGTTGCGTGCGGTAGCCGGGCTGGAGCCGGTCAGCGGCGGCGAGATCCGTCTCTCGGGCCAGGTGGTCGGCAGCGCCAGCACGCAACTGGCGCCGGAAGAGCGCCGCATCGGCATGGTGTTCCAGGACTACGCGCTGTTCCCGCACCTGGACGTGGGCCGCAACGTGGCCTTCGGCATCGCGCACCTGCCCAAGGCCGAGCGCGCCTTGCGCGTGCGCGAGGTGCTGGCGCTGGTGGGTCTGGAAGGCAGCGAGTCGCGCTACCCGCATGAACTCTCGGGCGGCCAGCAGCAGCGCGTGGCGCTGGCGCGCGCGCTGGCCCCGCGCCCGCAACTGCTGTTGCTGGACGAACCTTTCTCCAACCTCGATGTCGAGCTGCGCGAACGCCTGGCGCACGAGGTGCGCAACATCCTCAAGGCAGCCCAGGCCACGGCCCTGTTCGTCACACACGACCAGCTCGAGGCCTTCGCCATCGGCGACACCATCGGCGTGATGCACCAGGGCCAGTTGCACCAGTGGGACGATGCCTACACGCTGTACCACCGCCCGGCCACGCGCTTCGTGGCCGACTTCATCGGCCACGGCGTGTTCGCACCGGCGACCATCCGCGAAGTCGACCAGCAGATCGTGGTGCAGACACCGCTGGGCGAGCTGACCGACGTGGCCGAATGCCCCCTGCCCTGTGCGTTTGCCGGCGGCGAGTGCGACGTGCTGCTGCGCGCCGACGACATCGTGCACGACGATGACGCGCCGGTGAAGGCCGAGATCGTGCGCAAGGCCTTCCGCGGTTCGGAGTTCCTCTACACCCTGCGCCTGGCTGGCGGCCAGACCGTGCTGGCCCATGTGCCCAGCCACCACGACCACAGGATCGGCGAGTGGATCGGCATCCGGCCCCAGGTGGACCACGTGGTCACCTTCAACCGCTCATGTTCGCTGCGCGGCGGGGCGATGTGCGAGAAACCCTGTTCCGGGCAGACGGTCGCCTGCGAAAACTTGGGCTGACGTCTCAGCGCGGCGCCGGCGGCTGGCGCAATTGCACGATGGTCTCGCGCAGGCCGGCCGCCCAGGCCCGGCGTTCGCGCCCCTCGGCCCTCTGCAACTCACCAAAGACGATGCGCACCGTGATGCCACGGGCGCGCACCGTGCGCCAGACCGAACCCACCAGGGTGTCGTCTCCCACGTAACAGGGTGCCAGGCTGCGATCGCCGCTGTGCGTGTCGATGAACTGCAGAGCCACCGGCTGCACCGGCGCGTCCGCGGCGATCGCCGCCTGCAGCAGGTTGGCGTGGAAGGGCAGCAGCTCGACGCCCTCGCCGGTCGTGCCTTCGGGAAACACGGCAAGCACATCACCTGCGCGCAGGCTGTCGGCCATGTGGTGCACCACGCGCATGGCGTCGCGCCTTGACTCACGCTCGATGAACAAGGTGCCCACGCCGCTGGCCAGCGCACCGATCAGCGGCCAGGCCTTGACGTCGGCCTTGGAAACGAAACGGCAGAAACGTGCGGCGTGCAGCGAAGTGATGTCCAGCCAAGAGATGTGGTTGGATACCAGCAGCAGGGGGCCGGGCAGCGTTGCGTCACCCTGCACCTCCAGCCGGATGCCCAGGCGCGCGATCATTTCACGCGACCAGACCTGCACCCGTATTTCGCGTTGCTCGGGGCTGAGGCGCGGAAAACGCAGCAAGACGGTCAGCAAACCCGCGACGATGTGCGTGCAGGCCCGCAGCAGCCGCCAGACGGCGCGCCAGATCGAGACTCTAGGCGGCCTGGTATGCAATCTGCCCACCCACGATGGTGCAGCGCACGCGCGCGGGCAGCTCGTAGCCGGCAAAAGGCGTGTGCTTGCCCTGGCTGTGCAAAACCTCGGGCAAGACCGTCCACTCGGCCTGCAGGTCGAAGACGCAAACGTCGGCCACGCCGCCCACCACCAGTTGCCCGGCGCTGGCCTGCAGCGTGCCCAGGGCACTGCCCAGCACGCGCGCCGGCTCGCTGGTCAGCACGGCCAGGGCGCGCGTGAGGCCCACCCCGCTTTCCTGGCCCCACTTGAGCGCCAGGCTCAGCAGCAGCTCGACACCGGTGGCGCCGGGTTCGGCTTCGGCGAAAGGCAGCATCTTGGCGTCCTCATCGACGGGCGTGTGGTCGGAGACCAGGGCGTCGATGGTGCCGTCGGCCAGGCCTTCGCGCAGGGCTTCGCGGTCGGCCTGCTGGCGCAACGGCGGATTGAGGCGCATGCGGCTGTCGAAGTAGCCGATGTCGTTGTCGGTCAGGTGCAGGGAATTGATGCTCACGTCACAGGTGACCGGCAGGCCCGCGTCCTTGGCCTGGCGCACCAGGGCCAGGCCGGCGGCGCTGCTGATGCGGCACAGGTGCACGCGGGCACCGCTGGCACGCATCAGCTCAAAGATGGTGTGCAGGGCGACGGTCTCGGCCGCCACCGGCACGCCGGACAGGCCCAGGCGCGTGGCCAGCGCACCGCTGGCTGCCACACCCTGGCCCAGGTAGTGGTCGTTCGGACGCAGCCAGACCGCGTAACCGAAGGTGCTGGCGTACTGGAAGGCGCGCTGCAGGATCTGGGTGTTGACCAGGGGCACGTCGGCCTGGCTGAAGGCCACACAGCCGGACTCGGTGAGCTCGGCCATCTCGGTCAGGATCTCGCCCTGCAGGTTGCGCGTGAGCGCGCCGATGGGGAAGACACGCGCCTGATGCAGCTTCTCGGCGCGGAACTTGAGCATCTCGACCAAGCCCGGCTCGTCGAGCACGGGGTCGGTGTCGGGCGGGCAGGCCAGGCCGGTGACACCACCGGCCACAGCGGCGGCCATCTCGGATTCGAGCATGCCCTCGTGCTCATGGCCAGGCTCGCGCAGGCGCACGGCCAGGTCCAGCAGGCCCGGGGCAACAACGCACCCTGCCGCCTCAACCACGCGGTTGGGGGCGAAGTCGGCCGGCACCTTGCCGATGGCCACGATGCGTCCGGCGGCGATGGCCACGTCGGCGATCTCGTCGCGATTGCTGGCGGGGTCGATGACGCTGCCGCCCTTGATCAACAGTTTCATCTTATGCCTCGTTCCCTGCAACGATGCTCATGACCGCCATGCGCACCGCGATACCGAAGGTGACCTGCGGCAGGATCACGCTCTGCTTGCCGTCCACCACGTTGGAATCGATCTCGACGCCGCGATTGATCGGGCCCGGGTGCATGACGATGGCGTCAGGCTTGGCCAGCTGCAGCTTCTCGGGCGTCAGGCCAAAGCTCTTGAAGTATTCCTGGCTGGAGGGCAGCAAGGCCCCGCTCATGCGCTCGTTCTGCAGGCGCAGCATGATGATGACGTCGGCGTCCTTGATGCCTTCTTCCAGCGTGTGGCAGACGCGCACACCCATGGGCGCCATGGTGGATGGCACCAAGGTCTTGGGTCCGACCACCCGCACCTCGGCGCAGCCCAGGGTGGTGAGTGCATGGATGTCGGAGCGCGCCACGCGCGAGTGCAGCACGTCACCGACGATGGCCACGGTGAGGTTGCTGAAATCCTTCTTGTAGTGCCGGATGGTGTACATATCCAGCAGGCCCTGCGTGGGGTGTGCGTGGCGCCCGTCGCCGGCGTTGATCACGTGCACGTGCGGCGCCACGTGCTGGGCGATCAGGTAGGGCGCGCCCGATTCGCTGTGGCGCACCACAAAGAGGTCAGCCGCCATGGCGCTCAGGTTGGCGATCGTGTCAAGCAGGCTCTCGCCCTTGGAGGCCGAGGAGCGCGCAATGTCCAGGTTGATGACATCGGCACTCAGACGCGTGGCCGCGATCTCGAAGGTGGTACGTGTCCGCGTGGAGTTCTCGAAGAACAGGTTGAACACGCTTTTGCCGCGCAGCAGCGGCACTTTCTTCACTTCGCGGTCGCTGACGCTGACGAAGTTGGCCGCCGTGTCCAGGATGTGCGTGAGGATCTCGCGCGGCAGCCCTTCGGTGGACAGCAGATGGATGAGCTCGCCGTGCTTGTTGAGTTGGGGGTTGCGTTTGTAGAGCATGGTGTGGGCCTTGTGTTCGGTCGCCGCGCTCAGGCGGCCTCCACCCGGAAGTGGAAGCGGTCGTCCGCATCGCGCGCCAGTTCCAGCAGCTGGTTGGTCGGCAGGGCGACACGCGCGGCGGCAAAGTCAGCCTGGATGGGCAGCTCGCGGCCACCGCGGTCGACCAGCACCGCCAGCTGGATCGAGGCCGGGCGGCCATAGTCGAACAGCTCGTTAATGACGGCGCGGATGGTGCGCCCGGTGTAGAGCACATCGTCAAGGATGATGATCTGCGCCGCGTTGACATCGAAAGGCAGCACCGTCTGACCGCCGCTGGCCAGGCCGCGCTGCGCGAAATCATCGCGGTGCATGGCGGAGGAGATCGTGCCGTGCTCGCCCTCGAGCTTGAGTTCACGCTGCAGGCGCTCGGCCAGCCAGGCCCCGCCCGAGGTCACGCCGACCAGGCGGGTTTCTGCGGTGCAAAGGCCACGCACGCCGCGCAGCAGTTCGCCGTAGAGGGCTTCGGCATCCAGGGTGAGTACGCTCATTCCAGGTTCCTCAAGAATTGTTCCAGGATCACGCAGGCCGCACCTGCATCGGCATCGGCCGCGCCATCGGCCAGGGCCTCGGTGGTGCTGTAGCGTTCGTCGACCTCGTAGACCGGCAGGCCGAAACGCCCGCGCAGCTGGCGCGCAAACTTCTGCGCCCGCGCCGTATTCTCATGCGGCGCGCCATCCGGATGGAAAGGTACGCCCACAACCAGGGCATCGGGCTGCCATTCCTTGATGCGTTCGGCAACACGCTCGAAACGCGCGTCTCCCTCGGCCCGGATGGTGGGTTGGGGCTGGGCCTGGCGCAGCAGGCGGTTGCCCACGGCCACGCCGGTGCGCTTGAGACCGAAGTCCAGAGCGAGAAAGCTTTGCTGTGCAGCGGGTACGGACGTCACGGCAGGCGCATGCAGGGCGCTCATGCATGCCCCGCATCGGGTGAGAGCATCCAGGACTGCAGGCCCAGCAGTGCGAGGGCCTTGTCGTAGCGCTGAGCCACCGGCGTCTCGAAGATCACGATTGGGTCGGCATGCACTGTGAGCCAGCTGTTTTCGCCGATCTCCGATTCGAGCTGGCCCTGGCCCCAGGCCGAATAGCCCAGGGAGACCAGCACGCGGCTCGGACCGGCACCGGTGGACAGCGCTTCGAGTACGTCGCGCGAAGTGGTCATCTCCAGGCCCCCGGGGATCATCATGGTGGAGGCGTAGACCGGCTCGGGCTTCTCGGGGGCCGGCTCCTGCAGGGCCTCGTGCAGCACAAAACCGCGCTCGGTCTGTACCGGACCGCCGTGAAAGACCGGGGCATCCTTGAGGTCGGCGCGCCCCAGCGGCAGCTCCACCTTGTCGAACAGCCCCTGCAGCTTGATGTCGGTCGGCTTGTTGATCATGAGGCCAAGCGCACCCCGCTCGCTGTGCTCGCACAGGTAGACCACGCTTTTGGCGAAAGTCTCGTCGGCCAGACCGGGCATGGCGATCAGGAAATGATTCGTCAGGTTGATGGGTGCAGAATCATTGGCCATTATTCAATTTTAGCGTTTCATGAGCAAAGCTTTCGATTCCGGCCTGGTCTGGTTCCGCCGTGACCTGCGGGTAGACGACCACGCCGCCCTCCACCTGGCGCTGCAACAGTGCCGGCGGGTCTATTGCGCCTTCATTTTCGACCGCGACATCCTCGACCCCTTGCCGCGCGCCGACCGCCGGGTGGAGTTCATCCGCAGCAGCCTGGTCGAACTGGATGCAGACCTGCGCGCCCTGGCCGGCCAGCAAGAAGCCGGCCTCATCGTCCAGCACGGCCACGCGTCCGACGCGCTACCCGCCCTGGCCCAGACTCTGGGCGTACAGGCCGTCTACGCTGCGCACGATTACGAGCCGCAAGCCCAGGCGCGCGATGCACGCGTGCGCGGCACCCTGGCCAGCCTGGGCATCGCCCTGCACACCTGCAAGGACCATGTGATCTTCGAGGGCCGCGAAATCCTCACGGGCGGCGGCACACCCTACACCGTCTTCACGCCCTACAAGCGGACCTGGCTGGCGCGGCTGCAGGCCACACAGTTGCCGGTGTTCGACTGCGCACCGCTGGCCGGCGGGCTGGCCCCACGGCCCGAATCGCTGCGCCACACCGTGCCCACCCTGGCCGAACTCGGCTTCGAGCCCAGCAACCTGAGCCAGCTCAAGATCCCCACGGGCAGCAGCGGCGCGCGCCAGCTGTTCGAGGAGTTCTTCAGTCGCATGGACCAGTACCATGCCACGCGCGATTTCCCCGCCCTCAAAGGCCCGAGTTATCTGGGGGTGCACCTGCGCTTTGGCACGGTCTCGCAGCGCCGCCTGGTGACCACGGCGCAGCAACGCAGCGGGGAAGGCAGCCCGGGGGCGACCACCTGGCTCAGCGAACTGGTCTGGCGCGAGTTCTACTTCCAGATCCTGGCCAATTTTCCGCATGTGGCGGCGCAGTCCTTCAAACCGGCCTACGACGCGATCGCCTGGGAGCAGGGTGCCCACGCCCAAGCGCTCTATGCCGCCTGGTGCGAGGGCCGCACGGGCTACCCCATCGTGGATGCCGCCATGGCCCAGCTCAACCAGAGCGGCTACATGCACAACCGCCTGCGCATGGTGGCGGGTAGCTTCCTGGTGAAGGATCTGGGCATCGACTGGCGCTGGGGTGAACGTTACTTCGCCGAACAGCTCAATGATTTTGACCTGTCAGCCAACAACGGCGGCTGGCAGTGGGTGGCCTCCAGCGGCTGTGATGCCCAGCCCTGGTTCCGCATCTTCAACCCGATCAGCCAGAGCAAGAAATTCGACCCGCAGGGCCGTTTCATCCGCCGCTACCTGCCGCAGCTGGCCGCCCTGCCCGATGCGGCCCTGCATGCCCCCTGGCTGGCCAGCCCGGTCGAGCTGGTCGCCGCCGGCGTGACGCTGGGCAGCGGCTACCCGCTGCCGCTGGTGGCACACGATGAAGCGCGCGCACGCACGCTGGCGCGTTACGCGGTGGTCAAGAAGCCGGGAGAAAAAGAGGACTGAACCCTGCAGGCCGGGCCTGCAGGGTGGTCTGAACTCAGGCCGGGACGGCCTGGGTGCAATAGTGCTTCACGAGGGCGAGCAGCTCGTCTTCGCCGTAAGGCTTGCCCAGGTAGTGGTCGACGCCCAGTTCCCTGGCATGCTCGCGATGCTTTTCGGCGATGCGCGAGGTGATCATGATGATGGGCAGGTCGCGCAGCTTGGCGTCGGCGCGGATGTTGCGCGCCAGGTCGAAGCCGTCCATGCGCGGCATCTCGATGTCGGACAGCACCACCGCCGGACGTTCCTCGGCCAGGCGTTCGAGCGCCTGCAGGCCGTCGGCGGCCATGGCCACACGATAACCTTCGCGGCGCAGCAGGCGCTGCGTGACCCGACGCACGGTGATGGAGTCGTCCACCACCAGCACGAGCGGCAATTCTCCACCGGTGCTCGGGAGCACCTGCTCGGTCACGGGGACGAGCGGCTTGCCGGATACCGGTTCGCTGCTGGCCTGCTGCAACTCATAGGCCTTGTCGCCGAACACGGTCGCCAGAGCCACCGGGTTGTAGATCAGCACCACGGCACCCGAGGCCAGCACCGACATGCCCGCCAGACCCGGCATGCGCGCCAGCTGCGGGCCGAGGTTCTTCACCACGACTTCCTGGTTGCCCAGCACTTCGTCAACGTGGATGGCCAGGCGCTGGCCAGCGCTGCGCAGCAGCACCACCGGCTGGGTCTTGCCCACATGCTCGCGGCTGCGCGTCGAGGCTCGCAAGAGCGCGCCGGACCAGAAGAAGGGCACGGCCTCTCCGCCAAAGTCGATGCTGCCCTTGGCATAAGCCTGCTCGAGTTCGGCGTAGGTCAGACGACGCACGATCTCGACCAGGTTGGCAGGCACGCCCACACTCAGTTCACCCATGCGCAGCATGATCACCTGCGTCACGGCGGTGGTCAGGGGCAGCACCAGCTTGAAGCTGGTGCCGGCGCCGGCCGTGGTCGCGGTTTCGATGCGGCCGCCCAGGGCCTGCACCTCGGAACGCACCACGTCCATGCCGATACCGCGTCCGGCCAGTTCGGTCACGCTGGCCGCGGTGGAGAAGCCGGGCATGAAGATCATGTTGGCGGCATCGGCATCGCTGAGCGGCTGGCCCGGCGCCACCAGGCCCTGGGCCAGTGCCTTCTCGCGGATGCGAGGCAGGTTGAGGCCGGCGCCGTTGTCGCTGAACACGACCGAGACGTCATTGCCTTCCTGGTGCAGGCCAATGGTGATGGTGCCAGCCGCGGGCTTGCCGGCGGCTTCGCGCTGCTGCGGGCTTTCGATGCCGTGTGCGACGGAATTGCGCAGCATGTGCTCGAAGGCTGGCGTCATGCGGTCCAGCACGCCACGGTCGATTTCCATGGTACCGCCGGTGATGTCGAGCTTGACCTGCTTGCCGGCGTCCTTGGCCGCCTGGCGCACCACGCCATAGAGGCGCTCGGAGATACCTTCGAATTCCATCATGCGCGTGCGCAGCAGGTCGCGCTGCAATTCGCGCGTCTGGCGAGCCTGGGCGATCAGGTCGTCCTCGGTGCCGCTGATGGTCTGCTGCAGGTTGCGCTGCACGGTGGCCACGTCGTTGACCGACTCGGCCATCATGCGTGTGAGCTCCTGCACGCGTGTGAAGCGGTCGAACTCCAGCGGGTCGAATCCTTGCGCCGTGTCCTTGGCCTGGGCCAGACGCGACTGCATCTGCGACTCGGCCTGGAGTTCGACGTCACGCAGGTGGGTGCGCAGACGGTCCAGGTTGGCCGTCAACTCACCGAGCGAGCCGTTGAGCTGGCCCAGCCGCTGGTCCAGTCGGCTGCGGGTGATCATGACCTCACCGGCCTGGTTGACCAGACGGTCGAGCAGTTGCGAGCGGACCCGCACGGTCTGGCCCGAGGTAGACCGGGCCGAGGCCGACGGCACCCTGGCGGGCACAGGTGCCGCCACCGCAGGGCGCGCCGCGACCACGGGACGTTGGGCTGTCTTGGCAACGGGTTCGGGGGCAGGTACGGGGGCCGGAGCGACAGAAGCCGCTGCGGGGGCCGGAGCAGCCACGGCGGGCTGGGCCGGTTCCTCGGGCACGTAGGCGTCTTCCACCGGCGCCTGGCAGAGTTCGTCAAAAACCTGCTGCAGACGGTCATAGCGCGTGAGCATGGGCTCGATCTGCGCGGCCTGGATGAACTCGCTGCCCATCTGCTCGATGGCCGATTCCATGCGGTGCGTCATCTCGCCCAAGCGCATGGCACCCGCCAGGCGGGCGCTGCCCTTGAGGGTGTGCAGCACACGCAGCACGTCCAGGCGGGCGCCGGCGTGATCGGGCCGTTCCGACCACTGGCGCAGTGCCGCCGCCATCTGGGGCATCAGTTCGGCAGCCTCTTCTTCGAAGATTGGGAACAGATCGGGATCGATCACGTCGACGGCGTCGATCTCCTCGTCGCTGTCGTCCACCACGATCTTGGCCGCGCCAGGCAAGGCCGCTGCAGGCGGCCTGGGTGTGGCGGCCGGCACCACCGGGGCTGCAACCGCCGCCGGCATGGGCTTGGGCGCCGGGGCGGCGACAGGTGCTGCCGGCTTGACCGGTTCGAAGTCGAAGGTCAGATCGCCCAGATCAAACTCGGGTCCCTCGTTGACCGTGAGCGCCTCGTGGCCGCGCCGGCCGTCTGACTCGAGGGCGTCGAGCTGGGCAAATTCGGTGCTGTGGATCGCATTCAGCGCTTCGACCAGGCCCGGTTCCGGAGCCTTCAGGAAACCAGCGGCGAACTGATGCAACAGGTGACGGATATTGTCGGCAGCGGCCACGAAGACCTGGGCGTGCTCGGACTGCCCCTGGCCGTGGAGCTGCACGTGCTGCATGGCCTGCTCCAGCGCACGGGCAATCTCGGACAGCGCGGAAAAACCGACCGTCGCGGAACTGCCGCCCAGCGAATGGGCCAGCGCAATGGCGGTGTCAGGGACCGGATTGTGCAGCTCTAGCGACCACTCGTTGAGTTCGGTGAGCAGACGACGCGACCACTCGTCGGCCTCGTTGAGGAAGACGTTGTACAGCGGGATGCCGATGCGCAGCGTGCCGATCACCTTGACCTGCTCGTCCGCTGTTTCGACCGGCGTTGAGACCTCCGGCAGGTCGAGTTCGAAGCCCTCGATCGCACCCGGACGGGTGTCGGGCACCTCGGGCAGATCGTGGATGGCGCCGGTCGCCGTGTCAGCCCAGTTGTTCTGCAATTCCGGCAGATCGAGGGCGGGCAGTTCGTCCGGCCCGGCCATGCGGGTCGCTGCCCAATCCTGGGCCCCGCCTTTTTTGGGCGGTGGCAAATCCTCAGGGCCGGCCAGGCTGGTGGGAGCCCAGTCCTGGCTTGCGCCCTTGCCCGTCAGGGAGAGCATGTCCTCGGGGCCCGCCATACTGGTAGGCGCCCAGTCGATGGACAGATCACTGCGCTTGTCAGCCACTGCCTCGGCAGCACGCGCGGGCGGAGCCGCCGCCGGAGGCACGCTGGCCAGGCTGCTGAAGTCAATGTCGCCGACATCGCCAAAGTCGGGGGCAGCTGGCGCCGCCGGCTGACCTGGGGCCTTGGCATCGCTCAGATCGAAATCGAACATCTGGGTCGATTCGAAGTCGATGGGCGGTGGTTCTACGGACAACGCGGGCAGTTCGGGAGCGGCGACGGGCGCTGCCGCAGGGGCATGCGCGGCCAGGCCGGGCAAGTCCAAGGCAAGGAACTTGCCGTCCAGGCGCATGGCATCGGCCGACTGCCGGAAAGGCACGGCACTCCAGCCGGCATCGCTGCCGGCAGCGATGTCCTCGACCCACTGCGCCAGGCCTTGCAAGGCGGCATTGGAGATCTGCAGCAGTTCAGGCCGGGCCGGCTTCTGCTCGGCCAGCCAGCTGTTCATCATCTGCTCCATGGCCCACGCCGCTTCGCCGAACTCGTTGAAGCCGACCATGCGCGAACTGCCCTTGAGGGTGTGGAAGGCTCGGCGCAGCGTGGTCTGCTGGGACAGGTCCGCCGGATCCCCGAGCAGGGCCGACACGGCATCCAGGCCGTTGCGCGCCACTTCGCGCGCTTCATCCAGGAAGATGTCCCGCAACTCGGCGCCATCGTCCTCGGCGGAGGCCGGTACAGCGGCAGGCGGCGGCGCGGCGACGGTCGGGCGGGGGGCCACGGCCACAGTAGCAGCCACCGGCGCCGGCATCGGCGGCGGTTCAGGCGCCACCGCGGCGACCTCGCGTTCGCGACCCATCAGGGGCTTGAACTCACCCAGTTCCTCGTCATAGACGAACAGCTTCTTGGCCAGGGCGCGCTGATAGCTCAGCATGTCGATCAGGAATCCCAGGGCGCCCAGGCTGTTGCCAAATTTCTCGAACACGCCGGTCCGGGCAGTGTCTTCATCGATGTTGTCGATCAGGAACTTCTCGACGGTATCGCGCATGCGCACGGTAGCGAGCGACGCCTGGTCCAAGCCCAGCACCGAGAACACACCGCGCATCTGCGCCAGCTGGTTGGGCACGTCGTTGAGCGGAGCCTTGTCCTTCGGATTGCGGAAGAAGGTGTCGAGTGACTTCTCGATCTCGGTCAGGCTGGTGCGCAGTTCCTCGACCACGCTGCCCATGGTCTGACGGTCGCTGACGCGGCGGTACAGCTCCTCCATCCAGGATTCGAGCGCCTCGGGCTGGCCGCCAGCCACGACATGATCGAGCCGGCGCGCCAAGCGATCGCTGCGCTGGCTCATGCCGGACTCGGTCGGGTCCATGTCCTCGTAGGCCGCATCCAGGTAAAGAATGGAGGTGGCCACTTCCATGGCCACCGGCGTGGTCGGCGGCTCGCCGGAACGCACCGTGCCGTCCACAGCCTTGAGCAGGGCACGTGCCAGCTCCTTGTTCTCGGGATGCAACTTCAGCAGCGACTCGCCCACCAGGCTGAACTGTTCGGACACGACCTTGAGTCGATTGGTGTCGCCACCGGAGAGGGCCGACCAGGTTTCGGTGGCAGTCGCAATGCGCTTGCGCGCCTGCACCAGCACCGCCGGATCGAAACGGCCGTACTGCGGCGTGTCGTAATTGACGGGCTTGGTCTGCGCCAGGCCGTAGGCCTGCCTGACCGCGGTCAGGACCGGAGCCGCCTGGGCATCGGCCGGAGCCGCCTGGGCACAGAAGAACAGCAAGTCCTGCGCCAGACGGTCCGACACTTCATTCTTGCCGCGTGCCAGGGTGGTGAACTGCATCAGTACACGCGAAGCCGCGCGCTTGACGTAGACATCCGAAGGGCACAACTTCAGCGACAGGGCTTCGAAGTAGGCCGCACAGATCTTCCAGAAGGAGCGCTCCTCCAGCGTCTGCTGGCCGGCCGCCAGCCCCAGGCAGATGTCACGCAGCGCCTTGGCCGACGAGACACTGCCCGTCTTGACCACCTTGAGCACGGACGAATCCAGTTGCGCGCGCACGGCCGGGTCATAGCCCAGCGCTTGCGCCGGCGCAGGCGTATCGGCATCAATCCAGCGCCAGGCGTGGCCCCACAGTTCGGCCGGGTGCACACGCTCCTCGCCGACCAGTTCCAGGACATCGCGGTACTGCGGAAACAGGGCCACCGCCGAAGCCGACTTGCCGCGCAGCACGCTCTCCAGGTACTCGATCAGGGCAAAACTGGCACGTTCGACCTTGGTGGCAGCGTCCTCGCTGCAGGACTCGGGGCGTTCGACGAATTTCTGCGCAAGCGCTTCCATGGCGCGCAGCACCTTGGCCGGCTCGGGCAGACCCACCATCTCGAGGGCGCCGACGGCCTGGTGCAATTGCTGGCGCGCGATGCGCAGCTGGCTGGCATCGAGCGACTCCAGATCGGAACCACGCGCGAGTTCGGCGTCACGCACGAAACGGCGAATGGCCTTGCTGGCGCCATCGAGCGACTTGCGCAGCTCGTCCAGCACCCACGCCAAAGGGCCCAGGTCGTTGACTGGCTGATCGTCGTTGCCGCTAGCGGCTGCGAGGGCTTGCATGGATACGTCGCTCCTGCGGATGGCGGGCGGTGATCAGGAAATCTTGAATCGCGCGACCGACTGGCGCAGCTCTTCAGCCATGCGCGAGAGTTCACGCACCTGGGCCGCGGTGGCCCGCGTACCTTCACCCGTCTGCTCGGTCACCGCAAAGATGTGCTGGATGTTGTCGGCCACCACGCTGGCCATGGCGGCTTCCTTCGAGGTGGAGTCGGAAATCTGCTCGATCAGCTCGGCCAGTCGGCGCGACACGCGGTCAATTTCGGACAGCGCGGTACCGGCGTTGTCGGACAGTCGCGCCCCTTCCACCACACCCTGCGTGGAGCGCTCCATGGCGGCCACGGCGTCCTGAGTATCGGTCTGAATCGCCTTCACCAGCGCCGAGATCTGGCGCGTAGCGTCTGCAGAACGTTCAGCCAGTCGCTGCACTTCTTCCGCCACCACCGAGAAGCCGCGGCCGGCTTCACCGGCGGAGGCTGCCTGGATGGCAGCGTTCAGGGCCAGCACGTTGGTCTGCTCGGTAATGTCCGAGATCAGCTCGGTGATTTCACCAATCTCCTGCGAGGATTCGCCCAGGCGCTTGATCCGCTTGGAGGTGTCCTGGATCTGGTCGCGGATGGAGTTCATACCGCCGATGGCGTCCTGCACGGCCTTGAGGCCGGACTCGGCAGCCTGCAGGGACTGACGCGCCACCGCGGCCGATTCCTGCGCCTGATGCGACACCTGGTTGATGCGGGTCGACATGTCCACCACGGAGCGACCGGTTTCGCGAATCTCGTGCAGCTGTTCGTTCGAAGCGGCCAGCAGTTCGGTGGATGTCTGGTCCACCTCGGCCGTCGTCTGCGCCACCTGGGCCGCCGTGTTCTGCACGTTACCCACCAGCAAGCGCAGCTCTTCCACCGTGTAGTTCACCGAGTCGGCAATGGCACCCGTGATGTCCTCGGTCACCGTGGCTTCCTGCGTCAGATCGCCCTCGGCCACCGTCTGCAGTTCGTTCATCAGTCGCAAAATGGCGGCCTGGTTGGCGTCGTTGACGCGCTTGGCCTCCTGCTCCTGACGCTCGGCTTCCAGTCGCTGCGCTTCGGCCATCACCTGGCGGCGACGGCTGTCCATCAGCTGCACGCGCGCCAGACCGGCGGCGCAGATCAGCGCGAAGATGGCGGCGCCGACCAGAGCCAGCAGGGAAGTCGGGCCCAGGCCGGTGCGGGTGGCCAGTTGGCCCTGCAACTCTTCCAGGTCGCGACGCATCGGCTCGGAGTCGTTGATGATGGTGATCTGGGCGCTACGCGCGGAGACCAGACCCTGCAGATTGCCCAGAATGGCGCCAGCCTGCGTGCGGGTCAACTCGTAGAGCTTGATCAGCGCCTCGATCTGCTCACGGGTCTGCGCATCCTTGGAGGCATTCAGGCGCAGCTCGGGGCTGCCGTCGAGCAGACCCTGGGCGATTTCCTTGAAGGAGTTCAAGTCCTTGCCCAGCAGGAACACGGCCTCCGGGCTCACGCCTTCGGCGGTCAGGAATTCGTTGGACGACTTGCCGATACGCTGGGTCAACATCACCAGCTGGCCGGCCGCGGAAATTTCCGCAGCGCTGGCGTTCTGCTGCAGCTTGAGCGAGGACACCGTCTCGGCGATTTCCAGCAGGTCGGAGGACTGGCGGTTGATGGTGCGCAGGGCGGCGCCCACCTGGGTCAGGATCTTCTCCTGCGCCACGATGGCACCGGCACTCTTTTCGGCACGCTCCATCAGCGGGATGATCTTTTCGAGCTGCGGCAGCAGGTCGGCATCGATCGGCTCCAGGCGCAGGGCGTAGTCGCTGTCACGCAGACCCTTGACGGAACGCACCAGGTAGCTGGAACTTTCCTTGACCTCGGCGAAGGCCTGGGGCACACCCACCAGGGCCTGCGACACCGATTTGGCCAGGCGTTGCGACTGCATCAGGGACTGACCGGTGGCGTTCAGCTGCTGCGCCACGCGATCGGCAGCGGTCAGCGCCACGAAGGCGATCGCACCCAGCACGACCAGGGCCAGACCCAGCAGCCACCACAGCAGTCGCTGCTGCTCGGCAATCGGCCGGCGCCCCAGCAGGGGCACGTTGACCATCTCGTCCTGATCCAGCGCCACCGGCGCGGGCAGGTCCTGCAGCTGGGTGTCGGCCGACTTACCCGGAGCCGATGCACGTTGCGGCTGCAGGCCGGACAGGTCGTCAGGCATGGCCAGGCTCAGACCGACGCTCTGCTCCGAGTCGGGCGTCTTTTTGGCAAAGAGATGGGTCAGTTTGTTGAGGACGGACATGATGCAACCTTCAGGATTGTTGGGGCGGCCTCGCTAGGCACTGATGCTCAAAAACTCGCTCATCTGCGACAGCTGCTGGAGATTGATCTCCTGCCAGCGGCTGCCGTCAGCATCGACATAGCGGTTACCGAAATAGGGTGGTGCGCCTTCCGGCGGCGGCTCGGAGCCCGAGAACGCCCCGACGTGGCGCAAACCCGCCAGTGAATCGATCAACAAGGAACAATTGAGCTCCAGAGCGGCGTTGAGCGTGACGACACTGGCCTCGGACCAGTACTGCTCGGTCCGCACCGGCGCCTTGCCGGCAATGAAGGCGGCCAGGTCCACCACACCATACAGGCCGCCACGCAGATTCACGACCCCCAGAAACCAGGGCTGCGAGTAAGGCACCGTCTGCACCGCCGGCAGCGGGAAAATTTCACCCGACTGGGCCAGGGGCAACAGGTAATCGAGCCCCCCTGCGCGCACCGCCAGCCACGAAATGGAGAGACCTTCGGCCTTGGCCGCTTGCAATCGGCTAGCAAGTCGTGACTGCAGGTCCCTGAGAGCTTCGCGATTGGCCATGGGATGCGAATCAGCCCAGCGCCTTGATCTTGCCCAACAATTCGGCTTCGTCCACCGGCTTGGTCACGTAGTCACGCGCGCCCTGGCGCATGCCCCAGACGCGGTCGGTCTCCAGGTTCTTGCTGGTGCAGATGATGATCGGAATCTCGGCGTACTCAGGCGTGCGGTTGATGGCGCGCGTGAGCTGAAAACCGTTCTGACCCGGCATCACGACATCCATCAGGATCAGGTCCGGCTTGTCTTCGGCCAGGCGGCGGAACGCATCGTCAGCATCCTCGGCGGTCTTGACGGCCATGCCGTTTTTCTGGAGCAGATCCGTCAGAAACATCAATTCCGTCTTGGAATCGTCCACGATCAAAACTTTGCGTATCGGCATCAATTCACTCCTTGCGAGACTATGCCAAACTGCTGCACGGCCTGCAACAGCTGGTCTTTGGTAAACGGTTTGGTCAGGTAGTCCTGCGCGCCCACCATGCGGCCACGCGCCTTGTCGAACACCCCATCCTTGGACGACAACATGACCACCGGCACCGAGGCAAACTTGGCGTTGCGCTTGATGATGGCGCAGGTCTGGTAGCCATCGAGGCGCGGCATCAGGATGTCGCAGAAAATCAGATGCGGCTGGTAGTCGTTGACCTTGGCCAGGGCATCGAAGCCGTCTTCAGCCAGCATCACCTCATGCCCGCCCTGCTTGAGAAATATCTCGGCGCTGCGGCGGATCGTATTACTGTCATCGATCACGAGGACCTTGAGGGGCGATTCTTGCGTGCTCACTGAACGCTACTCCTGATTACGGCCGGATGAAACGATGACAGACACCATCATTCAGACCGGGCCTCAGATCTGGACCATTTCGAAATCTTCCTTGCGTGCACCGCACTCAGGACAGGTCCAGTTCATGGGCACATCGGCCCATGCCGTCCCCGGCGCTATGCCGTGCTCCGGATCGCCGGCCGCCTCATCATAGATCCAGCCACAAATCAGACACATCCAGGTTTTCTTATCGCTCACAGCTTACGGGACCTTCGAATAGAATGCAACATTGTACAAAGCGAAAACCTCTCTCGAACGGCTTTCGCGCAACGACTTGTCGTATTCTGCCTGATGACCACAACAGGCCAGCCCATGCAAACCCCAGCCCCCGAGGAAACAGCGCACGACCCGAGCCAGCCGCCGTGCGTGCTGGTGTTCAACGCCAACGACCCCAGCGGCGCGGGCGGCCTGTCCAGCGACGTGTCTGCCATCGCCTCGGCCGGCGCCCACGCATTGCCCGTTATCACCGGCACCTACGCCCGCGACACCGCAGAGACTTTCGACCATTTCCCCTTCGATGAAGAGGTGGTGGCAGAGCAGGCGCGCGGCCTGCTGGAAGACGTGACCGTGCAGGCCATCAAGGTCGGATTTGCCGGCACACCCGAGAACCTCAGCACCATCGCCGGGATCGCCACCGATTACCCGGACATCCCGCTGATCGCCTACATGCCCAACCTGTCCTGGTGGAGCGAAGTGCAGATCGACCTCTACCTGGACGCCTTCCAGGAGCTGGTTTTGCCCCAGACAACAGTGTTGGTCGGAAACCACAGCACCCTGTGGCGCTGGCTGCTGCCGGACTGGAACGGCGAGCGCAGCCCCAGCGCGCGCGATATCGCCCGCGCGGCTGGCGAGTATGGCGTGCCCTATACCCTGGTCACCGGCATCCCGGCACCCGATCAGTACATCGACAACGTGCTGACGTCGCCGCAAACCGTGCTCGCCAGCGAAAAATTCGAGCGCTTTGAAGCGGTTTTCTCCGGCGCCGGCGACACCCTGGCGGCCACGCTGACCGCGCTGATCGCCAGCGGCTGCGACCTGAGCGAGGCCTTCACCGAGGCCCTGGACTACCTGGACCACTGCCTGGACGGCGGCTTTCGCCCTGGCATGGGCAACGTGATCCCCGACCGCCTGTTCTGGGCCCAGGCCGACCTCGACGACAGCGATGACACCGACGACGGGCCGCAGGGCCCGGCCTCCCAATTGGAACTTCCCCCGCATGACATCCAGCACTGACCGTAACGAGACCTTGTTCGAGCGCGCCAAGCGCGTCATCCCCGGCGGCGTGAATTCGCCCGTGCGCGCCTTTCGCGCCGTCGGCGGCACGCCGCGCTTCGTGCAACGGGCGCAGGGCGCCTACTTCTGGGATGCCAACGACCGCCGCTACATCGACTACATCGGCTCCTGGGGCCCCATGATCCTGGGCCACGGTCACCCGAACGTGGTTGCCGCCGTCCAGAAGGCCGTGACCGAAGGCTTCTCCTTCGGCGCACCGACCGAGCGCGAGATCGAACTGGCCGAGGAAATCCTGAAGCATGTGCCGTCCATGGAGATGGTGCGACTGGTCAGCTCGGGCACCGAGGCTGGCATGAGTGCCATCCGCCTGGCGCGCGGCGCCACGGGCCGCAGCAAGATCATCAAGTTCGAGGGCTGCTACCACGGCCACGCCGATGCCCTGCTGGTCAAGGCCGGTTCGGGCCTGGCCACCTTCGGCAACCCCACCAGCGCCGGCGTGCCGGCCGAGGTGGTGCAACACACCCTGGTGCTCGAGTACAACAACATCCACCAGCTGGAAGAGGCCTTCGCCTTGCACGGCAAGGAGCTGGCCTGCCTGATGATCGAGCCCATTGCCGGCAACATGAACTTCGTGCGCGCCTCCGCGCCTTTCATGCAGCGCTGCCGCGAGCTCTGCACGCAGTACGGCGCCCTGCTGGTGTTCGACGAAGTCATGACGGGTTTTCGTGTGGCCCTGGGCAGCGCGCAAAGCGTCTATGCCCAGGCCATCCCCGGTTTCAAGCCGGACATCACGGTGCTCGGCAAGGTCATCGGCGGCGGCATGCCGCTGGCAGCGTTTGGCGGGCCGCGCGCCCTCATGGAACAGATGGCCCCGCTGGGCCCGGTCTACCAGGCCGGCACGCTCTCGGGCAACCCGGTGGCCACGGCCTGTGGCCTGGCCACACTGCGGGAGATCAGCCAACCCGGCTTCTTCGATGCGCTGTCGCGCAAGACGCGTAGCCTGGTCGACGGGCTCCAGGCCGCCGCCTCTGCTGAAGGCGTGCCCTTCAGCGCCGACTGCCAGGGCGGCATGTTCGGCTTCTTCCTGCTGCCCGAGTTGCCACAGAACTACGCCACGGTCATGAAAACCGACAGCCCGCGCTTCAACACCCTGTTCCACGGCCTGCTGGATCGCGGTGTCTACATCGCACCAGCCCTCTACGAAGCCGGTTTTGTCAGCGCTGCACACAGCGAGGAAGACATTGCGCAGACCGTGGCTGCGGCGCGCGAGGTGTTCAAGCTGCTGGCGAAGTAGTTGGCGATGCCCCAAAGAAAAAGCGGCCTCAGGCCGCTTTTTTCATGTCTGTCGCGTGGGATTCAATGGCGAAAATGACGTACGCCTGAGAACACCATGGCCACGCCGCGCTCGTCGGCCGCATCGATGACTTCCTGGTCACGCATGGAGCCACCGGGCTGGATCACGCAGGTCGCGCCGGCATCCACCACCACGTCCAGGCCATCGCGGAAGGGGAAGAAGGCATCGCTGGCCACGGCTGTGCCCTGCAGCGTCAGGTTCGCATGCTGGGCCTTGATGCTGGCGATGCGCGCCGAGTCCAGGCGGCTCATCTGGCCCGCGCCCACGCCCATGGTCATGCCGTCCTTGCAGAAGACGATGGCATTGCTCTTGACGAACTTGGCCACCTTCCAGGCAAACATCAGGTCTTCAAGCTGTTGTGCGGTCGGCGCCTTCTTCGTGACCACCTTCAGGTCACTGCGCTGCAGCTCGTGGTTGTCGGCCGTCTGGATCAGCAGGCCCGAACCCACGCGCTTGACGTCGTGCGAGTTCTGGCCCCGCTCCCAGGCGTTCTTGCCATCGCGCTTGATGCCGTCGAGCGAGATCTCGAGCACACGCACATTGGCCTTGGCCTTGAACACGGCCAGCGCCTCGGGTGTGTAGCCGGGCGCCATCAGCACCTCGACAAACTGCTTACCCACGGCCTGGGCGGCGGCGCCGTCCACCACACGATTGAAGGCGATGATGCCGCCGAAGGCCGAGGTCGGATCGGTCTGGAAGGCCTTGCTGTAGGCCTCCAGCGCGTCCTCGCCAACGGCCACGCCGCAGGGGTTGGCGTGCTTGACGATGACACAGGCCGGCACCTCGAAGCTCTTGACGCATTCCCAGGCGGCATCCCCGTCGGCGATATTGTTGTAGCTGAGCTCCTTGCCCTGCAACTGTCTGGCTGTCACCAGCGAGCCGGGGGCCGGATACAGATCGCGGTAGAAGGCCGCCGACTGGTGCGGGTTCTCGCCGTAACGCAGATCCTGCAGCTTGACCATATTGCTGTTGGCCTGGGCCGAGAAGGCGGCGTGCGTGCCGTCCTCGTTGATGGCCGAGAGGTAGTTGCTGATGGCCGCGTCGTAATTGGCAATGCGGTTGAAGGCCGCCACGGACAGCGCGAAACGCAGCTTGTCCGAGAGCTTGCCGTTTTGCTTGAGCTCGGCCAGCACCGCCGGGTACTGCGAGGCGTCGGTCAGCACGCCCACGTCCTTCCAGTTCTTGGCCGCGCTACGCACCATGGCCGGGCCGCCGATGTCGATGTTCTCGATCGCATCTTCCAGCGTGCAGCCGGGCTTGGCCACCGTGGCTTCAAAGGGATAGAGGTTGACCACCAGCAGGTCGATGGTGTCGATCTGGTGTGCCTTGAGCGCGGCCATGTGCTCGGGCACATCGCGTCGGGCCAGCAGGCCGCCGTGCACCTTGGGGTGCAGGGTCTTGACCCGGCCGTCCAGCATCTCGGGGAAGGCGGTGACTTCGGCCACTTCGGTCACGGGCAGCTTGGCATCGGCCAGGAGCTTGGCGGTGCCGCCGGTGGAGATCAGCTTGATGCCCAGCGCATGCAGGGCCCGGGCGAATTCGACGATGCCGGTCTTGTCGGAAACGGAGAGGAGTGCGTTCATGCCTTGCTTACTTGAGTAGTTTGTGTTCGACCAGCTTCTTGCGCAGGGTGTTGCGGTTCAGGCCCAGCCAGAGCGCGGCGCGCGACTGGTTTTGCTCGGCCTGCTGCATCACCACTTCCAGCAGCGGCTTCTCGACGATGCGCACCAGCATGTCGTACATGCCGTCGGGTTCGGTGCCGCGCAAATCCTTGAAATAGCCTTCCAGGCTGGTGCGCACGCATTCTTCGATCTGTTTTTTGCTCATGCGGCAAGCTCCATCTGTTCCTCGTCCCTGTCTTCGGGGGCATCCATTCCGGCGGCCGGCATGCGGTCCATGTGGAGGCCCAATTCATCAAAAAAATCAGCAACCGCCTGGACCTGGGCCCGGCTGTCTTCCAGCGTGTTCATGCGGGCACGGAAAGCCTCGCCTCCCGGCAAGGCCTTGACGTACCAGCCGATGTGCTTGCGCGCGCTGCGCACGCCCGTGTACTCACCGTAGAGCGCATAGTGGTCTTCCAGGTGCTCCAGCAGCAGGCGCCGCACCTCCACCACCAGCGGCGGCGCCAGCTGCTCGCCCGTGGCGAGGAAGTGGGCGATCTCGCGAAAGATCCAGGGTCGCCCCTGGGCCGCGCGGCCGATCATCAGCGCGTCGGCCCCCGTGGCGCGCAACACGGCCAGGGCCTTTTCGGGGGAGTGGATGTCGCCGTTGGCCACGACCGGGATACGCAGCGCGGCCTTGACGGCGGCGATCGTGTCGTATTCGGCCGCGCCCTTGTAGCCCTGCTCGCGCGTGCGGCCGTGCACTGTGACCATCTGCACGCCGGCGCTCTCGGCTGCGCGCGCGATGGTCAGGGCATTCTTTTCGGTCTGGCACCAGCCGGTGCGCATCTTGAGCGTCACCGGCACGTTGCGCGGCGCGCAGGCGGCCACCACGGCTTCGATGATCTCCAGGGCCAGCGTCTCGTCCTGCATCAGGGCCGAGCCGGCCCATTTGTTGCAGACCTTCTTGGCCGGGCAACCCATATTGATGTCGATGATCTGGGCGCCGCGGTCGATGTTGTAGGCCGCGGCCTCGGCCATCATGGGCGCGTCGGTGCCGGCAATCTGCACGGCGATCGGCCCGGCCTCGCCCTCATGGTTGGCGCGGCGCGAGGTCTTCAGGGTGTTCCACAGGTCCTTGCGCGAGGTCACCATCTCGCTGACCGCATAACCTGCCCCCAGGGCCTTGCACAGGCGGCGGAACGGCCGGTCCGTCACGCCCGCCATCGGGGCCACGAACAGGGTGTTCGGCAGTTCGAAGGAACCGATGTGCATGCGGATGTGGAAAAGTAAGGCGCCAATGAAAGATGCCACCGCCAGAACTGGCAGCAGCCGGGCCGGCTATTCTAGCTGCACAAAATTTCAGCAATTGAAATCAGACGCCGCCACTCGCCAGCCGCTGCCTATACTGCCCCTCTATGGAGAACTGGATCACCCAGCTGCTGACGCTATTGGCCCTGCCTGAATACGGCCTGGTCACGCTGTTCCTGATCGCCTTTGTCTCGGCCACCCTGCTGCCGCTGGGCTCGGAACCGGCCCTGTTCGGCCTGCTCAAGCTCAATCCGGAGCTGTTCTGGCCCGCCATCCTGGTCGCCACGGCCGGCAACACGCTGGGGGGTGCCGTCAGCTGGGCCATGGGCTGGGAATCGCACAAGCTGATCGACAAGTACCGGCACTCGAACACCCACTTGCGCGCACTCGACTGGCTGGAGCGCATCGGCCCCCGGGCCTGTCTGCTGAGCTGGCTGCCGGTGATCGGCGACCCGCTGTGCGCTGTGGCGGGTTGGCTGCGCCAGCCCTTCTGGCCCTGCCTGTTCTACATGGCCATCGGCAAGCTGGGGCGCTACCTCACGATGACGATAGCGCTGCTCTGGCTCTTCCCGGGCGGCTTCAGCTTCTAGCCCGACGCCAACGCCGCACCAGCGGCGGCAGCAGCAGCAGCAGCATGGCCACGGCCATCAGCGAACCCGACAAGGGGCGCGTGAAGAAGGTGAACCAGTCACCCTGGCTGATGGTGAGCGCCTGCCGCATGGACTGCTCGGCCATGGGCGCCAGAATCATGCCCACGATCAGCGGCGCCGCCGGAAAGTCGAAACGCCGCATCAGAAACCCGATCAGGCCAAAGAAGAACAGCAGGCCCACGTTGAAGATCGAGTTCCCCGCGCCATAGACCCCGGCGGTGGAGATCACGATGATGCCGGCGTAGAGCCAGGGCGGCGGGATCTTCAGCAGCTTGACCCACAGGTGCACCAGCGGCAGGTTGAGCACCAGCAGGATGACGTTGCCGATATAGAGGCTGGCGATCAGCGTCCAGACCAGGGCGCCCTGCTGGCTGAACAGCTGCGGGCCGGTCTGGATGCCGTAGCCCTCAAAGGCCGACAGCATGATGGCCGCCGTGGCCGAAGTGGGGATGCCCAGCGTCAGCAGGGGCATGAGGACACCGGCGGCGGCGGCGTTGTTGGCCGCCTCGGGACCGGCCACGCCCTCGATCGCACCGTGGCCGAACTCCTCGGGGTGCTTGGAGAGTTTCTTCTCGGTGTAGTAGGACAGCATGGTGGGCAGCTCCGCGCCACCCGCCGGCAGCGCGCCGATCGGAAAACCGAACAGCGAGCCGCGGATCCAGGGTTTCCAGGAGCGCGCCCAATCCTGCCTGCTCAGCCACAGGCTGCCCGACATCTTCATCACTTCGCCGCTGCGCGACTCACGCCCCTGCCAGGCCAGGTACAGGGCCTCGCCCACGGCAAACAGACCCACCGCCACCACCGTGATTTCCAGCCCATCCAGCAACTCGGCGCGACCGAAGGTGAAACGTGGCTGACCAGTCTGCAGATCGATGCCCACCAGACCGCAAAGCAGACCGGCGGTCAGGCTCAGCAGCCCGCGCAGCACGGAACTGCCCAACACGGCCGACACGGCCACCAGGGACAGCACCATGAGGGCGAAGTATTCCGCCGGCCCGAAGGCCAGGGCCGCCTCCACCACCCAGGGGGCGAAGAAGGTCAGCGCCAGCGTGCCGATGGTGCCCGCCACGAAGCTGCCGATGGCCGCTGTCGCCAGGGCCTGGCCGGCGCGACCACGCCGCGCCATCTTGTTGCCCTCCAGCGCGGTCACCACCGAACCGGATTCGCCGGGCGTGTTGAGCAGGATGGAGGTGGTCGAACCGCCGTAAGCAGCCCCGTAGTAGATGCCGGCGAACATCACGAACATGCTGGTGGCCGGTACCTGGTAGGTCAGGGGCAGCAGCAGGGCGATGGTCAGCGCGGGACTGATGCCCGGCAAGACCCCTACCAGGGTGCCGATCAGGCAGCCCGCAAAGCCCCACATCAGGGTCAGGGGTTGCAGGGCGCTGCCGAAACCGGTCAGCAGGGCGTCAAAGGCTTGCATGCTCGCTCCACTCGCAGAAACAGGGAATCAGAAAGGCCAGCGCAGCGCCGGCCCCAGGCCGATGCCCAGCAACTGGGCGAACACCAGCCAGAACACGGTGGCGATGGCGCCGCAGACCAGCGCCGAACGCCAACCCAGCGGTGCGTCGAAGGCACGTGCCACGCCCATGCCGCAAAACGTGGCCGGCAGCACAAAACCCAGCGGTCCCACCAGGGCCATGAAGACAGCGCCACCACCAAGCAGGCTGGCCAGCCGCCGACCACTGCCGGGCAGGGGCTCCTGATCGGGCGCGTGGCTCACGTCGACCTGGCGGCCCCGCCAGGCGCTCACGCCGTAGAGCAGGGCCAGCACCGCCAGCCCTCCCACCACCACGGCCGGGGCCAGCACCGGCCCGACCGTCATCTGCATCAGGGACTCGGGGATGACCGTCACCTGCCAGATGGCGGCGGCGGCGATGGCCAGCAGCAGGACAGCCAGGCGCAGAGGCGTCATGGAGAGGCCTCCAAGCTTCGCACTGCGGCGCGAGCCCCCTTCGGAACGGCCGTGCGGGGACTCATGCCAGCCCCAGGTCCTTCATGACCTCTTCGGTGTCACGAATGTTGGCTTCGATCTCGCGCTCGAAAGACTGGGCGGCCAGGAACACATCAGTCCACTTGCGCGTCTCCAGTTCCTTGCGCCAGGGCTCGGAGGCATGCACCTTGCTCATGAACTCCACCAGCGCCTCGCGCTGCGCGGCGTTGATGCCCGGGGGCGCGAACACACCGCGCCAGTTGGCCGCTGTGACACGCACCCCCAGCTCGGTCAGGGTCGGCACGTTGACGCCAGGGATGCGCTTGTTTCCCGACACGGCCAGCGGGATGAGTCGGCCCGCCTTGATCTGCTCCTCGAACTCGGAGTAGCCGGAAATGCCCGCGACCACCTGCCCGCCCAGCAGGGCTGCGTTGGCCGGCCCGCCGCCGGAGAAAGCGACGTAGGCCGCGTCGCGCGGGTTGCGGCCCAGCGCCTTGATGATGAGACCCAGCAGCACGTGGTCGGTGCCGCCGGCGCTGCCACCGGCCACGGACACCGCCTTCGGCCCGGCCTTGATCGCGGCTTCCAGTTCGGCCCAGGTCTTGATCTTGCCGCCGGCCGGCACGGCCACTACACCGGCCTCTTCGGTCAGACGCGCGATCGGCGTCACGTTGCGCATGGTGACCGGGCTCTTGTTCGCAATGGCCGCGCCCACCATGACCGAACCGCCGACCATCAGGCTGTTGCCTTGGCCCTTGCGCTGGTTCACATAACGGGGCAAGCCCACCATGCCGCCGGCCCCGGCCACGTTCTCGAAGGCCATATTGCCCACCAACCCTGCCCCCTTGGCCGCACGCTCGATGGCGCGCGCCGTGCCGTCCCAGCCGCCACCGGGCGCCGCCGGCACGAACATGTTCAGGGTCTCGAACAGGGGCTTGCCTTGCGCCCAGGCCGGCACCGCCAGGGCGGCACCCGCAGCAGCGCCCAGGCCCAGAAACTCACGCTTGTTCATCTTCATCGCCATCTCCTGTGTAAGAATCAAATGCAGGCACCAGCCCGCCAGATGCATTCTGGTCACGGGCCAAGGCGCCGGCTTTCAAACGGCTGTCAATCCGGTTCAGTAGAAACCCTAAGCGCCTGTTCACCATCGGTCAATCAAGTGTCAACCGGCCCTAGCCCCCACATCCTGCTGGTCGAGGACACCCCCGATCTCGCGCTCTGGCTGGGCACCGCCCTGCGCCAGACAGGTCTGGCCGTGAGCTTCGCGCGGGACGGACATGAGGCCCTGGCGCAGCTGGCGGCGGGCCATGGCTTTGACGCCGTGCTGCTGGACCTGCAGCTGCCCGGCCTGGACGGGCTGTCCGTGCTGCAAAACCTGCGCGAGCGCGGCGATACCGTCCCCGTGCTGGTGCTCACCGCGCGCGTGAGCGTGCCCGACCGCGTGCTGGGCCTGAACCTGGGCGCGGACGACTACCTGCCCAAGCCTTTCGACCTGAGCGAACTCGAAGCCCGGCTGCAGGCCCTGCTGCGCCGGCCCGGTCGTACCAGGAACACCCGGCTGCGCCTGGGCGCCCTGGAGATGGACCGCAGCTCCAGCCAGGTCAGCCTGTTTGACCAGCCCCTGGCCCTGACCCCCAGGGAAGCCGCCGCCCTGCGGGTGCTGCTGGAAGAGGCCCGGCGCACCGTGAGCAAGGACGATCTGCACCGCGCCGTCTTCGCCGACGAGGCCGTGGAACTGGAAGCGGTCGAGGTGCTGATCCACCGCCTGCGCAAGAAGCTGGAATCCGCCCCCGTCCCGCCGGGACAGGCCGGGTCGCCCGTCGTCCATACCATCCGGGGCCTGGGCTACATGCTGATGCCACCGGCCGGGCCGGGGCACTGACATGGCAGCGACCGCCGCCTCGCTGAGAACCCGCCTGCTGGGCTGGATCCTGCCGCCGCTGGCCGGGCTCATTGCCATCAATGCCTGGGTGGCCTATGGCAACGCCACCGAAGCCAGCAACGAGGCCTACGACCGGGCCCTCTACCTGGCGAGCCGGGCCCTGGCCGAAGAACTGGTCTGGCGCAACGATGCGCTCCAGGTCAACGTGTTGCGCGCCGCCGGGTATCTGCTGGAGAACCACACGGGCGCGCGCCTGTATTACCGCATCAGCGACGTCAACGGCCAGCAGCTGGCCGGCGAGGCCACCCTGCCCACCGCCACACCCGGACCGGCCGCCAGCGTCAAGTACTACGCGCTGGTGCAGTTCGAGGATGGGCACTTCCGGGAACGCCCCGTGCGACTGGCCCACCTCACCCACGTGCTGGAGGACGAACAAGGCAGGTCGCACATCCTGAAAGTCAGCGTGGCCGAGACCCTGGAAACGCGCCAGCAGATGGTGCAGCTGCTGCTGCGCGAAACACTCGTCAGCCAGACGCTGCTGCTGCTGGCGGCAGCGCTGCTTGTGATTGCAGGCGTGCAGCACGGCATCCGCCCCCTGGAGAATTTCCGCCAGCGCCTGGCCCAGCGGGGTGACGACGATCTGTCCCCCATCCATCCCCCGGACCTGCCCCGCGAACTGCGTCCGCTGGTGCAAACGCTGAACAGCTACCTGGCGCGCCTGGGCCGTCTCATCGATATCCGCAAGCGCTTTCTGGACAATGCCGCGCACCAGCTGCGCACGCCGCTGACGGTGCTCAAGACCCAGTTGGCACTGGCCGACCGGGAGAGTTCGGCACTGGCCGCAGCGCGCAAAACGACCGATGAGGCCGTGCGACTCACCGAGCAGCTGCTGGCCATGACTCGCGCCGAACACGCCGGCGAAATGCATGCGCCCTCCGCAGGCACGTCCGTGGATCTGGTGCCCCTGGCACGGCAGGTGATCCAGGACTACCTGGCACGTGCACTGGAGCGTGGCGACGACCTGGGCTTCGAGACGGGTGTGGACAGTTGCGCAGTGCCCGGCACGGAAGCCCTGCTGCACGAAGCGCTGGGCAACCTGATCGACAACGCGCTGCACCACAGCCCACCGGGCACGAGCGTGACCGTGCGCGTGGGACCGCGCTGGGTGGAAGTGGAAGACACGGGCCCGGGCATCCCCCCGGAGCACCAGGCCCATGTGTTCGAACGCTTCTACCGGGCCGCACCGCCTGCGCTGCGCGGCAGCGGTCTGGGCCTGGCCATCGTGCGGGAGATCGCACAGCAGTATGGCGCGCAGGTCTCGCTGCGCAGCGCCCCGGGTACGGGAACGGTATTCCGGATGGAATGGCCCACCAGTTGAGGCCTGGCCTCAGGCGCTGAACAGGAAGTTCATCACGTCGCCGTCCTTGACGACGTATTCCTTGCCTTCGGCGCGCATCTTGCCCGCATCCTTGGCACCCTGCTCGCCCTTGCAGGCGATGAAGTCCTCGAAGGCGATGGTCTGGGCGCGGATGTAGCCCTTCTCGAAATCGGTGTGGATCACGCCAGCGGCCTGCGGCCCCGTGTCGCCCACATGGATGGTCCAGGCGCGCACTTCCTTGACGCCGGCGGTGAAGTAGGTCTGCAGGCCCAGCAGCTTGTAAGCCGCGCGGATCAGTCGGTTCAGACCCGGCTCCTCCTGGCCCAGCTCCTTGAGG
Source organism: Burkholderiales bacterium (assembly GCA_016185015.1). GTDB lineage: Bacteria > Pseudomonadota > Gammaproteobacteria > Burkholderiales > Burkholderiaceae_C > Hylemonella. Next base: position 64,764 of record JACPOI010000001.1, read on the forward strand.
AACTCCAGGCGGTCGGCATCGTCCATCTCGGACAGTTCGGCCTCGATCTTGGCGCAGATGGCTACCACCGGCGCGTTCTGCGTGGCAGCGTATTCCTTCAGGCGGTCCAGGTAGGGGTTGTTCTCGAAGCCGTCTTCGCTCACGTTGCCCACGAACATCGCGGGCTTGGCCGTGATGAAGAAGAACTGCTTGAGCAGGGGCAGCTCTTCCTTGCTGAACTCGATCGTGCGCACCGGTTTGCCCTGGTCCAGCGCCGCCTGGCACTTTTCCAGGATGGCCACCAGCTTGATCGATTCCTTGTCGCCCGAGCGTGCCGTCTTGGTCACACGGTGCAGGGCCTTCTCGACCGCGCCCAGGTCGGCCAGGCAGAGTTCGGTCTGGATCACCTCGATGTCGGCGATCGGGTCCACCTTGCCGGCCACGTGGATCACGTTGTCGTCGGCAAAGCAGCGCACCACATTGACGATGGCGTCGGTCTCGCGGATGTGCGCCAGGAACTTGTTGCCCAGGCCCTCGCCGGTGCTGGCACCGGCCACGAGACCGGCAATGTCCACGAACTCGACGATGGCCGGCACCACCCGCTCGGGCTTGACGATCTCCGAGAGCTGCGCCAGCCGCGGATCAGGCACTTCCACCACGCCCACATTGGGCTCGATGGTGCAGAAGGGGTAGTTCTCCGCCGCGATGCCCGCCTTGGTCAGGGCGTTGAAGAGGGTGGACTTGCCGACGTTGGGCAAGCCGACGATGCCGCACTTGAGAGACATGGAAATTCCTTTGAAATCAACCCCTTGTGCACCATCCAGCCTCACGGGGCGGGGTGGGCTGCCCGGCTCCGTGCCGGGAGCACGCAGAGGGCAGAACAGAAGACCGGGTGGGAAGACCTCGGATCCGGAGGATCTCATCCTCGTTCATGCCCAGGGGAAACTGCTTGCGATTGTACTGATCGGTAGACCATGGCGCCGGCGCGCCACGGCATCAGCCGCCCGCCCAGGAAGATCTCAACTCAGCTCCTGGGACTCCAGCACGTCCTGCGCAGGCCCCAGGCCCGTGGCACGAACCAGCAGTTGCCAGCGCTCCAGCTCCGTCTTCACATGCTGGCGCAATTGCTCGGGCGTGCTGGTCTGGACCTGAGCGCCATCCTGCTCCATGCGAGCACGTACTTCGGGATCTTCCAGCACCTGGTTCAAAGCCCGATTCAACTTCTTGACGATGGACTCCGGCGTTCCGGCGGGCGCAAACAGGGCATACCACTGCGTCAGATCAAAACCCTTGATGCCCAGCTCCGCCAGGGTCGGCACCCCGGGCCAGGCGCTCAGGCGCGACGCCGAGGCGACGGCCAACAGCCGGAGCTTTCCGCTTTTCAGGTACGGCAGGGCGCTGAAAAGGCTGGGGAACATCCACTGCGACTGCCCCCGCACCATCGCACTGATGGCAGGCGCCGCGCCGGCATGCTGGATACCCTCCTGCCCCTGCGCCTCAAGGGTACGCAGGAACATCTCGGCCGCCAGGTGAGGAAGGGTCCCTACGCCGGCCGAAGCGTAGTTGAAACGGCCCGCCGAGGACGATTGCAGCCGCTGGATGAAGGACGGCACATCCTGGACCGGCGTTTCATTGCTGACCACCAGCACCGTGGGGGAATAACCCACCAGCCCCACCGGGGCGAAGTCCTGAATGGGGTCGTAACGCAAGGTCTGCAGCACTGGGTTGATGCCATGCGTCGCGATGTAACCGAACATCAGCGTGTGCCCGTCGGGCCGCGAGGCCGCCACGTACTCCGCCGCCACACTGCCGTTGGCACCGGTGCGATTCTCGACGCTCACAACATGCCCCAGCGCAGGCCCGAGCTTGCGCGTGAGGATGCGCGCCATCGTGTCATTGCCTCCCCCGCCGCTGGTGGGAACGATGACCTTGACCTCCTCCTCGGGGAAGCGGTCCGCAGACTGCATCGCGCCCGCCTCCTCGGTATCGCGGGCCGGGAAGACATAGGCCGGCAGCGTCAATTCCCCCTGCATGATCTTGCGCGCCGTGCGCACCAGGGCGGCCCTGACAACGGCAACCTCGCCCCCCTCTGCCGCCATCTCGACATCCACGTCAATCTGTCCCTGTGGATGCACGACCGCCAGCGGATGCCGACCGGCGGCACGGGCCATTCCGCTGGCGACGGTGCCTGGCAAGGCAAAGGCCGTGCTGACGCCGATGGCGCCGGTCACGGCATGCGAGGCATGGCACTTGTGGGGCGTGAAATACCGCGAGACGATGCTGTCGGGATGATCCCCCGGGCTGACCAGCACCGGTTTGGGAATCACGCTGTGGGTCACATCGCCCAGGCCCATGCGCGCGCCCATCAGGATGCGTAGTTTCTCGATGCGCTCCAGCAAGGCGGTGTTGGCGTCCAGTTCGGCCGGGCGCTCACGGCCCGTCACCCCCAGATCACTCGCGCGAAGGATCATCAGCGGCATGGCCGCGTCAATGCAAGTCACCTCCAGACCGTCGACCACGTCAATCCGCTGACCGGTGGGAAAGACCTTGCCCGTGACCGCGCCCCAGGCGTCCAGGAAATTCAAGAGGATGGGCGCGGCGGTTCCGGGAACCCCATCGATCCGGGCATCGCCCTCGTAACTGACCTGCCGACCGGGTGTGCAGACGGTGGACTCGATGGTCGCGCCGGTGTTCACGTTGTAGATGCGCACGGTGGTGGTGCCATCCTGGGCCTGGATGAGGCCCTGCTCGATCGCGAAAGGCGCTACGCCAGCGAGCATGTTCCCGCAATTGGGCCGGGTGTCTACCGACTGGTGGCCAACCCCGACCTGCGCAAACAGGTAGTCCAGGTCACAACCGGGCCGCGTCGAGCGCGACACGATGGCCACCTTGCTGTTCAGTGTGCTGTTGCCGCCCAGGCCGTCGAGTTGCAGAGGATCGGACGCACCGATGGCGCCGATCAGGGCCTGATCACGCTCCTGGTCGCCTGGCGGCAGCCATTCGCGCAGGAAGAACGGCCCCCGGGACGTACCTGCACGCATCAGCACGCAAGGGATATTTCTCTTCAGCATGGCGCTCAATCCGCTTCGAGCCTGGCGCGCTGGACCACACCCCGCCATTTGGCAAGGTCCGTCCTCACCAGTTCACCCAACTGCTCGGGAGTGCTGGGCTCGACATCGGCCCCCTGACTTTCGATGCGTTTGACAATCTCCGGGTCCGCGAGTGCCGTGTTCAAGGCCTGGTTCAGCCGGACGATGACCTCCTTCGGTGTCTTGGCCGGCGCGAAAAAGCCATACCACTGATCAACATCGACACCCTCCACACCCAACTCTTTCAGCGTGGGGACTTGCGGCAGCACCGGCGAGCGGCGGGACCCGGCGATGGCCATGGCTTGCAGCTTGCCCGACTTGACATAGGGCAGGGCCGCGAACAGGCTGGGAAACATCATGTGCGTCTGCCCGGCGATCGTGTCCATGATGGCTGGCGAAGATCCTTTGTAGGGCACGTGCAGCAGCTGGGTCTGGGTCGCGAGCTTGAACAGCTCTGCCGTGAAATGGGGCGCCGTTCCATTGCCGGCCGACGCGAAGCTGAACGCCTCGGGCCGTTCCTTGATCATCCTGACCAAGTCCTTCACATCCCTGGGTTTCATGGCGGGATGAAGCACCATGATGGTGGGCGAGTAGCCCACGCGACCCACCGGCTCGAAATCCCTGACGGGGTCATACCGAAGTTTCTGCAGTGCGGGATTCATCGCATGGGTCGCGATGTAACCGAACATCAACGTATTGCCATCTGGCGCGGACTTGACGACGTGCTCCGCCGCCAGGGCGCCATTCGCACCCGCCTTGTTGTCGACGATGACAGGCCGGTTGAGCAGGGCGCTCATCTTCTGCCCTATGGTGCGGGCCATCGCATCATTGCCTCCACCGGGAGCCGTCGGAACGACGATCGTTATCGGACGCACGGCTTGCGCGTGGCTGGTAGCCACGCCCCATGCCATGCCCAAGGCCAGCAGCAGTTGGTATCGGATCCCCATCTCTCACCTTCTTTCGGATTGCCTTTTTTCTTCATGAAAAAAGGATTTGAAAATTGATGAGGCGGATGGTGCAAGAAATCCTGGCTTTGTTGAAGTGCAACTTTTAATATGATTGATGCATGCAACACATCAATTTCGATCTGCATCAGCTGCAGGCCTTCATCGCCGTGGCCGAACGCGGCAGCTTCAGGGCGGCCGCCGAACACATCCACCTGTCACCGCCGGCCCTGAGCCGGCGCATCGAGAAGCTGGAATCCATCCTGGGCACGCGGCTGTTCAACCGCACGACGCGCGAGGTCGAGCTCACCAGCCTGGGGCGCATCTTCCTGGAGCGTGCCCGATCTGCCGTCGACGACCTGGAGGCAGCGATGCTGGGCATTTCCGACATCGCCGCCACCCGCAGCGGGCGCGTCACCGTGGCCTGCGTGCCGTCGGCTGCGCTGTACTTCCTGCCGCAGGTCATCAGCAGTTTTTCACGCCAGTACCCGGCCATCCGCATCCGGGTCATCGATGAATCCATGAACCAGACGCTGCAAAGTGTGCTGTCCGGCGAATCGGACTTCGGCATCGGATTCATGAGTTCCTTGATGCCTGAAATCAAGTTCGAAGACATCCACGACGACCCCTTTGTCGTCGCCATGCGGCGCGATCACCCCTTGACAACCCGCAAGACGGTCAGCTGGTCGACCATTGCCAACGAACGCTTGATCTCGGTGGCCCGCAGCAGCGGGAACCGGCAACTGCTGGACGACGTGCTGACCCAGGCCGGCATCAAGCCCGATTTCGCCTTCGAGGTCAGCCACATCGGCACACTGCTGGGCATGGTGGAGGCCGGCCTGGGGCTGGCCGCCGTGCCACGCATGGCCTTGCCCGCCAACCACAGTGCCGTGATCGGACTGCCGCTGAAAAACCCGACCATCTCACGCAGCCTGGGCCTGCTCACGCGCCAGGGCGTCACTCTGCGGCCGGCGGCGGCCATGTTTCACACCCACCTGTCCGAGGCCCTGCGCAAACGCCGGCCCGCGCCGGACGCGCCACTTCAGTCGAAGCGGTAGCTGGCGCGGACGGGCTGCCCGACGCGCAGCACATGGTCCACCCCCGCCGTGACGATGCTGTTCATGCCGAAGGTCAGGGCGCCTTTGACACGCGAGTCCTGACGGTAGGTCTGCAGGGTGTCGTTCACTTCCGGACTGCTGTGGGCGGTATCGGGGTCAATGTTGGGAATCGGGCAGCGCGGGCAGGGCTTGACCGGCGTAAGCACAGCCTCCCCTTCGGCCGTGGTGATCTGCAGCGGGCCCACGCGGTCTTCATCGTGGGCTTCCAGGCCTTCCAGCACGACGTTGGGCCGAAAGCGCCGGATATCCACGGGCGCATGCCCCCGGGCCTGCAGGCGCTCGTTGAGCCCTTCGAGCGCGGACTGGCCCAGCACCAGCACGGGGTAGCCGTCGCTGAACTGGTTGAGCGCCTCGGCCTCGCCTGTCCATTTCCTGTCGGACAGACGGCGATGCTCGGGATCAAAACGCACCAGCCGGTACTTGGGCGCATCCGCCTTGGGCAAGCCCTGCTCGTTGAGCGCCAGGAAATCGGTGAACCACTGGGCCGCGATGTCGCCCATGTCCCAGGCCGGGACCTCGTCGTCCCAGACACGCACACGGGCCGGCGCCTCGACCGCATCGACCCGCAGATGCAGGGCCAGCATGCCCGGCGCGCGCAGCTGCAGTTCGGTGCCGCCGCGCTTGAAGGCCGGCTGGATCAGCGCCATGCGTGGCGCCTCGCGCTGGCTCAGGAACTCTCCCTCGCTGTCCACCACCATCCAGGCGCGGTCCAGGTCCAGGCCGGTCTCGGTGAGCAAGGCCTCGGACAGCTCGACGCCGGCGCAGGATTTGATGGGATAGACAAAAAGACGGGCGATGCGAGCCTGCACATCGGCCGGGGGCATGGAGGAAGCACTCACGGATCGTTTTCCTGGGTTGACTGAGAACAAGGTCAATTCTGCCCTGCCTTCTACAATCCCCCCATGCCCCAAGCCCTGGATATCTGCATACGCGGCAGCGGCATCGTCGGCCGCACCCTGGCCCTGCTGCTGGCACGTGAGCGCCTGCGCGTCGGGCTGGTGGAACAGCCGGCCCCGGCTGGCAAGCCGCCGACCGCCGACGTGCGCGCCTATGCCCTGAACCGCGCCTCACGCGAACTGCTGGAAAGCGTGCGCTGCTGGCCTGCCGACGAAGCTTCGGCGACGCCGGTGCGGCGCATGCAGGTCTGGGGCGACCGCGGCAGCGAACTGAATTTCGATGCCGGCGAATCCGGCAGCCCGGCGCTGACCTGGATCGTCGACGTGCCGGTGCTCGAAGCCCAGCTGGCCGAGGCGGTGCGTTACCAACCCCAGATCGAGGTGCTGAGTGCGCCGGCGCCGGCCCGGCTGACCGTGGTCTGCGAAGGCCGTACCAGCAGCACACGCGCCGAATTCGGCGTCGACTTCGAGGTCACGCCCTACCCACAGCACGCCCTGGCCACCCGTCTGCGTTGCGAAAGACCCCACGACCAGGTCGCCCGGCAGTGGTTTGCACAGGGCGAGATCCTGGCTTTTTTGCCTTTGGACGGCGCCCAGGGGAACTCTGTGGCCGTCGTCTGGTCTGTCTCTCCTGAGCGTGCCGCACATCTGCAAGGCCTGGAAGCCGCCGATTTCTGCCGCGAACTGGAAGACGCCAGTGCCCACACACTCGGTTCCCTCACGCTGGCCAGCGAACGCCGGACCTGGCCGCTGCAGAAAGCCCAGGCCCGGCAGTGGTCGGGCCGCGCGGCGGGAGGCGCCTGGGTGCTGGCCGGTGATGCGGCGCACAACGTGCACCCGCTGGCCGGTCAGGGCCTGAACCTGGGCCTGGCCGATGTGGCGGAACTCACGCGCGTGCTGCACGGGCGCGAGTACTGGCGCGGTGTGGATGACGAGAAGCTGCTGCGTCGTTACGAACGGGCACGCAAGGCCGGCATGCTGGCCCTGGATGTCGGCATGGACGGGCTGCAGCTGCTGTTTGCACGCGAGGGCGAGGCCTGGGGTGCACTGCGCCACTGGGGCCTGCAAGGCGTGGAACGCAGCGGGATGCTGAAGAACTGGCTGGCGCGGCGCGCCATGAACTTTTGAAAGTCGATGTGATGATGAATATGTCCAAACACCTGCTGGCGGGCCTGCTGGCCCTGCTCTCCCTCGGTGCCTACGCCCAGGACGCCACGATCCGCAAGAACCTGGCCGAACGCCTGCCCCAGTTGCCCAAGATCGATGAAGTCAGCAAGACGCCGCTGCCCGGCATCTACGAGATCCGCGTCAACGAGAACGACATCTACTACACCGACGCGGAAGGCAACTACCTGATCCAGGGCAACATCATCGACGTGCGCCAGCGCCGCAACCTGACCGAGGAACGCGTCGAACAGCTGACGGCCATCGATTTCAAGGACCTGCCCCTGAAGGACGCCTTCACCGTGGTGCGCGGCAACGGCAAGCGCAAGGTGGCCGTCTTCGCCGACCCGAACTGCGGTTACTGCAAGCGTTTCGAGCGCGACCTGGCCAAGATCGACAACGTCACGGTCCACACCTTTCTCTATCCCATCCTGAGCCCGGATTCGACCGAAAAGTCGAAAAACATCTGGTGCGCCAAGGACAAGAACAAGAGCTGGCAGGACTGGATGTTCAACGACCAGGTGCCGGCCGCCCTCAGCTGCGACACCACGGCCCTGACCCGTAACCTCACGCTGGGTCGCAAGCACAAGATCACCGGCACCCCCACGCTGATCTTCGCCGATGGCTCGCGCGTGCCCGGCGCCCTGACCACCCAGCAGATCGAGAAGCAGCTCACGGCTGCCACACGCTGAACGCTTTTGTCATCAATATCCATGCCACGCATGCCCGGCCGCAACTCCCGACTCCCCGCCAGCGTGCACTACCAGGTCCAGGCCGCAGACCTGCACAGCCACCTCTACCGCGTCACGCTCACCATCCCACAGCCAAGCGCCGATCAACGCGTGGCGCTACCGGTCTGGATTCCGGGCAGCTACCTGGTGCGCGAGTTCTCGAAAAACCTGCAACAACTCCAGGCCCGGCAAGGCCGCCGCGTGCTCTCCATTGACCAGCTGGACAAATGCAGTTGGCAGATCGCGTGCGACCCGGAGCAGCCGCTGGAGCTGAGCTACGAAATCTATGCCCTGGACAACTCGGTACGCACGGCCTGGCTCGACAACACGCGCGGCTTTTTCAATGGCACCAGCCTGTGCCTGCGCGTCGAAGGCCAGGAAGACGCACCGCATGACCTGAGCTTACTGGCCGGTGCCGCGCCCGCCCACTGGACTGTGGCCACCAGCCTGCCGGTCATCAAGACCGACAAGCGCGGTTTTGGCCATTACCGCGCAGCCAACTACGACGAGCTGGCCGACTGCCCCTTCGAACTCGGCGCTTTCTGGAGCGGCGACTTCAAGGCGGGCGGTGTCAACCACCGCTTCATCGTCGCCGGCGCCCCGCCCAGCTTCGACGGCACCCGCCTGCTGGCCGACGCGCAGCGCATCTGCGACACCGCCATCCGCTTCTGGCACGCCGGTGGCCAGGCCACCGGCCGCAGCGGCAAGCCACCCTTCGCCAGCTACCTGTTCATGCTCAACGCCACCGACGACGGTTATGGCGGGCTGGAACATCGCAACTCCACGGCGCTGATCTGCGCGCGCCGCGACCTGCCGCGCACCGAATCCAAACCCGGCGATGGCTACACCACCCTGCTGGGCCTGATCAGCCACGAGTATTTCCACAGCTGGAACGTCAAGCGCCTGCGCCCGGCCGAGTTCGCGCGTTATGACTACCGCACCGAGAACTACACGGAGCTACTCTGGTTCTTCGAGGGTTTCACCAGCTACTACGATGACCTACTGTTGCGCCGTGCCGGCCTGCTGGATGACGCCGGTTACCTGCGCCTGCTCAACAAGAGCATCAACCAGCTGCAGCAGACGCCGGGGCGGCTGATTCAATCGGTGGCCCAGGCCAGCTTCGATGCCTGGGTCAAGTACTACCGCGTCGACGAAAACACACCCAACGCTACCGTCAGCTACTACGGCAAGGGCGCGCTGGTCGCCTTGTGCCTGGACCTGACGCTGCGCGCCGAGGGCCCGCACACCCTGGACGACGTCATGCGTGCGCTCTGGCTGCGCTGCAAGGCCGGCCCCATGGCCGAGAGCGATCTGCTGGCCGTGCTGCAGGACCTGAGCGGCCGCTCCTGGTCGCGCGAACTCAAACGCTGGGTGCACGGTACGGCCGAGCTGCCCTTGCGCGAGCTGCTTGAGCAGCATGGCGTGACCATCCATGAAGAGCCAGCCCAGCTGGCGCAACGCCTGGGCCTGCGCGTGAGCGAATCGGGCGGCTCGATCCAGGTCAAGACTGTGTTGCGTGGCGGCGCTGCCGAACAGGCCGGCTTTGCGGCCGGCGACGAATGGCTGGGCGTGGAGGTGGGCAGCGGCAAGTCACTCAGCAGCTGGCGGCTCCACAAGCTCGACGACCTGCTGCTTTATGCCGGTGGGCAAAGCCGGGTGAAGGCACTGGTGGCTCGCGACAAGCGCCTGCTGACATTGAGCCTGTCTCAACCGCGCAGCATCAGCACGTGGCGCCTGTCGGTGGGAGCGAGGGAACGGGTCGGCGCCTGGCTCGCGGCCTGAACGGGTCTCAGGACTTCGGCAACTGGGCTTCGACTTCGGCACCAAAGCGGTCGGCCGCCGCCTGGCCTTTGACATCGCGCACCACGGTGTAGGCCCGCTTCATGGCCTCGACAAACTGGGACAGGTCCCGGGTCGCTTCGATCCTGAGAGAAAGCTCGTCTGCCAGGGGGCCCAGCTGTTCGAGCAGGAGGCGGGTCGCCAGTGATTTGAGTTTGCTCAGTTCCGTGCCTGATGCCACGGCCGGCCCTCCGGCTGGCCTGGCACCAGCCGCACCGGGAAGGACTTCGATGAAACCATCGGCTTCCAGCTGTTGCAACGACTGGGCCGACTCGCCCATGCCGGCCGCCAGCCGGGTCAGTTCTTCCACGTTCTTCTTGCCATCGACCAGTATGAGCAGCATGCGCAGCTTGCCGCCCACGCCGTGACCACGGGTCGCAATGGCTTCTGTCCCCTTGTCGGATTTCCGGTATATCGCTTGCGCTTCCATGCCGCCCAACCTTGATTTATTGAATCAGCGGATTATTTCACCACCGTCAACATACCCAGCCCCGTGTTTCCACTAGGGACGGTCTGCATCACTTGCGCCGCATTGCAGCATACCGGCGGGCAGCCGGCAAGTCAGGCCCCGGAGGACAGCAGCGTGACCTTCTTGAATTTGCGCTTGCCCACCTGCAGCACATAGGTGCCGGCACCGAGCTTGAGGCCCTTGTCACTGACCACCGCAGCGTCCACACGCACACCACCGCCGTCGATCAGGCGGCTGCCCTCGCCGGACGAGGCCACCAGGCCAGCCTGCTTGAGCAGCGCGGCAATGCCGACGGGACCGCCCTCCAGCGTGAGCGTCTGCTCCTCGATCTCGTCGGGAATGCCACCCTTGCTGCGATTGATGAAATCCTGCTCGGCCGCATCGGCGGCGGCGGCCGAATGGAAACGCGCCGTGATCTCCTTGGCCAGCTGAACCTTGGCATCCTTGGGGTTGCGCCCACCGGCCACTTCCTGCTTCAGCTTTTCAATCTCGGCCATGGAGCGGAAGCTCAGCAGCGTGTACCAGCGCCACATGAGCTCGTCGCTGATCGAGAGCACCTTGGCGAACATGCTGTTGGCATCCTCGGTGATGCCGATGTAGTTGTTCTTGGACTTGGACATCTTGTCCACGCCGTCCAGGCCTTCGAGCAACGGCATGGTCAGGATGCACTGCGGTTCCTGGCCGTATTCGGCCTGCAGGTGCCGGCCCATCAGCAGGTTGAACTTCTGGTCGGTGCCGCCCAGTTCCAGATCGCTTTTCAGGGCCACCGAGTCGTAGCCCTGCATCAGCGGGTAGAGGAACTCATGCACCGAGATCGGGGTGCCGGCCTTGAAGCGGTCGTGGAAATCGTTGCGCTCCATCATGCGCGCCACGGTGTACTTGGCCGCCAGCTGGATCATGCCCATGGAGCCCAGGGGCAGGCTCCATTCGCTGTTGTAGCGGATCTCGGTTTTCGCCGGGTCCAGCACCAGGCTGGCCTGGCGGTAGTAGGTCTCGGCATTGGCCTTGATCTGCTCGGGCGTGAGCGGCGGGCGTGTGCTGTTGCGCCCCGAGGGGTCGCCGATCAGGCTGGTGAAGTCGCCGATCAGGAAGATGACCTGGTGGCCCAGGTCCTGCAACTGGCGCATCTTGTTGAGCACCACGGTGTGGCCGATGTGGATGTCCGGCGCGGTCGGGTCCAGGCCCAGCTTGATGCGCAGGGGCGTGCCCGTGGCCTCGGAGCGGGCCAGCTTCTGCACCCAGTCGGATTCGGGGATCAACTCCTCGCAACCGCGCCGGGTCACGGCGAGCGCCTCGCGGACCCGGTCGGTGAGGGGAAAAGTCGACACAGAAGCTTGATTCATAAAGATTTTTCGCTGTGGCCCGGAGGCGGGCCGATATACTTGGGTCTACCCCTGAGGCCACGATTTTAAGTGGCGCCGGATGACCGTCCGGCCCGGCTGGCCAACCCTGGGGCCGCATCCTTGAAGACCACGCTGCTCACCACCCTCTCCGCCACCCTGGCCGCCTTGCGCCAGGCGGTTGATCACCGCCCGCGCGGGTTCGCGACAGCCCTGTTATCCCTCGCCCTGCTCGGCGGCGGCGCCTACGCCCTGGCCGCCGCCGTGGTCACGCTGGCACCCGATGTGGCGCAGCTGCCCGTGCGCGAAGTCAGCGAAACCGTCACCCCCCTGCCGCTGGAGGCACAGGCCTCGGCGCTCGACCTTCACCGCTACAGCCTCTACCGCTCCGATGCCTCGCGCGCCAACGACACCGCCGACACGCTGCTGCGCCGCCTCGGCATGGACGATCCGCAGGCCGCGGACTTCCTGCGCCGCGACCCCCTGGTGCATCGCCACCTGCTCGGCCGCACCGGCCGCCAGCTCAGCGCCGAAGCCAGTGAGCGCAACACCCTGATCAAGCTGGTGGCGCGCTGGAGCCCGGACGACGATGGCAGCTTCAAGCGCCTGGTGATCGAGAAATCCGGCACCACCTTCACGTCCCGGCTTGAGAACGCCTCCCTGACGGCCTCCATCCGCATCGCCGGCGCCACCATCGACAGCTCGCTGTTCGCTTCGGCCGACGAGGCCGGCATCCCCGATGCCGTGGCGATCCAGATCGCCGAGATCTTCTCCGGCGACATCGACTTCCACCGCGAACTGCGCAAGGGCGACCGCTACTCGGTCGTCTATGAGGTGCTGGAAGGCGACGGCGAGCCCCTGCGCGCCGGGCGCGTTCTCAGCGCCGAATTCGTCAACGGCGGCAAGGCCTACCAGGCCATGTGGTTCCAGGAACCCACCGCGACCAACCCCACCCCGGTGGAAGAAGGCCGCCCCACGCGCACCCAGGGTCGCAGCGGCTACTACTCGCTGGAAGGCCAGAGCCTCAAGCGCGCCTACCTGGCCTCACCGCTGGCCTTCTCGCGCGTGACCAGCGGCTTCAAGATGCGCTTCCACCCCATCCTGCAGAAGTGGACGGCCCATCTGGGTGTCGACTACGCCGCGCCCACGGGCACGCCGGTACGCAGCGTGGGAGATGGTCTGGTTGAGTTCGCGGGCGTGCAGGGCGGCTTCGGCAATGTGGTTTTTGTCCGCCACCGCAACAACCACGTCACGGTCTACGCCCACCTGAGCCGCATTGCCGTGCGTCGCGGCCAGCGCGTCGAGCAGGGACAGAACATCGGTGCGGTCGGCGCCACCGGCTGGGCTACCGGCCCGCATCTGCACTACGAATTCCGCATCAACGGCAGGCACCAGAACCCGCTGGCGATCGCGCGCAACAGCGAGTCGATTCCCGTTTCACCCGCCGCCCGCCCGGTCTTCAATCGCCTGGCCGCCGTGACACGCCAGCAGTTGGCGGCCGCACAGCTGCTGGCGGCGCGCTGAATCCGGCATGCCCGAGCACTACATCGGCCTGATGTCCGGCACCTCGCTGGACGGCGTGGATGGTGTGCTGGCCGACTGCAGTGGCGCCAGCACCCGTGTCCTGCAGCATGCCTGGCGCCCCTTCCCGGCTGAACTGGCGGCCGAGCTGCTGGCCCTGAACGGACAAGGCGACAACGAGCTGCACCGCGCGGCCCTGGCCGCCAACGCCCTGAGCCACGTCTACACCCAGGTCGTCGCCGACCTGCTCCAGGCGACCGGCCTGCCAACCACGGCCATCTGCGCCATCGGCGCGCACGGGCAGACCGTACGGCATCGCCCGGGCGCCTTTGACGGCATCGGCTACACCCTGCAACTCAACAACCCGGCCCTGCTGGCCGAACTCAGCGGCATCACGGTCGTGGCCGATTTCCGCAGCCGCGATGTCGCCGCCGGCGGCCAAGGCGCGCCCCTGGTGCCGGCCTTCCATCAGGCCCTGTTCGGCCGTACAGGCCAGACCGTTGCGGTGCTCAATATCGGCGGCATCGCCAACCTGTCGGTGCTTCGCGACGATGCGGTGCTGGGCTGGGACTGTGGACCTGGCAACGCCCTGATGGACGCCTGGTGCCGCCAGCACACTGGCCAGGCTTTCGACGAGCAGGGGCGCTGGGCGGCCAGCGGGCAGGTGGACGCCGGGCTGCTGAAAGCGATGCTGCAGGAGCCCTACTTCGCCCTGCCCGCCCCCAAGAGCAGCGGACGCGATCTGTTCAACCCGGCCTGGCTGGCCGGCAAGCTGCACGGCTTCGAAACCTTGCCCGCCGAGGGTGTGCAAGCCACGCTGACCGAACTGACCGCCCGCGTCTGCGCCGCCGACGTGCTGCGCCACGCGGCCGGCAGTCGTCGCCTGATCGTCTGCGGCGGGGGCGCTCTCAACACCCATCTGATGCGGCGCCTGCAGGCGCATCTGTCGGCGCTGGAGGTGACGTCATCGGAGCAGCAGGGCCTGCCACCGCTGCAGGTGGAAGCTGCCGCCTTTGCCTGGCTGGCGCGCAAGGCCGTGCACCGGGAAACCGGCAGCCTGAAAAGCGTCACGGGCGCCCGAGGCGCCCGTGTGCTGGGTGCGATCTACCCGGCCTGAGCCGGGCAAATGCTTAAACGGAGAACGAGGAGCCGCAGCCGCAGGTGGTGCTGGCGTTCGGGTTCTTGATCACGAACTGGGCGCCTTGCAGGTCTTCCTTGTAGTCGATCTCGGCGCCCAGCAGGTACTGGTAGCTCATGGCATCGATCAGGAGGGACACGCCATTCTTGGTCATGGTGGTGTCGTCTTCGTTGGCCACTTCGTCGAAGGTGAAGCCATACTGGAAGCCGGAACAACCGCCGCCCTGCACGAAGACGCGCAGCTTGAGGTCGGGGTTGCCTTCCTCGGCGATCAGGTCGGCCACCTTGGCGGCCGCACTGTCGGTGAAGAGGATGGGGGCGGGCATCTCGGTCTGGATGGATTCGGCAACGGCGCTCATGGATGACTCCAGGGGAAAATAAACTGCATTAATAGTACACCCGATCGCTCGGGAATTCCTGCTTCAGTTATTTGCCGCCAGTTTCAGTGTGGGCTTTTCCTCCATCATGGCCGGCGTAGGGCGCAGCAGGCCGGCGATGATGGCACCCTGGTGCATTTCCAGGGCGGTGTAGTAGACATCCCCCTCGATCCGCGCCTTGGGCTGCAGTTCCAGCATACGGCGGGCATACACCGGCCCCTTGACCGAACCATTGACGATGACGTGGTCGGCGTGCACCTCGCCCGTCACCGAGGCGGTTTCGGAGATCACCAGGATGCTGTTCTTGTCCTCACCGGACCGCACGTCACCCACCACCGTGCCATCGACACGCAGGCCATCGGTGAAGTGAATATGGCCTTCGATGTGGTTGCCATCAGCGATCAGGCTGCGAATGGCGGGCTGCTTTTTCTTGTTGAACATCTGGTTTTCCCCATCAGACTTGAATTACAACTTGATCGACTGCACAGCCTTGACCAGGGTGCCGTCCATGACTTTGACGCTGACCCCCTTGACCAGGGTCTGAGGCGGCAGATCGAACACCCCTTCGGCGCGCGCGTACTGACGCAGCTTAATCGTTTGCGGCCCCCCGGGCAAGGTTGCTGCCCAGGGGCGCCCCGCCTGCAAACCGGAGAAGCTGATCTCCAGCCGGCCCGAGAATTCCGGGGCATTCTTCAGCGGCTGGATCACCAGCACCTGCCACTTGACCTGGCGCCCATCCTGCACCTCGGCCTGCAGGCCACGGATGGCCAGGGCTTCCGTGCCGACGGTCGGGATCAACTTCTCGAAGAAGCCAAGATCGTCGCGCAGGCGCTGGTTGTCGACCTCCAGCTGCTTGTTCAGGGTCGAGAGTCGCTCCTGGGCCGACTTCTCCGCGGTCATCAGCGTGGTCGACGTGTTGGCCAGGGACAGCGCCTTGTTGCGCTCCTCCTTCATGACCTCCAGCTCCTGCTGCAGATCAGACACCTGGCGCTCGAGCCGGGCCAGGTACTCGATGCGTCCATCATCGATGCCGGCAATCTCCTTGCCGAACTCGAAGGCCCACAGGCCGATGGCGGCGCAAAAACCCAGCACAACGGCCGCACCGATCCAGCGGAAAGGCCAGGGCAAGGCACTGCGCACGGACATGCGCGGTGCACTGACCGTCAGGCGGCGGAGGAGCAGTCGCAATCGCATAAGCCAACGAGTCTAGCAGCCACAAAGACAAGGGCCGCCAGAATTTCCATTCTGGCGGCCCCGGTTTTGCAACAGATTGTTGCCCTTGCGGACAACAGGCAGGCTTAGCGCTTGCTGAACTGCTTGCGACGGCGTGCAGAGTGCAGACCGACCTTCTTACGTTCCACTTCGCGGGCATCGCGCGTCACGAAGCCGGCTTGCGACAAGGTGGGCTTGAGCGAAGCGTCGTAGTCGATCAGGGCACGCGTGATGCCGTGGCGGGTAGCGCCGGCCTGGCCGGACTCACCGCCGCCGTGCACATTGACCTGCACGTCGAAGGTTTCGGCGTGGTTGGTCAGCATGAGCGGCTGCTTGGCAATCATGATCGAGGTTTCGCGGCCGAAATATTCCTGGATATCCTTGCCGTTGACCGTGATCTTGCCGGTGCCTTTTTTCAGAAACACGCGGGCGACGCTGGATTTGCGACGGCCGGTGCCATTGTTCCATTCACCAATCATCTCAAGGCTCCTTAGATTGCCAACACTTGGGGTTGCTGGGCGGTGTGGGGGTGCTCTGCACCACCGTACACCTTGAGCTTCTTGATCATGGCGTAGCCGAGCGGGCCCTTGGGCAGCATGCCCTTGACAGCCTTCTCGAGTGCGCGGCCGGGATGCTTGGCCTGCATGTCGCGGAAGTTGGTGGCGTAGATACCGCCCGGAAAACCGGAATGGCGGTAGTAAATCTTGTCGAGTTCCTTGGTACCGGTCACGCGCAGCTTGGCTGCGTTGATGATGACGATGAAGTCACCGGTATCGACGTGAGGCGTGTAAATGGCCTTGTGTTTGCCGCGCAAACGGAGAGCAACTTCGCTGGCTACTCGTCCGAGGACCTTGTCGGTCGCGTCAATCACAAACCACTCTGCTTCACGTCAGCGGGTTTGGCGCTGAACGTATTGGTCATGAGTTTTTCTCTAAAAAGAGGGTTTGGGCAGCCCTTTTCCACGGTCGGTTTTCCTCTGTTGGGAATCTCTTAGGTGGGTTGGAAGCCTTCGCCGCGGGGCCACAAAAGCGCTGCGAAGCCTGCCATTATACGAGTTTTGGCCCCTCCGAGGGGGCCGGGCTGGCTCAGGGCGCCGGCGAGGGCTGGTTCGCTGAGTTGCGGCGGCTTTCGACGCAGACCGGGTGGTTGAAGTTCTCCTTCTTCAGGCACTCCCGGAACAGGCACACGGGATAGGCGAAGAAGTTAGCGTCCACACACAAGGGCTTGGGGGGGCGCGGTTTGGCCGGGCGCGCAACGGCCCGCGGCGCAGAGGCCGGGCTGGCGGGTCCAGCCGCAGCAGCAGCCGGTGTGCGAATCTCGCCAGCCTGTGCGGGCGCATCCGGCTGGGCAGCGACAGGCCAGGGGTCCGTGGGATCGGACGTCGCCGGTTCAGGCACCACCGCCCGGCTCATGGCCGGCGCCGGCATCGGGGCCGGCTCCGGAGCCGCCACCAGCGGCAAATCGCTGGACAGGCCCCAGTAGATCCCCAGGACCGCCAACAGAGCCACCGCCCCCATCAGAGCCCAGACCCGTCCGTGCCAACGCCGGGCAGGAATGCGCGCCGTCACAGGCGCCGTCAGGGGCGCCGTCGCAGGCGCGGTTACAGGTACGGTCTGGGTCGGGGGCTGGGTTTTCAGGTTCGCACCCGAGTGGTCCTGCGGATCGGGCAACAGATCGACACCGAGCGCGGAGCGCCAGTCGAACTTGCCCAGCCCCGCCGGTGCGTGGAGGCCCATCTCTTGCACGAATTCCTGCACACTCTGCGGCCGCTCGGCCGGCTGTATCGCCAGCGCATGGCTGATGGCCTGCACAAAAGCGTCCGAGTACGCGTTCCCGAAATGCGCCTTCACCGTCGCGGCCACGCTGCCCACCGAAGGCATGCTGTCGCGCACCACACGCGCCGTGGCGGGCAGCGGCGGGTCGTTACGCAGGCAGCTGTAGACCACGGCGGCCAGAGCGTAGAGGTCGGTCCAGGGGCCCTGTTTCAGGTCGTCGGCCTGGGCGTACTGCTCGATCGGCGCGTAATTGACCTTGAGTATGGCCGTGTGCTTGCGCGACTGGTCGGTGATGGCGCGCCGCGCGGCGCCCAGGTCCAGCAAGACCGGCGGCCCCATGTCCTGCAGGAAGATGTTGTCGGGCGAAACGTCGCGGTGCAGTGTGTTGTGCTCGTGCAGCACCTGCAAGGCCTGCAGGATGGACCACAGCATGGTGCGCAGCCAGTCCTCAGGCGGAGGGGATGCCATCTGGGCACGCGCCTGTTTGAGTGTCACGCCCCGGTAAAGGGGCATGGCCATGTAGGCCGTGTTGTTGGCCTCCCAGAAGCGGTAGACCTTGACCAGCGAGGGATGGTCGAACTGCGCCAGCAGGCGCGCCTCGGCCACGAAGGACTGCAGTCCGTGCTGGTAGGTGGCCTGGTCGGCCGAGGAGCGGATCGACAGCAGCTGGCCATTCTGGCGCGCCGCCAGCGCCGATGGCATGTACTCCTTGATGGCCACTGTGCGGTGCAGCGAATGGTCGTAGGCCCGGTAGACCAGACCGAAGCCCCCCACGCCCAACAGGTCCTGCAGCTCGAACTCGGCCAGGCGCGTACCGGGCGGCAGGGCGTCCAGGTGCACCACCGGCTGCGGCACAGCTGGTGGGTGGGTGTCAAGCGGGGTGTCGGCCATAAAAAACGATTTTTGCATGGAATGCCGGCCTCACGGCCACGGCCCGGGCTCGCTGCAGCCGGCGCGGCCACAGCGGGCACCCGCGATCAGGCATGTCACTGGCCCGGGCTGGCGCCGTCCGGATAACGCTGCCGATCTTCGATGCATATCGCCAACGGCCTGTTCTCCGCCTTCTGGCATTCGAGGTGAATGCACATGGGACGGGTAAAGAAGTTGGCATCTGCACACAGAACCCTGTCCTGACTCACGGCCGGCTGCTGGGGTGCGGGCGCAGCTGTGGCCTTAGGCGGCGCTTCCGGCGCGGCAGGTCGCGGACGGGCTCCCGGCTGGCGCTCGTCCTCCCTGGGCGCAGCCTTGACCGGCGGGCGCGGCTTGGGCGCTGGTGGTGTCGTGATCGCAGTGGCGGGCGCCTTGGGGGCCGGGGTCGCCACGGGTGCGGGCGCGGCCGGCGGCTGCGATGAGACGGCGCCAGCGGAACCGGCATCGCCCGCAGGGCTGGACGACGCTTGTGTATCGATCGATGCAGGTACGGCCGCCGGTGCTGGCACGACGACGGACTCCGGATGGGCCATCCTTGGCCGATCACGCAAGGGGCCACTCTCGCCCGCCAGCCAGCTCCAGAGGAGTGCGCCCCCCAGCAGCAGCGCCAAGCTCAGGCCCACGGGCTTGGCCCAGCGCACGAAGCGGCCGCGGCGCTCACCCGTTTTCGAGGCCTGGGCGGACGACGCCGTGTGCCGGACGGTCTGCGGCTGGGTGTGCCAGAACTGGCGGGAGTTGTATTCCTCCTCGTCGGCGCGCAACGAGGGGCCAAGTTCCGCACGCCAGTCGAACTTGCTCAACCGGGGTGAGGCCTTGAGCTTCATCTCGGTGACAAAGGCCGCCAGGTTCTGCGGCCGGTCGGCGGGTTGCACGGCCAGGGCGTGCTGGATGGTGCGCACGAATTCGTCCGAGTAGGCGAGACCGAAATGCTCCTTCACCGTCGCCACGACGCTGCGCACGGAGGGCAGGCTGTCGCGCACCACGCGGGCCGTGGCGGGCAGCGGCGGGTCGTTGCGCAGGCAGCTGTAGACCACGGCCGCCAGAGCGTAGAGATCGGTCCAGGGGCCCTGTTTCAGGTCTTCGGCCTCGGCGTACTGCTCGATCGGCGCGTAGTTGACCTTGAGGATGGCGGTAAGCCGGTGCGACTTGTCGCTGATGGCGCGCCGCGCGGCGCCCAGGTCCAGCAAGACCGGCGGCCCCATGTCCTGCAGGAAGATGTTGTCGGGGGAGATGTCGCGATGCAGCGCATCGTTGCGGTGCAGCACGTGCAGACCCTGCAACACGGACCAGAGCACAGCGCGCAGCCACGCTTCGGGCGGTGGCGCAGCCATCTGGCTGCGCGCCTGCTTGAGCGTCACCCCCCTGTAAAGGGGCATGACCATGTAGGCCGTGTTGTTGGCTTCCCAGAAGCGGTAGACCTTGACCAGCGAGGGATGGTCGAACTGCGCCAGCAGGCGCGCTTCCGCGATGAAGGATTGCAGGCCGGACTGGTAAGTGGCCTGGTCGGCCGAGGAACGCACCGATACCGTGGTGCCGTCCAGCCGGGCAGCCAGCGCCGCGGGCATGTATTCCTTGATGGCCACGGCACGCTGCAAGGAGGTGTCATAGGCACGGTAGACCAGGCCGAAACCGCCGACGCCCAGCAGGCCCTGTACCTCGAACTCGGCCAGGCGCGTGCCGGGCGGCAGGGCATCCACGTGCGACACCGGCTGCGCCGGCCTCGGCGCCACGGGCTGGGCAGGATCAACGAGAATATCGGCCATAACGGATGATTCTTGCACGGAACGCAGGCGTCCCGGACCCGGCCGCTCCGTCATTAACATCCTATTACCATGTTCAGCTACCGCCACGCCTTCCATGCCGGCAACCACGCCGATGTGCTTAAGCACACCGTGCTCATTGCCCTGCTGCGCCACCTCACGCAAAAAGAGGCCGCGCTCACCGTGCTCGACACCCACGCCGGCGCCGGGCTCTACCGGCTCGACAGCGAGTTTGCCGACACCAGTGGCGAGGCCGTCGAAGGCATCCAGCGCCTGCTGGCCTCCGACAGCGATGAGCCGCTGGCCCCGGCCCTGCAGGACTACCTGGACCTGATCGCCAGCTTCAACAGCAAGAACAACTGGCGCGTCTACCCCGGCTCGCCCTTCATCATCCAGCGCCTGCTGCGCGAGCACGACCTGCTCAAGCTCTACGAGCTGCACCCGACCGATGCCAAGACCCTGGACGCCAATGTGGCGCAGCTCCATGCCGGACGCCAGGTGGTCGTGCTGCGCGAAGACGGCTTCGGCTGCGTCAACAAGTTCCTGCCCCCGCCCTCGCGCCGCGCGCTGCTGCTGTGCGACCCGAGCTACGAGATCAAGAACGACTATCCACGCGTGGTGGCCATGGCGACCGAGGCACTCAAGCGCTTTGCCACCGGCACCTATGCCGTGTGGTACCCCATCATTCCGCGGCCTGAGGCGCACGACCTGCCGCGCAAGCTCAAGACCCTGGCCACCAAGCTCGGCAAGCCCTGGCTGCACGCCACGCTGACGGTCAAGTCGAGCAAGCTGAGCGTGGCCGCCGCCCAGGGCGAGGCCAAACGCCCCGGCCTGCCTGCCAGCGGCATGTTCGTGATCAACCCGCCGCACACGCTCAAGGGCTTGCTGCAACCGGCGCTGCCGCAACTGGTCAAGCGGCTGGGCCAGGACCGCAACGCCGGCTTCACGCTGGACAGCGGCGGCTGAGCCGGCACACACCATCGGCATGCACGCCGCTGCCCGACACCGCCTCGCCCTGGCGCTGCTCTTCATCACACCCGCGCTCTGGGCCGTCAATGCGCTGGTCGCACGCAAGGCCACCGGCGTCATCGAACCGCACCTGCTGGCCTTGCTGCGCTGGTTGCTGGCCAGCGGGCTGTTCTTCCTGGGCACCCATGCCGAGATCTGGGCGCAACGTCGC
Source organism: Burkholderiales bacterium (assembly GCA_016185015.1). GTDB lineage: Bacteria > Pseudomonadota > Gammaproteobacteria > Burkholderiales > Burkholderiaceae_C > Hylemonella. The sequence continues at coordinate 86,225 of JACPOI010000001.1, forward strand.
CAGGTGCTGGCCGACTGGAAGCATTACCTGGTGCTCGGCGCCCTTGGCATGTGGATCTGCGGCGCTTGGGTCTATATCGGCGGCCACACCACCAGCGCGGCCAACATCGGCCTCATCTACGCGATCTCGCCGGTGCTGATCGTGCTGGCCTCGGCCCTGTGGCTGGGTGAAAGTTTCAGCTTGCGCCAAGCCCTGGGCGTGGCGCTGGCCCTGGCCGGCGTGCTGCATGTGGTGCTCAAGGGGCAATGGGACGCGCTGGCTGCGGTGCAGTTCGTCCCGGGGGACGGCTGGATCCTGGCGGCCACGCTGTCCTGGACCTTGTACTCCCTGCTGCTCAGGAAATGGCGCAGCCCCCTGGGTCTGGGGGCGCAACTGGCCTTGATCAGCCTGGCCGGCGCCCTGATCAACCTGCCCTTTGCCCTGTGGGAAGTCCTCACCAGTCCATTACCGGCCGTGACGCCTGAAGGCGGTGTGCTGGCGCTGACCGCTGCCATCATCCCGGGCTTTGGCGCCTACCTGGCGCATTCCTTCATGCAACGCGAACTCGGCGCGGCCCGGGTCAGCGTGGTGCTCTACCTGAGCCCCATCTATACCGCGCTTCTGGCGTGGTTGGTGCTGGGTGAAGGGCTGAGCGCTTTTCACCTCTGGGGCATGGCCCTGGTGCTGCCTGGCATCTACCTGGTGACGCGCCATCCAGCGCGCTGACGATCAAAGCCCCAGGCGCTTGCAGATCTCCAGCGTGGCCACGCTCTGGTTCATGCTGTAGAAGTGCAGGGCTGGCGCGCCACCGGCGCGCAACTGCTCGCACAGTTCCGTGACCACGTCCAGGCCGAACGCCTTGATCGATGCCGTGTCGTCACCAAAACTCTGCAGGCGCAGGCGGATCCAGCGCGGGATCTCGGCGCCGCACGCGTCACTGAAACGCATCAACTGGGTGGAACTGGTGATGGGCATGATGCCCGGCACCACGGGCACGGTCACGCCCAGGGCGTCGGCCTCTTCGACGAAACGAAAATAGGCATCGGCGTTATAGAAATACTGCGTGATGGCGGAGTCGGCACCGGCCTTCACCTTGGTCACGAAGGCCTGCAAATCAGCTGCCGGCGACTTGGCCTGCGGATGGATTTCCGGATAAGCCGCCACCTCGACGTGGAAATGGTCGCCGGTCTCGGCGCGAATGAAGGCCACCAGGTCGCTGGCGTACTGGAACTCGCCGCCGGCACCATAGCCGCTGGGCAGATCACCACGCAGCGTGACCAGGCGCTTCACGCCCATGGCCTTCAAGGTGGCCAGGTTCTCGCGCATGGTGGCCTGGGTGGCACCGATGCAGGAGATATGCGAAGCCGCGTCCATGCCCTCGGCGAGGATCTCGCGCACGGCAGCAAAGGTGCCCTCCTGGGTGGACCCTCCGGCGCCGTAGGTGACCGAGCAGAACTCGGGCTTCAAGGCCTTGAGCTGCTGGCGCACGGCGCGCAGCTTCTCCACGCCCTCGGGCGTCTTGGGCGGAAAGAATTCAATGCTCAGGGGCAGGGGTTGCAGGCTCATAGCGGCCTCTTCACTTGATGGCGTGGATGAAAAATTCGCGGTTGCCGTCGCCGCCCTCGATGGGCGAGTCAAACCAGTCCTGCACCGCCAGGTCCAGGGCCGAGCAGGCATCGCGCAGGCGTTGCTCGATCAGCGGGTACAAGGCGGCGTCGCGCACGATGCCGCCCTTGCCCACCTGGCCCGGCTGTAGCTCGAACTGCGGCTTGACCAGCATCAGCAAATGGCCGCCGGACTTGAGCAGCGGCACCACGGCCGGCAGCACCAGGGTCTGCGAGATGAAGGACAGGTCCCCCACCAGCAGGTCAAAGCCGGCGTCGAGCACCTCGTCATCAGCCAGGGCCTCGGCGATTGCCTCCGGATCACGCGCATTGACCTTCTCGATGCAGAGCACGCGGGGATCGTCGCGCAGGCTGGGGTGCAGTTGCGCCTGTCCCACGTCCAGCCCCACCACCCGCGCGGCACCGGCCTGCAGCAGGCAGTCCGTGAAACCGCCGGTGGACTGGCCGACGTCCAGGCAGGTGCGCCCTTGCACCGAGAGACCGACGCGCTTGAGCGCAGCCTCCAGCTTGAGGCCACCGCGCGAGACGTAGCGGGCTTCGGCGTCGTCGAGCAGGCGCAGTTGCGCGTCGTCGGGGACCTCGTCGCCGTTCTTGACGACGCGTTTCCACGCCTCGCCCTGCAGCCACTCGACACCACCTGCGATCAGGCGCTGGGCCTGGGAGCGGGTGCTGGCGAGCTGGCGCTGGACCAGCAGTTGATCAATGCGCATGGGTCTTTCGGTATGGCGGTGTAGCGAGCGGGATGCAGTGCGAGGCGGACGGAGCGCAGGGACCGGAACGTACCTTGGGGTACGTGAGGATCCCGAGCACCGCCCAACGACGCAATGCGCCCGCGCAGTAACCGCCGATCAATAACGGTAGGTATCGGGCTTGTACGGGCCCTGCTTCGGCACGCCGATGTAAGCGGCCTGTTCGTCCGTCAGCTCGGTCAGCATGGCGCCGACCTTCTTCAGGTGCAGGCGCGCCACCTTCTCGTCCAGGTGCTTGGGCAGCACGTAGACCTTGCCGATGTCGTAGCTGTCAGGGTGCGAGAACAGTTCGATCTGCGCAATGGTCTGGTTCGCGAAAGAGCTGGACATCACGAAGCTGGGGTGGCCGGTGCCGCAGCCCAGGTTCACCAGGCGGCCCTTGGCCAGCATGATGATCTTCTTGCCATCGGGGAAGATCACATGATCCACCTGGGGCTTGATCTCTTCCCAGGTGTACTTCTCGATCGAGGCGATGTCGATCTCGTTGTCGAAGTGACCGATGTTGCAGACGATGGCCTGATCCTTCATCTTGACCATGTGGTCGTGCGTGATGATGGACTTGTTGCCCGTGGTCGTCACGAAGATGTCGGCCTTGTCAGCGGCGTACTCCATGGTCACGACCTTGTAGCCTTCCATGGCGGCCTGCAGGGCGTTGATGGGGTCGATCTCGGTCACCCACACTTGCGCGGACAGGGCACGCAGGGCCTGGGCCGAGCCCTTGCCCACGTCGCCGTAACCGGCGACCACAGCCACCTTGCCGGCAATCATCACGTCGGTGGCACGCTTGATGCCGTCAACCAGCGACTCGCGGCAACCGTAGAGGTTGTCGAACTTGCTCTTGGTCACCGAGTCGTTCACGTTGATGGCACGGAAGGGCAGCGTGCCCTTGGCAGCCATTTCCTTCAGGCGATGCACGCCGGTCGTGGTCTCTTCGGTCACGCCGATGATCTTGGCGGCCTTGCGGGTGTACCAGGTCGGATCGACAGCGAGCTTGGCCTTGATGGCAGCAAACAGGCAGGTCTCTTCTTCGCTGGTGGGCTTGCTGATGACCGACGGGTCCTTCTCGGCCTTCTGGCCCAGGATCATCAGCAGCGTGGCGTCGCCGCCGTCGTCCAGGATCATGTTCGGGCCTTCGCCTTCCGTGCCCTTGGGGCCGAAGTCGAAGATGCGGTGGGTGAAGTCCCAGTACTCGGTCAGGGTCTCGCCCTTGTGCGCGAACACCGGCGTGCCCTTCTCGACCAGCGCGGCAGCGGCGTGGTCCTGCGTGGAGAAGATGTTGCACGAGGCCCAGCGCACGTTGGCGCCCAGGGCTTGCAGCGTTTCCACCAGCACGGCGGTCTGGATGGTCATGTGGATGCTGCCGGTGATGCGCGCACCCTTGAGCGGCTGGCTCTTGGTGAACTCTTCACGGATGGCCATCAGGCCAGGCATCTCGGTCTCGGCGATCTTGATCTCTTTGCGGCCCCAGGCAGCAAGGGACAGGTCGCGCACGGCGTAATCGGGGATGGGTTTCAGAACAGCACTCATGGTGGACTCCAATTCAAAGCTCGTTGAATGCCACCGGATGCAGAGAGTGTGCAGACTCACCTCACAGCAAACCAGTGGGTGAGCGCAGTTGGAAGGCAGGGCATGCCGCCCTGGGTTCCGAGCCTAACCCGTCGGCCTGGTGAAACAGGCGGGACGAGCCGCAACGCTCCTCGGAAAAACGTGATTATACGGAGCTTGGCACTTTTGCGCTGGGCTGTGAGCCCAAGTTGGTAATGTCACCTTTATCCAAGTTAGAAATGTCCCCTTATTTTTAAACAGGGGGCATAGATGGACGGGAAAGGGGCATGGATGAGTGTCAAAGAGGCTGGACGTTATGCGGTGATTCAAAGGGTG
>JACPOI010000055.1 GCA_016185015.1 Burkholderiales bacterium
GACACCGACACCCCTCGCTCCTTGACCAGCCTCACCGCCTCAAGCTTGAACTCGCGGCTGAATTTCCTTCTCGTTTCCATACACCACCTCCGGTTTCATCGACCACCTTAACAAAGTGTCTTTGAAACCGGCAGCAGCCCACATCAAGTGTCAGGTCCCCATGGAACAGCGGCAATATGAGTGGCTGCCTGCTGGATGCTCGTCAATGGTCGTCGCTGTCATTCCGTCTGCCGAAGCCAACTGTTCCAGATCACTCTGAGGCTACCAGTGGCATTGGTCACCAGCGAATCCATTCTTGGCTAGCAACTTATGCAGCAATCGAATGCTCTTCAGTTACGAAATGGGTAGCGGTGCCAAAATCTCGGCAATGTCCATTTGTAACGCGATCGCAATCTTCTCGACATTGTCTATTGAAATATTGCGCTCTTCTCTCTCAACTGCCCCGACGTAAGTGCGGTGGATTCCGGCGATTGCCGCAAGCTCTTCTTGGGACAGTCCCAAGTGACGGCGGCGTACACGCATCTGAACAGCCAGACGCTTGCGACCAGAAACGGGAGGATTACTTCTACGGGCCATTTGCCCATAAGCTTCTCCGCATTGACGACTTTACGTCTACAGACTATAAGTATCATTTTTAGTGCTGGAGGTCATATGCTGGAAAGCTTGAGGCCAAGAACTTCTACCGACCTCGCCTCGCTGGGGCGCATGACTCAGTCTCAGCCCATATCTGAGCTACTTCCTTCAAAGCTAAGCGAGTCGATTTTGTTGTCCTTGGCATTGGATCTTCGCCGAGTTGAGTTGATGGTGAAAGGCGGTGCAGAATCGACAGAAAGTCTGAGCGTGGCGATGTGTCTTGTGTTTAAGTACATTGAGCTTCTGCTGTCTCCAGAAGTTGCTCGCAAGTTCTCAGTTCAGGAAGATGATCTCTTCCAGGCAATACAGATTCTCTCAATCACCGTTGAGCGCGAAATCGTGACCAGAATCATTGGGGTAAGTGACCAAAGTGGCGACGATTACTTCCTGGCATCGTTGAAAAATATACGGGTCTAGTCTTTGACGTTCGGGTTATGGTTACCCTGGTAAAGGTTTGAACGAGTTCCGCGTAGCCGCATTTGACCGGGATCGAGTCGATGATCTGCTGCAGATCGGTGCAGGTACCAAGATATGCGCGCGTTGACAAGGGTGGGCCGAGATCCTGCAGGCCCAGCCCAGACTGCACGAGTGGCGCCCGCTGCTGCCTGCCTTGCGCCAGATCGTCGACCGTGGTTCGCTGGTGCTGATCGGGGCGCCACATCTGCCCAATCTCGCGGCCCTCGTGTCCGCAGGCCTGCGCGCCGAGCAGATCCTGCGCATCGACGCGCCCACGCCCGCGCAACGCCTTTGGGCTGCCGAGCAGGTCCTGCGTTGTCAGGAGCTGGGAGCCTTGCTGGCCTGGTTGCCCCAGGCCCGCTCAGAACAACTGCGACGCCTGCAGCTGGCCAGTACCTCGACCCAGGCCCTGGTGTTTGCGTTCCGCCCTGAGCAGGCGCGGCATGAGTCGTCGCCGGCGCCGTTACGCCTGGGCCTGCGTGTCGCACCCGAAGACAACGCCCTTTCCGTGGAGCTGCTCAAGCGCCGCGGACCGCATATCGATCACCCCGTCACCTTGACCGCATCCCTGGTGCAACTGCACTTTCCGATGTTCCAAGGAAGCTGAACGAGTTGAACGTTCCGGTTGGGAAGATTGAATACTTTTGCATCGAGGCATGCGACAAGGTGACGATGGAACTACTCCCGGGACTTGGAAACTCAGCCGATGCGCGACACATGGTCGGAGGCTTGTGGCTTCGTCACGCGCCGGCCGGAACTGGAAAAGGTCTACTCTGGCACGCACATTTGCGAACTCTGGGCGTCAAATTGGCATCGGCTAACAGGGGAGTGTTAGTCGAAGACATTTCTATAGAAGGAAATGCCATCGGCTAAGATGACGCGGCGTATAACAAAAGGTGGCACCTCGCCCTTCGGCACGCGGCGCGAGATGCCTGTCTACATCGAGGAAACGATCCTGGCGCTGCCCCGCATCCTGATCAACGGCGGACGGCGTGGTTACCTGGTGGGCATCGCCCCACAGGTCTGCATGCAGCTGCTGGGCGCCATACCGGTGCGGTGCGCGCTGGTCGAATAGCGCCGTGCCCGGGGCCACCCTGACCCGAAGCCGACTCTGCGAGAATGATCGCGCAACCGGAGTTTGTGGAATGCGAGTCCCGAGTTTTGCATTTTTCTCCGGGCGTGCCGGGGCTTTGGCTGTCGCCGCAGTGGCCTGCGTCCTGCTGCTGGCAGGTGGTGAAGTGGTGCTGCGCTCCCAGCTGCAGGATCGCCTGAACAAGCGGCATATCGAGACGCTGTCCTATGCCACCACCCTGCGTGTGCGCATGGAGCGCGAACTCAATTCCCTGCTATATCTCAGCAGCGGCCTGGGGGCCTACCTGGTCGTGCGCAACAGCAGCATGCAGACACGCGAGATCCAGGACATCCTGGCCGTCCTGCATCGCAGCAACCGCCATGTTAGGAGCTTCGGTGTGGCCGTGGGCTACCGCGTGCTCTACGTCTATCCGGTCCAGGGCAATGAACGAGCCATCGGCCTGCACTATCCCGACCAGCCGTCTCAATGGCCCGTGATCCAGAAGATCGCCCAGACCGGCCTGGCCGCGCTGGCCGGGCCGACTGCGCTGGTCCAGGGGGGCCGCGGCCTGTTGTACCGCATGCCGCTGATGCTGCATGGCCGCTACTGGGGCCTGCTGACGACGGTGATCGATTCGGATTCGCTGTTCCAGGCGGTGCAGGCGGAATCGGACGACGAGCGTTTCGAATTTGCCATCCGCGGCCGCGATGCACTGGGGCTGTCGGGCGACGCCGTCTGGGGGCCGCTGAAGTTGTTCGAACAGCCGGACGCCCTGATCCAGGAGATGGAGATCCCCGGCGGGCGTTGGGCCATCGCCGTGCGCAACCGCACCGTCGATGACCCAAGGGGTCTGCGCTGGCTGATACGCACGGCCTTCCTGGCAGGCGGGCTGCTGGTTGCGTCCATGCTCTACCTGCTCATCCGCAGCCGTGGTCTGATGGCGTACCGGGCCATGTACGACGATCTGACGGGACTGCCCAACCGTCGGCTGTTCGAGGACCGGGCCCAGATGGCGTTTTCCCGTCAGCAGCGTCAACCGGGCCTGCTGTGCGCCTTGCTCTTCCTGGACCTGGACGACTTCAAGACCGTGAACGACCGGCATGGCCACAAGGCCGGCGATGCGGTGCTCGCGGCGGTGGCGCTTCGGGCCCTGGCGGCCGTGCGCCAGAACGATACGGTCGCCCGCTGGGGCGGTGACGAATTCATCGTGTTGCTGGAGAACATCTCCAGGGAGACGCTGGAGATCATCGCCCAGAGGTTGCGCAGCTCCATCGAGGAGCCTGTCGTTTTCGAAGGGCGGACGCTGCAGGTGGGTGTTTCCATCGGGGTGGCGATCTATCCGGATGCTGGTACTGACCTGGACCAGCTGCTGCACGCGGCCGACAACCACATGTATGGCGACAAGACGATGCGCAAGAATGATCTGTCCCTGCCGGCCGCACTGGCAGAATAGCGGCCAGCATTGAACAACAGGGCCCCGCGACATGCCGGGCCGTTTGAGGAGCAAGAGTCTTGGATTCCCTGTCTGTCGCCTATCCTGCCCTGGCCACCGTGGCCGCCTATCTGCTGGGCTCCTTGTCCTTCGCCGTCATCGTCAGCCATGTCATGGGCCTGAACGACCCGCGCACCTATGGCAGCAAGAACCCCGGGGCGACCAACGTGCTGCGCTCGGGCTCGAAAAAGGCCGCCGTGGTCACCCTGCTGCTCGACGCCGCCAAGGGCTGGCTGCCGGTGGCCCTGGTCCAGTGGTACGGCAAACCCTACGGGCTGGAGGCTGGCACGATGGCGCTGGTGGGCCTGGGTGCCTTCCTCGGCCACCTGTACCCGGTGTTCTTCCGCTTCGAAGGGGGCAAGGGTGTGGCCACGGCCTTGGGCGTCTTGATGGGCGTGCACTGGGCGCTGGGCTTGGCCACATTGCTGACCTGGATCCTGATCGCCTTCTTCTTCCGCTACTCCTCGCTGGCGGCGCTGGTGGCCTCGGTTTTCGCGCCGCTGTACTACGTCTTCGGTGATGGCCTGGCCTGGTACATGGACGGGGCCCTTCTGTTTTCCATCAGCCTGATGTCCTTGCTGCTGATCTACCGGCATGCCGAAAACATCGGCCGGCTGGCGCGTGGCACCGAGTCCAGGCTCGGCAAGAAAAAGACCTGAGCGCGGCGACCCCCGCAGGCGGGGTCAGGCCTGCATGGCGGCGTGTGCGCCCAGCTGCAGGATCAGGTGATGGTTCAGGCGCAGGCGCACCAGTGAGGTGGCCAGTGCCGCCTGGATGGTAGGACGGCCGCTAATGGTTCGGTGCAGACGGGGCTGCGGCAGCACCTGGCCGTCGGTGCCGGTGACCACGGCCACATGGGGCAGGTTGGGGCGCACACTGCGGCGCATCACGACGGCCAGCGTGTTGTCTTCCAGGCGCACATAGGTGCCGGGTGGGCACAGGCCCACGGCGCGCACCATGGCGTGGCCGACCTCATCGTTGTAGGCATTGGCGCCCGTCATGATGGTGCGCACGGACTCGGTGGCGCTGCGCCCTTCCCGTGACTTGCGCGGCGAGATCATGGCGGCGTAGCGGTCCACCACCCGCAGGATGCGGATCAGCCGCTTGTGGGCGGGCAGCAGGCGCAACTCGATCTTTTCGGTGTACTCGTCATGGTGCGAGGACACCACTTCGATCCACAGCGGGTCACTCACGCCCAGGCTGTTGGCCAGCATCAGGCCGCCCTTGGGGGCGTGCAGGCGGATGGCTTCAAGCTGGGGCTGGCTGAGCTTTTCGGTCTGCAGGGCCAGCTGGTCCTGCAACTCGGTCATGGCGATGTTCATGGTCAGCGCGGCATGGACCAGGCTGTCGCGTTCCTTGACTTCGAGCTTGAGCTCGGCGGCGAGCAGGTGGCACAAGGTGGCGCAGACCAGGCTGTGCGAGGCGCTGTAGCCGACCGAGGAATGGGTGGCGAGCTGGAACAGCAGGTAGAGGCCGACGTCGGCGTCGCGTTGCAGCAGGGCCTGCATCCAGCGGTCGTATTGCCAGATGCGCTGTTCGAACTCCTGCACACTCAGCGGGCTGCCCAGCAGGATGCCCAGGCCGGACTCCAGGTCCGACCACAAGCCCAGCAGGTCTTCGTATTCGTTTTCGTTTTGGACAGACACGGCGCGCGATCCGGAATAGGAGTCTAGGATACCAGCAGCTTCAATACCGGCGCTCCAGCACCATCTGGTCGTTGGTGCGTGTCATCTGGAAGCGCGTGAGGTAGCTGTTGCCCAGCAGCACGTAGGGCATGGGGGCCGGGGTCACCAGGGCTTCGACGTTGTGGACGTCCACGCTGCCCAGGCGCACGCTGGACAGCATGATGCGCCAGCCCACGGTGGCGCCGTTGGCGGTGCCGACCTGCACCGTCTGCCCCGACTTGTAGGGCAGGCCGATGGCATCGGCGTCGGTCACGCTGAGCGACACCACCGACGCCCCGGTGTCGACGATGAAATTCACGGTGCGCCCGTTGATCTGCCCGGGGGTTCGGAAGTGGCCGTTGCTGCCGGCGTGCAGGACGATGCGACGCTGGTCTCTGGTCTCGCCTTCGCCCTCGGCGGGGGGCGCGCTGACTGGCCCCTCGCCCAGGCGCAGGGTCTGGCGCGCACCGCCGATTTCCACCAGGGCCTGGCCGGCCTGGACACCGACGACCTTGACGCCCTGGTGGCTCTGGCCCACGGCCAAGCTTTTTGGGGGGCCGCCGTCAACCACCAGCAGGGCCTTGCCACCCAGGATGCCCGAGAGCACCACGGTCTGCGCCTGCGCTGCACCCGTCAGGGCGAGGGCGCACAGCAGCAGGACGAGGCGGCTCGGCATGGGGCGGTCCTCAATCGCGGAAGTTGTTGAAGCTGATGGGCACGTCGGTGATGTCCTTGCGCAGCAGGGCCATGACGGCCTGCAGGTCGTCGCGTTTGGTGCCGGAAACCCGCAACTTGTCTTCCTGGATCGCGGCCTGGACCTTGATCTTGCTGTCCTTGACCAGGCGCTGGATCTTCTTGGCCAGTTCGGCCTCGATGCCGTTGCGCACCTTGATGAGCTTCTTGACCTTGTCGCCGCCGATCTTCTGCAGGTCGCCGATGTCCAGGAAGCGTACATCCACGGATTGCTTGGTCAACTTGTTGCGCAACACTTCCAGGATCTGCTCGATCTGGAAGTCGGCATCGCCGATCACGGTGATTTCCTTGTCCTTGATCTCGATGCTGGCCGAGGTGCCCTTGAAGTCGAAGCGCGTGGCAATCTCCTTGATGGAGTTTTCCACGCCGTTTTTCACCTTGACCATATCGGCTTCGCAGACGGTGTCGAAAGAAGGCATGACGGTATTTTCTGAGGCTGATGAATGAGAGAATCAGGGTCTGTTGCCGACCCCCCTGAGGGACTATGTTAGTCGAGAAAAACGTCCCGCTCCAGCCATACAACACCTTCAGCATCGTCGCCCGGGCCCATACCCTGGTCCGGGTGTTGCAGGAGGCCGACGTGCGAGCCGTGCTGGCCGACCCCGAACTCGGCCCGGCGCCCAAATTCGTACTGGGCGGCGGCAGCAACATCGTGCTGACCGGGGACGTGAGGCCGGTGGTGCTCAAGGTCGAGATCCCGGGCCGCCGCCTGGTCGGGGAGACGCCCAAGGCCTGGATCGTCGAGGCCGGCGCCGGCGAGAACTGGCATGATTTTGTGAGCTGGACCCTGGACCAGGGCTGGCCCGGCCTGGAGAACATGGCGCTGATCCCGGGCACCATGGGGGCTGCGCCGGTGCAGAACATCGGCGCCTACGGCGTGGAATTGCAGGACCGTTTCGAGTCGCTCGATGCCATCGACCTGGAAACCGGGCGCGCCTTCACGCTGGATGCCGCACAGTGCGGCTTTGCCTACCGCGACTCGGTGTTCAAACATGTCGCCGACGGCCGCGCCCCCGGTTTTGGCCTGGCGGGTCGCGCCCTCATCACCCGCGTGCGCCTGGCGCTGCCCAAGGCTTGGAGGCCGGTGCTGGGGTACCTGGACCTGGAACGCAGGATGGCCGAGACCGGCATCGTCAAGCCCACACCCCGCCAGATCTACGACTGGGTCTGCGAAATCCGCCGTGCCAAGCTGCCCGATCCGGCGGTCATTGGCAATGCCGGCAGTTTCTTCAAGAACCCGACGGTGACGGCTGAGCAGTGCGCCGACATCATTGCGCGCGAGCCCAGGATCGTCCACTACCAGCTGGCTGACGGGACGGTGAAGCTGGCGGCCGGCTGGCTGATCGACGCCTGCGGCTGGAAGGGCAAGTCCATCGGCCAGGCCGGGGTCTACGAAAAACAGGCGCTGGTGCTGGTCAACCGTGGCGGCGGCGAGCAGGGCGCCACGGGTGGCGAGGTCATGACCCTGGCCAAGGCCATCCAGACCAGCGTCTACGAGCGCTTCGGCATCCGGCTCGAACCCGAGCCGGTGGTGGTCTGATCCGGCCCTAGTTCCCGGGCAGATCGATGGCACTGAGCGCGCGCTCCAGCGCCGAGCGGCTGGGCGTTTCGATGAAGACGCATTGCTTGCCGGTGCGTTTGCAGTGGTCCTTCACACGCCAGTAGGCGTTGTGGCTGATGCAGCCGCTCTGGCAGATCACCAGGTCGGCCGCGGCCAGAGTGGTATCCAGTAGATTGCTGTTGTCTTCCGTGCCGCCGTCATGGTGCAGGAAACGCGCGCCCGTGTGCTCGATCACCTGGCGGTAGATCGGCACGCTGGCCGTGCGGCCACCCACACACAGCACCGAACGTTGGTCCAGATCCGGTGCTCCAACAGGAGTTGCTTGCCGGGGCGTGTGGTCTTGCCGTTGGGTCTCCAAGCGGGCCTGCAAGGCCTCTGCGCGTTCCCGCTGCTGCTGCGCCTCCAGCCGGGCCTGTTGCAGCAGGCGTGTCTGGGCCTGTAGTGCCTCTTCCTGCAAGCGGTTCTGCTGGCTCAGTGCCTGTCGGGTCCCGAGACCCGGGGCGCTGGCCTGCAGTTGCGCCAGCGTTTCCTCCTGCTGGTGCAGACGGGTCTGGGCCTGGACCAGCGCGGCACGCAGCTGCAGGGTCTCGGCCTGTTGCTGCTCCAGACGGCTGCTGTAGTGGCTGGTCTGCTGCTGGCTGCGCTTCTGGGCGCTGGCCAGTTCGCGCGCCAGGATGGCGTTTTCGTCAAGCAGGGCTTCCAGACGGTTCAGGTCGGCGCGTGTGGCCATGCCGACCTGGTGCTGCAGCATGTGGACTTCGCCCAGGATGCGCTGTTCCAGTGCGCTGTCGCAGCGCGGGTGGGTGAGCGCTGCCCACAGGGCGCCGGCCCAATCGGCGCTGGCCCGGCAGTCCTGCCACCAGGCGCCCAGGGCTTCGGTGCTCTTGAGCTGCTGGGCGGCCCGCAGCACCAGCGCATAGCGGTGCTCGAGTTCCTTGTGCAGGGCCTCCGACAGCGGTGAACGGCGCCGGCATTCGGTCACCACGGTGCAATGCACTTCGTAGTCGCTGTAGGGGCCCAGTTTGCCCAGGGTTTTTTCGGCCAGCCGGCGTAGCTGGGGCAGGGGCAGACAGACCCCGATGACCGGGCAGTAGGCGTGGCCGTCGAGTTCCCACAGGCGGCGCCGGCGTGAGCCGTTACCCGGGAGCCGGGGCGCCATGGCCGGTTCGAGGGATTTGGGGCCGATGGGTGGGAGCTCCGGTGTGGTTTGCAGTTGGCACATGGGGCGCTCCCGCTCAATGCAGCAGGCCGCCGCCCGGCAGGGCGGCCAGCGGGTCCGATGTGCGGGTGACCACCGAGGCGTCGCCGGCCGATTCGAGCAACATCACCCAGCGTTCGTGCGCGCGCTCCATGACCTGACGCAGCCCGGGGCTGGCGTGCGGATGGGACTTGAGGAAAAAGAGATTGGAGACGATCTTGCGTGCCATCAGCGTGCGCTGGCGCTGGCTGGGCAGCTTGGCGTCGGCGGTCGGGGCAGCCCAGCAGGTCATCAGGGCGAAGGTGCCGGCTACCAGGGCTTCCAGGCAGGGCGGGTTCAGGTCGTTGTCGGCACAGGGCATGGGCTCTCCAGACGGGGTGGGCTAGGCTGCGGTGCAACCTTGTGTTGATTGTAATGAGAATTATTCTCATTACAATCATTAAGCGCCATCCCATCAGGGTCTTGTCCAGATGCTGGAAACAGAAAAGCCCGCACGGGGCGGGCTTTCGGGCAGGAAGCGGGCTGAATTACTTCAGCTTGGTTTCCTTGTATTCCACATGCTTGCGAGCCTTGGGATCAAATTTCATGATCGCCATTTTCTCGGGCATGGTTTTCTTGTTCTTGCTGGTCGTGTAGAAGTGACCGGTGCCGGCCGTGGATTCCAGCTTGATCTTTTCGCGTCCGCCTTTGGTTGCCATGATTCAGCTCCTTAAGCTTGGCCACGTGCGCGCAGGTCGGCGAGCACGGAGTCGATACCATTCTTGTCGATCAGACGCAGGGCGGCGCTGGAAACGCGCAGGCGAACCCAGCGGTTTTCAGTCTCGACCCAGAAACGGCGGTATTGCAGGTTCGGCAGGAACCGGCGCTTGGTTTTGTTGTTGGCGTGGGAAACATTGTTCCCGACCATCGGGCCTTTACCCGTTACTTCGCATACGCGTGCCATGAGGACACTTCGCTTTCTTCAAACGGCCGCCACCTGGGCAGTGGGGGCCTCACCTCGCCAGTAGGGTGGCGGTAACCCATGATGGACAGCAAAGTCCAGCAAAGCCTGTAATTATAGCCTAGCTGACAGAGCTGTGCGGCCGACCCCAAGCCGCGCGCCGCGCAGGCCGCTCCAGGGCACCCGCGGAACCGGCTTGGCCGGGCCGCTGGTTGCGCCCCCTTGAGGGGGATGCGAGCCACACGAAGTGGGCGACAGTCGGGGGTGTTTTACTCCTGTTGCTCCAGGAAACGCTGGGCGTCCAGGGCCGCCATGCAGCCGGTGCCGGCGCTGGTGATGGCCTGGCGGTAGACGTGGTCCTGCACGTCGCCGGCGGCGAAGATGCCCGGCACCGAGGTCTGGGTGGCAAAACCCTTGAGCCCGCCCTGGGTGACGATGTAGCCGTTTTCCATGGCCAGCTGGCCCTGGAAGATCTCGGTGTTGGGCGCGTGGCCGATCGCGATGAAGGCGCCCTTGAGCTCCAGCTCCTCAGTGCTGCCGTCGATCGTGCTCTTGAGGCGGATGCCGGTGACGCCGCTGGCGTCGCCCAGGACTTCGTCCAGGGTCTTGAAGGTCTTGAGCACGATCTTGCCGGCCTTGACCTTGTCCATGACCTTGTCGATCAGGATGGGCTCGGCCTTGAACTTGTCGCGGCGGTGCACCAGGTAGACCTTGGAGGCGATGTTCGACAGGTACAGGGCCTCTTCCACGGCCGTGTTGCCGCCGCCCACCACGCAGCAGACCTGATCGCGGTAGAAGAAGCCGTCGCAGGTGGCGCAGCCGGAGACGCCACGGCCCATGAAGGCCGTTTCGGACGGCAGGCCCAGGTATTTGGCCGAGGCGCCGGTGGCGATGATCAGCGAGTCGCAGGTGTAGGTGCCGCTGTCGCCCGTGAGGGTAAAGGGGCGCTTGCTGAAATCGACCGTGTTGATGTGGTCGTACACGATCTCGGTCTTGAAGCGCTCGGCATGCGCCAGAAAACGCTGCATCAGCTCCGGGCCCTGCACGCCGTCCACGTCGGCCGGCCAGTTGTCGACCTCGGTGGTGGTCATGAGCTGGCCGCCCTGGGCCATGCCAGTGACCAGCACGGGGTTGAGGTTGGCGCGCGCAGCATAAACGGCGGCGGTGTAGCCGGCCGGGCCGGAGCCCAGGATGAGGACCTTGGCGTGTTTGTTCTGCGACATTGTTTAAGCCTTCGTTTTTTGTGGTCTTTTGATCAATAATCGGTTGCGCCGTGTACCGTGCTGCGGTGCATGGCCAGGGAGGGGGCCGGAAAACCGGTCCGACTCGCCATTGTAAGAACTCAACAACGCACGCGCAGAATGACCGAACTATGTCAATGCTGACCAACCAGGATTTGTTGCGCCGGGTTCCGCTGTTTTCCATGCTGTCGGACGACCAGCTCCACGCGCTCGCCGCTGCGGTGGTCAAGCGTCGCGTCAAGCGTGGCGAACGCATCGTCCAGCAGGGAGAGAAATCGGACGCCCTGTCCATCATCCTCTCGGGCCGGGCGCGCGTGCTCATGACGGACACCGGCAACGGGCGCGAAGTCATCCTGGCCACCTTGCAGTCCGGCGACTATTTCGGCGAAATGAGCCTGATCGACAACGATGTCCACTCGGCCTCGGTCGAGGCCGAGACCCAGACCGACGTGCTGGAGCTGGGGCGTGCCGAGTTCCTGCGCAGCCTGGCCGACAGCGCGCCCATGGCCTACGGCATCATGCGCGGCCTGGTGCAGCGCCTGCGCCACGCCGACCGCAAGATCGGCTCGCTGGCCTTGATGAGCGTCTACGGCCGTGTGGCCAATGTGCTGCTCGATGCGGCCAAGGCCGCCCCGGCGGGCGACATGATCATCCGCGACAAGCTGTCGCGCCAGGATATCGCCAAGATGGTCGGTGCCTCGCGCGAGATGGTCAGCCGTGTCATGAAGGATTTCGAGGAGCAGGGTTTCGTGACCCCGCTCGAAGGCGGCGCCATGCACGTCAAGGAACGACGCGCCAAGCCGCGTTGAATGCGGCGTTTCGCCCCGCGTGAAGGCGCCCTTTCCCTGTCTACATGACCTACCGACTCCACACGCTCAATTCCGAAGACCCCGGCGCTGCGGCGCCCACCCGCAGCGGGCGGGGCCGTTTTGCCGGCGAAGTGCTGCTTTTCGTCAGCCTGGTGCTGCTGGCCTACTGGCTGCTGGCCCTGACCAGCCACAACCTGCTCGACGCCGCCGGGTCCACCTCGGGCGACGGCGGGCCGGTGCGCAACCGCGGCGGCCAGCTCGGGGCCTGGCTGGCCGATGCGAGTTACTACCTGTTTGGCTTCTCGGTCTGGTGGTGTTTTGCGGCGGCCGTGCGCGGCTGGCTCTCGGCCTTGGCACGCTGGCTGCGCGCCCATGAACTGCCCGAGACGCAGGAGACTGCCCGCCCTGCGCTGCTGGCCCGTTTCGTGGCCAGCCGCTGGAGCTTCTGGATCGGCCTGGCCTTGCTCATGCTGGCCAGCACGGCGATCGAATGGGCGCGTTTCTACAGCCTAGAGCCTCGCCTGCCGGGCCATGCCGGTGGGGTGCTGGGTTATCTGGTGGGGCCGCCGGCCTTGCGCTGGTTGGGGGTTACCGGCTCGGCGTTGCTGGCCATCGGCCTGTGGGTGCTGGCCATGGGCCTGGTATTCCGTTTTTCCTGGGGGCATGTGGCCGAGCGCATTGGCGGCTGGATCCACGACCTCATTGAATCGCGTCGTGCCCGCCGCGAAATGGCGCAGGACCTGGCCCTGGGCCAGCGGGCTGCGCGCGAACGTGAAGAGGGGGTGCTGGAGGAGCGCGAGGAAATCATCGAGCAGCATGCACCACCCGTCTTGATCGAACCGGTGCTGGTGGAGGTGCCGCAGAGTACACGCGTGGCCAAGGAGCGCCAGAAGCCCCTGTTCAGCGACATGCCCGATTCCAAGCTGCCGCAGGTCGACCTGCTGGACGGCGCGCAGACCCGCCAGGAAACCGTCGCCCCAGAGACGCTGGAGATGACCAGCCGCATGATCGAGAAGCGGCTCAAGGACTTCGGCGTGGACGTGCGGGTGGTGCTGGCCCAGCCCGGCCCGGTGATCACGCGCTACGAGATCGAGCCCGCCACCGGTGTGAAAGGCTCGCAGATCGTGGGCCTGGCCAAGGACCTGGCGCGTTCGCTCAGCCTGGTCTCGATCCGCGTGGTCGAGACCATTCCGGGCAAGACCACCATGGCTCTCGAGTTGCCCAACGCGAAGCGCCAGTCCATCAAGCTCTCCGAGATCCTGGGCTCGCAGGTCTACAACGAGGCCAAGTCCATGCTGACCATGGGCCTGGGCAAGGACATCGTGGGCAACCCCGTGGTGGCCGACCTGGCCAAGATGCCGCACGTGCTGGTGGCGGGTACCACCGGTTCGGGCAAGTCGGTCGGTATCAACGCCATGATCCTGAGCCTGCTCTACAAGGCCGAGGCGCGCGACGTGCGCCTGCTCATGATCGATCCCAAGATGCTGGAAATGTCGGTCTACGAAGGCATCCCGCACCTGCTGGCGCCCGTGGTCACCGACATGAAGCAGGCTGCGCACGGTCTGACCTGGTGCGTGGCCGAGATGGAGCGTCGTTACAAGCTCATGAGCAAGCTGGGCGTGCGCAACCTCGCCGGCTACAACCACAAGATCGACGAGGCCAAGGCCAAGGGCGAGTTTGTCTACAACCCCTTCAGCCTGACTCCCGAATCGCCCGAGCCGCTGGACCGCCTGCCGCACATCGTCGTCGTGATCGACGAGCTGGCCGACCTCATGATGGTGGTGGGCAAGAAGATCGAGGAGCTGATCGCGCGCCTGGCGCAGAAGGCCCGCGCCGCCGGCATCCACCTGATCCTGGCCACGCAGCGCCCCAGCGTGGACGTGATCACCGGCCTGATCAAGGCCAACATTCCGACCCGCATCGCCTTCCAGGTCAGCAGCAAGATCGACAGCCGCACCATCCTCGACCAGATGGGCGCCGAAGCCCTGCTGGGCATGGGTGACATGCTCTACATGGCCAGCGGTACCGGCCTGCCCATCCGCGTGCACGGCGCCTTTGTCAGCGACGAGGAGGTGCACCGCGTGGTGAAGTACCTCAAGAGCCAGGGTGAACCCGACTACATCGAGGGCGTGCTCGAAGGCGGCACGGTCGATGGCGAGGATGGCCCCCTGGGCGAAGGCGGCCCCAGCGGCGAGAAGGACCCCATGTACGACCAGGCGGTGGAAATCGTCCTGAAGAACCGCAAGGCCAGCATCTCGCTGGTGCAGCGTCATTTGAAGATCGGCTACAACCGCGCGGCGCGCCTGGTGGAAGACATGGAGAAGGCCGGCCTGGTGAGTGCCATGAGCACCAACGGCCAGCGCGACATCCTGGTGCCGGCGCGCGCGGAGTGAATCCCATGAAAAAATTGATTGCTATTATTTCGATAGCGTCTTGTGCCGTGGCGGCGAGAGCCGATGGCATGGGCGCGCTCGAACTCTTTCTCAAGACCGCTTCCAGCGGCCGCGCCGAATTCACCCAGGTGGTGACGGCGCCGCCGCGCGAGGGCCAGGTGGCACGCACGCGCATCTCCAATGGCAGCTTCGAGTTCCAGCGCCCGGGGCGCTTCCGTTTCGTCTATGGCAAGCCCCTGGCCCAGACCATCGTAGCCGATGGCCAGACCCTGTGGCTGCACGACGTCGACCTGAACCAGGTGACGGCGCGCGCCCAGGCAAGCGCCCTGGGCAGCACGCCCGCCGCGCTGATCGCCGCGGCGCCCGACATGCGTGCCCTGCAGGCCGACTACCAGCTGGCCAACGGGCCCGAGCGCGAGGGCCTGCAGTGGGTGGTGGCGACGCCGCGCGCACGTGACGGCCAGGTGCAGACCGTGCGCGTGGGCCTGCGCGAAGTCGAATTAGGTGGCAAGAAGACGGCCGAGCTGGCGGCGCTGGAGATCGTCGACAACTTCGGCCAGCGTTCGCTGCTCACCTTCACCAAGGTGCAACTCAATGTGAGCCTGCCGCCCGAGACCTTCCGCTTCACGGCGCCGGCCGGCGCCGACGTGATCCGGCAGTAGATCCGACGGCGCGGCGCCTCAAGGTTGCTGCTTGGGAGGCTCGCTCGTGTACTCGGCATGCAGGTGCACCGGTTTGGCGGAACGCTTGCGCATGCGGATGTTGAGCATCTCCACTGCCACGGAGAAGGCCATGGCGAAATAGACGTAGCCCTTGGGCACGTGTTGGTCGAAACCTTCGGCCAGCAGCACCACGCCAACCACGACCAGGAAGGACAGGGCCAGCATCTTGATGCTGGGGTGGTCCGACACGAAACGGCCGATGGCGCCGGCAAACACCATCATCAGCGCCACCGAGGCAATCACCGCAGCGATCATCACGGCGATTTCGTCCACCATGCCGACGGCGGTGATGATCGAGTCCAGCGAGAACACCAGGTCGATGACCATGATCTGCAGGATCACCGCGGTGAAGGTGGCTTTCACGGCGCTGGAAGAGTGGCCTTCCTCGCCCTCCATGGACTGGTGAATCTCGCCCGTGCTCTTCCAGATCAGGAACAGGCCGCCGGCGATCAGGATCAGGTCACGTCCCGAGATCTCCTGGTTGAACACCGTGAACATCGGGGCTACCAGGCCGATGATCCAGGACAGCACCAGCAACAGGCCGATGCGCATGAACATGGCCATGAACAGGCCGATCTTGCGCGCCAGCTCGCGTTTTTCGGGGGGCAGCTTGTCGACCAGGATGGAGATGAAGATGATGTTGTCGATGCCCAGCACCAGCTCCAGCGCGGTAAGTGTGGCGAAGGCGATCCAGGCCTCCGGGCTCATCAGCAATTCCAGCATGTTGTGTTCCTCGGGTTATCAGCAGTCAATTCGACGCAATGGCCTCGCGCACGGCGGCCAGCTGCCGGCGTGACACCGACAGCAGCTCGTCCGTGCCACTCAGGCGCACGGCCCAGCCTTCGCCTTCCTCGGGATCGTAGTGCTTCTCCAATGCCCGCACGGCTCGACGGGCCACCAGGGCGTTGCGATGGACACGCATGAACCGAGCGGCATATTTCTCTTCGAGTTCGCTGAGCGCGCCGTCCAGGATGTAGGTCTTGGCCGGCGTGCGCACCGTGATGTACTTGAGCTCGGCCTTGAAGTAGAGCACCTCGGCCAGCGGCACGCGTTCGGTACGGCCGCGTTCCTGGATCAGCAGCACCTCTTCGGGCGCTGCCGTGGCGGCATCCGGTCGGTTGCGCAGCAGGCGTTCCACCTTCTGCAGGGCCTGTTGCAGACGTTCCAGGCGCACGGGCTTGGTCAGGTAGTCCACCGCCTCCAGCTCGAAGGCCCGCACGGCGTGTTCGGCATGCGCCGTCACGAAGACCACCGCCGGGGGGTGGGGCAGGGTGCGCAGGGTCTGCGCCAGCGTCAAACCGTCGGCGCCGGGCATGTGGATGTCCAGCAAGGCCAGGTCATAGGGCTGGCGGCGCAGCAGTTCGATGGCCTGGGTGGCGTTGGCGGCTTCGCCTTCCACGCTGGCCGCGGGTGCCTTGCAGTCGCCCAGCAGGGTGCGCAGGCGGCTGCGGGCCAGGGTCTCGTCGTCCACGATCAGGACCCGCAACGTCGTCATGCCGGCACCTCCATGCGCACCTGATAGATGCCGTCCTTGTGCACGGTCTGGAAGCTGCACTGCACGTCGTGCAGCAGGCGCAGGCGGTCACGCACATTGTCCAGCGCCACGCCATGGCCGTGCGGGCCGGGGCCCGACGGCACGGTGTTGGTCACCTTGATCACCACGGTGGAGCCGCGGCGCTGGGTGGAGATGCGGATCTGCGCGCCGGTCGGGCTGGGCTCCACACCGTGGCGCACGGCGTTTTCCAGCAGGGGTTGCAGCAGCAGCGGCGGCAGGCGGGCGCCGTCAGCCATCGGGTCAAGCGCCCAATCGAGCTGCAGGCGTTCGCCGAAGCGCACCTGCTCGATGTCCAGGTAGCGCCGCGCCAGCGCGATCTCGTCGCCCAGCGTGACCGACTCGCCCTGGTCCACCAGGGCGTGGCGGAACAGATCGCTCAGGTCTTCCAGCAGGGCTTCGGCCTTGGCCGGTTCGGCGCGCACCAGGGCAATGGCGCTGTTGAGGGTGTTGAAGAGGAAATGAGGCCGGATGCGCGACTGCAGCTCGGACAGGCGGGCTGCCGTGTCGGCCGGCATGCGCCCGCGCGCGCGCAAGGCCAGCACGGCCACCAGCACGCCGGCCAGCGGGGCGCCGCTGGCGGCACTGGCCAGCCAGGGGGCGGGGCTGAGCAGACCGGCCAGCAACAGCATGCTGCAACCGTAAAGGCCGGCCAGGGCGCCCAGCAGCACGCCGGCGGCGTACTGGGCCTGGCGCGGCAGGCGCCCCAGCGGGCGCTTGAAGAGGCAGGCCGCGACCAGCCAGAACACCGTGGCCGGCAGGGCGCTGCCGGTGAGCAGGGCCAGGCGCACGATCCAGTCCAGCGCGGTGTTGGTGCCGTACATGGCGCCCACGGCCACCACGGCCTCCACGAAAAGCACGGCACGCAGGGCTACGCCCACCTGGCAGGCGTCGTACAGCAGTACGGCAGGCGCGGCGCGGGCCGGGCTTTCCGGGCTCAGTTCCTGTCAACCCAAATTAGAAATGTCCCCTGATGTCCAAATTAGAGATGTCCCCTGTGCAAGATCACGATGGACATGAGGATGCAGCTGCGGGCACAGGCTGCGAAGGGCGTAGCCCGTAGCGGCCTGTGCCCGCGCGCGGC
>JACPOI010000017.1 GCA_016185015.1 Burkholderiales bacterium
AGAAGTGGTCCCGCAAATCTGAACAGCGGTATAAGTGGAAA
Source organism: Burkholderiales bacterium (assembly GCA_016185015.1). Classification (GTDB taxonomy): domain Bacteria; phylum Pseudomonadota; class Gammaproteobacteria; order Burkholderiales; family Burkholderiaceae_C; genus Hylemonella. The sequence continues at coordinate 42 of JACPOI010000017.1, forward strand.
CTCTGGGTTTAGAGCCGGACCGGAATCGGTCTGGCAATGAGGAGTTTCTGATGAAGAAGAAGGCATCGGGGCGGCGCAGCCGCCGCACGCATAGCGCAGTGTTCAAGGCGCGCGTGGCTCTAGCCGCTTTGCGAGAAGACCGCACTATGGCCGAGCTGTGCGCAGAGTTTGAACTGCATCCGAACCAGATCACCGAATGGAAGCGGCAACTGCTGGAGCGCGCGGCGGAGATCTTTGATACCGGCGCTCGGCCAGAGCCGGTGAACCTGGCCCCGCTGCACGCCAAGATCGGCCAACTGGCGCTGGAGAACGATTTTTTGGAAGGCGCGCTCACCAAAGCGGGATTGCTGAGCGCAAAGCCATGATCGACCGTGACCACCAACTGAGCATCACCCGCCAAGCCGAGCTGCTGGGTATCAGCCGTGGGACGGTGTACTACCTGCCCCAGCCTGTCAGCCCGGCCGATCTGGCGCTCATGCGCAAGCTCGATGAGCTGCATCTGGAATACCCCTTCATGGGGGCGCGCATGTTGCGCGACCAGCTGCTCCGGCAAGGCATCCACGCCGGCCGCCGGCACATCAGAACGCTCATGCTGCGCATGGGCATCGAAGCCTTGGCGCCTCAGCCGGGCACGAGCAAGGCGCAGCCGGGGCACAAGATCTACCCGTACCTGCTGCGCAAACTGGCGATCACCCGCGCCAACCACGTTTGGGCGCTGGACACGACCTATATCCCCATGGCGCGCGGTTTCGTCTACCTCACTGCGGTGGTGGATGTGGCCAGCCGCAAGATGCTCGCGCACAAGGTGGCGATCACACTGGAAGCCGTTCTCGCCAAGGAGGTGATCGAGCAGGCCTTTGCCCGGTACGGGACGCCCGAGATCGTCAATACGGACCAGGGCAGCCAGTTCACGGCCGAGGAGTTCACCAGCGTCGTGCTGGCCAAGGGCTGCAAGCTGTCCATGGACGGGCGCGGCGCCTGGCGCGACAACGTGTTCGTCGAGCGCCTGTGGCG
>JACPOI010000066.1 GCA_016185015.1 Burkholderiales bacterium
CCTACTTTGAGCTTGGCAAGGGCTCCCATTGGCCTGTGTTTGTGTTCACCCATGGGGTGAGTGTGCCAAATCCGCGCAAACCTGCGCCCGTGCTTGGTCAGACAGCCATTACGGAGAGTGAACTGCCGTTTCTAGGGTCATCAGTCTGCAGCACGGCAATGCGCGTCATGCCCAGGCTGACCAGGTGGCCCACGGCCTTGATCGCCTCGCGCTGGTAGGGCGCGCGCACATTGAACACCCAGGGGTTGACCGGATCGTGCAGCGCCATCGCGCCGGTGCTGGGCGCTACCAGCGGCACCCGGTATTCCGCCAGCAGCGGCAGCAGGGCCTGGGCATGGGGCGTGCCCCGGTTGAGGAACAGGGCCAGCACGTGCTGCTGGGTGATCAGGTTGCGTGCCGCCTCCACTGTCTTGGCCGGGTCGAACTGGTCATCGACGGAAATCAGTTCCACGGGCTGGCCGTGCACGCCGCCGTGCTTGTTCACCGCGTCGAGGTAGAGCCGGGCACCGTCGGTGTTCTCCTTGACCCCGGCCGCCACCGAGCCGCTGAAGCCGGACGGCTGGCCGATGCGCAACTGGGCGTGGGCCAGCGTCACACCGACGACTAGGATCCATGCGGCGCAGAGCGGTTTGGCCAGTTTCATGGGACACCTCCGGGTTGTTGGGTGGGGCGATTGTGCGAACCGGCAAGAGCAGGCGCCAATTGTGGACTTCCACATCCGGGTTTGCCCTTGTGTGCGTATAACCCCGTGCCGTGCGGGGGCCATGCAACTCCCTAGAATGATTGGCCTCATTTCAGAAAGCACCGCTTCACCATGACCCAGGGAACCATCCGCATCCGCGGCGCACGCCAGCACAACCTGAAGAACCTGGATCTGGACATCCACACCGGCGAATTGACCGTGGTGACCGGTCCCAGTGGCTCGGGCAAGTCCAGCCTGGTGTTCGACACCCTGTACGCCGAGGGCCAGCGCCGCTACGTGGAAACCTTTTCCGCCTACGCCCGTCAGTTCCTGGATCGCATGGACAAGCCGGCCGTGGACAAGGTCGAGGGTGTGCCGCCCGCGATTGCCATCGACCAGACCAACCCGGTGCGCTCCAGCCGCTCCACGGTGGGCACGATGACAGAGCTCAACGACCACATCAAGTTGCTGTATTCCCGCGCCGGCAACCTGTTCGACCGCCAGACCGCGCTGGCCGTGCAGCACGACACGCCGGAGACCATCTACGTCGAGCTGGTGCGCCGCGCCCAAATGGGCGGCGATCCGCGCCTGGTGCTGACCTTCCCGGTGGAGCTGCCTGCCAGCACCACCGCTGAAGAACTGACCCAGTGGCTGTCCGCCAGCGGCTTCACCCGTGTGCATGCCGAACGTGAGGCGGCAACCATGAGCGGCAAGCGCATCGGCGCCGCGCCGGGCCGCCCCAAGCAAGCCGGCGCCCCCTCGGGGGGCAGCGAACCACGCGCAGCGGGGAGCGTGGGGGCGGTCAAAGTTCTGGATGTGGTGGCGGATCGCTTCCGCATGGCGAATGTCGAAAAGGCGCGGGCGCTGGAGGCGATTGAGGTGGCCCTGAAGCGCGGCAGCGGCCGGCTCAATGTGTATGTAGTCAATGAGGCTCTAGCCCTCGTGGAACCTGCGCAGGCAGCTTCCGAATTGATAGCAAATGCTGAACCGACGATCTGGCGCTTCTCCACCGGCCTGCATTGCCCCCAGAGCGACATCCGCTACCAGGACCCGATCGCCTCGCTGTTTTCCTTCAACTCGGCCGTCGGTGCCTGCGAGGCCTGCCGCGGCTTCGGCCGGGTGGTGGGCGTGAACATGGGCCTGGTCATCCCCAATGACAAGCTGACGTTGCGCGCCGGCGCGGTCAAACCCATGCAGACCCCCGCCTGGCAGGAGTGCCAGGATGACCTGATGCGCCACGCCGAAGTGGCCGGCATCCCGCGCGACACGCCTTGGTACAAGCTCACGCCCGAGCAGCAGCACTGGGTCATCAACGGTTCGCCCAATTGGAACGGCAAGTGGAACCAGCACTGGTTCGGCATTCGGCGTTTCTTCGAGTACCTGGAAACCAAGGCCTACAAGATGCACATCCGCGTGCTGCTGTCCAAGTACCGCAGCTACACGCCGTGTGGCACCTGCGGTGGGGCGCGGCTGAAGACCGAGAGCCTGTTGTGGCGCATTGGGACCAAGGAGCAGGCGGATGCTGTGTTGGCGCCTGCCAAGCGGTTCATGCCGCAGGGGGTTACCTGGACACGGGAGCAACTGGAGGGCTTGCCGGGGCTTTGTCTGCATGACTTGATGCTCATGCCGCTGGATAAGTTGCGGCGCTTTTTTGATGGCTTGCAGGCGGGGTTGGAGCGCGCTGCTGGGGAGTCCGGCACGCCGGAGGCCTCATACGTCGCCTTCGGCGCCTCGAAATCGGCTTCCGGCGCACCGGACTCCCCAGCCGGGTATGAGCACGCGGAGGGTGCGGAGGCAGTGCAACGTCTAGCGGGTGTGGGGGCGGGGGTAGGGGCCGATTTCGAGGCGCCGAAGGGGACGTATGAGGCCCATGCCCCCGCCCCCACACCTGCGGGTCAAAGCGCTAATGCCCCAGCACAGTCCGAAGCCGAAGCCAAGACACTCAAGCTGCTGCTCGAAGAAGTCTGCACTCGCCTCAAATACTTGTGCGACGTCGGCATCGGCTACCTCACGCTGGATCGCCAGAGCCGTACCCTCAGCGGCGGTGAAGTGCAGCGCATCAACCTGACCACCGCGCTGGGCACGTCCCTGGTCAACACGCTGTTTGTGCTGGATGAACCCAGCATTGGTCTGCACCCACGCGACATGAACCGCATCATCGTCGCCATGCAGCGCCTGCGCGATGCCGGCAACACCCTGGTGGTCGTGGAGCATGACCCCGCCGTGATGCTGGCCGCCGATCGCATGATCGATATGGGGCCTGGCCCTGGCGAAAAGGGCGGCAGCATTGTGTTCGATGGCACAACCGCCGCACTGCGAGGTGCTGACACGCTGACCGGTGCGTATCTGGGTGGGCGCAAGCAGGTGGGCATGGGCTTCAAGCGCATGGTCGCACCCAGCACGCCGCGTCTGATCCTGGAAGGCGCCACCGAGCACAACCTGAAAAACGTCAACGTCGAGATCCCGCTGCAGCGCCTGGTGTGCATCACTGGTGTCAGCGGTTCCGGCAAGTCCACGCTGGTGCAGGACGTGCTGGCGCCGGCGCTGTTGCGCCACTTCGGCAAGGCCACGGAAACGCCCGGCGCGCATGAGCGCCTGCTGGGTGCCGAGCAGTTGAGCGAGGTGGTGTTTGTGGACCAGTCGCCCATCGGCAAGACGGCGCGCTCCAACCCGGTGAGCTATGTGGGTGCCTGGGACGCGATCCGCGAGATTTTTGCCGGTGCCGACCTGGCGCGTGAGCGCGGCTACACCGCCAGCAAGTTCAGCTTCAATGGCGGTGACGGCCGTTGCCCGACCTGTGGTGGCTCCGGCTTTGAGCACATCGAGATGCAGTTCCTCAGCGACGTGTACCTGCGCTGCCCGGACTGCGATGGCAAGCGCTATCGGCCCGAGATTCTGGAGGTGACGATTGAGCGTGGAGCGGAAATGGGGTCAGAGCCCAATTTGCATAAATTGGGCTCTGACCCCATTTCTGCGGCGCGTACCACAGCAGTTCGAAGGTTCAACGTCGCAGACGTACTCGAACTCACCGTCAGCGAAGCCGCAACGGTTTTTGCCCACGACCGCGATGTGATCCGCGCCTTGCAGCCGATTGTGGATGTGGGGTTGGAGTATGTGAAGCTGGGTCAGCCCGTGCCCACGTTGTCGGGCGGAGAGGCGCAGCGTTTGAAGCTGGCCGGCTTCCTGGCCGAAGCGGCCAAGAGCAGCAGCGCCAGCCGCCAGGCGCTGGCGCGGCGCGGCACGCTGTTCATGCTGGATGAGCCCACCACCGGGCTGCATTTTGACGACATCGCCAAGCTGATGCGGGCGTTGCGCAAGCTGCTGGACGCGGGGCATTCGCTGCTGGTGATTGAGCACAACCTGGATGTGATTCGCGCGTCGGACTGGCTGATTGATCTGGGGCCGGAGGGGGGTGATGCCGGCGGCGCGGTGGTGGCCCATGGCACGCCGGAGGATGTGATGCTGCACGCCACGTCGCACACGGGGCAGGCGTTGCGGGAGTATGCGGCGGCGATGGGGGTGGTGCATCAGGTGTCGGAGCCTAGTGCGAAATACTTGGTGCGCGCTGCCGGGGCTGGCGATAAGCCGGGAGCCTCATACGTCGCCATCGGCGCCACGAAATCGGCCACCGGCGGATCGCCAGCCCCGGCGGGGCAGCAGCACGCGGATGCTATTCAAATCGTCAATGCGAAGGAGCACAACCTCAAGTCACTGTCGGTGGACATTCCGCGCGGCAAGTTCAACGTCATCACAGGGGTATCCGGGTCGGGCAAATCGACGCTGGCATTCGACATCCTGTTCAACGAAGGGCAGCGCCGCTATCTGGAGTCGCTGAACGCCTATGCGCGTTCCATCGTACAGCCGGCGGGTCGGCCGGAGGTGGATGCGGTGTATGGCATTCCGCCTACCGTGGCGATTGAGCAGCGGTTGTCGCGCGGTGGTCGCAAGTCCACTGTTGGGACCACGACCGAGGTCTGGCACTTCCTGCGTCTGCTGTACGTGAAGCTGGGCACGCAGCATTGCATCCACGACGGTGCAGCGGTGGAGCCGCAGTCGGCGGACCGGATTGCGGCGCAGTTGTTGAAGGACTTCCGGGGTCAGCACATCGGTCTGTTGGCACCGCTGGTGTCGGGTCGCAAGGGTGTCTACACCGAGCTAGCAGACTGGGCGCGTCCGCGCGGTTTCACGCATCTGCGGGTGGATGGCAACTTTTTGCCCACCACCGGCTTCCCGCGCATCGACCGTTTCAAGGAGCACAACATCGAGTTGCCGGTGGCCAGCCTGGATGTGAACCCGGCGCAGGAGTCGCAACTGCGTGACGCGCTGACGACGGCGCTGGTGCATGGCAAGGGGGTGGTGCATGTGCTGTCCGGCATGGATGGCCTGGAAGCGGCCATGTTGGCCGGCACGTCGGCGGCGGGCATAGGCTCGGTGCAGGTGTTCTCCACCAAACGTGCGTGCCCAGTGTGTGCTACCTCGTATGTGGAACTGGACCCGCGTCTGTTCTCCTACAACAGCAAGCACGGTTGGTGCCCGGATTGCGTGGGCACCGGGGTGGCGCTGACGCGCGAGCAGCGCAAGGTGTTTGACGACTCCGTGAAGGAGGACGACAACAAGGGCCGCGAGCAGACCTTTGCCGAGGCCGACATCGAAGACCTGCACGACGCCACCTGCCCCACCTGTCAGGGCACGCGCCTGAACGCCACGGCGCGGGCCGTGCGTTTTGCTGGAGTGGGCATTGCGGACATTGCGCGCCTCTCCGTGAGCGATGTGCGCAAGTGGGTACAGACGCTGCAGGTAGAGGGCGGCATGGGAGCGCGCGAGGCAGACATCGCGCGCGACCTGATCCCCGAGATCAAGAGCCGCCTGGAGTTTCTGGAAGAGGTGGGGCTGGGCTATCTGACGCTGGACCGTGGCGCGCCCACGCTCAGCGGTGGCGAGGCGCAGCGCATTCGGTTGGCGGCGCAGTTGGGCAGCAATTTGCAGGGCGTGTGCTACGTGTTGGATGAGCCCACCATTGGCCTGCATGCGCGGGACAACAAGATACTGCTGGGCGCCTTGCGTTCGCTCAGTGACAAGGGCAATACGCTGGTGGTGGTGGAGCATGACGAGGACACCATTCGCCATGCGGACCACATCATCGACATTGGGCCCAGTGCGGGTAAGCGTGGTGGTCGGCTGGTGGCAGAGGGTTCGGTGGCCGATGTGCAGGCGGCTGTCGATTCGCAGACCGGAAGGTATTTGTTGCATGCGATGAGGCATCCGGTGGAGGTGCGACGGCCGGTGTTGGCGGTTGATGCGTCTGTTGTGGCACTCGCGGCGGCCGAAGGCGGTACGCCCGCGGCCA
>JACPOI010000004.1 GCA_016185015.1 Burkholderiales bacterium
AGGCGGCGTGAGGCCGCAGCCAGGGAGCAGATCGCACCGCAAACGGCCTTCGGGCAGGTGCGATCTGGTCCTGCGCGTCGTGGTTGCCTTGCGCATCGGGCTGCGCGTGGCAGCTTTATGACTTGTTCAGACCTTCCCTAAGCGAAAGGCATGCCATGAAGGTTTCATTCCCCTCCCGCCGTATGTTCACCCTGGCCGCCGTTGCCGCGGCTGCGTTCACACTGGCCGGGCCCGCGCCCGCCGCTGACCCGGTGACGGTTGGCATCCTGATCCCCGGCTCCAAGTCCGACAAGGGCTGGATGGAGTCCGGCTACGACGGCCTGGTGGCCGCGCAGAAGGAGTACGGCGACAAGGTCAAGGTGCAGATGATCGAGAACATCAACTACGCCGACATGGAACAGGCCCTGACCAACCTGGCCGGCAAGAACAAGCTGGTGATCGGCGTGGGCGGCCAGACGCAGGCGGCCGTGCTGAAAGTGTCCAAGCGTTTCCCCAACACCAAGTTCTCCATCGTCGGTGGCAACAAGGGTGAAGATCTGGCCAATGTGGCCGGTTACGACGTGAAGCAGGCCGAGATCGCCTTCGTGGCCGGCGCCGCCGCCGCCATGTTGTCCAAGAACGGCGCGGTGAGTTATGTGGGTGGTATGGAGATCCCCTCCATCGTCAACGCCGGCAAGGAATTCGGCAACGGCGCCAAGTACATCAACCCCAAGATCAAGTACTTCGAGAACTACACGGGTGACTTCGACAACGTGGCCAAGTCCAAGGAAGCCACGCTGGCGGCCATCGCCCAGGGCGCCGACGTGCACTATCACATCCTGAACCTGGGCCTGCGCGGCATGGAGCAGGCGGCCAAGGAGAAGGGCACCAAGATCGTCGGCAGCTACACCGACCGCTGCGGCAGCGACCCGCTCTACCCGGCCTACAGCATCACCGGCGTGGGTTACCAGGTGCAGTACGCCATCGGTGAGGCCGTCAAGGGCAGTTGGAAAGCTGGCTACAAGCCCTTCGGCCTGGTCATGGGCCCCAAGGCTTCCGACATGGTGGTCTGCGGCGCCACGCCGGAGATGAAGTCCAAGCTTGAGGCGATCAAGAAGGACATCCAGAGCGGCAAGATCAAGGTGCTGGAAGGCTGAGCACCGTGCGCACCGAGGCTGTCACCGGCGAGGCTGCAAGCGCGACGTCGCAAGACGTCGCGCCCCTGCTGCGCATCGACGGCCTGGCCAAGCGCTTCGGCTCGCTGCAGGCGCTGGCCGATGTGTCGCTGGCGCTGATGCCGGGTGAGGTGCATTGCCTGCTGGGCGAGAACGGCGCGGGCAAGTCCACGCTGTGCAACCTCGTCTTCGGCGTGCACAGCCCCGATGCCGGGCAGATGGTGCTGGACGGCGCGCCCTATACGCCGCGTTCGCCGGCCGATGCACTGAACCACGGCATCGCCATGGTGCATCAGCACTTCAGCCTGGTGCCGGATCTGACGGTGGTGGACAACATGTTGCTGGGCCAGTCGCGCGGCGTGCTCGACCGCCGGGCCTGTGCCGCCAAGCTGGAGACCATGCGCGAGCGCTACGGTCTCGCGCTGGACCCGTACGCGCGCATCCAGGATCTGTCGGTGGGGGAACGCCAGCGCGTGGAGATCGTCAAGTGCCTGGTGCGCGAGCCCCGCTTGCTGGTGCTGGACGAACCCACCGCCGTGCTGCTGCCCGCCGAGATCGAGGCCCTGCTCGCCGTGTGCGAGCGTGTGGCCGCGCAGGGCTGCGGTGTGGTGCTGGTCACGCACAAGCTGGCCGAGATCCGCCTGGTGGCGCGCCGCGCCACCGTGTTGCGCGGGGGCCGGGTGGTGGCGCGTTCCGATGCGCCGGCGCAGGAGATCGACCTGCTGGTGCGCGCCATGATCCAGCGCGACCTGCAGGCGCCCGCGAGCCCCATGACGCCCGAGCGCGCCGTGAAGCAGGTGGCGCATGAGACCCTGCCGCCGCGCGAGATGGCGCTACTGGCCGACGGGCTGACCGTGCGCGACGCCGACGGCGTGCTGCGCCTGGACAATTTCACGCTGATGGTGGCGCCCGGCGAGATCGTCGCCGTCGCGGGGGTGGAGGGCAACGGCCAGAGTGAACTCGGCGCCGTGCTCTCGGGCATGCTCAAACCCACCGAGGGACGTTTCCACATCTTCGGTGAGGAGATGACGGGCGAGAGCCCCAAGACTTTGACGGCCGCAGGCTGCGGCGTGGTGCCCGAAGACCGCCACGCCCTGGCCTGCGTCACGGGCATGAACGTGGCCGAGAACATGATGCTGGACCGGTTGAGCCGCTTTCGCAAATACGGCCTGCTGGACCGCGAGGCCTTGAACAGCGCGGCGCGTGAACTGATGCAGCGCTTCGATGTGCGTGCCGCAGGCCCCGAGGTGGCCTTCGGCGGCCTGTCCGGCGGCAACCAGCAGAAGGCCGTGCTGGCGCGCGAGCTGACGCTCGACCCCCTGCGTTTCCTGCTTGCGGCCCAGCCTACACGGGGACTGGACGTGGGTGCGGTGGAAGCCATCTACGGCCACATCCGTGCGGTCGCGGCGCGTGGTGTCGGCGTGCTGCTGATTTCGTCGGAGCTGGAAGAACTGCTGGCCGTGGCCGACCGCATCGTCGTGCTCTACCGCGGCCGCCTCATGGGGACCTGCAAGGCCGACCCGGCCGAGCGCCCGCGCATCGGCGCCTGGATGGCCGGGCAGGAAACACCGTCAACCGAGCCAGAGGAGGCCCTGGCATGAGCACCGCACTCACCTTGTGGCGCAGCGTGCGGCCCGGCCCCGCGCTGGGCATGTCGGTGGCCGCCGTCGCCCTGGCCCTGTTGATCGGCGCGTTGATGGTGGCGCTCATGGGCGTGCCCGTGGGCGAGGCGGTGGCCGCGTTCGCCGATGGAGCCTGGGGCTCGCCTTATGCCCTGGCCGCCTCGATCAACCGCGCGCTGGTTTTCATGCTGGTCGGCCTGGGTTTCGTGCTGGCCGAACGCGCCAACCTCACCAATGTGGGCGGTGAAGGGCAGATCGCCGTGGGCGGCATCGCCGCCACCGCCTTCGCGCTCTGGCCGCCGGTGGCCGGCCTGCCTTTCGGCCTGGCCTTCATCGTGCCCATGCTCGGCGCCTGTGTGGCGGGCGCCCTGTGGGGTGGCATCGCAGGCGTCCTCAAGGTCAAGGCCGGCACCAACGAGGTGATCGCCACGCTGCTGCTGTCTTTCATCGCGGTGTGGATGGTCTACGGCAGTGTGCAGAGTGAGCAGCTGCTGCGCCGGCCCATGACGACGTCGGCCACTTTGCCCGAGTCGCTGGAGATTCCGCTGGCTACCCAGCTGCCGCTATTGCTGGGCGATGCCTCGGTGCCGCTGCATGCGGGCCTGCCCATCGGCCTGGTGTTCGCCGTCGTCGTGGCCGTGGTGCTGGGTTTCACGGTGCTGGGCCTGCGCCTGCGCGCCACGGGTTTGAATGCGCGCGCCGCACGGCGTGCCGGCATGGCGGTGGACCGGCTCACGGTGGGTGTGCTGTGCGCGGCCGGTGCGCTGGGCGGGCTGGCGGGGGCCTGCATGTTGCAGGGCGAGCAGTACACGCTGAAGGCGGGTTTCTCCTCGGGGTACGGTTTTGACGGCCTGGTTGTGGGCCTGCTTGCGCGCGGCTCGGTGCCGGGTGTGATCGCCGGTTCGCTGCTCTTCGGTTTCCTGCGCTCGGGCGGCATCAATATGGAAATGGTGGCGCAGGTGCCCACCGCGCTCGTGGTGGTGATCCAGGGCCTGATCATCGTGATCCTGGCCGGCGCGGCGCTCGCCATCCAGCGCATGGAGGCCCGCCGATGATCGAACCCGAACTCGCCGCCGTTTTCGTCGGCTCCAGCATCCGCCTGGCCGCGCCCCTGCTGCTGGCGGCCACGGGTGAGCTCGTGAGTGAACGCGCGGGCGTGCTCAATATGAGCGTGGAGGGCATGATGCTCACCGGTGCCTTCGCGGGCGCCGTGGGCTCCTGGGCCACGGGCTCGCCCGTCATCGGCCTGGCGCTTGGTGTCCTGTGTGTGCTGCCCATCGCCTGGCTACAGGCTTTCCTGAGCATCACGCTGCGCGCCAACCAGATCGTCACCGGCATCGGCATCAACATCCTGGTGCTGGGTGCCACCACCCTGGGTTATCGCGCGCTCTTCGGCAGCCGCTCGCGCGCCGAGATTCCGGGCCTGGACAAATGGGCCCCGCCGGGCCTGGCCGACATCCCGCTGCTCGGTGAGCATGTGTTCCACCAGACCTGGCTGCTCTACGCTGCTGTGCTGCTGGTGATCGCCGTGGCCTGGGTCATGCGCTCGACTTCCCTGGGCCTGGCGCTGCATGCTGCGGGCACGGCGCCGCAGGCGGCGGCGAACTCGGGGCTCAAGGTCACGCGCATCCGCTACGGCGCGGTGCTCTTCACCGGTTTCATGTCGGCACTGGCCGGTTGTTTCCTCTCCATCGGCGACATCCACACCTTCACCGAAGGCATGACCAGCGGCGCCGGGTACCTGGCCATCGCCGCGGTGATCTTCGGCAACTGGAAGCTGGGCCGCACGCTATTGGCCTGCGGTCTCTTCGGCGCGGCCACGGCCCTGCAGTTCCAGCTGCCGGCCATGGGCGTGCAGGTGCCCAGCGCCCTGCTCATCATGCTGCCCTATGTGCTGGCCCTGCTGGCCGTGGGCGGCCTGGTGGGCCGGCAGATCGCACCCGCCGCGCTGACCCGGCCCTACACCGGACACTGAGATGAACGAAGAAGAAGTGCTTGCCTACGTCCGCGCCACGGCCCGCGCGCTCGAACTGCCGCTGGACGACACACGCGCGCGCGCCGTGGCCCTGCACCTGGGCCGCACCGCCGTGCTGGCCAAGGCTTTGGAAGCCTATGTGCTCTCGCCCGAGGTCGAGCCGGCCGAGGTTTATCGGCCTGCGCCTTTCCCGTCGCAGGAGAGCGCATGAACAGCGCCGCATTGCTGCACGCCATCGCGGCGGGTGAGATCTCGGCCGCACAAGCCTGCGAAAACGCGATCGCACGCATCACAGCTACCGAAGACAAGGTCAACGCTTTCACCGACCGCACGGTGGCCCGCGCCCGCGCCGAGGCTGCGGCCGTGGACCAGCGCCGTGCGCGCGGTGAGACCTTGCCCCCGCTTGCCGGCCTGCCCTACGCGGTGAAGAACCTCTACGACATCCGGGGTCTCACCACCCTGGCGGGCTCCAAGGTCAACCGCGGCCTGCCGCCCGCGCACGAAGACGCCGTGCTGGTGCAGCGCCTGCAGGCTGCCGGCGCCGTGCTGCTGGGCGGGCTCAATATGGACGAGTACGCCTACGGCTTCACCACCGAGAACACGCACTACGGTCCCACGCGCAATCCGCATGACCTGGCCCGCACCGCGGGTGGTTCCTCGGGCGGCTCGGGTGCCGCCGTGGCGGCCGGCCAGGTGCCGCTGGCCTTGTGCTCGGACACCAATGGCTCCATCCGTGTGCCGGCTTCGTTGTGCGGGGTCTGGGGGCTCAAGCCCACCTTCGGCCGCCTGACACGGCGCGGCACCTATCCCTTTGTGCACAGCATCGACCACCTGGGGCCCGTCGCCGACTGCGTGGAGACCCTGGCCCTGGCCTACGACGCCATGCAGGGGCCGGACCCGCTGGACCCCGGTTGCCATGCGCTGCGCGTGCAGCCGGTCGCGCCCACCCTGCTCGCGGGCGTCAAAGGCTTGCGCATCGGTGTCCTCGGTGGTTATTTCCATGAGCACGCCGGTGAGCCGGCGCGCGCGGTCGTGGCCCAGGCTGCGCAGTTGCTGGGCGCGCGTGCGCAAGTGGAGTGGCCGGACGCGGCACTGGGCCGCGCGGCGGCCTTCATCGTCACGGCCAGCGAGGGCGGCAGCCTGCACCTCGACGATTTGCGCCAGCGTGCGGAGGATTTCGAGCCGGTGTCGGTGGACCGCTTCATCGCCGGCGCGCTGCAGCCCGCGCACTGGTATGTGCGCGCGCAGCGTTTCCGCCGCGCCTACCGTGATCGCGTCAACGCCCTGTTCGCGGACTGGGATGTGCTGCTGTGCGCGGCCACACCGGTGAGCGCCACCGTGCTCGGCCAGGACTTCATCGAGGTGAACGGGCAACGCCATCCCACCCGGCCTTCCATGGGCCTGCTCACGCAACCCATTTCCTTCGCGGGCTGTCCCGTGGTGGTGGCGCCGATGTGGCCCGAGGGCACCCGGGGCCTGCCCCTGGGCGTGCAGCTGGTCGCCGCGCCCTGGAAAGAAGACCTCGTGCTGCGCGCTGCCGCTGTCTTGCAGGCTGCTGGTGTGGCCGGACCCAAGGAGCCTCTGCTGTGAAGAAGATCAACGCCCAGCCCTTCGAGTTCGGCTTCGACCTCGCGCATACGGCTCTGGTCATCATCGACATGCAGCGCGACTTCATCGAACCCGGTGGTTTCGGTGAGACGCTGGGCAACGATGTGTCTTTGCTGGAGGCCATCGTGCCGGCCTGCCAGGCTGTATTGCTGGCCTGGCGCCAGGCGGGCGGCTTGGTGGTGCACACCCGCGAGGCGCATCGGCCCGACTTGTCCGATTGCCCACCGGCCAAGCGCAACCGCGGCAATCCGAGCCTGCGCATCGGCGACGCCGGCCCCATGGGCCGCATCCTGGTGGCGGGCGAGCCGGGCAACCAGATCATCCCGGCACTCGCGCCCGTCGCGGGCGAGCTCGTGATCGACAAACCGGGCAAGGGCGCCTTCTACGCCACCGGCCTGCACGAGATGCTGCAGGCTCGCGGCATCACGCACCTCGTCTTCATGGGCGTGACCACCGAGGTCTGTGTGCAGACCTCCATGCGCGAGGCCAATGACCGCGGCTACGATGGCCTGCTGCTGACAGACTGCACCGAGAGTTATTTCCCGCACTTCAAGGCCGCCACCGTGGAGATGATCCACGCACAGGGTGCCATCGTCGGCTGGACCGCCACCAGCGCCCACCTGCTGGCCGCCCTTTGACGCGGATCGAGTGCCACTGTGGTCACCACCAGCCGCCGCTCCCCTCGTCAAACGGATGCCCCCGTCTTCCACTCGCGTGCCGAGATGGTCTACGAGCAGCTCAAGCGCGACGTGGCCGACTTCAAGCTGGTGCCGGGTGACCGCTTCACCGAGAACGAACTCAGCGAGCGCTTGGGTGTCTCGCGCACGCCGGTGCGCCAGGCCCTGTTCCGCCTGCAGCAGGAAGGCTACGTCGAGGTGCTGTTTCGCAACGGCTGGCGCGTGCTGCCCTTCGACTTCGAGCGCTTCGAGCAGCTCTACGACCTGCGCATGGTGCTGGAGACCACGGCCGTGCAGCGCCTGTGCACCGACGAGACCAAGATCGACCGCGCCCTGCTCGACCAGATCGCCGCGATCTGGCTGGTGCCCGTGGCCGAGCGCAGCACCGACATCCGCCAGGTCGCGCAATGGGACGAAGACTTCCATTGCAGCCTGGTGGCCGCGGCCGGCAATGCCGAGATGACCCGCGTGCACCGCGACGTGACCGAACGCATCCGCATCATCCGTCGGCTCGATTTCACCAAACAGGCCCGCATCGATGCGACCTACGAGGAACACGCCAAGATCCTGCGCGCCATCCAGCGCAAGCGCAGCGACCCGGCGATGATGCTGCTGCGCGCCCATATCCAGACCAGCCAGTCCGAGGTGCGCAAGATCACCCTGCACCAGGTGCATCTGGCGCGCGCCGCCTAAGTCTCAGGACAGCACGGCCGGCTCGTCCGGCAATTCGTTCGGGTGCCCGCCGCGCTGGGGGTAGTGCTTCTTCAGGGCCCGGGCCACCGCAGCAACGCCCAGCAGCGCGCCCGAACGGTAGTCGGCCTGCCGGAAGGCCGCCTCGATCTGCCGGCAGATGGCGTTCCAGGTGTCCGGGCCCTCGTGCGCGTGGATGCCGCGGTCGGCGACGATCTCCACCGCGTGGTCCGCCAGCAGCACATAGATCAGCACACCGTTGTTGTGCTCGGTGTCCCAGACCCGCAGCTCGGAAAACACGTCGATGGCGCGTTCGCGCGGCGTCACGCCGCGCATCAGTTCCCCGGGCTCCAGCGCCGCCTCCACCGCAAAGCGGATTTCCCCGCCGTGCCCGCTTTCCGCGACACGGATCGCCTCGGCGATGACGGCCATCGTCGCGTGCGGGAAGGCGCGCCGCACGCTCCAGTGCGAACTCAGCAGGTGTCGGGTCCAGCGTTGCAGGTCCATGTTTACCACCGCCCCGAGGAGCCGCCCCCGCCGAAACCGCCACCCCCGCCGCCCCTGAAACCGCCGCCGCCGAAGCCACCCCCAAAGCCGCCCCCACGATGGCCACCGCCCATGCCGCGCAGGAAGGAACTGCCACCGAGCAGAGTGACGACGAAGCCGATCACGGCGCCGGCCAGGGCGATGAGGATGACACCAGACAGGAACCAGATGATCAGCCCCAGGATGCCCGCCGTCACGGCGGCACCCGGCAGGCGCCCCAGTACCGCGCGCAAGACACCACCCCCCACCACGACGATCATCAGCAGCACCGGGGCCATGCCGCCGAGATCGAAGGACGCATCGCCCGCGCGCCCGGCTGGCGCCGGCAACGCCTCACCGTCGATCAGCTTGATCATCTGTTCGACACTGGCGTCGATGCCGCCAAAGAAGTCGCCCTGCTTGAAGCGGGGCACGATGAGCTCGTTGATGATGCGCTTGGTGATGGCGTCGCTCAGCACGCCCTCCAGGCCGTAACCCACCTCGATGCGCACGCTGCGGTCATTCTTGGCCACGAGCAGCAGCACCCCGTCGTCAACCTTCTTGCGCCCGAGCTTCCACTGCTCTACGACGCGGATCGCATATTGCTCGATGGCCTCGGGCTGGGTCGTGGGCACGATCAGCACCGCCAGCTGGCTGCCCTTGCGCTCGTCGAAGGCCCGCAACCGGCTCTCCAGGCCCGCCCGCTGCTCGGGCGTCAGCGTCGCGGTGAGGTCGGTCACCAGGGCCTGCAGCGGGGGCACGGCAACCAGCTCATCGGCCGCGTGCGCCATTCCCCAGGGGAACGCCAGCAGCAGCGCCCCGGCCCAGCGCCGTAACCGCAGGCCGGGCGCGGCAAGGTTCAACGTGCGGCCTCGGGCTTCTTGGCCGGGCTACCAAAATCCACCTTCGGTGGCGTGGCCAGTTCTTTTTCATCGGCGACCGTGAAGCTGGGCTTGATCGAGTAGCCGAAGACCATGGCCGTCAGGTTGGTGGGGAAACTGCGCACCGCCACGTTGTACTCCTGCACGGCCTTGATGTAGCGGTTGCGGGCCACGGTGATGCGGTTCTCGGTACCCTCCAGCTGGGCTCGCAGTTCCTGAAAGCCCTGGTTGGCCTTGAGCTGCGGGTAGTTTTCGCTGACCACCAGCAGGCGGCTCAGCGCGCCGGAGAGTGAGTTCTGTGCGGCCTGGAACTTCTGGAAGGCCTCGGGGTTGTTGACCAGCTCCGGCGTGGCCTGGATGCTGGTGGCCCGGGCGCGCGCCTCCACCACCTTGGTCAGGGTTTCCTGCTCGAAGTTGGCCTCGCCCTTGACGGTGTTGACGATATTGGGAATCAGGTCGGCCCGTCGCTGGTACTGGTTCAGCACCTCGGCCCAGCTGGCCTTGATCTGCTCGTCGGTGGTCTGGAAGGTGTTGTAGCCGCAGCCCGAGAGGCTGAACACGGCCAGGGTCAAGAGCAAGCCTAGCAATCTGCGCATGTCGATTCCTCCTGTGAATCCGACAATGCTAGGACCTTGCAGGGGAGGTGTCCAGTCCAACCTCGCTGATCGCAGGCTCCAGCGGCTAACGAATGATCGCCACGTAGGCGCGCAGCACCAGCGACGTCAGCTTCAAGGGCGCGTTCTTCAGCCAGCCCGGCACCCAGGCCGGCGCGTTCATGGCAAGGCGGGTTGCCCAGCGGATCACCGGGCGCAACCAGCCGGGGGTGGGGATGACGCGTTGCGGGGGTTTCATGGTGTGTGCGTCGGGTTCGATGTACCGCCAAAGGCCGCGCGCTTGCG
Source organism: Burkholderiales bacterium (assembly GCA_016185015.1). Taxonomy (GTDB): domain Bacteria; phylum Pseudomonadota; class Gammaproteobacteria; order Burkholderiales; family Burkholderiaceae_C; genus Hylemonella. The sequence goes on from JACPOI010000004.1 coordinate 10,032, forward strand.
GTCCACGTGGTAGACCGTCAACACCTGGCTGGCCACCAGGTCCAGCGCGGGCCGGGTGTTGCCCTGCTTGTCGGTCCAGACCTTCGGGGTCAGCGCGCCGGAGACTGCCAGGGTGTCGCCCTCGTCCAGCGCCAGCAGGGCCGCGCAGGCCTCGGCGGAGAAGGCAATCACATTGACGATCAGGCTCTCGCCTTCGCCCGGCGTGGCCTTCACTTTGGCGAGCACGAAGGAGGTGTCGTTCTTGCCTTGCCTCTGTTCTGCCAAGCCAACGAGGGTGCCGGTAATGAGGCCTTCGATCATGGGGTTCCCGGGAGTTGTGGGAGGATTGTCACTGAATGGGCCGTGGGAGGACGGCGCTCGGCCAAAAGCGGACATTCAGGCTCCTCGCCGAAAGCTGTCGCTCAATGCCCCTTTTGGGGGATATCCCAGGTCGACTGTGCTCCCTAGAATCAGCCTAACTACTTGGTCAAACGCAGGCTGCCTACGGCATCCGCCTACCTCAAACGTTAGACGCCATGACGATCTTTCGCTGCGTACTCTTGTCTCTTGCGCTCATCTCTGGCGCAGTTGTTGCAAAGAATCAGAACTTTGTCGGCTGGCTAATCTATCCAACTCAGGCGGGGAGTCCAAGCATTGAGTTGCCTACTGAAAGAGGACCGTGGAGACTGTTGCGTCCTGACGGGACTCTCTTAGCTGAAATGGCACAACCCCGATTGAAGCTAGGCTACACCTTCAATTTTGGTGAGTGCCGCATTGGCGGCGTTATCCGCCACGACCTCGTCGCAATGGTTCGCCACGTAAACACACGCGAATGGTCAAAGGAAGTAGTGACTGCATGGATCGCAGATCCAAAGGCGGGACGTTTCATTTCACTTTCTGGAAGAGGCATTGAGTGCAGGAATGAAGGCTACGGCATCTAACCTTTCTGTCAATTGCGGATGGCCTTCGATATCCGCACTTCTCCAACTTTAGGCGCTTCATGGATTACGGCAAGCTACCAGTCACAGAACTGCTCCGAGGGCCGCTCCTGCATACTCCACAAGGACTTGTGGTCGTCATCTGCGCTATTGCATACCTGAGTTCAGCGGGTATCGTCTGGCTGTTTCAATTGCCGCCTCCGATCGGGAAGACACGTGAAATCTTCTTCATTGTGTGTGTCTCATGGCCATTCATAGTCTTCCTCATGTTCGTCCGCGACAGCACGGCTGACTTCCGCTCGTCTTGGGCGACTGCTACTTGGGTGGCAATCTATGGGGCACTTCCAATAATCTTTCGTGTTGTTGACGGACTCCGTGCTTAACAGCTCGTTCGATAAGCAGTCATACCTGCAGCGCGCCGGCCACCTCAACGCTGAGCCCACGCTGGCGAGAGTCCGCTCTGGGCCGTAAAGAGTCGTTGACCACGGTCCGCTGGCTGACCCGCCCAGCCCGCTTGCCCCCCCGCATACGCCGTCCGGCGTATTCCCGCTTCTCCCTCCCATCCCTAAAGTGACTCCATCGCCGTCCCCAGGCCGTTTCCCCGGCCGGGCGCAGCGAGACGGTTTTGTTCAACCACCTGGAGTCACCCACATGCAACGTCGATTTACCCTCAAGGCGCTGGCAGCTGCCACCGCCGTCTCCACCTTGGGCCTGGCCTCCATGGCCGCCCATGCTGCCGACACCATCAAGGTGGGCGTGCTGCACAGCCTGTCGGGCACCATGGCTATTTCCGAGACGGTTCTGAAAGACACCGTGCTCATGGCCATCGAAGAGATCAATGCCAAGGGCGGCGTGCTGGGCAAGAAGCTCGAACCCGTGGTGGTGGACCCGGCCTCCAACTGGCCGTTGTTTGCCGAGAAGACCAAACAGCTGCTGGGCCAGGACAAGGTTTCGGTGATCTTCGGTTGCTGGACGTCGGTTTCCCGCAAGTCGGTGCTGCCGGTCGTGGAAGAGATGAACGGCCTGCTGTTCTACCCCGTGCAGTACGAGGGTGAAGAGCTGTCCAAGAACGTGTTCTACACGGGTGCCGCGCCCAACCAGCAGGCCATCCCCGCCGTGGACTACCTGATGAGCAAGGACGGCGGCTCGGCCAAGCGCTGGGTGCTGCTGGGGACGGACTATGTGTACCCCCGCACCACCAACAAGATCCTGCGCGCCTACCTGAAGAGCAAGGGCGTGAAGGACAGCGACATCGACGAGAAGTACACCCCCTTCGGCCATTCGGACTACCAGACCATCGTGGCTGACATCAAGAAGTTCTCGGCTGGTGGCAAGACGGCGGTGGTCTCCACCATCAACGGCGACTCCAACGTGCCCTTCTACAAGGAACTGGGCAACGCCGGCCTGAAGGCCAAGGACGTGCCGGTTGTCGCCTTCTCCGTGGGTGAGGAAGAGCTGCGCGGTGTGGACACCAAGCCGCTGGTGGGCCACCTGGCCGCCTGGAACTACTTCATGTCCATCAAGAACAAGGACAACGACGCTTTCGTGAAGAAGTGGGCCGCCTACGCCAAGGCCAAGAACATCGCCGGCCACAAGGACAAGCCGCTGACCAACGACCCGATGGAAGCCACCTACATCGGCATCTATATGTGGAAGCAGGCTGTCGAGAAGGCCAAGAGCACGGATGTGGACAAGGTCATCGCCGCCATGGCCGGCCAGACCTTCAAGGCACCCTCGGGCATCGTGAGCAAGATGGACGAGAAGAACCACCACCTGCACAAGAGCGTGTTCATCGGCGAGATCAAGGCCGACGGTCAGTTCAACGTGGTGTGGAAGACCCCGGGCCCGGTCAAGGCCAAGCCCTGGTCTCCCTATATTGAAGGCAACGACAAGAAGCCTGACGAGCCGGTCAAGAAGTAAGCGCTTCGCCTGAAGGATGCCCGCCGCAGCGGGCATCCCTTCCCGGAGACGGGATTTGCAGCGTGGGCGCGGCCCCCCGTGCCCACCCTACAGGTTCTTTCCATGCTCAGATATTTCTTGCTGTCACTCGCCGCGCTGCTGTGCGCGGCCCAAGCCCAGGCCCTCACGCCCGCAGAGGCGCAGGCCATCGTCATCGGCGAGACCGATGGTCGTATCACGGCCCTGCAGCAGGCCGTGCTGAACCCCGACGAACGCAAGGCCGCGCTGCTGCAGGCCCTGGCCGACGACGCCGTCAAGGTGGCGGGTGGCAAGGTCTACATCGTGCGCGACGACCAGGCCACCGACCCGGCCACGGGCGAGAAGGTGGCCCTGCCCGACGATGCCGAGGATGTGATCAACAACAACCGCATGCGCGGCGAGATCGACACCGCGCTGGCGGTGCTCAAGCTCTTCAGCCCGGATACCAAATTGCGTCTGGACGCGGCGCGCGCCATGCTCAAGGAACCCGATGCCGGGCGCCTGCCCCTGCTGGACAAGGCCCTGGCCGGTGAGCAGGACGAGCGCGTCAAGGCGGTGCTGGCGCTGGCGCGTGCCGCCGTGCTGCTGGCCAGCGAGGACAAGAGCCAGCGCCTGACGGCTGCTGGTGCGCTGGCGCAAAGCCGCACGCCCGACACCAAGCTGCTTTTGAATGAGCGGCTCTCGGTGGAGAGCGATGCCGAGGTCAAGGCGCAACTGCAGTCCGCCATCCGCCAGATCGACGACAGCCTGCGCTGGGGCGAGCGCCTGGGCGCCATGTTCACGGGCCTGAGCCTGGGCAGCATCCTGCTGCTGGCCGCGCTGGGCCTGGCCATCACCTACGGGCTGATGGGCGTGATCAATATGGCGCACGGCGAGCTCATGATGATCGGCGCCTACGCCACCTGGGTGGTGCAGGGCGTGTTCCAGAAATACCTGCCCGGCGCCTTTGACTGGTACCTGGTGGCCGCGGTGCCGGTGGCCTTTTTGACATCCGCCCTGGTGGGTGCAGCGCTGGAGCGCGGTGTGATCCGCTTCCTCTACGGCCGTCCGCTGGAAACGCTGCTGGCCACCTGGGGCATCAGCCTGGTGCTGATGCAGGGCGTGCGCTCGCTGTTCGGTGCGCAGAACGTGGCGGTGGAAAACCCGGCCTGGATGAGCGGGGGCTGGCAACTCTTGTCCAACCTCACGCTGCCCTACAACCGCCTGGTCATCATCGCCTTCGCGCTGGCCGTGCTGGCCGGCATGGCCCTGCTGATCGGGCGCACGCGCCTGGGCCTGTTCGTGCGCGGCGTCACGCAGAACCGGCCCATTGCGTCGTGCATGGGCGTGAACACCGCACGCATCGACACCTATGCCTTCTCCCTGGGCTCGGGCATTGCCGGCCTGGCCGGTTGCGCGCTGAGCCAGGTGGGCAATGTGGGCCCAGACCTGGGCCAGAGCTACATCGTCGATTCCTTCATGGTTGTGGTGCTGGGCGGCGTGGGCCAGCTGGCCGGCACCGTGTACGCCGCGCTGGGCCTGGGTGTGCTCAACAAGTTCCTCGAAGGCTGGACGGGGGCCGTGCTGGCCAAGATCACCGTGCTGGTTTTCATCATCATCTTCATCCAGAAACGTCCGCAGGGCATCTTTGCCATGAAGGGCCGGAGCGCGGAAGCCTGACCATGAGCCAAGTTCAACTTCCTGCACGTCAACCCCTGCTCACACGCGGCGGCTGGGGCAGCTTCCTGGTGGCGCTGCTGCTGATCTGCGCGCTGGCGCCGCTGCTCAACCTGGTCGTGCCCGCGGGCAGCGTCTTTCACCTGAGCGACTACGCCGTGGCGCTGCTGGGCCGCATCATGTGCTACGCCATCTGCGCCCTGGCCATGGACCTGATCTGGGGTTACACCGGCATCCTCTCGCTGGGCCACGGCCTGTTCTTTGCGCTGGGTGGTTATGTCATGGGCATGTACCTGATGCGCCAGATCGGCCGTGACGGCAACTACAAAAGCGACCTGCCCGATTTCATGGTCTTCCTGGACTGGAAGGAACTGCCCTGGCACTGGGCGTTGAGCGACAGCTTCGTCGCCACGCTGGCGCTCATCGTGCTGGTGCCAGGTGTGGTGGCCTTTGTCTTCGGCTTCTTCGCCTTCCGCTCGCGCATCAAGGGCGTGTACTTTTCCATCATCACGCAGGCCATGACCTTCGCGGCCATGCTGCTCTTCTTCCGCAACGAGACGGGTTTCGGTGGCAACAACGGCTTCACCGACTTCAAGCGCATCCTAGGTATGCCGATTGCTACGCACAACATGCGCATGTTCCTGTTTGTGCTGACCGGGCTCACGCTGCTGGCCTTTTTCCTGCTGGCCCGCTGGCTGGTGCGCGCCAAGTTCGGGCGCGTGCTGCAGGCCATCCGCGATGCGGAGAGCCGGGTGATGTTCTCGGGCTACAACCCGCTGGGCTACAAGCTCGCGATCTGGACGCTCTCGGCCGTGATGTGCGGCATTGCCGGTGCGCTGTATGTGCCGCAGGTGGGCATCATCAACCCGGGCGAGATGAGCCCGGCCAACTCCATCGAGATCGCCATCTGGGCGGCGGTGGGTGGGCGCGGCACGCTCATCGGCCCCATCGTCGGTGCCTTTGTGGTCAGCGGCGCCAAGAGCTGGCTCACCGTGGCAGCGCCTGAGTTCTGGCTGTATTTCCTGGGTGGCCTGTTCATCGTGGTCACGCTGTTCCTGCCCGACGGCGTGGTGGGGCTGGTGAAAAAACTCAAGAGCATGCGGGGGGTGAAGAAATGACGCCGGATCTGCTCGAACAAGGTGCGCAGCGTTATCAGCAGCGCCTGGCCGCACTCGACGCCGCGCGCCTGAACACGGTCGCTGGCGGCCAGACCGCGAGCTACGGCCGTGTGCAGGTGGCCGGCGAGGTGGACGTCACCCACGGCCGCATCCTCTACCTGGAAGACGTGAGTGTCAGTTTCGACGGCTTCAAGGCCATCAACAAGCTGAGCCTGGACATTGCGCCCGGCGAGCTGCGCTGCATCATCGGCCCCAATGGCGCGGGCAAGACCACGATGATGGACATCATCACCGGCAAGACCCGGCCCGACGAGGGCACGGTGTTCTTTGGCTCCACCATCGACCTGCTGCGCCACAGCGAAGCCGAGATCGCCCAACTGGGCATCGGCCGCAAGTTCCAGAAGCCCACGGTGTTCGAGCACCTGAGCGTCTTCGAGAACCTGGAGCTGGCCCTCAAGACCGACAAGGGCGTGAAGTCCTCCATGTTCTTCCGCCTCGATTCCGGCCAGTCCGACCGCCTGGCCGAGGTGCTGCACACCATTCACCTGGCCGGCAGCCTGACGGCACAGGCCGGCACGCTGAGCCACGGGCAGAAGCAGTGGCTGGAGATCGGCATGCTGCTCATGCAGGACCCGAAGTTGTTGTTGCTGGACGAGCCGGTGGCGGGTATGACCGACGAGGAGACGGCGCGCACGGCGGAACTGTTCCTGTCGCTCAAGGGCAAGCACTCCTTGATGGTGGTGGAGCACGACATGAGTTTCATCAAGGCGATTTCGGAGATCGTCACTGTTTTGTGTGATGGATCGGTGCTGGCGCAGGGGACGCTTGAGGAGGTTCAGGCTGACGAACGCGTCATTGAGGTTTATCTGGGGAGATGACTTTGCTGTCTTTTCCTTTGACCTATGTGCTTGGTGTGCCTGCTTTGCCGGGTCTCGCCCCGGCGGGCGAGGTACTTTTCTTTGCTTCGCCAAAGAAAAGTACCCAAAAGAAAGGCGAGCCGGGTTCGTCGTCCCTCCGCTGCGCTACGGGCACGCTGCGTTGCTCGGCCAGTGCGGGAAGTGCAGAAACTCGCTGCGCTCAAACATCTGCACTTCTTTTCCCGCCCTGGCCTGCGCTACTCGCCTCCTCTCACGGCAATGGGGGACCGGAGACTAAAACCACAAGGACGCGCCATGGCGCGTCCTTGTGGGGTTCGGCTGTTGGCTGTTGGTCTCAATGCCGTGTGGCAGGGCTGAGCAGCGCAGCAGCGGGCGGATCAGGGCGGGCGTTGTTTGAGCGCAGCGAGTTTAGCCCGACCCCGCCCGATGCGAGCAGCGCAAGGCACCCCGCAGGGGCCCTGACTTCGGCTCGCCTTCTCTTTGCTTACTTTCTCTTGGCGAAGCAAGAGAAAGTGAGTCGCCCGCCGGGGCGAGACCCGGCTTGCTGCGTGAACAAACCAGACACCAACGAAGGAAAACCAAGCCTCTTTACAATCAAGCCCATCCCCCAAAAGAGACAAGAACATGGCAATCTACGAACTAGACGGTCAAGCCCCCAAACTAGGCAAAAACGCCTATGTCGCCGACAGCGCCCAGGTCATCGGCAAGGTGACCCTGGAAGAGAACGTCAGCGTCTGGTTCGGCACCGTCATCCGCGGTGACAGCGAACACATCCACATCGGCCGCAACTCCAACATCCAGGACGCCAGCGTGCTGCATGCCGACGAAGGCGTGCCGCTGGTCCTGGGCGAGAACGTGTCGGTCGGCCACCAGGTCATGCTGCACGGCTGCACCGTGGGTGATGGCTCGTTGATCGGCATCGGGGCCGTGGTGCTGAACCACGCGAAGATCGGCAAGAACTGCCTGGTCGGTGCCGGCTCGCTGGTGACCGAGGGCAAGGAGTTTCCGGATGGCTCCATGATCCTGGGCAGCCCGGCCAAGGCCGTCAAGCAGCTCAGCCCCGAGCAGATCGCCGGCCTGCAGCGTATTGCCCAGCACTACGTCGACAACGCCGAGCGCTTCCGCAAGGGCTTGAAGAAAATCGGCTGAGCCCCAAATCCTTGCATGTCCGAACTCCATAAATTCCTCTTCGAAGGCCTGCCGGTGCGTGGCATGGTCGTCCGCCTCACCGATGCCTGGACCGAGATTCTGAAACGCCGCGCACAGAGCAGCACCGGGGCCTATGCGCCGCCAGTGCAGGCCTTGCTGGGCGAGATGGTGGCGGCCGGGACGCTGATGCAGTCCAACATCAAGTTCGACGGCGCGCTGGTCCTGCAGGTGTTTGGCGACGGGCCGGTCAAGCTGGCCGTGACCGAAGTGCAGTCTGACCTGAGCCTGCGTGCCACGGCCACCGTGCCGGGCGCCGTGCCCGATGACGCCGGTCTGCGGGCCATGCTCAATGTGAATGGCCAGGGCCGCTTCGCGGTCACGCTCGACCCCAAGGACCGCCAGCCCGGCCAGCAGCCCTACCAGGGCGTGGTGCCGCTCTCCGGTGCCGATGGCAAATCCGTGCACAACCTAGCCGAGGCCCTGCAGCTCTACATGCGCCAGAGCGAGCAGCTCGACACGGTGCTGGTGCTGGCCGCCGATGACAAGGTGGCTGCCGGCCTGCTGATCCAGCGCCTGCCCATCGAGGGCATGGGCAACCTGGCCGGCCAGCAGCCGGCCGAGGCCGAGCTCTACGAAGCGGAGATGTACGAGCACTACAACCGCATTGCCACGCTGGCTTCCAGCCTCAAGCGCGAGGAGCTGCTGACGCTGGACGTGGAGACCATCCTGCGCCGTCTGTTCTGGGAGGAGAAGCTTCAGCGTTTCATGCCGCATGCCGGCGAGACTGCGCCGCGGTTTGCCTGCACCTGCAGCCGTGAGCGCGTGGGCCGCATGATCCAGGGGCTGGGCGAGGTCGAGGCTCGCGAGATCCTGGCCGAGCGCGGCGTGATCATGGTGGACTGCGAGTTCTGCGGTGCCAACTACCGCTTCGACACCATCGACACCACTCAGTTGTTCACGACGGCAGGCGACCAGCCGCCTTCGAGTTCATCAATCCAGTAAAGAGTTTGAATTCGCAATCCGGGTCGGCGCAGCGCTCGCACGGTCCGGTCCAGCGTGGCGGTGGGCCGTCCTGCGGGGTGATCAGGCGCAAGGCGCTGCGCAGGCGTTGCGGGCCGAGTCCGTAGACCACCCCATAGGCCACTCCATCGGCGGCCAGTTGCGCGCGCAGGTTGGCATCGGCTTCCTCTTGTGCGGCCGTGCTGTCCGGCAGGTCCAGGCCCATGAGCAGGACGTGCGCGTAGGCGCCGGGTTTCAGAACGTCGGGGGCGGGGGCGTCGCTGACCTGCAACTCGGGCAGGTGCTGGGCCAGGGCCTGGGCCAGGCGGGTTTTGCCGGTCGCGGGCGCACCGACGACGGCGATTTTCATCACGGCCTTATTTGGTGATCTGGACGTAGATCTCGTTGGGCTTGACCATGCCCAGTTCCAGCCGCGCCTTCTCTTCCACCATCTCCAGGCCCTCGCGCAGGTCCTGCACGTCGGCCAGCAGCCGGTCGTTGACCAGCTGGGCCTGGATGTTCTTTTGTTTCTGCGCTTCGAGTTCGCCCGCCATGCGGTTCACATTGGGCACGCTGCCCCGGCCAAACCACAGCTGCGCGTGCAGGACCACGAGCAGGGTGATCAGGATGGCCGGGACGAAACGTGCGCCCATGCGGTCGATCAGCGCAGGTTATAGAACGCCGAGCGACCGGGGTAGACGGCGACCTCGCCCAGGTCTTCCTCGATGCGCAGCAGCTGGTTGTACTTGGCCATGCGGTCCGAACGGCTGATCGAGCCGGTCTTGATCTGGCCGGCGTTGGTGCCCACCGCGATGTCGGCGATGGTGCTGTCCTCGGTCTCGCCCGAGCGGTGGCTGATGACGGCGGTGTAGCCGGCGCGCTTGGCCATCTCGATGGCGGCAAAGGTTTCGCTCAGGGTGCCGATCTGGTTGATCTTGATCAGGATGGAGTTGGCGATGCCCTTGTCGATGCCTTCCTTCAGGATCTTGGTGTTGGTGACGAAGAGATCGTCGCCGACGATCTGCACCTTCTTGCCCAGGCGATCGGTCAGGATCTTCCAGCCGTCCCAGTCGCCTTCGGCCATGCCGTCCTCGATGCTGATGATGGGGTACTTGTCGCACCAGGTGGACAGCATGTCGGTCCACTCGGTGGCGGACAGCACCAGGCCTTCGCCTTCGAGGTGGTATTTGCCGTCCTTGTAGAACTCGCTGGCGGCGCAGTCCAGGCCCAGGGCGATCTGTTCGCCGGCGGTGTAGCCGGCCTTGTCGATGGCTTCCAGGATCAGCAGGATGGCTGCTTCATGGTTGGCCACGCTGGGGGCGAAACCGCCCTCGTCACCGACGGAAGTGGGCATGCCCTTGTCGTGCAGGATTTTCTTGAGCGCGTGGAAGACTTCGGCGCCGTAGCGCAGGGCTTCGCGGAAATTGGGGGCGCCCACCGGCAGGATCATGAACTCCTGCAGGTCGAGGTTGTTGTTGGCGTGGGCGCCGCCGTTGATGACGTTCATCATGGGCACGGGCATCTGCACGGCGCTCATGCCGCCGAAATAACGGTACAGGGGCAGGCCGGCTTCTTCGGCGGCGGCGCGGGCCACGGCCATGGAAACGGCCAGCATGGCGTTGGCGCCCAGGCGGCTCTTGTTCTCGGTGCCGTCCAGGTCGATCAGGGTCTTGTCCAGGAAAGCCTGCTCGGAGGCGTCCAGGCCCAGCACGGCCTCAGAGATCTCGGTGTTGATGTGCTCGACAGCCTTGAGCACGCCCTTGCCCAGGTAGCGGCTCTTGTCGCCGTCGCGCAGCTCGATGGCTTCGCGCGAACCGGTGGAAGCGCCCGAGGGCACGGCGGCGCGGCCCATGGTGCCCGACTCCAGCAGGACGTCGCATTCGACGGTGGGGTTGCCTCGGCTGTCCAGGACTTCGCGGCCGACGATATCAACAATAGCGCTCATGCTTACCTTTCGATTTGGATAGTGATATTCAGACGATGGGGGCGGCCACGCCCTCCACCAGGATCATGTTGAAGAACTGCGTGGCACCGGCGCGCTTGGCGCGGGCCTGGGTGTACATCTCGCCGTCGTAGAAGGCCTTGGCCTGCTCGAAGCTGGGAAAACGCAGCATGGCCACGCGGGCCGGCTGCCAGCTGCCTTCCATGACCTCGAAACGGCCGCCGCGCACCAGGTACTCACCGCCCGCCGCCTTCACCGCCGTCGGGGCCTCGGCCATGTACTGCTTGTACTGTTCCATGTCGGAGATCTGCATGTCGACGATGATGTAGGCGGGTGTCATGGCAGGTCTGGATCGGGTCAGGTGTTGAAGCTGTTTTCGAGGAAACCGTTGCGCTTGGTCACGTCGTCCAGCGCCACCAGCGTTTCCAGCAGGGCCTTCATGTGCTTGAGCGGCACCGCGTTGGGGCCGTCGGACCAGGCCTGGTCGGGGTTGGGGTGGGTTTCCATGAAGAAGCCTGCGACGCCCACGGCCGCACCGGCGCGGGCCAGCACGGGCACCATCTCGCGTGCGCCGCCGCTGGTGGTGCCCTGGCCGCCGGGTTTTTGCACCGAGTGGGTCACGTCAAACACCACGGGCGCGCCTGACTTGCGCATTTCGGCCAGGCTGGTCATGTCGGCCACGAGGTTGTTGTAGCCAAAGCTGACGCCGCGCTCGCAGGCCAGAAAGCGATCCGGGTCCAGGCCCGCTTCAACGGCGGCCGCGCGGGCCTTGTCGATCACATTCTTCATGTCCCAGGGCGCGAGAAACTGGCCCTTCTTGATGTTCACCGGCTTGCCCGACCTGGCCACGGCGTGGATGAAGTCGGTCTGGCGGCACAGGAAAGCCGGGGTCTGAAGCACGTCGACCACGCTGGCAACCTCGGCCACTTGTGACTCGTCGTGCACGTCGGTGAGGACGGGCAGACCGGTCTGACGGCGCACTTCGTCCAGGATCTTCAGGCCGGCTTCCAGGCCCATGCCGCGCCGGGTGTTACCTGAGGAGCGGTTGGCCTTGTCGAACGAACCCTTGTAGATCAGGGGGATGCCCAGGGACGTGCAGGCTTCCTTGAGCTGACCGGCCACGTCGATGGACATCTGCAGCCCTTCGATGGAGCAGGTGCCGGCGATCAGGAAAAAGCGCTGGTCGAGGCCGACGTCGAAGCCGCAGAGTTTCATGGTCTTTGCTCCGGCCTCAGGCCACGACCTTCAGGTTCTTCTTGCCGGCACCCTGGTGCTCGAGAGCCGCCTTGACAAAGGCGTTGAACAGCGGGTGGCCGTCCCAGGGGGTGGACTTGAACTCGGGGTGGAACTGCACGCCGACGAACCAGGGATGGACGTTTTGCGGCAGCTCGACGATCTCGGTCAGCTGCTCGCGCTGGGTCAGGGCCGAGATCACCAGGCCGGATTTGCGCAGGGTGTCCAGGTAGTTGACATTGGCCTCGTAACGGTGGCGATGCCGCTCGGTGACCACGTCGCCGTAGATCTTGTTGGCCAGCGTGCCCTTGGCCACGTCGGAGCTCTGCGCGCCCAGGCGCATGGTGCCGCCGAGGTCCGAGTTGGCGTCGCGGGTCTTGATGCTGCCGTCGGCGTCTTTCCACTCGGTGATCAGCGCGATCACGGGGTGCTGGCAGTGCGGCTCGAACTCGGTGCTGTTGGCGTCCTTGAGGCCGGCCACATGGCGCGCGAACTCGATGGTGGCGACCTGCATGCCCAGGCAGATGCCCAGGTAGGGCACCTTCTGCTCGCGGGCGTAACGCGCGGTGCTGATCTTGCCCTCGATGCCGCGCTTGCCGAAACCGCCGGGCACCAGGATGGCGTCGTACTTGGCCAGGCGCTGGAGGGTCTCGTCGGTGATGGTTTCCGAATCGACGTGCTCGATCTTCACGCGCACGTGGTTTTTCATGCCAGCGTGGCGCAGGGCCTCGTTGACGGACTTGTAGCTGTCCGACAGCTCCACGTACTTGCCGACCATGGCAATGGTGACCTCGCCCTGGGGGTGCTCGGTCTCGTAGACCAGCGAATCCCAGCGCTTGAGGTTAGCCGGCGGGGTGTTCAGGCGCAGCTTGTCGCAGATCAGGCCGTCCAGGCCCTGCTCGTGCAGCACGCGCGGCACCTTGTAGATGGTGTCCACGTCGGGCATGGAGATCACACCCCACTCCGGCACGTTGGTGAACAGCGAGATCTTGTCGCGCTCGTCATCTGGAATCGGGCGGTCGGCGCGGCACAGCAGGGCGTCGGGCTGGATACCGATCTCGCGCAGTTTCTGCACGGTGTGCTGGGTGGGCTTGGTCTTGAGCTCGCCGGCAGCGGCGATCCAGGGCACATAGGTCAGGTGCACAAAGGCCGCATTGTTCGGCCCCAGGCGCAGGCTGAGCTGGCGCACGGCTTCCAGGAAGGGCAGGGACTCGATGTCGCCCACGGTGCCGCCGATTTCGACGATGGCCACGTCCACCGCTTCGGGCGTGTCGTAGCCGGCGCCGCGCTTGATGTATTCCTGGATTTCGTTGGTGACGTGCGGGATGACCTGCACGGTCTTGCCCAGGTAGTCGCCGCGGCGCTCTTTTTCGAGCACGCTCTTGTAGATCTGGCCGGTGGTGAAGTTGTTGGTCTTCTTCATGCGCGTTTCGACGAAACGCTCATAGTGGCCCAGGTCCAGGTCGGTCTCCGCGCCGTCATCGGTCACGAACACCTCGCCGTGCTGGAAGGGCGACATCGTTCCCGGATCGACGTTCAGATAGGGATCGAGCTTGATGAGGGTGACTTTGAGGCCCCGCGATTCCAGGATCGCGGCCAAGGACGCTGAGGCGATTCCCTTGCCCAGGGAGGACACCACACCGCCGGTGACGAAGACGAATTTGGTCATGTCAGGTTCGGACGCGGGTCCGAGGAGGTGGTAAAGCGAGATTATAGGCGTCAGGGCGTGACAGCCCTGCTGTGGGACGGAAAGTTCCTGCCAAACTGTTACATTGCGGGCCATGAACGACTTGGCTGGAAAACACATCGTCCTGGGCCTGACCGGGGGCATCGCCTGTTACAAGGCGGCCGAGCTTTGCCGCGCCCTGATCAAGGAGGGGGCCACGGTGCAGGTGGTGATGACCGAGGCTGCCGCCCAGTTCATCACGCCCGTGACGATGCAGGCCCTCTCGAACCGGCCGGTCTACCACTCGCAATGGGACCCGCGCGAGGCCAACAACATGGCGCACATCAACCTCAGCCGTGAGGCCGACGCCATCCTGATCGCCCCGGCCAGCGCCGACTTCATGGCCAAGCTGTTGCACGGGCGGGCCGACGATCTGCTCAGCCTGATGTGCCTGGCGCGTCCGATCGACCAGGTGCCGTTGCTGGTGGCCCCGGCCATGAACCGCGAGATGTGGGCCAACCCGGCCACGCAGCGCAATGTGGCCCAGCTCCAGGCGGATGGTGCCCATGTGTTCGCCGTGGGCAGCGGGGACCAGGCCTGCGGCGAGACGGGCGACGGCCGCATGCTGGAGCCGCAGGAACTGCTGGAGGAAGTGATCGCCTTCTTCCAGTCCAAACCGCTGCGTGGCCAGCACGTGCTGGTGACCGCCGGCCCGACCTACGAGGCCATCGACCCGGTGCGTGGCATCACCAACCGTTCCAGCGGCAAGATGGGTTTTGCCATCGCGCGTGCGGCGCGCGAAGCCGGTGCCGACGTGGTCCTGGTCGCCGGCCCCGTGCACCTGCCCACGCCGCGCGGCGTGCGCCGCATCGATGTGCGCTCGGCGCGGGACATGCAGCAGGCGGTCGATGCCGAGGTGACGAATGCTACTGTTTTTGTAGCTACGGCTGCTGTGGCTGACTGGCGTCCGGCGAATGCTGCCGATCAGAAGATCAAGAAGGACGGTTCCGGCCAGCCGCCGGCGCTGACCTTCGTCGAGAACCCCGACATCCTGGCCGGCGTGGCACAGGGCGCGCGCGCGAAAAGCGGCGCGCTCTACTGCGTAGGCTTTGCGGCTGAGAGCCATGACCTGCTGGCCAACGCCCAGGCCAAGCTGGCGCGCAAGGGCGTGCCCCTGCTGGTGGGCAATATCGGACCGGCCACCTTCGGCCAGGACGACAACGCCCTGCTGCTGGTCGATGCCCAGGGCGCGACCGAATTGCCGCGTGCAAGCAAGATCGATCTGGCGCGCCAGCTGGTGGCCGAGATCGCGCGCAGGCTGGGCAAGAAGACCTGATTTCCCCTGAACGACACCATGAACATCGACGTCAAGATTCTCGATCCGCGCATGGCGGATCAGCTGCCCGCCTATGCCACCCCCGGCAGCGCCGGCCTGGACCTGCGCGCCTGCCTGCTGGAACCCGTGACCCTGCTGCCCAATGCCTGGCAGCTGATCCCCACGGGCATTGCCATCCACCTGGCCGATCCGGGCTACGCGGCGCTGATCCTGCCGCGCTCGGGTCTGGGCCACAAACACGGCATCGTATTGGGCAATCTGGTGGGCCTGATCGACAGCGACTACCAGGGCCAGCTCATGGTCAGCGCCTGGAACCGCAGCCCTACAGCCTTCACCATCGAACCGATGGAGCGCATTGCGCAGCTGGTCGTGGTGCCCGTGATACAGGCTCAGTTCAACGTGGTCAGCGAATTTCCTGCTGCCACCGAGCGCGGCGCCGGTGGCTACGGTTCGACGGGGAAAAGTTGATCCTCCTGCTGGGGCTCACTGCGTGTAGTCTCCTCTTGCCCTCAGGGGGACAACCCCAGCGGCCTGGCAAAGCCAGTTCCGCGGGATTCCTCGGCAAAAGACACTGACGGGTTTAGTGCAAGCTGCTGCCTGGCGGCGGCGTATCGATAGGCTGGATGCGGAAGAAGCCGGTACCGGCCGAGCCGCGGCCGATTTCCTCTTCGGTGGCTTCGCGCACGCCCTCGACCTTGAGCGTCAGGCGCAGAGCGATGCCGGCCAGCGGGTGGTTGCCGTCGAGCACCACATGCTCGGGGTAGATCTCGGTGACCGTGTAGAGCACGTCCTTGGGGGCTTCGGGGTTGCAGCCAGCCGGCAGGGCCGAGCCTTCGATGGTCATGCCCTCTTCGAGCTCGGCCGGAAACAGGGCGCGCTGCTCCAGGAAGACCAGGTCTTCCTTGTAGTCGCCGAAGGCCTCCTCGGGCTCCAGTTGCAGGGCGACGGTGGCGCCCATGCGGTGGCCTTGCAGGGCGTCTTCGATCTTCTTGAACAGGTCCTGCCCGCCGATCAGGAATTCCACCGGCTCGTCGAGCACGTCGAGTTCCTCGTTCAATGTGTCCTTGAGCGTCCAGGTCAGGGCGACCACGCATTGCTGATTGATATCCATAAGGCAGAATTGTCGCAGTTAAACAGGAACACTGAAATCGTCATGGATGTCAAAAAGCCGCTGCCCCTGCTGGGCGGCATCAGCCCCGAAGTCTTCATGAAGCGCTACTGGCACAAGAAGCCGCTGCTGGTACGCCAGGCCATTCCCGGCTTTGCGCCGCTGCTGGCGCGCAGTGAGCTGTTCGAGCTGGCCGGGCGCGAGGAGGTGGAGTCGCGCCTGGTCGCGCTTGAGCGCCGCCGCGGCAAGGAGCACTGGACTTTGCAGCGCGGGCCTTTTGCGCGCCGTGCGCTGCCGGCGCTGAAGACACCCGAATGGACCCTGCTCGTGCAGGGCGTGGACTTGCATAGCGATGCCATCCACGAGCTGATGAACCGTTTCCGTTTCATACCCGACGCCCGGCTGGACGATCTGATGATCAGCTACGCCAGCGACGGCGGCGGGGTGGGCCCGCATTTCGACAACTACGACGTCTTCCTGCTGCAGGCCCATGGCCGGCGCCGTTGGCGCATCGGTCGCCAGCACGACCTGAGCCTCAAGCCCCATATGCCGGTCAAGATCCTGGCGAACTTCGAGCCCGAGCAGGAGTTCGTGCTGGAGCCGGGTGACATGCTGTACCTGCCGCCGCACTATGCGCACGACGGGGTTGCCGTGGGGGGCGACTGCATGACCTATTCCATCGGCTTTCGCTCGCCCAAGGCCGGTGAGCTGGCGCAGGAACTGCTGCAGCGTCTGGCTGAGGATGCGTCCGAGGCCGTGGGAGACGACTTCTATCGCGATCCGGGGCAGGCTGCGGTGGCCACGCCCGCCGCCTTGCCCGCCGAACTCGGGCGTTTCGCTCGCCAGGCCCTGCAGCAGGCGCTCAAGGACCCGCTGGCCTTGATGCGTGCCCTGGGCGAGACCCTGAGCGAGCCCAAGGCGCATGTCTGGTTCGAGGCCGGCGCCAAGCCCGGTGGGCGCTGGGGCGTGACGTTGGACCGGCGCACGCGCATGCTCTACGACGAGCAGCATGTGTTCATCAATGGCGAGAGCTACCGCGCTGCCGGTCGCGATGCGGTGCTGATGCGCCAGCTGGCCGACCAGCGTGGCCTGAGCGCAGCCGAAGTGGCGCGTGCCAGCAAGGCGGCGCGCGAACTGTTGCAGGCCTGGTGCGAGGATGGCTGGGCCCATGCCTGCTGAAGAAAACCTCCCTCGTCCGCTGCCACAGGGACGGCTGCAGGGGCGCAGCGTTTTTGTGCAGGCAGTGCGCGATGCGCTGCAGGCTGCTGCGCGAGAGGGGTGGAACGAGTTGATCCTGTGCGACGCCAATTACGCCGACTGGCCGCTGGGTGAGCGCGCCGTGGTCGAGTCGCTGCAGGCCTGGTCACGCGGCGGGCGCCGGCTGCACATGTTGGCCGTGGACTACTCGGGTGTGACGCGCCAGCATGCGCGTTTCGTGAAATGGCGCCAGACCTGGGACCACATCATCGAGTGCCGTGTCTGCCGTTGCCGTGATGTCCTGGCTTTTCCGAGTGCCTTGTGGACCCCGGCCTGGGTGATGCAGCGCATCGACCCCGAGCGCGACGTGCTGGTGTGTGACAGCGCGGCGTCCAGACGGGTGGAGTTGCGACAGCTGCTGGACGAATGGCGGCGCGACAGCACACCGGGTTTCCCGGCCTCGGTGCTGGGCCTCTAGGCCCCCCCCCTCGGGTATCCCTTAAGGGTTAAGCCCTATTTTTTTCGCAATATGGCATGAAATCCGCCATATAATTTTCCGCCAAGCAAGCTTTGTGTAAGCGAGCCTGCTTGGTCAGTGCGGCACACCGCGCTGGCAATTTCCGGAAATTGTCATCAACTTTTAACTAGATAACTCAACATGAACAAGACCCTCGTTCTGGCCGCCGTGATCGCCGCCGCTGCCCTGGCCGCTTGCGGCAAGAAGGAAGAAGCTGCTGCTCCCGCCGCCGCTCCCGCTGCTGCTGCTCCCGCTCCCGCCGCTGCTCCCGCCCCGGCTGCTGACGCTTCGGCTCCCGCTGCTGCCCCGGTCGCCGCTCCCGCTGCTGAGCCGGCCAAGAAGTAATTCTTGTCCCGCCAGTAAAAAAGCCACCGCGAGGTGGCTTTTTTTACGCCCGTGCACGGCGTAAGGCCGTGCCGGGTGTCAGCGCAGATCGTCGGTGATGACCTGCAGGATGCGCTGGGCGTTGTCCGACACCTCGGGCGCGCCCTCGGCATTGAGCACAGTCACAGTGCTGTTGTCGCCCTGGCCGCGCACCGTGATGCGGTATTTCTGCGGCGTCTTGTCCTTGGGCGTGCCGCTGAACATGCGTGTGAAGAAACCGGGTTCTTCCTCACCCGGCTTCCTGGGCTCCACATAACGCACGAAATAGACACCCTGGCTGCGATCGCGGTCCTCGACGGTGAAGCCGGTGCGGTCCAGCGTCAGGCCCACACGGCGCCAGGCGCGGTCGAAACCTTCGCTGACGAACACCACGGGCTGACCGTCGCGCGTGTCCAGACGAGAGGTACGGCGAGGTGCCACGGCAGCCTGCTGGTCGGCTTGCTGGCTGGGCGCGCCGAGCTTGATCATCAGACGGCGCAGCATCTCCACTTCCATCTCGGGGTCGGAGGCGCGCGGCTGCCAGACGAGCTTTTCCTTGCTGGCGTCGGTGTAGACCTCTTCCAGGCCGCGCTGGCTGATATAGATCTCGGTGCCGCCGGCGGCATTGCGCTCAAGCCGGGTACGGTACTTGTCCAGCATATTGGTGGAGAACAGGCCGCCGATGATCTTGCCTAGCGTGCGGCGCATGAAGTCCTGCGGCAGCTTGGCGCGGTTCTCGGCCCAGTCTGTTTCCATGATGCCGAGCTGGGCTTGTTCCGAGATGAGCGTCATGCCGGTTTCCTGCCAGAACTCCTTGACCAGGGGCCAGAGTTTTTCGGCGGGCTGGTCGACCACCAGCCAGCGCTGTCCACCGACACCATCGATGCGCATGCCCGGGTAGGCAGCCACTGCGATCGCATTGGCGGCGACGCCCTGTGCGGCGCTCGTGGCGTTCTGGTAGCCGCTGGCGCTGACCGTGCTGCCGGGCGTGTTGTAACGGGTGTCACGCGGCAGTTGCGTCAGGTCGGGCGGGATCGACAGCGAGGGGGCCTTGGTGGCGGCCTTGTAGTCGACCTTGTCACCATCCAGCGTGGAGCAGGCGACCAGCGCCAGCGGCAGGCCCAGCAGGGCCAGTTTCAAAACAAGCTTCACCGGCGATTTCCTTGGGGAACAGTTTTCAGATCAGGCCGGTCGCGCGCAGCGCCGCTTCGACCACGGGCTGGTTAGTCGCCGTCAGCGGCGTCATGGGCAGGCGCAGCGTGCCGCCGCAGCGGCCCATGCGCTGCATGGCCCACTTGACCGGGATGGGGTTGGGTTCGACGAAGAGCTGCTTGTGCAGCGGCATCAGCTTGAACTGGATCTCCATGGCGCGCTTGACGTCGCCGGCCATGGCGGCCACACACAGTTCATGCATCTGGCGCGGCGCCACGTTGGCCGTCACGCTGATGTTGCCCTGGCCGCCGCACAGCATCAGGGCCACGGCGGTCGGGTCGTCGCCCGAGTAGATGGCGAAGCTCTTGGGCACTTCGCGGATCAGCCATTGGGCGCGCTCGATGTTGCCGGTGGCTTCCTTGATGCCGACGATGCCCGGCACCTGGGTCAGGCGCAGCACGGTGTCGTGCGCCATATCGGCCACGGTGCGGCCGGGCACGTTGTAGAGCACCATGGGCAGGTCGCCGACGGCTTCGGCGATGGCCTTGAAGTGCAGGTATTGGCCTTCCTGCGTGGGCTTGTTGTAGTAGGGCACGACCTGCAGCTGGCAGTCGGCACCGACCTTCTTGGCGAACTTCGCCAGTTCGATGGCCTCGGCCGTGGAGTTGGCACCGCAGCCGGCCATGATGGGGACTTTGCCCTTGGCCTGTTCGACCGAGACGCGGATGATTTCGCAGTGCTCGTCGACGTTGACGGTGGGCGATTCGCCGGTGGTGCCGACCACGCCGATGCAGTCGGTGCCTTCGGCGACGTGCCAGTCGATCAGTTTGCGCAGCGTGGGGTAGTCGACGCTACCGTCCTCGTGCAGGGGGGTGACGAGGGCGACGATGCTGCCGGTGATCTGGCGATGGGAGGAGGTCATGTCCGCAGAGAGTTAAGTTCAGGCCAAAGAGGCATTCTACCGAGGGTGGGCTTCGGCCCCGCAGGGCAGGGCCTCAGAGTGGATAACGCGCCGGCGCGCTTGCCGTGGACAGGCCTGTTTCGCGTACGGCCGCGATGCGTTGCACATAACGCTGCGGCGCGTCCAGATAACCGTCTTCATAGGCCACGATGCGCAGATTGCGGCAGACGTTCAGCAGCTCGCCCGGTTGCAGCAGGAAGTCCGGGCGCGAGGGCTTGCCCACGGTTTCATTGCCCGCGGCAAAGGTTTCGTAAATCAGCACCCCACTCGGTGCCAGGCTTTGCAGCAGCACCGGGAACAGTGCCCGCCAGAGGTAGTTGGTGACCACCACAGCGTCGAAGGCCTGGGGCTGGCCGTCCTGCAGCAGGGGCCAGGGGCCGTTCTCGACATCGGCCTGCAGCATGAGGCCCAGGGGCGCCACGGCCGCGATGGCCTCGGAAGAGCGGTCCACACCTGTGACAGGGTGGCCGTGCTGGGCGAACCAGCGCAGGTGGCGGCCGTGGCCGCAAGCCACGTCCAGCACGGAGCCACCGGGGCGGACCAGATGCGACCAGCGCTGGACCCAGGCCGAAGGCGCCTCCGTGCCGTGCACGGGCGGGAGACTCATCGCGGCTTGACCTCGTCCTTGAGCGCGGCCAGGGCCATGCGTTCCACCAGGCCGGGGGCCAGCAGCTTGAGGTAACGCCCCAGCTTGCCCTTGGTGCTCATCACGACTTCGCGCTGGCGCGCGTTCATGCCGTCCAGGATCAGGCGGGCGCAGACCTCCACGGGCATGGCATCGTCTTCCTTCAGGCCGCTGGAGCCGGCGGCCACACCGGCCGCATTGAGCCCGCGGTAGCGGATCTGCGTGGCCACCACGCCAGGGTAGGCCGTGGTGACGCTGACGCCGGCGGGCTTGAGTTCGGCGCGCAGCGCCTCGAAAAAGCCGGTCATGGCGAACTTGCTGGCGCTATAGGCCGTGCGTCCCGGCACGCCCACCAGGCCGGCCAGTGACGAGACGGCCACCACCTGACCGCGGCTGGCCTTGAGGTGGGGCAAGGCGGCATGCGTGCACCAGACCGAGCCCCAGAGGTTCACGCGCATCAGGTCCTCGTACCAGCCCAGGTCTTCGGGCTGGACCTGCTCGAACAGGGCCTGGGCCGAGACGCCGGCGTTGTTGACCAGCGCATCGAGCCAACCGAAGCGCTCCACGCTGCGCTCGATCAAGGTACGGCATTGGGCCGGGTCGGTCACATCCGTCGGCACGACCAGCACCTCGCTGCCATGGCTGCGGCACTCCCGGGCCACTTCTTCGAGCTGGGCTTGCTTGCGTGCGGCCAGGGCCAGGCCGGCGCCGGCACCGTGGCGCTGCGCCAGCTGACGCGCCAGTTCGGCGCCGATGCCGTCGGAGGCGCCGGTGATGATGAAGGTTTTCATGGTCTCGGTCTTCATGGGCCGAGTTTGCCATGCGCCGCCCCCCGCCGGGCTCGGGATTGTCCCGATCAGAAACAGGCCCAGAGCTGGTCGGCCAGGGTCAGCAGGAAGTCCGGCCGGGTGTAGAGGGCGAACACAGTCAGCAGCACGGCCAGGGCGGCGCCCCAGGCCAGCAGCTGGCGCGGCCACTTTTTCATGCGCGGGCTGCCTGGGGTTGGCGCCGGATTGCGGCTTCGCGCACCGGCAGGTTGACCAGGGCCGCGGCTACGCCCAGGCCGATGGCGATGTACCAGACGATGTCGTAGCTACCCGTCTTGTCGTACAGATAACCCCCCAGCCACACGCCCATGAAAGAGCCGACCTGGTGGCTGAAAAAGACGAAACCTCCGAGCATGGACAGATGGGCCACACCGAAGATCTGGGCCACGATGGCGTTGGTGGGGGGCACGGTGGAGAGCCACAGCACACCCATGACGGCCGAGAAGACGTAGACGCTCGTGGGGGTGAGCGGCACCAGCAGGAAGACCGTGATGGCGATGGAGCGGGCGAAGTAGATGAAGGCCAGGATGTTCTTCTTGGCCAGGCGCTGGCCCAGGCTGCCCGCGATGTAGGTGCCGAAGACGTTGAAGAGGCCGATCAGCGCCAGCGAATAGCTGGCCACCTGGGGCGAGAGGCCGTGGTCCTTGAGGTAACTGGGCATGTGCACGCCGATGAAGACCACCTGGAAGCCGCAGACGAAATAACCGGCCATCAGCAGCTGGAAGCTCGGGTAGGCGAAGGCCTCGCGCAGGGCCTGCAGGATGGACTGCTCGCGCTTCGGCACCGTGCCGGCCCCAAAGCTGGGCTCATGCAGGCCCCAGGCCAGCGGGATGATGAGCAGGGCCGCCATGCCCAGCGCCATCAGCGCCTGTTGCCAGCCCAGGCTGCTGATGAGGAAGCCTTCGACCGGCACCATGAGAAACTGGCCGAAGGAGCCGGCTGCGGCGGCCACGCCCATGGCCCAGGAGCGCTTTTCCAGGCTCACATTGCGGCCGATCACGCCGTAGATCACGGCATAGGTGGTACCCGCCTGGGCGATGCCGATCAGCACCCCGCAGCTCAGGGCGAACAGCAGGGGGGTGGGCGCGTTGGCCATGCCGATCAGGCCCAGCGCGTAGAGGATGGCACCGGCGATGATGACCTTGAAGGCGCCGAACTTGTCGGCCAGCATGCCGGCGAAGATGCCGGCCAGGCCCCAGGTCAGGTTCTGGATGGCCATGGCCATGGCGAAGGTCTCGCGGGTCCAGCCCTGGGTCTGGGTGACAGGTTGCAGCCAGAGGCCAAAGCCGTGGCGTATGCCCATGGAGAGGGTGACGATGGCGGCGCCGCAGATCAGCACCTGGGCCATGGAGAGAGTCTTGTTGCTGTGTGTGCTCATCGTTGAAATGTAGCCAATTCGGTCCTGGCCTGCCGGGAGGGCTCAAGTTGTAACTGTATGTTTATCCAGTGAACTCCGCGACTGGGTCTACAATTCCGCGCCATGGCTGTCAAACCCACCCCCGAATATTCCGAAGGCTCCATCCGCGTCCTCAAAGGGCTGGAGCCGGTCAAGCAGCGCCCGGGCATGTATACCCGGACGGACAACCCGCTGCACATCATCCAGGAAGTGCTGGACAACGCGGCGGACGAGGCCCTGGCTGGTCACGGCAAGAAGATCGCCGTGACCCTGCATGCCGACGGCTCGGTCAGTGTCGAGGACGACGGGCGCGGCATTCCCTTCGGCCTGCACCCGGAAGAGAAGGCGCCGGTGATCGAACTGGTGTTCACGCGCCTGCATGCCGGCGGCAAGTTCGACAAGGGCAAGGGCGGCGCCTACAGCTTCTCGGGCGGCTTGCATGGCGTGGGCGTGTCCGTCACCAACGCCCTGGGCAAACGGCTGGAGGCCACCAGCTACCGCGAAGGCAAGGTAGCGCAGCTTGCCTTTGCCGGCGGCGACGTGGTGGAGCCCTTGCGCACGCGTGCAGCAGCAGCCGGCGACCGCAAGCAGGGCACGACAGTGCGGGTCTGGCCCGATCCCAAGTATTTCGAATCCGCCGCCCTGCCCATGGGCGAACTCACCCACCTGCTGCGCAGCAAGGCCGTGCTCATGCCCGGCGTGACGGTGACGCTGACGGTCGAGAAGAGCAAAGAGACCCAGACCTGGCTCTACAAGGGCGGCCTGCGCGACTACCTGATGCAGTCGCTGAGCGGCGATCCGGTGATCCCGATGTTCGAGGGCGAGGGTTATGCCGAGAACAACGACAGCTTCGCCGAAGGCGAGGGCGCGGCCTGGGCGGTGGCCTTCACCGAAGACGGTGCGCCGGTGCGCGAAAGCTATGTCAACCTGATCCCCACCAGCGCGGGCGGCACGCACGACAGCGGCCTGCGCGATGGCCTGTTCACCGCGGTCAAGAGTTTCATCGAACTGCACAGCCTGTTGCCCAAGGGCGTCAAGCTGTTGCCGGAAGACGTGTTTGCCCGCGCCAGTTATGTGCTGAGCGCCAAGGTGCTGGACCCGCAGTTCCAGGGCCAGATCAAGGAGCGCCTCAATTCACGCGATGCCGTGCGCCTGGTCTCCAGCTTCGTGCGTCCGACGCTCGAGCTCTGGCTCAACCAGCATGTCGAGTACGGCAAGAAGCTGGCCGAACTCGCCATCCGCGCCGCACAGACGCGTCAGCGCGCGGGCCAGAAGGTCGAGAAGCGCAAGGGCTCGGGTGTGGCCGTTCTGCCAGGCAAGCTGACCGATTGCGAGAGCCGCGACCTGAACCACAACGAACTCTTCCTGGTCGAGGGCGACTCGGCCGGCGGCAGCGCCAAGATGGGCCGCGACAAGGAAAGCCAGGCCATCCTGCCGCTGCGCGGCAAGGTGCTCAACACCTGGGAGGTCGAACGCGACCGCCTGTTCGCCAACACCGAAATCCACGACATCTCGGTCGCCATCGGCGTCGACCCGCACGGCCCCGACGATTCGCCGGATCTGAGCGGCCTGCGTTACGGCAAGGTCTGCATCCTGAGTGATGCGGACGTGGACGGCTCGCACATCCAGGTGCTGCTGCTCACGCTGTTCTTCCGCCACTTCCCCAAGCTCATCGACTCCGGCAACGTGTATGTGGCGCGTCCGCCGCTGTTCCGCGTGGACATCCCGGCACGCGGCAAGAAGGCCGCCAGCAAGGCCTATGCCCTGGATGAGGGCGAGCTCACCGCCATCCTGGACAAGTGTGCCAAGGAAGGCGTGGCGAAGGAGCGTTGCCAGATCAGCCGCTTCAAGGGCCTGGGCGAGATGAACGCCGAACAACTGTGGGAAACCACGCTCAACCCCGACACGCGCCGCCTGCTGCAGGTGCGCCTGGGCACCTTCGACAACGCGCAGACCGAGACCGAGATCACCAAGCTCATGGGCAAAGGCGAAGCCGCGGCCCGGCGAGAGCTGATGGAACTGCACGGCGATTCGGTGGAGGTGGACATCTGATGTCTTCTTCGGCATACCGTCCCCTCGTTGTGCTCCTGGGCCTGCTGGTGCTGCTGTGGCAGCCGGTTGCCTGGGCCGACGTCTGGGCCTATGTCGACGACAAGGGTGTGCCGCACTTTGCGGCCGAGCAGCTGGACGAGCGTTACGCGCTCTATTTCACGGACCAGGCGCCCGCGGACGCCACCCGTGCGGGGCCCGTGCCCATGGCTCCGACGCGCCTGCATGCCTTCTTCGAGATATCGCCGGACTACAAGGCGGTGCGTCACCTCCTGCGCGAGGCGGCGCGCGAGCACGACATCGACTACGCGCTGCTGCAGGCCCTGATCGCCACCGAATCCGGTTTCGACCCCGCGGCCGTTTCACCCAAAGGGGCCGTTGGGCTCATGCAGGTGATGCCGGCGACGGCGCGCGGCTACGGCCTGGAGGACCAGCGGCGCCGGCCGGTGGCGCGCCAGCTCACCGATGCGCGCACCAACATCCAGGTGGGTAGCCAGCACCTGCGCCGCCTGCTGAAAAAATTCCCGGATCGGGTCGATCTGGCGCTGGCGGCGTACAACGCCGGTCTGAAGACCGTACGCCGTGCCGGCAACCAGGTGCCGCCCTACCGCGAGACGCAAAACTACGTGCGTACCGTGCTCGCGCTGTATGCCGTGCTCAAGCCGGCGGCCGACAAGACCGCACCCCGCCCGTACCCGCAACGTGACGAATTCGCCCGCCTGGACGAGCTCGCCGAGCCTGGTGCTGCCCTGAAACGCGTCAAGAGTTACTGAAGAAACCGATGGATCAACCTACCCTCGATTTAGCCGCCGATCCGGCGGGCGACGACGCCCTGACCCTGGCCCACTACGCACAGCGGGCCTACCTCGAATACGCGCTCAGCGTGGTCAAGGGCCGGGCCCTGCCCGATGTCTGCGATGGCCAGAAACCGGTGCAGCGCCGCATCATGTACTCGATGGCGCGCATGGGCCTGGGCTACAGCGGACCCAACAGCAACACGGCGGCCCGGCCGGTGAAAAGCGCACGCGTCGTCGGTGACGTGCTGGGTCGTTTCCACCCGCACGGCGACCAGGCTGCCTACGACGCGCTGGTGCGCATGGCGCAGGACTTCGCGCAGCGTTACCCGCTGATTGACGGCCAGGGCAACTTCGGCAGCCGTGACGGTGACGGTGCCGCCGCCATGCGTTACACCGAAGCGCGGCTGGCCAAGATCAGCACCTTGCTGCTCGACGAGATCGACGAAGGCACGGTCGACTTCCAGCCCAATTACGACGGTTCCACCGAGGAACCGAAGCAGTTGCCGGCGCGACTGCCCTTCACGCTGCTCAACGGCGCCAGCGGCATCGCCGTGGGCCTGGCCACCGAGATACCCAGTCACAACCTGGGCGAGGTGGCTGCGGCCTGCGTGGCGCTGATCAAGAACCCGAAGCTGGCGGACAGCGAATTGGTCGAGTTGTTGCCCGGCCCGGACTATCCGGGAGGTGGCCAGATCATCAGCCCGACGGCGGATATCGCCGAGGCCTATCGCACGGGCCGCGGCTCGCTCAAGGTGCGGGCGCGCTGGAAGATCGAGGAACTCGCGCGCGGCCAGTGGCAACTGGTGGTGACCGAACTGCCGCCGGGGGTGAGCACGCAGAGGGTGCTCGAAGAGATCGAGGAGCTGACCAACCCCAAGGTCAAAACCGGCAAGAAGGCGCTGACACCCGAGCAGAACCTGCTCAAGGCCACGGTGCTGGCCGTGCTTGACGTGGTGCGCGACGAATCGAGCAAGGACGCGCCGGTGCGCCTGGTCTGCGAGCCCAAGACCAGCCGCATCGAGCAGCAGGAACTGATCACCACGCTGCTGGCGCACACCAGCCTGGAGACCTCGGCACCGATCAACATGACCCTGGTGGGGCTGGACGGCCGGCCCACGCAGAAGACCCTGCGCCAGATGCTGGAGGAGTGGATTTCCTTCCGCCAGACCACCATCGAGCGGCGTTCGCAGCATCGTCTGGACAAGGTGCTGGCGCGCATCCACATCCTCGAAGGCCGGCAGCTGGTGCTGCTCAAGATCGACGAGGTCATCGCCCTCATCCGCAATTCGGACGAGCCCAAGCCCGCGCTGATCGCACGCTTCAGCTTGTCCGAGCGCCAGGCCGAAGACATCCTCGAAATCCGCCTGCGCCAGCTGGCCCGGCTCGAAGCCATCAAGATCGAGCAGGAGCTGAAAGAACTGCGCGAAGAGCAGAAGAAACTCGAAGACATCCTGGGCAGTCCGGCCGCGCTGCGCAAGCTGATGGTCAAGGAGATCGAGGCCGATGCCAAGGTCTTCGGCGATGCACGCCGCACCCTGATCCAGGCCGAAAAGAAGGCCGTGGCCGAGGTGAAAGTCGTGGACGAACCGGTGACCGTGATCGTCTCGCAAAAAGGCTGGGTGCGTGCGCGCCAGGGCCACGGCCATGACGCGGCGAGTTTCGCCTTCAAATCCGGGGATGGCCTGTACAGCACCTTTGAATGCCGAACAGTAGACACGCTGCTGGCCTTCGGCAACAAGGGGCGCGTCTACTCCGTGCCGGTGGCCAGCCTGCCCGGCGCGCGGGGTGACGGTCAGCCCGTGACTACCCTGGTCGAACTCGAAGCCGGGACCCAGCTGGTGCACTACTTTGCCGGCGCGCCTGCGGCCTGGCTCTTGCTGTCCACTTCCTCGGGTTACGGTTTCCTGGCCACGGTCGAGAACATGAGCTCGCGCCAGAAAGGCGGCAAGTCCTTCATCAACTGCGGTGAGGACGACACTGTGTGCCGGCCTTCGCCGGCCAACGTGCCGCCGCAGCCACCGGCCACGCACGTCATCTGTGCCTCGAGCGGCGGGCGCATCCTGACCTTCGAGATCAGCGAGCTCAAGCCCATGCCCAATGGCGGGCGCGGCCTGATGCTGATCGACCTGGAGCCCAAGGACACCCTGGCCGGTGCCGCGGCCTACACGCGCAGCGTGAAGATCGAGGGCCTGGGCCGTGGTGGCAAGGAGCGCGACGAGACGCTGGAGATCCGCAGCCTCAACAACGCGCGTGCCGCACGTGGCCGCAAGGGCAAGGCCGCCGACCTGGGCTTCAAGCCGACGAGCGTGATTCGCATCGAATAAACCGGGGACACCGCGGAACCGGCTTTGCCGGGCTGCTGGTGTCGCCTCCTTGAGGGGGAGGCGCCGCAGGCGCACAGGGGTGTCCTGATACGGCAAAATCAGACCCGATGCATACCGACGTACTGATTGCTGGCGGCGGCATAGGCGGCCTGGCCGCCGGGCTGGCCTGCTCAAAGGCCGGCTGCCATGTCCGCCTCTATGAACGTGCCGAGACCTTTGGCGAGGTGGGGGCGGGCATCCAGATGGGGCCCAACGTCGTGCGCGTGCTTCAGGGCTGGGAGCTGGATACGGCGCTGCGGCAGGTGGCGGCTTTCCCCGACCGCCTGCAGGTGCGTCATGCCCTCAGCGGGGCTGAACTGGGCGTGCTGCGCCTGGGGCAGACCACGGTGCAGCGTTACGGTGCACCCTATGCCACCATCCATCGGGCCGATCTGCAGCAGCTGCTGCTCAAAGCCCTGCAGCAGCGCGACGCCGTCTGGCTGCACACCGGCAAGACCGTGAGCCGTTATGTGGAGACCAACGGCGCTGTCGGCCTGAGCCTGGACGACGGCCTGGACGTGGAGGGCGATGCCCTGATCGCCGCCGACGGCCTGTGGAGCCGGGTGCGCGAGCAACTCCTGAGCGACGGTCCCCCGCGCGTGGCCGGGCACCTAGCCTATCGTGCCATGGTGCCGCAGGCCAGCCTGCCGGTGGCCCAACGCAGCCAACAGGTGACGGCCTGGCTGGGGCCGCGTCTGCACGTGGTGCAGTACCCCGTGCGTGGCGGCGAGTGGCTCAACGTCGTGGCCATCGTGCACGGCCATGTGCACGGTGGACTGGAGGATTGGGACCATGGGGCCAATGCGGCCGACCTGCAGGCCGCGCTGGGACACACCTGCACCGCCTTGCGCGACCTGATCGCGGCCGTGCCGGACTGGCGCCTCTGGGTGCTGTGCGACCGTCCGCCCCTGAGCGCTGCCGACCAGATGGCGCGCGGCCATGTGGCGCTGCTGGGAGATGCCGCACATCCCATGCGTCCTTATCTTGCCCAGGGTGCCGGCATGGCCATCGAGGATGCGGCCGAACTGGCGCGCCAGGTGGCGCTGGTGGATGGCGTGCTGGACGTGCCCACGCTGCTGCAGCGTTATGCGCTCAACCGCTGGCAGCGTTGTGCGCGGGTGCAGGCCCGTTCCATCCGCAATGGCGAGATCTTTCACATGGAGGGGCCCATGGCCTGGGCACGTGACAGGTCGCTGCGCCTGCTGGGTGAACGCCTGCTGGACGTGCCCTGGCTCTACCAGGGTCCCTGAAACTCAGGATTCAGGCAGGGGCGGCAGGCCGACCTTGGCGCGGGCCCGGTGGCAGCCTTCGCTGCCTTCCTCGAACTCGCGGCAGGGCGAGGGGCGCCATTCGTAGATGCCACAGGCGACCTGCTCGCCGAGCTTGCCCGTGAGCGCCGCGCAGCGCGGCGGCCAATGGTCGGTGCCGCGCATGCGGGCGGTGTTGCCGTTGACTTCGACGGTCAGGCCGACCGGCACGTGGCCGCCGTTCTCGTCGAGTTCGTAGCTGGAGAAATCGACGCGGCACCAGGAACAGCAAGCGCCGCAACTCGTGCAGGCAGACATCAGAGCCGGCCCAGCAAAAGATATTCCATCAAGGCCTTCTGCACGTGCAGCCGGTTCTCGGCTTCATCCCAGACGACCGATTGCGGGCCGTCGATGACTTCGGCCTCGACCTCTTCGCCGCGGTGCGCGGGCAGGCAGTGCATGAAAAGCGCGTCGGGTTTGGCAGCGCGCATCATCTCGGCGTCCACACACCAGTCGGCGAAAGCCTTTTTGCGGGCCTCGTTCTCGGCCTCGTAGCCCATGCTGGTCCAGACGTCGGTGGTCACCAGATCGGCTCCCGCGCTGGCCTGCATGGGGTCCTTGAAGACCTTGTAGCAGGAGCTCTTCACGCCGGCCACGGCCGGGTCGATCTCGTAGCCGCTGGGGGTGCTCACGTGCACGGTGAAGCCCAGCAGTTCGGCCGCCTGCAGCCAGGTGTTGGCCATGTTGTTGCCATCACCGACCCAGGCCACGGTCTTGCCGGCGATCGAACCGCGGTGTTCGATGTAGGTGAAGATGTCGGCCAGGATCTGGCAGGGGTGGTATTCGTTGGTCAGGCCGTTGATGACCGGCACGCGCGAGTACTCGGCGAAGCGGGCGATCTTGTCCTGCCCGAAGGTGCGGATCATGACCAGGTCCACCATGCGGCTGATCACGCGCGCGCTGTCCTCGATGGGCTCGGCGCGACCCAACTGGCTGTCGCCCGTGGTCAGGTGCACGACGCTGCCGCCGAGCTGGTACATGCCGGCCTCGAAGCTCACGCGCGTGCGCGTGGAGGCCTTCTCGAAGATCATGGCCAGGGTTCGGTCGGTCAGCGGCTGATGCTTCTCGTAGGCCTTGAACTTTTTCTTGATCAGCGCGGCGCGCTCGAAGAGGTAGGCGTATTCCTCGCGCGTCAGATCGGTGAACTGCAGGTAATGCTTGAGCTTCATGGCAGGGTGGTCAGGCAGATTTCAGCTCTCGGCCAGGAAAGATTTCACCAGGGGCACCAGCAGGCCCACCACTTCGTCGGCCTCGGCCGTCGTCATGATGAGCGCAGGCACCAGGCGGATCACGCTGTCGGCCGTCACGCTGATCAGCAGGCCGGCGTCGGCCGCGCGCGTGAGCAGCACGCCGCAGGGCTTGGCCAGTTCCACGCCGATCATCAGGCCCTGGCCGCGGATGTCCTTGACGCCGGGCAGCTGGCCCAGTTCGCGCTCCAGTGCGGCCTTGAGGTGGGCGCCAACCTTGGCGGCGTTTTCCAGCAGGCGGTCCTCTTCCATGATGCGGATGGTCTCGATGCCGGCGCGCATGGCCAGCGGGTTGCCGCCGAAGGTGGTGCCGTGGTTGCCGGGCTGGAAGATGTTGGCCGCCTTGGGGCCGGCCACCACAGCGCCGATGGGCACGCCCGAGCCCAGACCCTTGGCCAGGGGCATGACGTCGGGTTGGATACCGGCCCACTGGTGGGCGAACCACTTGCCGGTGCGGCCCATGCCGCACTGCACTTCGTCGATCATGAGCAGCCAGTCCTGCTGGTCGCAGAGCTTGCGCACCTGCTGCAGGTATTCGGCGCGCATGGCATTGATGCCGCCTTCGCCCTGGATGGTCTCGAAGAACACGGCCACCACATTGGGGTTGCCGGCCGTGGCCTTCTTGAGCGCCTCGATGTCGTTGAGGGGCACGCGGATGAAACCTTCCACCAGCGGGCCGAAGCCCTTCTGCACCTTCTCGTTACCGGTGGCGCTCAGGGTGGCGATGGAGCGGCCATGGAAGGCCTTCTCGTAGACCACGATCTGGGGTTTGTCGATGCCCTTGTCATGGCCGAACTTGCGCGCCAGCTTCAGGGCGGCTTCGTTCGCTTCCAGCCCCGTGGAGCAGAAGAACACATTGCTCATGCCCGACAGTTCGACCAGCTTCGTGGCGAGCTGCTCCTGGCCGGTCACGTGGTAGTAGTTCGAGGTGTGGATGAGCTTGGTCAGCTGGTCCTGGAGGGCCGGCACCAGGCGGGGGTGGTTGTGGCCCAGGGTGTTGACGGCGATGCCGGCCAGTGCATCCAGGTATTCCTTGCCGTTGATGTCCCAGACGCGGCAGCCCTGGCCGTGCGACAGCGCGATCGGCACGCGGCCGTAGGTGTTCATCACGTGGGGGGACGCGGCTTCGACGGGCTTGGCGGCGGGGGCGTTCATGGCTACACACTCCGGAGAGATCACAAAACAAGGCGGCCCAACGCAGGTTGGGCCGTTGAGACATGATTTTAGGGCCTGTTCCAGCACTTTTTGCAAGTGTGCCCAGGCGGTTCGGCGCAGACGAGCGCTGCGTTGCCAGGGTAGGCTCCAAGTCTTATATAAGATACAATACTCGCAACCCACCCGCTGCCGGACCAGCTGCTGTACCCAGCCCGCGTCCGGCGCCCGAGTCCCAACCCATGGTCTCCAACGCCGCCAAGGAAGTCTTCATTCTCGGTCTCACCCGGACCGGCAAGGCTTTTCGTCCCAGTGACTGGGCCGAGCGCCTGGCCGGCGTGATGAGCCCCTTCCGTCCGGGCGGCCCGCAGCCTGGTAGCCACCTGCGTTATTCCCCCTGGTGCATCCCCAGCTCGCTCGATGGCATCAAGTGCGTGATCGTGAACCGCGAGCTGCGCGATGCCGAGCCCATGGCCTGGGACTTCTGCATCAATTTCGCACGTGACAACAATCTGCAGGTGCGCGAATATGACGCGCAAGGCCGGCTCATCGCCTAGGGCCTATTCACACCAATTTCTCAAGTGCGAACGCGGTGAAAACAGCGCCAATCTAGGCGCGCGACGACGCCCAGGCTAACCGCCTGGGCTAGGAGTGCAACAACGAGTGGCGCTGTTTTCACCCCGTTCCCTCTGGGTTGCGGCCAAAAAGGCCATGCGGGGTGTTGCGCGGACTTGCCGGGGGTGACCCCGTCGGCGTCCACGCGCCTACCGCATAACTTTTTTGATCCGCAACGCATCTTGAGAAATTGGTGTGAACAGGCCCTAATCCCTTGCGCCCACAAAAAAGCCGCTCAAAGAGCGGCTTTTTTGCTTTGCTGATAGCGCACCCGTTACAAACGGCAGACCCTTTTCAGGATCCGTGCGATTTGCCTGAGATTCAGGCGGCGGCCAGGGCCTTGACCTTGGTCGACAGGCGGCTCTTGTCGCGAGCAGCCTTGTTCTTGTGGAAGATGCCCTTGTCGGCCACGGTGTCCACCACGGCCTGCATCTTGCCAAACAGCTCGGTGGCTTTGGCTTTGTCGCCAGCGAGAACGGCTTTTTCAACGTTCTTCACGGCGGTGCGGTATTTGGAGCGCAGGGACGTGTTGGCTGCATTCAGCTTGACGTCCTGACGTGCGCGTTTGCGGCCCGACGCCAGGCGCGGGTTCTTTTTCTTGGGCTTTCCAGATGCCATATCAATAGTTCCTTGTGTCTGTGGATGATGTCAGCAAAGCCGACTATTGTAGCAGCTTGTGGCGGGTCATGTAAGTGAGCGCTCAGGGGACGGGGAGCCCGG
Source organism: Burkholderiales bacterium (assembly GCA_016185015.1). Lineage (GTDB taxonomy): Bacteria > Pseudomonadota > Gammaproteobacteria > Burkholderiales > Burkholderiaceae_C > Hylemonella. The sequence continues at coordinate 43,260 of JACPOI010000004.1, forward strand.
CTACACTCGCTCTCAATGAGCCTCTTCAAAGCCGCCTCGACGGTCTCCTTGCTGACCCTGGCCTCGCGGATCACGGGCCTGGCACGTGAACTGCTGATTGCCACCACCTTTGGCGCCAGTGCCCTGACCGACGCCTTCAACGTCGCCTTTCGCATCCCCAATCTGTTCCGGCGCCTGTTTGCCGAAGGGGCGTTCAGCCAGGCTTTCGTGCCGGTGTTGGCCACGGTCAAGGAACAACAGGGCGAGCAGGCCACGCGCCAGCTGGTCGACCGCGTGGCCACGGTGCTGGCCTGGGTGTTGCTGGGGGTGAGCGTGCTGGGAGTGCTGGCCTCACCGTTGCTGGTCTGGCTGATGGCCGCGGGCTTGCGCAAGATGGAGGCGGGCAACGCCTTTGACGCGGCCGTCGTCATGACGCGCTGGATGTTCCCCTATATCGCCTGCATGTCGCTGGTGGCGCTGGGCGCCGGCGTGCTCAACACCTGGAAGCGTTTTGCCGTGCCGGCAGCCACGCCGGTGCTGCTGAATGTCGCGATGATCGCCGCGGCCTGGCTGGGGGCGCCCTGGTTCCAGACCCTGGGTATCGAGCCCATCTACGCGCTGGCGGCCGGCGTTTTGGCGGGCGGACTGCTGCAACTGGGCGCACAACTGCTGGCCTTGCGGCGCATCGGTCTGTTTCCCTCCATCGGCCTGAGTCCCTCGGCGCTGCGTGCTGCCTGGGCCGACGAGGGTACACAACGCGTGCTCAAGCTCATGGCGCCGGCGCTGCTGGGCGTGAGTGTGGCCCAGATCTCGCTGTTGATCAACACGCAGATCGCCTCGCATCTGGCGCCGGGCAGCGTGAGCTGGCTCAGCTACGCCGACCGCCTGATGGAGTTCCCGGTGGCCCTGCTGGGCGTGGCCCTGGGGGTGGTGCTGATGCCGCAGCTGGCGGCGGCCAAGGCCGCCGACGACGCAGCGCGTTATTCGGCCATGCTGGACTGGGGCCTGCGTTTGGTCGTGCTGCTGGCCGTGCCCTGCGCGGTGGCCTTGCTGACCTTTTCGACCCCTCTGGTGTCGGTGCTTTACCACTACGGTGCCTTCAGCGCACGTGATGTACAGATGACATCCCTGGCCTTGATGGGCTGGGGCGTGGGCCTGCTGGGGGTGGTGGCGATCAAGGTGCTGGCCCCGGGTTATTACGCCAGCCAGGACATCCGCACGCCGGTGCGCATCGCCATCGTGGTGCTGGTCTTCACGCAGCTGCTCAACATCGTGCTGGTGCCGCTGCTGCAGCATGCGGCGCTGGCCTTGTCCATCGGCATCGGCGCCATGGTCAATGCCGTCTGGCTGCTGGTCGGCCTGTTGCGCCGCGGCAGCTACAAGCCCTCGCCGGGCTGGGGCGTGTTCGCGCTGCAGGTGCTGGCCGCCTCGGCGCTGCTGACCGTGTTCCTGATGTGGGCCGCCAGTGCCTTCGACTGGACACGCCTGCAGGCCCAGGTGGGCTGGCGCATCGGTCTGCTGGCGTTGCTGGTGCTCGGCGCCGCTGCCATCTACCTGGGGGCCGTCTGGGCCGCGGGCCTGCGTTTCCGGCAATTCTTGAAGCGCTAGGGGCTTGGGCCGCCATGAATCTGTCCTTCAAGCTGCCCACGCCGCTGGACTACTTCGGGACCCTGGTCCAGAGCGACGCGCAGTTCCATCTGCTCGAAGTTGCCGTGAGCCTGGGACAGGACGACTACCCGCAGCTGGACGTGCAGCAGGTGCTGGCCGAGGTGGATGCCCTGCTGGCACGCCTGCACCGGCGCCTGCCAGCCGACGCGCCCGCCATGCACCGGCTGCGCCTGCTCAACCATTTCTTCTTCCACGATCTGCATTTCGGCGGCAACCTCAACCACTATTACGACCCGGATAACAGCTATGTGCACCGTGTGCTGGAGCGCCGGCGCGGCATTCCGGTTTCGCTGGCCGTGCTGTGGCTGGAACTGGCGCAAGGCCTGGGCCTGCCGGCGCGTGGGGTGGGTTTCCCCGGGCACTTTCTGGTCAAGGTCAACCTGCCGCATGCCCAGGTGGTGATCGATCCTTTCAGCGGCCAGTCCCTCGGCCGCGAGGAATTGCAGGCGCGCCTGGATGCCTGGCGCAGCAGCCATGGCCTGCCCGCTGCCTCCGATCTGCCGCTGGGCCACTACCTGCAGGCCATGCCGGCGCGCGAGATCGTTGCGCGCATGCTGCGCAACCTCAAGGAAATCCATCGCATGCAGCAGGACTGGGTGCGACTGGTGGCGGTGGAGGACCGGCTGCTGGTGCTGCTGCCACAGGCCTGGGAGGAATACCGCGACCGCGGCCTCGCGCGAGTCGAACTGGGGCAGCTGGAGCCGGCGCTAAGGGATCTGGAGATCTACCTGGGGCAGGCGGGGGAGGGTGACGATGCGGTCGCCATCACGCTACGCGTGGCCGAACTGCGCCGCGCGCTGAACTGAGGCCCTCAGGGCCTCAGCACTTCACCAGTTTCAGGAAGGATGGGATGGGAGGCGCTTCCTGCGCCTGGGTCGTCTCGACCGCGCGCATGGGTGCGGGCGTGGTGCGCAGCGGGGCGTTGCCGGTCACCCGGTCCAGCACGCGCGTGTTGTTCAAGCGTGTGACAGCCGGTTGCGGCCGTGAGGCCAGCATGCGCGGCACGGGCACAGGCGTTTCGCGTGCCTGCGGGCTTGGGGCGGGGCGGGCGGCGGGTGCCGTGATCGGGCTGGGGTGGACTGCGGGGCTGGCCGGCGCGACGCTCTGCGCAGCCAGCAGCCGGCTGGGCAGGGGCGCGGGCGCGACAGGCGGGCGGGCGGGCAAGGAGGAAGGCGCGGCCGCGTGCGTCTGGGCCGGGCGGCCGGAAGTCGCCGCCGGTGCTGTGGCCAGCTGGGGTTCGAGCCAACCCAGGATGGGTTCCCACTGGCGCAGGTCCGTGCTGACACGATCAGGCGACAGGTCGAACAGGGTCATGCCGCGTTCCAGGCACTGCACATAGGCCTGACTTTCACGCAGCACACCGAGGAAGGGCATGCCCAGGCCGGTGGCCCAGTCCTTGAGGACCTGGGGGGTGCGGGTGCGGGTGTCGATGCGCATGCCGATGCAGGCGACCTTGCAACGGCCCGTGGCCACGCGCGGTAGCGCCATGAGTTCGGCGTGGCAGTCGGCGGCCGATTCACGGTCGAAGGCCGAGCCGCACACGGGCATGAGGATGATGTCGGCGAACATGACCATGCGCGCCAGGTCGAAGCCGTGCAGGCCTCCCGGCGTATCCAGCACCACGTGGGTGATGCCGGTCGGCACGCGCAGGATGTTCTGATCCACGGTCCAGGGGGCGATGGCGGGCAGGGCTTCGCTGCGCTTGCGCAGCCAGGAGCGGGTCGATTGCTGCCGGTCCACATCGCCGAGCATGACCGCGCTGCCCTGATGGGCACACCAAGCCGCGAGGTGGGCTGCGAGCGTGCTCTTGCCGCTTCCCCCCTTGCGATTGACTACAGCGATCACAGGCATGAATGCTCCTGGCGGTGAACCAAAAACTGCAGTGTGACCTGAAATAATCTGAAAGTCCAGTGTCAGCGGGTGTGGGCAGCTAGGGATTTTGTAGCGAAAAGCAACACTTGGCCGGACGAGCCCGGTGCTCAGACCGTGCGGTCCAGTGGCGGGGCCGGTTGCCGCAGCGCCAGCAGCACGAGCGCGGCGACGCAAAACACGGCGCCGGCGGCAAAGGTGCTGGGCGCTCCCCACTGGTCCCACAGCAGCCCGGCCAGGGCGCTGGCCAGCAGCATGGACAGGCCGCTGACCAGGTTGAACATGCCGAAGGCCGTGCCGCGCAGATCGGCCGGCGCGGTGTCGGCCACCATGGTGGCCAGCAGGCCCTGGGTCATGGCCATGTGCAGGCCCCAGAGCACGACGCCGCCCCAGACAAACAGACCACGGTCGCTCCAGGCCAGCAGCGCGTCGGCGCCGATCAGCAGCACCAGGCCCCAGGCCAGCAGCGTGCGGTGATCGACCCGGTCGGCCAGTTTGCCCAGGGGGTAGGCTCCCAGGGCATAGATCAGGTTCATGACAATCAGCACCAGCGGCACCCAGGCCAGTGGCAGGCCACCCTGCTGGGCGCGCAGCACCAGGAAGGCTTCGGAAAAGCGCGCCAGCGTGAAGACCGCACCGATGCCCACCACCCACCAGTAGGCCGGTGCCAGCCGGCGCAGGTTCTCGCGCCGGATCGGGTTGGTGCGCGGGGTGCCGGCCGGGCGCTCGGGCTCTTGCACGCCGAACACGAGCAGGGCGACGCAGAGGAAGGCCGGGATCACGGCCACCCAGAATACGGCGTGGAAGTCATTGGCCCAGAGCAGCATCAGGCCCATGGCCAGCAGCGGGCCGAGGAAGGCACCTACGGTGTCGAGCGACTGGCGCAGGCCGAAGGCGGCGCCGCGCAGCGCGGGGGGAGCAATGTCGGCCACCAGCGCATCGCGCGGGGCGCCGCGGATCCCTTTGCCTATTCGGTCCAGCAGCCGGGCAGCGATCACGGGCTCCAACGTTGTGGCCAGGGCAAACAGCGGTTTGCTCACGGCACCCAGGCTGTAGCCCAGCACGGCCAGCGGCTTGCGCCGGCCCCACCAGTCGCTCAGGGCGCCGGAGAAGACCTTGACGATCAGGGCCGTGGCCTCGGCCGCGCCTTCGAGCAGGCCGACCACCAGCATGCTGGCGCCCAGGCCGGTGACCAGGAATACGGGAAGCAGGCTGTGGATCAGCTCGGACGAGATGTCCATCAGCAGGCTGACGAAGCCCAGCGCCCAGATGCCGGCAGGCATGCGCGGGGGCGGGGGCTGCACTTGCTGTTCAGGCAAGGTGCACCTGAATGGTCAAGGTCAGGCCACGACGACCGGCGCGCCCTGGCCGCGTTCGGCGATGACGCCGATCTCATGGACCTGTTCACCCAGGCCGCGCAGCGTCTGGGCGGTGGCAGCAGCGCTGGCCGCGTCGACCACCACCACCATGCCGATGCCGTTGTTGAAGGTGCGGTTCATCTCGAAATCGTCGATGCCGGCGGTCTTCTGCAGCCAGGCGAACAGCTCGGTCTGCGGCCAGCTGCCCTTCTTGAGGTGGGCGGCCGTGCCTTCGGGCAGCACACGCGGGATGTTCTCCAGCAGGCCGCCGCCGGTGATGTGGGCCAGCGCCTTGATCGGGTGCTGGGCCAGCGCGGCCAGCACGTTCTTCACGTACAGGCGGGTCGGCTCCATGACGGCCTGCTTGAAGGGCTTGCCGTCCAGCGTGGCCGGGGTGTTGGCGCCGGCGCGCTCGATGCACTTGCGCACCAGCGAGAAGCCGTTGGAGTGCACGCCGCTGGAGGCCAGGCCCAGGACCACGTCGCCGGACTTGACGCTCTGGCCGGTCAGGATCTTCGATTTTTCGACGGCGCCGACGCAGAAACCTGCCAGGTCGTACTCGCCATCCGGGTACATGCCCGGCATCTCGGCGGTTTCACCGCCGATCAGGGCGCAACCCGAGAGTTCACAGCCTTTGGCAATGCCGCCCACCACGGCGGCGGCCGTATCCACGTGCAGCTTGCCGCAGGCGAAGTAGTCCAGGAAGAACAGGGGCTCGGCGCCCTGCACCAGGACGTCATTCACGCTCATGGCCACCAGGTCGATGCCCACGGTGTCGTGCATATTCCATTCGAAGGCCAGCTTGAGCTTGGTGCCCACGCCGTCGGTGCCCGAGACCAGCACCGGCTCCTTGTAGCGCTTGGGCACTTCGAACAGGGCGCCGAAGCCGCCGATGCCAGCCAGCACGCCTTCGCGCATGGTCTTTTTGGCCAGGGGTTTGATGCGCTCGACCAGCGCGTCACCGGCGTCGATGTCGACGCCAGCGTCTTTGTAGCTCAGGGGAGAGGTGGAGGAGTTGGTCATGCTGGGGGCTCTGGTAGGGCGGGTCGGCGGGCGGCTGTGTGTGTAGTCCGGGCGCCAGCAGGCAAGCCCGATAGAATTCAGCCCTAGATTCTAAGGGTTCACCCCCGTCTGTCTCCATGCAATTGACGCCCACCCAAAAACGCACCCTGACCTGGTGCCTGATCGCCGCCCTGGTGACGCTGGTCCTGTGGTTGCTGGCGCCGGTGTTGACGCCCTTTGTGGTGGCGGCCGTGCTGGCCTATGTGCTGACCCCGCTGGTGGACAGGCTGGACTACCTTGGACGGGGTCGGATGCCGCGTGTGCTGGCGGTCCTGATCGTGGAAACCCTGTTCATCCTGATCCTGGTGTCCATCCTTCTGCTGGTCGTGCCGATCTTCGCCAAGGAACTGCCGCTGCTGCGCGAGCAACTGCCCCTGCTGGCCGATCGGGTCAACAGCGTGTTGAGCCCCTGGCTGGCCCAGTTCGGCATCAAGGTGTCGCTGGATGGCAAAAGCATCCACGCTTTTGTCGTCAAGTACCTCAATGCCAATGTCGAAGAGACGCTCGGCTCGGTCATGGCCTCGCTCAAACTGGGGGGCAGCGTGGCGCTTGCGATCATCGGCAATGTCGTGCTGATTCCCGTGGCCCTGTTCCTCCTGCTCAACGACTGGCGGAGTTTTGTGGCGCGTGTGGTTGCGCTGGTACCGCCGCGGATGCGGGCGGCCTATGACAGCTTCATGGAAGAAGCCGATGACGTGCTCGGCCAGTACCTGCGCGGCCAGTTGCTGGTGATGGGGGCGCTGACGGTCTATTTCAGCGGGGCGCTGGCCCTTTTCGGCTTTGACCTCGCCGTGCCGCTGGGGGTATTCACCGGCCTCGCGTTTTTCATCCCCTACCTGGGTTTCGGCCTGGGGCTGATCTTGGCCTTGCTGGCCGGTATGTTGCAGTTCGGCGGCCTGTACGGCGTGCTGGTGGTGGCGGGGGTGTATGGCGTCGGACAACTGGTTGAGAGTTTCTACCTCACACCGCGGCTGGTGGGGGAGCGCATCGGCCTGCATCCACTGGCCGTGATTTTCGCCTTGCTCGCCTTCGGGCAGGTCTTCGGTTTTCTGGGCCTGCTGATCGCCTTGCCGGCCAGTGCCGTGCTGCTGGTGGCCATCCGCCGTGTGCGGGCCAGTTACCTGGCCAGCAAGCTGTACCTGGGCTGACGATGGCAGCGCAGGCATGAAGCAGATCGCGCTGGACATCGGGCTGGGCAGTGGCCCGACCCTGGCCAATTTCATGGCGGGTCCCAACGAAGCGGTGCTGCGCCATCTCAAGCTGTGGGTGGGCGACGGTTCTAGCGCGGCCATGCGCTCGCCGGTGCCGACCTATCTCTGGGGTGCCTCGGGCAGCGGCAAGACCCACCTGCTCAAGGCCGTGCGCGAGGCCTTGCGCGAGCAGGGAGCCACGGTGGGCTGGCTCGATGCCTCGGTGGCCGAGCCGCCGCCCTTCGACGAACGCTGGGCTGCCGTGCTGCTGGACGACGTGCAGCTCTACACCGCGGTGCAGCAGCACGCAGCCTTCAACTGGTTCGTACACGCGCAGACCGGCCACCAATGGGTGCTGGCCGCCGGGGCGACGCCGCCGGCCGATCTGAAGCTGCGCGAGGACCTGCGCACCCGCCTGGGTTGGGGCCATGTCTATGGCCTGCAGGTGCTCAGCGAGGCCGAGCGCCGCGCCGTGCTGCGCCAGGCGGCAGACGCGCGCGGCATCTTCCTGGGCGACGAGATCATGGACTTCATGCTCACGCGCTTCAGCCGCGATCTGGGCAGCCTGATGCAGTTGCTCGACCACCTGGACGGCTACGCCCTGCAGACCCAGCGCGCCATCACGATCCCGCTGATCAAGGCGATGCTTCAAGAGATATGACCCACAAGACCAAGCTGGCCCTGTTCGACCTGGACCACACCCTGCTGCCGATCGACTCCGACTACTCCTGGGGCACTTTCACCACCACCATCGGCTGGACCGACCCGGTCGAGTTTGCGCGGCGCAACGATGAGTTCTACGCCCACTACCAGGCCGGCACGCTGGACGTGCACGACTATGTGCGCTTTGCCACCGAGGCTGCCCGCCTCAAGGGCCCCGAGGCGGCGCTGGCGGCGCGCGAGCGTTTCATGCGCGAGGTCATTGCGCCGGCCATGCGCCCACCGGCGCAGGAACTGGTGCGCCGGCACAAAGACGCAGGTGACGAAGTGCTGATCATCACCGCCACCAACGAGTTCGTCACGCGCCCGATCGCCGACGCCTTCGGTGTGGCGCAGCTGATCGCCGTCGAGCTCGAGCGTGACGCCAGCGGCTGGATCACCGGCGAGATCCGCGGCACGCCCTCTTTCCGCGACGGCAAGGTCCGGCGTTTTGGCGAGTGGCTGGCTGCGCGCGGGCTGCATCGCCATGAAACCGAGGTCACTTTCTACTCGGATTCGATCAACGACCTGCCACTGATGGACAATGTGGACCATCCGGTGGCCACCAACCCCGACGACCGCCTGCGCGCCCTGGCTCTGGAGCGCGGCTGGCGGGTACTGGAACTCTTTACGCAATGATCAAGAAAATCATCAACAAGCTGCTGGGCAAGTCGAACGCTGCCCAGCCCGCCTTCGGCAAACGCCAGGAAATCGGCGCTGCCGAGCACGGCATCGATCCGGCCCTGGTCGACAAGCGTGCGCTGGACGTGGTGCACACCCTCCAGGATGCCGGCTTCGAGGCCTACATCGTGGGCGGCGCCGTGCGCGACCTGCTGGTCGGCCTGCGGCCCAAGGACTTCGACGTTGCGACCGACGCGACCCCCGAGCAGGTCAAGGGCCTGTTCCGCCGCGCCTTCATCATCGGGCGACGCTTTCGCATCGTCCACGTGGTTTACGGCCGCTGGCGTGAGCACGAGGTGATCGAGGTCTCCACCTTCCGTGCCTACATGGACAACGCCGCCGCCGAGCAGGTCGCCGGCAACGAGCGCACCAGCAAGAGCGAACTGGCCGGTATGAAACATGCCGTGGACTCGACGGGGCGCGTGCTGCGCGACAACGTCTGGGGCCCGCAGGACGAGGACGCCACGCGCCGCGACTTCACCATCAACGCCATGTATTACGACCCGGAAACGCAGGTCGTGGTCGACTACCACGGCGGCCTCAAGGATGCGAAGAAGCGCGTGCTGCGCATGATCGGCGACCCGGTGGCGCGCTACCGCGAGGACCCGGTGCGCATCATCCGCGCCGTGCGTTTCGCCGCCAAGCTCAGCCCCCTGGGCTTCAAGCTGGAAGCCAAGACGGCCAAGCCGCTGACCCAGTCCAAGGCCCTGCTGGCCGACGTGCCGCAGAGCCGCCTGTTCGACGAGATGCTCAAGCTGCTGCAGACTGGCCACGCCCTGGCCACGGTGGAGCAGCTCAAGATCCTGGGCCTGTCGCGCGGCATCTACCCGCTGCTGGACCTGGTGGTCGAGCGGGCCGCCGAACCCTTCGTGAAGGCCGCCCTGGAAGACACCGACCGCCGTGTGGGCGAGGGCAAGCCGGTGGCGCCGAGTTTCCTGCTGGCCTGCGTGCTCTGGTCCGACGTGCGCGAGGGCTGGGCCGAGCGCATCAAGCAGCGCCAGCATGCGCACCCGGCGCTGCAGGACGCCATCGACGATGTCTTCAATGCCCGCATCGGTGACGTCTCGGGCCGCGGCAAGCTCGCCGCCGACATGCGCGAGATCTGGATGATGCAGCCGCGCTTCGACAAGCGCGTGGGCAGCGCGGCCTATGGCCTGGTCGAGCAGCCGCGCTTTCGTGCCGGCTTTGACTTCATGCGCCTGCGCGCCGATGTCGGCGAGATCGACGTGGTGCTGGCCGACTGGTGGCAGGAGTTCAGTACCGGCGACGACAACCTGCGCCAGGACCTGATCGACCAGGTGCGCGAGGAGCAGACGCGTCAGCGCGCGCAGGCACCGCGTCAGCCGGCAGCACGCACAGCCAGCGCTGAACGCCAGCCCGCTGCACCGCGCGCCCCAGAGGCCGAGTCGCCCGCTGAGGACGGCGCCGCACCCAAGAAGCGTCGCCGGCGTCGTCGTTCCGGCGCGAAGAAACCCGGTGACGGCGCGCCGGACGCCGGGACGTGAACACCGCCCCCGGCGCTCCGGTGACGGCCTATGTCGCACTGGGCGCCAATCTGGGGGACGCACCGGCCACCTTGCGCCAGGCGCTGAACGACCTGGGAACCTTGCCGCACACGCGGCTGGTGCGCGCTTCGTCCTTGTACCGCAGCGCGCCGGTCGATTCCTCGGGGCCGGACTACGTCAATGCCGTGGCCGAGTTGTCCACGGCGCTGGGACCTTACGACTTGCTGGCCAGGCTGCAAGGCCTGGAACAGGCCGCCGGTCGCGAGCGCCCCTGGCACAACGCCCCGCGCACGCTGGACCTGGACATCCTGCTCTATGGTGAGTTGCGGCAGGATGACCCGCTGCTGACCGTGCCGCATCCGCGTATGCTGGAGCGCGCTTTTGTGCTTCTGCCCCTGGCAGAAATCGCTCCGAGCCTCGTCAGTGCGGCGCAATTGCTCAAGGTCGAAACGCAGGTGATTTCGCGTCTGGCCGACCGGTGAAGCGGCGGGGTCGCCGCACTAGAATGGGGCGATCAGTCATCAGGACATTGCGATGAACTTCAGAAACATGCACGTGGCGACCAAGCTCTGGCTGGCGGTCGCCGTCATCATCATTTCCCTCACCGTTCTGATCGCTTTTGCCGCCCTGCGCTCGGCCCGCCTGCAGGCGGAAAGCGAAAGCACCGTGCGTGCGCTCAATAGCCGGGTCAATCTGGCCAGCAGCTGGGCGGGCCTGACCGAAGCCAATGCGGCGCGTACGGTGGCCATGATCCTGACCTTTGACCCGGGCGTCGAAAGCCGCATGGGCGAGGACATCAAGGCCACCACGGCGCGCATTTCCAAGGTGCAGCAATCCATTGAAGCCATGGATCTGAGCGCCGAGGAAAAGGCGCAGATGGACAAGATTGCGAACCATCGCAAGTCCATGATCGACGTGCGCAACCAGGCCCAGAAAGCCAAGGCGGCAGGCGACAGCGAAGGCGCGCAGAAGATCGTGAATGAACAGTACACGCCGGCGGTCAACGCCTACGTGGCCACGCTGCACGAACTGGTGGCGCTGGAAGAGCGCGCCGAAAAGAGCTACACGGAAGAGGTGGCCCTGGCCCGCGGCCTCACCATCAAGATCGCCGGTATCGCCGTCGCCGTCATCCTGGCGGCCATCCTGGCCGGGGCGATGGTGCTGATCCGCTCCATCCGCGAGCCCCTGCGCGAGGCCAACGAACTGGCCTCGCGGATCGCCCAGGGCGACCTGAGCGCGCGCATCGACACCTCGCGCGGTGACGAATTCGGTGATCTCATGAAATCGCTGGCACGCATGAACGATTCGCTGGCGCAGATGGTGCAGCAGGTGCGCCAGAGCACCGACAGCATCGCCACCGCCAGCGCCGAGATCGCCACCGGCAACCACGACCTGTCGGTGCGGACCGAGCAGACCTCCAGCAACCTGCAGTCCACGGCTTCGGCCATGGAGGAGCTGACCAGCACGGTCTCCCACAGTGCCGACAATGCGCGCCAGGCCTCGCAGCTGGCCTCCAGTGCCTCCACCGTGGCGCAAAAAGGCGGAACGGTGGTGCAGGAGGTGGTCGCCACCATGGGCGAGATCAACGCCAGCAGCAAGAAGATTTCCGACATCATCGGCGTGATCGACGGTATCGCGTTCCAGACCAACATCCTGGCGCTCAATGCCGCGGTGGAAGCAGCTCGGGCCGGCGAGCAGGGGCGTGGTTTTGCCGTGGTGGCCGGCGAGGTGCGCTCACTGGCCGGACGCAGCGCCGAAGCCGCCAAGGAGATCAAGGCGTTGATCAATACGTCGGTGCAGAAGGTGGACTCTGGTGCACGCTTGGTCGGTCAGGCCGGCGACACCATGAACGAGATCGTGCAGTCGGTGCGTCGTGTGGCCGATGTGATCAGCGAGATCACCGCCGCTGCCGGCGAGCAGAGCACCGGCATCGCCCAGGTCAACACCTCGATCGCCAACCTCGACCAGATGACCCAGCAGAACGCCGCCCTGGTGGAGCAGAGCGCTGCCGCAGCGCAAAGCATGCGCGAACAGGCCGATCAGCTGGCCCAGGCCGTGGCGGTGTTCAAGCTGGCAGGCCATGCGACGGCGGCTACACAGCGTTCCGTGCAAGGTCCGCGACCGTCAGTTGCCCTGCCGCGTCCTGCGGTCACTGCCCCCAGGGCAGCGCCTGCGAGGCTGGCGCCCGCCAAGGCGCATGCGGCCTTGCCGCCTGCCATGCCGGCAGCTTCAGCTGCCCCGGCCAAGGCCGGCGGCGACCAGGAGTGGGAAACCTTCTGACCGGCGTCATCCGGCGTTTTCATCGGGGGCCTGCGCTGCAGGCCCCTGGCGTTTTCACTCCACCTCGGCGATCAGCTCGATCTCCACACAGGCGCCCAGCGGAATCTGCGCCACGCCAAAGGCGCTGCGCGCGTGCGCGCCCTGTTCGCCGAAGACCTGACCCAGCAGTTCGCTGGCGCCATTGGTCACCAGGTGCTGCTCGGTGTAGTCCGGCGTGGAGTTGACCAGGGACATGAGCTTGACGATGCGCTTGACGCGCTGGAGATCACCCACGGCCGCCTGCAGCGTACCCATGAGGTCGATGGCCACGGCGCGCGCCGCGGCCTTGCCCTCTTCGGTGTTCATGGTCTTGCCGAACTGGCCGACCCAGGGCTTGCCGTCCTTCTTGGCGATGTGCCCACTCAGGAAGACCAGCTTGCCGGTCTGCACATAGGGGACATAGGCGGCCGCCGGCGTGGCCACCGGGGGCAGGGTGATGCCAAGTTGCTTGAGTTTGTCGTTGATGCTCATGGGGACTCCAGGGGGATGAAAGCAAAGCGCGTCATTGTCGGTTATTGTTGCTGCCGGGTCTGCCGCCCACATGAATTGCACGCATGACGAACCCGTTTGCCAACCTCCCGCGTGACAGTCGCGACACCCTGTTCCTGCTGGCCGTGATCGCCTGGGTCCTGCTGCCGCATGCCGGTCACCTGCCCTGGTGGTGCAGCGCCATGGCTGCGGGCATGCTGGCCTGGCGTGGCTGGCTGGCCTTCACGCTGCGTCCGCTGCCGGGCCGCTGGTGGCTGCTGGCGGCCCTGGTGTTGACCGTGGGCGCGACCTGGGCCACCCACCGCACGCTGCTGGGGCGCGACGCCGGCGTGACGCTGATCGTGGTGTTGCTGGCGCTCAAGACCCTGGAACTGCGCGCGCGGCGCGATGCCTTCGTGGTCTTTTTCCTCGGCTTCTTCACGATGCTGACGAACTTCTTCTACTCGCAGTCCCTGCCCACGGCAGCCGCCATGCTGCTCGGGTTGATGGGCCTGCTGACCGCGCTGGTCAACAGCCACATGCCGGCGGGCCGGCCCTCGCTGTGGCAGTCGGCGCGCATGGCCACGCGCATGACGCTGCTGGGCGCCCCCATCATGGTGCTGCTGTTCCTGCTGTTCCCGCGCCTGTCGCCCCTGTGGGGCACGCCGGGTGACGCCCTGAGCGGGCGTAGCGGCCTGTCGCAGCGCATGCAGGTGGGCAACATCGCCAGCCTGGCGCTGGACGACAGCGTGGCTCTGCGACTGCGCTTCGAGGAGGGTTCCCCGCAGCCGCTGCAGGGCACGCTGTATTTCCGCGGGCCGGTGCTTTCCACCTTCGATGGGCGCGAATGGCTGCCCCTGCAGGCCAGCTTCCCGCCGTCCATGCAGCCGCGGGCCGACCTGCAGGTGCGCGGGGCGCCGCTGCGCTACGAGGTCACGCTGGAGCCACACAACCGTCCCTGGCTGCTCACGCTGGACGCCACTGCCGTGGCACCCGAACTGCCGGGCGATCTGGTGGCGCGCATGAGCGAGGAATTGCAGTGGCGCGCCAGCAGCCCCGTCAACGACCTGCTGCGGTACCGGGCACAGAGCCATACCGACTTCCGCCATGGCCCGCAGCGCATGCTGGCCAGCCTGCAGGACTACACGAGCTTGCCGCGTGGTTTCAACCCGCGCACCCTGCAGTGGGCGATGGAGCTCAGCCGTGAAACCGGCAACGACCCAGTGGCGTTGATCAACCGCGTCCTGAACCATCTGCGCACGGGGGGCTACACCTACACGCTGGAGCCCGGCGAATACGGCCAGCACACGGCCGACGAATTCTGGTTCGACCGCAAGCTGGGGTTCTGCGAGCACCTGGCCTCGGCCTTTGTCGTGGTGATGCGCGCGGCCGGCATCCCGGCGCGCATCGTCACCGGCTACCAGGGCGGCGAGCGCAATGCGGTCGACAATTTCTGGGTGGTGCGCCAGAGCGACGCCCATGCCTGGACCGAAGTCTGGCTGGCCGGCCAGGGCTGGCTGCGGGTGGACCCGACCGCGGCCGTCTCGCCCGGGCGCATCGGCTCCCTGCAGCGCCTGGCGGCGCCACGCGGCGCTGTCGCCACCGCGGTGGGCAATGTCATCAGCCCGACCTTCGTACAGAACGTGCGGGCTGTGTGGGAGGCCGTCAACAATGCCTGGAACCAGCGGGTGCTGAACTACACGCAGAGTCGCCAGCTCAATCTGTTGCGCGCGCTGGGTTTCGAGGCGCCGAGCTGGGAAGACCTGGGCCTGTTGCTGCTGGGCGCCCTGGTCACGGCCAGCCTGGGCGGTGCACTGTGGACGCGCTGGGAGCGCCGGCGCCAGGACCCCTGGCTGCGCCTGCTTGAGCGTGTGCGTAGCCGCTTGCAGCACGAAGGTCAGCCCCTGGGTGCGGCGGTGACACCACGCGAGATGGCGGCGCGGCTGGCGCAAATGCATGATCCCAAGGACAATCGGGTGCAGGCCATCCAGGCTTGGTTGCAGCGCTATGAGCAGTTGCGTTATGCGCCGCGCCGCGGGCGCGGCAGCAGCAGCGACCTGGCGGCCTTGCGACGCGAACTGAAAGAATTGAGCTGGCCCACGTGAGCAAACGACAACCGACCTTCCTGCTGCTGACGGCCCTGCTGTTCCTGCTGTCCTGCCTGCTCCCAACCCAGGCCGCCACAGCCAAGAAGCCCCGTCTCAAGCGCGTGCAGGACACGGCCGTCACCCTGATCGAAGGCAGCGGCCCGCCCTATGCCGGCCGCCCCGAGGCCATGGTGCTGGCCGACGAGATCGCCGAGCGCCACGGCCTGGACCGCAAGTGGGTGCGCCGCACCCTGGGCAAGGCCCGTCAGGTGCCCCAGGTGGTCAAGCTCGTGGTCCCGCCACCGGTGACAACGCCACGCAACTGGCAGCAGTACCGCAGCCGCTTTCTGGAGGCGGAACGCATCCAGGCCGGCGTGGCCTTCTGGCAAACCCATCGCGAACTGCTGGAGCGTGCCAGCAGCACCTACGGTGTGCCCGCCGAGATCATCATCGGCATCATCGGCGTGGAGACCTACTACGGCCGCCACATGGGCCGCTATCGCGTGCTGGACGCCCTGGCCACACTGGCGTTCGACTTCCCGCAGGAGCATCCCCGCGCAGCGCAGCGCACGGCGTTCTTTCGTGCCGAGCTTGGCGAATTCCTGAAGCTGCGCCAGCAGGCCGGTGCCGACCCCTTCAAGGCGCGCGGAAGTTATGCGGGCGCCATGGGCATTCCTCAGTTCATGCCGTCCAGCTGGGCGCGCCACGCCGTGGACTTCGACGGCGATGGCCGTGTGGACCTGGTCGACAGCACGGCCGATGCCATCGGTTCGGTCGCCAGCTATTTCAAGGCGCATCACTGGCGGCCCGGCATGCCCACCCACTACCCGGTGGAGTTCGACTACGAGCGCCTGGACATGCCGACCCTGCTGGCACCCGACATCAAGCCAACCTTCCCGGTAGAGCAGTTCACGGCCAATGGCATCTTGCTGGGCGCCGCTGGCCGCGGGCATGCGGGCCCACTGGCCCTGGTGGAACTGCAGAACGGTGACTATTCGCCCAGCTATGTGGCCGGCACGGACAACTTCTACGTCGTCACGCGCTACAACTGGAGCAGTTATTACGCGCTGGCCGTGATCGAGCTCGGGCAGGCGGTGGCGTCAGCGCTGCCAGCCAAGGGCCTTCAGGCCAGCACCACGCCTTCGAACACAGGGTGCAGCGTATCGACCCAGAGGTCCACTTCGGACGCGCCGATCTGCAGATAGTTCAGGCAGGCCGGGCCAAAGCGCTCCCACTCGGTCTGCGTCTGCACACCTTCGTAATCGGCCACCAGGTGCTCGGCCACGGCGGTCAGCGCCACCAGGTTGCGCACCCCGGCCGGGATCGAGCTCACGCGCAGCACGGTGAAATCATGGTGCAGGCGGATGGCAAAGGCGATCACCGGCGGCAGAAACCAGGTGCGTGACACGATGGCGCCGACCACGGCGTGGTCGGTTCGGTGCACTGCATTCTCGGTTTCGGTGAAGCTGCGGTCCTGCCGTGCCATGGCTTCGGCCAGCGTTCCGGCGTAGCCGCGCACGCCCTGCAGCATGATGGGGATGCCCACGTGCATGAAGAGACCGCAGGTCTGTGCCACTTCGGCGTCCACGCCATAGAGCTGGCGGGCGATATAGGCCATGGCCAGTGAGCGCCGCGTCGAGGTCTCCCAGAAGTGTTCCACCAGCGGAGAGTTGATGCGGATCGCGCTGCGCGCCAGGAAGCCGGTCAGGATGGCTGCGGCCTGGCCCATGCCCAGCATGGTCACGGCTTCGGCCACGGTGCTGGCGGGACGTGCGCGGGAATACAGCGGGCTGTTGGCCACGCGCATCAGTGCTGCGGCCATGGCCACGTCGCTGCCGGCGATGCGCGTGATCTCGGCCGGATCGGGGTCGCTCTGGCGCATCTCCAGCTGCAGGGCCGTGAGCAGTTCGGGACAGGGCGGGATGACGATGTCGCGCACCGGCCCTTCCGATCTGGCCTGATCGAGTTCCCTGTCGATGTCTGTCACTTGCATGCCCATGGCCTGGCTCCTGTCGGGCCATTATCCGCACAAAACCCCTGCTGGCCTTGTCCTGTCGCAAGCCCCGGCTCTTTCTAGGGCGACGCCGCGGGGCGGTGCTGCCAATAGCGTGCCTGCACCTGCCGCTCGCAGCGCGTCTGCCGGGGCTGGGTGGACTGCCAGCTGGCCGCACCGCAGTGGGCCGAGGTGAGCACCTGCACGTCGCGCTCCTCGTAGCGCCTCAGCACCTCCGGCGCCGGATGGCCGAAACGGTTGCGGTAGCCTGCCTGTACCAAGGCAGTGTGTGGCGCCACGGCGTCCAGGAAGGCGGCTGTGCTGGAGGTCTTGCTGCCATGGTGGGGCACCAGCAGCCAGTCGGCGCGCAAGGCAGCGTTCTCGAGCACCAGCCGGGCCTCCTGTGCCTTCTCGATGTCGCCCGCCAGCAGCACCGTCTGCGCGCCATTGCTGATGCGCAGCACGCAGGACAGGGCATTACTGCGGCGTGCCTTGCCGTAGTCTTCGGCCGACGGGTGCAGCAGTTCGAAGTGCACGCCATCCCAGTCCCAGGCCTGGCCGGCCATGCAGCGGCTGCTGCGACGCAGGGCCTGCAGCTCGTGGGCGTCTTCCAGGGAACTGAGCAGCTCTGTGTCCGGTTGTGCTGCCAGCACGGCCGCAGCGCCGCCAGTGTGGTCGCTGTCGCGGTGGCTCAGCACCAGGCGGTCCAGCCGTACATCGAGGGCCCGCAACAGTGGTACCAGCACCCGCTGTCCGGCGTCGCTGTCGTTGGCGTGGCGCGGCCCGGCGTCGTAGAGCAGGGCGTGGGTGGCGGTGCGCACCAGCACGGCATTGCCCTGGCCGATATCGGCCGCCAGCAGTTCGAACTGGCCCGGCGCGGGGCGAATTGGCTGCCACAGCAGCACGGGCAGCAGCAGCGGCAAGCCGGCCAGACGCATGGCCCAGGGCAAACGCAGCACCAGCAGCAGGCCCCCCAGTACACCGGCGATACCGGCCCACAGCGGCGCCTGTGCCACCGAGAACGTGGCCAGGGGCCAGGCGGCCATGACCTGCAGCACGGCCGCCAGCCACTGCACTGTCTGCGCGGCAGCGTCCCACAGCGGCGCCCAGAGCATGCCCAGCAGCGCCAGCGGCGTCACCACCAGCGTGACCCAGGGGATGGCCGCCAGGTTGGCCAGCAGACCGACCAGCGAGACCTGACCGAACAGCAGCAAGGTCAGCGGTGCCAGGGCCAGCGTGATCAGCCACTGCTCGCGCAGCAAGCCCGCCAGCCGCTGTTTCCAGGTTGGCGGTGTCTCCTGCTGCTGGCCTGCACCGGCGAACAGCACGCCCACCGCCACAAAGCTGAGCCAGAAGCCCGCTTGCAGCAGCGCCCAGGGATCGGCCAGCAGTACCACGGCTGCGGTCAGCAGCCAGAGCTGCGGCCAGGGCCAGCGCCGTGCCGACAGGCTCAGCAGGGTCACGGTGGCCAGCATGAGCACCGTGCGTTGTGCCGGCACACCCCAGCCGCTGAACAGGGCGTAGCTGGCCGCCAGCAGCAAACCGCCTATCAGTCCCGCATGCTGGGCCG
This sequence comes from Burkholderiales bacterium, assembly GCA_016185015.1. Taxonomy (GTDB): domain Bacteria; phylum Pseudomonadota; class Gammaproteobacteria; order Burkholderiales; family Burkholderiaceae_C; genus Hylemonella. The sequence goes on from JACPOI010000004.1 coordinate 61,708, forward strand.
GATACGCCAGGCACAGGCGTGGCGAGCTCCGCCAGAACGCGCGCAGCAGCAGCGCGGCCAGCCAGGCAAAGAGCGTGATGTGCAGGCCCGAGATGCTCATGAGGTGGGCCACGCCGGTGGCGCGGAAGATGTCCCAGTCGCTGCGCGTGATGGCCTGCTGGTCGCCCGTGACCAGCGCGGCCACGATGCCCATGGCTCTGGCCTGTGCCTCTTCGCCCGGGGTCCCGCTGACCACGGGGACACGTTGCTGGATGGTGTCGCGGACCTGCTGGCGCGCCCATTCCACCGGGTGCTGCCAACTCTGCCCAAGCGGCTGCGGCTGCGGGTCGCGCTTGCCGGTGCGCACATAGCCCGTGGCCTGCAGGTCCCGCTCCCAGAGCCAGAGCTCGAAATCGAAGCCGTGCGGGTTGAGCGTTCCGTGCGGTGCGCGCAACCGCACGGTGAACAACCAGCGCTCGCCGGCCTGCAAGGGTGGCGCCACTTGCAGGGGCTCCAGCAGTGCGCCGTCCTCGTTGCGGAAGCCGCCGTACCAGCTCAGGTAGAGCCGCGGTGGCACCTGCACGGCCTGCCCGTTCTGCGTCGCGCTTTCCACCGTGAAACGAAAGCGTGTGCTGTTCTCGCCGAACTGGGGCATGGCGCTGATGCGACCGGTGATGCTGATGTCTTTGCCTTCCAGTGCCGGATCCAGGGCCTGCAGCTGAAAGAGCGTGGCGCGCAGGCCGGTGCTGGCGTGGGCCAGCAGGGCAGCTGCGATGAAGGCACCGAGCAGTCTGGCCATCAGGTGATGCGATCTGCCGATGGCGAGGACCAGTGCGAACGCGGCGGCGATCAGCAGGCCGTAGTGGGTCGCGGGCCAGAGCTCGCTTTGCTGCAGTTGTGCAGCCAGGCCGGTGATCCAGCCCAGGAGGGCGGGAGTCAGGAGTCTGGCTTGGCTCTGGGGCGGGCTTTGCGGCATGGCTCCATGCTAATGCTTGATTTGTTTCTTTCGTCGTTGTGTTGCAGCTGGCGTGGCATTGCCGGGTCTCGCCCCGGCGGGCGAGGTACTTTCTCTTGCTTCGCCAAGAAAAAGTGAGTGCGCCGCCTGGCGCACATCCCGGCAATGCCACGCAAACTAAACAAGACCCCAAAAGAGAGTCAGTACAAAGCCAACGCTTCCAGACACCGCCGCTTGTGCATCTCCCCCTGCTCCGGCGGCAACTCCAGCCCAGGCAGACGCAAGCCGTAATCCAGCTCCTGCGCCTCCGCCAGCAAGACCCAGGCGCACAGCCGTGACAGGCGTTGCTCCAGCGAGGCACCCTGGGTTTCGGCCAGGTCCAGCCAGAGCTGGAAGTGCTGCGCCTGCAGGCTGTCGCGGCTGACCAGTTCGTCGGTCTTGGCGGCTTTCTTCCATACGACGCTCTTGAGCGGATCGCCGCGGCGGTAGGGGCGCACGCCGTCGAACTCGCTGCTGGCCACGTGGCGCGCGGCGCTGTCGCCGTGGCTGTGGGCCTGGCCCTCGGGCAGTGCGGGTGGCGAGGCTTCTGCCTGGGGATAGACCAGCACGCTGGCGGCCGGGCGCCACAGGGTCCAGACGCGGAAGATGCCCAGGGGGAAACGGGTTTCGGCCGTCAGCATGGGAATTTCGTGCCGGCCACGCGACAGGCCGGGCCATACCAGCTCGATGTCGGTGCTGCCCCCTCCCGGCACGTCGCACCAGACCCAGGGGGCCTGCGGGTTCTCGCCATAAACGCGCAGGCCGATGCCGTAGCGCGGTGCGCTGCGGGCGTTGTGCAGGCTGATGCGCAGTTGGCTGGGTGCGTCGGCGTGGTGGGCATCGACCGGGTGCAGCACCAGGGTGAGGCCGCGCAGCGTGCCGTGCGAGATGTAGGTACTGACGACGGCGCTGCCACCCAGCAGAAAGGTGAGCAGGTAACCCAGGTTGAGCTGGTAGTTGATGGAGGCCACCAGCAGCACCAGCAGGGTGCCGGCGAGCATGAAACCGGCGCGCGTGGGCAGGATGTAGACGTTGTGCTGCGTCAGCGTGAGCGTATCGCTGCGAGGCAGGCGGGCCTGCCACCAGCGCTGCCAGCGCGCCCGCACATGGGCCAGGGGCCGCAGCGCGGGGTTGGGCAGGGGCTGCGCGTGGTCGGTCACAGCAGGCACGTCAGGGCAGGGGCACGGCTTCCAGCATCGCGCGCACCTGCTCCAGCGGGCCGCGGCCGGCGCTGGCCACGGGCACCAGGCGGTGGGCCGTGGTCTGCGGCAGGATGGCCTGCAGGTCGTCCGGGGCCACGTAGTCGCGCCCGCTCAGCAGGGCCTGGGCCTTGGCGGCGCGCAGCACGGCCAGGCCGGCGCGGGGCGAGAGGCCCTGCACGAACCAGCGGCCATTGCGGGTGGCAGCGATCAGGTCTTGCAGGTAGTCCAGCAGGGGTGGGGCGGCGTGGATGGCCTGCACCTGCTGCTGCAGGGCCTTCAGCTCTTCAGAACTCAGCAGGCCGGGCAGGCGGTCCACCATCTCGCGCCGGTCGCTGCCGGCCAGCAAGGCGCGCTCGGAAGCGCGGTCCGGGTAACCCAGCGAGATGCGCATGAGGAAGCGGTCCAGTTGTGACTCGGGCAGCGGGTGGGTGCCCAGCTGTTCCTGCGGGTTCTGCGTGGCGATGACGAAGAAAGGCACGGGCAGAGGGCGGGTCTCGCCCTCGATGCTGACCTGCTTTTCCTCCATGGCTTCGAGCAGGGCGCTCTGCGCCTTGGGGCTGGCGCGGTTGATCTCGTCGGCCAGCAGCACCTGCGCGAAGATGGGACCGGGGTGGAATACGAAGGCGCTCTGGTTGCGGTCGTAGACCGAGACGCCCGAGAGGTCGCTGGGCATCAGGTCGGCGGTGAACTGCACGCGCGAGAACTGCAGCCCGAAGCTGCGCGCCAGTGCGTGGGCCAGCGTGGTCTTGCCCACGCCTGGAGCGTCTTCGATCAGCAGGTGGCCGCCGGCCAGCAGGCAGGCCACGCCGTCCTGCACCTGGGCTGATTTCCCCACGATCACCGTGTTAAGCTGATCGAGCAATATTTTGAGCTTGGCTTGTGCATCCATGGCTCGACATTAACCGAATTCAGGTGAGACATGAGCAAGACGGGTTACTTCACCCACCGTGATTGCCGCAAGCATGAGATGGGGCCGGGGCACCCCGAATGTCCCGAGCGGCTCGACGCCATCGAGGACCGCCTGCTGGCTTCGGGCCTGGACCTGGCGCTGACGCGTCTGGAGGCGCCGCTGGCCTCGGTCGAGGAGATGGAACTGGCCCACGGTCGCATGCACATCGCCGCGCTGCGGGGGCTGAGTGCCTCCTTGCATGAGGAGGTGGCCGCGGGGGGGCCGAGTTACGCCCACGTCGATCCGGACACCGCCATGAACGTGCATTCGTGGAACGCCATCCTGCGCGGCGCCGGGGCCGCGATGGCCGCGACCGATGCGGTATTGGCCGGCGAGCTGGAAAACGCCTTCTGCGCCATCCGTCCGCCTGGCCACCACGCCTGCCGCGACAAGGCCATGGGCTTCTGCTTTGTCAACAACGTGGCGCTGGCGGCCAAGTACGCCGTGGAGCGGCACGGCCTCAAGCGCGTGGCCATTGCCGACTTCGATGTGCACCACGGCAACGGCACCGAGGATATCGTGGCCGACGACGAGCGCATCCTGATGGTGAGCATCTACCAGCATCCCTACTACCCGCACGGTGGCGCACGGCCGGACACCGCCACCATGGTCAATGTGCCCGTGCCGGCCTATACCAAGGGCATGGAGGTGCGCGAACTGATCGAGATGCTGTGGATCCCGCGCCTCGAAGCCTTCAAGCCCGAGATGATCTTCATCAGCGCCGGTTTCGACGCGCACCGCGAGGACGATCTGGGCCAGCTGGGGCTGGTGGAAGCCGACTACGCCTGGATCACCGAGCGCCTCATGGGCGTGGCGCGCCGTTTCAGCAAGGGGCGCATCGTCTCCTGCCTGGAAGGCGGCTACAACCTGAGCGCGTTGGGGCGCAGTGTGGAAGCGCATCTGCGCGCCTTGGCGGACGTATAGAACACCCCCAGGCTGCGTGCACTGCGTGTCGCTCCGCCACCCCCCTTGCAGGGGGCAACGTCAGCGGCCCGGCAAAGCCGGTTCCGCGGCGTTCCGTAAGTAAGCTCCTGCACGCTGTTGCCGGCGGGCACCCAAGTCAGGCGCTTACCAAGCTATGTAAGCGTAGCCCTTTTCCTGCAGCTCCATGATGGCCGCGGCGCCGACTTCCTCGACCTTGGCGAAATCGAGCATGTCGGCTTGCTCCCAGCCCAGGGTGTGCATGGTGTTGCCGCAGGCGATGAACTCGATGCCATAGGACTCGCTCATGCCGCGCACGCGTTGCTGCAGGGTCTTGGGCACCGGGCGCTTGGGCTTTTTCGCCAACAGGTGGATGCCCGGACCCCAGGCCACCACGACGATGCTGACGTCGTCCACGTATTTCTTGAGCATCGCGCCGATTGAATTGAGGATGGCTTCCTGGTACTCGGGCTCGTGACGGTTGATCTGGTAGACGACCTTGTGTGGCGGCCCATCGGTCGCAGTCGGGGCCTTGGGATTGGCGGCACGGGCCGGCAGCGCGGCGCCAGCCGTGGCTGCTGCGGCGACGGCGCCGAGCAGCTGGCGGCGGGCAAGAGGGGAGGGGTTCGACATGTTCAGGTGCTTTCCGTGGGGTTGCTAATAGATTAGCCCATGTCGTGCCGAGTTCCCGGCGCAATTCGGTGAAAATCCTTCACCATGACCGAACTCCAAAATCTCTTGCACGATCTGGGCGGCGCGCGCGTCTGGGTCGAGGTGCTGGTGCTGCTGGCCTGCCTGGCCCTGGCCTACGGGGTGGCGCGTTATGCGCGGCGCGGGCACGGGGCTGATTCCGTCTGGTTCGGTCGCCATGTGTTCGACGGCTTGCTGTTTCCCGTGCTGGCCCTGGTGCTGATCTATGCCGCGCGTCATGGCGTGGCCCAGGTCCAGCCGGTGGCCGTGCTCAAGGTGGCCCTGCCCATCTTCACTTCGCTGGCCGCCATCCGGCTGTTTGTGCGCGTGCTGGGCGCTTCTTTCCCCCAGTCGTCTGCGGTCAAGCTGACCGAAAGCCTGGTGTCCTGGCTGGCCTGGGGCGCGGCCGTGCTCTGGATCACGGGCCTGTTGCCTGCGGTGCTGGACGAACTCGATGCCATCCATTTCGCCTTCGGCAAGTCGCGCATCAGTGTGCGCACCCTGCTCGATGGCGTCCTTTCCTCGGGGGTGATGCTCGTGGTGGTGCTGTGGATTTCGGCCACCATCGAGAGGCGCATCCTGCGCGAGAACGTGGGTGACCTGTCCATGCGCAAGGTGGCGGCGAACGCCATCCGCGCTGCCCTGTTGCTGCTGGGGCTGTTGTTCGTGCTCTCGGCCGTGGGGGTGGACCTGACCGCACTCTCGGTGCTGGGCGGTGCGCTCGGTGTGGGCCTGGGTTTCGGCTTGCAGAAGCTGGCGGCCAACTATGTCAGCGGCTTTGTCATCCTGCTGGAGCGCTCGCTGCGCATCGGCGACGTGGTGCGCGTGGACAACTTCGAGGGCGTGGTCACCGACATCAAGACACGTTACACCCTGATCCGCGCGCTCAATGGCCGCGAGTCGGTGGTACCCAATGAACTGATCATCACCCAGCGCGTCGAAAACCTGTCCACGGCCGATCCCAAGGTGCAGCTGGCGATCAATGTGGCGGTGGGCTACGACAGCGATGTCGAGCGCGTGCGCCAGATCCTGTGTGCGGCGGGTGCCGCCAGTGCGCGTGTCCTGAAGGACCCGGCACCGGCCGCCTACCTGGCGAACTTCGGTCCTGACGGTCTGGAGTTCACCCTGTCGGTCTGGATCACCGATCCCGAGAACGGGCAGCTGGCCCTGCGCTCGGAGATCAACCTGGCCATCCTGCAGGGCCTGCGCGAGGCCGGCATCGAGATTCCGTATCCCCAGCGTGTCGTGCACATGAAAGCCTGAAGTGGGCGGCATTTCTCCGCGTATAATCAAAAAAGCACGATCGTTCTTTTTTGTGTCGCGCAAGTGCCGGCTCCCTGTAGCAGGTGCGCCTAGAATCCTCTGATTGACGTACACGTCAATCACAACAACCGAATTTGCAACTAGCAGGAGTGCCTCCCATGAAAGTCCTGGTACCCGTCAAGCGCGTGGTGGACTACAACGTCAAAGTCCGCGTCAAGTCGGACAACACCGGTGTGGATATCGCCAACGTCAAGATGAGCATGAACCCCTTCGACGAGATCGCCGTCGAAGAGGCCGTGCGCCTCAAGGAGAAGGGCGTCGTGACCGAGGTCATCGCCGTTTCCTGCGGCGTGGCCCAGTGCCAGGAAACCCTGCGCACCGCCATGGCCATCGGCGCCGACCGCGCCATCCTGGTCGAGACGGCTGAGGAACTGCAGCCCCTGGCCGTGGCCAAGCTGCTCAAGGCCCTGGTCGACAAGGAGCAACCCGGCCTGATCATCCTGGGCAAGCAGGCCATCGACGACGATTGCAACCAGACCGGCCAGATGCTGGCCGCGCTGGCCGATCTGCCGCAAGCCACCTTCGCCTCCAAGGTCGAAGTGGCGGATGGCAAAGCCAAGGTCACGCGCGAGGTGGATGGCGGCCTGGAAACGCTCTCCATCAGCCTGCCGGCCGTCATCACGACCGACCTGCGCCTGAACGAGCCGCGTTACGTCACGCTGCCCAACATCATGAAGGCCAAGAAAAAGCAGCTCGACACCTTCAAGCCGGAAGACCTGGGCGTGAACGTCGCGCCGCGCATCAAGACCCTCAAGGTCTCGGAACCCCCGAAGCGCAGCGCCGGTATCAAGGTGCCCGACGTCGCCACGCTGGTGGCCAAGCTCAAGAATGAAGCCAAGGTGATCTAAATGACTGCACTCGTTATTGCCGAACACGACAACGCGTCCATCAAGGGCGCCACCCTCAACACCGTCACTGCGGCCAAGGCCTGCGGTGGCGACGTCCACATGCTGGTGGCCGGCCACAACGCTGCTGCCGCTGCTGCGGCCGCCGCCCAGATCGCCGGTGTGAGCAAGGTGATCCATGCCGATGGTGCCCAGCTGGCGCACGGCCTGGCCGAGAACGTGGCCGCCCAGGTGCTGGCCATCGCCGGTAACTACAGCCACATCCTGTTCCCGGCCACGGCCGCGGGCAAGAACGTGGCCCCGCGTGTGGCTGCCAAGCTCGACGTGGGCCAGATCTCCGACATCACCAAGGTGGACAGTCCTGACACCTTCGAGCGCCCGATCTACGCCGGCAACGCCATTGCCACCGTGCAGAGCCTGGATGCCAAGAAGGTCATCACCGTGCGCACCACGGGCTTCGACCCCGCAGCCGCCACCGGTGGCAGCGCCGCCGTGGAAACCGCAGCGGCCGCGGCCGACAGCGGCAAGAGCAGCTTCGTCGGTTCCGAGATCGCCAAGAACGATCGCCCCGAACTGACCGCCGCCAAGATCATCGTTTCCGGCGGCCGCGCCCTGGGTTCGAGCGAGAAGTTCAACGAGGTCATGACCCCGCTGGCCGACAAGCTGGGGGCCGCCATCGGTGCCAGCCGCGCCGCGGTGGACGCGGGGTATGCGCCCAACGACCTCCAGGTCGGCCAGACCGGCAAGATCGTGGCGCCGCAGCTCTACATCGCCTGCGGCATCAGCGGTGCCATCCAGCACCTGGCCGGCATGAAGGACAGCAAGGTGATCGTGGCCATCAACAAGGACCCCGAGGCGCCGATCTTCAGCGTGGCCGACTACGGCCTGGAGGCCGACCTCTTCACGGCCGTCCCCGAGCTGGTCAAGGCGCTCTGATCCGCCACAAGGCACCGCGTTCGCGGTGCCTTTTTTTCATCTTTTCACATACGCTGGAGTCCCGCCATGAGCTATGTCGCGCCCCTGAAGGACATGCTGTTCAATATCAAGCACCTGGCGCAGATCGACGAGATCGCGCGCCTGCCCGGTTTCGAGGATGCCGGCTACGACACGGCCCAGGCCGTGCTGGAAGAGGCAGCCAAGTTCAACGAGCAGGTGGTCGCACCGCTGAACTGGGATGGCGACAAGAACCCCTCGAGCTGGAAAGACGGCGTGGTCACCACAACCCCGGGTTTCAAGGACGCTTTCCGCCAGTTCGGCGAAGGCGGCTGGCAGGGCCTGCAGCACCCGGCGGACTTCGGCGGGCAGGGCCTGCCCAAGACCATCGGTGCGGCCTGCATCGAGATGGTCAACAGCGCCAACCTGAGCTTCGCCCTGTGCCCGCTGCTGACTGACGGCGCCATCGAGGCGCTGCTGACCGCAGGCAGCGACGAGCTCAAGGCCACTTACCTGGACAAGCTGGTGAGCGGCGAGTGGACCGGCACCATGAACCTGACCGAGCCCCAGGCCGGCTCGGACCTGGCCCTGGTGCGCAGCCGTGCCGAGCCGCAGCCCGATGGCAGCTACAAGGTCTTCGGCACCAAGATCTTCATCACCTACGGCGAGCACGACATGGCGGGCAACATCGTGCACCTGGTGCTGGCGCGCGTGACCGGCGCGCCCGAGGGCATCAAGGGCATCAGCCTGTTTGTCGTGCCTAAGTTCATGGTGAACAAGGATGGCAGCCTGGGTGCGCGCAACGACGTGCATTGCGTGAGCATCGAGCACAAGCTGGGCATCAAGGCCAGCCCGACCGCCGTGTTGCAGTACGGCGACCATGGCGGGGCCGTGGGCTACCTCGTGGGCCAGGAGAACCGTGGTCTCGAGTACATGTTCATCATGATGAACGCCGCGCGTTACGCCGTGGGCATGCAGGGCATTGCGGTGGCCGAGCGCGCCTACCAGCAGGCCGTGGGCTACGCACGTGACCGCGTGCAGAGCCGCCCGGTCGATGGCTCGCTCAAGACCAGCGCACCCATCATCCACCACCCCGATGTACGCCGCATGCTCATGACCATGCGCGCCTACATCGAGGGTTGCCGTTCCATGGCTTCCGTGGCGGCGGCGGCCTATGACGCCGCGCACCACCACCCGGATGCCGAGGTGCGCAAGCAGAACCAGGCCTTCTATGAGTTCATGGTGCCCCTGGTCAAGGGCTACAGCACCGAGATGAGCCTGGAAGTCACCAGCCTGGGCGTGCAGGTGCACGGCGGCATGGGTTTCATCGAGGAAACCGGCGCGGCCCAGCACTACCGCGACGCCAAGATCCTGACCATCTACGAAGGCACCACCGCCATCCAGGCCAATGACCTGGTCGGGCGCAAGACCTTGCGTGACGGCGGCCAGACCGCCAAGGCGATTGCGAAACAGATCGAAGGCACCGAGGCCGAGCTCAAGACGAACGGCAGCGCAGACGCACAGGCCGTGGCCAAACGCCTGGGCGCGGCCCGACTGGCCTTCGTCGACGTGGTCGACTTCATGGCCAGCCAGAAGGACCCCAACGCCGTGTACGCCGGCAGCGTGCCCTACCTGATGCTGGCAGGCAACCTGATGGCGGGCTGGCAATTGGCGCGCGCCTTGCTGGTAGCACAGGCCGAGCTGGCCCGGGGCGAAGATGCGGCCTTCATGCAGTCCAAGATCACGGTGGCGCGCTTTTATGCCGAGCACCTCCTGAGCAAGGCCCAGGGCGTACGCGACAGCATCGTGGAAGGTGCCGGCAGCGTGACGGCGCTGGCGCTCGAAGCCTTCTGATTATTGCTATTGAATTGATAGCTATCCGGCTGTCGCTCGATTGACATCGACGGCAGCCGTTTTTCTTGAGAATGTCAGCATTCCCCTGGAGACACGATGTCCAAGCTCCCCGCCACCCTGCAGAACCTGCCCCTGCCCATCATCGGCTCGCCGCTGTTCATCATCAGCAACCCCAAGCTGGTCATTGCCCAGTGCATCTCGGGCGTGGTGGGCTCCATGCCAGCGCTCAACGCGCGCCCGGCCTCGCAGCTCGACGAATGGCTGGCCGAGATCACCGAGGCCCTGGCCGCGCACAACCGGGCGCACCCCGATCGCCCCGCTGCGCCCTTCGCCATCAACCAGATCGTGCACAAGTCCAATGACCGGCTCGAACACGACATGGCGCTGTGCGTGAAGTACAAGGTGCCGGTCATCATCACCTCGCTGGGCGCGCGCGAGGAGATCAACCAGGCGGCGCACAGCTATGGTGGCGTGGTGCTGCACGACGTCATCAACAACAAGTTTTCCCACAAGGCCATCGAGAAAGGTGCCGACGGCCTGATCGCCGTGGCGGCCGGTGCCGGTGGCCACGCGGGCGTGAAGAGCCCGTTCGCCCTCGTGCAGGAAATCCGCCAGTGGTTCGATGGCCCGCTGGCGCTCAGCGGCTCGATTGCGAATGGCGCGTCCGTGCTGGCCGCGCAGGCCATGGGCGCAGACTTCGCCTACATGGGCACAGCCTTCATCGCCACGCACGAGGCGCGCGCGGTCGATGCTTACAAACAGGCCATCGTCGAAGGCAATTCCGACGACATCGTCTACAGCAACCTGTTCACCGGTGTGCACGGCAACTACCTGGCGCCCAGCATCCGCGCTGCGGGCCTGGACCCGGAGAATCTTCCCGAGAGCGACCCGAGCAAGATGAACTTCGGTGGGGACGCCAAGAAGGCCTGGAAGGACATCTGGGGCTCGGGCCAGGGCATCGGCGCCATCACCCAGGTGCAGGGTGCCGGTGAGTTCATCGAGCAGCTGCGCCGCGAGTACCGCGCTGCACGCGAGCGTCTGCTGGCGATTTCGGCCGGGGTCTGAGCTCTCAGGCGCAGGCTTCGACGCGGTCGCGCCCGGCCTGCTTGGCCTTGTACATGGCCTCGTCGGCGCGGCGCAGGCAGTCCTCGATGGACTGGTCCTGGGCCTTGAGCTGGGTGACACCGGCGCTGAAGCGCAGGTGCAGCATCTGCCCGGCCACGGCGCTGGCCTCCTCGGCTATGGCCAGGCGCAGACGCTCTGCCATCAGCGCAGCACCGGCCAGGCCGGTGCTGGGCATGAGGATGGCGAATTCCTCACCGCCGATGCGCGCCAGCAGATCGTTTTCACGCAGCAAGGCGCTGATCTTCTGGCTCAGCAGCTTGAGCACTTCGTCCCCGGTGGCATGACCGTACTGGTCGTTGATGTGCTTGAAATGGTCGACGTCGATCAACGTGACTGACAGCGGGGTCTGATAACGCCGGCTGCGCATGAACTCCTGCTCGGCGCGCTCGAAGAAATAGCGCCGGTTGGCCGTGCCGGTCAGAGGGTCGTGCCGGGCCAGCTGGATCAGCGCGGCCTCGTGGTTTTTCTGGGTCGTGATGTCGCGGAAGAACCAGACGCGTCCGAGGTACTCGTCGTGCTCGCCGCGCAGCACGGTGGAATGGCGCTCCAGCGTGCGCGCATCCTTGAGCTCGATCTCGCAGTGGTCGTCGAGCTGCGGGTTGTCGTAGAGCTCGCGCACCCGCTCCAGGAAGGCCGCGGGGTTCTGGACCCGGGCCACCACTTCGGCCAGCAGGGGCGCGTCCGATTCCCCGATGGCCGTGCCGTCGGCCTTCATGTGCAACTGGCTGGGCACGATGTGCCAGAGCTGGAGGAACTGGCGGTTGTGTGCCACCACCGTGCCCTGGGCATCGACCACGAGGATGCCGTCGGGTGAGGTGTCGTAGATGGCCTTGATCAGTCGCGACTGGAAGTCGGATGACGGGCCATTCCCGGACGTCTTGCTTCTTGTGCTGGAATCCAAGCTTGCCTCCTGTGCGCCCGGTGTTACCACCGGAGGTATGGCGCGCGGACCATCATAGCGAACGCTCGAAAGCTGGCAAGGGCAGCGACCGCAGGCCGCTGCAGACTTCAGTGCCCCAGGCTCAGCAGCGTGTTGAACGGGCTGAGCAGTTCGAGCCAGCGCGGCTGGTCCTGCAGCAAGGGCAGCAGCGCCGATTTGCCCAGGAACCAGACCAGCCCCAGCAGGCAGACGAAGATCAGCAGCAGCAGCATGTTTTGCGGCAGACGGCTGGCCAGGGCGACGCGGCGCAGGCTGAGCTGCCACATCCACACCGAGGGCACGAGCGCCAGCAGGCCGAAGGCCAGCAGGGGCTGCCATAGGGGCAGGGCACGCAGCTGGGTCCAGATGGCCTGTACCTTGCCGGGCGGCAGGTTGGCGCTCAGGTAGCCGTGGCCGGCCCACAGCAGGAGCGAGTTGAGGGCGACCAGCCACAGCAGCAGGGTGATGACGGCTTTCAGCAGCCAGGGCCAGTTCAGCAGGCTGAGCAGGGCACCGAGTGCCGCGGTCGTCAGCAGACCGAAGCACAGGCCGATCCACAGCAGCGAACCGACGTCCATGGGCAGGCGGATGAGCTCACGCCAGAAGGGAAGATTGCCAGCGAGGGCCAGCCAGAGGCTGGCCCAGATCAGGAGCTGCGCCGGATGCCGCGCTTCGCGCTGGTCGGCGGGCGACAGCATCGATTGTGCGAATTCGGTGACATGGAAGAGTCTCAGGCTCATGGCGGGCCATTCTGACCGATTGGGGCCGGGTCGCGTAACAGGGGGTAACCCTGCGTGAGGGCCTCAGGCCGGCCAGGTGGCGCCGTGCTCGGGTACCAGGGCGCGCCAGCCCAGACCGTGCTCGATGCGCTGGCGCAGGGTATCGGCCGCGCTGATCTCGCCGTGGACCACGTAGACCTGGCCCGGAGGGGCGGGCAGGGTGCGCAGCCAGTCCATGAGCTGGGGGGCGTCGGCATGCGCCGAGGCCGATTGCAGTTGCACGACTTCGGCGCCCACGCTGACATCCTTGCCGTGGATGCGTACCGAGGGCGCGCCGCTGGCCAGCGTGGCGCCGCGCGTGCCGGGCGACTGGAAGCCGGTCAGCACGATCATGTTGCGGTGGTCCCCGGCGTAGAGGGACAGATGGTGCAGCACACGTCCGCCGGTGGCCATGCCGCTGGCGGCCAGGATGACCATGGGGCCGTGCCGGCGGGCCAGGGCCTTGGATTCGTCGGGGGTGTTGACCATGGTGGCGCAGTGCGTCATGGCCTTGACCGCCCTGGCGTCGAGCCGGTGTTCGTCGGGGAAGTGCTCGAACAGATGGGTGGTGTGGATGGCCATGGGGCTGTCCAGGAAGATCGGCAGCCTGGCCGGAATCTCGCCGCGCGCCTTGAGCACGGTGATGGCGTGCAGGATCTCCTGCGCGCGCCCGACGGCGAAGACCGGGATCACCGCCACCCCGCCGCGCCCGGCCAGCCGGTGCAGGGCCGGGCCGAGTTCGGCCAGCACGTCCTCTTTCGGGTGGGTGCGGTCGCCGTAGGTCGATTCGATCACCAACGTGTCGGCCGCCGGCGCGCGGTCGGGCGGGTTCATGAGGAAGTCGTCGGTGCGGCCCAGGTCGCCCGAGAACAGGATGCGCCGCCCTGCCACTTCCAGCAGCAGGCTGGCCGCGCCCAGGATGTGGCCGGCGCGGAAGAAGGTGGCGCGCCAGCCCTTGATGGGATCGAAGCTGTGGCTGAATTCATGCTGCTTGATCAGCTTGAGGCAGGCCAGCGCGTCCTTGCGCGTGTACAGCGGCAGGGCCGGTGCATGCTTGGAAAAGCCGTGGCGGTTGGCGAAAGCGGCGTCTTCTTCCTGGATGTGGCCGCTGTCGGGCAGCAGCACCGCGCACAGTTCGCGTGTGCCGCGGGTGGCGTGCACGTGGCCGCCGTAGCCCTCGCGCGCCAGCAGCGGCAGATAGCCGCTGTGGTCCAGATGCGCGTGGGTGAGGATGACGGCGTGGATCTGGCTGGGGGCGACGGGCAGCGGGTTCCAGTTGCGCAGGCGCAGCTGCTTGTAGCCCTGGAACAGGCCGCAGTCCACCAGCAGGGTTTCGGTGCCGTGGCGCACCAGGTATTTGGAGCCGGTGACCGTGCTGGCCCCGCCGAGGAAAGTGATGGAGACGCTCATGGGCCGCATGTTAGTCCCGTGCCGAGCGGTCGCACCCGATCCAGATCAAAAAAAGCCGCGCGGGGGCGACCCCGGCGCGGCTCCTGGAGGCACAGCCTCAGGTCAGCTGAAGAAGCTCTTGAGCCGGTCGGCCCAGCTGCCTTCGCCCGGCGAGTGCTTGGCGCCGCCCTTCTGCAGCGACTCGCCCAGTTCGCGCAGCAGCTTGCGCTGGTGCTCGGTGAGCTTGACGGGCGTTTCCACCGTGATGTGGCAATACAGGTCGCCGGGGTAGCTGGCGCGCACGCCCTTGATGCCCTTGCCGCGCAGGCGGAACTGCTTGCCGGTCTGCGTACCTTCGGGGATGTCGATGGCGGCCTTGCCCTGCAGCGTGGGCACATCGATCTCGCCGCCTAGCGCCGCCGTGACGAAGCTGATGGGCACGGCGCAATGCAGGTCGTCGCCGTCGCGCTCGAAGATGTCGTGCTTGCGCAGGCGGATCTCGATGTAGAGGTCACCCGGCGGTCCGCCGTTCATGCCCGGCTCACCGTTGCCGGTGCTGCGGATGCGCATGCCGTCGTCGATGCCGGCGGGGATCTTCACCTCCAGCGTCTTCTGGCGCTTGATGCGGCCCTGGCCCTGGCAGCTGGTGCAGGGTTCGGGGATGATTTTGCCCGTGCCGTGGCAGTGCGGGCAGGTCTGCTGCACGCTGAAGAAACCCTGGCGCATCTGCACCGAACCCGAGCCGTGGCAGGTTGTACAGGGCTTGACCTGGGTGCCGGGTTTGGCGCCCGTGCCGCGGCAGGTGTCGCAGTTGTCCCAGCTGGGGATGCGGATCTGCGCGTCCTTGCCGCGGGCGGCTTCCTCCAGCGTGATCTCCATGGCGTAGCTCAGGTCGCTGCCACGGTAGACCTGGCGGCCGCCGGCCCCGCGTCCGCGCTGCTGGCCGAACATGTCGCCGAAGATGTCGCCGAAGGCCTCGGCAAAGCCGCCGCCAAAACCTTCACCGGCGCCGCCGCGCATATTGGGGTCGACGCCGGCGTGGCCGTACTGGTCGTAGGCCGCGCGCTTCTGCGCGTCCGACAGCATCTCGTAGGCCTCCTTGGCCTCCTTGAATTTTTCCTCGGCCGCCTTGGCGCTGTCACCCTGGTTGCGGTCTGGGTGATGCTTCATCGCGAGCTTGCGATACGCCTTCTTGATCTCCTCCTCGGAGGCGTTCTTGGGCACGCCGAGGATTTCGTAAAAGTCTCTTTTGGTCGCCATGGATTTCTCGCGGGTCTGTCACGCAAAACGCCGCGCCGACGATCCTGCAGGACCATGCGGACGCGGCGCGCGGGGTGGCCTCAGCCTTTCTTGACTTCCTTGACTTCGGCGTCCACCACATTGTCGTCGGCCGGACGGCTGGCCTGCGGCTGCTCGGCGCCCGGAGCGGCACCGCCACCGGCGGCGCCTGCGGCGGCCTGCTGCTCGGCGTAGAGCTTCTCGCCCAGCTTCTGGCTGGCCAGCATCAGCGCTTCGGTCTTGGCCTCGATGGCGGCCTTGTCCTCGCCCTTGATGGCCTCTTCCAGATCCTTGGCGGCGGCTTCGATCTTGTCCTTCTCGCCGGCATCGAGCTTGTCGCCATGCTCGGCCAGGCTCTTGCGCACGCCGTGCACGGTGGCATCGGCCTGGTTGCGGGCCTGCACCAGCTCAAGGCGCTTCTTGTCGTCGGCGGCGTTGAGCTCGGCGTCCTTCACCATCTTCTGGATTTCCTCCTCGGACAGACCCGAGTTGGCCTTGATGGTGATCTTGTTTTCCTTGCCGGTGGCCTTGTCCTTGGCGCCCACGTGCAGGATGCCGTTGGCGTCGATATCGAAGCTCACCTCGATCTGCGGCAGGCCGCGCGGGGCCGGTGCAATGCCTTCCAGGTTGAACTCGCCCAGCGACTTGTTGCCGCTGGCCATCTCGCGCTCGCCCTGGTAGACCTTGATGGTCACGGCCGGCTGGTTGTCGTCGGCGGTGGAGAAGGTCTGTGCGAACTTGGTCGGGATGGTCGTGTTCTTGGCGATCATCTTGGTCATCACGCCGCCCAGGGTCTCGATGCCCAGGGACAGGGGGGTGACGTCCAGCAGCAGCACGTCCTTGCGGTCACCGCTGAGCACCTGGCCCTGGATGGCAGCGCCCACGGCGACAGCCTCGTCGGGGTTCACGTCCTTGCGCGGCTCCTTGCCGAAGAACTCCTTGACCTTGTCCTGCACCTTGGGCATGCGGGTCATGCCGCCGACCAGGATCACGTCCTGGATGTCGGCCACAGAGACGCCGGCGTCCTTGATGGCGGTGCGGCAGGGGGCAATGGTGCGCTCGATCAGCTCCTCCACCAGGCTTTCCAGCTTGGCACGGGTGAGCTTGACGCTCAGGTGCTTCGGACCGGTAGCGTCCGCCGTGATGTAGGGCAGGTTGACGTCGGTCTGCGAGTTGCTGGAGAGCTCGATCTTGGCCTTCTCGGCGGCTTCCTTCAGGCGTTGCAGGGCCAGCACGTCCTTGCTCAGGTCCACGCCCTGTTCCTTCTTGAACTCGGAGATGATGAAGTCGATGATGCGCTGGTCGAAGTCTTCGCCGCCCAGGAAGGTGTCGCCGTTGGTCGACAGCACTTCGAACTGCTTCTCGCCATCCACGTCGGCGATCTCGATGATCGAAACGTCGAAGGTGCCGCCGCCCAGGTCATACACGGCGATCTTGCGGTCACCGGTGCCGTGCTTGTCCAGGCCGAAAGCCAGGGCTGCAGCGGTAGGCTCGTTGATGATGCGCTTGACTTCCAGGCCGGCAATGCGGCCGGCGTCCTTGGTGGCCTGACGCTGGGCGTCGTTGAAGTAGGCCGGCACCGTGATCACGGCTTCGGTCACGGGCTCGCCCAGATAGTCCTCGGCGGTCTTCTTCATCTTGCGCAGGATGTCGGCGCTGACCTGCTGGGCCGAGATCTTCTTGCCGCGCACTTCCACCCAGGCGTCGCCGTTGTCGGCGGCCACGATGCTGTAGGGCATCAGGTCGATGTCCTTCTGCACTTCCTTCTCGGTGAACTTGCGACCGATCAGGCGCTTGATGGCGTACAGCGTGTTCTTGGGGTTGGTGACCGCCTGGCGCTTGGCCGAGGCGCCCACCAGCACTTCACCGTCTTCCTGGTAGGCGACGATGGAGGGGGTGGTGCGTGCACCTTCCGCGTTCTCGATCACCTTGGTGGTGTTGCCTTCCATGATGGAAACGCAGCTGTTGGTGGTACCAAGGTCGATGCCGATGATTTTGCCCATGTCTTACTCCTGAGATTCGTAAAAATTCTGTTGCGCTGTACTTGTGGCTAAGCTGGCCGGTTTCAAGGGCCTTATTTGGGCGCGGCCACGGTCACCAGGGCGGGGCGCAGCACGCGCTCGGCGATGGTGTAGCCCTTTTGCAGCACGCTGACCACGGTGTTGGCTTCCTGTTCGGCCGGTACCACGCTGATGGCCTGGTGCTGGTGCGGATCAAACTTGCTGCCCGTGGCCGGGTTGATGGCGATGACCTTGTTGCGCTCCAGCGCGGCGGTCAACTGGCGCAGGGTGGCCTGGGCGCCTTCGCGGATCTGCTCGGGGGTGGCGTCCTTGATGCTCAGGCCGGCGTCCAGGCTGTCGGTCACCGGCAGCAGGCTCTCGGCAAAGCTTTCCACGGCGAACTTGCGGGCCTTGGTGATCTCTTCTTCGGCACGGCGGCGGGCGTTTTCGGCTTCGGCCTTGGCGCGCAGGAACTGGTCGGCCAGTTCAGCGCTTTTGGCCTTGAGTTCGGCCAGTTCGGCCTGGACCTGTGCCAGTGCCTCGGCGTCGGTGCTCGCGGGGGCATGCCCCGGTTCTTGAGCGGGGGTAGGGGTGGCTTGCGTGTCAGACATGCTTGGAAGGTTGGAATGAAGGTCAGACGCGGACATGGGGGCGTCGCCGACCATTTCAAGAGCGCTCCGACAGGAACCGGCCGCCGGGTGGCGGCCGGCAGAGGGGTCAGGCCAGAGCCAGCAGTTCGACTTCGAACTTCAGGGTGGCGTTGGGCGGAATCACGCCGCCGGCGCCGCGAGCACCATAGCCCAGGGCTGCCGGGATGATCAGCACCCGGGTGCCGCCGATCTTCATGCCGGCCACGCCCTCGTCCCAGCCGCGGATCACCATGCCGCCGCCCAGGGAGAACTCGAAGGGGTCGTTGCGGTCCTTGCTGGAATCGAACTTGGCGCCTTGCGTGCCGTTGTTGTAGAGCCAGCCGGTGTAGTGAACCGTTACCGTCTGGCCGCGGGTCGCCTCGGCACCCGTGCCGGGGATGGTGTCTTCGTACTGGAGTCCGGAGGGGGTGGTGGTGATGGCCATGGCGCGGTCCTTCTCGCTATTTATTTGATAGCTGACGGTGCCGGTTGGAAGCCCGCACGCCAGCTGGCGAAGGGCGAATTATGCCAGTTGGTCGGGTTCCGGCGGCTCGGTTGCCGGCGCCAGGGGCTCAGCGGGCCTTGCGCGCCTGGCTGGCCAGCCATTTGCTGGCAAAGGCGGGCAATTCGCCCATGCGACGGGTCAGTTCGGTGCCGCTGGTGGTGAGCAGATAGCCGTCGCTACCGTGGTTGAGCAGGCCGGCCTCGCGCAGTTCCTTGATGCGGGTGTTCAGGGTGTTGGGGGTGATGCCGCCGACGCTGTCCTGCAGGAGCCGGAAGGTCTGGGCGTGGCCGTCGCGCAGTGCCCACAGCACTCGCATGGCGTAGCGTGACTCCAGCAGAGCCAGCAGCTGACCAATGGCGGCGTTTTCCTTGTAGCTCATTCCACAGCACTCCTTGAAACGCCGAGCCTGAGGCCTGGCGCACCCTCCCTGTGCCTGATGTCGCCGCAATACAGCAGGCAAACGAGGCGAAGGCGGACTATAGCGCAGATTCCGGACTGCTACAAGATTAATAGCTGATAGGGTCCCCCGTATCTACCCTGAGGTCTGCTGGCATGAGGGGCAGCGTGAAAAATTTCGTTAAATGTAGATTTTTTTCAACAGCTGAATGAGCATTTTCCGCTCGGCGACGCTCAGCCGGGCGGTGGTGGCCTCCTCCAGTTCGGAAGCCGTCACCTCGCCCTGTTTCACCATCTTCTTGCCGGCGGCCGTCAGGTGCAGGCCCATGGCGCGGCCGTCATGCGGGTGGGGCCGGCGCGTGATGAGCTCGCGTCTTTGCAGCTGGTTGATCATGCCCACCAGGTTGGGGGGCTGGATGTTGAGCGTGGTGCAGAGCTGGCGCGAGGTGATGCCCGGGTTGTGCGCGATCAGCGACAGCACGGAGAAGTCGACCGGGCGCAGGCCATAGACCGCCATATTGCGCAGGAAGGCATCGACGATGACCAGGGTGGCGCGGCGGGCGTTGTAGCCGACCAGGCTTTCCAGGTAGCTGGTGTCGACCTGTTCGATGGCGGTGTCGGGGCTGGGTTTGCGAGTGGCCATGGTGGGGTGTTGGTTCAGGCGGCCGCCGGTACCGGGGCGGCGGTTTCGGTGTGCGCCAGTTGCTGTTCGATGATCTGCAGATGCATGGCGAAGGCGGGCAGCACCCAGGTCTGCAGGGCGCGCGCCGGGGCCAACCAGTGCGCCTGCTTGCTGGTGATGCGTGCACCGGCCCAGCCCAGCAGGGCCAGGGCCAGGGCCTGCAGGAAGTCGTCGGCGACCCAGTAGGCCAGGTCGGCGCGGTAGCTCGTGGCCTGGGCCAGGCGCACGGCCAGCCGGCGCAGGGCGTCGAAACGCTGTTGCACCTCCAGGGGCAAGGTGTCCTCGGTGGCCAGTTGATCGAACAGCGCGCCCAGCGCGCCGCCGCCATCGGGCAGCACCTTGCGCAGCAGCAGGTCGATGGCCTGGATCTCGTTGGTGCCCTCGTAGATCATGGTCACACGCGCATCGCGCACGATCTGCTCGATGCCCCATTCGCGCACATAACCGTGGCCGCCGAAGACCTGCAGGCAGGCACTGGCGCCGTGGAAGCCCTGGGCCGTCCAGGCGGCCTTGAGTACGGGCGTGACCAGGCTGCACCAGCGCTGCGCGGCGTCGCGCCGGCCTGCATCGGCGTGGTGCTTGGCGATATCCAGCTCGATGGCCGTACGGTAGGCCAGCAGGCGGCCGCCATCGATCCAGGCGCGCTGGGTCGTGAGGATACGCTGGATCGCGGGGTGGTCCTCGATCAGGCTGGTCTGCGTGGCGCCGGGTGCGCGCATCTGGCGCCGCTCCTGTGCGTAGGCGCTGGCTTTTTGCCAGGCGGCTTCCAGCAGGCCGATGCCCTGCAGGCCCACGTGCAGGCGGGCCGCGTTCATCATGACGAACATGGCGTTGAGGCCGCGGTGCGGTTCGCCCACGAGCCAGCCCGTCGCGTCCTCGAAACGCATCACGCAGGTCGGGCTGCCGTGCAGGCCCATCTTTTCCTCGATGCGCTCGCAGAACACGCCGTTGCGTGAGCCATCGGGCAGCACCTTGGGTGCGAGGAAGAGCGAGAGGCCCTTGGGGCCGGGCGCCGCATCGGGCAGGCGCGCCAGCACCAAGTGCACGATGTTGTCGCTGAGGTCGTGCTCGCCGCCGGAGATGAAGATCTTGCTGCCGGAAATCAGGTAGCTGCCATCGGTCTGCGGCACGGCTTTCGTGCGCACCAGGCCCAGATCGCTGCCGGCCTGCGGCTCGGTCAGGCACATGGTGGCCAGCCACTCGCCGGTGGCGATCTTCTCCAGGTAACGCGCCTTGAGTTCATCGTTGCCGTGGTGCTTGAGGCATTCATAGGCGCCATGCAGCAGACCGGGTGCCATGGTCCAGCCATGGTTGGCCGCGCTCAGCATCTCGTAGAGCACGGCCTCCAGCACGGCGGGCAGGCCCTGGCCGCCGTCCTCGGGGGCACAGGCCAGCGCGGGCCAGCCGCCCTGCCAGAAGGCCTGGTAGGCGGCACGAAAGCCTGGCGGCATGGTGACGCGACCGGTTTCGAACTGCGCACCGGTCTCGTCACCCACGCGTTGCAGCGGGGCGATCTCGCTGGCGACGAACTTGCCGGCTTCCTCCAGCACCTGCTGCATCAATGCCGCATCGACTTCAGCGTAGGGGGGCAGGGCCTGCAGCTGTGCGGGCGCATCGAGCACCCCCATCAACAGCTGGTGAATATCTTCGAGTCGGGGCTGGTAATCCATGGGCTAACTTATTGACAAATGAAACTGCTGGCGTCTTCCAGCGAACCCTGGCCCCTGTAGCGCGCCACAGCCGGGTAGGCGCACAGGGGACGGCTGCGCGTGGCAGACCAGTCGGCGGGCAGTTCGGTATTGACGCCGCCCGCATGGCCTGCGCCGCGCGCCGTGGCCAGCACGGCTTGAGGTGCCACACCCTGTTCCACCCACTGCACCAGCGGGCCCAGCAGGTCGAACTGGTCAGCGGCCGGGCCGCCGCTGCAATGGTTCATGCCGGGCACGGGGAAGTAGCGCGCGAAGTCGTCGGCCGGACCGCCCAGGGCCTTGCCCAGCGCGTCGATCCAGCGCCGGGTGTCCTCGGCCGAGAAGACCGCGTCACTCACGCCGTGGTAGAGCAGCATCTTGGCGCCGCGCGCGCGCAGCGGGGCCAGGTTGCCGGGCTGTTCATGGCCGGGCGGTGTCATGAGGGACAGGCCCGATTCCTTGTAGGTGGTGTCGGTGGTATTGAACAGCGCCAGGCGCGCGCCCAGGTCTTCCTTGAGCGCATCGACCCGGCCCGGCGGCACGCTGAACACCGTGCCCACCGACAGCGGGTCCAGCGCCAGCGAGTTCACGAACTTCCAGGTGCCCCAGTTGGCGCCGACCAAACCGCTGTCATAGGGGAAGGGCGCATACAGGGGCTGGCCGCTGTTGCTGCGCGCACCGCTGAAGAGGGCGCCGAGCACCTGCTTCTGCGCCGTGCTGAGGCACTGGCCATTGCGCTCGCCGCTGCAACTGGGCACATCGGTCTGCAGATTGAAGCGGGCCTGGCAGGCTTGCACGTCCTGCACCAAACCGTCGCGTGCGCCGTCCAGGGCATCGCACTGGGCCAGGATGGCCTGGGCCACGGTCTGGCGTTCCTGCGGGGTGAAGGCGCTGCTCAGGTCGGGGATGCGCCCCTGTGGCGCGAGGGGGTGGGGCGCGGTAGCGCCCGGCGTGGCCAGGGTGCTGAACTGCTGGGCGCCCCAGAGCTGGGCCAATGCGGCATTGGGCAGGCGGTAGCCCGGTGCGCCGATGAGGTAACCGTCGTACTGTTCGCCCAGACGCGCAGCGGTCACCATGGCGTGGCGCCCGCCGTTGGAGCAGCCGCCGATGTAGGAACGGTCCGGCCCCTTGCCGTAGGCCGTGCGGATCAGCTCCTTGGCCATGGGCGTGAGCTTGGCCACGGCCTGGTAGCCGTAGTCCAGCCGCGCCTGGGGTTCCAGGCCGAAGACCGTGGTCTGTGCGCCGGTGTGGCCGGCGTCGGAACTGATGACGGCAAAACCCTGGGCCAGGGCGCCGGTCAGCGGCCCGCCGCCCAATGCACCGAGCGCGGGCTGCACGTTGCCGTCCAGCCCGCCATTGCCCTGGTAATAAAAACGGCCGTTCCAGGACTGCGGCAGGCGCATCTCGAAGCCGATGGCGTAGTCGCGCCCGTCGCTGCCCTTGCGCTTGTGCATGCTGCCCTTGACCAGGCAGTGGGCCGGCATGGCTTGTGCGCCCTGCTTGAGCCCACCCTCTGCAATGGCGGTCACCGCATCGATCTGCGTCTGCTCATGGCGGAAGCCGGTCAGCAGTCCTTCGCAGGTCTGCAGCGGGGCAGCGCGGCTGGCGCCCAGCACCGGCGGCGTGGCGGGTGGGCTCGTGCTGCAGGCAGCCAGCAGCACGGCGGTTGGCACGAGCAGCAGGAGGGGGCGGGAGCGATGCTTCATGGGACACCTCCAGAAGTTCAGGGTTCAAGGCACAGGCAGCCTGTCCCGCCGGTGGGTGGGAGAAGCTGGTTGACGCGGACGCCGCAGCGGGCAACCGGGCCGCGCGTGCGGCCCGGTCCTCATCAGGACTCGGACGTGAAGCCGATCTGCTTGACCAGCGGTCCCCAGCGCTCGTACTCGGCCTTCTGGTCCGCGGCCATGGCCTGCGGCGTGCTGGGAAAAGCGACCAGGCCGACGAGCGCCAGCGCATCGACCACCGACTTGTCCTTCAGCGCCTGGGTGATGGCGGCGTTGGCCGCAGCGATGGTGGCGGCCGGCGTCTTGGCGGGTGCGTAGAAGCCGAACCATTCTTCCGAGGTGATGTCCGGGTAGCCGAGTTCCGTGAAGGTCGGGACATCCGGCAGGTAAGGCGAGCGCTTGCGGCCCGAGGTGGCCAGCACGCGTACGCGGCCGGTCTTCATGTGCTGCAGGTAGTCGCCGCTCGGGTTCATCGCTGCGGCGATCTGGCCGCCGACCAGGTCGGTGATGCTGGGGACCGTGCCGCGGTAGGGTACGTGCTTGAGTTCCACGCCGGCGCGCATGCCCAGCAGGGCGCCCAGCAGGTGGGGCATGGAGCCGGCGCCCGGCGAACCGTAGTTGGCCTGCGTGGGATTGGCCTTGGCCCAGGCGAGGAAGTCCTTCAGTGTCTTGACTTCAGCCGGCACCGCCGGCCCGACGGCCAGGCCGTGGAACATGATGGCGCCGATCGACACCGGGGTCACGTCCTCCGGCTTGTAGGCCAGCTTGGGATAAATGTGGGGATACACGGACAGGGCGGACACCGGCGCCAGGGCCAGGACCGAGCCGTCGGCGGGCGAGTTCTTCAGGGTCTCGACGGCGATGCGGCCACCGGCGCCCGGCTTGTTTTCCACAAAACCGGGGAGCTTGCTGTAGGGCGTGCCACCGATCTTCTCGGCAACGCGGCGTGCCACGCTGTCACCCGCGCTGCCGGCGGGGAAGCCGTAGAAGATCTTGACCTGGTCCAGCGCCTGCGCGAAGGCGGCGTGGGGCGCGAGGGCGCCGAGTGCGGCAGCACCGGCGGTGGCTTGAACGAAGAGTCGACGTTGCATCATGGTTTGTCTCCTGTGCAGTGGTTGGTGGTGGGAACGGGAACGAAATACTGGTTTCAGCGCGGCGCCATGCGCAGCGCGCCATCGAGGCGGATCACCTCGCCATTGAGGTGGCCGTTGGTCACGATGTGGGCGGCCAGCTGGGCAAATTCTTCGGGATGGCCCAGACGCTTGGGAAAGGGGATGGAAGCCGCCAGGCTGGCCTGGACCTCCTCGGGCAGTTCCTTCATCAGCGGCGTGGCAAACAGGCCGGGCGCCACGGTGCAGACGCGGATGCCGTGCTGGGCCAGGTCGCGTGCCATGGGCAGGGTCATGCCGACCAGGCCGCCCTTGGACGCGCTGTAGGCCTGCTGGCCGACCTGGCCGTCGAAGGCCGCGACCGAGGCCGTGAACATCATCACGCCGCGTTCGCCGTCCTCCAGCGGTGGCAAGGCCACGCAGGCGGCCGCGAACAGGCGGCTGATGTTGTAGCTGCCGACCAGGTTGACGTTGATCACGCGCGTGAAGTCTTCCAGCGGTGCGGGCTTGCCGTCCTTGCCGACGATGCGCTTGGCGCTGCCGATGCCGGCGATGTTCATGAGGATGCGCGCCGGGCCGTGGGCCGCGGCGGCCTTGGCCAGCGCGGCGGTGATGCTGTCGGTGTTCGTGATGTCGCACTGGCAGGCGATACCGCCGATCTCGGCGGCGACCTTTTCGGCCAGCGCCGCATTGACGTCGAGCACGGCGACCTTGGCGCCCAGGCGCGCCAGTTCACGCGCCGTGGCTTCGCCCAGACCGGAGGCGGCGCCGGTCACGAGAGCTGCTTGTCCTTGAATTTTCATGGGCGTGTCCTCAGGCTTGCGGTTTGATGATGCCCGGCGCGCTGTCGTCGTGCAGGGCCTGGACCAGGGCGTCGCGGTGCTTGAGCACAGCGCGCTGGTTGATGGAGCCCTTGTCGGTGACCTCGCCCTTGTCGATGGAAGGCGGCTCGGCCAGCAGCAGCGCCCGCGCGATGCGGTTGGCGCTGCCGGTGGCTTCGCGCGCCAGCTGGTTGATCACGGCCTGCAGGCGCTGGCGCACCGGCTCGCTGGCCAGCACGGCTTCCCACGGCGCATCGGCGCCCAGGCCGCTGACGCCGCGGCAGGCGGGTGAGGGGAAGATCAGCGCGCCGACTTCCTTCATGTTCAGGCCCGTAAGCACCACGTCCTGCACATAGGGCGCACCGGTCACGATGACCTTGGCGCGCATCGGCCCCACGCTCACGAAGGTGCCGGTGGAGAGCTTGAAGTCCTCGGCAATGCGGCCGTCGAACTTCAGGCCGCGGTGCACATCCTGGGGGTCGATCCACTGCACGGCGTCGCCGGTGCACAGATACCCTTCCTCGTCGAAGGCGTCGCGCGTGGCCTGCTCGGAGCGCCAGTAGCCTGGCGTCACGTTGGGGCCGCGGTAGCGCACCTCGGTCTTGCCGTCCACGTCAATCAGCTTGAGCGTCATGCCGGGCACGGGGGTGCCGATGTCGCCGGCCTTCACGTTGGGGCTGTTGGTGAACATGGCCGAGGGGGCGGACTCGGTCATGCCCAGGCCGGTGGCCATGACGATGCGCTCGCCCACTTCGGCCTCGGCCGTCTGGTGCAGGCTGTCCCACACGGGCTGGGCCAGGCCGGCACCCGAATAGAAGAACATGCGCAGACGCGAGAGCAGATTGCGGCGCAGCTCGGCATCGGTCTTCATGGCCTGGGCGATCATCTCGAAGCCGGTGGGCACGTTGAAGTAGAGCGTGGGGGCAATCTCGCGCAGGTTGCGCAGCGTTTCGGCGATCAGCGCGGCGGTGGGCTTGCCGTCGTCGATGTAGAGCGTGCCGCCATGCATCAGCGTCAGGCCCACGTTGTGGTTGCCGCCGAACGTGTGGTTCCAGGGCAGCCAGTCCACGAAGACGGGCGGCGCTTCGGCGATGACCGGCATGGACAGGGTGATCTGCTGCAGGTTGGCGCACCACATGCGATGGGTGTTGATCACCGGCTTGGGCATCTTGGTCGAGCCCGAGGTGAACAGGAACTTGGCGATGGTGTCCGGACGCACGGCGTGCATGGCGTCGTCCACGGCCGCCGTGGGTGTGGTGTTGCGCAGTGCCTCGAAAGAGGTGGTCGCACGACCCTCCACGGTGCCCTGGGCCAGCACCACTTCGACATCGGCACCCACGGTGGCGGCAATGGCACGGCCATAACGTGCGCCGTCGGCGGCGAACACCAGGCCCGGCGTCAGTGTGGTGAGCACATGCTTGAGCTTGTCGTAATCCTGGCTGATCGTGGCATAGGCCGGCGAGACCGGGCAGTAGGGCACGCCGGCATAGATGCAGCCCAGCGACATCAGCGCGTGCTCCAGCGTGTTCTCGCTCAGGATCACCACGGGGCGCTCGGCGCTGAGCTTGCGGTCCAGCAGGGCCTGGCCGATGCGGCGTGCGCTGTCCAGGGCCTGGGCATAGCTGATGCGCTGCCAGTCGCCGGTGCGGCCCTCGCCCAGCTGGGCCCGGCGGGCCATGAAGGTGCGCTCGGGCTCGGCTTCAGCCCAGTGCACCAGGAAGTCGCTCAGGCGGCGGGCGTAGGCACCCAGCGGCAGTTCGGCTTGCACATAACGCGTGCCGGGCGCGCCTTCGCGCACCTGGACACGGGTCACGCCGAAAGGCACGGGGCGGTAGCGCGGGGTGGTCTTGGTCGTCTCGCTCATGGGTCGTTTCGTGTCGGAGAAGATGTCAGCCCTTGCTGACCTTGGCGGCCTTGCCGTCGAGGAAAGCGCGCACGCGTTGTTTGGCTTCGGGGGCGCTTTGGGCGATGGCAGCCATCATGGCCTCGGTCAGGAAACCCTGGTCGGCCGGCTGCTCGGCGATGCGCGGCAGGGCGTGGATCAGGGCGTAGTTGGTCAGCGGGGCGTTTTGCGCCACGCGCACGGCCAGCTCGTAGGCCTTGTCGAAGGCGCTGCCCTGCGGTACCAGGTACTGCGCCATGCCGATCTTTTCGCCGTCTTGCGCGTTGTAGACGCGGCCGGTCAACATCATGTCGGCCATGCGCGAGGCGCCGATCAGGCGCGGGATGCGCACCGCACCGCCGCCGCCCACGAAGATGCCACGCGATCCTTCGGGCAGGGCGTAGAAGGTGGTTTCGTCGGCCACGCGGATGTGGCAGGCGCTGGCCAGTTCCAGGCCGCCGCCGACCACGGCACCGTGCAGCGCGGCGATCACCGGCACCGGGCCGTATTGCACGCGTTCCAGTGCGGCGTGCCACATGCGGGAATGGTGCAAGCCCTGGCCGGCGTCGCGTTCTTTCAGCTCGCTCAGGTCCAGGCCGGCGCAGAAATGGTCGCCCTCGCCGTCGATGACGGCGGCGCGCACGCCTTCGGGCATGTTTTCAAACAGGTCGCGAATGGCCAGAATGAGGGCGTCGTTGAGCGCGTTGCGCTTGGCCGGGCGCGTCAGGCGGATGACGGCAACTTCCTGCTGCTCGCCACGCCGTTCGAAATGGATGTCGGGGTTCTTCATATTGCGTTTCTTTCTGGAATCGATTATGGTTATGAAATATAACCAATTCAAGCAAACCTTGTTCGGTTTTTCTCGGTGTTTACCCTAGGGTGTCGACAGGCATCCGCAGCCAGGAGACGGTCATGGACCACAAGAACCTCATCGCCATCGATGTCCATACGCACGCTGAAGTCAGCTGCTGGAACCCCTTCGACAACTACGGCGAGGAATACGACCGCGCGGCGGACAAGTACTTCCGCTCCAACCGCCGCCCGACCATCGCCGAAACCATCGCCTATTACCGCGAGCGCAAGATCGGCCTGGTGATGTTCACGGTGGACAGCGAGTCCCAGCTGGGCCGCCGCCGCATCCCCAACGAGGAGATCGCCGAGGCGGCCAAGGCCAACAGCGACATGATGATGGCCTTCGCCAGCATCGACCCGCACAAGGGCAAGATGGGCGCACGCGAGGCGCGCCGCCTGATCGAGGAACACGGCATCAAGGGTTTCAAGTTCCACCCCACGGTGCAGGGCTACCACCCCTACGACAAGATGGCCTGGCCGATCTACGAGGTGATCGCCGAGCACAAGATGCCGGCCATCTTCCACACCGGGCACAGCGGCATCGGCAGCGGCATGCGCTGCGGCGGCGGCCTGCGCCTGGAGTACAGCAACCCCATGCACCTGGACGACGTGGCGATTGCCTTCCCCGACATGCAGATCGTCATGGCCCATCCGAGCTTCCCCTGGCAGGATGAGGCGCTCTCCGTGGCGACGCACAAGCCCAACGTCTGGATCGACCTGTCGGGCTGGAGCCCCAAGTACTTTCCGAAGCAGCTCGTGCAGTACGCCAACACCCTGCTCAAGGACCGCATCCTCTTCGGTTCGGACTATCCGCTGATCACACCCGAGCGCTGGATGAAGGACTTCGAGGAGGCCGGCTTCAAGCCGGAGGTGATGCCCGGCATCCTCAAGGACAACGCGGTACGTCTGCTGGGTCTGGCCTGAACTGGCGCGGGCTTGCGTGCGGCCTTGTCAGGCTGCGTGCGACCTGCTAAGGTCTCCGGCAGTTCCCTGGAGACTTTCATGATCAGCAATTTCGAGCAGGTCCATAACTACTACGAACGCCTGGTGTTCGAGGAAGTCCTGCGCCGTTCGGCCCGCTGGCCGGAGATGACCCCCGACATGCTGGCCGACGTGGCCTGCGTGGCCCTGAACCGCTTGCCGGCGCGGTATGTGCGCCATGACGTGGACCTGATGTTCTACCTGACCGAACACGAGCGCCACGCCATCGAGCTCTCGCTCGAAGCCGCCCTGGACTTCGGCTACAACTTCGTCAAGGACCGCTCGGCCAAGGCCGGCGCATAAAAAAGGGCGGCCTGTTGGCCGCCCTTGTTCTGGCACCGGCCAGGTGTCAGGCCTTGCCCCAGACTTCCTGTGCGGTTTCCACCACCAGGCGCAACTTGGCGCGCTGGTCTTCCACGGCGATGTCATTGCCGTGCACCGTGCTGGAGAAACCGCACTGCGGCGACAGGCAGAGCTGATCCATCGAGACGTATTTGGCGGCCTCGTCGATGCGGCGCTTGAGTTCGTCCTTGGTCTCGAGCTTGCCGAACTTGGTGGTCACCAGGCCCAGCACCACGATCTTGCCCGGCGCCAGGAAACGCAGGGGGCGGAAGTCGCCGCTGCGGTCGTCGTCGTATTCCAGGAAGTAGGCGTCGAGGTTCATCTCCTTGAGCAGCGCCTCGGCCACCGGCTCGTAGTTGCCCGAAGCGGCGTGCGTGCTCTTGAAGTTGCCGCGGCACAGGTGCATGGCCAGCGTCATGCCGGCCGGCTTCTGGGCCACCACCTTGTTGATGAACATGGCATAACGGTGGGGCAGCTCGTTGGGGTCGTCACCACGCTGGCGGGCTGCTTCGCGCATCTTGTCGTCGCACAGGTAAGCCAGGTTGGTGTCGTCCATCTGCACATAGGTGCAGCCGGCCGCCGCGAGCGAACGCAGTTCGTCGCCATAGGCCTTGGCCACATCGTCATAGAAGGCCGGGTCCAGCTCGGGGTAGTGCTCCTTGCTGATGCCGGCACGGCCGCCACGGAAGTGCAGCATGGTGGGCGAGGGGATGGTCACCTTGGCCACGGCGCCGCGGCCCGGGGCGATCTGGCTCTTGAGGTACTGGAAGTCGGCGAGCTGGATGTCCTTGACGTGGCGCACCTTGTCGATCACGCGCATCACCGGCGGGGCCAGTTCCTTGGTGCCGTCGGGCTTGATGATGGTCACGGGCACGTCGGTGCGCACGCCGCCGATCTGCTCCAGGAAGTCGATGTGGAAGTAGGTGCGGCGGAACTCGCCGTCGGTGATGCTTTGCAGGCCCACGTCTTCCTGGAACTTCACGATCTCGGTGATGGCCTTGTCTTCCACCTTGCGCAATTGCTCGGCAGTGATCTCACCCTTGGCTTTCTGCTCGCGCGCTTCCAGCAGGTACTTGGGGCGCAGGAAACTGCCGACGTGGTCGGCGCGGAACGGGGGGCTGGTGCGGATGGTCATGCGTGGTCTCCTACGTCTGTGGGTGGTTTTTCATGCGGATCACCGTGGCGATCATTCAGGACACGGATTGTGAATTATTAACCAATTGATGCTCTTTGCTGCCCTGATATTTCGTTTCGATATATCAGTTAGACGGCATCGGGGCGGCTTCGTCAGCAGGTGCAACGCAAACTAAACGCGTGTTTTGGCAAGCGTACGTCGGCGTGAAAGGAAACATGATGCAGACAATCAGCAAGTTAGCCAAGAGCGGCAGCGTTCTTTTATTGGGGATCGCGGCCTTGTTCGGCCTCTCGGTGCCTGTCCAGGCGCAGGACATCGTGGTCGGCCAGATCGGGCCTTTCTCGGGCCTGCCGGCGCCCGATGCACCCCAGCTCAACCAGGGGGCCAAGGCCTACTTTGCCCAGCTCAACAAGGCTGGCGGCATCAACGGGCGCAAGGTGGCCTTCTTCGAACTGGATGACACCTACAAGCCCGACGGTTTTGTCGCCGCGTTCGAGCAGGCCATGCAGCGCAGGCCGGTGGCGCTGATCTCGCCGGTCGGCTCGGCCTCGCTGCAGCGCATGTTCGCTGACAAGCTGCTCGACAAGCACGATGTCGTCATCATGAATGCCGTGCCTGGCGCGGAGCCCTTCCGCAGCCCCGGTCACCCGCGCCTGTTCCACGTGCGGGCGGGCGACAAGCAGCAGATCGAGAAGATCGTGAACCACGCGCGCACCCTGGGCATCCTCAAGCTGGCGGTCATGCACCAGGACATCCCGATGGGAACGGGGGGCGTCAAGGTGGTGGCCGACGAGGCGGCCCGCCTCACGGGCATGGACGTCAAGGGGTATCAGTCGGTCTTCAAGCCTGAAGAGCAGGCCAAGGCGGCCGAAGAGGTCTTCAAGTCCAACCCCCAGGGTGTCATCGTGATCGGTGCGCCGCCCTTCACGGCAGGCAGCGTGGCCGCCTTGCGCAAGGCCGGGGTGACGCAATCCATCTTCATCCTGGGCGACACGGCACCCGGCATGCTGGCCAAGGTGGCGGGCCCCGAACTGGCGCGTGGTGTCGGCATTGCCCAGATCTACCCGAACCCGAATGGGCGGACCCGGACCCTGGCACGCGAGTTCCAGACGGCCATGCAGGCAGCCCACCCCGACATCAAGAGTTACGCGGCTTTCCATATGGAGGGTTACCTCTCGGCGCGCATCCTCGGCGAGGGGTTGAAGCGCATCCGGGGCGAGATCACACCCGCGGCCCTGGCCAAGAGCCTGCAGTCCATGGGCGAAATCGATTTCGACGGTTACCGCATCGATTTTTCCAAAGGCAATGCGGGCAGCCGTTTTGTCGACATCGCCGTGATGGACCAGGAAGGCCGGCTGCGTTACTAGCCGCCGCACACCGAGTCAAACTTCAACCCAGCCCGACGCCGGTCGTGCTGGGTATTGTTTTTTCTGTGGATGTCAGCGGTTAAGATATTTCAAACTGCTATATCTATCAGTCTGAAATTTGACTTGCGCATGATCTGGTTTGAGGCGAAAGTAATGAACCTTCGCGATACTGGTTTCTTCTGCGTGCCAGCGGATCGGGTGCGTGAAGTCATAAAACCTATTTAGGAGCCTTACATGAAAAAGCGTGAGTTTCTGAGCGCATCCATCCTGGCGTTGGCGGCGGTTTCCTCTTCGGCGGTGCTCGCCCAGGACAACACCTTCAAGATCGGTCTGATCCTGCCCATGACCGGTCAGCAGGCTTCCACCGGCCGCCAGATCGAGGCGGCGGCCAAGCTTTACATGGCCCAGCATGGCGACACGGTCGCCGGCAAGAAGATCCAGCTGATCGTCAAGGACGACACCAGCGTGCCCGACGTCACCAAGCGCCTGGCCCAGGAACTGGTGGTGAACGACAAGGTCAACGTGCTGGCCGGCTTCGGCATCACGCCCTCGGCCTTCGCCACGGCGCCCATCGCCACCCAGTCCAAGACCCCGATGGTGGTGATGGCTGCCGGTACGTCCAGCATCACCCAGTCCTCGCCCTACATCGTGCGCACCAGCTTCACGCTGGCGCAGTCCTCGGTCGCCATGGCCGACTGGGCCGTCGCCAAGGGCGGCATCAAGAAGGTCGTCACCCTGGTCAGCGACTACGGCCCCGGCCACGATGCCGAGAAGTACTTCAAGGACCGTTACCTCTTCAACGGCGGTACCGTGGTCGACACCCTGCGCGTGCCCATGCGCAACCCCGACTTCGCTCCCTTCCTGCAGAAGGTGCGTGACGCCAAGCCCGACGGCCTCTTCGTCTTCGTGCCCTCGGGCGCCGGCGCAGCCGTCATGAAGCAGTTCCTAGAGCGCGGCATGGACAAGGCCGGCATCAAGCTCATCGGCCCGGGCGACATCACCGATGACGACCAGCTCAACGACATGGGCGATGGCGCCCTGGGCGTGGTCACCTCGCACTTCTACTCGGCCCACCATCCCTCGGCCACCAACAAGAAGTTCGTGGAAGCCTTCAAGAAGGCCAACAAGGGCATGCGCCCGAACTTCATGGCTGTCGGCGGCTATGACGGCATGCGCGTGATCTACGAAGCGCTCAAGGCCTCCAAGGGCCAGGGCGGTGGTGACGGCCTGCTGGCTGCCATGAAGGGCCAGGTCTGGGAAAGCCCGCGCGGCCCGATGTTCATCGACGCGCAGACCCGTGACGTCGTGCACAACATCTACCTGCGCAAGGTGGAGAAGGTGGGCGGCGAACTGCACAACGTGGAATTTGACGTGATCAAGGACGTCAAGGACCCGGGCAAGACGAAGTGATGCCCGGCCCGTGGACGCCTCCGGTCAGGGGGTGTCCATGGGTTTTTTTTTGCCCTGACCGGACGTGACCCGAGCCATTCATGCTGACGATTCTGTTTGACGGCATTGCCTACGGCATGCTGCTGTTTATCCTGGCGGTCGGCCTGTCCGTGACCATGGGTTTGATGAACTTCATCAACCTGGCCCACGGCGCTTTCGCCATGGTGGGGGGCTACGCCACCGTGCTGCTGATGCAGCGTTATGACGTGCCCTTCCTCGTGTGCCTGCCGCTGGCCTTCGTGGGCGTGGCCCTGCTGGGCGCCGTGCTGGAGCGCACGCTCTACCGTCCGATGTACAGCAGGCCGCACCTGGACCAGGTGCTGTTCTCCATCGGCCTGACCTTCATGGCCGTGGCCGCCATGGACTACTTCATGACCTCCAGCCAGCAGATCATCCATTTGCCCGAGTGGCTCAAAGGGCGCACCGAGATCGGCGACGGCCCCTGGATGCTGGGCATGGGGCACTACCGGCTCTTCATCATCGCGATCTGCGCGGCACTCACCATCGGCCTGCAGTACATCCTGGCGAAAACCCGTTTCGGCAGCCGCCTGCGCGCATCGGTCGATGACCAGCGCGTGGCCGCCGGCCTGGGCATCAACGTCAACGTCGTGTTCCTGCTGACCTTCGCGGTCGGCTCCGGCCTGGCCGGTCTGGGCGGTGCGCTGGGCGCCGAGGTGCTGGGCATGGACCCGAGCTTCCCGCTCAAGAACATGATCTATTTCCTGATCGTCGTGGCGGTCGGCGGCACCTCGTCCATCACCGGCCCGCTCTTGGCGGCACTGTTGCTGGGCATTGCCGACGTGGCTGGCAAGTACTACATCCCGCGCTTCGGCGCCTTCATCGTCTATTTCCTGATGATCGTGATCCTGATCTGGCGCCCCCAGGGCCTGTTCGTGCGCAAGGGGGGCAAGGCATGAAAAACGCAATGCAATCGCTCCATGACCTGCAGCGCTGGAAGCTCTGGGAGCCTGCCTTGTGGCTGCTGGCCCTGGCCTCGCCCTGGCTCCTGTCCACCCACGCGCTCATCATCAACGAGATCGCCATCGTCGCGCTGTTTGCGGTGTCGCTGGATCTGATCCTGGGTTACGCGGGCATCGTGTCGCTCGGTCATGCAGCCTTCTTCGGCATGGGCGCCTATGCGGCGGCCCTGTTCGCCAAGCTGGTCATGCCCGATCCGCTGGTGGGCCTAGCCTTCGCCATTGTGGTGTCCACGCTGCTGGGCGCGGTCTGCTCGCTGACCATCATGCGCGGCACCGACCTCACCCGACTCATGGTGACCATGGGCGTGGCCATGATCCTGATGGAGCTGGCCAACAAGCTGGACATCACCGGCGGGGCCGATGGCCTGCAAGGTGTGATCATGGGCCCGCTGCTCGGCCGCTTCGAATTCGACCTGCAGGGCCAGACGGCGGCCTGGTATTCGATCAGCGTGCTGCTGGTGCTGTTCGTGCTGGCGCGCCGGCTGGTGCACTCGCCGCTGGGCGGCACGCTCAAGGCCCTGCGTGACAACCGTTTGCGCGCCATGGCCATCGGCATTCCGGTGACCTCGCGCCTGGCCGTGATCTACACCATCGCCGCCGGCGTGGCCGGTGCGGCTGGTGGCCTGATGGCCCAGACCACGAGCTTTGCCTCGGTGGACCTGTTCGCCTTCGACCGCTCGGCCGACCTGATGCTGCTGGTGGTCATCGGCGGCACCGGCTGGCTGTATGGCGGCGTGGCCGGTGCCATCGTCTTCAAGGTCATGCAGGACTGGATCTCTTCCATCACCCCGCAGTACTGGACCTTCTGGATCGGTCTCTTCCTGGTGGTGCTGATGCTGGTCGGTCGGGACCGCCTGATCCGCCCCCACACCTGGTTCGGGGGCAAGAAATCATGAGTTCTCCTGAAATCGTTCTCTCCGCGCAGAACCTGGTCAAGCGCTTCGGCGGCATCACCGCCACCGGCAACGTCAGCCTTGACCTGCACAAGGGCGCGCGCCATGCGCTCATCGGCCCCAACGGCGCCGGCAAGACCACGCTGATCAACCTGCTGACCGGTGTGCTGGAGCCCACCGAAGGCCGCATCCTGCTCGAAGGGCAGGACATCACCGATCTGGCGCCGCACCAGCGCGTGCGTCGCGGCATGGTGCGTACCTTCCAGATCAACCAGCTCTTCGACACGCTCACGCCGCTGGAGACGCTGGCACTGACCGTCTCGCAGCACAGCGGCCTGGGCACGCGCTGGTGGCAGCCTCTGGGTAAGCGCCCGCAGGTGGTGGAGCGTTGCGAGCAACTGCTCGAACAGTTTCACCTGACCGAGGTGATGAACCAGAAGACCAATGTGCTGGCCTACGGCAAGCGCCGCCTGCTGGAAATTGCCATTGCCCTGGCCTGCGAGCCGCGCGTGCTGCTGCTCGACGAGCCGGTGGCCGGCGTGCCCGCCGGCGAGCGCGAGGAACTGCTGCAGACCGTGGCAGCCCTGCCGGCCGATGTGTCGGTGCTCCTGATCGAACATGACATGGATCTCGTTTTCAGCTTTGCCAAACGCATGACCGTGCTGGTCAATGGCACCGTGCTCACCGAGGGTGACCCCGACACCATCGCCAACGACCCGCAGGTCAAGGCGGTGTACCTGGGCCACGGCGAGGAGATGGCCCATGGCTGAACTCCTCAAGGTCGAGAACCTCAGCGCCGGCTACGGCGAGGCCGTGGTGCTGAACAATGTGTCGGTGAGCCTGGCCCCCGGCCAGACCCTGGCACTGTTGGGCCGCAACGGCACCGGCAAGACCACCTTCATGAACACCCTGGCCGGCGCCACGCGCCAGCACGGCGGCAGCATCACCTTCGACGGCGCAGCCCTGCACAAGGTCCCGCTGCACCTGCGGGCCAAGGCCGGTATCGGCTGGGTGCCGCAGGAGCGCAATATCTTCAAGTCGCTCACGGTGGATGAGAACCTCACCGCCGTGGCCCGCCCGGGCCCGTGGACGCCGGCGCGTGCCTACGAGATGTTCCCGCGCCTGGCCGAACGCAAGACCAATCTGGGCACCCAGCTTTCGGGTGGCGAGCAGCAGATGCTGGCCGTGGCCCGTGCCCTGGTGCTCAACCCCAAGCTGCTGCTGCTGGACGAGCCGCTCGAAGGCCTGGCACCGATCATCGTGCAGGAGTTGCTGCGCGCCATTCGCCGCATCACGCGCGAAGAAGGCCTGTCGGCCATCATCGTCGAGCAGCACCCGCAGGCCATCCTGGCCATCTCGGACGTGGCGGCCGTGCTGGACCGCGGCACCGTGGTGCATTCCGGTACGGCGCAGTCGCTGCTGGACCAGCCCGAACTGCTGGACCGTCTGCTGGGCGTGGCGCGCTGAGCGCCTCCGCTCTTTTTTCTACACAAGGAGATCACCCATGAACCTGCTGAATCGCCGTGCCCTCGTGGCCGTGCTGGCTGCAACCCTGACCTCCGCCGGCTGGGCCCAGTCCTTCCCGAGCAAGCCCCTGCGCATCATCGTCCCCTTCGGCGCCGGTGGTGTAGCCGACCTGACGGCCCGCACCGTGGGCCAGAAGCTGAGCCAGACCCTGGGCCAGCCGGTCGTGATCGAGAACAAGCCCGGCGCCGGTGGCGTGGGCGCTGCCGACACGGTGGCCAAGTCGGCACCGGATGGCCATACCCTCTTGCTGATGTCCAACGCCAGCGCTGTCACTGCCACGCTGTTCAACAAGCTGCCCTATGACACGGTCAAGGACTTCACGCCCGTCAGCACCCTGGGTTTCTTCGACATCGCAGTGGTGACGGCGACCGAATCCAAGTTCAAGACGCTGGGTGAAGTGCTGGCTTACGCCAAGGCCAATCCTGGCAAGCTGAATGTGGGCAGCATCAACATCGGCAGCACCCAGAACCTGGCGGCCGAGCTGTTCAAGTCCAATGCGGGCGTGGACATGCAGATCGTGCCTTTCAACGGCACGCCGGCCGTCGTCAACGCCCTGCGTGGCGGTCAGATCGACGTGGCCGTCGAGATCGTCTCGCCCATCATGGGCCAGATCAAGGGCGGCGCCCTGCGTGCGCTGGCCATCACCGACACGGAGCGTTCGGCCCTGCTGCCTGACGTGCCGACCACCAAGGAGGCTGGCTTGCCCAACTACCAGGCCTCGTCTTGGAATGCGCTGGCCGTGCCCGCTGGAACGCCCAAGGACGTGGTGGCGCGCCTGCACCGTGAGATTGCCGCTGCGGTCAAGGACCCTGAGGTCAGCAAGAAGCT
Organism: Burkholderiales bacterium; assembly: GCA_016185015.1. Lineage (GTDB taxonomy): Bacteria > Pseudomonadota > Gammaproteobacteria > Burkholderiales > Burkholderiaceae_C > Hylemonella. The sequence continues at coordinate 98,657 of JACPOI010000004.1, forward strand.
GCGTGATCTGAACATCGAGCCGCGCTCCAGCACGCCGGAGCAGACCCAGGCCTTCCTGCAGAGCGAAATCAAGCGCTGGGGTGATGTGATCGTCAAGGCCAATATCCCCCGCCAGTAAGACAGCCGGGTCCGCCCGCGCAGGCCGTCGCCGAGTGGATCGGCGACGGCCTTTTTTTTGTATCCGGCGTCACGTGCCGGTCGGCCGATTTGCTGTCGGTCAGCGATCGCTATGATCAAAATAGCTGTGACCTATTGACCTTAAAAGCGTGATTAATTGGTGCGTGGGATACTTCGTTTTGGTCAGATGCAGGGCGCCGTGCTTCCTGGTCAATACCTAGGAGACACCACTTGAACACCACCCACACCACGCTGACCGTTCAGCAACGCCTGGGCGCCGGCTTCGGCCTCATCCTCCTGATCCTGGTCACGCTCAGCGTGATCGGCCTGGTTGAGGTGCGGCAGATCCGCGCCGCCCTGGAGGAAAACGCCAGCAAGAACTCGGTGATCCAGCGCTACGCCATCAATTTCCGCGGCAGCGCGCACGACCGGGCCATCGCCATCCGTGACGTCGCGGCTTCCACCTCGGACGAGGAGTTGCGCCGCGAGGTGGCCGAGATCGAGCGCCTGGGCGCCTTCTACGCCGCTTCCGCTCGCCCGCTGGACCAGCTGCTGGCACAGGACAAGAGCCTGCCGCCGGAAGTCGGCCGCCTCTACGCCGGTATCCAGGCCGTCGAAGCCCGTGTGCTGCCGCTGATCGCCAAGGCCATCGAACTGCGCCGGGCCGGGCAGCGCGACGAGGCGCAGCAGATCGTCTGGCGTGATGCCAAGCCCTTGTTCGTGCAGTGGCTGGCCAGCATCAACGCCCTGATCGACTTCGAGGAAAAGATCATCCAGGAGCAACTCGCCCTGGCCCAGCGCGTGGCCGGCAATTTCACCACCGTCATGCTGAGCCTGACGGTCATCGCCGTGCTGGTTGGCGCGCTGGCGGCCTTCCTGCTTTCGCGCTCGATCCGCCGCGCACTCGGGGCCGAGCCCTGGCAGGTCAAGGCCGTGGCCGACGCTGTGCGCGCAGGCGATCTGGCTGCCCCGATCCCGGTGAACGGCGCGGCTGAAGGCAGCGTCATTGTGGCCATGGAGGCCATGCGCGACAGCCTGGTCAGCGTGGTCGGTGGCGTGCGCGCCTCGTCCCAGCGCGTGGCCACGTCGGCCGCCGAGATCGATCGCGGCAACCGTGACCTGTCCAGCCGGACCGAAAGCCAGGCCAGCTCACTGGAGCAGACCGCCGCCTCCATGGAGGAACTGGGCTCCACCGTCAAACAGAACGCCGACAACGCCCGCCAGGCCAACCAGCTGGCCCAGACCGCCAGCACGGTGGCCATGCAGGGCGGTGAGGTGGTGGCCCAGGTGGTGGACACCATGAAGGGCATCAACGACAGCTCCAGGAAGATCGCCGACATCATCAGCGTGATCGACGGCATCGCCTTCCAGACCAACATCCTGGCGCTGAACGCCGCGGTGGAAGCCGCGCGGGCCGGCGAGCAGGGCCGCGGCTTTGCCGTGGTGGCCAGCGAAGTGCGTTCGCTCGCCGGGCGCAGTGCCGAGGCGGCGCGCGAGATCAAGTCGCTCATCTCGGCCAGTGTCGACCGCGTGGAGCAGGGCAGCGCCCTGGTGGACCGCGCCGGTGCGACCATGAACGAGGTGGTGGGCGCCATCCGCCGCGTCACCGACATCATGGGCGAGATCAGCACGGCCAGCGTCGAGCAGAGCCAGGGCGTGAGCCAGGTAGGTGAGGCCGTGACGAACATGGACCAGGCTACGCAGCAGAACGCCGCTCTGGTCGAGCAGATGGCTGCTGCCGCCGCCGGCCTGAAGGATCAGGCCCAGGACCTGGTGCAGGCTGTTACGGTCTTCAAGCTCGCCGACTACCGCTCAGGCCTGCCGCAGCTGGGCATGGGCTGAGCCGAGGGGTTTTCCGGCGGCGCCAGTCCAGGCTTGCGGCCCGCAGCGGCGCCCTTGAGACTTACCAGCTGAACTTCTCGCCGGGCTCCAGCGGGATCACCTTGGTGGCCGTCTGGCCCAGGGCCTCCATGTACTGCTGCGGCGTGCCGCGGTTCAGCGGGTTGGTGCCGTAGTGCATGGGGATGGCAAAGCGCGGCTTGATGAACTCCCGCGTCGCGTAGGCGGCATCCACCGGCGCGGTGGTGAAGTTGCCGCCGATGGGGATCAACAGCACGTCGGGCTTGTAGTACTCGCCGATGAACTTCATGTCGCCGAACAGGCCCGTGTCCCCCATGTGGTAGATCTTCTGGCCGTTTTCCAGCTCGATGATGAAACCCACCGGCTCACCGCCGTAGTGCGACTCGATCTTGCCGCTCTGGGGGTTTTTCCAGGCGAACAGCGAGGAGTGCTCGGCCTTGACCATGGTGATCTTCAGGCCCGGCACGTCGGGGAAGGGCACGATCGTGCCGCTCTTGTTCATGCGCGGCGTCAGCTCGGGCGGCAACACGCCCAGGGTGTTGAGCACCATGTTCAGGTCGCCCGGCGCGATGACCCGCGCCTTGTTCATCAGGGCCAGGTCCGGGGCGTCGGCGATGTGGTCGCCGTGCGCATGGGTGACGAGGATCAGGTCCACCTTGCCGAGCTTGCTCAGGTCCTTGTACTCGGCCGGCGTCTTGGGGTTGGGGCGCAGCCAGGGGTCGGTCACGATGACCTTGCCGCTGGGCGTGGTCAGGCGGAAGGCGGATTGGCCCAGCCAGAGCAGTTCGGCCTTGGCCGCGGTCGCACCCGGCGCTGCCGATGGCGGCGTGATGGCGCAGGCGGCCAGCAGTGTGCTGGCGAGCATGGTAAACAGACGGAGCAGGGGAGTGCGCATGACTTGCCTTTCAGGTCGTTGGAGTCGTCGCGGCCGAGGTTAGGCGCCTCGGCCGGGCGGGGCAAGTAGGGCTAACGATGGGCGAGGCTGCCACGTCACGATAGGCCCATCACAAATTGTGATGGGCCCCCGGGCTCAGAGCGTGGCTTCGATCATGCGCCGCAGCTCGGGCGTCACCTCGGGTGTCACGCCGAACCAGCGCGCAAAGGCCGGGCGTGCCTGGTTCAGCAGCATGCCCAGACCGTTGACCGTGGGGTTGCCGCGTAGTCGTGCGGCGGCCAGCAGCGGTGTTTCCAGCGGGACGTAGATGACGTCGCACACCAGGGCGTGTTTGGGCAGCCGGTCGAGCGACAGGGGCAGCGGGTCCTGCCCCTTCATGCCCAGGCTGGTGCTGTTGACCAGCAGGGCCGCGCCGTCCAGCGCATCTTCGCGCTGCTCCCAGGGGTAGGCGCGGATCGGCCCGCCGAATTCGGCGGCCAGGGCCTGGGCCTTGTCCAGGCTGCGGTTGCACAGGCGGATCTCCTTGGCCCCGCGTTCGGCCAGCGCGACCAGGATGGCGCGCGCTGCGCCGCCTGCGCCCAGCACGGTGACCGGCCCGGCGTCGGCGCGCCAATCGGGCTGCGCGTCCAGCAGGCTCTGGATGAAGCCATAGGCGTCGTTGTTGTAACCACTCAGCGTGCCGTCGGGTTCGACGACGATGGTGTTGATGGCACCGATGCGCGTGGCCAGCGGGTCGATGCGGTCCATCAGCGGCATGGCCGCCACCTTGTGCGGGATGGTGATGTTGCAGCCGGCAAAACCCAGGGCGCGCAGTCCGCGCACGGCGTCGGCCAGGCGCTCCGGCAACACGGGCAGCAGCACGTAGTCGCCCTTGAGTTGGTGGTGCTGGATCCAGTGCTTGTGGATGGCCGGCGAGCGCGAATGCGCCACCGGCCAGCCCATCACGCCGGCGAGGGTGTAGTGCTTGTCAGTTGCCATGGTTCAGGGAAGTTGTCATGCGGGTGTGGGGGCTGCGCCAAAGACCTCGCCGGCCACCTGCTGGATCAGCTCCAGCATGGCCTGCTGTGTCATGGTCGTGGTGCGGCCGGCTGCCGTAGCCAGTGCCAGGCGGCTGGCCAGACGGGGTTTTTCGATGGGGCGCGCCTGGTAGGCCTCGGGCCGCTGCGTGGTGGCCAGCGCGTACTTGGGCAGCACGGCATAACCGGCGCCGTCGGCCACCAGGTCCAGGATGGCAGCCACGCCGTCGATCTCCAGGCTGATGTCGGGCTTGCAGCCGATGCCGGCCATCTCGGTCTCCACCACCATGCGAATGGCGTTGGGCCGGCTCGGGATGACCAGGGGCAGGGCGCTCACTTCCTTCAGGCTGACCGGGTGCGTCGTGGCCTTGCCGCGGGGCGGGCGCAGCCCGATCAGGAACAGCTCCTCGTCCATCAGTGGCTGGGTGTTGAGTTCGGGGCTGGCCGGCGGGTTGTAGAGCAGGGCGATGTCCAGGCGCCCGGTCAGCAGGCCTTCCTGCATGGAAATCGTCAGGCCCTCGCTGATGGACAGCGCGGCATTGGGCAGGCGCTTGCGGAAGGCGCGTGTGAGCGGTACCGTCAACATGCGGGCAATGCTGGGTGGCAGGCCCAGGGCCACGCGTCCGGCCAGGGCGCCGCGCACACGACCCAGGTCTTCGCGCGCGCGCTCCACCTGGTGCAGGATGCCGCGGCCGTGCTCCAGCAGCAGCTTGCCGGCATCGGTGGTGGTGACGCCGCGGCCGTTGCGCAGCAGCAGGTTCTGCCGCAGTTCCACTTCCAGCAGCCGCACCTGTCGGCTCAGCGCCGGCTGGGCGATGTTGAGCACCCCCGCGGCGCGCGTGAAACTGCCCAGTTCGGCGACACGCACGAAATATTCGAGTTGTTTCAGGTCCATGGTTTGCGGGATAGCTTGCCGCCGATTATGCCGAAATGCGATACCTGCTAGAAACCGCCCCGCCTTGGCACAGCGGGGCAGGGTGGCCACAATCGCTGTCTGTTCTTATCAATTCCCGGTCCCTCCTCCATGAGCGTTCCTATCCTGGGCATTTCCTCCATGGCGACCCGCCAGGTGCTGGCCGAACTGGTCGACGCCTACCAGCGGCACTCGGGCCAGCGCGTGGCTATCGAGTCGGTGGGCGGCGTGGATGCGGCCAAGCGCGTGGCGGCCGGCGAGGCCTTCGACGTGGTGATCCTGGCCTCCGACGCGATCGACAAGCTCATCGCCGCCGGCCATGTGCTGGCCGGCAGCAAGGTGGACCTGGTGCATTCGGGCGTGGCCGTCGCGGTGCGCAAGGGTGCCCCCCAACCCGATATCTCCAGCGAAGACGCGGTACGCCAGGCCATCCTGGCGGCGCGCAACATCAGCTACTCCACCGGCCCCAGCGGCGTGGCCCTGGCCAAGCTGTTCGAGCGCTGGGGCATCGCCGAGCAGATCAAGGACCGCATCGTGACCCCCCCGCCGGGCATTCCCGTGGGCAGCCTGGTGGCCAAGGGCGAGGTGGCGCTGGGTTTCCAGCAGCTCAGCGAGATGCTGAACGTCGAAGGCCTCACCGTGCTGGGCCCGCTGCCGCCGGCCATCCAGATCACCACCACCTTTTCCGCCGGCGTCTGCGCCAGCAGCCAGCAGGCCGAAGCCGTGCGCGCCATGCTGGGCTACATGGCTTCGCCCGCCGCCGCCGAGGCCAAACGCCGCCAGGGCATGGACCCGGCCTGAGCAAAATCTGAATCCCAGGAGACCGTTATGAAAAAACCCATGATCATCGACATCCACGGCCACTACACCACGGCCCCCAAGGCGCTGGAGAACTGGCGCAACCAGCAGATCGCCGGCATCAAGGACCCGGCCCTCATGCCCAAAGTGGCTGACCTCAAGATCAGCGACGACGAGCTGCGCGAGTCCATCGAGACCAACCAGCTCAAGCTCATGAAGGAGCGCGGCTCCGACCTCACCATCTTCAGCCCGCGCGCCAGCTTCATGGCCCACCACATCGGCGACTTCCAGGTGTCGTCCACCTGGGCTGCCATCTGCAACGAGCTCTGCTACCGCGTCAGCCAGCTCTTCCCCGACTCCTTCGTGCCGGCCGCCATGCTGCCGCAGTCGCCCGGTGTCGATCCCAAGACCTGCATCCCCGAGCTGGAGAAGTGCGTCCAGCAATACGGCAACGTCGGCATCAATCTGAACCCGGACCCGAGCGGCGGCCACTGGACCAGCCCGCCCCTGACCGACAAGCAGTGGTACCCCATCTACGAAAAGATGGTCGAGTACGACATCCCGGCCATGATCCACGTCTCCACCAGCTGCAACGCCTGCTTCCACACCACGGGCGCGCACTACCTGAACGCCGACACCACGGCCGTCATGCAGCTGATCCAGGGAGACCTGTTCAAGGACTTCCCCACGCTGAAGTTCATCATCCCGCACGGCGGCGGCGCTGCGCCCTACCACTGGGGCCGTTTCCGCGGCCTGGCGCAGGAAATGAAGAAGCCCCTGCTGAGCGAGCACCTGCTCAAGAACATCTATTTCGACACCTGCGTCTACCACCAGCCCGGCATCGACCTGCTGACCAAGGTGATCCCGGTGGACAACATCCTGTTCGCCTCCGAGATGATCGGCGCCGTGCGCGGCATCGACCCCGAGACCGGCGCCTACTACGACGACACCAAGCGTTATGTGCAGGCCACGCCCAACCTCAACGAGGAGCAGCGTTTCAAGGTCTATGAGGGCAACGCACGCCGTGTGTTCTCGCGCCTGGACGCCCAGCTGAAGGCCAAGGGCAAGTGATCAAGCACAGCCCCATCACAGTCATAAACACAGAGGAAACACCATGAGCGTCAATGCACCCCTGGGCATCGTCAAGCGCAACATCGTGCGCGCCGATGCCGCCGCTGTCGAAAAAATGGGCCAATACGGCGTGGCCACCGTGCACGAGGCCCAGGGCCGCATCGGCCTGATGCAGACCTATATGCGCCCCATCTATTCGGGCGCCCGGATCGCCGGCCCCGCCGTGACCGTGCTGCTGCACCCCGGCGACAACTGGATGCTCCACGTGGTGGCCGAGCAGATCAAGCCCGGCGACATCGTCGTCGCGGCGCTGTCTTCGCCCAACACCGACGGCTTCTTCGGCGACCTGCTGGCCACGAGCTTCAAGGCCCGCGGCGCACGCGGCCTGATCATCGACGGCGGTTGCCGCGACATCGCGGAACTCAAGTCCATGGACTTCCCGGTCTGGAGCCGCGCCATCAGCGCCAAGGGCACCATCAAGGCCACGCTGGGTTCCGTCAACATCCCCGTGGTCTGCGCGGGCATGATCGTCAATCCTGGTGACGCCATCGTGGCCGACGACGACGGCGTGGTCGTCGTCAACGCCGCCGATGCACAGAAGGTGGCCGATGCCGCCGCAGCCCGCGAATCCTTCGAGGGCGAGAAACGCGCCAAGCTGGCTTCGGGCGTGCTGGGCCTGGACATGTACAAGTTCCGCGAGCCGCTGGAAAAGCTGGGCCTGAAGTACATCGACTAAGCTGCTCCTCCGTTCACACACCACCAGAGGGGACACGCCATGAACATGCTACGTCGAACTTGGTTCACGGGCCTGCTGGCCGCCGCCGCGCTGCTGGCCGGCTGTGCCGTCACGCCGCCCCCGGCGCCCACGCCCCAGGCACGTGCTGCGCTGGCACCCGATGGCAAGCTGCGCGTCGGTGTCTACTCGGGCAGCCCGACCTCGATGGTGACCGACAAGAACGGCAAGCCAGCGGGCGTGGCCTATGACCTCGGTCATGAACTCGCACGCTGGCTGGGTGTGAAGGTCGAGCTGATCGAATACAAGCGCGTGGCCGAGGTGATCGAAGCCATGAAGATCGGCGAGGTGGACTTCACCTTCACCAACGCCACCGACGCCCGCGCCCGCGATGTCAACTTCACCCTGCCCCTGGTCAGCCTGGAGCTGGGCTACCTGGTGCCGGCCGGCAGCTCGCTGCAAAGCGCCAGCGAGATCGATCGCGCGGGCATCCAGGTCGGTGTCAGCCAGGGCAGTACCTCCCAGGGTGTGCTCACGCGCACCTACAAGCAGGCCCAGGTGGTGCCGCAGCCCACCCTCAAGGCCGCGGCCGAGCAACTGACCGCGCGCAAGATCGATGCCTTCGCCACCAACAAGGGCATCCTCTACGAAATGGCCGATGGCCTGCCCGGCGCGCGCGTGCTGGACGGCCGTTGGGGCCTGGAGAACCTGGCCATCGCCACGCCCAAGGGGCGCGAGGCAGGCCTGTCCTACCTGAGCAGCTTCGCCCTGACCGTGCGCCGTGACGGCACGCTGCAATCGGCCATAGCGCGCGCCGGTCTGCGCGGCACGGCCGAACCGGCCACGCGCTGAGAAACCAAACATCTTCCGAGAGAACCATGAGCAAACCCACCACAGGCCCCTTCGAGAAAACCACCGGCTGGATGGACTGGTACACCGGCCCCAGCAAACCGCGCTTCACGCTGCCCGCGGGCGCGGTGGACGCACACTGCCACGTCTTCGGCCCCGGTGCCGAATTCCCCTACGCCCCCGAGCGCAAGTACACGCCCTGCGACGCCAGCAAGGCGCAACTTTTTGCCTTGCGTGACCACCTGGGGTTTGCGCGCAACGTCATCGTGCAGGCCACCTGCCATGGCGCCGACAACCGCGCCCTGGTGGACGCCTGCCTGTCCAGCAACGGAAAGGCCCGCGGTGTCGCCACGGTGCGCCGCAGCGTGACCGATGAGGAACTGCAGAAGCTGCACGCCGCTGGCGTGCGCGGTGTGCGTTTCAACTTCGTCAAGCGCCTGGTGGACTTCACGCCCAAGGACGAGCTGCTGGAGATCGCCGGCCGCATCGCCAAGCTGGGCTGGCACGTGGTGATCTACTTCGAAGCGGTGGACCTGCCCGAGCTGTGGGACTTCTTCACCGCGCTGCCCACCACCGTGGTGGTGGACCACATGGGCCGCCCCGACGTGAGCAAGCCCGTTGACGGGCCCGAGTTCGCGCTCTTCCTCAAGTTCATGCGCGAGCACAAGAACGTGTGGAGCAAGGTCAGCTGCCCCGAGCGCCTCTCGGTCACCGGCCCCAAGGCGCTCAACGGCGAGCAGAATGCGTATCGCGATGTAATTCCGTTTGCCCAGCGCATCGTGCAGGAGTTCCCGGACCGCGTGCTCTGGGGCACCGACTGGCCGCATCCCAACCTGAAGGACCACATGCCCGACGACGGCCTGCTGGTGGACTTCATCCCCCACATCGCGCCCACGCCCGAACTGCAGAAGAAACTGCTGGTGGATAACCCCATGCGCCTTTACTGGCCGGAGGAGAAGTAATTTATGTCACTCGAAAAACCTTATCTGGACGTGCCCGGCACGACCATCTTCGACGCCGAGCAATCGCGCAAGGGCTACTGGCTCAACCAGTTCTGCATGAGCCTGATGAAGGCCGAGAACCGCGAACGCTTCAAGGCCGACCAGCGCAAGTACCTGAATGAATGGCCGATGACGGAAGAGCAGAAGCAGGCCGTGCTGGCTGCCGATCTCAACAAGGCGATCTCCCTGGGCGGCAATATCTACTTCCTGGCCAAGCTGGGCGCCACGCATGGCAAGAGCTTCCAGCAGATGGCGGGCTCCATGACCGGCATGACGGAAGAAGAGTACCGCGACATGATGATCAAGGGCGGCCGCTCCGCCGAAGGCAACCGCTACACCGGTGAAAACGGCACGGCCCAGCCGCAGAACCAGCCGCAAGGCCACGGCACTGGCAAGCTCCTCTGAAAGTAAAAACATGGCCAAGATCACCGCATCCGTCTACACCTCGCACGTGCCCGCCATCGGCGCGGCCATCGACCTGGGCAAGACCACCGAACCCTACTGGCAACCCCTGTTCAAGGGCTACGAGCCCACCAAGCAGTGGTTCAAGGACCACAAGCCCGACGTCATCTTCCTCGTCTACAACGACCACGCCACGGCCTTCAGCCTGGAGATGATTCCCACCTTCGCCATCGGCACCGCCGCCGAATACCAGCCGGCTGACGAAGGCTGGGGCCCGCGCCCCGTGCCCGTGGTCAAGGGCCACCCCGAGCTGGCCGCGCACATCGCGCAGTCCGTCATCCAGCAGGACTTCGACCTCACCATCGTCAACAAGATGGACGTGGACCACGGCCTGACCGTGCCGCTGTCCCTGGTCTGCGGCACGCCGTCCCAGGACCAGTTCGAGTGGCCCTGCCCGGTGATCCCCTTCGCCGTCAACGTGGTGCAGTACCCCGTGCCCAGCGGCCGCCGCTGCTTCGAGCTCGGCAAGGCCATCCGTCGCGCCGTCGAGTCGTTTGACAAGCCGCTCAATGTGCAGATCTGGGGCACCGGCGGCATGAGCCACCAGCTGCAGGGGCCGCGTGCCGGCCTGATCAACAGGGAATGGGACAACGCCTTCCTCGACGAGATGATCGCCAGCCCCGAGACCCTGGCCAGCAAGCCGCACATCGACTACGTGCGCGAAGCCGGCAGCGAAGGCATCGAGCTCGTGATGTGGCTCATTGCCCGCGGCGCCATGGCCGACACGGCCGGTGGCAAGGCACCCAAGGTGGCGCACCGCTTCTACCATGTGCCCGCGTCCAACACCGCCGTGGGCAACCTGATTCTGGAAAACAATTAAGGAAACCGTCATGACCATCAAAGTCGCACTCGCCGGCGCCGGTGCCTTCGGCATCAAGCACCTGGACGGCATCAAGAACATCAAGGACGTGGAAGTCGTCTCCCTGATCAGCCGCGATCTGGAAAAGACCAAGGAAGTGGCCGACAAGTACGGCATCAAGCACGTCACCACCGACCTGGCCGACAGCCTCAAGCTCAAGGAAGTCGACGCCGTCATCCTGTGCACGCCCACGCAGATGCACGCCGCGCAGGCCAAGGCCTGCCTGCAGGCCGGCAAACACGTGCAGGTGGAAATCCCTCTATGCGACGTGCTCAAGGACGGCGAGGAAGTCGTCGCCCTGCAGAAGAAGGCCGGCCTGGTGGCCATGTGCGGTCACACCCGTCGCTTCAACCCCAGCCACCAGTACGTCAACAAGAAGATCAAGGCCGGCGAGTTCAACATCCAGCAGATGGATGTGCAGACCTACTTCTTCCGCCGCACCAATATGAACGCGCTGGGCCAGGCCCGCAGCTGGACCGACCACCTGCTGTGGCACCACGCTGCCCACACCGTGGACCTGTTCGCCTACCAGGCCGGCAGCCCCATCGTGAAGGCCAACGCCGTCCAGGGCCCGATTCACCCGGCGCTGGGCATCGCGATGGACATGTCCATCCAGCTCAAGGCCGCCAACGGTGCAATCTGCACGCTGTCGCTCTCGTTCAACAACGACGGCCCGCTGGGCACCTTCTTCCGCTACATCGGCGACACGGCCACCTACCTGGCCCGGTACGACGACCTGTTCAACGGCAAGGACGAGAAGATCGACGTGAGCAAGGTAGACGTGTCCATGAACGGCATCGAGCTGCAGGACCGCGAGTTCTTCGCCGCCATCCGCGAAGGCCGCGAACCCAACGCCAGCGTGGCGCAGGTGCTGCCTTGCTACCAGGTGCTGCACCAGCTGGAGCAGCAACTCAACGCAGGCTGATCCGCTACCATCGGCTAGACCCCAGGGGTCGGATCGCTCGCCCACGGCGTAGTGATCTGACCCTTGTGCATTTCTGCAAGGACTAAAGATGCAAGAACGCAAGATCGGCCCCTTCAATGTCTCCGCTCTCAGCCTGGGCTGCATGAGCCTGAGCTACGCCTACGGCGTGCCGCCTGCTCCCGAGCATGGCGAGCGCGTGCTGCTCAGCGCGCTGGACGCCGGTGTCACGATGTTCGACACGGCAGCGCTCTACGGCTTCGGCGCCAACGAAACCCTGGTGGGCCGTGTGCTCAAGGCGCACCGCAGCAAGATCACCCTGGCCAGCAAGGGCGGCATGGCCGGTGTGGACGTGGCCGGTGACGGCAAGCTGGTACGCGTGATCGACGGCCGCCCCGAAGCCATCCGCCGTGATTGCGAGGGCAGCCTGCGCCGCCTGGGCACCGACGTGATCGACCTCTATTACCTGCACCGCTTCGACAAGAAGGTGCCCATCGAAGACAGCGTGGGTGAACTCTCGCGCCTGGTCGAGCGCGGCCATGTGCGCGCCATCGGCCTGAGCGAAGTCTCAGCCGCCACCCTGCGCCGTGCGCATGCGGTGCACCCCATCGCTGCCGTGCAGACCGAGTATTCGCTGTGGACCCGCAACCCCGAGATCGCCGTGCTCAAGGCCTGCCAGGAACTGGGCGCCGCCTTCGTCGCCTTCAGCCCGGTGGCGCGCGGCTTCCTCAGTGGCAAGTTGCGCGACCTGGCCACGCTGGACGCCAAGGACATCCGCCACGGCATGCCGCGCTTCGAGCCGGCCCATTACGCGGGCAACCTCAAGCTGCTGCCGGCCTATGAGGCCGTGGCGCGTGAAGCCGGTTGTACCCCGGCGCAGCTGGCCTTGGCCTGGCTGCTGCACAAGGCGCCGCACATCATCCCGCTCTTCGGCACCACCAGCCTCGACCACCTCGCTGAGAACGTGGCGGCTGCCGCCGTGAAGCTCAGCCCCGCGCTGATGGCTCAGGCCGAAGCCGTGGTCAACCAGCAGACCGTGGTGGGCAACCGCTACAGCGAACAGAGCAACCGCGAAGTCGATACGGAAGTGTTCTGACCATGGCTACCACCCTGATGCTTTTGCCCGGCCTCAATTGCGACGCCGCCGCGTGGGCGCCGCAGGTTGCCGCCCTCCGAGGGCAGGCCAACTGTCACGTCCCCGCCTGGGGCCTGCGCGACACCCTGACCGCCATGGCCCAGCAGGTGCTGGACGAGGCGCCGACCGAACGATTCAGTGTGGCCGGCCACTCCATGGGTGGCCGTGTCGCGCTGGAAGTCATGCGCCTGGCCCCGCAGCGCGTGGAGCGTCTGGCCTTGCTGGACACGGGCACACACCCGCTGGCAGCCGGTGAGGCGGGCGAGAAAGAGCGGACAGGGCGTTTGGCTCTGCTGAAGATCGCGCAGGAACGTGGCATGCGTGTCATGGCCCAGGAATGGGCCAAGGGCATGGTGCACCCGGACCGCATCGGCGGCCCCATCTTCGAAGAGGTGCTCGCCATGTTCGACCGCGGCAGCGCCGCACAGTACGCCGCGCAGATCAATGCGTTGCTGAAGCGCTTCGACGCCGCACCGCTGCTGCCGGGCATCACCTGCCCCACGCTGGTCCTCACGGGCCGCCAGGACGCCTGGAGCGGCCCGGCCCAGCACGAAGCCATGGCTGCCGCCATCCCCGGCGCGCAGCTCGTCATCGTGGAAGACAGCGGCCATATGACGACCATGGAGCAGCCGCAGGTGGTGAGTGCGGCACTGGCGGCCTGGCTGCGGCGCTGAACTTTTCCTGTGCAAGGCTGATTCGCTATCAAATTGAAAGCAGATGGTGAGGCCCGTGCTCTGAGGGCTTGACCTGCATCAGTGCAGCATCCGGCCCGAATGTGCGATGCTTGAGTCATGAGCACTGCATCTGCTGCCACCCCGGGCTTTCTGCTGGCCCCCACGCGTTTTCTGTTTTTCACCGGCAAGGGCGGGGTGGGCAAGACCTCGCTCTCCACGGCGGCTGCCATCGCGCTGGCCGATGCCGGTGAACGTGTGCTGCTGGTCAGTACCGATGCCGCCTCCAACCTCGACGAAATGCTGGGCGTGCCGCTTTCCAACCACGCCACGCCGGTGCCCGGCGTGCCAGGCCTGAGCCTGCTCAACATCGACCCCGATGCCGCCGCCGAGGCCTACCGCCAGCGCGTGCTGGCGCAGATGGAGATCAGCGCCACCCCGGAGGAACGCGCCACCGTGCGCGAGCAGCTCTCGGGCGCCTGCACCACCGAGATCGCCGCCTTCGACGAATTCGCCGCTCTGCTGGCGAACGAGGCCAACGAAGCACAAGCAGGGCAGGGCGAAACCTCGCCGTACGACCACGTCATCTTCGATACCGCGCCGACCGGTCACACCCTGCGCCTCTTGAGCCTGCCCAAGGCCTGGACCGGCTTTCTGGCCGGCAACGACCGCGGTGCGTCCTGCCTGGGCCCGCACTCGGGCCTGAAGATGCAGGAAGCACGCTTCAACGCTGCGCTGCAGGCTTTGGGCAACCCGGCCCTCACCACCGTGGTGCTGGTCACCCGGCCCGACCCGCTGCCCATGCGCGAAGCCGGGCGCACCGCCGAAGAGCTGAGCACGCTGGGCCTGGCCAACCAGCGCCTGGTCATCAACGGCGTGTTCCACGCCAGCCAGCCGCACGACCCGGTGGCCAATGCCATCGAAGCGCTGGGCCGAAAGGCCATGGACACGCTGCCCGAGGTGCTGGCCCGCCTGCCGCGCGACGAAGTGCCGCTGCGTCCGTTCGACACGGTGGGCCTGCCGGCGCTGCGCGCACTGCTGGGCAATGCGCCGGCACCAGCAGCGGAGACGACAAACGCATCAAGCGTCCCCGCCTTGCCCGCAGAACCCTTGAGCCGCCTGGCCGACGAGCTGGCCGCCGTCGGCCATGGCCTCATCATGGTCATGGGCAAGGGTGGTGTGGGCAAGACGACGATTGCCGCGGCACTGGCCGTGGGCCTGGTGCAGCGCGGCCACAGCGTGCACCTCACGACCACCGACCCCGCCGCCCATGTGGCCAGTGCCCTGAACGGCAGCCTGCCCAACTTGAAGGTCGGCCGCATCGACCCCAGGGCCGAGACCGAGGCCTACATCACCAAGATCATGGCCACCAAAGGCCGTGAGCTGGACGAGCAGGGCAAGGCCCTGCTGCTGGAAGACCTGCAGTCCCCCTGCACCGAAGAGGTGGCCGTGTTCCACGCCTTCAGCCGCGTGGTGAACGAAGCGCGCAGCGCTTTTGTGGTGCTGGACACCGCGCCCACCGGCCACTCGCTCTTGTTGATGGACGCCACCGGCGCCTACCACCGGCAGATGACGCGCCAGTTTGAAGGCACGGCCAATGCCAATCACATCATCACCCCGCTCATGCGCCTGCAGGATGCGGAGATGACGCGCGTCATCCTCGTTACCCTGCCCGAGGTCACGCCGGTGAGCCAGGCCAGCGCCCTGCAAGACGACCTGCGCCGCGCCCAGATCGAACCCTGGGCCTGGGTCATCAACAAAAGCGTGGCCGCCACCGGCACCACCGACCCATTGCTGCAAGCCCGCCTGGTGGGTGAGATCCGCCAGACCGAACGCATTGCCCAGGGCCTGGCTCGCCGCACCTTTGTGCTGCCCTGGCTGCCCGAGCCGCCGGTAGGGGTGCAGGCTTTGGGGGTGTTGACGGCATCTGACGCCAAGTCCCTGCACTGAATCGCCCGAACGCCGCACCGCTGCTACCCACCATCCAGCGCCTCACGCTGGTTTTGATGGGTCGTGAAGGCAGCTGGAGCGGCCCGGCCCAGCACTTGGCCATGGTCGCCGCGTAACGCCTGCATTGCCTGCGTCAGGCCACCCGCTGAAACAAAACGAAATAAACCGCGACCTCCCTGCAACCTGTCGGCTGGGAAGCACCGGCACCATGACGGTCATGTTCAACAACGCCCCGACTAGGAGCCCGTCATGAAACCCTGGATCAAACGCAGCCTGATTGCACTCACTTCCGCGACCGTCGTGTTCGGTGGCCTCTCCGCCTGCAGTTCGCGCGGGGACCATGCCCGCGGCTGGAGCGACGAACGCGTTACCGAGGCGCGCGGCAAGATGGTCGAGAAGATCAGCGACAAGCTGGAGCTCAACGCCGGGCAGAAGGCCAAGCTGGAAGTACTGGCCGACGAGATGATTGCCTCGCGCAAGGCGATGCGCGGCGAGTCGGGCGACGTGCGCAACGAGCTGCAGGCGCTGATCGCCGCCGACAAGTTCGACCGTACCAAGGCCCAGCAGATGCTGGACCAGAAGACCCAGGCCCTGCAGGGCTCCGGCCCGAAGGTCCTGGCCGCCTTTGGTGACTTCTACGACAGCCTGAACCCTGAGCAGCAGAAGCAGGTGCGCGAGCGGCTGGAGCGCCGCGGCCATGGCTGGTGGGGCCGTGGCTGACACCATCCACGCGATCGCCCGGCAGGGCCGCCCGCATACGGCGGCCTTGCTGGCCGACGCCGAGGACCCGCACGCCGAACTGCTGGCCCTGTTCTGGGGGCCGCGCTTCGACCGGGAGCACGCGCTGGCCCTGTGGGCGCGGTTCTCCCAGCGCCAGCCGGTGCAAGCCGTTCCCCTGCTGCCCGAACTGCTGTCGGTGGGCGAGCGCTTCGATGCCCTGGAGCGGACCGAGAAAGACCGGCTGCGCCGCCTGATCGTCCGCCACCGGGCTCTGTCAGAATGAAACGATGAGCCGCATCCTGCTGATCGACGACGACGAGAACCTGGGGCCGCCGCTGGCCACCTATTTCCAGCGCTTCGAGTTGCAGCTGGTGCACGCCACCCGGCCCAGCGCCGGGCTGGCGCTGTTGCGGGCCGGGGGCTTCGATGCGGCCATCCTCGACGTCATGCTGCCCGAGATGGACGGCTTCGAACTGTGCCGCACCATCCGCAAGGACAGCGACATCCCGATCGTCATGCTGACTGCCCGCGGTGAGGTGATGGACCGGGTGGTGGGCCTGGAGTTGGGGGCGGACGACTACCTGCCCAAACCCTTCGAGCCACGCGAGCTGGTGGCGCGTCTCCAGACCGTGCTGCGCCGGCGCAAGCCCAACGGCAACGGACACGCGGCCGCGCCCGGCGCCGCGCCCACGTTGAAGTTCGAGGGGCTGGAGGTCGACGTCGCCCGCCGCGCCGTGCGCCGTTCGGGGCAGGAGGTCGAGCTGACCGGTACCGAGTTTGAGTTGCTCCTGATGCTGGCGCGGGAGCCGGGCCGCGTGTTCAGCCGCGACGACATCCTCAACCAGTTGCGCGGCCACGAGGCCGATCTCTACACCCGTGCGGTCGACATCGTGGTCAGCCGCCTGCGCAAGAAGCTGGAGCCGCTGGACTGCATCAAGACCCTGCGCAACGCGGGCTACTCGCTGGCGCTGGGGCGGGAGGGCGAATGAGCCAGCGCAAGGCATCCGCCTGGCGTCGCGCCAAGCACCGCGTCGCGCATTCGATCAAGCTGCGCATGGTGTTGGTGTTCCTGCTGCTGGCAGCGGCGATGACCTTCGTGTTCATCACGGGCGCGCAGAAGGCCTTCACCATGGGCTGGCGCGAAGCGGCGCGCCCCGTTCTCATGGACTACGTGGACCGTCTCGCCACGGAAGTGACCGCCGGCGGCCCGACGCCCAGTGTGGAACGCGCCCAGGCCATCACCGAGCGCCTGCCGCTGACCGTGCGCATCGAGGGGCCGGTCATCCACTGGGCCTCGCACCCCGATGCCAAGCCATCGAACAAGGAGTGGGGCGGCGACAAGGACTGGCCCACCCTTCTGCACCGCCAGACCGCTGACGGCCATCGCATCGAGTTCGGCATCAATGGCGGCGCATTCGAGCGCAAGCCGCGTCTGATCGGCTATGCGCTGGGCGCCCTGCTGGCGCTCACCTTGCTGGCCTGGCTGTACGTGCGTCGCTTGCTCAAGCCGCTGGACGCCATAGGCGAAGGCGCGCGGCGCTTCGGCCGGGGCGACTTCAGCCAGCCGATTCCGGCCCGAGGCCGCCATGGCCCGGATGAACTGGGCGAGCTTGCACAAACCATCAACACCATGGGCCAGGACATCCACCAGATGCTCGAAGCCAAGCGCGCCCTGCTGCTGGCGATCAGCCACGAGCTGCGCAGCCCGCTCACCCGCGCGCGGCTGAACACCGAACTGCTGCCTGAGACCGACGCGATCCGACCGCAGCGCGAGGCGCTGCTGCGTGACTTGCAGGGTATGGCCGCGCTGATCAGTGATCTGCTGGAGAGCGAGCGGCTGTCGGGGAGCCACGTCGCCCTGCAGCGCGCGCCGACCGACGTGGTCGCGCTGGCGCGAGAGGTGGTGGGTGAGTTGCAGGCTTCCCATGCGGGTGCGGCGCGCGTGACGGTATCGGCGCCCGTTGGCTTGCGGCCGGTGTCGGTGGACGCCTCGCGTGTGCGCCTGCTCTTGCGCAACCTGGTCGACAATGCGCTGCGGCATGGCGCCGACGCTGCCGTGGCGCCCGCGGTCACGCTGTCGGTGAGTGCCGATGTGCTGAGCATCGAGGTGCGCGACCACGGCCCGGGCGTGCCCGAAGAGCAACTCTCGCAACTGGCGCAGGCTTTCTACCGGCCCGACAGCGCCCGTACCCGCAGCGCCGGCGGCGTGGGCCTCGGCCTGTACTTGTGCCGTCTGATGGCGCAGGCGCACGGCGGCACGTTTGCGGTGCGCAACGCGCAGCCGGGCCTGGCCGTGACGGTGACCTTGCCCGCCTGATCGACCCTGATCAGCCGGGTAGCAGGCTGTTCAGATCGAAGGCCACATCCCCCGCCTGCTGCGGCGTCGGCGACACCCCGGCATCCATGAGCTTGCGCACCAGCAGATGGTCCTTGGGCGTATTGACGTTGTCGATGGCGATCAGCTGGCCGCCCTTGTAGTGGAAGAGGCTGAAGGCACCACTGGCCACATCGCCGCGCAGGACGTGCTGGTCAGCACCCACGGACAGGCCCGCCATCTGCAGCTTCTTGTCGTACTGGTCGCTCCAGAACCAGGGCGTGGCGGTGAAGGGGCGCTCCTGGCCCAGCAGGGCGGCGGCGGCGCTCTTGCCCAGTTCGGTCGCGTTCTGCACGGACTCCAGCCGGATGAGGCTGCCGTCAGGCAGGCGGCGCGCGGTGCAGTCGCCGGCGGCGACTATTGAACTGTCGCTGGTGCGGCCGCAAGCGTCCACCACAATGCCGCGGTCACATTCGAGCCCGGCGGCGCGCGCCAGTTCGTCATTGGCATTCACGCCGATGCCGATGAGCACCAGGCCGGCGGGATACACGGTGCCGTCGTTCAAACGCACACCGGTCACGGTGTTGCTCGCATCGTGTTCGATGGCGGCGATCTGTGCGCCCAGCACCAGCTGCACACCGTGGCTGCGGTGCAGTTCGGCGTACCAGTCGGACAGCACAGGCAGCAGCACACGGCCCAGCAGGCGCGGCGCGGCTTCCAGCACGGTGACGGCCAGGCCCTTTTTGCGCGCGGTGGCGGCCACTTCCAGGCCGATGAAACCGCCGCCGATGACGACCAGGGGCAGGTTCTTCTCCAGGCACTGAGCCATGCGCTGGGCGATGGCGTCGGCGTCGTCACGCGTGCGCAGGGCCAGCACGCCTTGTGCGTCGGCACCCGGCAGCGGCAAGGTGCGCGCTGTGGCGCCGGTGGCCAGCAGCAGGCCTCCGTAGGGCAGGGTGCTGCCGTCGGCCAGCGTCACAGTCTTGGCGGCG
Organism: Burkholderiales bacterium; assembly: GCA_016185015.1. Lineage (GTDB taxonomy): Bacteria > Pseudomonadota > Gammaproteobacteria > Burkholderiales > Burkholderiaceae_C > Hylemonella. The sequence goes on from JACPOI010000004.1 coordinate 117,935, forward strand.
CGGTTGATGGCGGTGACTTGGGTGCCGATGCGCAGCTCGATGTTCTTGCCCGCGAGCATCTCGGGCGTGCGCATGGGCAGGCGCGCCGCATCCATCTCGCCGGCCAGGAAGGCTTTGGAGAGCGGGGGGCGATGGTAGGGGCCGTGGGGCTCGTCGCCGAGGAGGGTGAGGGGGCCGGTGTAGCCGCCGCTGCGCAGGGCTTCGGCGGCCATGATGGCGGCCTGGCCGGCGCCGATGATGAGGATGGGTGCGTTCATGCCCGCCATCTTAGGGCCTGACCGCCTTGGCCTCAGTGGGCCAGCGCGGGTGCCACCACGGCCTCCAGCTGCCCGCGCAGCCAGCGGTGGGCCGCGTCCTGCTGGTAACGCGCGTGCCAGATGGCGTACATGGGCATGGTGGGGCAGCTCACCGGTGGTGGGCAGCTGGCCAGGCCGGTGAAAGTCTGGCGCGCCAGCAGGCTGGGTACCGTGGCCAGCAGCGGCGTGCCGCGCAGGAAGCCGGGCAGGGCGCTGAAGGTGGGGACCATGATGGCGAAACGACGCTGCAGGCCCTTGGCCGCCAGGTGCTGGTCCAGGTCCAGGCTGCGGCGGGGTTCGTAGACCACGGTGGCGTGGTCGGCGGCCAGGTACTCGGCCTCGTCGCGCGGGGCGGCGCGCACCGAGGCGTCGTAGAAGACGCGGTACTGGTCTTCGAACAGGCGCTTTTGCACGATGTCGCTGCCTTCGGGCGGGCGCGGGCTGATGACGAGCTGGCACTCGTCGTTGCGCAGCATGTCCAGCCGCGGGATGGCCGAGGGGATGATGCGCAGCGCCACGCCAGGCGCGCTCAGTCTCAGGCGCGCGGCCAGGGCGGGCAGCAGCAGGTCGCGCTGGAAGTCGTTGGCGGCGATGGTGTAGGTGGCCTGCCAGCGGGTCGGGTCGAAATCCACGCTGTGGGCGAAGTGCTGCAGCTGGCGCAAGAGCTCACGCGCCTCGGCCGCCAGTTCTTCGGCCCGGGCCGTGGCCACGATGCCGCGGCCGCTTTTGACGAAGAGCGGGTCACCGGTGATGGCGCGCAGCTTGTCCAGCAGATGGCTGACGGCGGACTGGGTCACGCCCAGACGCTGGGCCGCACCGGTGACCGAGCCGGCCTCCACCACAGCCAGCAAAAGCTGCAGCAAATGGCCATCCAGGTCCAAATGATCGAATTTGCTCATGGGTCATATCTTGATCCATGTATTTATCTTGGTCAATGGCTTAGGAATACTCGCTTCCATACCGTTTTGACCCCCGTCAACCCAGGAGACCTGAATGACCACCCGCAGCCAAGAAAAGCCGATTCCCGGCACCACGCTGTTTGACGCGAATCAAGCCCGCAAGGGCTACGCGCTCAACAAGATGTGTTTTTCCTTCAACTCGGAAGAGAACCGCAAGGCCTTCGTGGCCGACGAAGAAGGCTATATGCGCCAATACGGCCTGAACGAGCAGCAGGCTGCCGCCATCCGCGCGCGCAATGTGCTGCAGCTGATTGCGGCGGGCGGCAACGCCTACTACCTGGCCAAGTTCGCCGGGATCTTCAAGCTGGACATGCAGGACATCGGCGCACAGCAGACCGGCATGACGAAAGAAGCCTTCCGTGCCAAGCTGGTCGCGGCCGGCCAATAAGAAACTTCAGGAGCAACAGACATGGCAAAACTCATCGGTGGCCTCGGCACCTCGCACATTCCCGCCATCGGCGGCGCCATCCACAAGGGCCTGCAGAATGAGCCCTACTGGAAACCTTTCTTCGACGGTTTTCCGCCCATCCGCGAATGGCTGGCCAAGAACAAGCCCGACGTGGTGGTGATGTTCTACAACGACCACGGCCTGAACTTCTTCCTGGACAAGATGCCCACCTTCGCCGTGGGCGCCGCGCCTGAGTACAACAATGCCGACGAGGGCTGGGGCATCCCCACGCTGCCGCCCTTCAAGGGTGAGCTGGACCTGTCCTGGCACATCATCAACACCCTGGTAGAGAAAGAGTTCGACGTGGTGACCTGCCAGGAGATGCTGGTGGACCATGCCTGCACGCTGCCGCTCAAGCTGTTCTGGCCCGAGGGCGATTGCCCGGTGACGGTGGTGCCGGTCTGCATCAACACGGTGCAGTTTCCCCTGCCCAGCGCCAAGCGGACCTATGCCCTGGGCAAGGCCGTGGGCGAGGCCATCAAGTCCTGGGACAGCAGCAAGAAGGTGGCGGTGATCGCCTCCGGCGGCCTGAGCCACCAGCTCGACGGCGAGCGCGCCGGTTTCATCAACAAGGCCTTCGACCTGCAGTTTCTGGATAGCCTGGTCTCCAACCCCGAGTGGGCCACGCAGTTCAGCGTGCATGAGCTGGTAGAGAAGACCGGCACCCAGGGCGTGGAGCTGCTGATGTGGCTGGCCATGCGCGGCGCCCTGGCGGCGGCTGGCGGCTCCAGCGTGCGCCGGGTGACGGGCAACTACCACATCCCGATTTCCAACACGGCCACCGCGGCGCTGGCGCTGGAGACGGTGGATTGAATCGATCCGATTGAGTGTCACCTCGTGCCGTCGTTGATCGACGGCTTGGGCGCCCCGGCAGATTGCGGGGCGTTTTTTTATTCCGGCCTCAGTCTTTCGGGCGGAAGATGATGGTCATGGGCGAGGGCACCACACCCTCTTCGTTGCGGGGCAGCGTGTCGGTCTTGTCGATGGCTTTGAGCACGGCCTCGTCCCAGTTGGGCACGCCGCTGCTCTTGAGCAGCTTGCGCCCGACGATGGTGCCGTCGGGCGAGGTGCGCACCTCCACCTCGGCGCTGGGATTGGTGGCCAGTTCGTCAGGGAAGACGATGTTGGGCTTGATGCGCGCGCGGATGCGGCCCGCGTAGCTGGACGAGATGCCGCCAGCAGATTTCTGGGCGTTGCCGGTGGCCGTGGGCGCGCCCGTGGCACCGGCCAGGCCGGCCATGCGCTTGAGGTTTTCATCGCGGCGCTGTTTGGCTTCCGCTTCTTCCTTGCGCTTGGCTTCGAGTTCCTTCTTTTTCTTTTCCTCGGCCAGCTTCTTCTCGCGCTCCTGCCGCTCACGCTCCTTTTCGCGCGCGAGCTTTTCTTTCTCCAGCCGCGCCTGCTCCAGTTTCTCCTTGGCCTGGCGTTCCTTCTCGCGGGCCAGGGCGATGTCGGCCTCGCTCTGGCGCGGCTCTTCCACTTTGGGCGGTGGCGGGGGCGGCGCGGGCTCGGGCGCCGGTTCGGGTTCGACCAAGGGCGGGGCCGCCTGCTGGGGGACCGCCGACCACAGCTCGGCTTCGACCGACAGGCTGGTGTCACTGCGGCGCCAGTTCACACCCCAGGTCAGCGCGGCCAGCAGCAGGCCATGGATCAGCAGAGCCAGGCCGTAGGCGCGCAACAGGCCCTGGCGCGGAGCCGGGTGGTTGAATTCGAAGCGGCTGGCGGTGTGCATGGCCCTGAGGTCAATTCACCATCTGCACCGACAGGCCCACGCGTTGCACACCGGCGCGTTGCAGCTTGTCCATGACGCGGACCACGGTTTCGTACCTGACGCTCTTGTCGGCGCTGATGACCACGGCGGAGCTGGTGTCCTTGCCGGCATCGGACTGCAGGCGCTTGACGTTGGCGGCCAGCTCATCGAGCTTGAGGCTGCGGCTGCTGTCCTGCGCCTTGAGGGTGAGCGATTCGTCCTTGCCGACGACGATCTCGATCACCTGGTCGGGCTTGCGCGCGGCCTTGCCCACGCTGGGCAGATCCACCACGCTGGGGGTGATGAGCGGGGCCGTGACCATGAAGATGATGAGCAGCACCAGCATCACGTCGATGAAGGGCACCATGTTGATTTCGTTGATGGTGCGCCGTCCGCGCCCGCGACTGACCAGGGTGGGCATGACCGTTTCCCCCTAGTGCACCGAAGCCGGTGTGGAGGGCTGCGCGCCGACATTGCGCTGCAGGATGTTGGAGAACTCTTCGATGAAGGTCTCCAGCATGATGGCCACACGGTCGATCTCGCGCGCGAAGCGGTTGTAGGCCACCACGGCAGGGATGGCCGCGAACAGGCCGATAGCAGTGGCCACCAGGGCTTCAGCAATGCCGGGGGCCACGGTGGCCAGCGTCACCTGCTGCAGCGAGGCCAGGCCGGTGAAGGCGTGCATGATGCCCCAGACCGTGCCGAACAGGCCCACGTAGGGCGAGACCGAGCCGACCGAGGCCAGGAAGGAGAGGTTGGTTTCCACCACGTCCATCTCGCGCTGGAAGTTGGCGCGCATGGCGCGGCGGGCGCCGTCGAGCAGGGTGCCGGCGTCGGTGATGCGGCGTTCGCGCAGCTTCTGGTACTCGCGCAGGCCGCTGACGAAGATGCGTTCCATGGGGCCGCTGGCATGGCCCTTCTGGGCGGCCGTGGCGTAGAGGGTGTTGAGGTTGGCGCCGGACCAGAAGTCGCGCTCGAATTGCTCGTTGAGTTCGCGCACGCGCCGCAGCGAGAAGAGCTTGCTGAAGATGGCGGCCCAGCTGGTGATGGATACCAGCACCAGCAGCAGCATCACGGCCTGCACGACCCAGCTGGCGTGCAGCACGAGTTGGATGATGGAAAGGTCTTGGCTCATTGAAGTGTTTCCAGAATGCTGCCGGGGATTCTTTCAGGTTTCATGCTGGCTGCGGACACCCAGCCGATGCGGATGCTGCCTTCGCACAACAGTTCAGGCTCGCCCCCCGTCTTGCGCCAAGCCTGCTGCGCAATTGTGAGGGATGCGCGACCGCTTTCCTGGAGCCGGGCTGTAACCAATAGTTCGTCGTCCAGCCGCGCGGGACGGTGGTATTTGACGGCGGTTTCGCTGACCACGAACATGCCGCCGGTCTGCTCGCGCAGGGCCTGCTGGCCGATGCCCAGCGAACGCAGCCATTCGGTGCGGGCGCGTTCGAAGAACTTGAGGTAGTTGGCGTAGAAGACGATGCCGCCGGCATCTACGTACCGGCGTAGTGATATGCCATGGACAGGGGGAAAAGTCTTAAAAAACAATGGCTTGAAGAGATATCGGTTTGTCCATAGGAGGCTCGATTTTTCGCATATTTCTGAAGATTGCTGTCCATACCAATGGATGGAAGCGTTAGTTATGGGTGCATCCCCGCGGCACTCTGGGTATCCAACTTTGCGGGGGCGTTTTCGCCAATTCTGCCCGAGACGCTGCGATCATTTCAAGCGATGGGTTGGGTGCTATGTCCGAGGTCGATTCAATGTCCTCGACAGCTCATGAGCCCGTCCTAGAGTAAGTGATGAAAGTCGGCCTGGCACTCGGCTAGGACTTCGCGGGATGACGCGTTGCACGTTTGTAGCGTTTCGCTATGCCAGCGACAAGCGCCTCAACATCGACTTCAAGTGCTTTTGCAAGGCGAAAGAGGGCCGCAGTAGACGGCTGAGTGCTTGCAACCTCCAGTCTCGCTATGAATGACCGGTGAACGCTAGCCCTATGCGCCAGTTCCTCTTGGCTGATCTTCAGGTGGCTACGGCGCGATTTTATTTCGGCTGCAATCGCAGCAATGACCAAAGTATCTGGGGGTTCGCGCATCCCTAAGACTTTGCTTTGGCCGACTCATTTATGCACCCGCATTTATGGTACAAAATGAACTGGGCCTCCTGCTCCTTTGAAATCAGGAGAGCGGCTTACCTATTCAATATTTGTAGGAAATGGACATGGAACTACGTGCTCTTCGACCAAGCAGGGGGTCAAATGTTGTCGATTTGAAGTCCCGATTTGCTAACAAGGAATGGATGGCCTTGCTGCCACCGGCGCTCCCTGACTCTCTCCTGCTACTCCTAGCGAACGATTTTCGAGTCGTAGAAGTAATTGGCTCGCTAGATATGGTCGAGCCAGAACCGAAACCGGAACCGAAACATACCGAGTCTCTAGCTGTAGCCCTTTACATTGTGATGAGCCTGCTTCACAGGCTTCCAAATCGCCAGCAAACAGGCAACGAACTGAGCATTCCAGAGAGTGGCGTCTTTCATGCAATCAAGCTCTACCAGTTAGGTCTTGAGCGGGAAATTGTGAGCCGGATCACAGGACTGGCTGCAGAATTTCCTGCCGAAAGACTTGCCACTGAGCTATTGGCATGTCTTGAAAAGGATGTGTAGCGCTATTCGGGTTGTTAGCGATGCGGCGTATTGAGCTTGAGTGCAGACGCTTTGAAATTGAGCGGAAAGTGCCTAGAGAACGAACCTTCGGGCTGCGACCGCACTGACCTTGATGTCGACAGCGCTACGCCGTGGCACCGCATTGAATGACTAAAGTCTTCCTCATTTCCATTCCACCGCAAGTCGTCTTTTTTAAATGAACTATGAGCAACAATGAAACAAAAGGAGTTCCACAGGACTTTCCCCGCGGCTTCAATGCGGCAAGTGTTCCTGGTACGCAGCTCAAGTTCCTCGCCCGAAAAATTGGCGGCCGCTTTGTGGTCGGACTAACCGAAGACGAGCTGTACGAGCGCTGGGCATTTTGCGAAGACTTGTCTCAGCAGCTTGCAGCACGGACGCTACGCAAGCAGGCGGCTGGTCTCATCTCCGATCTTGAGACTTTTTACAAGGAAACAGAGCGCAGGGTTCGGGGCCAAGGATGGAGCCTCAGTGAAGATGAGGTGCAATGGCTGATGAAGCGCACGCGTTTGCTGGCTGATGAGCCTCAATAGATTGCGCCGCAAACTCACACTGGAGCGCCTGGTCAAGATTGCTGCGCAGCATGCCTACTCAAAATGTGATCGGTCTTCACCGTTAAGTCGACCAAGGTTTTGAAGTAGTTGCTAAGAAGATATGACCACCACCAGAATCGCCGAGTTTGACCACGACCGCTCCGACGTCCTGCGCCGGATATGGTTCGTGGGTGACGTTCACGGTGAGTTTAGGTACCTCGCTCAGACACTGCTGCAAGCCCAGCTGCGGCCGCAATGGATCGTCTTTGCAGGCGACATCGACATCGACCACAAGCCTCTCAGGGAGATCTTGGAGCCCGTACGTCGATTCGATCCCGATTTGGGGATCGCATTCATCCATGGCAACCACGATGCCGACAGCCACGAGAGCTGGGAGATGCTTCACGACGCCGGCGAAGCCGTGGCATTGCATGGCCAGGTTGTGAATCTCGCCGGGATCCTGGTGGCTGGTCTGGGTGGTCACTTCATCCAGGATATCTGGATGCCACCGGGCGCGCCAACTTATGCCTCCAAGCAGGCAGCCATGAGCCGAGGACCGTTTCAATACCGTGGCGACCACCGACCTTCACCCGAGTACGACGCGGCCATCTACCCGGACGACCTGGATAACCTCGCGAGAAGACGTGCGGACGTCCTTGTGACGCACGAGGCTCCAAGCTGCCACCCTCGCGGCTTTCAGGTGCTAGATGGACTGGCACGTAGCCTGAACGTGGTCAGGAGCTTTCACGGACATCACCATGATGATAAGACAGCCGAATATGCCAAGCATCGGAGTCGCCTTGGGTTCGATGCTGTCGGCCTTCGCTATTGTCAGATCAAGAACGGTCTGGGTGAGGAGGTCTTCGAGGGAGTACAAGGATGGTGAGCTTTGTCGCTTATGGCCGTCGCTGCTCCATTTCCTGCAATCGACATGCGGCGATTGGCGATTGGTTCATGCTCCGCGTGACTTACTTCTCGGCGCGGACGAGGAGAAGTGAGCAAACAAGGACATAGGGGTCGCCTCAGAAAACGGAAAATAAAGCACGCTAAGCAGGTTGCAGCGGTCGTACGGCCTGAACTTGCCAGCGCCGGTCTTGGTGTTGCTGCGCCAGAGGTAATCACCGGTCAGATTGATGTGCTCCCAGCCCAGCGGCGACAAGTATCGCAACAGCGCGTCATCGACCGCATGGCCGTTGCCACGCAGTCCGTGTGCCGCCCGCTCAAGGTAGACCGTGTTCCACAACACGACGGCCGCCGTCACCAAGTTGAGGCCGCTGGCCCGGTAGCGCTGCTGCTCGAAGCTGCGGTCGCGGATTTCGCCCAAGCGGTTGATGAACACGGCACGGGCCAGCGCGTTGCGCGCCTCGCCCTTGTTCAGTCCGGCATGGACGCGGCGGCGCAGTTCGACGCCCTGCAGCCAGTCTAGGATGAACAGCGTGCGCTCGATGCGCCCCAGCTCGCGCAGCGCCACGGCCAAGCCGTTCTGGCGCGGGTAGCTGCCGAGCTTGCGCAACATCAGCGAGGCCGTCACCGTGCCCTGCTTGATCGAGGTAGCCAGGCGCAGGATTTCGTCCCAATGGGTGACGAACTCGATTCGTACACCGCGCTTGGTGAGCTTCTGAACCAGGCGGCGCAAGTCATCGAGGTTGCGCGCCAGACGACCCATGCTATGCACCACCACGGTGTCGCCTTCGCGAACGAAGGTGAGCAGCGCATCAAGTTCCGGCCGCTGGGTGTCTTTGCCCGATGCCTTGTCGGTGAACACCTTGTCCACCTGAGCCTGCTCAAGTTGGCGATCTGGGTTCTGGTCGAAGCTGCTGACCCGCACGTACCCGATGCGTTGACCTTTCAAGGCTGCCTCCTGCGCAAATGTGTCAGGAAAGAATTTGTAAGCCTGCACTCCATGTGTCAATTAATATCCAATATCACTCTATCCTGACGCATTTAGGTCAATGGACTTGACGCCAAGTTAGGGTATAGCTCAACCTGACTTTGTTTCGGGCTTGACTAGCCTGGTCTGATACAAGTTAGCGGTGATCAGGCAGACTGCGCCTGCGGAAATGACCACGTCGGCCAAGTTGAATGCGGGCCAATGCGCGCCTTTCCAATGGAAGTCGAGAAAATCCACGACCTGCCCGCGCAATAGGCGATCAGCGACGTTTCCTAGCGCACCGCCGAGGATCAGGCTGTATCCCAGCGCTTCAAAGCTTGGCAATCGCTGTTTCAGCATGCGCACCAGCCAAGCCGAGACCGCCAAACCAAGGGCGATGAAGAAATAGCGTTGCCAACCGCCCGCGCTTGCCAGAAAGCTGAATGCAGCCCCCGGGTTCAGTACATGGACGAAATTGAAGAATGGCGTGACTTCGACCTGTTCGCCATAGGCATACGTGCGGACGACGGCGAGCTTTGCGAACTGGTCGGCCATGAAGGCGCAAACGGCCACCACGTACCAGGCCAAGGCCGACGTGTGGCGAGCCGCCTGCCATGCGGGAGCAACAAGCGGTATCAGCCGTCCGGCGAGAACAGTGCTGCCCAATCCTAGGCACCAGCCCGCTAGCACATCAGCCGGGAAGTGCATTCCAGCAGCAATGCGCGACCATCCGACCAAGACGGCATAAAGCACCAAGCCGACGCGGCCACGGCGACCCACCAAAGCCCAAAGCGCGCCGACAACTAACGCCGAATAGGTAGCATGCCCGCTGGGCAGGCTGTAGTGCCGCTCGCTCGCGCCGATGACGCGCACCAACTCGCCGAGAACGGCGGGCGGGCGCGGGAAGTCGAGCCACAGCTTCAAGACAGTGGCGGCCAGAAAGGCCAGCAGGAAAGCGGTACCAAAAACAATGAGCCGATGCCGAACTGCATCAGCGCAACTTGGATTGGTTGCTGACTTCGACCACCACCACAGACCCAGTAGCATCAAGGGCGCTGTCCAGTAATTGCCCACCAGGCTGAAAAACCACGCAAGCGGCCCCAGCGTGGCAGGCGTCCCGGCATTGATGGCCTGGAACAACGCGACGTTCAGACCATACCAGTCATAGAGAATGAATTTCCAGTTCATCGGCGCAACAGCCTCAAGCCGTTGCCGACAACAAGCAAGCTGGCCCCCATGTCGGCAAAAACGGCCATCCACATGGTCGCCTGGCCAGTGAAAGTGAGCACCAGAAACACCGCTTTAATGCCCAGTGCCAGCACGATGTTTTGCATCAGCACCTGAGCCGTCGCACGCGACAGGCGCACGAAAGTCGGAATTTTGCGCAGGTCATCGTCCATCAAGGCTACGTCCGCCGTCTCGATGGCAGTGTCGGTACCAGCGGCCCCCATTGCAAATCCGATGTCAGCGCGCGCCAACGCCGGGGCATCGTTGATACCGTCACCCACCATGCCGACTTTGCCAGTCAGAGCCAGTTGTTCGACCTCGCGTAGTTTGTCCTGTGGCAGCAAGTTGCCCTGCGCACGATCGATCCCGGCTTGCGTGGAAATTGCCTGCGCTGTGTGCGGGTTGTCGCCGGTCAACATCATGGTGTAGATACCAAGCGCATGCAGCTCCCCGATGGCGCTCTTGCTGCTGTCCTTGATGGTGTCTGCCACCGCGATCAGGGCCTGCGCACCCTTTGTACTCACCAGGATCACTACAGTTTTTCCTTCGCGCTCCATCGTGGCGATGCGCTGCTCCAATTCGGGGGGACAATGCCCCAGCTCTTCAAGCATCCGATGGTTGCCAAGGTGATAGGTCACACCGGCAATGCTGCCGCGCACGCCACGACCGGGCAGTGCAGAGAACTCTGCAACATCGTGCAGCGCAACTCCTTCGACATTCGCTGCCTGCGTCACAGCTTTGGACACGGGATGGTCGGAGCGAGCCGCGAGACTGGCGGCAATGCTCCGGCTGCTGGCAGGTGGCGCATCGCCCAACGCGACGAAATCGGTTTGTGCAGGTTTGCCGTGCGTGATCGTGCCAGTCTTGTCCAGTGCCAGCCAGCGCAGCTTACGGCCTTCTTCGAGATAGACGCCACCCTTGATAAGAATGCCGTGGCGCGCAGCGGCGGCCAAGCCGCTGACGATACTGACCGGCGTGGAGATCACCAACGCGCACGGGCAGGCGACAACCAACAAAACCAGCGAGCGGTAAATCCAGTCCAACCACGCCGCGCCCATGAACAGCGGGGGAATCAGCGCGACCGCGACCGCCAAACCGAACACGGCTGGCGTGTACCAGCGCGCAAACTGATCGACAAAGCGTTGGGTCGGTGCGCGGCTGCCTTGGGCGGCTTCCACTGCGTGAATAATGCGGGCCAAGGTAGAGTTGCTGGCCACGGCCGTAACACGATACTCGAACGAACCGGATTCGTTGATGGTGGCTGCAAACACCGGATCACCAGGTGCTTTGTCAACCGGCAAACTTTCGCCAGTAATCGGCGCTTGGTTAACCGTAGAGCGTCCTTCCAGCACTTCGCCATCGAGGGCGATACGCTCACCCGGCTTGACCCGAACCCGGCTGCCGATGGCGACCTGTTTGGCGTCCTCTTCGCGCCACGAGCCATCTGGCTGCTGCACAGTTGCTTGTTCCGGAGCAAGATCGAGCAGGCCACGAATGGCGTTGCGGGCACGGTCCAGCGACTTGGCTTCGATCACTTCGGCCAGTGCAAACAGCACCATCACCATTGCCGCTTCTGGCCAGTGACCGATCAACATCGCGCCCGTGACGGCTATTGACATCAGGGCGTTCATGTTGAGGTTGCGGTTCTTGAGCGCAATCCAGCCCTTCTTGTAGGTGGAAAGGCCGCCCGTGGAGATGGCTACGAGCGCCAGAACGACGACTGACCAGTGATTGCCGTTGTGGAACCAGTAAACGGCTTCCGCAGCCAATGCAGCCGCCAAGGAGATGCCAAGCGGCCACCAGTTGGTAGACGCGGCTGTCGATACCGCCGACGAGGAGGTGGCTTCCTCCGCATTGAGCACTTGCGCCTCGAAGTTCAGAGATTTCAGCGCGACCAATACCTCCGGCAGCGTATGGGGCGCATGACGTACGGACAGGGTGCGCTGCATCAGGTTGAAATCAAGATTGGCAACCCCGCCTATGCTGGCCAGCTTGTTGCGGATCAGCGCTTCTTCGGTTGGACAATCCATCTTGGCGATGACCAGCTTGGTGGTCTGCTCGCCAGAAGCTTTATCCGTGCGTTCGGCCTGCATGCCGATGGCCTTCAAGGCTTGCTCAACCGGAGACAACGATGGCAGTTCATGCCGCACGGCCAAGGTGCGCTGCATGAGGTTGAAGTCAAGTCCCACCACGCCCGGCAGCTCGCCCAACTTGCTTCGGATCAGCGCCTCTTCCGTGGGGCAATCCATGTTCTCGATGCGATAGACCGCTTGGGCTGATTCAGCCGTAAGCCGGACTTGCGAAGTGGGCTGGCTGATCGGTACGGTCGAGCAGCCGCACCCCTTTAAACCGCATTGGGTCATGGCAATTCCTTTATAAAAATTTCTGTATTGCCCATTAAAAACTCTATAGCTACTATAGAGTCAAGTTTTAAATGAGGATGAGATATGGAAATCAGGATTGGTGAACTTGCCAAGCGGACAAGGTGCGAGATCGTCACCATCCGCTACTACGAAAAGGAGGGGTTATTACCAGAGCCAGCGCGCAGCGACGGCAACTTCCGGCTCTACGGTGACGCCCACGTCGAGCGCTTGCAGTTCATCCGCCATTGTCGTTCGCTCGACATGACGCTGGGAGAAATCCGGGCATTGCTGGGACTGCGAGACAACCCCAATCAGGATTGCGGCGAGGTCAATGCGCTACTGGATGGCCATATCCAGCAGGTGGAGGCCCGCGTGAAAGCGTTGTTGCAGTTGAAGAAACACTTGGTCGTTTTGCGCGAGAGGTGCTCAGGTGCTCGCCAAGTGGATGCGTGCGGCATCCTGCAAGGGCTGACGGATTGCGATTGTCATCCAATTTCTACCCCCGGCTTGCCTGTAGCTTGATCTGCCCAACCGCATGATTGAGCTTAGCGTGCTTTATTTTCCGTTTTCTGAGGCGACCCCTGATAGAAGCGTCTGACAAATCAATCCAGCGTCCGCTAGCGATCTTGGCGGTTGGGATTTGTCGGTGGGAAGTCCTGCCAGACAGATTCCAGCGGCTTGCTGGTAAGCGCCGATTTGCACATGCCAATCGTTCCATGGAGCGATGCCGGTATCACCATCTGATCACATTGACCTGATGTACCGGATGCGTTCGATTACTTGGTGAATCGCATGCACATGACCTTTGGGACATTCTTTCGGGTGGCCATTGCCACCGTGTCGGTGCTGATTTTTTTATTGCATCTACCAGAAGTGTACGGATCGGCTCCGGCGCAGGATGCGTAACCGGAAACGAAGACATCGAAGCAAGCGTTCGTAGCCGTATCTTGCGAAGACCGGGTGGACTAGGTCGAAGTTTCTAATGGCAGAGATTTCACGAGCCTTGGCAAGATCGTTTGATCATCGCCAAGACTCGTGAGACATCGTCCCCCAAAGGAACGAAAGGCACTACCTCAAACGGGGTCTGCCTAGATGACAGATCAGTTCTCGTGACCTTGGCGCTGCAGGAAGTCCAGGCGAGCACTCTCGCTACTGGTTACGGTGATCTTCTGTCCATCGGTTGTCTCCAGGACTTGGCCCTTGGAGACACGGACGGCGCGGTCGAACTTGTCGGCCACGGCCATTTTTCCGTCCTTGAAAACGAACACAGTGCCGCCGTCTTTGAGGCGATAGGTCTTGTCGACATTGCCCGCCACCGAGTTGTCGGCAAATGCGGTCGATACCATGGTGCTAAGCACAGCAGCAGCGAGGAACGTGGTGATTCGGGTGTTCATATCAGGTCCTTTCTTGAAATACAGGTGCAATGTCAATCAATGCACTTTGTGCGAATGCACGTTATGTATTCTGTCGATCAGCCCTGACATGAAGATGTGCCGGCGATTACATTTGCGTTAGTTCCAATGCGCCGCAGCTTGAGTAAAAGTATTGTCTGAGTTCGTACTCATGGCAGGCTGACTCTTCTGAACTCCAGAGTAAATCTTGTTCGGCCCTGATCGGACGAAACTTCGATCTTCCCTCCGTGTGCTTCAACAATTGCTCGCGTGATGGCGAGTCCCAATCCGGTTCCGTCAGAGTCCGGCTGTGCGCGTG
>JACPOI010000009.1 GCA_016185015.1 Burkholderiales bacterium
GCCGCGCGCGGGCACAGGCCGCTACGGGCTACGCCCTTCGCAGCCTGTGCCCGCAGCTGCATCCTCATGTCCATCGTGATCTTGCACAGGGGACATCTCTAATTTGGACATCAGGGGACATTTCTAATTTGGGTTGACAGTTCAAACTTTGGGTTCGTTGGCCTGCATTTCGCTGGTGCGCTGGTCCACCGCTTCGCGCAGGGCCTTGCCCGGCTTGAAGTGGGGTACGCGCTTTTCGGGAATGGCCACGCTTTCACCGCTACGGGGGTTGCGCCCCATGCGCGGCGGCCGGCGGTTGATGGAGAAGCTGCCGAAGCCGCGGATCTCGATGCGGTGCCCACGCACCAGCGCATCGTTCATCGCGTCCAGGATGGCCTTGACCGCGAACTCGGCGTCGCGGTGGGTCAGCTGCCCGAAACGGGCGGCCAGTTCTTCAACCAGGTCGGAGCGGGTCATGTCAGGGTGACGTTCGCGTGTTTGGCAGGGGCACACCGCCGCTCAGCAGCGGCGTGCCCCATGCACATCACTTCTCGGACGTGTCCAGCTTGGCGCGCAGCAGGGCGCCCAGGCTGGTGGTGCCGGCGCTTTCGCGAGCCGACTGCTGGTTCAGGTTGGCCATGGCACCCTGCTCGTCAGCCAGGTCCTTGGCCTTGATCGACAGCTGGATGTTGCGGGTCTTGCGATCCACGTTGACCACCACAGCGGTGACTTCGTCGCCTTCCTTCAGCACGTTGCGGGCGTCTTCCACGCGGTCACGCGAGATTTCGCTGGCGCGCAGGTAGCCCAGGATGTCCTGACCCAGATCGATCTCGGCGCCACGGGCGTCGACGGTCTTGACCTTGCCGGTCACCGAGGAGCCCTTGTCGTTCACCGACACGAAGGTGGTGAAGGGGTCCTGGTCCAGCTGCTTGATGCCCAGGGAGATGCGCTCGCGGTCCACGTCCACGGCCAGCACGAGTGCTTCCACTTCCTGGCCCTTCTTGTAGTTGCGCACCGCGGCTTCGCCCGGCTCGTTCCAGGACAGGTCGGACAGGTGCACCAGGCCGTCGATGCCGGCAGCCAGGCCCACGAACACGCCGAAGTCGGTGATCGACTTGATCGGGCCCTTGACGCGGTCACCGCGCTTGGTGTTCTGCGCGAATTCCTGCCACGGGTTGGCCTTGCACTGCTTCATGCCCAGGCTGATGCGGCGCTTGTCTTCGTCGATCTCGAGGACCATGACTTCGACTTCGTCACCCAGCGACACGATCTTGGACGGGGCCACGTTCTTGTTGGTCCAATCCATTTCGGAAACGTGCACCAGACCTTCGATGCCCGGCTCGAGTTCCACGAACGCGCCGTAGTCGGCGATGTTGGTGATCTTGCCGAACAGGCGGGTGGCGGTGGGGTAACGGCGCGAAACGCCCATCCACGGGTCGTCGCCCATCTGCTTGAGACCCAGGGAGACACGGTTCTTCTCGGTGTCGAACTTCAGGATCTTGGCGGTGATTTCCTGGCCAGCGGTCACCACTTCGGAGGGGTGACGCACACGGCGCCAGGCCATGTCGGTGATGTGCAGCAGGCCGTCGATGCCGCCCAGGTCCACGAAGGCACCGTATTCGGTGATGTTCTTGACCACGCCCTGCACCACGGAACCTTCTTTCAGGTTCTGCATGAGCTTGGCGCGCTCTTCGCCCATGGAGGCTTCCACCACGGCGCGGCGGCTCAGCACCACGTTGTTGCGCTTGCGGTCGAGCTTGATGACCTTGAATTCCAGGGTCTTGTTCTCGTAGGGGGTCAGGTCCTTGGTCGGACGGGTGTCGACCAGCGAGCCCGGCAGGAAGGCACGGATGCCGTTGACCAGCACGGTCAGGCCGCCCTTGACCTTGCCACTGGTGGTGCCAGTGACGAATTCGCCGGTTTCCAGGGCCTTTTCCAGGCTCATCCAGGAAGCCAGACGCTTGGCGGTGTCGCGCGACAGGATGGTGTCACCGTAGCCGTTTTCGATGGAGCCGATGGCCACCGACACGAAGTCGCCCACTTGGACTTCGAGCACGCCCTGGTCGTTCTTGAATTCCTCGATCGGCACGTAGGCTTCGGACTTGAGGCCAGCATTCACGACGACGAAGCCGTGTTCGAGACGAACGACTTCAGCGGTGATCACTTCGCCCGGACGCATTTCAGTGCGTGTCAGGGATTCTTCAAACAGGGCGGCAAAAGATTCAGACATGTAAGTTCCTAGACCATCTGGGCGTCCATGGCTTGAAGGCCATGGCGTGACAGCCGCACCATTGCGACTGGGGGGTAGCTTTCGACGGCGATTTTTGCGGATGATCCGCGGGGTTGCGTTGTTGAACCGCTCGGCCGAAGCGCTTGCTGCGCGAGGGGAGCCGGGCGGGCCTCTTGGCCGATCAGACGGGTCCGAACGGCTGTTTGCCCTGCCACCAGTCCAGCACGAGATCCACCGACTCTTCAATCGACAGATCCGAGTTGTCCAGCAACCGGGCGTCCTGTGCCGGTTCGAGAGGTGCAACGCTGCGGGACATGTCCCGGGCATCACGCGCTTCCAGATCGGCACGAAGGGTTTCAATTGTAGTCGAAATTCCCTTTGAAATCAACTGCTTATGACGCCGTTCGGCCCGTTTCGCGGCGTTGGCGGTCAAAAACACCTTCAGGGGGGCGTCCGGGAAGATCACCGTGCCCATGTCGCGGCCGTCGGCCACCAGGCCGGGCAGGCGGGCAAAGCTGTGCTGCAGGGCCACCAGGGCGGTGCGCACGGCCGGCAGGGCCGAGACCCTGGAGGCGTTCATGCCGCCCTGCTCGCTGCGGATGATGGCGCTGACGTCTTCGCCGTCCAGGAGCACGCGCTCACCTTCGAAGCGCACCGGCAGGCGCTGGGCCAGGGCGGCGATGGCCACTTCGTTCTGCGGCTCCAGAGCCAGGCCTGCGCGCAGGGCGGCCTGCGCGGTCACGCGGTAGAGGGCGCCGGAATCCAGCAGGTGGTAGCCCAGGCGTTCGGCCAGGCGTGCGGCCAGCGTGCCCTTGCCCGAAGCCGTGGGGCCGTCCACGCAGAGCACCGGCACGGCGCCGGTGGCCGGGGTGGTGACCGAGAACAGGGCTTCAAAGTAGTCGGGGAAGGTCTTGGCCACGCACTTGGGGTCCAGGATGCGTACCGGCAGCCCGGCCGGGTTGAAGGCGGCCAGCGAAAAACACATGGCGACGCGGTGGTCGTCGTAGGTATGGATGCTGGCCGGCTTCCAGCCGGAGGTGACCAGGGGCGTGATGCGGATGAAGTCCGCGCCTTCTTCCACCGTGGCGCCGAGCTTGCGCAGCTCGGTGGCCATGGCCGCGATGCGGTCGGTTTCCTTGACGCGCCAGCTGGCGATATTGCGCAGGGTGCTGGGGCCGTCGGCATACAGCGCCATCACCGCCAGGGTCATGGCGGCGTCGGGGATGTGGTTGCAGTCCAGGTCGATCGCCTTCAGGGGCCAGTTGCCCCGGGAGATTTCGAGCCAGTTGGGGCCGCCCGTCACGCGCGCACCCATCTGGCGGGCCGCGTCGACGAACTTGATGTCGCCCTGGATGGAGCTTTCCCCCACGCCCTCGATGCGCACCGGCGCCGCAGCATCGGCAGCGATGGCGCCCAGGGCGATGAAATAACTGGCCGAGGAGGCGTCGGCCTCCACGTGCAATACGCCGGGCGACTGGTAGCGGCTGCCGGCGGGGATGGTGAAGCGGGCCCAGCCCTCGCGCCGGACGGTGATGCCGTACTGTGAGAGCAAGTTGAGCGTGATCTCGATATAGGGCTTGGAGATGAGTTCGCCGACCACCTCGATCACGATGTCCTTGCGCGCGACCAGCGGCAGGGCCATCAGCAAGGCGGTCAGGAACTGGCTGGAGACGTCACCGCGCACCTTGATCGGGGCGTCGAGCTGCAGGTTCTGGCGGCCGATGCGCAGCGGCGGGTAGCCGTCGTTGCCCAGGTAATCGATGGTGCAGCCCAGCGGGCGCAGCGCATCGACCAGGTCGCCGATGGGGCGCTCGTGCATGCGCGGCACACCCGAGAGTTCGAAGTCACCACCCAGCACGGCCAGTGCTGCGGTCAGCGGGCGCATGGCGGTGCCGGCATTGCCCATGAAGAACTTCAGCGCGGTGGCGGGCAACTGGCCGTCCAGGCCGTCGATGACGACGGTGCTGCCGTCCTGCTGTACGCCGCAACCCAGCTGGCGCAGGGCGGCCAGCATGACGCGGGTGTCGTCGGAGTCGAGCAGGTCGTGCAGGGTGGTGCGGCCGCGGCACAGGGCCGAGAGCAGCAGCACGCGGTTGGAAATGCTCTTGGAGCCGGGCAGTAGTACCCGGCCGTGCGCGCCGGTCAGCGGCGGCAGGTCGATAAAGGCGGTGGAATACATCGGCGCGGAGGAGGGCGTCTCAGCGGCGGTTCTTGTTCATGCTCCAGTTGGCGCGGGCCTGGCTGGCCTGGCCGATCAGCTCTTCGAGCGCGTCGGCGTTGCCATTGGAGATCATGAGTTCGAGCGCCTGCAGATTGCGCTGGAAGAGCTTGGACTGGGTCAGCAATTCTTCTCGGTTGGAGATCATGATGTCGCGCCACATGTGCGGGTCGCTGGCAGCGATGCGCGTGAAATCACGGAAGCCCGGGCCGGCCAGGGACAGGAAGTCCTTGCCCTGGTTCTGGCCGGTGATGGAGTTCATCAGCGCGAAGGCGATCAGGTGGGGCAGGTGGCTCACCGAGGCAAAGGCCGCGTCGTGCGACTCCGGCGTCATCTTGAGCACATTGCAGCCCAGGGCGGACCAGATGTCGATGGCCTGCTGCACCTGCGGGGCGTGGGTGCGCTCGATGGGGGTCAGGATGATCTGCTTGCCGGAGTACAGGTCGGGGTCGGCATGCTCGACGCCCGAGACTTCCTTGCCGGCGATGGGATGGGCCGGCACGAAAGAGCCGATCTGCTCACGCAGCGCGCGGCGTGCGGCATCAACCACGTCACGCTTGGTCGAGCCGACGTCCATGATGAGCATCTGCGGCGTGACCAGGTGCTTGATGGCCTTGAAGGTGGCCTCGGTGGCCGAGACCGGTACGGCGATCAGCACGATGTCGGCGCCCGAGACGGCCAGCAGGGCCGAGGGGGCCTCGACGTCGATCACGCCCATGGCGCGGGCGCGCTCGGTGGTGGAGGGCGACTTGCTGTAGCCGACCACTCGCTTGACCAGACCGGCGCGTTTGAGCGCCAGGGCAAAAGAACCGCCCATGAGGCCGCAACCGATCAGACCCAACTGTTCAAACATCATTCACTCACCGGGTAGGTGCCCAACACCTTGTAGAACGCGCACAGGCTTTGTAGCTCTTGAAGCGCGGCGACGACATGGGGCTGCGAGGTGTGGCCCTGGATGTCGATGTAGAAATAGTATTCCCATTGGCCGGAGCGCGCCGGGCGCGACTCGAAGCGCGTCATGGACACACCGTGTTTTTTCAACGGAACCAGCAGGTCGTGCACCGCACCCGGGCGGTTGGGGACCGAGACGATCAGGCTCACGCAGTCCTTGCCCGAGGCTTCCGGCGTGGGCAGGGTCTGCGGCAGGCAGACCACGGCAAAACGGGTGCGGTTGTAGGCGTCGTCCTGGATGGCGTGGGCCACCACGTGCAGGCCGAACTCGCTGCCGGCGCGCTCGCTGGCGATGCCGGCCCAGGCCGGGTTGGTCGACGCCAGGCGCGCGCCTTCGGCGTTGCTGGCCGCGGCGTGGCGCTCGGCGTGCGGCAGGTGGGCGTTGAGCCAATGCTGGCACTGGGCCAGCGCCTGCGGGTGGGCGTAGACGGCGGTGATGCCTTCGAGGGAGTCGGACAGGCGCAGCAGGTTGTGGCGCACCAGCAGGCTGGTTTCGCCGATCACGTGCAGGGGCGAGGCGAGGAAGAGGTCGAGCGAACGCGAGACCATGCCCTCGGTGGAGTTCTCCATGGGCACCACGCCGAACTGCGCCGCACCCGCCGCGGTGGCGCGGAAGACTTCGTCGATGCTGCCGCAGGGCATGCGTTCGATGCTGGAGCCGAAGAACTGCTCGGCAGCCTGTTCGCTGAAGGTGCCGGCCGGACCGAGGTAGGCCACGCGTTGCGGTGCCTCCAGGGCGCGGCAGGCCGACATGATCTCGCGCCAGATGGTGGCCACGCTCTCACGCTTGAGCGGCCCGGGGTTGCCGGCCTGCAGGCCGGTGATGACCTGGGTTTCGCGTTCGGGGCGAAAGACGGGTGAGCCTTCGACCTTCTTGATCTCGCCCACTTCATGGGCCAGGGCGGCGCGCCGGTTCAGCAGGGCGAGCAGCTCCTGGTCCAGGGCGTCGATCTGGGTGCGCAGTTCGGGCAGGGTCTTGGCCATCGGCGGATCAGCTATGTGTACGTTCGAATTCTCGCATGTACTCGACCAGGGTCTGCACCCCCTCGAGCGGCATGGCGTTGTAGATGCTGGCGCGCATGCCGCCGACCGACTTGTGACCCTTGAGTTGCAGCAGGCCGGCGGCCTTGGCGCCGGCGAGGAAGGCGTCGTTGCGCGACTCGTCGCGCAGGAAGAAGGGCACGTTCATGCGCGAGCGGCAGTCTTTCGCCACCCGGTTCACGTAGAACTGCGAGCGGTCGATCGCCTCGTACAGCAGCCGGGCCTTGGCGATGTTGCGCGCCTCCATGGCCGGCACACCACCCAGCTTTTTCAGCCACTGGAAGATCAGGCCGGCCATGTAGATGGCGTAGGTCGGCGGGGTGTTGAACATGGAGTCGTTGTCGGCCACGGTCTTGTAGTCGAAGGCGCTGGGGCAGGCGGCTTGGGCGTGACCCAGCAGGTCCTCGCGCACGATCACCAGGGTCAGGCCGGCCGGGCCGATGTTCTTCTGCGCGCCGCCAAAGGCCAGGCCCACGCGCGACCAGTCCACCGGGCGCGAGGCGACCTGGGATGAGAAGTCGATCACCAGCGGCGCCTTCGAACCCAGCGCCTTCAGGTCGGGCAGCTCATGGAATTCGACGCCGTGGATGGTCTCATTCGAACAGATATGCACGTAACTGGCATCCGGGCTCAGCTGCCAGCTGGACGGGGCGGGCAGCCGGGTGTAGTTGTTGGCCTCGTCGGTAGCGGCCACGTTCACCTTGCAGTATTTGCGCGCTTCCTTGATGGACTTCTGGCTCCAGGTGCCGGTCAGCACGAAATCGACCGTGCCGCCGCGTGAGAGGTTGAGCGGCACGATGGCGTTTTCCGCCAGGCCACCGCCCTGCATGAAGAGGATGTGGAAGTTCTTCGGGACGGCCAGCAGTTCGCGCAGGTCGGCCTGGGCCTGCTCATAGATGCTGATGAACTCCTTGCCGCGATGGCTCATCTCCATCACGCCCATGCCGCTGCCGTGCCAGTCCAGCATTTCGCTGGCGGCTTGCTGCAGCACCTCGGGCGCGATGGTGGCCGGGCCGGCCGAGAAGTTGTAGGGGCGCTGCATCAGCTGGCGTCTTCTGCGTCGCCGGTCTCGCCCTCGGCGCC
Organism: Burkholderiales bacterium; assembly: GCA_016185015.1. Classification (GTDB taxonomy): domain Bacteria; phylum Pseudomonadota; class Gammaproteobacteria; order Burkholderiales; family Burkholderiaceae_C; genus Hylemonella. The sequence continues at coordinate 7,503 of JACPOI010000009.1, forward strand.
ATTCGCGTCGTTTTCCACGATGCGCTGCAGGCCGCTGAGTTTGGCGCCTTCGTCCATGCCGATCAGGGTCACGCCCTGGGTGGCGCGGCCGAGTTCGCGGATTTCGGAAACGCGGGTGCGCACCAGCACGCCCTTGTCGGTGATCAGCATGATCTCGTCATCGGCATGCACCAGGGTGGCGGCGACGACCTTGCCGTTGCGCTCGCTCTGCTGGATGGCGATCATGCCCTTGGTGCCGCGGCCGTGGCGGGTGTACTCGGTGATGCTGGTGCGCTTGCCGTAGCCGTTTTCGGTGGCGGTCAGCACGCTTTGCTGTTCGTCCTCGGCCACCAGCATGGCGATCACGCCCTGGCCGTCGTCCAGCATCATGCCGCGCACGCCGCGGGCATTGCGGCCCATGGGGCGTACATCGTTCTCGTCGAAGCGCACGGCCTTGCCGCCATCGCTGAAGAGCATCACGTCGTGCTGGCCGTCGGTGAGCGCCGCGCCGATCAGGAAGTCGCCCGGGTCCAGGTCGACGGCGATGATGCCGGCCTTGCGCGGATTGGAGAACTCGTCCAGCGGGGTCTTCTTGACCGTGCCCATGGAGGTGGCCATGAAGACATAGTGATCGGCCGGGAAGCTGCGGTTGTCACCGGTCAGCGGCAGCACCACGTTGATCTTCTCGCCCTCTTGCAGCGGGAACATGTTGACGATGGGGCGACCGCGCGAGCCGCGCGAGCCGGCGGGCACTTCCCAGACCTTGAGCCAGTACAGGCGGCCGCGGTTGGAGAAGCACAGGATGTAGTCGTGCGTGTTGGCGATGAAGAGCTGGTCGATCCAGTCGTTTTCCTTGGTGGCGGTGGCCTGCTTGCCACGGCCGCCGCGCTTCTGGGCGCGGTACTCGGACAGGGGCTGGCTCTTGATGTAGCCGGCATGGCTGAGTGTCACCACCATGTCGGTCGGCGTGATCAGGTCTTCGGTGGCCAGGTCCTGGGCGTTGTGCTCGACCTGGCTGCGACGTGCGCCCGCCTTGTTCTGGCCGAACTCCTGCTTGATGGCGCCCAGTTCCTCGCCGATGATGATGGCCACGCGCTCGGGCTTGGCCAGGATGTCGAGGAAGTCCTCGATCTCGGCCATGACGTCCTTGTACTCGGCCACGATCTTGTCCTGCTCCAGGCCGGTCAGGCGCTGCAGGCGCATCTGCAGGATTTCCTGCGCTTGCGTGTCGGACAGGCGGTACAGGCCGTCGTTGCCCATGCCGTAGTTCTTTTCCAGGCCTTCGGGGCGGTAGTCATCGGCATTGACCACGCCGCCGTCGGCGCGGGTGCGGGTGAGCATCTCGCGCACCAGCTTGCTGTCCCAGGGCCTGGCCATCAACTCGGCCTTGGCCACCGGCGGGGTGGGGGCGTTGCGGATGATGGCGATGAAGTCGTCGATGTTGGCCAGCGCCACGGCCAGGCCTTCGAGCACATGGCCGCGCTCGCGCGCCTTGCGCAGGTTGAAGACCGTGCGGCGGCTCACCACTTCGCGGCGGTGGTCCAGGAAGACCTCGATCAGGTCCTTCAGGTTGCACAGCTTGGGCTGGCCGTTGATCAGGGCCACCATGTTCATGCCGAAGGTGTCCTGCAGCTGGGTCTGCTTGTACAGGTTGTTGAGCACCACCTCGGGCACTTCGCCGCGCTTGAGCTCGATCACCACGCGCATGCCGGACTTGTCGGATTCGTCCTGGATGTGGCTGATGCCGTCGATCTTCTTCTCATGCACCAGCTCGGCAATGCGCTCGAGCAGGGTCTTCTTGTTGACCTGGTAGGGCAGCTCGTCGACGATGATGGACTGGCGCTGGCCCTTGTCAATGTCCTCGAAGTGGCATTTGGCGCGCATCACCACACGGCCGCGGCCGGTGCGGTAGCCGTCCTTGACGCCCTGCATGCCGTAGATGATGCCGGCGGTGGGGAAGTCGGGCGCCGGCACGATCTCCATCAGCTCGTCGATGGAGGCCTGCGGGTTGCGCAGCAGGTGCAGGCAGGCATCAACCACCTCGTTGAGGTTGTGCGGCGGGATGTTGGTGGCCATGCCCACGGCAATGCCGCCCGAGCCGTTGACCAGCAGATTGGGCAGCTTGCTGGGCAGGACCAGCGGCTCTTTTTCGGAGCCGTCGTAGTTGGGGCCGAAATCCACCGTCTCCTTGTCCAGGTCGGCGATCATCTCGTGGGCGATCTTGGCCAGGCGGATTTCGGTGTAACGCATGGCGGCGGCGCTGTCGCCGTCCACCGAGCCGAAGTTACCCTGGCCGTCCACCAGCATGTGGCGCATGGAGAAGTCCTGCGCCATGCGAACGATGGTGTCGTAGACCGACTGGTCACCGTGCGGGTGGTATTTACCGATGACATCGCCGACGATACGTGCCGATTTCTTGTAGGCGCGGTTCCAGTCGTTGTTGAGTTCGTGCATCGCGTAGAGCACGCGCCGGTGCACCGGCTTGAGACCATCGCGGGCGTCGGGCAGGGCCCGTCCGACGATCACGCTCATGGCGTAATCCAGGTAACTGCGACGCATCTCCTCTTCGAGGCTGACGGGCAGGGTTTCCTTGGCGAATTGGGTCATGGGAGAGATGAGCTCGGGCGTGGGCAATCCACGATTCTAAAGTGCCGGCCATGTGGCATGTCTGCAACAGACCGTCGGCAAGCCTAGCAGGCATGCGCCCGCGTCGCGTCGCTCCGGTTGACCACCGGGTTTGATATGGCACAATGCATCAGACCGTCGGGTGGCGCTCATAACAAGTGAATGCCTTCCATTTAACCGCCGTGCCGCTCTGGCCCCAATCCGTTAGAGGAGAACCATGAAAAAACTGAATTCCGTGGCAGCCCTGTTTGCTGCAGTCGCACTGGTGATGGCCGGTTGTGCTTCCACCCCCGAACCCGAGCCGGCACCGAAGGCTGCCCCGGCTGCTCCGGCACCCGCTCCGGCCCCTGCCCCGGCACCCGCTCCGGCCGCCGCTCCGAAGCCCGCTGCTCCGCCGCCCGCCGCTGCCGTCAAGGTGACCTATGCCGCCGACACCTTCTTCGACTTCGACAAGTCGGTGATCAAGGCTGACGCCAAGGCCAAGCTGGATGACCTGGCCGAGAAGGTCAAGGGCATCAACCTGGAAGTCATCATCGCCGTGGGTCACGCTGACTCCATCGGTACCGATGAGTACAACCAGAAGCTGTCCGTGCGTCGCGCCGAAGCCGTGAAGGCCTATCTGACCTCCAAGGGCATCGACAAGAACCGCGTCTACACCGAAGGCAAGGGCGAGAAGCAGCCTGTGGCTGACAACCGCACGACCGAAGGCCGCGCCAAGAACCGTCGCGTGGAAATCGAAGTCGTCGGCACCCGCGCCAACAAGTAATCTTCTGATTCCTTGAAACAAACCCCGCTTCGGCGGGGTTTGTCGTTTCTGGGGCCGTGATCTTTGCGAGCTGTCGGATAATCAAGGCATGACGACCACCGTGAATGCAGATCCGGCCGAACTGGCCAAGTTTTCCGAGCTGGCCCACCGCTGGTGGGACCCCGAAAGCGAATTTCGCCCCCTGCACCAGATCAACCCCCTGCGCCTGGACTGGATCAACGGCCTGGTGCCGCTGGCCGGCCAGCAAGTGCTTGATATCGGCTGTGGCGGCGGCATCCTGTCCGACTCGATGGCGCGCAAGGGTGCCCAGGTCACTGGCATCGACCTGTCGACCAAGGCGCTCAAGGTGGCCCAGCTGCATGCGCTGGAGGCCGGCACGCCCAACGTGAACTACCGCGAGATCAGCGCCGAGGCCCTGGCGAGCGAAAAGCCGGCCAGTTTCGATGTGGTGACCTGCATGGAGATGCTGGAGCACGTGCCGGACCCGGCGTCCGTGGTCCAGGCCTGCGCCACGCTGGTCAAGCCCGGTGGCTGGGTGTTCTTCTCCACCATCAACCGCAACCCCAAGTCCTTCCTGTTTGCCATCGTTGGCGCCGAGTACATCCTCAAGCTGCTGCCGCGTGGCACGCACGAGTACGCCAAGATGATCCGCCCCAGCGAACTGGCGCGTTACTGCCGCCAGGCCGGCCTGGAACTGGGCCCCACGCGCGGCATGGAATACAACCCGCTGACCCGGCGCTATTGGCTCAGCGCTGGCACCAGCGTCAACTACCTGCTGGCCACGCGCAAGCCGGAATTGTGATGAGGTCTTTTGCCGGTATCGAGGCCGTCCTGTTCGACCTGGACGGCACCCTGATCGACAGCGCGCCCGACCTGGGCGCCGCTGCCGACCAGATGCGCACCACCCGCGGCCTGCCGCCCCTGCCTCTGGAGCAGTACCGACCCATGGCGGGCGCGGGCGCGCGCGGCATGATCGGCGTGGCCTTCGGCCTGACGCCGGACGCTCCGAACTACAACGAGCTGCGCGAGGAGTTCATGGCCAACTATGAGCGCTGCATGACGGTGCGCACCTACGCTTTTGCCGGCGTGGCCGAGCTGATCGAGGCGCTGCTGCAGCGAGAACTCGCGTGGGGCGTGGTGACCAACAAGATCGAGCGCTTTGCCCTGCCGTTGACGGGCGCCATGCCCCTGTTTGCCAGCGCACGGGCCATCATAGGCGGCGATACCACGCCGCATCCCAAGCCGCACCCGGCGCCCTTGTTCGAGGCCGCGCGCCGCCTGGACCTGGACCCGCAGCGCTGCCTGTACGTGGGCGACGACGAGCGCGATATCGTGGCGGGCCTGGCGGCCGGCATGGGCACGGTGGCCGCCACCTATGGCTACCTGGGCCAGAAGTCCGATGTGGCCAGCTGGGGCGCCCACGCCTTGATTAATTCTCCGATCGAGCTCTTGCAATTGCTGGGACAGGCCTAAAATGGAGGTCTTGGGGCTGCATTGGTTTCGACGTGGGTTCGGACGCGATGTGGTGCATGTCGAGCTGAATGTGCTCGTAAAACTGATTCAAAAAACCTAACTGCAAACGACGAACGTTTCGCACTCGCTGCTTAATTGCCAGTGAGCTTTACAACAGCAGGCCGATGGGCTGGGCAAGGGGGCGCAAGCCTCCCGGCTGTAAAGATAATTTCATCGGCTGGTCCGGGGCTGGGTACCTTAGCAACGGACGAGAAAATAGGGTGCTGGCGGCTGGCATAGCGTGCGACTGCGCGATGTCAGTGGCGAGATCCAAATCAGACCGCTAAACATGTAGATCTGCTCGAACAAGGCTTGCGGACGGGGGTTCAAATCCCCCCAGCTCCACCAAACACAAAACCCCGGCCGGTAACGGTCGGGGTTTTTTTCATGTCCGGCCTGAGGGCCGGTCGTTCAACGGCCTTCGGTGAGTTCGCCAGTCCGGCTGTCCAGCGGAGCGACGAAGGAGTCGTGCTTCCAGGTGGTGGAGAGCTGGCTTTCGTAGGCGTCGTGGCTGTGCGGGTCGGTGGACATCAGGGCTTCCAGCCGAGCGAAGTCGCTGGCGGTCGGCTGGTTGTTGCGCTGACGGATCAGCGCCGCCTTGAGGTTGGCGCGCGTCTGGTTGAACTCGGTCTCGGTGCGCACGCGCTCCAGTTCCTCTTTCATCACGGCCTGTTCGCCGAGGAAGGCGGCGCGGATCGTGCTGACGCTGGGCAGGTGCTCGGGATCGACCACCCAGTAGCGCACGTTGCATTGGGAGAGCAGGGTGTGCTTGAGGGTCTGGTTGCTCAGCGACAGGCCCTGCGGACCCGGTACATCGACGCAGCCGACCACCTGACCATCGCTATTGCAGACGGTGAAGGTGCAATAGACGCCACCGAGGATCTGGAACCAGTGCTGGCCTTCTTCGCGGACCTGCGGCATGGTGAAGCGCGTGACCGGCAGCTTGATCATGACGTGATGGTCCTGGAAGGCGCGCAGCATCCAGCGCCAGACGAGCCGCTCCCGGCTGTTCACCATGGCGCGCACGACCAGAGGCCATTTACGCGGGATACGACGTTTGGCCTGCTCCTGCTTTTTCAGGCGTGTGGCATAGGCGTACGCACCCAGTGCGCCGCTAGCAGCCATCAGTCCTGCGACTATCATCCACCCTGTGTACCCGTTCATATGCGTAGGTATCGTTGTTTGAGAAAAGTGTAAGGTCTACGGTCGCTATCCTGAACCGGATCAGCGAAGTTGGAGCAAGTTAGAGGGGCTTTGGGCTGCACTTTTGCACGGAATCCGGCCCTGATTCCAGAGTCAGCGTGCTGATTCGCTACAGTTTTTGTATTCCACGGCCTTGCCAGCCGTGCCCTTGAGACCTTTTCATGCAGTTGCAGGACATTCTTTACGCCCAGGGTTTTGGCACGCGCCGGGTTTGCGCCGGCCTGATCCAGCAGGGGCACGTGAGCGTTGATGGGGCCGTGTGCCTCGATGCCACGGCCCAGTTCGATGACGAAGGCCTGCACCTGCGCGTGCAGGGGCTGGAATGGGTCTGCCACCGGCAGGCCTGCATCATGCTGAACAAGCCAGCCGGCATCGAGTGCTCGCAAAAGCCTTCGGCCTGGCCCAGCGTCTATACCCTGCTGCCCGCGCCGCTGCGTCAGCGCCCCAACAAGAGCGCCGTGCAGGGCGTGCAGGCCATCGGCCGGCTGGACCAGGACACCACGGGTCTGCTGCTGCTGACCGACGATGGCCAGCTCATCCACCGCCTGGCCTCGCCGCGCCATGCGGTGCCCAAGGTCTACGAGGTGACGCTCAAGCACCCGGCGGGCGAGCGTGAACTGCAGCAGCTGCTGGCGGGCGTGGTGCTGGACGACGATCCCCGGCCGGTGCGCGCGGCGGCCTGTGAACTCACGGACCCGCAGCATCTGCGGCTGACGCTGACGGGCGGCAAGTACCATCAGGTCAAGCGCATGGTCGCGGCCGTGGGCAACCGGGTCGAGGCCTTGCACCGTTCGCAGATTGGCGGCCTCACCTTGCCGGCGGATCTGGCGCCGGGCCAGTGGCGCTGGCTGGAAACGGCGGACCTGGCGCTGATCCAGCCCTGAGGCCGGTCTGGCGCGGGGACTTGATGTGCCTCAAACCCTGGCCACTGGCGGGCGGATCGTGGCCGCTACACTTGCTGCTCCATAGCCGCGAGTGTTCCATGCCGAAGTTTTTCCCCCGTGTCCTCGTTCTCTGGCTGGCCCTGACGGCCGGCTGGGCCTTGGCGCAGCCGCAGCCGGCACCCATTTTTGTGCTCAACTCCAAGGACGCCGATGTCAGCGTGATCGACCCGGCGAGCTGGAAGGTCATCAAGCGCTTTGCCACCGGCAAGGAACCGCACCACCTCTATCTGACGCCCGACGAGAAGTCGCTGATCATTGCCAATGCCTTCAGCGACTCGCTGACCTTTGTCGATCCGCGGACGGCCGAGGTGCAGCGAACCGTGCGCGGCATCCTCGACCCCTACCAGCTGCGTTTCTCTCCCGACATGCAATGGTTCGTGACGGCGGCCAACCGGCTCAACCACGTTGACATTTACCGCTGGGATGGTCGTGACCTGACGCTGGCCAAACGCATCCCAACGGGCAAGACGCCCAGCCACATCTGGATCGACAGCAAGAGCACCACGGCGTACGTGACCATGCAGGACAGCGATGAACTGGTGGCCATCGACCTGCCGCAACAGGTGCTCAAGTGGCGCATCAAGACCGGCCCCTTGCCGGCCGACGTGTTCGGTACGCCGGATGACCGCTTCCTGCTGGTGGGCCTGACGGGGGGCGAGGGCGTGGAGGTCTACGACCTGGCCATGCCGGTGCCGGCCGCCGTGCAGTTGATCCCGACCGGCAAGGGGGCGCACGCCTTTCGCGCCGTGGGCGACCGGCGCCACGTGCTGGTGAGCAACCGCGTGGCCAACACCATCAGCAAGATCGACTACAAGACCATGACCGTGGTCGACGAGTACCCCGGCCCGAGCGGGCCCGATTGCATGGACCTGACGGCCGATGGCAAGTACATCCTGCTGGCTTCGCGCTGGGCCGGCAAGCTCAGCGTCATCGACACCGGCACGCGCCAGGTGGTGCGCCAGATCCGGGTCGGCAAATCGCCCCACGGGGTCTGGACGTTGGACCATGCGCCGCGCCAGTAGCCGCATCGTTTTCCTTGCGCTCGCACTGCTGGCGCTGACGGCCTCGGCCAAGGGCCCTGCGACCGAGGGTTGCAGCAAACCGGTCTACCTGACCTTCGACACCGGGCACATGGGCGTGGCCGACCGGATCGCCGAGGTGCTGCAACGCCAGCAGGTGCGTGTCACCTTCTTCGCCGCCGATGAGCGCACCCAGGCGGGCGATGGCAGTCTGGGCACGCACTGGGCGGCCTGGTGGCGCGCCCGCGCGGGCGAGGGGCATGAATTCGCCTCCCACACGCTGGACCATGTCTACTGGCGCGCCGATGTGCCCCATGCGGGCGGGGCGCCGCGCTTTCGCGTGCGGCCTTCGGCCGGGGCACAGCAGGGGCGTGACATGGTCTGGGATGCGTCGTCCTACTGTGCGCAGCTTGATGCTGCCTCGGCCCGCCTGCAGCAGCACACGGGCCAGGCGCCGTTGCCCTTGTTCCGCGCCCCCGGCGGCAAGACCTCGCCGGCGCTGCTGGCGGCCGCAAGCCAGTGCGGCTACCGGCACGTGGGCTGGGCGCCTGCCGGCTTCCTGGGGGATGAGCTGCCCAGCGACAAATACCCCAACGACATGTTGCTCAAGAAGGCGCTGCGAGACATCCGCCCCGGCGACGTGATGGTGGCGCACCTGGGCATCTGGTCGCGCCAGGACCCCTGGGCCCCGGCAGTGCTGGAGCCGCTGATCACCGGGCTCAAGCAGCAGGGTTATTGTTTCCGTACCCTGCGCGAGCATCCGGACTATCAGGGCTGGATCGCAAAGCGCGAAGCCCGTGGGAAGTGATGGAGTCATGGAGCATCTGGTGAACGCCTTTGACGCCTTGCAGCAGTGGCTCTTCGAGTTGCTGGTGCAACCCGTGGCGTTTGCCATCGGCCTGGGCAACCGGCTGGAAGACGCCTACAGCGGCACAGGCTGGCTGCTGGTCGGGCTGCTGCAACTGGTGGTCATGCTGGTGGTCATGGCGCCGCTGCAGCGCTGGCGTCCGGTCGAGCCGGTGGCCGATCGGGCGGCCATCCGCACCGACGTGCTCTATACCCTGATCCATCGCCTGGGCCTGTTCCGGTTGGTGCTCTTCTTCACGCTCACGCCGCTGATGGACGACTTCTTCGGCATGCTGCGCGCGGCCGGCCTGCCGACCTTCCACCTGGACGACCTGTGGCCCGGTGTGACCGATCTGCCGCTGGTCAGCCTGCTGATCTACCTGGTCGTGATGGATTTCTTCGACTACTGGCTGCATCGCGGCCAGCACCACTTCGAATGGTGGTGGCGCCTGCATGCGCTGCATCACTCGCAGCGCCAGATGACGATGTGGAGCGACAACCGCAACCACCTGCTCGACGACCTGCTCCGCGACGTGCTGTTGGTCACGCTGGCACAGCTCATCGGCGTGGCGCCGGGGCAGTTCGTGGCCATCGTCGCTTTTACCCAGCTCAGTGAAAGCTTCCAGCACGCCAATCTTCGCCTGTCTTTCGGGCGCTGGGGCGAGCGGCTGTGGATCAGCCCACGCTTTCACCGGGTGCACCATAGCATTGGCATCGGTCACGAATCGCCCATCAAGCCGGGCAAGGAGGCCTTGAGCGCCGCCGGGCCGTCCCAAGGCGCGAGGGCCCCCTTGGGGGGCAGCGAGGACACGTCAGTGCCGAGCGTGGGGGCTGTCAAACTCGGAGGGCACAACTTTGGCGTGCTGCTGCCCTGGTGGGACATGCTGTTCGGCACGGCCAACTTCGAGCTTCGATACGACCCGACCGGCATCCGCGACCAGGTGGAGCAGAGACGCGACTACGGGCGCGGCTTCTGGTCCCAGCAATGGCTGGGCCTCAAGCGACTGGTGGGGCGGGCCTGAAACAGGTTTGAAACATGTGCCAAGGTATGCTTGGAGCATGACACTTTTCCTGGACTCCTTCTGGCGTGCGCTGGCCTATTGCCTGCAGCCGCGCGTGATTGCCTTGTCCTTCCTGCCCCTGGTGCTGCTTGCCGCCTTGAGCGTGGGGCTGTTCTGGCTGTTCTGGGACCCGGCCGTGCTGGGCCTGCAGACCTGGCTGGCCGACTGGGCACTGATGGAAAGCCTGTTTCGCTGGCTCGACAGCATGGCCATGGGGCATCTGCGCATGGTGCTCCCCCCCCTGTTGCTTATCTCGCTGGTCCTGCCGCTGATGATCGTGCTGTCCCTGCTGGCGGTGGCCTGGCTGGCGACGCCAGCCCTCGTCAAGTTGGTGGCCGAGCGCCGTTTCAGCGCGCTGGCACAACGGCGCGGAGGCAGCTTTGCGGGCAGTCTGCTGCAAGGTCTGGGCTCGGCGCTGCTGGCTTTGCTGGCGCTGGTCCTGACCCTGCCGCTGTGGCTGATCCCCCCGCTGGTGATCGTTGTGCCGCCCCTGATCTGGGGCTGGCTGACCTCGCGCGTGATGGTCTACGACGTGCTGGCCCTGCACGCCAGCGAGCCGGAGCGCGAGGAGTTGATGCGCCGTCACCGCTACTGGCTGCTGGCCATCGGCGTGATCAGCGGCTATATGGGCGCGGCGCCCGGCCTGATCTGGGCGGTTGGCGCCATGGCCGTCGTCCTGGCGCCGCTGCTGGTGCCCTTGGCGATCTGGATCTATACCTTCGTGTTCATCTTTGCGGCGCTCTGGTTCAGTCACTACAGCCTGGCGGCACTCGCCGCGCTGCGCGCCGCCCCTCTGCCGGACGCCGGCGCCACGGACCCTACCCATGCCTGACACCACCGTTTCCTTCGGCCTGATCATCATCGGCGACGAAATCCTGTCGGGCAAACGCGCCGACAAGCATTTGCCCAAGGTCATCGAACTGCTGCAGGCACGCGGCCTGCCGCTCGCACATGCCGACTACGTGGGCGACGACCCGCAGCGCATCACGGCCACGCTGGCGCGTGCCTTCGCCTCGGGCGAGGTGGTGTTCTCCTGTGGCGGTATCGGTGCCACGCCGGATGACCACACGCGACTGTGCGCGGCGCGCGCCCTGGATGTGGAGCTCGCGCTGCATCCCCAGGCCGACCTGCTGATCCGCGAGCGCATGCAGGACGTGGCGCGCGAACAGGGCGTGCCCTATGTGCCGGACCGTGCGGACAACGTGCACCGGCTCAATATGGGGGTCTTTCCTGTAGGGGCGCAGATCATTCCCAATCCCTACAACAAGATCCCGGGCTTCAGCTGTGCATCTCCTGGCGGCCGGGGCGCCGTGCATTTCGTGCCGGGCTTTCCCGTGATGGCCTGGCCGATGATCGAATGGGTGCTGGACACCCATTACGCGGGGCAGTTCCGCCGCAATGCCTGGTGTGAGCAGTCCGTCATCGTCTACGGCGCCATGGAGGCCACGTTGACGCCGCTGATGGAGGCCATCGAGGCGCGGCATGCCGGCGTCAAGGTCTTCAGCCTGCCCAGCGTCGATCATCCTCAGCATGGCCGGCACATTGAACTCGGGGTCAAGGGCGGTCCCGATCTGATCCCGCCGGCTTATGCGGCGCTGCTTCATGGCCTGAGCCAGTTGGGCGCCAAGCTCGGCCCCGAATTGGTGCGTAAAAATTGATTTACCAATTTGGTGCATTTTTATTGCACCAAATTGGATCAATTTGGCAAAAAGTTTCTGCCTTGGTGTGCATCCGATCGCTGGAAGGCACTGAAACTCAAGGCAAAATACCGACTTTGACGCAAGCCGGCGCAAGCTGGATTGGCACAGAACCTGCATTCATGTGTCTGCGTAACTTTTAACAACCCTTCCTACCAGGAGTACCAGATGGCCAAGACCGTCGCAGACGTGATGAAGATGGTGAAGGAAAACGAGGTCAAGTTCGTTGACTTCCGCTTCACCGACACCCGTGGCAAGGAACAGCACGTGACCGTGCCGGTTTCCCACTTCGATGAAGACAAGTTCAGCTCGGGCCACGCCTTCGACGGTTCGTCCATCGCCGGCTGGAAGGGTATCGAGGCTTCGGACATGCAGCTCATGCCCGACCCGAACACCGCCAACATCGACCCCTTCTTCGAAGAAACCACCCTGTTCCTGCAGTGTGACGTGGTCGAGCCCAGCGACGGCAAGTCCTATGACCGTGACCCGCGCTCCATCGCCAAGCGCGCCGAGGCCTACCTGAAGGCTTCCGGCATCGGCGACACCGCCTACTTCGGTCCCGAGCCCGAATTCTTCATCTTCGACGGCGTGCGCTGGTCCAACGAACCCGGCAATGTGATGTTCGCCATCGACGAGTACGAAGCTCCTTGGAACAGCGGCAAGCAGCTCGAAGGTGGCAACCGCGGCCACCGTCCCACCACCAAGGGCGGTTATTTCCCGGTGCCCCCGGTCGACAGCACGCAGGACATGCGCGCCGAGATGTCCCTGATCCTCGAATCCCTGGGCATCCCGGTCGAAGTGTTCCACCACGAGGTGGCCGGCGCCGGCCAGAACGAGATCGGTACCAAGTTCAGCACCCTGGTGCAGCGCGCCGACTGGACCCAGGTCCTGAAGTACGTGGTCTGGAACGTGGCCAACGCCTACGGCAAGACCGCCACCTTCATGCCCAAGCCCTACGCTGGTGACAACGGTTCCGGCATGCACGTGCACCAGTCCATCTGGAAGGACGGCAAGAACCTGTTCGCCGGCGACGGCTACGCCGGCCTGAGCGATTTCGCCCTGTACTACATCGGCGGCATCATCAAGCACGCCCGTGCCCTGAACGCCATCACCAACCCCGGCACCAACAGCTACAAGCGCCTGGTGCCCGGTTTCGAAGCCCCGGTGAAGCTGGCCTACAGCTCGCGCAACCGTTCCGCTTCCATCCGCATCCCCTTCGTGGCCAACCCCAAGGGTCGCCGCATCGAGGCGCGTTTCCCCGATCCGTCCGCCAACCCCTATCTGTGCTTCTCGGCCCTGATGATGGCCGGTCTGGACGGCGTGGAAAACAAGATCCATCCGGGCGAAGCCGCCACCAAGGACCTGTACCACCTGCCCCCGGAAGAGGACAAGCTGGTGCCGACCGTCTGCCACAGCCTGGACCAGGCCCTGGACTATTTGGACAAGGACCGCTCCTTCCTGACCAAGGGCGGCGTGTTCACCGACTCCATGCTGGATGCCTACATCGAGCTGAAGATGGGCGAAGTCACGCGCTTCCGCATGGCGCCGCACCCGGTCGAGTACGACATGTACTACTCCCTGTAAAGGGGCGCCCGCAGGCTGTGATTCGTTACAGCTTGTCGCAAAAAAAGGACGGCTTCGGCCGTCCTTTTTGTTTTCCGTGAACTTTCGGGGTTTGATTTTTGGTACGAATAGTTGATACTCTCAGACCGCCCCTGCATTTTCGATGCGCGGAGAACCCTATGAAGAAGCCTTTACTGATGTCGTTAGCAGCTACGCTTTTCGTAGCAGGCCTGACCGTGGCCGATCTGGCCCAGGCCCAGGGCCGCATCTACCGTTGCGGCAATGAGTACACCAATACCGTGCAACCCGGCCAGAAGGGCTGCAAGCTGCTCGAAGGCGGCAACGTGACCGTGGTGCAACGCCCGCGCGCGACGGAGTCGGTCCGCCTGGCTTCGGCCGGGCAGGCTGGTACTCGGGTGGATGGCGAGCAGCAGCGCCAGCGCGACGTTGGCGCCCGCCAGATCCTCGAGGCCGAACTGCGCAAGGCCGAAGCTCGCCAGACTGAACTGCTCCAGGAATACAACAACGGCGAGCCCGAAAAAATGGGCCCCGAATTCCGCAACCACCAGAAGTACCTGGACCGCGTGAGCGAGCTCAAGGCCAGCATCGAGCGCAATGAAAATGACCAGGCCGGCCTGCGCCGCGAACTCGATCGCCTTCCTGAGTCAAAATAGGCGGCTTGAAACCGACCGCCATCCCCTCCGTCAGCCGCTTCCAGCCTTTTGACCTTCTGGCCACGCTCGTCGCCGTCGTGCACGGGGACGCAGCGGTGGTCTATGCCAATGCTGCCCTCGAGGATGCGCTGGGCATGTCCCGGCGCAGCATCGAAGGTTCGGATCTGGCCGAACACTACACCGAGCCTGCGACCCTGGCGGCTGCCCTTGGCGGTTTGCGTGACAACGAATTTGCGGCCCTGCGCTACGACGCCTGGCTGAAACGTCCCGGGCGTGACCCCCTGCCCGTGCACGTGATCCTGACCCAGACCGACCAGCCGGGCGACATCCTGATCGAGATGCTGCCGCTGGAGCAGCAGGCCCGCCAGGAACGCGAAGAGCGCCTGATAGACCAGGCCCAGGCCAACAAGGAACTGATCCGCAACCTCGCGCACGAGATCAAGAACCCGCTAGGGGGCATCCGTGGTGCGGCCCAGCTGCTGGAGATGGAGATCGACAGCCAGTTGACCGAGTACACGCGCGTGATCATCCACGAGGCGGACCGCCTGCAGACCCTGGTGGACCGCCTGCTGGCGCCGCACCGCCGCCCGCATGTGGTGGGGGATGTCAACATGCACGAGGTCTGTGAGCGGGTGCGCTCGCTGATCCTGGCCGAATTCCCCAAGGGCCTGCGCGTGGTGCGCGATTACGACACCTCCATCCCCGAGTTTCGCGGCGACCGCGAGCAGCTGATCCAGGCTGTTCTGAATATTGCGCACAACGCTTGCCAGGCCCTGGCCGAGCGCATCTCTGCCGGTGATGCGCGCCTGACCTTCCGCACCCGGATCGCCCGCCAGATCACTTTCGGCAAACAACGCTACAAGCTGGCATTGGAATTGCATGTCATCGACAACGGGCCCGGTGTGCCGGACTCGATCAAGGACCGTATCTTTTTCCCGCTGGTGTCGGGACGGGAAGGCGGCTCCGGCCTGGGGCTGACGTTGGCGCAAACCTTCGTGCAGCAGCACCATGGCCTGATCGAGTGCGACAGCGAGCCCGGCCGGACCGATTTCAAAATATTGATACCGCTGCCCTGAGAATGGCAGCATGACCTAAGGGTGTAGCCGCACATGAAGCCGATTTGGATCGCCGACGATGACCAGTCCATACGCTTCGTGCTGGAGAAGGCGCTGCAACGCGAGCAGATGCCCACACGCAGCTTCACCAACCCGCGCGAGGTGCTGGCGGCCCTGGACGAGGAGGGCGAGGGCCCCCAGGTGCTGGTGAGCGACATCCGCATGCCGGGCGGCTCTGGCCTGGAACTGCTGGAGAAGGTCAAGGCCCGCCATCCCGGCCTGCCGGTCATCATCATGACGGCCTTCTCCGACCTGGACAGTGCGGTCTCCGCCTTCCAGGGCGGCGCCTTCGAGTACCTGCCCAAGCCTTTCGACCTGCCCAAGGCGGTGGAGTTGATCCGTCGCGCCGTCGAGGAAAGCCAGCGCGAAGAGGTGGCGCAGGAGTCCATCGACGAAGCTCCCGAGATGCTGGGCCAGGCCCCGGCCATGCAGGACGTGTTCCGTGCCATCGGCCGCCTTTCGCAGAGCAATGTCACCGTGCTGATCACGGGCGAATCGGGTTCGGGCAAGGAACTGGTGGCGCGTGCCCTGCACAAGCATTCACCGCGTGCCAACGGGCCTTTCGTGGCCATCAACACCGCTGCGATCCCGAAGGATCTGCTGGAGAGCGAGCTGTTCGGCCATGAGCGCGGCGCCTTCACCGGCGCGCAGACCATGCGCCGTGGCCGTTTCGAGCAGGCCGATGGCGGCACGCTCTTCCTCGACGAGATCGGCGACATGCCTTTCGACCTGCAGACACGGCTGCTGCGTGTGCTGTCCGACGGCCACTTCTACCGTGTGGGCGGGCACAGTGCGGTCAAGGCCAATGTGCGCGTGATCGCCGCCACGCACCAGGACCTGGAGCAACGCGTCAAGGAAGGCGTGTTCCGCGAAGACCTGTTCCACCGCCTCAACGTCATCCGCCTGCGTCTGCCGGCCCTGCGCGAGCGGCGCGAGGACGTGCCCATGCTCACACGCCACTTCCTGCAGCAGAGCGCACGCCAGCTCGGCGTCGAGCCCAAGCGCATCTCGGATGCGGCGCTGGAGCGACTGGGGCGCTTCGGCTTTCCTGGCAACGTGCGCCAGCTGGAGAACATCTGCCATTGGCTGACGGTCATGGCACCGGCCCAGGTGATTGAGGCCAAGGACCTGCCCCCCGAGATCGGTCAGACGCCTGGTGAGGCCGTTGCTGTCGCCGCCCCATCTGCTGCTGCGGCAACAGGGGCGCCGGAGGCCGTGGCCCTGGTCTCGCCGGTGGCCGGCATGTCGCCGTCTTCCGGTGACTGGGAAAGCGGCTTGCAGGCCGAGGCCATGGCCCTGCTGCTCAGCGGTCGCCTGGACGTCTGGGATGAACTGACGAAGCGGTTCGAGCGCAAGCTCATCCTGACGGCGCTGGACAGCACCCGCGGCCGGCGCATCGAGGCCGCCCACAAGCTGGGTATCGGCCGCAACACCATCACGCGCAAGATCCAGGAACTGGGGCTGGAAGAGTAGGACGCCCCCTGAAGCGGCCTCTGGCCGCCTCCCCCCACTGGGGGGCGACGCCAGCGGCCGGGCGGAGCCCGATCCACGGCGTCCTCGAATGAATACCGGATTTTGGTTTGGTAGTTGGGTCTCAGTCGAAGAGCCCCGGGCCACCGAAGCGCGCGCCCTCGATCTCCAGCATCTTCAGCTTGGTCTGCAGCCCGCCATGGGCCGAGAAGCCGCCTGTGCCCGTCTGGGCGCCCAGCACGCGGTGGCAGGGCACCACGGGCGCAAAGGGGTTGGCCCCCAGGGCCTGGCCCACGGCGCGGGCCGCGCCCGGTTCGCCCAGGCGCTGCGCCACTTCACCATAGGTCAGGGTTTCGCCCGGCGGGATGCTTCGTGCGAGTTCGTAGACGCGCTGATGAAAGGGTGGCACGCCGGCCATGTCCAGTGGCAGGTGCGTGAGGTCATGCGGTTCGGGGGGATGGCCTTCGAGCAAGGCCGTGATGGCGGTGATGGCCTCCTGCACAAAAGGCGGGGGCGGGCCTTCAGTCAGTTCCGGCGAACGGCGTGCCATGCGCGCCAGCAGGGAGGCCTGGTCCCGCTCCGGCAGATACACACCCGTCAGGGCCTGAGCATTCCAGCTGATACCGCAGGTGCCCAGCGGGGTGGTGAAGAGGGCGTAGGCCAGTGTGGACATGCGGCGCGCCCGGCGGGGCTCACAACCCCTGCAGTTCCAGCACCACTGGGGCGTGGTCGCTGGGCCGCTCGTTCTTGCGCGGCGTAGGGTCCACGGCGCAGGCCGTGGCCAGGGGTTTGAGCGCATCGCTGATCAGGATGTGATCGATGCGCAGGCCCTGCTTGCGGCGGAAGGCCATGTTGCGATAGTCCCACCACGAATAGTTCTTCTCGGGCTGCGGGAACAGGCGCACCGAATCTGTCAGGCCCAGATCGATCAGCGCGCGCAGGTGGGTGCGTTCCTCGACGGTGCAGTGGATGGTGTCCTTGAGGCCCACCGGGTCCCAGACGTCGGCGTCGTCGAAGGTGATGTTGTAGTCACCCATGAGCACCAGCTTCGGGTGCTGCTGCAGTTCGCCGCGCAGCCACTCGCGCAGGGCGTCGAGCCAGCGCATCTTGTAGGCGAACTTGTCCGAACCCGGCTCCTGGCCATTGGGGAAATAGGCGCCGACGACCCGCACGCCGTTCACCGTGGCGCTGATCACGCGCGCCATGTCATCCTCGAAACCCGGGATGTTGCGCACCACGCCTTCCATCGGCGTGCGCGTGAGCAGGGCCACGCCGTTATAGGTCTTCTGGCCAAAACTCTCGGCCTGGTAACCCGCGGCCTTGAACGCTTCGAAGGGAAACTTGTCGTCGGTGAGCTTGAGTTCCTGGAGCGCCAGCACGTCCACCGGATGGGCGTCCAGCCAGTCCAGCACCTGCGGCAGGCGCACGGTCAGCGAGTTGACGTTCCAGGTCGCAAGGCGCATTGTTTTGTTAACCAATTGAATCTATTAGATTTTCTAAAAATTTAGGTTATCAACACCCCCAAAGGTGCCCCCAAGGAAACTGGGCTCCTCGGATACCTATTTTTGTCTTTGCCGAGCAGCTCAGTCGGGGCGTTCTCGATCGCGAGATGTCTTAGGTTCAACGCCCTTCGAGAGGCGCGGCCATGACCGCCAAGGCGGCATTGAGAGTGGAGAACGCGATAGGCATCAGTTTAGCTGCCCCTAGGCATAGTCGGCAGACTACCTGGTCGTAACTGATGCAGTTGGTATCCGAGTCGCTGTGGGACTACCTGGATTGGCCTGACTCGTGAAATTCCGTGTACTCCCGTGAATTCCAGTGAATACCGTGTGCTCCTCACGGGAAAAATCTTGCTGAGTCAGATGTCTATGCCTGGTCGTGACGAAATACTCATGTCCGCGCCGGTCTTTTTCGGCGATGGAGAAATCAATGACCACCGAGACGATCAGCAAAACAGCAGTGCAGGTGCAGGCAGCAATGCACTGTCCCGACACACACCTTCGAATCGAAACTGTCCAGGTGCTTACAGGTCGCGGGCGTGCTTGGGTGTACGCACGCGCGGCAGCGGGTGAGTTTCCCAGGCCAGTTATTCGGGGACGTTGGCGAGCTGGAGATGTGCTCAATTGGCTATCGGCCCAGTGGGGTGGCTGATGACCACGATACAGCATGACGTCGCAAGTAGTGAGCGAATTCGCTCGGCTCTAAGCCACCTGAACTATTCCGATCGGAATACATGGGTGCGCGCGGCGATGTGCATCAAGCACGAGTTGGGAGAAGAGGGGTTCGAGATCTGGGACGAGTGGGGGGCCCAGCATCACGGCTACAACGCAAAAGATGCGCGCACTGTCTGGAAGTCCATCAAGGACGCGGGCAGCTGTGGCACCAAGACCATCGCAAGCCTGTTTTACGACGCCAAGCAGGCGGGCTGGAAAGACGGCAGTACCCACAAGAAACCTAACCACGCCGAGATCGATGAGCACCGCGCAGCTGCTGCGGCCCGCGCCGAGCAGGCGGCCGTGGAGGGCGCCCAGCGCCATGCCGCCGCTGCCGCCCGTGCCCAAGAGCTCTGGGACGCCGCCGAGCCCCTGGAGGGCGACGGCCACCCTTACCTGCAGCGCAAGGGCGTGCTTTCGCATGGCCTGCGCGTCGGCCGCTGGGAGCGTATTGACCCCGACACCGGCGAGGTGGTGGTGGTCACCACGAAGGGCCTGCTGATCCCTATTCGCGACCGCCAGTGCACCATCTGGGGTCTGCAGTGCATCCAACCGGATCCCGACAGGAAGAAGCTGTACCTCAAGGACTGCGCGAAGTCGGGCAACTTCTACGTCATCGGCGCCAAGCCTAGGCAGCATGACGGCAAGCCCGTGTTTTGCCTGGCCGAGGGCTACGCCACCGGCGCCAGTGTGCACGAGGCCACCGGCCATATGGTGCTGGTGTGCTTCGACGTCTCCAACCTACTGCCCGTCGCCCGTCAGCTACGCGCGCGCATGCCCGAGGCCAGCATCCTGTTCCTGGCCGACAACGACACCCAGACCGACGGCAACCCGGGCGTGACGGCGGCCCGGAAGGCAGCGGCCGAAGTCGCTGGCCTCGTGGCCGTGCCGCCTCCCGGCGACTTCAACGACCTGCAGCAGGCTGAGGGGTATGAGGCTGTTTCAGCAGTCATCCAGGAGTTGCTTTGCGCAGCGTTGCTGTCGAGGGAGGAGCCAAAAAAGGAGCCGGCAGTAGAACCTACCCAGAACTTGCCGCAAAAACCCGAACAGGAGCCGCGGGGCGCAGACGGCGGGCTATGGCCGACGAGGACGCCTCATGACGAGGTTCGACGGAGCCAGCAGCAGGAGGAGAACCAACGCATTCAAGAGGAGCAGAGGCCTGGTGCAATGATCCCCAGCAAGCTCAGCACCGAGGAGATGGTGGAGCATTGTGTTTGGATCGCCTCAGGTTCCCAGGTGGCCTACACCACCGACGATCGCAGCCTATTCCTTAAATTCAACGAGTTTTGTGCGTTAACTGCGACCTCGTTTACCTACGTCGCATCGGAAGGCGCATCGACAAAAAAGAGGATGTTGAACGCCGTTCAGTGGAAAGTGGACGAGCGTCGCAAAGAGGTGATGACGGTCACGTTCTACCCGGGCAGGCCGAAGATCACAACAAACCTGGAGGGTGTGCGATGCGTCAATACGTGGCGCCCCATCAAACGCTGGCCGTCCAATGCCGATATTGGTCCCTTTCTTGATCAGGTCGAGTACCTGATTCCGGACAGGTCTGAACGTGAAGTGTTTCTTGACTGGCTGGCGCACATTGAACAAAAACCAGGGGAGCTTCCCCACTATGGTTGGTTGCACATCGCCGAAAAAACCGGAACCGGCCGTAACTGGTTAGCGTCGGTGCTGGCGCGCGTCTTTAAGGGCTACGTGGCGCCCAACGTTGATCTGCCTGGCTTGCTCGACTCGGCCTACAACGGCGAGCTGAGCGCTCGCGTGTTGGCTATCGTCGACGAGGTGCAAGAAGGTGGCTCAGAGGGTAACTACCGTCACGCTGAGCGGCTGAAGTCGATGATCAACGCCGAGACTCTAACTGTTAACCATAAATACGGCCTGAAATACACAGAGGTCAATGCCTGTCGCTGGCTGGTTTTCAGCAATCACCAGAATGCGCTGCCTCTCAAAGATACCGATCGTCGTTTTCGTGTGCTGATGCATAGTGCAGAGCCGAGACCCGCGTCGGTTTACGCGCATCTTTATGCCCAGTTGCAGGACCTGGAGTTCATCAACGCCGTGGGTATGTTTCTTCGGCAGCGAGACATCAAAAATTTTAAGCCTGGCGAGCGTCCCCCGATGAGTGAGGCTAAGCTGAAAGCAATTGCCGCTTCAAAGCCTCTGTCAACTCAATACGCTCAAGATATTGTGAAGTATTGGCCAGCGGACGTGATCTGCTACTCGCACGCTGCGGCATTGCTGGCCGACGATGCTGAGAAGCGCGTCATTACCCCCAGCATGCGGCGTGCCCTCGAGGAGGCGGGTGCTATCACCTGGTCATACGAAGGGGTAGCTCGAATCAAGATCAATGGCGCTCCACACCGCATATGGATTCTGCGCAACCACGCGAAGTGGCTGGCTCAGAGAACGGACGCCGTGCGTGCCGAGGTGCGCCGGGCCAAGGTTGAGGACGACAGGCATGTATCGCAGATTTTGGCGGACGCCATCGAAAGGGAGGCTGGTAGTCAAGTGCCGCCCATATAGCTTGGAGGGCCTTGCCGCAATGGACCGGCGTGGCGCGATGCCCTTCTGGAAGGGTACCGCGTACCGGAGGTACCTGTGTTTATAAAAAGTCTGAAATCTGGATGGATTTCTGTAGTTTTGAGAACTGCAGTACCTCCGGTACTCGGTACCGTTAGAAGAGCCGCAGACGATGTGCTGTTTGCTACGGATGCAGCACCAATTTCAAGCAAAACCCACTCTCACAGGAGCTTCACATGAAAAAACCAACGAACCAAAAACCGCCAAGGCATGGTGCGACACGCCACCCAAATCCTAATTCCCCAGCCATGATGAACCGCGTTCGTGAACACTACCTCGCGGCTGGTGTGACCGAGCAAGAGTTCGCCGAGATCCAGCGTGGGGCGGTGATCGAGCGCGAACTGCACTGATGATCGCGCTGGTCATGGCCAGTATGGAGGACGATGGTAGATTGAAACTTGGCGGTGCCAGCGCATGATTGAAAACGTGACTGAGCGCTCAAGGCAGAGGTAAAGCTGGCTTTCAAAAAACGCGCGCGCGCGATAGTGTCTCGTCGCGTGGCATTATCAAGTGGGATTTGCTCAGATAGAGTTTGTTAGAACGTAAAAAATCAGGGAAAGAGGCATCATGTGGCTGCTTACGCCTATCGGATTTTTCAGCATCGTGCACAAGGCCAGCGACGTAGCGGCCGACACGCTGACAGTACGTGCCCGGGTCAAGGGTGACCTTCAGGCCCTGCGCGCGCAGTACCTTCCCGGCTTGGGCGAGATCACCGAGAGCAAGACCAACGACTACCGTTTTAGGGCCGTGGCTTCGCGCGCCGATGTGATGGCGGCGATGGCGACCCTGGTGCAGGACTTGAGCTACAGCAATTTCAAGAACCAGGTGGCCAAGGTTCAGGGCGCGGCGCGTGCGGACCTGTACCACGATGTCTGGAGCGCACTGTACCGGCTGCAAGCCGAACCGGGGAAGTACAAACCGCCCGGGGGCAAGACGTCGGCGCCCGTCGGCCCAACCTACCACCCACGACTTGATGACAGCGGCCAGCGCTTCCAGATCAAGCAACCCAGCACGCCTACCCCGTTGGACACCTGGTCATGCCCCTCGGTGTCTGCCTGTGTCATTCCGGAGGGCCCCATGCCGGCTGTTCTCAACGGCGTGGCCTTCGCCCCGTGGAGGGAGGCGCCGACGGACGCCGCAGGCTGGGAAGCCCTGGCAGAGCAGGGCCGTATCGAGGAACCAGCCTTCGACGCGCCTGCTGGCTACAAGAAAGCCTGCGGTGTGGTGATCCGCGAAAAAGATGGGCGCATCTGGCTGGTGGCGCCCAGTAACGGATACGGAAACTACCAGGTGACATTTCCCAAGGGCGGAATGGACGGGCGTTCTACGCAGGCCACAGCCCTGGTGGAGGCTTTCGAGGAAAGCGGCCTACGCGTGCGCCTGGTACGCCATCTGGTGGACGTCAAGCGCAGCCAGAGCTACACGCGGTATTACCTGGCGGAGCGCACAGGTGGTCACCCTGGCGATATGGGCTGGGAAAGCCAGGCCACGTTGTTGATCCCGCAGGCGGAGCTCAAGAGCTGGCTCAACAGTCCCCATGACCAGGCCATCATCGAAGCACTGGGAACCAATCAGGAACCAGGGGGGAACCAGAAAGACGCAACGCGTCGGTGACCGCGCTTTGGTGGCAGCTGAGCGCGAGCTGATCTGAGGGCTCGGACCACGGCTATCCTTTAGAGAAGCCCGCGAATCGATCCCTGTGGGCGCGCAAATAGGGCAGATGGTTCACAGATAACCAGCGCAAACTCATCCCTGGTACAACGCCTAGTAGCTGACGGTCTTTTGATGAAATTTGCTCAGCCACGACGAGTGCGCCTTGGTCAGTAAAGCTGATCATGAAACTGTCAAAAAGGGCGTCCAGGTTGGCGCTGAGCAAAAAGCCGTTGTACACATCCAGGCGCTCGGCATCGGTGTCGCAATCAGCCCAAGGCTTGGCATGGCTGGCGCGCAAGGCCTGAGGCGTGGACACACCTGTCACGGCGCAAGCCCCGCCCCAGTAGTCCAGCAGAGCCTGCCGGTAGGTCTGCTGGCCTACTCGCTGGCGGACCATGCGCAGCACCTCGGTGTTATTGGCCGTGGCCTGCGGCATGGTTTTCAGTTCGGCCTGCACCTGTTGCTCAAAGGCCGTGACGACCTGGTTAGGCAGGGCCTGCGCCAGCGCTGCAGCACGGCGCAGCCATTGCGCCAAGGCGGCCTCTGAGGGAAGCGAGAAAAGAGTCGCATCTGAACTGGTGGGTGGGAAGCTGCGCGCCAACTCCACGCCCAAGGGCGCGGGCCCCTGGGTCAGCTGCGCCTGGTAGCCTTGCGCGCCTACCGCCACGGAAACCTGGGCGGGATGCCGGGCTGACGCCAGCGCCGCATGGGCGGCATCACCGGGCAGCACGTGCTCAAAGCCGTTGTCATGACCAGCTTTTTCAATGAGGGTGCGTTGCAGAGGGTTCATACCTGTTGGACAGACCAGTCCAGCCGGTTCCACTGAATTCGACGGCGGCTCCAATGTTCGGTAATGGTTTGCGTGAAATCAGGTCGCACCAGCTTTGCGCGCGCTTCGCACCAGTCCGCAGATTCACGTCGAATGACTACGCCCTCTAGCGGGCCTTCGCGAAACCGACTGTGTTCGGTGGTGAGTAATTCCTGGAGTTTTAGCAATTCGTATTGCCCTCGACGCAACTCTGGCGCCGTGGTTAGATTCAGAGTGACTGCGAACTCATTCCGACGGCGGGTGCTCCAGAAGCGTCCTCGGGCACGGTCGTACACATCGAAGAGTAAGAACCAGTCGGGTAAGTGGTCATAGTCTAGGGAGTGCCGTGCGGCACACCACTCACCAAACAGCATCAGCCTAGAGGATTCCTGCTGCGCCAGTTCGACTCGAAGCTTTTCGCCATGCAAGGTCAACCAGTCTGGCAGGCGAGCAAATTGCCCGGCATGAGGGGCATGCAGATATTGGCCACGATTTTGGGCGCGAAGTTCGCCTGCGGGAGATAGCGAGAGCCCGAGATTGGCTCCGTCCAGCTTTTCTTCAACCACCACTTCCGCGTTCAGGAACTCTTGCGCCTCTTGAGGGGACAAGACCTTGTCATCGCGTGGCGCGCCTTGCGCCAGCCAAGCAAGGTGAGGAGTGTGGGGGAAGCGAAAGAAGTCAGTCATTCCGCATTTTCAGGGACGGAGGGCGCGCCTTTGGCAGGAAATTTCTTAATATAAAACCGACACGCATCATCAGGGCATAGAAAACGTACGCGAATACCTCGGGCTTCAAGGCGTTGCCACCAGTCCAGCCACTTGCAATCAACCGCCTGCAAAATCACCGGCCTGGCTGGGTGCGCATTGGCCACAGCTGCAAACTTGCGATCCGGCGCGTCAAATGTCGTTTGTAACGCCGGGTCGGGAAACTCAGTGAATATATTTTCTGGTGTCTCTGTAATGGACACCTGTTCAACGTGCTGAGGCTTGTCGGCATTTCGTAACAACCACTTCAGGAATACATCTCCCACACCCTTCGGCGGGTGCAACCTCGTCTTGTTCTGGTATTCCTTCAAGATACGGTATCCATCGTCAATGACCGTGATGCCTCGAACCTGCATATCTTGCAGCCGGCGCACACACTCGGCCACACACTCTGGAGAAGCATCTTCGTGCTGGTCATTGGCAACCAGCAAGACATTGGTGTCAATGACCGCCCGCATCATGGGGCATCTACCGTGCGCTGCCTCTTCTTGGTTTCCATAGCAGCTAAGGTACGGGCAGCAATATCGGCCATTTCATCCCCAAAGAAGTTCTCGGGCCAATTTTCGATTTCACCGAATGCGTTAAGTCGCAGGGGCTCTAGCTCCGTGGATGAACCAGACCGGCGGCAGAAATAAATGGCCACGTCATCTGTAGTCAACTGCCCCTCTGCGATGCGCCGTTGCAGGCGGTTGAGGAAGTGCTCAGAGTGGCTTTCGATGATTAGCTGAACATTGCGCTCTTTGCCGTCTTCACGCGCCTGGATGGCGGAGATGAAAACATCTGCCAATTCCGCCTGCACCTGGGGATGCAAATGAATCTCTGGCTGCTCCATCCACACCGTTGAATTCGGTGGACAGTAGAACGCCTGAACCAAAGCTGGCAGGACCTGGGATACCCCAAACCCCACATCGGTGATCTTGACTTCCGGGGCGCCAAGGTGAGTCTTCAACAGGACTTCGTATTCCTTGCGGCCCTCGGCCACCGGCTTGACCGTAAAGCTATGGATCACGCCCAGATCTTTCAACCATCCGGCAATAAAGGTCGTGAAAGCTTGTTTGGACTTTTTCGGACCTCGGTTCAGCATACGTTCTTCGTGCTGGGCCGCCAGAATTGCCGCCACAGTTGCCTCCCCTGTCTGCCCAACCCCTTCCGGCGTATCACCAGACCACTGGTAAGTACGCTGAGGGTGGTTCCTGAGCGGCCCCAAATAGGCAACGCTACCCAATAGGTTTTCGGTTGACAGCGCCAAGTCCGTCAAAAAACCTGCATTCTTAAAGCGTGCGATGCTCAGGTCGGACACACGATAGAACTTCTCAGGCTCATCCAAAGGCCACTTGCGACCGTCGGCCATCTTGAAGCGGTACTTGACCGATTTCAGGGAGAACTTACGATTTGTGCCACGCACGAACTTCACGTCTAGTACAACACCGTTAGCGTCTTTCAGGTCGTATGCAATAGACGCCACCTCAGGCTGCCCGCTTTTTCCTGCAGACAAACGCACCGCGAGTTCGATTTGATTTCCGCTGTAGCGCCGGGTGCTATCTAGAGGATCCTTCACCTCCATGGATTTGGGCAACTCCCAACCTAGTTCAAAGTCCAAGGGCTTGTTTAGATCATGGCCATTCAGACAGTCAGAGAAAGTACCCAGATCGATCAAAGAAGTGGTATCGCCTAGGTGAAGGGCACGCTTTCGATCTGTAGAAAGCGCAGTCTGCTTCAAGCCCAGCAACAGATGCCCAAGACTGCTTTTCCCAGCGCTGTTGGCGCCGAATATCACCGTCAGGGGGGCCAGGCGTACCGGCCCGGTGTCACGCCAAGCCTTGAAGTTTTTAATGCGAAGTGACGTCAGCATGTGTGCAAATCTCCAGTAGCCAGTCTATCCCACGCCGCCAGCACCAGCCGCTGTGTTCGGTACTCGCCAAACTCGCGAAGTTCACCGGTTTTGAGCACGCGGAAGGTTTCGCTGGGGTAGTCGGAGCCCAGCACGTCGGCTGGGTCGAGGATGTAGCGCAGCTCGTCACGGGTCAGGCCGTAGAGGCGGGCGTAGCAGGCGTCCAACTCGGCGCGCAGTTGGGCACGGCGCTCGGGGTTAAAAGAGAACGGCGGGCCTTTGTGGCCCAGCGCCAGCGCCCAGCCAGCCAGGTCGTGCGCTGTGTAGGTCAGTTCGAGCACGCGCGGGACGATGAAGGCCAGGTCGGCTTCGGTGTAGCGGTCTGGGGGCAGCACCGGGAATTGCTTGAGGTAACCGTAAGTGAGGTGTGTACCGCCTACCTTAACGCGGGCGCAATAGTCCAAGACCAGCGAGCAAAAGTTGCCCAACAAGGCCGCGACTTTGGGGCCACGACCTTCCGTGAAGAACAAGGGCATCGTGTGGCCCACCCCCGCCAACGGCACCACCGACGCAATCACCGTACGCTCGTTGGTGGCGTTCGTAATATCCCGCCACCCCATCAACCACTGAGGGCAAGACGCCTGCAGCCAGCGTTCGGCCAGGGCCAGCACGTCGTCCGCGGTGTTGAGTGCAGCATCCGGAGCGGGCAGGTCGCGGTGGTGGGTGGTCCAGGCCAGTAGGGTTTGCACGGCCGCCGCGTCCACGGCGTACCAGGCGGTGCTGGCGTGCTCGTTGGACATGGCCACTTCAAAGCTGCCCTCGGCCGGCAAGTAGTTGTCGTCCAGCGGCTTCAGGCTGGGCGGGTTGTCGCCGCACAGGCCCAGTGAAACGGGAGCCACGGCCTGGGCATAGGGGTGGCGCTGCACAAAGCTGAGCCAGGCGGCATAGACTCCCAGCTCCGGCTGGGCCCGGCGTTTGTCTGCCAGCCACCAGGCGAACAGTAGTTGGGTCACGCCCAGCAGCACGGGGGCCTCGTCCCGGTCGCGTAGGGCCTTGCGCAGGCCGTCCGGCAGGGTGGTGACGCGCAGCCAGACTTCGCGCGCCTCCACCCAGTAGCGTGGGGTGACGGTGGTGGCGGGGTTCTGCTTCTCGGTCAGCGTCATGTCCCGGCTGTCATCCTGCCCGGTGTAGGTAGCCCAGCGGTGGTCAAACTGGTGGATGAGCTTGGCTTCGTACAGGGGCAGGCGGGTGGGTGTGGGGGTGCCTTTGAACAGCTCGCTATCACCCGACATGTGAAACATCGCCGAAAACCGGATGCCCCACGGATTGACCTCGGGGGTAACTAGGCGGGCCGCCTTGCCTTCGCCTTGCCAGATAGCCTCCCGGATCAGCACGGGGGCGGCCGCGTAGAGCTTCTTGGTCAGCTCGGCATCACGGCTGCTGCGGAAGACCGGGCAGGTCAGCGTGTTGGGGTTGATGAGGCGGAACTCGTCGGGTGTGAGGGTGAAGCGGCGGCGCGGGTCGCTGAGTTGTATCACTTGTTCTGCAAAGCAAACAAATTCTGCCTTGGGGGTACTTCCCAATGTGATCAGGCAAAACTTCATGCGGCTGTCAACTGCAGGGAACAGCTTGGCGCGGTTCTCGATGTCGTACAGGCTGACGAGTCGGCCCTTTTGGGTGATGTGCCCAAAGTAGGCCTTGGTACTGTCGTCTGTGGCGATACCGGTGGGCACGATAAACCCGGCCCGGCCTTGCGGTGCAGTGATTTGCAGAATGGTTTCTGCAAACAGTGCGTAGGTGTTGACGTCGCCCACGCCGGTGAGCGGGTAGCGCCCGGCATCCTCTGCGTCCACGTGCATGAAAACGCTGGCGGCTTCTGCGGTGCGGCGGGCGCTGATGAACTCCGCATGCAGGCGTTGCTCGGCTGTACTTTCGGCCGGCGTATGGTGCGTCGCATCGTTAGGGTAGACGTTCTGGCTCAGCGTCCCCTGGCTCAGCCACTGGATGCGCTGGCTGCGCTCGGCCTTGTTCTTTGCGGTGGCTACCGCAGGATGGCGGGTGGCGAAAAACTCCTCCTCTTGCAGTTTGATGCGCTCCCACGGCGGGTTGCCCAGCACGCAGTCAAAGCCCCCTGTGGCAAACACCTGCGGAAAAGCCAGCGGCCAGTGAAACACCTGGGCTTGCTGGCAGGCGGCACGGGTCGCAGCCACAGCGGCAGCATGTGTGGTGCCCTGCTCTTGCAGGGCGTGTGGTGCGGTGAGTGCGGCGTGCAAGGTGGCGCTGGTGGGCACCAGGCCGGATGTATCGGCCGTCTTGGGCATCAGGAAGGCGCCAACCAAAAGGTCTGCCGCCAGGGCCAGGGGGCTGCGCTGGGTCTGAGCCAGGAGTTGGCGGTAGGCCTGCTCTTTGGCGGCCACCTCTTCCGGCGTTTCGGCGCTCATGGCCTCGATGACGCGCAGGGCTTGCAGGCCGGTGGCGTTGTCAAAGCCCAGCAGGGCCTGGCCGCCTTGCAGGTCTTTCGCGATTTGCTTGAGGCCGGCGGCATTCGACTTGGCCAAGACCTTACACACCTCTTTGTCGTCGCCAGAGAGCGGCTTGAAGGCGTCTTTGGAAATGCCTTGCTCCAGCGCGTGCAGGTCGGTCAACCCCAGGAGGGCGTCGCCACACTGCAGGTGATGGTCCAGAAAACCCAGGGGACGACCTTCCTCAAAACCTTCGAGCCAGAGCGCGGTGCGGGCTAGCTCCACGGCCATGGGGTTGCGGTCTACCCCAAAGATGCAACGGGCAATCGTTTCGCGCAGGGCGTGGCGGTAGGCCTGCGGGGTGACGGCGCCATCGGGGGAGCGCAGAGCTGCCAGGCGTTCGGCCAGCCGGCGCGCGGCGGCCAACAAGAAGTGTCCGCTGCCGCAGGCGGGGTCTATCACGCGGATGGCCAGCAGCGCTTCCACCGGGTTGGCGGGGTTGGCGGCTAGGCGTTGCTCAATGACTGGATCCAGCGCGCTCTTGATGAGCTCTTGTACTAGGCTGTCCGGCGTGTAGTAGCTGCCTGTGAGTTTGCGGTCATTACCGGCCGTGCTGCCTTCACTGGTCAGGCCGACAAAGCCGAAGCGACGGGCATGCAAGTCCACCTCGGGCACGAGTTCCATCAGGCTTTCATAGACGCTGCCGAGTTCTTCGGTGTCCATGTTGCGGTAGTCGATGGGCGCGAGCTGCCCGCCCGGGCTCTTGGCCCAGCGCAGGCTTTGCATGGAGGCCAGCAAGTCGGCGTTGGTGAGCTGTGCTGAGTCCAAGGCCGGGCACTGGCTGGGGGCGAACAGGCCGCCCAGGGCGGGCAGGCCCAGCCGTGTTTCACCTTGGGCCAGGCCCTTGAAGACGATCTTGACGGCTTGCCACAGGTCGTCAAACCGAGTGCGTGCGCGGCGGCGAAGCGCCAGGTCTCGCAGGCGGGCTAGGGCATAGCCCTGGGCATAGGCTTGGGCGGCGGCCAGCTTGGTGCGGGTGGTTTCGGGGGCATCCTCGGCCTGGGGGGCGTTGGGGATGAGGCCGCGCTCTTCCACGCTGAAGACAAAGATGAAGCGGTAGATGAGCCGCAGCAGCTGGGCAAAGTAGGCCTCTTTACTGAGGCTGCCGTCTTGCAGGGCCAGGCGCAGGGCCTCGTTGCCGGGGTGCTGCACAAAGCCCTGGCCCAGGGTGATAAGTGCTTCTGTGACGCCCAGGCGCAGGCCTTCGCGCACGCGGGTGCCTTCTTCCTGGCCAGCTTCGCGCCAGGCTTCCCACACCACGGGGGCTGCTTGTGCGGCCGTGCCGCCCAGCAAACCGGCGCGGCTGGCGTGCAGCAGGCGCCAGGCGTAAGCGAACTCAGCAAAGCGTTGGCCGCCGAGCAGGTCGGCCAGGTCAATGTCCAGGTAGCTGGGGCGGGTGAGGGTGGCGGCATCGCGCAGCAGGCGCAGGGTTTTGCCGTTGGTGACGAGAGCCCAATGGTGGTCTGGGCTGGCGTTGAGCAACTCCTGCGCCAACTGAAAGGCGCTCTTCTTGCGGCTACCGCTGCCCTGAATCGCAAAGCGCGGGTCAGGGTCGTCCAGCCCTAGAGTGTGCGGCGCCACCACGATGGGAAGTGCGCGGCCCGGGTGGTGCGGCGCGGTGCCCAGGTGGGTGATGGGGTAATGCCTGTCACCTACGGTGATGCCGGTGCTGGCACCCACCGCGGGATAAGCCAGGGCATCGCGCAGCAGCTCGGTGATGAAGGTTGAGGTGGCGTGTTGCGCGTCATAGTCAGCGCGTTCCAGTAGCGGAGCAAAGCTGCGCCACTGGGCGCAGGCAATCTGGAAGGCGCGGCTGTATTCGTCTTTGAGCTTGAGGCCTTTGGGTATGCCGTAGTCAGCTTCGGTTTGCAGGCGGCTTTGACCTAGAGCGGCTTTTCCCAGCACGTCGGGTAGGAAAAGACCACCTTCTAAGCGCAGGGTGGGTAGGTTCAACGCGGCAGCATGGTGACGGACGGATTTCATGGCGGTGGCTTACAGAGCGTCCGGCAGCAGGACATAGACGCCAATCACATCGACCGGCAAGCAGGGGTTAACGCTGTACTGACCCACGTCGCGGGCGGCTTCACGCACACGGCGGTGGTCGGCCAACAGAGATTGGGCGCGTTCATGGGCCAGGGCTTCAAGACGCTGGGGGTGCGCCTGCAGAAAGCTCAGGGCCTGGGCGACTTCGCGACTCATGGCGTCGCGCGGCAAGTTGCCGGTGGGTTGGCACTCCAGCAGCCGGGCGGTGGCGTCGTCACTCAACCACTCGGGGGTACTGCGGCCTTTGACAGCCAGGGCCACAGTTTCCTCGGCCATCATCTGGAAGGGCTGGCGGCGGCGCACGTAGCCCAGCTGATGGCGCAGCCGCAGCAGGTAGAGGGTGGTGACCACGTCCACCGCGTCGGTGATAGTGGCGGCGCAGCGTGCGGTGATGGTGCTGGCGGGGTTGGCCTGGTCCTGCAAGGCAGTTTCCAGCAGGTGGTCTGCCAGGACCGTAACCAGCGGGTGGCTGCGGTGCAGCTCGGCAAAGTTCAGGTTGAGGATGGGCTTGCTGGCATCCGGCACCAGGCCTTCATCGGCCAGGCGCTGGCGCAGGGCCTCCGGCAGGTGCTGGGTGGGCAGGCGATGGATCTGGCGGCGGGTGGCTTCCAGGGGGGCGTTCAGGCGCGCGCAGGCGCTTTGCACGAAGCGCTGCACATCTTCGCTGGAGCCCAGGGCGGCTTGCTGCTTCTGCCATTCGGGCAGCACTTCTTCTGGCCGGATACGGCGCTGGGCAAAGACGGTGCGGTTCGCCTTGGCTTTTTCCAGGGCATCGGTCCACTGGGTCTGCAGAGGGGCCAGGACTTGCTCAGCTTCGGTGAAGTCAAAGCCAAGCTGCAGGTTGTCTGAGGCCACGCGCTTCATGAGTGCGGCTTTAACCATGGCCTGGTTGATACGCTGCTTGTCTTCTGGCATGGGCACCAGGATGCCGAGCTCTTTCTGGATGGCCTCGCCCTTGCGCAGGATGACGTTGAGCACAAAGCCATCAACCGGGTTGTCGTGGCCATACAGCATGGTGCAGCGCACCTCAGGAGCTTGCTGGCCGAAGCGGTCAACGCGGCCCTCGCGCTGTTCGTGGCGGGTGGGGTTCCAGGCCAGGTCGTAATGCACGACAGCCGTGAACAGGTGTTGCAGGTTGATGCCTTCGGACAGGCAGTCGGTGGCGACGAGGATACGGGCCTCGTTCTCATCCATCTCCTCGACTCTGTCTCGGCGCTCTTCCGGGCTTAGCTCTCCTGTGACCACATCCACCAGTACCTTGGGGAAGTGCTTTTTCAGTTCGGCGGCCACATACTGGGCGGTGGCGACGTAGCGGCAGAACACCACGGTGGCGTAGCCGTCTTTGACCAGGCCCTCCAGGTGGTTGATGAGTGTGGTCAGCTTGGGGTCGCCCGCCCTACCAGAGAGGCGCTGAGCCTCTGCAATCAGGGCTTGCAGGCGGACGCTGTCTTGGGTGCGCTCCAGCACCTGGCCAGCGGGCTCCAGGTCATTGCTGCCCAGGTCGTCGGACTGGCCGTCGTGCAGGCGTTCGTCTTCAAGCAGTTCGTCTTCGTCAGCGCTGGCCAGGGCTTCGGTTTTGCCTTCCAGTCGCGTGGTCAGGGCCTTGACGGCGGCGGCGGGGCTGGAGGCCACGCAGCGCAACAGGGCGAGGGTGGCGTACCAGATCAGGCGTGCGCTGCCTTGCTGGCTTTGTTCCACCGATTCGGCCATTTCACGGCAGTAGGTCTGCACGGCATCGAAGAAGGCACCCCAGTCGCCCGTGAGCTTGTAGGTCAGCTCGGTTTTCATGCGGCGTGCAAAGCCTCGGCCGTCATGGGTCTCGGCTTGCCACTCCGCAATGTCTTTACGGCGGCGCTGCACAAAGTGCCGGGCCAGCAACTGGCGTAAAGGGTCATCCGCTGATGTGCGCGTCTGCAGATCCAGGAACGCGGGGTCCAGCAGGGACAGCAGGTTGTAAAAGGCCGCTTCATCGCCCGAATGGGGTGTGGCTGTCAGGAGGAGCAGGTGGCGGTTTTCGTCTTTGGTCAGGCGTTGCAGGAGCTCAAAGCGCAGCTGTTTGCCCGCGCCACTGCTGGCACAGGTGTGGGCCTCGTCCACGATGATGCATTCGGGGGCGATGGACAAGAAGTGCTCGCGGTGGCGTTCGCTCTTGATGTAGTCCAGGCTCACCACAACGATGGGGTGGTGGTCAAACAGGCCGACACCGTGGGGCAGGTCGCGCTCCACACGGCTGGCGCTGGCGGAGGTCAGGGCTATGGCTTGCAGATTGAAACGGCTCAGTAATTCAGACTGCCATTGCTCCACGAGATGGGGAGGGCAGAGCACAGCCAGGCGGGAGACTTCACCGCGGTCCATCAGCTCACGCACGATGAGACCAGCTTCCACGGTTTTTCCGATACCTACGTCGTCGGCAATCAGCAGGCGTACCGTGGTCAGGCGCAGAGCCATGAGCAGGGGCACAAGCTGGTAGGCACGCGGCTCAACGGCAATGTTGCCGAATGAGCGGAACGGACCGCCACCAGCGCGTAGCTTCAGGCGCAGAGCGTCGCGCAATAACAGGGCTGCTGCGTGGTTGCCGGGCTGCTCAGGGCTGGGCCAGGGGAAGGTCGCCGGCTCGACGGGGGCGAACTCCAGCTCCGGTATCAGTGTGACGATGTCTTCGTCTGCTCCACCCAGGGGACGCAGGCGCAAGAGCTGGCTGCCGTCGTCCTGCCGAGCGTCTGCTTGCACAACCCACTCTCGGCCGCGTGCGCGCACCAGGTTGCCAGGCATGAAATCGTGAGTGGCTTGTGTCATGAGTAAAACTGGAAAGACCTAGCTGAAAACATGGCGGTGGGCGGCAAACTGCTCTTGCCACAGCGCGGGGTTGGACATGTCGAGGATTGACCAGCCCTTGTCTGCAAGCTCGGCTTGGTGGTCCGCTGCCACGGGCTGCAACACCACCAGGGTGCGGGCCGCCTTGTATTGGCCCGCCACGATGAGCCTGCCGCCCAGCACGGGCAGTTGGGCTTGGTCTGGCGCCTTATGCGCACCCGCTTGGAGTGCCTGTTGCCATTGGGGCCACAGCACATCTTTCGGGCCTGCAGGGGCGGCTGAGGCTGCTGATGGGGGCGGCGGCGGTTGTCCAAGTTCCGGCTTGCCTGGAGTCACCTGGGCGTTGGCCAAGGCGACCAGCATTTCAGTGGCCTGCGTGTTGCGGCGGTTGATGTGGCCGTGATCGGGCTGGTTGAAATACGACAACAGGCACTGGTAGCAACCCGCTTCGCAGATGCTGTGGCCATCGACGGTCTTCTGCTCTAGCTCGGGCAGGCCATCGACCGTCCAGGGGCCTGTGGGGGCTCGATAGTGCATTACGCGCAGGGCCGCGGCCGCGACTTGGGCCATAGCCTGCGGCTCGGTAGCGAGGCGGGTCAGCACCCCAGCGCCGCCTTCGGAGGCCTCGTAAAACAGCAAGGCCTGGCGTTCGTCCTGCTTGGGCAGGGGCTCAGCCACCAGCTCGGACTCCTCAATCTGGAAGGTCATCTCAATGCCGCGCTTGAGTGCGGCTTGGAGCGTGGCCATGGCTTCCAAATCCATGGGCACGGTGGGTGCCAGGATGAGGATGTTGCGGTGGTCTTCGACGAAGGGGACGATTTGCTGGTTGGGCACCTTGTCCAGCAGGCTGTCGTCATTGCTGCCGTCATCTGTGGCGCCTGGCTCGTCTTTTTTGCTCCACTGGCCTGTGATGGGGTTGATGTAGAAGCCGAGTTGCTCTTTGTTCTTGCGCCGGCGCCAGCCGCGGTTAATCCGCCAGATTTGCGCTGCAGGAGCATAGGTCAGCGCGGCCAAAGTTGGAGCATCGTCAACGCTACCACCGCGGATCAATGATTTGTGTTGCGCCAGCTTGCCATCGGGCCCCGGCAGGAAGCGGTAGGTGGTTTGCAGCTCGAAGCCCTGGCGTTGGCGGTCCTCATCGTTAATGGAGATTCGCTCCACGGGGATGGTTTCTACCGTTTCGATGCGGTAGAGGTTGCGAACCCAGTCATGGTCTGTGAGCAAGGCGCCGCAGTTTTCGCAGCAGTTCTGGTGCGGCTCGGTGCCGCCTTCCTCGCCCATATGGGCATAACCGCACTGGCTGCAAACACGGCTGGCGACTGTGGCGAGCGTGCTGTTCCCCGAGATGTGGTCTGCCGAGCCGACGTTGAGCTTGGCGCGCACCACCCGGTACATGCGCCCCTGGTGGTAGATGAGGCTGCGCGGGCCAAACTCGGATAACGCCAAAAAGCGCGGACGGCTGACCATGCTGCCTTCGTCATCCTTGCCTTTGGCCGCGGTACCGCCTTTGGCAGGGATCCAGGCCATGAGCGGCAAGCGCGGGAAGTTGTAGCCAGGTAGAAAGCCTTGGCTGGCGAGGTAGCGGTAGGTATAGAAATCGGAGTTTTGGCCGTTGCCGGACTTGAGTAAGACGCTGTACTGGCGGGCGGCATCGCCATAGCGGCGCTGCGCATTTTGCTTTTCTGCGTGCGAGGTGGTGTAGCTCTTGACCACCTGGTCAGCCATGTCCATTTGCTTACGGGTGGCATCCACCAGGGCGCGCCAGCGCTCGAAAGCGGCATTGAAATCTTCGCCCGCTTTCTCAATCGTTTTGGTCACATGGTCGGCTGTAAACCAGGGACTGTTCTTGAGCACGGAAGTTAGTTGCGCCATAAAACCTTGAGAACTAGCCAGGGCACGGGCTGTGACCTCGGGCGCCATGAGTTTGTCGCGCAGGGCCGGCAGTAAGGGCTTGTCAGGCCGCTCCAGGTCAAGCATGGGAGCGATGCTGGTGTCCAGCTGAACTTGTGCTGCGGCCAGCCACACGGCATGCAGGTGGCTTTCAATCAAATCGCGGTTGGCCAGGTCCAGGGTGGGCGGCTTGACGATGCCGTGCACCATTTCGGTGGCGTGGTGGAAAAACCATTGGTCGTGCGGACTGAGGGCGGCGCAGTAGGTGATGACCAGTGCTTGTTGTCCTGAGCGACCGGCCCGTCCACTACGCTGGGCGTAGTTGGCGGGGGTGGGTGGGACGTTGCGCAAGTAAACAGTGTTCAGTGCAGAAATGTCCACGCCCAGCTCCATGGTGGGGGAGCAGAACATCACGGGCAGGCGCTTCAGCGGCGCCTCATGCGCGGGGTTATCCAGCCAGTCCTTGCGATCTTTCTCGGTATAGCGGAAGCGCTGTTCCAGCAACTGCCGGCGAGCGGCATCCACCTGCGCGGTGTGTTCCTGGGCCTCAAAGTCAAACAGGGGGTGTCCTTGTTGGCGTAGGGTCTGTGCAACCGCCTGGTAGAGGTTGCGGAAGAATTGATTGTGTTTGCTGTTTTCCTGGGCCTGTGTCTCATCGACTAACAGCCAGTCCATGGAGGAGGCGTTGAGGCGCCAGCCGATGACTTGGGCGTCCACATCGGCCTTCTGGACGTAGCCGTAATTGGAGGCAGCCTGAAGCAGCTGCTCCACAAACTCGACCCACTGGGGGTCTTTCCAGCCACTGACTTGGCCTGCTGCCGCACTGTCTTTCCAGAATGCGGCAGCCTTGATGTCTTTCAACAGGCGGGAACGGGAGCCGCCGGGAATCAAATCGGGACGGGGCTTTCCTTTGTATTCTGGGCGCTTGGTCAGAATCAGATATTTGGCCGTTTCGAGGTTTTCGTCTGGCGCAAAAGCCCAGCGCTCGCTCAGGTACTGGTAGGCGGTTGTTTTGGCCTTGTCTTGCTCTACTGCGTCCAGGTAGCGCGATTCCATACACAGGCTGCGTCGCATGCTGTCGAACAGGATGCGGGCCAGCTCCACGCGCTGCGCGGGGGTGATTTTGGACAGCACCGGGCTGCCGCTGAACAAGGAGGACTCGGCCGAGAATTCGTCCAGCCCCCGATAGGCAATCGAGAGCAGGTTCAGCTGGTCCAGGTTGGGGTTGTTAAAGCGCCAGCCGCGACGCAGGTCCCGCAAGAGGCGGTAGCCGATGATGAAGCGCATGGTGCGCTGGGCATCTTGGCGCGCCAAGCCCATGAGCTTGGGCGTGCGCAGATACTCGGCCAGCGTGCCGAAATCTGTTTTGTCAAAGCCCAGGGCTTTGAAGACGGCATCTGCCAAGGTTTCTTCTGACAGCAAGCCGTGGTTGTTTTGCAGAGCCCCAATCAACGCAGAGCGTAGGGTGAGCAAAAACAGGAAGTCATTGAAGTGCCCAGCTTGCAGGGCGGCATCTTGCCGGTTGTCGGTGAAGCCGAGCAACTTGCGTGGGTCTGGCTGATCCTGCGCAATGTCCTTGACATCGAATAGTTGTCGGATGGCTCCGAGCGTGAGCATGGTGGTGGCGGATGACCGACCCTCACCAGACAGGCTTGCCAGTCGGTTGATGTCTTTGCCGTGAACTTCATGGGTCTGGCCGCAGTTGAGGCAAAAACGAAATTTGCCGGGGATGTACCAGTAGGACTCACCACTGCCTTGCCAGCCTTGGGGGCTGACCTGCACGTCCGCGGGCACATGTTTGGCGTATGTGCTTTTGAGCTTGGGTTCGGCCTTGGTCAAGTCCAGCCAAGACTCCGGCAAATCTTCAATGTTGCCTTTGTAGGTCTGACGAGGGTTGGCCGGGCACAGGAAGCCGTAGCTGGCGTTTTCGTCGTCGTCGCCAGCGATATCGTCAATTTCGCGAGGGCTGTATTCCAGCTGGGCTTGGCCTGAGCGCCAGACTGGGTGGTATTCCTGTCCGCAATCTCGGCAGAAGTGGACGGGATACAGCTGTGCCCCTTCGTCCTGGCGCCCAGGCGCATAGCGCTGGGCGTCTAGGGTGATGTGGCGCTTTTTAGCTGGCTCCAGCGTGGCTAGAACCTTGCCAGGGCCGCTGATGAACTGATGTAGTTTGAAGGCAAAGGGTGGGCGGCCTTGGGGGGTCTTGATGTCATTGGCGGCTACCAAGAATCGCTGCAAGCCTGCCATAGCTTCATCAGGGGAGCACTGCGCATCTTCCGCCAGCAGGCCGGCAGCATCTTTCAGCGTGATGGGCTTGGCGCGGCGTGGTGGCTCATCTGCCGGCAGCTCAATACCCAGGGTCAACTCCACCCAAATGGCCAGGGGGTGGTTGCTGAAGGCTTCAAAATCAGACCAGCCATGGTTTTCCGTCAGCAGCGAGGCCTTCAGCATGGGCTTGATGGACTGCACGTCTTTGCCAGGGTTTGTGACGCGCTGCAGCGTTTCGCCAATGACGTCGTGCTCAGTGATGGATGCGCCAAACAAAAGGCTCGCCACGCTTGCCACCGTTTGATTGCGGTCGGCCTGGGTGCCGGTGGAGGACATGGTGGCGGAGGTGCCGATGCAGACCAGTTGCTCGGCCTTGAGCCGTTCGCGCAGGCGGCGGACCAGCAGGGCCACATCAGCTCCTTGACGACCTCGGTAGGTATGGAGCTCGTCCAGCACCAGAAATTCCAACCCCTGGCAGTGCTCGACGACCTGGCGATCAACCTCTTCAAAACGCGTCAGGATCAGCTCCAACATCATGAAGTTGGTGAGCAGGATGTCCGGCGGGTTGTTGGCAATGTCTTGCCGTTCGGTCGCGCTTTCTTGACCGGTGTAGCGGGCCACGGTGAAGGGGGCCTGGTCTGGCGCGTAGCCATGGAGGAATTTGTCTAGTTCCTCCAACTGGCTGTTGGCCAACGCGTTCATCGGGTAGATAACGATGGCGCGCGTGCGTTTCTGTGGATCGGCAGCCTTGGCTTTTACGATGCGGTCGATGATGGGGATAAAGAACGACAGCGACTTGCCCGACCCGGTGCCCGTCGTCACGACATAACTTTGCTGCTTTTGGGCCTTGGCCAGAGCCTGCAACTGGTGGACATAGAGATGCAGGTCTGCAGGCTTGCTCTCAGTTTTCCCCGTCTGGAAGATGTGCGCGCAGTCAGGGTGCAGCACGCCCTCTTTGGCCAACTGCTGGACGGTGCCGCTTCGCTTGTAGTTGGGGTTGATCTGGATCAGCGGCTCGGGCCAGTAGCGACCATGGGCATATTCCTCTTCAACCTTGGCCAGGATGTCTGGTGCTGCTACTTTGGAAAAACTGCGAGAAAAGGTGCTGTACTCGCTGATGAGACGATTGCGAAACTGAAAGACGTCATCCATGCGGTTGTCCCTGAGTGTTGTCCGGGCACATGCCACCCGGTCTCATTTCATATGAGTTTTTCCCCATTCTATGGGGTGCTCTTGACCGTAGAAACGCCTATTGTCGAACAGTCGAACTGGACTCTGTGGACAACGCGCTGGCCGAGACTGTGGAGGGGCTGTACAAGACGAGCTGATCAACCGCCGGGGCCCCTGGATGACCAGGGAGGCCGTGTAACTGGCCACCCTGCAATTGGTGCACTGGTTCAATCACACCCGACTAAGCCGATTGGGGCTATTCCTCTGGCAGAAGCTGAGGCAACCTGCCGGCGGCAACTCGCCTGTGGGACCATCCCCGTGGTCTCAGCTTAAACCAAGAGGCCTCCTCAAAACCCCGGGCCGCTTAGTTAGCCGACCTGGTGCTGGATTTGAACCAGAATTTTTGAAGGACTCTCGACACTGTGCTCCAGTGATGGCAAAGTGCACAAAAAGCTACCAGAACAGGGAGTTCAAATGCAGCAGGCGCCTTGCGATTCTTCGCTATCCCTGACGTGTACGGTCCTCGGAGGATTTGGTTTTGACTTTTCTCCGAACGAGACGGTCGATCTAAAGTTCAAACAAGAGTCTTTTGAGCTTCGTTCGGGTGAATTGCACCACCAGGAGATCTACTACCTCGAATTGGAAGAGGTGGAGATCGCCGGGCCCGGCACAGTCACAAAAGGCGGTGGATTTATTGGTGGTGGTTTTGGTATTGATGGCGCCATTCAAGGCATTGCTTTGGCGACAATTTTGAACGCGCTGACTACGAAGTCAAAAGTCCACACGTTCTTGAAGTTGGTGACTAACTCAGGAGAGATTCATCTTCACTACGGTGGTATGGAGCCAGCCGCCCTTCGAATCGCCCTGTCTGAAGTTTTTGTTGTTTTACGACGGCAGGATCTCGGTTGGCTAGCGGCAAGGCGCGCGCTCCTGGACAGTAAAAAAGACGGCATGTCCAATGAGCAGTATGAGCTGCTTGTTAGTCGACTTCTCAAGCCTCCGACTCACAGGCCGCTCTCGGAGCGACAAGGTCGCTGCCCAAGCTGTGATGAAAGCATCCCATTACTCTCTCCCACCTGTCCAAAGTGTCACGCTCAATTTGGAGCAGGCACCGCCTGGAGCGTCAAACCTATTTAATTTGAGGGCGGCCTTCACCCTTCTTGGTAAACGACGTTTTCTGCTGGCCAAACCCCAGGGGAGTCATGATCCCGTAGCCTCGCTGCTCATCTAGCCAGTCAGCCCACTCCTGGAGCAACAGGCGGCGCTGATCAAGGTACTGGGCGCGATTGTAGGCCGCCCTGACGGAGTTTCCGTGGACGTGTGTCAAGCATCGTTCAATGACATCTGGATTAACGCCTAACTCGTTGTATCTAGTCGAAAAAACTGAGCGGAAGCCGTGTACCGTCGCGTCGTCGTTGAAACCCAGGCGTTCAAGCACCGCATTTAAAGAGCGATTCGCCATGGGCTGGCTCGGAGTCCGCCGGTTTGGGAAAAGGAATTCCCGTTCGGGGTGCACGATGGCGCGCAGACCGCGCAGCAAGGCGACAGCCTGCTGGGATAGCGGTACCAGGTGGTCCCGTTTGCCCTTCATCCTCGCGGCCGGAAAGATCCACTCCGCCTTGTCGAGGTCAATTTCGTCCCACTTGGCACCGATGATTTCCTCTTTCCGGCTAGCACATAGCAGGACCAGTAGCATGGCCACGCGGGTGCCGGGGGCGAGTTTTGAATCATCTATAGCTCGCAGAAATTTGCCAATCTTCTCTACCGGCATCGCTGGGTGGCTCGTCTGTTTGCGTTTGCCCATCAGCGACCTGGGTGGCGTCGGGTTGGCCATCACCAACCCCTTGTTGATGGCGTGCTCGAATATCGCCGACAAGTGGGTCCTGAGGTTCCTGGCGGTCTCTGGTGCGCGTTTCTTGACTTTCTCCAGCAAGGCTGACAACTCCAGGCGCGTGATGCTGTCTACCTGCCGGTCTTTGAGCGTTGGAAGCAGATCTTTGCTGAGTTCGCGTTCGCGCTGGCGTATGGACCCAGGGCGTAGATCCGAGTCTGAAAGAGCTCGCCAGGATTCAACCACCGCGCTAAACGCCCCCAAAGTTCTGCGCTGCTTAGACTGGTGCGCTTCTAACTTGGATTGCTTGCGAACGTGGTTTGGATTTTGCCCGGCGGTGACCAAGGCCCGCGCTTGGTTGTGGCGTTCGCGAGCATGGGCGAGGGTTACGCTTGGGTAAACGCCGATAGCGTGCTGACCCTCAACCCCATGGACGCGGAATTTGTAGCGCCACAGTTTTGCGCCACTAGGCTGCACAAGAAGGTGCAGGCCGCCGCCATCGGCCAACTTGTACGGTCGTTCCTTGGGCTTGGCGACCTCAACTCGCTTGGCGCTAAGTGCGCGTCTGAATTCCTCAGTCAACGGGAACACCTTCCAAAATGTGCCCCCGATGATGCCCCCAGCTGAGGAAGATCGCAACACTCAAATTTGGACAAATTTGGAAATGTTGCTCTCCTAAGTCATTGATTTGAATGAACTATTATGGAAATCCCGTGAATTTCCGGGAAGTCCAGTGATGTAACTCCACGTTCCAGGTCGCAAATTTCATCGACGACTTGCTATCAAATGTGAAGCACGGCCAGGCCACCCACGACCAGGCCCAGCGCTCCGGCCGCGAACATGGCGTATTCCAGCCACTTCTTGCGCGTCAGTAGGGCAATGGCAGCCAGCGCGATACAGACCTGCAGCACGGTGGTGGCCTGGGCCCAGCGGTGGTGCAGGTGCATCTGCTCATCGCTCTTCTTGTCCCAGTCGGTCGCATCGGCTTCCAGCTTCTCGGCGACCACCTTGATCTCGTTCTTTTCCTTCTCGTAGCGGTCGATCTTGGCCTGGTACTTTTCCTTCTCGGCGCCGCTGGAGGTCAGGTCGCGCGAGACCTCGGCCAGGGACTGCTTGGTGCTCTTGGACTGGAAGTAGTTCCACTGGTTGGACGCTTCGGTCTTCTTGATGGCTGCATTGTTCTTGTACAGACCGGCATTGGCCTGGGTGGCGCCGCCCATGTAGGCGAAGATGGCGCCCACCGTGGCGATGATGGCCGTGAACATGGCGATCTGGTTGGTCATGCCGCCGCCGTGGTCACCATGGCCGCCGCCCTGTTGCGCGTGTTCGAGTTCGTGGTCGTGCGGGCCGTGCACGTGAAAACCGCCTCCGGACATATCAGACTCCTTTTGTATTCGTGTAAGTTACAAAACTGAAATTCAGACCGGTGGAGGAGACGTGACGCTCACGTCGCATTTCCTTCCACTCGGGTCCGAATTGTGGCGCAAAAGCATCCCCTTCGAAGGATGCTTCGATCTCTGTTACCACTGCAGTACTGGCCAGAGGCAGGGCCTGTGCATAGATGTCGGCGCCGCCGATGATCCAGGCATCGCTCACCTCGCCGCATTGGGCCAGGGCCTCGGGCAGCGAATGCGCTACGTGGGCGCCTTCGGCGTGCCAGCCTGGCTGGCGCGTCACCACCACGTTGGTGCGGCCGGGCAGGGGGCGAAAGCGCGCCGGGATCGATTCCCAGGTCTTGCGGCCCATGACAACCGGGCAGCCCAGCGTGGTGCGCTTGAAGTGGGCCAGGTCCTCGGGCAGGTGCCACGGCATCACGCCATCCTTGCCGATGGTGCCATTGGCTGCGCGGGCGAAGATGAGGTGCAGTTTCATGCGGGTATTCTCCGGGAACGCGGCGGCAGCAGCACGGCGGCAATGGCCAGCATCACGAAGACGATGGCCACGTAATCCTGCCAATGCGGCCATTCGCCGACGATGAAGGTGGCGCTGAGCGTGCCCACCAGGGGGATGGCCATCACGCTCATGGCGCTGGTGGACGCTGGCAGGTGCCGCGCCAGGCTGGCCCACAGGGTCTGGGCAAAACCGTAGTTGATGAAGGCGCCGTAGGCCAGGCTGAGCCACATGGTGCCGCTGAACTGCCAGCTCGGCCAGGGTTCGCTGGCCAGGGCGATGAGCCAGAGGCAGGCGCTGGCCAGGATCATGGTCCAGATGGTGAGGGTCTCCACCGGCAGGGTGAGGGTGGCGCGCCGCACCATCAGCGTGCCGATGGCCCAGCAGATCGCTGCAATCTCCATCCACATCACACCCAATGGGCGGCCGCTGAGGTTGGTGAACTCGCTGGAAGTCAGCAGCGCGATGGCGATGGCCACGGCCACCGCCGCCACGCTCACCCGGCGCGTGAGCCGCTCGCCCATGAACAGCACGCCGATCAGCACTGTCCAGATCGGCATGGTGAAACCCAGGATGGCGGCACGGCCCGAGGCCAGCTCCCCTACGCCGAGGATGGCGAAGGTGTGCCAGCCCAGCATATTGGGCGCGCCGATGGCCAGGACCGTGCGCCATTCACGGCCCTGCGGCCACATGCGCAGGCCCTGGGTCCGGTACCAGCTGTAGAGAAAGAGCGCGCCCGCCGTCATCGTCAGCGCCCGGAAATACAGGGGCGAGAGCTCCCGCAGCGAGAACTTCATCATCGGCCAGTTGATGCCCCACATCAGCGTGAGGGCGATCAGGGTGATGAGCTGTTTGCGGCTGATCACACGGCCACCGGAGCCTTGATGGCCGGGTGGCACTGGTAGTCCAGCACCT
Organism: Burkholderiales bacterium; assembly: GCA_016185015.1. Taxonomy (GTDB): domain Bacteria; phylum Pseudomonadota; class Gammaproteobacteria; order Burkholderiales; family Burkholderiaceae_C; genus Hylemonella. Next base: position 51,175 of record JACPOI010000009.1, read on the forward strand.
CGAAGTCCTCGTACTGGTAATCGAAGATCGAGTCCGGCCGGCGCTTGATGTGCAGCGTGGGGTAGGGGTAGGGCGCGCGGCCCAGCTGCAGTTCCACCTGCTCGTGGTGGTTGCTGTAGATGTGGCAATCGCCGCCGGTCCAGATGAAGTCGCCCACATCGAGATCGCACTGCTGCGCCAGCATGTGCGTGAGCAGCGCGTAGCTGGCGATGTTGAAGGGCACGCCCAGGAAGATGTCGGCACTGCGCTGGTAGAGCTGGCAGCTGAGCTTGCCCTCGGCCACGTAGAACTGGAAGAAGGCGTGGCAGGGCATGAGCGCCATCTTGCTGAGTTCGGCCACGTTCCAGGCGCTCACGATGATGCGGCGCGAGTCCGGGTTGGTCTTGAGTGTCTTGACAACTTCGGCGATCTGGTCGATGTGGCCGCCGTCGGGCGTGGGCCAACTGCGCCACTGCACACCGTAGACCGGGCCCAGGTCGCCATCGGGGCGGGCCCATTCGTCCCAGATGGACACACCGCGTTCCTTGAGCCAGTTGTTGTTGCTCGAGCCCGTGAGGAACCACAGCAGCTCCTGGATGATGGAGCGCAGGTGCACCTTCTTGGTCGTGACCAGGGGGAAGCCTTCCTTGAGGTCGAAGCGCATCTGGTGGCCGAACACGCTACGTGTGCCGGTGCCGGTGCGGTCGGTCTTGGGCACACCCGTGGTGTACACGTGGCGCATGAAGTCTTCGTACTGGGCGCGGACGGGGCGGGTGGTCATGACCACGATTTTCCTACAAGTCCGGACTCGGTCCGGCACACCGGCGACAGCCTGCCGGGCGGGTTCAGGCAGGTTGTTCCAGACGCGCCAGCAGGCGGTCCCGGCCGGAGAGCACGTGGCGTTCGGCCAGGGTGCGGGCGCGCTTGGCGTCCCCCTTGGCGATGGCCTCGTAGATGGCGCGGTGTTCGGCGTTGGAGCGGCGCATATTGCCCGGGGCGTTGAAGTAGCTGCGCCGGAACAGGTGCAGCTCCTTGATGTAGTCGTCGTAGGCCTGGTGCGCGCGCTGGTTGCCGCAGAGCTCCAGGATCACGGTGTGAAAGCGCAGGTTGAGCTCGTAGTAACCCGTTCCGTCGCCGGCGTCGCAGGCCGTGTCCATGCGGTCGAGCAGTTGTTCGAGTTCGGTGCGGTGGCGGTCGTCCACGTGCACGCTGGCGCGTTCGGCGGCGAAGCCGAAGACCAGGGCGCGCAGCTCATAGATCTCCAGCATCTCGCGCACCGAGATCTGGCGCACGAAGACGCCGCGGTTGGGCACGGCCGTGACCAGGCCCAAGCCCGCCAGCATGCGGATGGCTTCGCGGATGGGGCCGCGGCTGGTGCCCATGCGCAGGGCCAGCGCGGCCTCGTTCAGCCGGTCGCCGGGCTGGATTTCACCACTGTAGATGAGGCGCTTGAGTTCTTCCGCGATGGCGGGTGAGAGTCCCTGCTCGGTTTTTTCTTTGGCGGGTTCCATGGGGGAGGTGGGCGGTGGACGTCGGGGGTGGCTGGATGGTAGCACCCGCGGCCGCGACGGGATTGGGGAAAACCATTAAAAGTGTCATCTATTTTTGTGAAAGTGTTGACACTTAAGGGCTTAAACGGGACACTGCCTTCCAGTTTGACTTGAAGCCACCAGCCCACCATGCCCCATACCCCTGCTTCCTCCGCCCTGGCCCGTTTTCGCGTGATCGACCTGACCCAGGTGCGTGCCGGCCCGACCTGCTGCCGCCAGCTTGCCGACTGGGGCGCCGACGTCATCCAGGTCCAGATGCCCGAGCATATGCGCGGTGACGACACCTTGGGGGGCCAGGACGGCTCCGATTACCAGTACACCCACCGCAACAAGCGCTCGATCACGCTCAACCTGAAAGAGGCCGAAGGCATCGCCGTGCTCAAGCGCCTGATCGCCACCGCCGACGTGGTGGTGGAGAACTTCCGTCCCGACGTGAAGTTCCGCCTGGGTATCGACTACGAGACGCTGGCGAAGGATCACCCGCGCCTGGTCTACGCCAGCATCTCGGGCTTCGGCCAGACCGGCCCGCTGGCCCAGCGCCCGGGCTTCGACCAGATCGCCCAGGGTATGAGCGGCCTGATGTCCGTGACGGGCAAGCCGGGCGACGGGCCCATGCGCGTGGGCATCCCGATCGCCGACCTCTGCGCCGGCATCTTCGCGGCCCAGGGCATCCTGGTCGCGCTGCTGGAGCGTGAGGCCTCGGGCAAGGGGCAGTTCCTGCACACCTCGCTGCTGGAGTCCATGGTCTACATGATGGACTTCCAGACTTCACGCGTGCTGATCGACGGCGAGGTGCCGACCCAGGCCGGCAACTACCACCCGACCAGCATCCCCACCGGCGTCTACAAGGCGCGCGACGGCTGGATGAACATCGCCGTCTTCGGCTCCAAGATCTGGGAGCGCTTCTGCGACATCCTGGGCGCACCCGAGTGGGTGACGGATGCGCGTTACCACGACAAGATGGGCCGCTCGGTCAACCGCGATTCGCTCAACGAAGAGATCAACCGCCGCCTGGCCGCGCAGGACCGTGCCTACTGGGTCCAGCGCTTCAACGAGGGTGGGGTGGCCTGCGGCCTGATCAACAACGTCAAGGAAGTGTTCGAGGAACCGCAGATCCAGCACCTGGGCATGGTCAAGGAAGTGGTCTCGGCGCATCATGGCGCGCAACGTCTGGTGGGCCAGCCGGTGCAGTTGGAGCGCACGCCCAGCACCATCGCGCGCGCGGCGCCCAAGCGCGGCGAGCACAGCGCAGAGATCCTGCACGAACTCGGCCTGGCCGATGATGAAATGAAGCGCCTGAAGGCACAAGGAGTCTATTGAGATGGCAGAGATCACTTACACCTCCCCCACCGAGCGGGTGCAGAGCTGGATGGATGATGACGGCAACACACTGCACATTCGCTTCAACAACCCCGAGCGCCACAACGCGCTGTCGGTGGACATGTGGGAGGCGGTGCCCGTGCTGCTGGCCCAGGCCGAGACGGACGAGCGTGTGCGCCTGGTGGTCTTCTCCGGCGCGGGCGAGAAGGCCTTTGTTTCCGGCGCCGACATCTCGCAGTTCGAGGACATGCGCGCCGCGCGCGAAGCCGTGGCCCGCTACGAGCTCATGGCCGAGCAGGCGCTCATGGGCATCTACAACTTCAGCAAGCCCACGCTGGCTTGTATCCGTGGCTATTGCATCGGGGGCGGGGTCAACGTGGCCATGAGCTGCGACATCCGCATCGCCAGCAGCGACGCGGTGTTCTCCATCCCGGCCGCGCGCCTGGGCCTGGGCTACCGGTATTCGGCCATGAAGAACCTGGTGGACCTGGTCGGCCCCGGTGTGGCCAAGGACCTGTTTTTCACCGCGCGCCGCATCAGTGCGCAGGAGGCCAAGGAGGTCGGCCTGATCTCGCGCGTGTGCGCGCCGGACCAGCTGCCCGCGTTGCTGGCCGAATACACCCAGGCCCTGGCCGCCAATGCGCCGCTGACGGTGCGCGCCGGCAAGGCCATCGTGGCCGAGATCCTCAAGCCCTCGCCCGAGGTGGACTTTGACAAGTGCAAGCAGCTCATCCAGGGCTGTTTCCAGAGCGAAGACTATGCCGAGGGCCGCAAGGCCTTCATGGAAAAACGCAAGCCCGTGTTCCGCGGCAAGTGAACGACAGAGGAAAACAAGATGAAGTCCTACTGGGCCAAGATCACCGGCGGCAAGATCGCCGTCGAGTTACGCGACATTCCCCGTCCTGAAGCCGGGCCGGGCCAGGTGCTGGTGCGCGTGCGTGCCGCCGGCCTGAACCGGGGTGAATTCATCATCGGCCACAGCCTGCAGGCCGAAGGCAGCGACAAGGCTGCGGGCATGGAAGCGGCGGGCGAGGTGGTGGCCTGCGGGGCTGGCGTCACGGGCTTCAAGCCGGGTGATGCCGTCATGGGCCGCTGCTCCGGTGGTTTTGCCGAGTTCGTGCTGATGGATGCGCGCGAGGCCATGCCCAAGCCTGATCGCCTGAGCTGGGAGCAGGCCTCGGCCGTGCCCCTGACCGGCCTGGTGGTGCACGACATGCTGGTGCTGCAGGGCCATCTGCAAGCGGGACAGTGGCTGTTGATCCCGGGTGTGTCCTCGGGCCTGGGCGTGACCGCGCTCACCATGTCCAAGGCCCTGGGCGCGAAGGTGATCGGTACTTCGGGCTCGCAGGCCAAGCTCGACCATCTCAAGACCCTGGGGCTGGACCTCGGCCTGTGTACCCGTGCGCCGGATTTCCATGACGCGGTCATGCAGGCCACCGGCGGCAAGGGCGTGAACCTCGTGGTCAACGCCGTAGGCGGCACGATGTTCGCCGAGAGCATGCGCTGCCTGGCCTTCCAGGGCCGGCTGGCGGTGGTGGGTTATGTCGATGGCTCGCTGCATGCCGAGATCGACCTCGACGCCTTGCACGCCAAGCGCCTCACGCTCTTCGGTGTGTCCAACAAGCTGCGCAACGCCGACATGAAGGCCGAGGGCGTGCCGCCCTTCAAGGCGCAGATCCTGCCCATGCTGGCCGATGGCCGCATCGTGCCGCTGGTCGACCGCGTGCTGCCCTTCGAGCAGCTGGCCGAAGCCAAGGCGGCCATGGAAGCCGCCCAGCACATGGGCAAGATCGTCCTGGCCGGCCTGCCCTGAATCTGTATTCCGTCACGTCAGCCATCCATAAACAACGAGGAGATACGACATGCACAAACGCAAACTGCTGCTGGCTGCCCTGGTTCTGGGCGCCTGCTCCCAGGCCGCACTGGCCCAGGCGCCCGCCTACCCGGCCAAACCCGTGAAACTGGTGGTGGGTTTCGCCCCGGGCGGCGCTGCCGATTTTGTCGCCCGTGCGATTGGCGAGTCCTTGAGCCGCGCCCTGGGTCAGCCCATCGTGATCGAGAACAAGGCGGGTGCGGGCTCCAGCATCGCCGCCGAGGCCGTGGCCAAGTCCGCGCCCGATGGTTACACCCTGCTGATCGCCAGCCCGAGCAGCATCTCGGTCAACCCCGCGCTCAATCCAAAGCTGGGTTACAAGGCTAGCGACCTGTTACCCGTTACCAAGCTGACGGCCTCGCCCCTGGTGATCGCAGCCAACCCGGCCACAGGCATCACCTCGGTCAAGGAGCTGATCGCCAAGGCCAAGGCGGCCCCCGGCACCCTGAATTACGCCACCTCGGGCAACGGCTCGGCGCCGCACCTGGGTGCGGCCCATTTCAGCCAGGTGGCTGGCGTGCAGATGCAGCACATCCCGTTTCGTGGCGGCGCCCCGGCCATCCAGTCGGTCATTGCGGGTGACACGCAGCTGACCTTCGGCACGCCGCCCTCGGTGCTGCCCATGATCCAGGCCGGCCGCCTGCGCGGGCTGGCCGTCAGCACGCTGGAGCGCACCGCGCTGTTCCCTGATCTGCCGGGTATGAAGGAAGCCGGCCTGCCGGAGTACAACCTGGACTTCTGGTACGGCTTTTTCGTGCCGGCCGGCACGCCCCCGGCCATCGTGCAGAAGCTGTTCGCCGCCACGCAGACCGCGATGCAGGTGCCTAGCGTGAAGGCTGCGCTGGCGCGCGAAGGGACCGATGTGTCGGTGTCCAAGTCGCCGGCAGATTTCGCAGCCTTCCTGGCCAAGGACGAGAAGTTCTGGGTCAAGTTGGTGAAGGATGCTGACGTCAAGCTCGAGTGATGCGGCCTGCGGTGCTGCAGGCCATGGCTTTCCAACGATGAGGAGACGAGACATGCAAAAGTGGTCTATCGTGCTGGCCGGCCTGCTGGCCCTGGGGGGCGCCTCGTCGGCCCTGGCGCAGGCTTACCCGGCCAAACCCATCAAGCTGGTGGTCGGTTTTGCGCCCGGCGGCGCGGCCGACTATGTGGCGCGTGCCGTGGGCGAGGCCCTGGGTCGCGCCCTAGGCCAACCCATCGTGATCGAGAACAAGGCCGGTGCCGGCTCCAGCATCGCCGCCGATCTGGTGGCCAAGTCGGCCCCCGACGGCTACACGCTGCTGATCGCCAGCCCTGCCGCCATCTCGGTCAATCCCGCGCTCAATCCCAAGCTCAGCTACAAGCCCAGCGACCTGTTGCCCGTGACCAAGCTCACCGCGTCGCCACTGGTGATTGCGGTCAACCCGAACGCCGGCATCAACTCGGTGCGCGAACTGGTGGCCAAGGCCAAGGCGGCCCCGGGTGCGCTCAACGTGGCCACCGCCGGCAACGGTTCGGCCACCCATCTGGGCGCCGCGCAGTTTGCCCAGGTGGCCGGCGTCAAGTTCACGGAGATTCCCTACCGCGGGGGCGGGCCGGCCATGCAATCGCTGATCGCGGGTGATACGCAGATCTACTTCGGTACGCCACCGTCCACGCTGCCGCACATCCAGTCCGGCCGGGTGCGTGGCCTGGGGATCAGCGCGACCGAACGCAGCGCCCTGTTTCCCGATCTGCCGGGCATGAAGGACGCCGGCCTGCCGGACTACAACCTGGACTTCTGGTACGGCTTCTTCCTGCCTGCAGGTACGCCTCAGCCTGTTGTGCAGAAGATCTTCGAGGCTACGCGCACGGCCATGCAGCAGGAGTCGGTCAAGGCTGCGCTGGCGCGTGAGGGGACCGAGGTTTCGTTGTCGAAGTCGCCGGTTGACTATGCGGCTTTTCTGGTTCAGGATGAAAAGTTCTGGGTGAAGCTCGTCAAGGACGCTGGCGTCAAGCTGGATTGACTCTTGCGTTGCAAGCCGGGGCGAGACCCGGCTTGCAACGCCTCAACCGCGAATCATCCGTCCCGGATTCATCAGATTCATCGGGTCCAGCGCCTGCTTGATGCTGCGCATCAGGCCCAGGGCCACCGGTGACTTGTGCTCCGGCAGCTTGTCCACCTTGAGGCTGCCGATGCCGTGTTCGGCCGAGATCGAGCCGCGGTAGCGGTCTACCACCTCGTACACCACGGCATTCATGGGCGCCTCCTCTTCGTTGAGGAAACGCGCCTGGTCCGCACCTTCAGGTGCCTGCACGTTGTAGTGCAGATTGCCGTCGCCCAGATGCCCATAGGTCACCAGGCGTGCGCCCGGGAACTTCTGCAGCAGCAGGGCATTGGTCTCGCGCACGAACTCGGGGATGCGCGAAACGTTGATCGAGATGTCGTGCTTGATGTTCAGGCCTTCCTGGGCCTGGGCCAGCGGGATGCTCTCGCGGATGTGCCACAGCGCCTTGGCCTGCGCCATGCTTTCGGCCACCACGGCGTCGGTGACGCAGCCGGCCTCCATGGCGGCTTCGAGCAGGCGCTCGAACTGCTCGCGCGCATGGGTCTCGGACTCGTTGTCCGAGTTCTCCAGCACCACGCACCAAGGCGACTCCTGCCAGAAGGGCACCCGCTGCTGCGGGAAGTGCTTGACCACCAGGCTCAGCGCAAACTGGCCCATGACCTCGAAGCCGGTGAGGCCCGCGCTCAGATATTCGTGTGCCAGGCCCAGCAGCTTGACGGCGTCCTCCAGCGAAGGCACAGCGGCGTAGGCCGTGAGCTGCGCCTTGGGCATGGGGTAAAGCTTCATCGTGGCGCCGGTGATCACGCCCAGCGTGCCCTCGGAGCCGATGAAGAGGTGGCGCAGGTCGTAACCCGTGTTGTCCTTGCGCAGGCCGGTCAGGCCGTCCCAGATCTCGCCCTGGGCCGTCACGACTTCCAGGCCCAGGCAGAGTTCGCGCGTGTTGCCGTAACGCACCACCTGCGTGCCGCCCGCGTTGGTGCCGAGGTTGCCGCCGATGGTGCAGCTGCCTTCCGAGGCCAGGCTCAGCGGGAACAGGAAACCGGCTTTTTCACACTCTTCCTGCAGGCTTTGCAGCACGCAGCCGGCGTCCACCGTGATGGTCAGGTTGCCCGCGTCGAGCTTGCGCACTTTGTTCAAACGCGTGAGGCTGAGCACCACCTGGGTGCCGCTGGCGTCGGGCGTGGAGCCCACCACCATGCCGGTGTTGCCGCCCTGCGGCACCATGGACACACGCGCGTTGGCACAGGCCTTGACGACGGCCGCCACTTCGGGGGTGGAGGCGGGGCGCACCACGGCCAGGGCGCGGCCGCGCTCGCGTTGGCGCCAGTCGAGTTCCCAGGCGCTGAGATCGCCTTCGGTGAGGACGTTGGAGGCGCCGACGATCTGGCGCAGCTGGGTCAGCAATTCGGTGGGGGTCGTCATGGTGTGGTGGTGTCGAGGTTCGAGGGAATGGCCTGGGCGGCCTTCTGGCGCAGGCGGATGTGCAGCACGCAGGCGGCAAACAGGGCCAGGCTCAGCAGCACTTCCAGCCCGGCCAGCCAGGCGCCGGGGGCGGGCTCACTGGTGGCGCGGACCACCCCTTCGGTGAAGTAGAGCCAGAGCAGCAGGCTGAGCCAGCGGTAGGTGTACATGCGGTTCTTCAGCAGGCCGGCCAGCGGCAGGCACAGCGGCAGCACCTTCAGCGCCAGCCAGGAGCCGCCCGGGCGCAGCGGCGCCAGCCAGAGCTCCCAGGCCAGGCCCAGCACGATCAGGCCCAACAGGCTGGCCACGGCCAGTTGACGGCTGAGCCGGACGTGGGAGGGGATGGTGGTGTCGGTGGCTTGCATGGAGGTGGCATCATAGCGGGATGAGTTTGTCCCTCCGCCTGCAAGCGTTGCTTGCCGACCTCTCGCACTTTCCCTGGAAAACCACGGCCCTCACCCTGCGCGAACGCTTTCGCGAGGATCGACTGGGCCTGTCCGCCAGCAGTCTGACCTTCACCACCACCATCGCCCGGGTGCCGCTGTTCACCGTGGCGCTGGCCCTGTTCACGGCCTTCCCCATGTTCGCCAAGTTCCAGGACGTGCTGCAGAAGTGGCTGGTGGAAAGTCTGGTGCCCGACAACATTGCGCGCCAGGTGCTGGGGTATCTGACACAGTTTGCCGGCCGGGCCGGTCGCCTGGGCTGGGCGGGTCTCACGGTATTGTTTTTCACGGCCCTGAGCCTGGTCTTCACCATCGACCGCACGCTCAATGCCATCTGGCGCGTGCGCCGGCCGCGGCCGCTGGGGCAGCGCGTGTTGGTCTACTGGGTGGCCATCACCCTGGGCCCCCTGCTGCTGGCGGGCAGCCTGACCATCACCTCCTACATTGTCTCGGCCTCGCGCGGCATGGTGGGTGGCCTGCCCGGCGGCCTGCGCCTGCTGCTCGACGGCATCGAGTTCCTCATGATCGCCGGCGGCCTGGCAGCCACCTACCACTACGTGCCCAACACGGCCGTCAAATGGGGCCATGCCTGGACCGGCGGCATCTTCGCCGCTGCCGCCATCGAACTGGCCAAGAAGCTGCTGACGCTCTACATCGGCATGGTGCCCACCTACTCGGCGGTCTACGGCGCCTTCGCCACGCTGCCCATCCTGCTGATCTGGATCTATGTGGCCTGGGCCATCGTGCTGCTGGGGGCGGTGATCGCGGCCTATCTGCCCAGCCTGCTGGCGGGTGTGTCGCGGCGGGCCGTGGTGCCGGGCTGGCGTTTCCGGCTGTCAGTGGAAATGCTGCAGGCCCTGGTGAATGCGCGCCGCGGGCTCACGCTGATGCAGCTGGCCGAGCAGCTGCACGTCGACCCGTTGCAGCTCGAACCGCTGGTCGAGACCCTGGTGACGCTGGACTGGGTGGGACGGCTGGTCGACGACGGGCACGATGGCCTGCCGCGCCTGGTGCTGCTGGCCGAACCGGCACGCACACCGCTGGCGCCGCTGATGCAGACCATGCTGCTGCCGCGCGAAGCGAGCACCGACGGCTTCTGGGGCAGCGCCCGGCTGGACGAACTCAAGCTGGCGGATGCGCTATCGAAATAATAGCAATCCGGGTCAGAACGGAATCTTGCCGGTCCAGATGTCCTTGTACATGACCCAGTCGCCCATGAAGCTGTAGAGCGGGCGCTTGAAGCTGGCGGGCTTGTTCTTCTCGAAGCCGAAGTGCCCCAGCCAGGCGAAGCCGTAACCGCACAGCAGGGCGTAGAGGAAGTACTGCGGCTGCGCCGTGACCACCAGCATGGCCAGGCAGGCCAGGCTCAGCGTGCTGCCGATGAAATGCAGGCGGCGGCAGGTGCGGTTGTTGTGCTCACCCAGGTAGAAGGGGTAGAAGTCGGCAAAGCGCGTGAAGCTGCGCGGATCGGTGGCGGCGGGGCTGCTCATCTCAGGTCTCCTCTTGAGGTGTTCGATGCTGCAGTGTAGGGCGCGGGCCCCGGGCGCGGCAAGTGCTCCCGGTTATAGTGCCGCGATCACGAAACGCCGCAGGAGAGCCCGGATGCCCAGCGCTGCCCTACGCCAGCTACGCATGCTCACGCGTTACAACGCCTGGGCCAATCACCGCCTCTTCGAGGCACTCGCTGCCTTGCCGGCAGGGGAGGTGACGGCACGGCGCAACCACGGCACCCACAGCATGGTCGGCACGCTGGGCCACGCCTGGGTGGTGGACCGGATCTGGCAGGCCCATCTGCAGGGCCGCGCGCACGGCTGCAGTTCGCGCCAGCCCGAAAAAGAGCCCGCCCTGTCCCAGTTGCAGCAAGACCAGGTGCAGCTCGACCAGTGGTACATCGCCTATGCTGACGGCCTCGACGCGGCGGCGCATGCCGAGGTGGTGGATTTCCGTTTTGTCGACGGCGGTGCCGGCGCCATGACACGCGGCGACATGCTGCTGCATGTCGTGAACCACAAGACCTACCACCGCGGCTATGTGGCCGACATGCTTTACCAGGCCGGCAGCCGCCCCCCCGTGATGGACCTGCCGGTTTTCCTGCGGGACGTGCCGCAGCATCACGGCGCCAGGAGCTGACCTCCATGTTCATCGGCCACTTCGCCATCGGCTTTGCCGCCAAGACCGCAGCGCCCCGGGTGTCGCTGGGCACGCTGTTCCTGGCGGCCCAGTTCATCGACCTGTTGTGGCCCACCTTCCTGCTCATGGGGCTGGAACGGGTGCGCATCGAACCTGGCGCCACCGCGGTCACGCCCCTGATCTTCGAGCACTACCCCTGGTCGCACAGCCTGCTGGCCGTGCTGGGCTGGGCCGCCTTGCTGGCCGGCCTGCATTTCCTGTTGCGGCGCGACCGTCGCAGTGCCCTGATCGTGGCCGGCCTGGTCCTGAGCCACTGGTTGCTGGACCTGCTGGTGCACCGCCCGGACCTGCCCCTGTGGCCCTGGGGTGGGTCCGTGCTCGGCTTGCGCCTGTGGTCGTCTCTTGTGCTGACGCTGGCGCTGGAGGTGCCTCTTTTCATGCTGGGCGTGTGGCTTTACAGCCGCAGCACGCGTGCGCTGGACGGCGCCGGGCGCTGGGGCCTGGTGGGACTGGTGCTATTCCTCTTCGTGGTCTACGCCGGCAATGTGCTGGGCAGCCCGCCGCCCAGCGTCGAGGCCATCGCCTGGATCGGCCAGCTGCAGTGGCTGCTGGTGCTCTGGGGTTATTGGGTGGACTGGCACCGGCGCGCCGTGGTGCCGACCTGACACACAGGCGGCGGGCAAGCTGTTAACCTAGAACACACACCACGGCACACACCACTGAGGAGACAGCATGGATCTGGGTCAGGCGCTGCAAGGGCGCAGTTCGCGCGCGGCATCCATCCTGCTGGCCATCGTGTCGGTGCTGCTGGTCACGCTGCTGTACTACAAGCAGAACACCTTTCTTGAGGGGTTCGAGGCGCGCACCTACGACCTGCGGTTCAAGAGCCTGCGCGGCCCGATCACGCCGCACCCCGACATCGCCATCATCACCATCGACGACCGCAGCATCGCCGAACTCGGGCGGTTCCCCTGGAGCCGCCAGCAGTACGTGCGCCTGCTGGAGCGGCTGGAGACGGCCAAGCCCAAGGCCATCCTGTTCGACGTCTTTTTCCCCGAGGTCGAGAACGCCGAGACCGACCAGGCCCTGGCCGAGGCGATCCGGCGCGCCGGTAACGTGGTGCTGGCCACCACCTTCGAGTTCGACCGCCAGTTCCGCGTCAGCGGCAGCACCGGCAGCCTGCCGCAGCTGGAGCGGGCGGCGGCCGGCATCGGCCACATCAACCTGATCCCCGAGGAAGACGGCGTGAACCGCCGCAACCTGCTGCAGATCGAGCGTGATGGCAAGCCCGTGCCCTCGCTGGGCCTGATGGCGGCCATGCTGGCCCTGGGCGAGAAGCAGTTCAGCGTCGAATCCTTCCGGGTGCAGCTGGGCGAACGCAGCATCCCCGTGGGGCGCGACGGCGCTCTGTGGATCAACTACACCGGTGCGCCCGGCAACTACCCGCGGTATGCCTTTGCCGACGTGGTCAATGGCCGGGTCGACCTGGCGCCGCTGCGCGGCAAGACGGTGTTCCTCGGGGCCACGGCCCTGGGCATCTACGACATGCGCGTCACGCCCTTCCATCCCAACTCGCCCGGGGTCGAGGTGCACGCCGCCGTGGCCGACGACATCCTGAGTCAGCGCTACATCCAGCGCACCGGCCTGCAGTCCCTGTTCGACCTGGTGATGATCGTGCTCATCGGTGGGGTCAGCTTCTGGCTGACGGCCCGGGTTCGGCTGCAGCGCGCCATCCCCGCCGTGGTGGTGCTGGCCGCGGCTTATGTGGGCCTGAGCTACTGGCTGTTCCTGCAGGGCCAGTGGGTCAGCATGGTCTACCCGCCGCTGGCGGCCACGGTGGCCCTGCTGGTGGGCGGGGGCTTCCGTTACATGGTGCTGGAGCGCAGCGCGCGCGAGATGCGGGCCATGTTCTCCAGCTATCTGTCCAGCAAGCTGGTCAGCCAGCTCGAGAAGAACCCGGGCGCGGCGCGCATCGGCGGCGACAACCGCGAGGTGACCGTGATGTTCACCGACATCAAGGGCTTCACCGCCTTCAGCGAACGGCACAAGCCGCAGGTGGTGGTGGCGCGCCTCAACGAATACCTGGGGGCCATGGTGCAGCTGATCTATGCGCACGACGGCACGGTCGACAAGTTCATGGGCGACGGCATCCTGGCCTACTGGGGCGCTCCGCTTGCGCAGCCCGACCACGCCAAACGCGCCGTGGCCTGCGCCCTGGCCATGAAGCAGGTCATGGCCGAACTGGGCGCGCGCTGGCAGCAGCAGGGCGTGGAGCCCTTCGTGATCCGCGGCGGCATCCAGACTGGCGACGTGGTGGCGGGCAACATCGGTTCGCGCGGCCAGAAGATGGAATACACCGTGATCGGCGACACCGTCAACCAGGCCTCGCGCCTGGAGGGCATGGCCAAGTACTTCGGCGTGGACTTCGTGGTGGGCGACGCCACCTACCTCAAGACCTGCGACAGCTTCCGCTTCCGCCGCCTGGACCGCGTGCGTGTGGCGGGCAAGGACATCCCGGTGGCCATCCACGAACTGCGTGGCGCCGTGCAGCCGCAGGAGGATCGGCTGGAGACGCTGTTTGCCGCCGCCCTGGTCCAGTTACGACAACAGCATTTGGAGGCGGCCGAGCAGGCCTTCCTGGCCATCCTGGTCGAGTACCCCAACGACATCCCGAGCCGGCTATATTTGGAGCGCTGCCTGCAGTTCAAGGCGGTGCCCGTCTCCACCGATTGGGATGGCGTGTTCAACCGGCAGGACAAGTAGCACCTTAGCGAAAAGAAGACCTGGCCCGCGACGGTCAGGCGCGAACCATCAGAGGATAGACACCATGCGTCTTTTCACCATCGCCGCCCTGGCCCTGCTGCTGCAGGGCACCGTGCTGGCGCAGAGCGCTGCGCCCAGCCGGGTCGAGTACGTGCGTTTCCTGCAGGCTACAGAGACCCGCAAGTTGCTGGGCATGGGCGGCAACCGCCTCTACGTGGCGCGCAAGAGTGGGCAGGTCGATGTGCTGGACGCCGGCCAGAACGGCCAGGTCCTGTTCAGCCTGCAGGACAAGGACGCCGAAGGCCGCGCCCTGCTGGGCCAGGCCGAGGCGGTGGCGGTGTCCGAAGACACCGTCTACGTGGTCGACAGCGATGAGAACCGCGTCGTGATGTACGGCCTGGACGGCAAATTCAAGGGCCGCTTCGGTGGCCGCAGCAGCGAGGGTGGCCTGTCCTCGCCCCAGGGCATCACCTTCGCCAGTGGCATCGTCTACGTGGCCGACACGGGCAACCGCCGCATCCAGATGTACGGCGACAACGGGGTGTTTCTCGCCACCCTGCCCATCAACAGTGCACCGGCCAACAAGGGCATCGACGAGCAGAAGGTGGCTTACAAGCTGGACAAGCCGGCGGCGGTTGCGGTGGACGCGCAGGGCCAGATCTACGTGCTCGATGCCAGCGGCGGGCTGTTCAGTGACAAGTCCCAGGTCAAGGTGTATGCCCAGGACGGCAGCCACCTGCGCCTGCTGCCCAAGAACGGCAAGCCGGTGGCCCTGCAGATGGCGCACGATGGGGTCTATGTGGTCGATGCCGAAGGGTATGCCGTGCAGAAATACGACGCCAGCGGACGCATGGTCAGCTACTTCGGCTCGCGCGGTGACGGGCGCGCCCAGTTCATGAGCCTGTCCGGCCTGGCGCTGGCCGGCACCGATGTCTACGTGGGTGACCGTGAGCGCGGCCTGGTGCACCACTTCCGCACCGGCGCGGCGCCCGCCAGCGCGCTCACGCCGCGGCAGACGGCCGTGCCCTATGTGCGTTGGCAGCAAAGCCTCAACGTGGCCGCCGGCCGCATGGCCTGGGACGGCAAGGACACGCTGCTTGCGGTGGCGCGTGAAAAGTCGGCCCTGCTGCGCATCAAGGATGGCGCCGCGCAGGAGATGCCGCTCAAGGACCTGAACCCCACGGCCCTGGCTTTCGACAAGGCCGGCGCCCTGTGGGTGCTGGAGCGCAACCGCGCACGCCTGCACAAGCTCGATGCAGCCGGCAACCCGGTGTTGACCGTCGGCAGCAGCGGCAGCCGCAACGGCCAGCTCGACAGCCCGAACGACTTCGTCATCGCCAGCGATGGCAGCCTGTATGTCGCCGACAGCGGCAATGGCCGCATCCAGGGTTTCAGCGCCGACGGCGTGTTCTTCAAGCTGATCGACAAGGGGCTGCGCGAGAAGCTGAGCCGCCCGGCGGCCCTGGCCCTCGACGCGCAGGACCAGCTCTACGTGCTCGACACCAGCCGCAACGCCATCACAGTCTATTCCGCTGCGGGCGAGCCGCTGCGCGAGTTCGGCAACGACCCGGCGCGCGAGGCCGAGAAGCTCAGCCGCCCCGTGGCCCTGCTCGCCACGCAGGAAGAGCTGTTCGTGCTGGACAGCGACCGTGTGCGCGTCTACAGCTTCGAAGGACGGCAGCTGCGCAGCTTTGCCGCCCCCGGCAAGGAGAACGGCGAACTCTCCGAGGCCGACGCTTTTGCCCTGCGCGATGCCAGCAGCTTCTACATCGCCGAGCGCGGCAGCCCGCGGGTGCAGCTGTTCAGCACACAGTACAAGCCGCGCGCGCCGCAGCAGCTGGTCGCACAGCCGGCGGTGCATGCCGTGGAACTGCGCTGGGCGGCGTCGCCCCTGGCCTACGTGAAGCAGTACCAGGTCTACCGCGCCGGCAGCGAAGCCGGGCCCTTTGTGCGCATCGGCAGCAGCCCGAGCGCACAGTACATCGACGCCCAACTCAAGCCCGACGAAACCTTTCACTACCGTGTGGCGGCCGCCACGGCCACTGGCGACGAAGGCCTGCCGGGCCCGGTCGTTGCCGGCGCGGCACTGAAATACACGCCGCCGCCGCTGCAGGAGGTCAAGGCCGAGGCCACCACGGCGCGCGTGCGCCTCAGCTGGAAGGCGCTGGATGCCAAACTGGTCACCGGCTATGTGGTCTACCAGAAGGAGGGCGAGAAGTTCACCAAGCTGGGTGAGACGACCACGCCGGAGTTCCAGCGCGACAACCTCAACCCCGGCACCGCCTACACCTTCTGGCTGGCCGCGCGCAGCGTGGACGGCGTGGAGTCTGAGAAGCAGGCCGTGGCGGCCAGCACCCTGGCCGACAACCGCGCCCCGCTGGAGATCGACGCCGGCCAGCTGCACAACGTCTTCTCCAACAGCTACAAGCTCTACGAGAAGGACGGCGTGGGCGCGATCAAGCTGAGCAACAACACGCGCTCGACCATGAACGACATCAAGGTCAGCTTCGTGCTCAACAACTTCATGGACTTCCCGACCGAGCAGCGCATCCCTTCGCTGGAGCCCGGCGCCAGCCGCGAAGTCGTGCTCAAGGCCGTGTTCAACAACAACATCCTCACGCTGACCGAAGACACCCCCGTGCAGGCCAAGCTGGAGGCCAGCTACTTCGAGAACGGGCAGCCCCGGGTCTACAGCCAGATCAAGACCATCAACATCTACGACAAGCACCGCATGGGCTGGGACGAGCGCGGCCGCTACGCTGCCTTCGTCACGCCCAAGGACCCGCTGCTGATCAACTTCTCACGCTCGGTGGCCTCGGAGTTCGGCGCCAACAAGGAGCCGACCCAGCTGGCCGCGGCGCTCTTCAACACCCTGGGCGCGCTGGGCGTGACCTATGTGCAGGACCCGATCAACACCTACCAGGTGACGTCCAACAAGGTCGACTACGTGGACTACATCCAGTACCCGCGCGAGACCATCCAGCGCCGCTCGGGCGACTGTGACGACCTGGTGGCCCTGTACTCGGCCGCCCTGGAGAGCCTGGGCATCCCCACGCGCGTGCTGCTGGTGCCGGGCCACATGCTCATGATGTTCGCCACCGGCGTGGAAGCCAGCTCCGACGGCTACACCATGAACGACATGTACGTGGTCCACGAGGGCATGTTGTGGATCCCGGTGGAGGCTACGCTGGTGGGCAAGTCCTTCATCAAGGCCTGGGAAACGGGTGCCGCCACCTATTACCGCGAGAAGGGCAAGGAAGGGTTTGCCGTCTTCGACGTGCACGAGGCCTGGGAGAAGTTCAAGCCCGCCGGCCTGCCCGAAGACCCCTGGCGCGCGCCGGTGGTGGGGCGTGACGTCATCGAGCGCAACTTCCCCGGCGATCTGCTGTCGGTGCTCAAGATCAGCTCGCAGACCATGACGCGCCGTTACCTACAGGCCATCCAGAAGAACCCGTCCGACATGGACGCGCACCTGCAGACCGGCATCATCCTGGCGCGCCAGGGCGACCGCGCCGAGGCGCGCAAGTACT
The DNA here is from genome assembly GCA_016185015.1 of Burkholderiales bacterium. GTDB lineage: Bacteria > Pseudomonadota > Gammaproteobacteria > Burkholderiales > Burkholderiaceae_C > Hylemonella. Next base: position 68,251 of record JACPOI010000009.1, read on the forward strand.
TCCGCAAGGTGGTCGACAACCAGCCGCGCAATGCCGCCGCGCTCAACAACCTGGGCAATCTGCACATGCTGGACAGCCAGTACGCCGACGCGCAGAAGTATTACGCCGATGCGGCCAAGGCCGACCCCAAGGACCCGGAGATCCTCGTCAACCTGGCCCAGGCCTACAAGGCCGGCAAGAACGTGGACAAGGCCAAGGAAGCGTTCACGCAGGCCCAGAAGGTGGACCCGGCCATGGCCAACAAGTACAAGGCACTGGGCCTGGAACTGCTGAACGCCATGTCCTCTTCCCGGGCCAGGCCCGCGCCGGCGGCTTCGCGTGAGAAAAAATAGACAAACGGGCGTGTGTGTGACGCCAGCGGACTTGATTTTGACCGGCTGGCTCCCATACTCGCTGATGACGGCGGACACGCCCTGAACTTCCGGAGTCCCACATGAAAAAGCTCATCACCCTCCTGCTTGCCTTCGGTGCTGCCACCGCCTTTGCCCAGAGCGGCGGCCAGGGCGATTCCTGGACCGGTTTCTGGGAGCGGCTGCGCATGAAGATCGAGCAGATGACGCCGCAGAAGAAGCTGGGCAGCACCACCGCCGTGGGCGGGGTGCGTGGCGCGGCCGTCGAGGCCACCGACGTCTACTGGAAAGGCGAGGCCAAGCCCCAGTCCATCGATGCCGACGAACTCGGTGCGTTCCAGAAGGCCATGGCCCTGGTCGAGGCCGAGCAGAAGGACCAGGCCAAGGCCGCCTTTGCCGAGTTCAGCAAGACCTACCCCAACAGCCCGCTCAAGGCCGACGCCGATCAAGTCATGGCGCGGCTGATGGCCGGCAAATAAGCGCTGCGGCCTTCAGCGCCGCAGGAAATCCCGGATCGCGGCCAGTGTCTCGTCCGGGGCTTCCGTCATCTGGTGGTGGCCCACGGGCAGGCTGACCACCTCCACCTTATTACCGCTCTCTCGGGCCTTGGCGATCAGGCCCTGGGCCGCCTTCGGGCTCGTCATCTGGTCCATGCTGCCTAGCAGGAAGAGCGCCGGGCAGCTGATCTGGCTCACGGCCTGTTCGCCATTCGCATACCGGTCGCAGGCCTGGAAGCCGCGGTGGAACACATTGACCTCGCGATTGCTCGCCAGCACGCGCCGGCCCAGGGCCAGGCTGGCGCCGTAGATCCAGGTGCCCGGCCCCAGCGAGGAGGGGGGCGCGGCCAGGGTGCTGCGCGAGAAGACGTTGATCATCTTCAGCGCCTTGTCAGGCTCGTTGAGCGAGGCATCCAGCAGGGCCTGCGAGACCTTCATGGGGTAGGCCGTGCCCACCAGCACCAGGTGGCTGATGCGCTCCTTGAGCCGCGAGGCTGTCTCCAGTGCAATCAGCGAGCCCCAGCTGTGGCCCACCAGGGCGGCACGCTGGATGCCTGCGGCGTCGAGCAGGGCGGCGATGAAGGCGGCGGCCTGCTCCACGGTTTCGGGCGCGTCCCCGCCGCTGCGGCCGTGGCCCGGCAGGTCCACGGCCAGCACGTTCCAGCCGTGGTTGGCCAGGTAACGGCTCTGCAGGCCCCAGACGCTGTGGTCGTTCACCACGCCGTGGATCATCACGACCGTGGGCTTGGCCGCATCAAAGGCCTTGCCGCCGGTGTAGCAGTAGCTGGGTGCGCCATTGACGGTGAGCATCATCATGCACCTGCCTTTTCTGCGGCCTTCAATGCCCGCTTCAAATCCTCGATCAGGTCGTCCGGGTCTTCCAGGCCGATGGACAGGCGGATCGTGCCTTGCGTGATGCCGGCGCCAGCCAGGGCCTCGTCGCTCATGCGGAAGTGCGTGGTGCTGGCCGGGTGGATCACCAGGCTGCGGCAGTCGCCCACATTGGCCAGGTGGCTGAAGAGCTTGAGCGCCTCGATGAAGGCCTTACCCTGCTCCCGGTTACCCTTGAGGTCGAAGCTGAACACCGAACCGGCACCGCGCGGCAGCAGCTTTTTGGCCAGCGCATGGCTGGGGTGGCTCTCCAGCAGCGGATGGCCCACCCGCGAGACGAAGGGCTGGCTGGCCAGGAACTGAACGACCTTCTCGGTATTGCTCATGTGGCGCGCCATGCGCAGCGGCAGCGTCTCGATGCCCTGCAGTATCAGCCAGGCCGTGTGCGGGCTCATGCAGGCGCCGAAGTCGCGCAGGCCCTCGCGCCGCGCGCGCAGCAGGAAAGCGCCGATGGTCGACTCTTCGGTGAAGACCATGTTGTGGAAACCGTCGTAGGCCTGGCTCAGCTCGGCAAATTTCCCGGACCGGTCCCAGTCGAAGCTGCCGCCGTCCACCACCACGCCGCCGATCACCGTGCCGTGGCCGCTGAGGAACTTGGTGGCCGAGTGGTAGACCAGGTCGGCGCCGTGCTCGAAGGGTTTGATCAGCCAGGGCGAGGTCAGGGTGGAGTCCACCAGCAATGGCACGCCGGCCTCGTGGGCAATGGCACTGACGGCAGGGATGTCCAGCACGTCCAGGCCCGGGTTGCCCACGGTCTCGCCGAAGAAAAGCTTGGTGTTCGGCCGCACGGCGGCGCGCCAGCCGTCCAGGTCACCCGGCTTGACGAAGGTGGTCTCGATGCCGAAACGGCGCAAGGTGTAGTGCAGCAGGTTCTGCGAGCCGCCATACAGGGCCGTACTCGCCACGATGTGCGAGCCCGCGCCCATCAGCGTGGCCACACTCAGGTGCAGCGCCGCCTGGCCGCTGGCCACGGCAATGGCGCCGATGCCGCCTTCCAGGGCTGCCATACGCTGCTCGAACACCGCGTTGGTGGGGTTGCTGATGCGGCTGTAGACATGGCCGGCGCGTTCCAGGTTGAACAGCGCGGCGGCGTGGTCGCTGGACTCGAAGACAAAGGAGGTCGTGAGGTGGATGGGCACCGCACGGGCCCCCGTGGTCGGGTCGGGTGCGGCACCGGCGTGCAGCGCCAGGGTGTCGAAACCGGGATCGGAATAGCCGGGCATGGGTGTCTCCGCAGGTTAGAGCCTCTTCATCAGGGTAAACCGGTGGCTGCTACCGGTTGACCTGCGCGGGCATTAGCGTTTGAATGGTGACATTGTGGGCTATATTCATTGCAAACCAAGCCACATAGGCGTCACGAGGAGCACATCATGAAAGTCAGCGACATCCTGCGCGTCAAGGGCAGCACCCTGTACACCGTGACCCCCGAGGAGCCCCTGGCCAGGGCGCTGGACGCCATGGCCGAGAAGGACATCGGCTCGCTGGTGGTCATGGAACACGGCGACCTGGTGGGCATGCTGACCTTCCGCGAAGTCATCCAGCAGGTGGTGAAGAACCGGGGCAGCGTGGGCACGACGCTGGTGCGCACCGCCATGGACGACGCGCCCCTGACCTGCACCATGGAGACCGAACTCGACGAGGTGCGCCGCATGATGCTGGACCGCCACGCGCGTTACATGCCCGTGATGGACAAGAAGATGCTCATGGGCGTGATCAGCTTCTACGACGTGGCCAAGGCCGTGGTGGACAGCCAGAACTTCGAGAACAAGATGCTCAAGGCCTATATCCGCGACTGGCCGGAAGACGACGTGCCGGATTCGAAATTCTGAGCGTCGCCTGGCATCTCCCGCTCTGGGATAATCCCACCCCATGAGCGGCAATACTTTTGGACACCTTTTCACCGTCACCAACTTCGGTGAATCCCACGGCCCGGCCATCGGCTGCGTGATCGACGGCTGCCCGCCCGGCATGTCACTCAGCGAGGCCGACATCCAGCCCGACCTGGACCGTCGCCGCCCCGGCACCTCCAAGTTCGTGACCCAGCGCAACGAACCCGACGCGGTGGAGATCATCTCCGGCGTCTATGAGGGCAAGACCACGGGCACGCCGATCTGCCTGCTCATCAAGAACACCGACCAGCGCAGCAAGGACTACGGCCAGATCCTGCAGACCTTCCGCCCCGGCCATGCCGACTACAGCTACTGGCGCAAGTACGGCATCCGCGACCCGCGCGGCGGCGGTCGTTCCTCGGCCCGCCTGACCGCGCCCATGGTGGCCGCCGGTGCCGTGGCCAAGAAGTGGCTGAAGGAAAAGTTCGGCACCGAGTTCCACGGCTGCATGACGCAGATCGGCGAAGTCGCCATTCCGTTCGAATCCTGGGCACACGTGCCCACCAACCCCTTTTTCGCCCCGGCGGCCGACGTCTCGGCGCTGGAGAGCTACATGGAGGCGCTGCGCAAGTCCGGCGACTCCTGCGGTGCGCGCTTGCGTGTCACCGCCACCAACATGCCCGTGGGCCTGGGCGAGCCCCTGTTCGACAAGCTCGACGCCGACATCGCCTACGCCATGATGGGTATCAACGCGGTGAAGGGCGTGGAGATCGGCTACGGTTTTGCCAGTGTGGCCGACAAGGGCAGCACGCACGGCGACGCGCTCACACCGAATGGTTTCAAGGGCAACAAGGCCGGTGGCGTGCTGGGTGGCATCAGCACCGGGCAGGACCTGGAAGTCTCCATCGCCGTCAAGCCCACCAGTTCCATCCTGCAGCCGCGTGAGTCCATCGACACGGCAGGCCACAGCACCGAGGTCATCACCAAGGGGCGCCACGACCCCTGCGTGGGCATCCGTGCCACGCCGATTGCCGAGGCCATGCTGGCTCTGGTGGTGATGGACCATGCGTTGCGCCATCGTGCCCAGTGCGGCGATGTCGAACTGCCCATCGCGCCCATTCCCGGCTCAGTCTGACCATGAAACCGATGAGCGAGGCCGAACGCGCCACGCGCGTCGATCTGGCCGCGGCCTACCGCCTGGCCGCGCTGAACGGCTGGGACGACACCATCTACACCCACATCTCCGCGGCCGTGCCGGACGAGGAGGGCGTGTACCTCATCAATCCCTACGGCCTGCTGTTCGAAGAGGTTTGCGCCTCGAACCTCGTCAAGGTCAACACGCGCGCCGAGAAGCTCGACGACTCGCCCTATCAGGTGAACCCCACCGGCTTCGCGATCCACGGCGCCATCCATGCAGCGCGCGCCAGCGCACGCTGCGTGCTGCACCTGCATACCGAATGGGGCCTGGCCTTGGCCATGGTGCCCGCCGGCCTGCTGCCCACCACCCAGCACGCCATGCGCCTGTTCGGTCGCCTGGGCCGCCACGCCTACGAGGGCCTGGCCCTGAGTGAGGCCGAGGGGCAGCGCCTGGTGCAGAACCTCGGTCAACTCGACGGCCTGATCCTGGAAAACCACGGCACCTTGACCGTGGGCCAAAGTGTGGCCGAGGCCTATATGCTCATGCACCATCTGGAGCGCGCCGCGCGCGCCCAATTGCGTGCCATGGCCGCCACTGGTGGCCGTGTGCTCGTCGCCAGCGACGAGGTCACCGCCAGGACATATGCCCAGTGGACCGGCGACGGCAGCGAACGCGACGGCGACGCTGAATGGCCGGCCCTGCTGCGCAAACTCGACAAGATCGATCCGACCTACCGCAACTGAAGAGGAGTACATCCATGCCCACCATCCGCGTCGATATGTTCGAAGGCCGCACGCCCGAGCAGAAAAGGGAATTCGTCAAGGCCGTCACCGAGGCTGCTGTCAAGACCCTGGGCACCACGCCCGAGGCCGTGGACGTGATCCTCACCGACATCAAGAAGTCCGACTGGGCCACGGGCGGCGTGCTCTGGAGCGAGAAGAAGAAATAAGGGGCGCTCCCCGTGCCGAGCGTGCGCCGCCACCTGCTGCCGTTCTCGGCCCTGTCGGCGAGTTATTTCGCGCACATCGGTTTCTTCAACCCCTACCTGCCGCTGTGGCTCAAGGACCGGGGTTACAGCCTGCTGGTCATCAGCCTGCTGACGGCGGTGCCCGCGGTCACCCGCCTGGTCGGGCCCTATGCCTGGGGCGCCTTGAGCGACCACACGGGCGAGCGCGTCAAGCTGCTGCGTTACGCGGCCACTACTGCGCTGATCGTGTCACTCGGCCTGTGGGTCGAGGCCGGCGTGGCCTGGCTGGCCGCGGTGCTGTTCCTCATGTTCCTGCACACCAGCGCCATGATGCCCATGAGCGAGGCGGCCATGGCGCATCTGGTGAGCGCCGGCGGCGCCTTCGATGCCAAGCGTTACGGCCGGGTGCGCCTGTGGGGTTCGCTGGGTTTCCTGGTCACCGTGTTCACGGCCGGCGCCTGGTTCGAACACTATGGCATGGGCCATTTCCCGGCCTGGACCGTGGTGTCCATGGCCCTGGTGGTGGGCTGCGTCTGGTGGCTGCCCGACCTCAAGGAAGAGCTGCATCCGCATGAACAGCGGCGCCCGCTGCTGCCCATCCTGCGGCAGCGCCCGGTGCAGTGGTTCTTCGCCTCGGCCTTTTTCCATGTGCTGGCGCACATGGGTGTCTACATCTACTTTTCGCTGCACCTCGATGAACTGGGCTACAGCAAGACCGTGATCGGTCTGATGTGGGGCATCTCGGTGGTGGTGGAGATCGTCTGATTCTACACCCAGAGCCGCTGGCTGCCGCTGATCAGCCTGAGCGGCTGGCTGCTGCTGTGCGCCGCGCTCACCGTGCTGCGCATGGGCATGACCGCTGGTGGTGCCGCCCTGTGGCCGGTGCTGCTGCTGGCCCAGTGCCTGCACGCCTTCACCTTTGCCGCGCACCACGCGGTCTGCATCGCGCTGCTGTCACACCATTTCCCAGGCAGCCTGCGCGGGCGCGGCCAGGCGCTGTACACCGTGCTGGCCTATGGCGTGCCCGGCGTGCTGGGCGGCCTGGCCGGTGGTGTGCTGACCAGCCACCTGGGCCTGGCGAGTGTGTTCTGGGCCGGACTGGCTTGCGCGGCCCTGGCCACGCTCTGTGCCTGGAAGGTCTGGCGCCATTTGCACGGCCCGCAGCACCCGGTGCGTTAAGGCGCGTTCCAGGCGGAGAGTCGCGGCGCCGCCTCGTCCTTCTCGCGCGGCTCCAGCCCGCGCGTGGGCGTGCCGATGCAGGTGAAGCCCACCAGCTGCTCACCCTCTTCGCAGAAGGCCTGCACCAGCGCAGGGTGCAGGCATTTGCGGCCGCTGAGAATCTTGGCCCCGTAGCCCATGCTGTGCACGGCGTTCATGAAGTTGGCCATGGCGGCACCCACGCAGATCCACTGCTCGTGCGGCGGCACCTTGGCCACGCTCTCATCGATGCGCGCCACCCAGGCCACCAGCACCGGGCCGTTCCAGGCGCGCTCGCGTTCGGTGGCCACCTCTTCCTCGCTCTTGCCAGCGTCACGCGCGAACTGCTCGAACAGCGCGGCCAGCGCCGGGCGCTGGGCCTCGGCGATCGTCACCAGGCGCCAGGGCTGCAGGCGGCCGTGGTTGGGTGCGCGCAGCGCGGCCTGCGCTGCCAGCGCCAGTTGTTGCGCATCGGGCCCGGGGGCTACCATCCAGCGCGGGCCCAGTGAGTGCCGGCTCAGCAGGGCGGCCAGGGCCGCTGGCATGTCCGAGTTGATGCGATCGTTCATGCGGCTCAGTACCTCAGGCGGTCATGGATGCGCTGCGCCGCGGCCAGCAGCTTGTGATCTTCGCCCATGCGGCCCACCAGCTGCAGGCCCACGGGCAGCCCCTTGGCGTTGCGGGCAAAGGGCAGGTGCACGGCTGGCAGGCCCAGCAGCGACCAGCTGCGGCAGAACAGCGGGTCGCCGGTGGCGGCCAGGCCGGCCGGTGCCGCGCCCATGGTGCTGGGCGTGAGCAGCACGTCGTGCCGCTCGAACAGGGCGTCGATGCGCAGGCGCCATTCGGCCGTGCGCTGCAGCCGGGCCGCATGCGTAGCGCCGTCGATGCCCATGCCGGCATCCAGCAGGGCTACCAGCTGGGGGCTCAGGGCCTCGCGGTGGCGCAGGCGCTCGAAGCTCAGCGAACGTGCCATCTCGACGGTCATCACGTCCTTCTGCAGCTGGATCAACTCTTCGAAGTCCTGCGGCATGGCCACGTCCTGGCAGCTGTCGCTGTTGCGGGCCAGCGCCTGCGTGGCCTGTTCCCAGGCCTTCTGGGTGTCGGCGTCGGCCTGCGACCAGGACGGCGAGGGGAACAGGCCGATGCGCAGGGTGCCGTGTTCGTGGCTTTCGAGCAGGCGCAAGTCACCCGTGAGCACGGCGCCCAGCAGGGCCACGTCGCGCACGTCCCGGCCGAAGCCGCCGATCACGTCCATCGTGGGCGAGAGGCTTTTCACCCCGGCGCCGACCACGCGGCCCAGGCTGGGCTTGTAGCCCACCACACCGCAGTAGGCGGCCGGGCGGATGATGGAGCCGGCCGTCTGCGTGCCCAGGGCCAGCGGCACCATATGGTCGGCCACGGCGGCGGCCGAGCCGCTGGAAGAGCCACCCGGCGTGTGCAGGGCGTTGTGCGGGTTGACGGTGGCACCGGGGGAGAAGTAGGCGAACTCCGTGGTCACGGTCTTGCCCAGCACCACGGCACCGGCTTCGCGGCACAGCGCCACACTGGCGGCATCGGTCGCCGGGCGATGGTGGGCATAAACGGCAGAGCCGTAGGCCGTGGGGAGGTCGCTGGTGTCGAAAATATCCTTCACGCCCAGGGGCAGGCCGTGCAGCGGGCCGCGCACGGGGCCGGCATCGAGCGCGCGGGCCTGGGCCAGGGCCGAGACGGCGTCCAGGTGCACGAAGGCGTGGATGTCGTCGTTGCGCGCGGCCACGCGCTCCAGGCAGGCGCGCACCAGGTCTTCGGCCTTGAGTTCGCGTCGTGCCAGCAGGGCGGCGGCCTGGGCGGCGCCGAGTTCATGCAGCTTGGGGGTGGTCATGCGGTCTTCCTCGTGATTCTTGTCGCCGAATGGTAGCCGAGCCATGAATACCATCCCCAATGGCACAATTCAGCGATCCAAGACCGGGAAAAATTTCCATGAAAACCGCACTCGTCCTCAACGGCCCCAACCTCAACCTGCTCGGCACGCGCGAGCCCGCCGTGTATGGCTCGCAGACCCTGGCCGACGTGCAGGAGCTCTGCGAACGCGCCTGCGCCGCCAACGGCCTCAAGCTGGATTTCCGCCAGAGCAACCACGAAGGCGAGCTGATCGACTGGATCCATGAGGCCGGCCGCCAGCAGGCCGCCGGCAAGCTGCTGGGTGTCATCCTCAACGCCGGCGCCTACACCCACACCAGCATCGCTCTGCACGACGCCATCAAGGGCGCGGGCGTGACGCTGATCGAGCTGCACATCAGCAATGTGCATGCGCGTGAAGAGTTCCGTCACAAGTCCTGGATCTCCCCGGTGGCCAAGGCCGTGATGGCCGGTTTCGGTATCAACGGTTACGCTCTGGCCATCGCGGGCCTGGTGCAGCTGACGGAGAAGAAATGATGACACGCAAGGCGCCCGAACTGTTGGCGCCAGCCGGCTCCCTGGCCATGCTGGAGACGGCCTTTGCCTTCGGGGCCGATGCCATCTACGCCGGTCAGCCGCGGTACTCGCTGCGCGTGCGCAACAACGACTTCGGCGATATCGAGGTGCTCAAGACCGGTATCGACCGCGCGCACGAACTCGGCCGCAAGTTCTTCCTGGTCTCCAACATCTTCCCGCACGGCAACAAGGTCAAGCACTACGTGGCCAATATGGCGCCGGTGATCGCGCTGCAGCCCGATGCCATGATCATGTCCGACCCCGGCCTCATCATGCTGGTGCGCGAGACCTGGCCCGAGATGGAGATCCATCTCTCGGTGCAGGCCAATACCGTCAACTCGGCGGCGGTGAAGTTCTGGAACAAGGTGGGCGTCAAGCGCATCATCCTCTCGCGCGAGCTCTCGCTGGACCAGGTCGAGCAGATCCGCCAGGACTGCCCGGATTCCGAGCTGGAAGTCTTCGTGCATGGCGCACTCTGCATCGCCTACTCGGGCCGCTGCCTGCTCTCGGGTTATTTCAACCACCGCGATGCCAACCAGGGCAGCTGCACCAATGCCTGCCGCTGGGACTACAAGACCCATACCGCCCAGGTGGACGCCAGCGGCGACGTGCTCTCGCCCCCGCGTGCTGCCGGCCACAGCTGCGGCCAGGGCGAGACGCTGCCCAGCGAGGCGCGCGAGTCCATCTCCTACCTGCTGGAGGAGAGCAAGCGCCCCGGCGAGTTCATGCCTATCGAGGAAGACGAGCATGGCACCTATGTGATGAACTCCAAGGACCTGCGTGCCATCGAGCACATCCAGCGCTTGGTGGCCATCGGCGTCGACTCGCTCAAGATCGAGGGCCGCACCAAGAGCCCCTATTACGTGGCGCGCACGGTGCAGAGCTACCGCCAGGGCATTGATGACGCCGCCGCCGGCCGTGGCCTGGACCCGGCCCTGTTGGGCCAGCTCGAAGGCCTGGCCAACCGCGGTTACACCTCGGGCTTCTACCAGCGCCACACGCCGCAGGAAACACAGAACTACCTCAAGGGCTATTCCGAATCGGGCCGCAGCCAGTATGTGGGCGACGTGCTGGCCTTTGATGCCGCGCGCGGCCTCGCGCAGGTGCGTGTGCGCAACAAGTTTTCCGTGGGCGATACCCTGGAGTTGATCCATCCGGCGGGCAATCGCGACGTGCTGCTCGACCGCATGGAAAACGCCGAGGGCCAGCCGTTGAGTGTGGCCCCCGGTGATGGCCACATGGTCTGGCTGCCGCTGCCGGCCAGCAGTGTGGGGGCCTTCGTGGCGCGTTACGTGAACCTGAACGTTGGCGTGCCGGAGACCGCCGTCGTCTGAGACGGCGCCGACCATGTCCCAGCCCGCGCTGCTGCAGGTCGACGAGTCCGAGGTGCAGATCAGCGCCATCCGGGCCCAGGGGGCGGGCGGCCAGAACGTCAACAAGGTCTCCAGCGCGATCCACCTGCGCTTCGACATCCCCGCCTCGTCCTTGCCCGAGGACGTCAAGGAGCGCCTGCTGGCCCTGCGCGACAGCCGCATCACGCAGGAGGGGGTGCTGGTCCTCAAGGCCCAGCAGCACCGCAGCCAGGACCTGAACCGGCTCGACGCCTTTTCCCGCCTGCACGAGCTGGTCAACAGCGTGGCCCGAGCGCCCAAGACGCGCCGCGCCACCAAGCCCACCTATGGCTCGCGCCAGCGCCGGCTGGAGGGCAAGAGCCAGCGTTCCGAGACCAAGGCGCAGCGGGGTCGGGTCCGGGGCAATTCGGACGCGCATTAAGTGCGCGAAACCGCTTTACACGGCCGGTGGTGGTGACCCTTTTGGGGGATGGTGCGGGCTGACAGGCTCGCCAATAATGCCTCTTGCTGTCACCTTCCATCCAAACCTCCATGGTTCTCCTGCTCTTCATTCTTGCCTTTCTCTTCTTCGCTTTCATTGCCCCACTCCAGACCACCGTTGGCCTGGCTGCCGCTTTTCTGCTGGTCGTGATCACCGTGCGCGTGACGGCCCGCAAGGTATCCGGGGCGCCAGCCAGTTGGAGTGATGCCCTGCGGGCCGTGTGCTTGTCGTTTCTGTTGGTGTTGCTGGCCGGCGTCTTGGTGTTCAAGTTCTCCAGCTTCACTGGAATACGCCATTTCAGTGGTCTGGGCCTCGTGCTGCTGCTGGGGGTATTCCTGCTGGCTTATGTTCTGGGCTTCACGCTCAGCCTGGGGATTTCGCTGGGAGCCAGTCTCCTGGTAGCCCTGTTGGCTGCCGTGGTCTCAACGGGAGTGGTGTGGGTCCTGCGTGCGCCCGCACGAGCAGCTGATCCCGTTGCCAAGCTGTCCCCGGAGCACATCCAGCGGTCCACCGCGGACTATATGAGCCGCAAGATGATGCCCATCCTGGCGCAGGAATTTCCGCGGATTGAGGCACAGTGTCCGGTTGGAGATGCCGACCTTGGCGTCCAGTTCAAGCTGGTGGGGGCGATGCAGGCGGACGGTCGTCTGTCGCAGTTGGCGGTGCACCCCCGTACCCCATATTCCGCCTGTGTGGCTGATCACATCGAACGCATGCCTTCATGGCCGGCCCCCGACTGCCGCTGCATCTTGCCTGTGGCACTGAATTTCTCGGCGACCAAGACCTCGGATCGCCGTTGATACAGCACCGGCTCGAAGGCAAGAGCCGGCGGTCCGAGATCAAGGAGGAACTGAGCGCTGGGTTTGTGCCAACTCAGTCGAGCTTGATGTTCTTCTTGGCGATCAGGTCGCCATACAGCGTGGTGTCACTCTTGATGCGCTGGGCCAGCGCGCCAGCCGAGGTGTCGCCCACCTTCCAGCCCTGTTGGAACAGCTTCTGGCTGATCTCTGGCGATTGCAGGATCTTGGCCAGTTCGCTGTTGAGCCGGGCCTGGTGCGCGGCCGGCATCTGGGCCGGTGCCATGACGGCATTCCAGACCTCAATGTTGACGCCTTTCGCGTCGAGTTCCTGCATGGACGGCAGGTCCGGCAGCAGCGTGCTGCGCGTGGCCGAGGTCACAGCAATGGCTTGCAGCTTGCCCGACTGCACCAGCGGCATGACGGTCGAACCCGGCAGCAGCGTCATCTGCACCTGATTGCCCAGCATGGCGTTGAGGATGGCCGGGCCGCCGGCGAAGGGCACGTGCAGCGGATTGAGCCCCAGGCTTTCCTTGACGAGTTCCATGCCCAGATGGCCGCCCGAGCCGGCGCCGATGGAGCCGTAGGCCAGCTTGTCGCCGCTGGCGCGCGCCTGCCGGATGAATTCAGCCGCCGTCACCGCCTTGTCGGATTTGGTCGCCACCCAGACCAGCGGGGCGCTGCCGATGAGGGCGATCGGTGCCAGGTCCTTCTGCGGGTCGTAGGGCAGCTTGGCGTAGAGGAATTTCGCGCTGGTCAGCGGGCCGTTGCCGATGACGCCGATGGTGTGGCCATCGCCGGCCTTGGCGGTCACGTCCGCGCCGATATTGCCGCCGGCACCCGGCTTGTTGTCCACGATGACCGGCTGGCCCAGGGCGCGCGACAGGGGCTCGGCCAGCAGCCGGGCCTGCACGTCGGGCGAGGAGCCGCTGGGGTAGCCGACGACGATACGCAGCGCCTTGCTGGGCCAGGTGTCAGCGTTCTGGGCCTGGGCCCACAGGGGCAGCAGGGCGAGGCCCAGCAGTGCGCTGGCGAGGAAAGGGCGTTTTGTGGGGGTCATGCGTTGTCTCCTGTTGGGTATGCCTTGTACAAATCCATGCGTGCCGCGGGTCGCGGGCCTGCTGGCGGGTCCAGCTCGTCCTGGCGCACCAGGCTGAGCAGTTCGAAAAATGCGGGGGGCGATGCGAGCTGCCAGTCGGGCGATGCGGTGCGGGCCATGGCCGCGGCCGCCTGTTGCAGGCTCGTGAGGTCCAGTCCCTCCAGCATCACGACATGGTCGTGGCCAGCAGCGGCCGCGACGCCGACCTGGTTCGCCAGCGGAAATTCTGCGCTGGCGCCGACGCTGCCCCAGCTGGCACGAACGAGACGGGCCTCTTGCACCTGCTCCCGCAGCCAGCCGGCGACGGCGGCCGGAAAGTCCGGGGCCTGGCTGCGCAGCTGCAGCGTGGCCAGTTGCGCGGCGCAGGAAGGACCGCGAGTCCCTTGCAGCGTGCAGGGCAGGCGCAGGAAATCGCGCAGCTCGCCGCGCATACGTGTCGACCAGGGCGTGGGGTGGGTGAAGACGTCGCGGTACTGGGGGGTTTCCAGCGCGGCCAGCGACGCCAGCCAGTAGCAGGTGTAGTAACGCGGGGCCTCGCCGGGGTGATCGGCGTGCGCGCGGTAGCGGCGCGCCTCTACAAAGCCGGGCAGGCCAACGCGCTCGGGCACGTGTTCGAAGGTGTGCCAGACCTCGTACTCCGGTTGCAGCCGGGCACTGCTGACGCTGTTCCACAGGGCGAGGAAGGCCGTGGCGGTGGGCTGTGTCATGCGCTGATCGGCTCGGTGGCGGTGGCGGGGTGTTGGATCATGACCTTGGTCGCTATTTTGCTGCGGGCCAGCGCAAAGCCCTGTTCGGCCTGTGCCAGCGCCAGCCGGTGCGTGATCATGTGGCGCAGCGTCTCCTGGTGGGTGCGCATGTAGTCCACCACCAGCGGCCAGTTTTTCTCGGGGGCCCGGTAGGAGCCGCGGAGCTGCTGGTGCTGGCGTACCAGTGCCGTGAGGTCGATGGGCACGGGCGCGGCGTGGATGCCGGTGATGACCAGGACGCCGTGGGTCTTGAGCGCCTGCAGGGCCGGGGCGATGACGGCGGCAGCCCCGGTGGCTTCGATCACCACGTCGAACTTGCCCTCGCGCAGATAGGGCGCCAGCCCCGGTTCCATGCCACCTAACTCGGCGAAATCAAGCACGTCGTGGAAGCCCATAGCGCGCAGCACGGCCAGGCGTGCCGTGTCGCCATGGCCGGCCACGACCACCTGGCGCGCGCCGGCATGGCGTGCAAACAGGGCAATGCCCTGGCCGATGTTGCCGGGGCCCAGCACCAGCACGCGGTCGCCGGCCTGCACGCCGCCCGTGCGCACGGCTTCATGGCTGACGGTCAGGGGTTCGGTCAGCGCTGCAATCTCGGCGTCCACCCCGGGCGGGATGGCCACGCAGTTGCGCGCCGGCACCAGCACCCAGGGCGCAAAGCCGCCGTCGCGCGTGACACCGATGCCGCGGCGCTTGACGCAGGCGTCCGGGTTCTGCGCCAGGCAGGCCTCGCACTGGCCGCAGACCACCGAAGGGCGTACCGCCACGAGCTGGCGCAGCGCCAGGCCCTGGACGCCGGCGCCGCAGGCCATGACCTCGCCGCTGAATTCATGGCCGACGGTCACGGGCAGCGCCGGTGCCACGAAGTGGTAGCTGGGCGTCCATTCGTCGATGTGCAGATCCGTGCCGCAGACGCCGGCCGACCGCACGCGCAGCAGGACTTCACCGGCCGCGGGCGCTGGCGGCGGGGCGACCTCCTGGAGTGTCAGGCCGGGGCCGGGATGGGTCTTGCGCAGGGATTGCATGGTGTACGTCGGAGTGAAAGCGTGCAGACAGTGTCGACGGCCTGAAGTCATACGTCAAAGACTGATTTGGTATAAAAAGCATATTTTTTTTGTATGAATAGGGTGGACTATGGAATTGAGGCATCTGCGTTATTTCGTCACCGTGGCCGAGCAGGGCAGCGTGAGCCGCGCGGCACAAAAGCTGTTCATCGCGCAGCCGCCGCTGTCGGCGCAGATCCGGCAGCTCGAAGAGGAGGTGGGGGTCAGCCTGTTCACGCGCCAGCCGCGCGGGGTGCGGCTGACCGAGGCAGGGGCATCGTTCCTGGAGGATGCGCGCGCCATCCTGGCGCGGGCGCAGCAGGCCACCGTGCGGGCGCGGGAGCGTCAGGCCGGACAGCGCGCGACCTTGCGCCTGGGCCTGGTGCCGTCCACCATCCACTCGGTCTTGCCGGGCCTGCTCGCACGCCTGGCCGGCGAAGCGTTGACGGTGAATGTCGAGGTGCGCGAGATGATCACCTCGCAGCAGGTGCAAGCCCTGCACAACAAGGAAATCGATCTGGGCATCGCGCGCCCCGGCGAGGACAGCCAGCTGGCGGAGATGGCGGCGGTCATCGACGATCCCTACTGCCTGGCCCTGCCCGCGGGCAACCCCCTGGCGCGCAGCCGCAAGCCCCTGGCGCTGCGGCAGGCGGCGCACGAGCGGTTTGTGAGCTTCTCGCGTTACCAGGACGCCGACTACTTCGACCGGACGGCGGCACTGTGCATGGAGGCCGGTTTCACGCCCGACATCCGACATGAGGCGGGCCAGTTCGTCAACGTGCTGGCCATGGTGGGCTGCGGCCTGGGCGTGGCCATCGTGCCGGCGTCCTTTGCCACCTTGCCCCAGGGGCAGGTGGCGTTTCGCCGCCTGGAGGGCTCGCGCTTCAAGAGCCGGCTGGGCATCCTGCGCGGACCGCAGCAGGAGCAGGACGACTGGTCGGCACGGGTCATCGCCTTGGCGGTGCGTGAACTGGAAAGTTTGGGGAAACGGCTGGTGTCCCGGCAGAAATGAAGCCGGATGGCCCGTCCCCGCAGGCGCTGGCAAGACCCAGCCGTTTCAGGGGCATGACCGGGGGCTCGGGCCTGGTATTCCAGGCTGCGTCACAATCCATACCCATTCCGATTCCCCTCCTACGCTAGGACGCGCCATGACCACCACCCTCCAGATCGATTTCGTCTCCGACGTGGCCTGCCCCTGGTGTGCCGTGGGCCTGGGCGGCCTGGAACAGGCGCTCGAGAACCTGCTGGGCCAGGTCGACGCCCACATCAGTTTCCAGCCCTTCGAGCTGAACCCTGCCATGGGCCCCGAGGGCCAGGACATGACCGAGCACCTGACGCAGAAGTACGGCTCCACGCCTGAACAGCAGGCGCAGATCCGCGAGACCATCCGCGCGCGCGGCGCTGCGGTCGGTTTCAGCTTCAAGCCCGAGGGGCGCGGGCGCATCTGGAACACCTTCGACGCGCACCGCCTGCTGCACTGGGCCGGCGAACAGGGCGCCGACAAGCAGTACGCCCTGAAGAAGGAGCTGCTCATCGCCTACCACGGTCGTGCCGAGAACGTGTCCGATGCCGAAGTGCTGGTGCACGCCTGCCTCACCGCCGGCCTGGACGAGGCGCGGGCCCGCGAGATCCTGGGCAGTGACGAATACGCCCTGGCCGTGCGCGAGAACGAGCTGCAGTGGCAGCAGGCCGGCATCAGCTCGGTGCCTGCCGTCATCGTGAACCGCCAGTACCTGATCTCGGGCGGCCAGCCCGTGGCGGCGTACGAGGACGCGCTGCGCCGCATCGCCAGCGAGGTCGCCCAGGCGAGCTGAAGAGCGCCGGCCAAACTGCAAGCGTTTGTTTCCGCCGCCCTGGGGCCGGGTGGCTCTGGTTTAATCTCCGGCTAAGTCCCTGGAGGAAAACCATGTCGGTCCTGCTGCGTTATGTGATGATCGTTGTTGCCTGCATCTGCCTGCTGGCCGGCATGCAACTGCCCCATCTGGCCGACCAGTACGCCAAGCGCGTGGACGCCACGCTGCGCGAAGTCACCATCAACTTTCAGCCTTTCCTGATCATTGCCAACCAGCACACCGGCGGCAACGTCGAGGCGCTGATCGCCATGCACCGCCAGAGCAATGTGGCCGCCTTCAAGGCCGAAGGCGACGCCATCGAGCGCATGTACGAGCGCAAGCTGCGTTTTGAGGCGGAGGCCAAGGCGCTGCAGACCCATCTGCCCGGTCGCCTCTGGCATGTGGCCTTCCGCGCCGATCCGGACCTGCGCGAGCAGACCCTGATCCAGTACAACGCGACCGTGCCGCTGACGCAGGACGCGCTGATCGCTGGTGGCGTGGTGGCGCTGGTCATGCTGTTGCTGCTCGAAGCCGCCATGGCCGGGGGGCGGCGCCTGCAGGCCATGGCCACGCGGTACATCAACCACCGCTGGCGCGGCGCCCACTAGTCACGTCCCTGTCACGCTCCGGCGCTAGGATGGGCCCTGTGCCTTTACGCCCGGGGTGGCCTCTCATGTTCTTGCGTCGAATCTGCTGTCTGGTGGCCCTGGGATGGGCCTGTGCCGCAACGGGGCAGCCCCTGTCCTTCGCCCTCTTCGGTGACACGCCTTACAGCCGCCTGGAGCGTGAGCAGCTGCCCGCCATGCTGGCGGCCATGGGCCGCGACAAGCTGGCCTTTGCCGTGCATGCCGGGGACATCAAGAACGGCTCCAGCCATTGCAGCGATGAAGTCTTTCTTGACATGCTGGGCCTGTTCCAGGCTGCGCCCTTGCCACTGGTCTATGTGCCGGGCGACAACGAATGGACCGACTGCCACCGCGCCAACAACGGCCCCTATGACCCGCTGGAGCGCCTGACCCGCTTGCGCGAGCTGTTTTTTCAAAGCGACGACACGCTGGGCGCACGGCCGTTCCGGCTGGAGCGACAGAGCCGCGATCCGGCCTATGCGGCCTATCGTGAGAACGTGCGCTGGGAGCAGCGCGGTGCGCTGTTCGTCGGCCTGAACCTGCCGGGCAGCGAAAACAACTACCACGGTACGCGCGGCAGTGGCGGCCCGGTGGCCGAGTTCATCGAGCGCAGTGAGGCCAACCGCGTCTGGCTGGCGCAGGCCTTTGCCCTGGCGCGCGTCCGTCGGCTGGCCGGCGTGCTGATCGTGGTGCAGGGCAATCCGGGCTTCGAAGCCGCCCGCGCTGGCCAGCCCAGGCCCGGCTACCGCGACTTCATTGCGCAGCTACGCAAGGAGACCGAGGCTTACGCCGGGCAGGTGGTGCTGGTCCACGGGGACACGCACAGACAACAGATCAACCAGCCGCTGTTCGACGAGGCTGGCCAGAAGGTGCTGGGCAACTTCACCCGCGTCGAAATCTACGGCTCGCCCTTCATGGGATGGGTCCAAGGCACGTTGGACCCGGCCAGTCCCACGGTGTTCAGCTTCACGCCCCATCGCTGGAGTCCGGCACCCGCTGCATCTTCTCCCTGAAACGGCGGCCGGGCACGACCCTTGCTCTGATCCAGGTGTCAGAGAAGGCTTGTGCACCATGAAGAACGTGTTTGATGAAATGCATGCCCCAAACGGGGGCACGCGTGCGCATTACGCCCCATACCAGGACTGGTTGTCCCTGATGCCGGCGGCCCACATCGCCCAAAAGCGTGCAGAGGCCGATTCCGCCTTCCACCGCTCCGGCATCACGTTCGCCGTGTATGGCGAGAACGCGGGCAAGGAGCGGCTGATTCCCTTCGACATCGTGCCGCGCATCATCCCGGCAGCCGAGTGGGAGCTGCTGGAGCGCGGCCTGCGCCAGCGTGTCAACGCGCTCAACGCCTTCGTCCACGACATCTACCACGAGCAGCGCATCGTCAAGGCCGGCCTGATCCCGGCCGAGCAGGTCTTCTGCAACGCGCAGTACCGCCCCGAGATGCAGGGCGTGACGGTGCGCAACGACATCTACGCCCACATCGCCGGCATCGACATCGTGCGCGCCTCGCTGCCGGGTGGGGAGGCTGCCTACTACGTGCTGGAGGACAACCTGCGCGTGCCCTCGGGCGTGTCCTACATGCTGGAGAACCGGCGCATGATGATGCGCCTCTTCCCCGAGCTCTTCGGCCGCTTCAAGGTGCGGCCGGTGGACCACTATCCGGACCTGCTGCTCGACACCCTGCGCCAGGCCGCGCCGGCCGGCGTGGACGATCCCACCGTGGTGGTGCTCACGCCCGGCGCCTTCAACAGCGCGTATTTCGAGCATGCCTTCCTGGCCCAGCAGATGGGTGTGGAGCTGGTCGAGGGCAAGGACCTGTTCGTGCATGACGAGACGCTCTTCATGCGCACCACCCAGGGCCCGCGCCGGGTGGACGTGATCTACCGCCGCATCGACGACGACTTCCTCGACCCGTTGGCCTTCCGCGCCGACTCGGCCTTGGGCGTGGCGGGCCTGCTCTCGGTCTACCGCGCTGGCCGCGTCACGCTGGCCAATGCCATCGGCACCGGCGTGGCCGACGACAAGTCCATCTACCCCTATGTGCCCGACATGGTGCGCTTCTACCTCTCGGAGGAGCCCATCATCGCCAACGTGCCCACCTACCAGTGCCGCAAGCCCGACGAACTGAGCTACGTGCTGGCCAATATGGAGCAGCTGGTGGTGAAGGAGACGCACGGCGCCGGCGGCTACGGCATGCTGGTCGGTCCGGCTTCGACGAAAGCCGAGGTGGCGGACTTCCGCGAACGCGTGAAGGCCGCGCCGGACAAATACATCGCCCAGCCCACACTCGCGCTCTCGGCCTGCCCGACCTTCGTGGAGTCGGGCATCGCCCCGCGCCACATCGACCTGCGGCCCTTCGTGCTCTCGGGTCGCGAGGTGCGCATGGCGCCCGGCGGCCTGACGCGCGTGGCGCTCAAGGCCGGCTCCCTGGTGGTGAACTCGTCGCAGGGCGGTGGCACCAAGGACACCTGGGTGCTGGAGGACTGAAGCATATGTTGTCACGCACCGCCGACCATCTCTACTGGATGTCCCGCTACACCGAGCGGGCCGAAAACATCGCCCGCATGCTCGAGGTGAGCTACCGCATGTCCTTGCAGACGCCCAATGTGCAGGGCGGCTACTGGGGCGCGGCCCTGGGCATCAACGGCCTGGAGGAGGCCTACCGCGCCAAGTACGGTGCCATCACCGCCGGCAACGTGCTGCGTTTCATGAGCGTGGACCTGGACAACCCCTCGTCCATCCTGGCCTGCCTGCGCGCCGCGCGCGAGAACTGCCACGCCGTGCGCGGCACTGTCACCTCCGAGGTCTGGGAGACCGTCAACACCACCTGGCTGGAGGCGCGCGACTCGGTGCAGTCCCTGCCGCAGGGCAGCATCCAGGGCAGCGAGCTCACCAAGTATTTCGAGTGGGTCAAGTTCCGGTCCCACCTCTCGCGCGGTGTCACCGTGGGCACCATGCTGCAGGACGAGGCCTTCCACTTCATCCGCCTGGGCACCTTCCTGGAACGTGCCGACAACACCGCACGCCTGCTGGACGTGAAGTTCGACGAGCTGGCACCGAAGACCGCCGCCGACGGCGAGTACTACGAGTGGAGCGCCTTGCTGCGCTCGGTCTCGGCCTTCGAGATCTACCGCAAGGTCTACCGCGACATGATCACGCCGCAGCGCGTGGCCGAGCTGCTGATCCTGCGCGAGGACATGCCGCGCTCGCTGCATGCCTGCATGAAGGAGGTGCACCAGATCCTGGGTCTGGTGGCCAATGCGCGCTCGCAGGAAACCGTGCGCCAGGCCGGCGCCATGTATTCGCGCCTGCGCTATGGCCGCATCGAGGACATCGCCGCGCGCGGCCTGCACGCGGTGCTGACCGATTTCCTGGACGGCACCGCCGACCTGGGCAACCGCATCGCGCAGGACTTCCTGCTGCCCATAGGCTGATACCGGAGTTCACCATGCTGCTCAACATCCGCCACGAAACCCTCTACCGCTACGCCGTGCCGGCCAGCTACAGCCTGCAGTACATGCGCCTGTGGCCTCGCGCCGACGGCGGCCAGCGCGTGCTGCACTGGCGCATCGACGCGCCGGGCCGGCGCTGGGCCCAGACCGACGCCTATGGCAACGCGGTCTTCGTCACCTCGCTGACCGACAAGCACGACGAAGTCCGCGTCGTGGCCCAGGGCCAGGTGGAGACCTCGGACGAGCGCGGCGTGCTGCTGTCGCACGATTCGGCCGTGCCGCCGCTGGCCTTCGCCCAGCCCACGCCGCTGACCGGCGCGGACGCCGCCATCGAGGCCCTGGCTGCTGCCGCCCTGGGCGAGGTGCGTGCCGAGTCCCTGGACAACCCCGCGCCCTTGCAGGCGCTGGTTGACGCCGTCTTTGCGCGTGTGGCCTATGTGCAGGGCGTGACCGATGTGTTCCACACCGCGGCCGAAGTGCTGCGCCAGGGGCAGGGCGTTTGCCAGGACATGGCCCACGTCTTTCTGGCCTGCTGCCGCGCGCGCGGCATCCCGGCGCGTTATGTGAGCGGTTACCTGCTGACCGATGCCAGCCATGCCGCCTCGCACGCCTGGGCCGAAGCCTGGCTGCCGCGTGCGCGCGGCGGTGCCGGCGCCTGGGTGGGTTTCGACGTCACGCACCAGCGCCTGGCCGGCCCCGAACTCTGCCGCCTGGCCGTGGGCCGCGACTTTGCCGACGCCAGCCCCATGCGCGGCATCCATGTGGGCGGCGGCGGGGAAGCGCTGAGCGTGAACGTGGCGGTGCAGGGTACCGACCAGTAAGATCGCTCATGCAGAATCCCGCTGAGGTCCAGGCCGGACCCGCCGCAGCCGAGCCCCGGAAGGGGCTGGGGGCGGAGGCGGACCCCTTGTGCGGGCTGCAAGAAGACAAAGCAGGAGATGACAGCGCCATGACCTATTGCGTCGCCGTCCGCAACGATGCGGGGCTGGTATTCCTTTCCGACTCGCGCACCAACGCCGGGGTGGACCAGATCAACACCTTTCGCAAGATGCACGTCTACGAGGTGCCGGGCGAGCGTGTCATGGTGCTGCTCACGGCTGGCAACCTGGCCATCAGCCAGGCCGTGGCCAGCGGCCTCAAGGTGCAGATGCAGGCCCATGGCGAAGACCCCGGGCAGAAGAGCCTGGCCAGCGCCCCCAACATGTTCTCCGCCGCCAAGATGGTGGGGGAGGCGGTGCGCAAGGTGCATGCGCGCGACGCCGAATCGCTCAAGGCCTTCGGCATTGAGTTCAACGTCAGCCTGATCTTCGGCGGCCAGATCGGGGACGAGGAACCGCGCCTCTTCAACATCTATTCCGCTGGCAACTTCATCGAGGCCACGCCCGAGACACCGTATTTCCAGATTGGCGAGTCGAAATACGGCAAGCCCATCCTGGACCGCGTCATCGGCAGCCAGCTCAGTCTGGACGAAGTCGCCAAGTGCTGCCTGATCTCCATGGATTCGACCATGAAGTCCAACCTGTCGGTCGGCCTGCCGCTGGACCTGCTGTGTTACGAGAAGGACGCGCTCAAGGTGCAGCGCCGCACCCTGATCGACGGCAGGGACCCCTACTTCGCCTCGCTGCGCGAACGCTGGGGCGAGCAGCTGCGCAAGGTGTTCAACGAGCTGCCTGCACCGGGCTACTGGAAGAAGTAGCCCGGGCCCTAACAGCTCAGGTTCCGATCAGGCCGCCGTCGCGCTTGCGGATGACAACTGTCGCCGAGCGCGGGCGGGCGCCGGCCTTGCCCGAAGGCCAGTTCGAGAGCTTGCCCGGCTCGGCCGGATCGCTGCGCTCCGAGGGGCTTTCACCCGGGTGCTGGATGTTGATGAACATGGTGCGGCCATCGGGCGTGCCCGTGGCGCCGGTGATCTCGCAGCCGCTGGGGCCGGTCAGGAAACGGCGGATCTCGCCCGTGGCCGGGTCGGCCGCCAGCATCATGTTGTTGCCCAGGCGCGCCAGGTCACCCTTGCCCATAGCCGAGGTCGACATGTCGGTCTGGATCCACAGCACGCCACGCGCATCGGTCCACAGGCCGTCCGGGCAGGCGAACATGTCGCCCTTCACATTGCCGCGCGTTTCGGCGCGCTCGTTGGCCGGGTCGCCGGCCAGCACGAAGTGGTTCCACTTCAGCGTGGTGCCATGGAAGTCGCCGTCATCCTTCCAGCGGATGATGTTGCCCATGCTGTTGTTGGCGCGCGGGTTGGCCGCGTCCAGGCCGGGGTTCTTGCCCACGGCGCGGTTGCTGTTGTTGGTCAGCGTGCAATACACCCAGCCGTTCTTGTCCACGTCGATCCACTCGGGGCGGTCCATCTTGGTCGCGCCCAGCAGGTCGCTGGCCTGGCGGCTCTTGATCAGCACCTCGCCTTGGTCGGCAAAGCCGTTGGCGGCCGTCAGCGGGCCCTGGCCGTGCGTGAGCGGCAGCCACTGGCCGCTGCCGTCGGCGTTGAACTTCGCCACGTAGAGCGTGCCGTGGTCCAGCAGCGTGGCGTTGGCGCGTGCGCCACCCGGCTGGATGCGGTCGCGGCTCACGAACTTGTAGATGTACTCGAAACGCGCGTCCTCGCCCATGTAGACCACGGCGCGGCCGTCCTGGGTGACCGCCACCGTGGCGCCCTCGTGCGCGGCACGGCCCAGGGCCGTGCGCTTGACGGGCGTGGAGCTGGGGTTGGACGGATCGATCTCCACCACCCAGCCGAAGCGGTTGGGTTCGTTGGGGTTCTTTGTGGCGTCGAAGCGCGCGTCGTGCTCGTGCCAGCGGTAGCCGCCGGCGCCGCCCTTTTTCAGGCCCCAGCGTGCCTCGTGCGGGGTGAGCGTGTCGCCGCCGTTGAAGTAGTTGATGAAGTTTTCCTCGCAGGTGAGGTAGGTACCCCAGGGCGTGATGCCGCTGCCGCAGTTGTTGATCGTGCCCAGCACACGACGCCCACTCGGGTCGGCGGCGGTCTGCATCAAGGTATGGCCGGCGGCCGGGCCGCCCACCGTCATGGGCGTGCTGGCCGTGATACGGCGGGCCCAGGGCGAGGGGTTCACCAGGGCCCACTGGCCGTTGCGCTGCTCCACCTCGATGATGCTCACGCCGTGCGCGGCCTGGGCCTTGCGCACCTTCTCCGGCGTCCAGGTCTTCATGCCGTCGGGGAAGAGCAGGCCTTCGTCGGTGTACTCGTGGTTCATCACCAGCATGCCGCTTTGCGCGCCGTCGAGCGCGTAGTAGTGGATGCCGTCATGGTGCATGCCCAGCTGCGTCTCCTGCTGGGCGGCCGTGTTGCTGCCGTCTTCCTTGAAGGCGTGGTTCTCGCCGGACAGACCCACCGGGTCACCCCAGGCGGCGATCACCTGTGCCGTGTAACCCTCGGGCACGACGACGGTGTCGGCGGTCGAGATTGGCACGCTCTTGAAACCCAGCAGGGGGCTGGTGCTGCCAGTGCTGGCGCAGGCCGTCAGGGCGGCCGCGCCACCCAGCGGCGCGAGCAGGCCGCTGAGCGTGGCGCCCAGGCCACCGCGCAGCAGCGTGCGCCGGGTCGGGTCGGAAATGTCGTGGATGCTGGGGTTGGAGGAGCGGTTGCTGTCCTCCATGGTGGAGAAGTCCTTGGCCATGGTCCTGCCTTGTTGAGGGTTGCGTTCACCGGTCGTTGGACCGGCACCCCCGTGTTTTTAAGGCGTGACCGTGACAGTATGAAGACAGTGCTGTGGCAGAACAGCACTGTCGCCGGGGCGGGGCCCGGCTCAGGCGCTGAACTTGGCGTAGGCCGTTTCGTCCATCAGCGCGTCGAGTTCGGCGGGCTGGGACAGCTTGAGCTTGAAGAACCAGCCGTCGCCCAGCGGTTCGCTGTTGGCCAGGGCCGGGTCGGCGCGCAGCACCTCGTTGACTTCGGTCACCGTGCCGCTGACCGGGCTGTAGACGTCGGCTGCGGCCTTGACGGACTCCACCACGCCGGCCACGTCCTTGGCGGCCAGGGTCTTGCCGATGGCCGGCAGTTCCACGAAGACGATGTCGCCCAGCGTGTCCTGCGCGTGCACGGTGATGCCCACCACGCCCGTATCGCCTTCCACCCGCACCCACACGTGTTCGTCGCTGAACCTGATCATTGCCAATACTCCGCTATTGAGGAGCGTGATCTTACCTGCCTGGCCCGCATCGGGCGCGGGCATAAAAAAACCGGCCCAAGGGCCGGTTTTTCAGAGGAAGCCGAGACTTCAGTAACGGGGACGGCCACCGCCGGCGCCACCACCGTAACCGCCGCCACCGCCTTCACGACGGCCACCGCCGCCGCCGCCGAAGCCGCCGCCACCGGTGCGGGGTTCCATCGGACGGGCAACGTTCACGACCATGTCGCGGCCGTCAACGTTCTGGCCGTTCATGCCGCGGATCGCAGCTTCGGCTTCCGCCGGGCTGGACATTTCCACGAAGCCGAAGCCCTTGGAGCGGCCGCTGTCGCGGTCCATCATGACCTTGGCGGACTGGACAGAGCCGAATTCGCCGAATTTCTGTTGCAGATCGTCGTCCCGCACCGAGTAGGAGAGGTTACCGACATAAAGTTTGCTGCTCATGATTGAGCCTTTCTAAAAACGCGCCGTGGGTCGCAATGCAACTTGTGACGCAGGGGAATGACAGTCCGGATGGCCTGTCAACGAAACGTGCGCCGTGCGGGCGCGGGAGCGCCGCCGGTGCGGGGAGGGAGGTGGCGGAAGGTGATGCGGCCCTTGCCCAGGTCATAGGGCGAGAGCTCGAGCGACACCTTGTCGCCCGCCAGGATGCGGATGTGATGCTTGCGCATCTTGCCGCCGGTATAGGCGATCAGGCTGTGCCCGTTGTCCAGTGTCACGCGAAAGCGGGAATCGGGGAGCACTTCCTCGACCTTGCCTTCCATCTCGATCAATTCTTCCTTGGCCATGGGATATTCCTCGTGGGGTATGACAGTGTAAGGCGCTCAGGCCGCGCACTGGCGCTGCTGGAGCCAGCTGTGGCCTTCGGCCACGGCGTACTGCAGGGCGCCTTCGCGGGTGGCGAATTCGGGCACGAAGCGGTAGACACGGTCAGACGTGCCGCGGCCGCTGCCGCTACGGATGGACACGGAAGCCGTGTACTGGCCCGAATCGGTTGTTCGGGTGAGGGGTGAGACAAGGTACTTGCCCACCGAGAATGCATTTTCTAGGGTGGTAATCATCAAAACTAAAGGCGCGCGTTTCAGTACGCGTCGCAGGAAACAGGAAAAACCGTCAGCCCTGGGGCTGGACGTTGCGGCACAAGCCGCTTGGGGTGTTCGGTCCAGGAAAGGAAATACAGACCGGGGATAGGGCTCGCCGCAGAGAAGGGGAGTTTGACGACCGGGGGCCGGTGAGTACGGCCAGATGGTGAGGCGGGCGGCTTGTAGGTGCCGCGAACCAAGTCAGACAACAGCTGCTGCAAAGGTAAGCAAGTTGCAGCAACGTGGCGATTGTACGCGGTATTGTGGAATTGTGCCGATAAATCTTTTGCGGCCGGCTGACGGGTCGGCAAAATGGCCATTCCGCCTTTCGGGAGGCTCTTCCTCTTCCCCCGGACTCGCCAACAACTCGAACATGAGATACC
>JACPOI010000033.1 GCA_016185015.1 Burkholderiales bacterium
CGCGCGGGCACAGGCCGCTACGGGCTACGCCCTTCGCAGCCTGTGCCCGCAGCTGCATCCTCATGTCCATCGTGATCTTGCACAGGGGACATCTCTAATTTGGACATCAGGGGACATTTCTAATTTGGGTTGACAACTTTTGCGCTGGGCCGCCGGTCAGGACCCGGCCAGCTCGCGCGTGAGCTGGGCCGCCGGCACGGGACGGCAAGCACTGGTGTTTTGCCCAGCCCAGAGGGGAGAAAAGTCCCCGCTGCCGGCGGCTTCCGCCTTGGCACGCAGGGGGGCCACCGCCGCCGTGGCCAGCGGGAAAGCCGGCGCCATGGCGTTCATCGGACCCTGTTCGCGCATCAGCCGGGTCAGGATGCCGCGCGCCGGACGTCCGGTGTACAGATTGGTCAGGGCCGTATGGGTGGCCGCCGGGCTCTGCAGGGCGGCCCGGTGCACGGCGCTGGTGGTGGCCTCGGGGCACAGCAGGTAGGCCGTGCCCACCTGTACGCCGGCGGCGCCCAAGGCCAGGGCCGCCCGCACACCCGCTGCATCGCAGATGCCACCGGCGGCCACCACCGGCACCCGCACCGCACGCACGATCTGCGGTAGCAGCGCGAATGTGCCCAGCTGGGTGCTCAGGTCCTCGCTCAGGAACATGCCGCGGTGCCCACCGGCCTCCAGCCCCTGCGCAATGATCACGTCCACGCCGCGGGCTTCCAGCCAGTGCGCCTCGTCCACCGTGGTCGCCGAGGACAGGATCCTGGCGCCCCAGCTGCGCACGCGTGCCAGCAGGGCTTCATCGGGCAGGCCGAAATGGAAACTCACCACCGGCGGCTTGAATTCGGCCAGCAGTTCGGCGGCAACGGTATCAAAGGGCAGGCGGCCGGGGCCCGCGGGGATCGACGCCGGGTCGACATCGAACTCGCGGTAGTAGTGGGCCAGGTTTTGCCGCCACAGGGCCTCGCGCGGCGCATCGGGTGCCGGCGGGCGGTGGCAGAAGAAATTGACGTTGTAGGGCCGCTTCGTCTGCGCGCGAATCCTGTCCAGTTCGGCCCGCATCGCGTCCGGCCCCAGCATGGCACAGGGCAAGGAACCCAGCCCCCCGGCATTGGACACGGCAATGGCCAGCGCGCTGCCCTGCACGCCGGCCATGGGCGCCTGGACCAGGGGCAGCTCGATCCCCAACAGCTCTTGCAGACCCATGCTCGTCTGGCCCTGGCTTCAGCGTGCCTTGCCCATGGCTTCGGCGATGCGCTTCTGATCGATGTACTTGCCCAGGTCGGCCATATTGGCGGCCACGTTCGGGTTGGAGAACAACTCGCGCGCGGCCACCTGGCCCAACACCTGGAAACTCGAACCGATGGTCTGCGGGCCTTCGTACTGGACAGCCTGCTGAACTTCGGTGCGGCAGGAATCGGCCAGCAGTTTCTCGAAGATCTTGGCCGTGTTGCGGGTCATCTCGGCGCGCTGCGCCGGCGTGACGGACGAAATGTCGGCCACCTCGGGGTGCAGCGCCACGGCCGCAAAGATCCATTTCACCAGGGTCCGCTTTTCAGCGTCTCCGGTGGAGCGCACCAGGCACTTGGACAGGTCGTCCGAATAAGGGCCGGCGGTGGCGGGCACGCTGCCGAGCGCGCCGGCCACGGCCAGCGCGGCGATCCACATCTTTTTCCCGGGATTCATCATGACAGCGAGTCCTTCTCCAGTGTTCAGCCCCAGTGCGCCTGGCAAACCGGTGCCGGCGTCATCGAATGCACTATAGCGCCGGCAAGCGTCCCGCCGTGGGCTGCCCGGGTAAAATTGCGGCCATTGCAGGCCCCGACCTGCCGGCTTGCCGGCACGATCGCTCCGCCATCCTGTCTGTCGCCGAGCGCCCCATGCCCGGCACCACCACTGTCTGGAACCTCCGTGTCCTACGCCCCTGAAACCCGGCGCCGCCGCACCTTTGCCATCATCTCGCACCCCGACGCGGGCAAGACCACGCTGACCGAGAAGCTGCTGCTGTTCTCGGGCGCGATCCAGATCGCCGGCTCGGTCAAGGCGCGCAAGGCTTCGCGCCACGCCACGTCCGACTGGATGGAGATCGAGAAACAACGCGGCATCTCGGTGGCCAGCTCGGTGATGCAGATGCAGTACCGCGAGCACGTCATCAACCTGCTGGACACCCCCGGCCACAAGGACTTCTCCGAAGACACCTACCGCGTACTGACCGCCGTGGACTCGGCGCTGATGGTGATCGACGCGGCCAATGGTGTGGAAGCGCAGACCCGCCGCCTGATCGAGGTCTGCCGCCAGCGCGACACCCCCATCATCACCTTCGTCAACAAGATGGACCGCGAGGTGCGCGACCCGCTGGACATCCTGGACGAGGTGGAGCGCGAACTGGGCATGCCCTGCGTGCCCATGACCTGGCCGGTGGGCCAGGGCAAGAGCTTCGGCGGCATCATCAACCTGCGCACCCAGGCCATGACGGTCTTCGAATCCGGCAGCGAGCGCCGCCCGCAGGATTTCGACACCGTGCCGCTGGGCGACCGCGACAACCTGCTCAAACGCTTCGGCTCCGAGTTCGAAGCTGCCGAGGAAAGCATGGAACTGGCCACCGGCGCCTCCCCCGCCTTTGACCGCGAGGCCTTCCTGGCCGGCAAGCAGACCCCCGTGTTCTTCGGCTCCGGCGTAAACAATTTCGGTGTGATGGAAGTGCTGGACGCGCTGGTGGACCTGGCGCCCTCGCCCGGCCCGCGCACCAGCTCGCTGGTGATCAACAAACAGCCCGTGGTCAAGGAAATGCAGCCCGACGATGAGGCCTTCTCCGGCGTGGTGTTCAAGGTGCAGGCCAATATGGACGCCAACCACCGCGACCGCATCGCCTTCGTGCGTGTCTGCTCGGGCAAGTACGCGCCGGGCATGAAGCTCAAGGTGCAGCGTTCCGCCAAGGAGCTGCGCCCCACGAGCGTGGTGACCTTCATGAGCCAGCGCCGTGAGGCGGTGGAAGAGGCCTATGCCGGCGACATCGTGGGTTTCACCACCCACGGCGGCGTGCAACTGGGCGACACCATCACCGACGGATCCATCGCGCTGCAGTACACCGGCCTGCCCTTCTTCGCCCCCGAGCTTTTCATGACCGTCGTGCTCAAGAACCCGCTGCGTACCAAGCAGCTGCAGCAGGGCCTGGCCCAGCTCGGCGAGGAAGGCGCCATCCAGGTCTTCCGCCCCGAGATGGGCGGCAACATGCTGCTGGGCGCTGTCGGCCAGCTGCAGTTCGAAGTGGTGCAGCACCGCCTGAAAGGCGAGTACGACGCCGACGTACGCCTGGAAGGCTGCCAGTACACCGGCGCGCGCTGGATCACGGCCGACACGCCGGCCGAACTCAAGGCTTTTGTGGATGCCTACCCCACGCGCATGGCGCGCGATGCGGCCGACACCCTGGCCTATCTGTGCACTTCACCCTATGACGTGCGGCTGGCGCAGGAACGCTTTCCGAAGATCCACTTCCATCCGCTGCGGGAGCATGCGGGCCTGGCGCTGCAGAGCGCAGGCTGATCAGGGCGCAGAGAACCAGTCCGCCACCGCGCGCTGAAAGCGCGCGTGCCCCTTCTGCAGGTGCAGCATGTGCCCACCCTCGGGCACCACGGTGTATTGCTTGTCCGGATTGGGCAGCGCCGTGAAGAAGGGCAGCAGGCCCTCCAGGTCTGCCACATCGTCGTACTGACCGTGGATCAGCATCACCGGCACCACGATCTTTGTCGCATCGATCAACGGTTGGCGCGTGAGCAAGTCCACCTGCGGACCCGTCGGTGACTTGGTCTCGACCAAGGCCGCGGCCTTGGCAAAGGCATCCATCACCACCGGGTCGTTGACGGCTTCGGGTGTCATGGAGTTGAAACGCAGTTTCCAGCCCGGCTCGGAAATGCGGATGTAGGGCGCGCGCTGGAAGGTGGCCAGGCGCTCGCGGCGCGCCAGCAGATCCGGGCTCTGCGCATGCATCTGCGCATAAGCGGCATAACGCTTCACCTTCTGCGGCTGCGCCATCACGAACTGGCCGCTGTACTGCGTGCCCCAGGACCAGGCCAGCAGCTGCACCTGCACCACGCCACGCAATTTGCAGATGAAGTCCACCACGGCACTCAGGTCGCCAGCCGCCTGCTCCGTCGTGATGTGGCCTTCGGGTTTGGTGGAGCTGCCGAAGCCACGCATATCGGGCGCGAAGACGTCGAAACCCTGCTTGGCCAGGAAATCCATCAGGCTGTAGCCGGGATGGCCCGGCACCTTGAGGTCGAAGCTCTCGCGGCCCGCCGTGGCCGAGCCATGCGCCAGCACCAGCACGGGCTTGCCCTGGGGACTGCCCTGGTATTTCTCCCAGATGAAAAGCCGCAGCCCCTCCTGCACCACCCAGTGCTGGGTGCCCTGCACGGGCAACTCGTTCTCTTTCATATGGCTACAGACGTCTCAGTTAAAGTTGCTGCGATTTTGCTTGAACGCCGCATGCACCCCTTATCCGACTGGCCCGCCGGGCAACGCCGCACCATCCACGGCGTACTCACCGACATCGACGACACGCTAACAACCGAAGGCGCCATCACGGCCGATGCGCTGCAGGCGCTGGCGGACCTGCGCGCCGCCGGCCTGCACGTGGTGCCTGTCACGGGCCGCCCCGTGGGCTGGAGCGTGCCTTTTGCCCAAAGCTGGCCGGTGGACGCCATCGTGGCCGAGAACGGCGCCGTGGCCCTGGTGGACGGCGGCACACGCAAGATCTACCAGCAGGACAGCGCCACGCGCATGGCCAATTACGCGCGACTGCAGCAGGTGGCGCAACGCGTGCTGCGCGAGGTACCGGGAAGCACGCTGGCGCAGGACTCACCTGGACGCGAGACCGACATCGCCATCGACCACAGCGAGTTCACGCAGCTGCCGCCGGACAAGATTGAACAGGTGGCGCGGCTCATGCGCAGCGAGGGCTTGCAGGCCACCGTCAGCAGCATCCACATCAACGGCTGGATCGGCGCGCACGACAAGCTGGCCGGCGCGCGCTGGATCGTGCGCGAGCTGCTGGGCCGCGACCTCGATGCGGAAATCGGGCACTGGGTCTACGTGGGCGACTCCACCAACGACCAGCTGATGTTCCAGCACTTCCCGCACAGCGTGGGCGTGGCCAACATCCGGCGTTTCGAAGCCCAGCTCAGCCACAAGCCGCGTTACATCACGCGCCTGGAGCGGGGCGGCGGTTTTGCCGAAGTCGCGCAGGCCCTGCTGCAGCATCGGGCGGCCTGAAGCGGCGCCGGACGCCGGGCGGGGCGCCGCCATCAATCTACGTATACTGAGACGCGGGAACAGGAGGAGCCCAACTTCCTCCCTCACGGCCGGGGAGGTCGTCGCGTTGATGTCAGCCGTCTTCAACTTCTGTCCAGGCCTGAACGGACGGCCCTGCTCCCTTGCCGCCATGCTGAACGCGCACAGGCGCCGGCGTCGCTAGCCCATGCCATGAACCCGGCCGCATCCGCACCCGTGCTCACGCCACGCCAGGCCCTGCTGGCCGTCGTCTTGTACGGACTGGCGGCCCTGCTGTCCATCCGGCTCTCGACCCACCCAGGGCAGATCGCTGCGCCCTGGTTTGCCAACCCCATCGGCACCGTGGCCCTGCTCGCGCTGCCGTCCCGGCGCTGGCTGCCCATGCTGCTGGCCCTGGGCCTGGTCAACCTGCTGGTCAACCTGGGCGCCGCGCCCGGTGCCTGGCGCTGGACGCTGCAGACCTGCCTGGAGGCTGCGGCCTTCGTGCCGGGCAACGCCGCCGAGATGCTGCTGGCAGCCTTGCTGCTGCGCCAACTGGGCATGGACGCCGACGCCCTGCGCCAGCCCGGGCATTTCGGCCGCATTCTCATCTTGGGGGCGCTGCTGCCCACCTTCTGCAGCGCCTTTGCCGGGGCGGCCCTGGTCGCTGCGCCGGCACGCCCCTTTGCCGAGGCCTGGACCCAGTGGTTTGCCGGCAGCCTGATCGGCACCGTGGCCGTGCTGCCGCTGGCCCTGGCGGTCTGGCTGCACGGCACAGCCGCCTTGCGCCGCTCACTGCGCCAGCCCCGCACGCTGGCTTATCTGTCGCTCAGCGCAGCCATCACCCTGGTGGCGATGACCACCCTGCCACGGCCCTTCGTGGTGATGAGCATTGGCCTGGTGCTGTTGGCCACGCAGACCAGCTTCACCGTCACCACCCTGGCCACCCTGGTCAATGCCATACTCCTGGCGCTGCTGCACACGACGGGTGCGCTGGTCCCGCCACCTGCCGTGGCCTGGTGGGAACCCGGTCTCTACCAGCTTTCGGTCATCGCCAGCCTGCTGCCCGGTCTGCTGCTGTCGAGCTCGATGGAAGGCCAGACCCAGGCCATGCGGCATCTGCTCGCCAGCGAGCAGCGCTTTCGCTCGCTCTACACGCGCACACCGGCCCTGATGCATTCGATCGACCCGCAAGGTCGCATCCTCAACGTCAGCGGGCTCTGGCTCCAGACCCTGGGGTACGAGGAGCACGAGGTGCTGGGCCACCACACCACTGAGTTCATGACGCCGGAAACGGCGCGTTATGCGCGCGATGTCGTGATCCCCCAGGCCAAGCGCAACGGACGCTGCGACAACATCGAATACCAGATGCGCACGCGCGACGGCCGCGTGCTGGACGTGCTGCTCTCGGCCATCTGGCTCTACGACAAGGACGGCCAGCCTCTGCACAGCCTGGCCGTGCTGCAGGACGTGACCGAGAAGAAGCGCCTGCAGGCCCTGAGCTACTACGCGGCCCACGACCCGCTGACCGGACTGCCCAACCGCGTGCTGTTGCAGGACCGGCTGGAGCGCAGCTGCGTGCAGCACGCGCGGCATGGGACGCGCTTTGCCGTCGGCTTTCTGGACCTGGACCGCTTCAAGGCAGTCAACGACACCTACGGCCACGACGCGGGCGACCTGCTGCTCAAGCGCGTGGCGCGCCGCCTGCTGGCCGCGCTGCGCGCCTCGGACACGGTATGCCGCCTGGCGGGCGACGAGTTCGTCCTGCTGTTCGCCGACGTGGAGCACAGTGAAGACTTGGCCCCGCTGGTGCAGAAGATCCTGGCCAGCGTGGCACAACCTTACCGTCTGGGGGATGGACCGGAGTCCCCGGTCGTCAGCGTGGCCGCCAGCATGGGCCTGGCGCTTTTCCCCGAGCATGGCCAGGATCCCCAGACCCTGATGGGCCATGCGGACAAGGCCATGTACGCGGTCAAGCGCGGTGGCCGCGGCCGTTACGAGTTCTACCGGCCTGACGACACGTCCGCCTGAGCCGCGGCGTCAGGCTGGCACCGTTCAGCGGGTCACAACCTTCACGTTCACCGCTTCAGCGCGTGCCATCACGCTGGCAGGCTCCGTGGTGCTGGCCAGCTCCAGGCGCAGGGTGTAGTCATCGGCGGGTGGGTTGAGCCAGACTTCCGTCTGCCCTGCGGTGAAGTTCATCACCTCAGGTTTGCGGCCGGGGCGCTCCATCAGCAGGCGGAAATGGCCGGTGTCAGGCGCCTTGGCCCCGACATGGGAGATGTTGTAGCCGCTGGCATGAAACTGGACCCGGAAGGGTGGGCGCACCGTCGCGCTATCGGCCGGGCTCATGATCTCGATGCGCGCCGGCCCCTGCACGCTGGCCGGCGTCACATCCTTGTTCTGCTTGCCGATGGTCAGGGTCAGGGGCTTGCTGTAGACGAAAAAGGGAATGTGCCCCTGGTCGGCCAGCAGCATGCGCAGTTCGTACTT
Source organism: Burkholderiales bacterium (assembly GCA_016185015.1). Lineage (GTDB taxonomy): Bacteria > Pseudomonadota > Gammaproteobacteria > Burkholderiales > Burkholderiaceae_C > Hylemonella. Next base: position 7,747 of record JACPOI010000033.1, read on the forward strand.
GCCAGGTGGCAGGTTCAGCACCGCCTCCATCTGCCCCTTGCCGAAGTGGATGTACTTTTCGGTGAAGGGCAGCGGCTGCTTGAAGTCCAGCGGCAGAGGCTGGTTCACCAGCAGATGGTGATGCCCGGCGCGACCGGCCGACTTGCCGGCCGGCACGATGCCGCGCATGGACAGCCCGAAGCGCACCACCAGCGGCGCCTCCTTCACGTCCCCATCCTTGAGGTTGGTGAAATAGGACTCGGCCGTGCGCGTGCTCGGCAAGGTCACCCAGGGATGCACCACAAGCTCGGGTGCCTCGCCGGCCGGGGCCGCCCCCTGGGCTGCGACCGTGCTGGCGAACAGCAGGGCCGCGAGGGCCGGGAACGACAAGCGGGACGTCTTGGTTGGCATACGGTCTTCTACAAGAGTGACCGTCGAGGCTAACAGGAAGTCTTGACTTGCGTCAAAGTAAGGGCATGCGCTTCAGAATGGGGCGCATGCGTTCCGCAGGCCTTTTGTGGTCAACGGCGCGCCAACACAGGACCCAGCGCCTGCCCCGTGTGCGTGCCCAGCCGCACCACCTCTTCCGGCGTGGCCGCAGCCACGATGCGTCCACCGTCCTTGCCACCCTCGGGGCCCAGGTCCAGGATCCAGTCGGCCTCGGCAATCACGTCCAGGTCGTGTTCGATCACCACCACGCTGTGGCCGCCGTCAACGAGACGGTGCAGCACGCGGATCAGTTTGTCGACGTCGGCCATGTGCAGGCCCACGGTGGGCTCGTCCAGCACGTAGAGCGTGTGCGGCGCCTTCTGGCCACGCCGCCCCACCTCGTCGCGCACCTTGCTGAGTTCGGTCACCAGCTTGATGCGCTGCGCCTCGCCGCCACTCAAGGTGGGCGAGGGCTGGCCTAAAGTCAGGTAACCCAGGCCTACATCCTTCAGCAGTTGCAAGGGGTGGGCAATGCTCGGCATGGCAGCGAAGAAGTCCACCGCGTCGTCCACTTCCATCTGCAGCACGTCGCCGATGCTTTTCCCCCGCCAGGTGACCGCCAGCGTTTCTGGGTTGAAACGCGCGCCCTTGCAGCTCTCGCACAGCACTTTCACGTCGGGCAGGAAGCTCATCTCGATGGTGCGCACGCCCTGACCTTCACAGGTCGGGCAACGGCCCTCGCCGGTGTTGAAGCTGAAACGCCCGGCCGCGTAACCGCGCGCCTTGGCTTCCAGCGTCTCGGCAAAGAGCTTGCGGATGGTGTCCCAGAAGCCGATGTAGGTGGCAGGACAACTGCGCGGCGTCTTGCCGATGGGCGTCTGGTCCACCTCGAGCACGCGGTCCACGGCCTCGAAGCCGCTGACGCCCTCGCAGCCGCTCCAGTCCACGCCACGGGCGAGCGCGTCGCGCCCGGCCTTGGTCGCGCGCTTGGTCACGACGGCCGCCACATTGGCCAGCAAGACATCACGCGCCAGCGTGGACTTGCCCGAGCCACTGACCCCGGTCACGGCGACCAGGCGTTTGAGAGGCACCTTGGCCGTGACGTGCTGCAGGTTGTGCAACTGCGCGCCATGCACGGTGAGCCACTGCAGATCCTGCGCCAACACATCGCGGCGCGGCTGCAGCGGGTGCTTCATGGCGTGCAGCAGGTAACGGCCGGTCTGTGAGTCGCTCGCCTCGGTCACGTTCTTCACCGAGCCTTCGGCCACCAGCCGGCCGCCACGCTTGCCGGCGCTGGGACCGATGTCGATGATGTGATCGGCGCGCCGAATCGTGTCCTCATCGTGCTCCACGACCACCAGGGTGTTGCCCTGGTCGCTCAGGCGCTGCAAGGCATTGAGCAGGATCTGGTTGTCGCGTGCGTGCAGGCCGATGGTGGGCTCATCCAGCACGTAACATACGCCCTGCAGATTGCTGCCCAGCTGCGCGGCCAGGCGGATGCGCTGCGCCTCGCCGCCGGACAGCGTGGGGGCGCCACGGTCCAGCGTGAGGTAACCCAGCCCCACCTGCTCCAGGAATTCCAGGCGGCTCTTGATCTCGGGGATCAGGTCGCGTGCGATATCGCCTTCGCGCTGGGTCAGACGGCCGATCACCTGCAGGGTTTCGACCCAGGCCCGCACATCGCTCACACTCAGGCGCGCAATCTCGGTGATGCCCACGCCGCTGAATTTCACGGCGCGGGCCGTGGCGTTCAGGCGGGTGCCCTCGCAGCTCGGGCAGGCCTGGTCAACCAGGTCTTCCACCTCGGGTTCGGCAAAGGTCTGCTCGCGGCCCTTCTCCTTGTCGTCGCGCACCGAGTCGTCCAGCAGCTTGCGCTGTTCCTTGCTGAGCTTCACACCCGTACCCACGCAATCCGGGCACCAGCCGTGTTTGCTGTTGTAGGAGAACAGGCGCGGATCGAGTTCGGCATAGGAGGTAGCGCAGACCGGGCAGGCGCGCCGGGTGGAGAACACCTGCAGCGTGCCGATACCGGCCGTGGATGAGCTGCTTTTCATGGCTTCGGCCAGCCCGTCCAGGGCACTCAGCACATGCAACACGCCCTTGCCGTGCTCCAGCGCCGTGGTCAGGGCCAGGCGCAGCGCGGCCTCGTTCTCGGGCAAGACCATCAGGCTGGCCACCGGGAGTTCGATGGTGTGTTCCTTGAAACGGTCGATGCGAGGGAAACCCGTGGTGGGCAGGAAGTTGCCGTCCACGCGCAGATGGGTGTAACCGCGCGGGCGCGCCCACTCGGCCAGTTCGGTGTAGACGCCCTTGCGGTTCATCACCAGCGGCGCCAGCAGGCCGACTTCCTGGCCGCGGAACTGTTTCATGAGCTGGGCCAGGATGCTGTCGGGTGTCTGCGGCGCCACGGCGGCGCCGTCATGGATGCAATGCTGCACGCCCAGCTTCACGAACAGCAGGCGCAGGAAGTGCCAGACCTCGGTGGTCGTGCCCACTGTGGACTTGCGGCCACCACGGCTGAGGCGCTGCTCGATGGCCACCGTGGGCGGAATGCCGTAGACCGCATCCACCTCGGGCCGGCCCGCCGGCTGCACGATGCTGCGCGCGTAGGCGTTGAGCGATTCGAGATAACGGCGCTGCCCTTCGTTGAACAGGATGTCGAAGGCCAGGGTGGACTTGCCCGAACCGCTGACGCCGGTGATGACGTTGAACTTGCCGCGCGGGATGTTGACGCTCAAGGACTTGAGGTTGTGTTCCTTGGCGTTGACGATCTGGATCGCATCGGGCGCGGTGGATTTCACCCGCACCGGCTTGTGCCCGGGCGTGAAGGCCTGCGGAATGAAACGCGCCGCCCCTTCATGCGCCTCATGCACCTCGCCCATGGCCAGGGCGTATTCGCGCAAGGCGCGGCCCGTGTGGCTGCTGGGGTGCAGGCGCACCTCTTCGGGCGTGCCCACGGCCACCAGTTCACCGCCGGCGTCGCCACCTTCGGGGCCGAGGTCGATCAGCCAGTCGCTGGCACGCATCACATCCAGGTTGTGCTCGATGATCAGCAGGGAATGGCCGGCGTCGAGCAGCTTGCGCAGCGCGCGCATGAGCTTGGCGATGTCGTCGAAATGCAGGCCCGTGGTGGGCTCGTCGAACAGGAAGAGTGTGCCCTTCTTGCCCACCACCTGCCGGCTGGCCGTGGCGCTCTTGGCCGCCTCGGCCAGGAAACCGGCCAGCTTGAGGCGCTGGGCCTCGCCGCCAGAAAGCGTGGGCACGGGCTGGCCCAGGCGCACGTATTCCAGGCCCACGTCCACGATGGGCTGCAGGGCGCGGATCACGTCACGGTCGTTGGCGAACAGACCCGCGGCCTCGCTGACGGTCAGCTCCAGCACGTCGGCCACATTCAACAGGCGACCACCGCGCTCCACGGTGATCTCCAGGATCTCGGGGCGATAGCGCTTGCCATCGCAGTCCGGGCAGCGCAGGTAGACATCGCTGAGAAACTGCATCTCCACGTGCTCGAAACCCGAACCGCCGCAGGTGGGGCAGCGGCCGTCACCACTGTTGGCGCTGAACTTGGCCGCGGTGTAGCTGCGCTGGCGCGACAGCGGCGCATTGGCGTAGATCTCGCGGATGGCGTCCCAGGCGCCCACATAACTCACGGGGTTGGAGCGCGCGGTCTTGCCGATGGGCGACTGGTCGACAAACACCACGTCAGCCAGCTGCTCGGCACCCAGCAGGCGGTCATGCAGGCCAGGCGTTTCCGTGGCCCGGCCGAAGTGGCGCATCAGCGCCGGCGCCAGCACGTCCTGGATCAGCGTGGACTTGCCCGAACCCGACACCCCGGTGACGCAGACCAGGCGGCCCAGCGGGATGTCGATGGAGATGTTCTTGAGGTTGTGCTCGCGTGCGCCTTCCAGGATGAGGCGCGGCGTGTTCTCGGCCACCATGCGCTTGAAGCCCATGCCGACCTGCTTGCGTGCACCGAGGTAGGCGCCGGTCAGGGTGTCGGCGTTGCGCAGGTCGTCGGTGCTGCCGTCGAAGACGATCTGGCCACCGCGCTCGCCCGGGCCCGGGCCCATGTCGATCATGCGGTCGGCGGCGAACATCACGGCCGGGTCATGCTCGACCACCACCAGGGTGTTGCCCGCGTCGCGCAGGCGGTGCATGGCCTCGATGATGCGGTGCATGTCGCGCGGATGCAGGCCGATGCTGGGCTCGTCCAGCACGAACAGGGTGTTCACGAGCGAAGTGCCCAGGGCGGTGGTCAGGTTGATGCGCTGCACCTCGCCGCCGGAGAGCGTGCGGCTCTGGCGGTCCAGCGTGAGGTATCCGATGCCCACGTCGCACAGGTACTTCAGGCGCGTGGTGATTTCCTCAAACAGCAGCTTCAGGGCCTGGGCCTCGCCCTCGGCGTGGGTCGAGGCGGTGATCTCGCTCTGCTGGAAACCGTCGAAGAAGCGGCGCAAGCGGTCCAGCGGCAAGAGCATCAGGTCGTGCAGGCACAGGCCGGGCAGGGCCTCCAGCTGGGCGCGACTCCACTGGGTACCGGCCGGCAGGAAACGCCTGGAGGGTTCGAGCACGGCATCGGCGTCGGCCTTGCTGCCGATGCGCCAGAGCAGGCTCTCGGTCTTGAGGCGCGCACCGTTGCAGGTCTCGCAAGGCGTGTAGCTGCGGTACTTGGACAGCAGCACCCGGATGTGCATCTTGTAGGACTTGGTCTCCAGGTACTCGAAGAAACGCTTGATGCCGTACCACTGCTGGTTCCACTTGCCTTTCCAGTTGGGCGAGCCGTAGATGACCCAGTCCTTCTGCTCCTGGGTCAGCTTGTACCAAGGGGTGTCGCGCGGGATGCCGGCCGCCTCGGCATGGCGCATCAGGTCGTCCTGGCACTCAGCCCAGGCAGGGGTCTGGATGGTCTTGATGGCGCCGGCGCGCAGGGTGACCTTGTCGTTCGGAATGACCAGGCCGTAGTCCACCCCGATCACGCGACCGAAACCGCGGCAGACCTCGCAGGCGCCCACCGCCGAGTTGAACGAGAACATGGAGGGGATGGGGTCGGCGTAGCGCAGGTCGCTGTCGGGGTTGTGCAGTCCGGTCGAGAAACGCCAAATCTCCGGTTCCCCTTCGTCCTGCAAACGGTAGACGTTGAGCCGACCGCTGCCGCGCTTGAGCGCGACCTCGATCGCCTCGATCACGCGCGCGCTTTCTGCGCTGAAGAGACGGAATCGGTCAGCAACGACGTCCAGCATCTTTCTCGGACCGGCCGGTGTGGCCACCTCGCGTTCGGCCTGCACCTTGGTGAAGCCGCTGGCCGATAGCCATTGCTCGATCTCCTCGCTGCTGGTGTTGGCCGGCAACTCGACCGGGAAGGTCAGCACCAGGCGCGGATCACCGGCCTCCGAGGAGCGCTTCTGCAACTCGGCGTAGATGGTGTCGGCGCTGTCGTGCCGCACGGCCTGGGCGGTCTGGCGGTCAAAAAGCTGGGACGCACGCGCAAACAGCAGCTTGAGGTGGTCGTTGAGCTCGGTCATCGTGCCCACCGTGGAGCGCGAAGAGCGCACCGGATTGGTCTGGTCGATGGCGATGGCCGGGGGCACGCCTTCCACCTTGTCCACCGCCGGCTTGTCCATGCGGTCCAGGAACTGGCGCGCGTAGGCGCTGAAGGTCTCGACGTAACGCCGCTGGCCCTCGGCGTAGAGGGTGTCGAACACCAGGCTGGATTTGCCGGAGCCGCTGGGGCCCGTCACCACGGTCAGCTCACCTGTACGAATGTCCAGATCGAGGTTCTTGAGGTTGTGTTGGCGCGCGCCGCGGATGCGGATGGTCCCCTGGGTCATGGCTGCTGTCTTTCGGTGTGGCCCAAGCATTCTAGGCAGGCCCTCTTACCCCAGCATGACCACAGGACTTGCCCCGGAACAGCCTCCTTCCGCTAGACTCCGCTCAATGATCCTCCAAAACTAGAAATCCACGGAGACAAGATGCGAAACTTCAAAGTATTGGGCACCGTTCTGCTCACCCTGGCGGCGGCAGCCAGCCAGGCCCAGATCCTCATCGGCCAGACGGCCGGTTTCACCGGCGCAGTGGCTGCCGGCGTGAAAGAAACCACCGACGGCGCCAAGCTCTACATCGATGCCATCAATGCCAAGGGGGGCCTCGCAGGCCAGAAGATCGAGCTGATCTCGCTGGACGACAAGTTCGACCCGAAGCTGGCGGCGGAGAACGCCCGCAAGCTCATCGAGGAGCAGAACGTGGTGGCGCTGTTCCTCAACCGCGGCACGCCGCACTCCGAAGCCATCATCCCCCTGCTGGACAAGCACGGCATTCCCCTGATTGCCCCCTCCACGGGCGCCATGAGCCTGCACCAGCCCGTGAAAAAGCACGTCTTCAACGTCCGCGCCACCTACCAGCGTGAAGCCGAGAAGGCCGTGACCCATCTGGCCACCATCGGCATCACCAAGATCGCCCTGGTGCACGTGGACGACAGTTTCGGCCTGGACGGCCTGGCCGGTGCGCAAAAAGGCCTGACCCTGGCCAAGCTCACCCCGGTCGTGCTCGAAAAGTTCGACCGCAGCAAGCCGGACTTCAGCAAGATCGCTCCCGCCGTCACCCAGGCAGGCGCCCAGGCCGTGCTGCTGATCGCGTCGGGCTCGGCCGTGGTTGACGGTGTCAAGGCCTTGCGCGCGGCCGGCAGTGCCGCCCAGGTGGTGACCCTGTCCAACAACGCCTCGGGTGGGTTTATCAAGAGCCTGGGCGAGAACGCGCGCGGGGTCATCGTCTCCCAGGTGTTCCCGCAGTCGCTGAACTACAGCCTGGTCAAGGAGGCGCAGGACATGGCCCGCGCCAAGGGGGCGGGCGAGGTCAGCCCGGCCATGCTCGAAGGTTATGCCGCGGCCAAGGTGCTGGTGGAAGCCCTGCGACGCGCCGGCCCCAAACCCAGCCGTGAACGGATCCAGGCGGCCCTGGAGGGCCTGGGGAAATTCGACATCGGCGGACTGGAAGTGAACTTCAGTCCGCAGGACCATACGGGTCTGGACTTTTCAGACCTGTCCATCATCACGTCCGACGGCCGCTTCCGGCGCTAAGGGGTCTTAGCCCAGCAAGGCCTGCTCCAGCTTGCGGCTGGCCTCCTGGCCCACGGCCTCCCTGATCTTGGGAAGCAGGGCCAGCAAGTCGTCATAACCTGCGGCCCCTTCGATGGCCAGGTTCAGCTTGAAACCACGCAGGCCCAGCGAGGCCGTGAGCTGGGTGGCCAGGGGGTAGGCCTCGGCATAACGCTCCTGCGGCGTGCGTGCGCTACGGGCCGTGGCGGCGACCGTGGCCGCCTCGGCAGCGGCCACCGCCGATGGATCCGCCGCCAGAAAACCCTGCGCCACCATATGTTCCACATCAGCCGGCGTAACACCCAGCCCCGCCGTAGCAGCCAGCACCTGATCCACCGTCTTGCTGCCATCGAACAGGATGAAAGCGGATCGTTGCCTAGCAGACAACTGCGGCGAGCGCTCCTTGAACGCCTGCTGCCCAACGTCTGTTTTTGAGTATTTCATGCTGTGATGCGGCTTGACTGCCGCTTGTCCCCTTTATTGCATGAATCTTACTTGGCAGGGCTGGCGGGCGCAACAGCCGAAGTGGGCGCAGAAGCCGCCGGCGCGGCTGCCGAGGCCGCCTGGGCCGGTTCGGGCGCGTGAATGGCCTCGGAACCGTGTTTCTCGCCACTCATGTCCAGCTTGTCACCCCCTTGCATGATGACAAAAAGGGCCAGGGCAGCAAAGACGATAAAACCAACAATGATTTTCCACATGATTCAATTCCTAAAGTTACAAAAAGAAAGGCCCTCCAAGAGAGGGCCTGCGCTGACCCGGCAGGCCGGGTCAGGGTGCACAGAGGGCACCGCGGCTCATCAGTCGTTGGCGTAGATGTCCACGTCCTTGGTTTCCTTGACGAACAGCATGCCGATGACGAAGGTCATGCCGGCGATGATGATCGGGTACCAGAGGCCGTTGTACATATTGCCGGTCTGAGCCACGATGGCGAAGGCCGTGGTGGGCAGCAGGCCACCGAACCAGCCGTTGCCGATGTGATACGGCAGCGACATGGAGGTGTAGCGGATGCGGGTCGGGAACATTTCCACCAGCATGGCGGCGATCGGGCCGTAGACCATGGTGACCAGGATCACCAGATAGGTCAGGATGGCGATGACCATCACCTTGTCGACCTTGGCCATGTCGGCCTTGGCCGGGTAACCGTGGGCCTTCAGGGCTTCGGCGACGGCCTTCTTGAACTCGGCGTCCTTGGCCTTGACTTCGTCAGCCGGAATGCCCTTGGCGCTGTAGCCGGTGATGACGGTGTCGCCGATCTTGATGGAAGCCGGCGTGCCGGCAGCACCCACGGCGTTCTCGTAGCTCACCGAAGCGCCGGCCAGCACCTGCTTGGCGATATCGCACGAGCTGGTGAACTTGACGGTACCGGTCGGGTTGAACTGGAACGAGCACTCTTTCGGATCAGCCGTCACGACGACCTTGCTCGACTGCTGTGCCTTGTACAGGTCGGGGTTGGCGGCCTTGGTCAGCGCCTCGAAGACCGGGAAGTAGGTCACGACGGCCAGCAGGCAGCCAGCCATGATGATGGGCTTGCGGCCGATCTTGTCGGACAGGGTGCCGAACAGGATGAAGAAGGGCGTGCCGATCAGCAGGGAGACAGCCACATAGATGTTGGCGGCGGCGCCATCGACCTTGAGTGCCTGGGTCAGGAAGAACAGGGCATAGAACTGGCCGGAATACCAGACCACGGCCTGGCCGGCGGTCAGGCCGATCAGCGCCAGGATCACGATCTTCAGGTTCTTCCACTGGCCGAAGGACTCGGACAGGGGGGCCTTGGAGGTCTTGCCTTCAGCCTTCATCTTGGCGAAAGCGGGCGACTCGTTCATGGACAGACGGATCCAGACCGAGATGGCCAGCAGGAAGATGGAGACCAGGAAGGGAACGCGCCAGCCCCAGTCGGCGAACTTCTCTTCACCAATCAGGGTACGGGTGCCCAGAATCACCATCAGGCTCAGGAACAGGCCCAGGGTGGCCGTGGTCTGGATCCAGGAGGTGTAGGCACCGCGCTTGCCCTGGGGCGAGTGCTCGGCCACGTAGGTGGCGGCGCCACCGTACTCACCACCCAGGGCCAGGCCCTGCAGCAGACGCAGCGCGATCAGGATCACCGGGGCTGCCACGCCGATGGTGGCGTAGTTCGGCAGGATGCCCACGATGAAGGTGGACAGGCCCATGATCAGGATGGTCACCAGGAAGGTGTACTTGCGGCCGATCATGTCGCCCAGACGGCCGAAGAAGATGGCGCCGAAGGGACGGACGATGAAACCGGCAGCGAAGGCCAGCAGCGCGAAGATGAAGGCCGAGCCGGCATCCAGTCCGCTGAAGAACTGCTTGGCGATGATGGCCGCCAGCGAGCCGTACAGGTAGAAGTCGTACCACTCGAAAACGGTACCTAGCGACGAAGCGAAGATCACCTTCTTCTCTTCGGGGGTCATCGGCCTTGCGGCCTGAGCAGTTGCCATGTTGTGTCTCCTAAGAATGAACAACATCCCCGGGATAGGGACTGCGGTGGATTCTTGGGGACAGCACTGACCGCTTTCTTACAGCGGCATTAGGGACTAACCCTGAGTCAGCCCCTCGAGGAACACGTCATTGCTGCTGCGCAGCAACCTTGTCGACGGCCAACCAGCCCGGCCCGTCGAACCAGGCATCACCCTCGAGATAACGGCGCAGCATGGGCAGGCTGTCCAGGCCCCAGAACATGCGGCCATCCACCACGAAGGACGGCACGCCGAAGACCCCGGCAGCCACGGCCTCGTCGGTGTTGGCGCGCAGGCGGGCCTTGACGGTCTCGTCGTCGGGTTCGAGGGGCGGCGCCAGCTGCTCGCGCAGGGATTGCAGGCGCACGGGCTCGTTGGCGTCCAGGCCGCCGTGCCAGACATGACGCAGCAGGGTCTCGCAGACATAGCGGTTGGGGTCGCCGCCGTTGGCCGCGGCAATCGCCAGGCGCAACAGGGGCAGCGGGTTGAAAGGGTGCACGGCCGGCATCTGCAGCGTGATGCCCTGCTGCTGCCCCAGCCACATGACATGGCGATAGGTCCACTCGCGCTTGGCCGGCACCTCGGCCGGCCCCAGCAGCTTGTGGTGCCGCAGCATGGCGCCCAGCAGCACCGGCCGGTAGCTGACGGAGTAGCTCAGCCCCATCAGCGCCTCGGGCAGCTGCTCGAAGGCCAGGTGCGTGTAGGGCGAGATGAAGTCCAGGTAGAAGGTGATCTGCTTCACGGGTTCACTCCTTGCGCCGTGGCGCGTGCCTCGATGCGGGCCCAGATGCTGCGCTTGCCCGCGTCATCCAGGGTGGACCAGGCGGAGATCTCGTCCAAGGTGCGCAGGCAACCCTTGCACAAGCCTGTGGAAGGTTCCATGCGACAGACCGAAATGCAGGGCGAGGGCAGGTTCTGAGCCTGCGCCTGCACTGCCGATGCCTTCCTGGCCAGCCATTCCATCCCGCTCAGGCCCGCTTGTTCAACAAGGCCGTCGCGGCACGCGAGTTGGGCTTGCGTTCGAGGAAGTCGCTGATGTACTGGCCCGCATCGACCAGCTTGTCCAGGTCGATGCTGGTCTCGATGTCCATGCCGCGCAGCAGGTAGAGCAGGTCTTCGGTGGCCACATTGCCGGTGGCCCCCTTGGCGTAGGGACAGCCACCCAGGCCAGCCACGGAAGACTGGAAATTCCAGACCCCCATTTCCAGCGCGGCCAAGGTATTGGCCAGCGCCTGGCCGTAGGTGTCGTGGAAATGACCCGAAACGTTGTTGAGATCGTAGTGCTTGAGCGCCGCTTCCATGGCACGCCGGGTCTTGAGCGGCGTGGCCGCACCGATGGTGTCGGCCACGTCCACCCGCTGCACGCCGATGTCCTTCATCAGCCGTGCCACCAGTGCCACGCGCTCGGGCGCCACATCGCCTTCGTAAGGGCAGGCCATGGCGCAGGAGATCGCGCCGCGCACCTGGATGCCGGCGGCCCGCGCGGCATCCACCACCGGCGCGAAGCGCTCGATGCTCTCGGCAATCGAGCAGTTGATGTTCTTCTGGCTGAAGAGTTCGCTGGCCGCGCCGAAGACCACGATCTCGTCGGGCTTGGCGAGCACCGCGGCCTCGTAGCCCTTCATGTTCGGCACCAGCACCGAGTAGCGCACACCGGCCCGGCGCGTGATGCCGGCCATGACCTCGGCGTTGTCGGCCATCTGCGGCACCCACTTGGGCGACACAAAGCTGGTGACCTCGATCTCCGTCAGGCCGGCGTCCTGCAGGCGCTGCACCAGCCCGATCTTGACGGCCGCCGGCACCGGCTGCTTCTCGTTCTGCAGGCCGTCACGCGGGCCGACATCGATCAGCTGGACTCGGGTGGGAAGACTCATGGATTTCTCTCGGATGAAGTGCTCAGTATCCCTTGTGGTGATCAACCACACCGGCAATGGGTTCACCGCGTTCCAGGCGCAGGATCTTTTCTGCGATCTGCGCCACGCTCTCGTCGCGCAGGGTACGCGCCGCCGTGTGCGGCGTCACCGTGATCTTCGGGTGGCGCCAGAAAGGGTGGCCGGCCGGCAGCGGCTCCTGGCGGAACACGTCCAACGCGGCGCCGGCCAGCTGGCCGCTGTCGAGCAGCGGGATCAGATCCTCCTCCACCAGGTGCGCACCACGCGCCACGTTGATGACGTAGCCGCCGGGCTGCAGGCGGGCCAGCGTGTCGCGGTTCATGATGCCGCGCGTCTCTTCGGTCAACGGCAACAGGCAGACCAACACGCGGGCCTCGGCCAGGAATTCGGCAAACTGTTCATCGCCCGCGTAACAACGTACGCCGGGCACCTGCTTCGGGCTGCGGCTCCAGCCCAGCACCGGGAACTCGAAAGCCTGCACGGCTCGCGCCACGCGCTGGCCCAGCACACCCAGGCCCATGATGCCCACGGGAAAGTCCTCGCGCAGGCGCGGCTTGCGGAAGGACCACTTGGCGTTCGCCACGTCGGCGGCATACACATCGAACTCACGGAAGTGGCGGATCAGCGCATGCACCACGTATTCCGCCATCTGCACCGACATGCCGGCATCGTCCAGACGCACCAGCTTCGTCGTCGCGGGCAGCTTGAGCTGCGTGAGCGCGTCGACACCGGCGCCGATATTGAACAGGGCCCTGATCTGCGGTTGCTCGTCGAGGAATTGTTGCGGCGGCGCCCAGACCACCGCGTAGTCAGCCGGGCCGGCACCAGGCGCCCAGACCTCGATCCGGGCCTGCGGCAAGGCCGTGCGCAACGCGGCCAGCCAGGGTTCGGCCTTGAAATCAGTGCAGCAGAAATAAATCTTCATGACGGCGAGCTTAAGGGCACAAGCGCACAGGCCAGGTCACGTGGCCGACAGCTTCAACAGCTCCGCGCCCTCGGCCACCTGGTCCCCCGGCACATACAGCAACTCTGCCACCACCCCCGCGGCCGGTGCCGCGATGGTGTGCTCCATTTTCATGGCCTCCATCACGGCCAGCACCTGGCCCTTGGCCACGGTGTCGCCGGCCTTGACCGCGAAGGACACGACCTTGCCCGGCATCGGCGCCGTCAGGCGGCCACCTTCGGCCTGCGCCTCGCCGGCATGGGCCAGCGAGTCCAGCACCGTGATCTGGGTGGCGCCCTGCGGGGTGAACACGTGGGCCACCTCGCCGCTGCGCAGCACCTGCACGAGCACCCGCAGGCCGGCGTAGTGCAGGACGATGTCGCCCCCTTGGCGGCTGAACTGCAGTGCGGCGCCGGCCTCTTCCACCCGCAGCTGCAAGGCACCGTCGTGCAGATAAGTCAGCACCGCCGTGTGCTGCTCCCCGTGGAACGCGAGGTCGAAGTAGCGTTGTGTCAGGCCTTGCGAACGCCAGCCGTCGCGCCGTGCCCAGGGATCCACCCAGCCCGCTGACTGGGCGGCGTCCTGTTCCTGCAGCAGTGTGTGCGCCACCACGGCCGCGGTGGCCAGGGGCAGGCCCACCTTTTCCTGCTCGAACAGCACCGCCGCCTCACGCGGAATCAGTGCGGTATCCAGATCGGCCTGCGCAAAGGAGCGGCTGCCCACCACATGGCGCAGGAACTGCACATTGGTCTGCAGGCCCACGATGCGCGTGGCCGCCAGCGCGGCGTCGAGCCGGGCCAGGGCCTGCTCGCGCGTGTCGCCGTGCACGATGAGCTTGGCGACCATGGAGTCGTAAAAAGGAGAAATGGCGTCGCCCTCGCGCACACCGGAGTCGACCCGCACATCAGCGCGTTCGAAGGTGCTGCACGGCGGCAGCGCATAAACCTGCAGCGTGCCCGTGGCCGGCAGGAAATGTTTGTCGGGGTTCTCGGCGCAGATGCGCGCCTCGATGGCGTGCCCCTGGATCTTCAGCTGTTCCTGCTTGAGCGGCAGCGGCTCGCCGGCCGCCACGCGCAGTTGCCATTCAACGAGATCGAGCCCGGTGATGGCTTCGGTCACCGGGTGCTCGACCTGCAGGCGGGTGTTCATCTCCATGAAGAAGAAGTTCATTTTCCCGTCGCGCTGCTCGACGATGAACTCCACCGTACCCGCACCCACGTAGTTGACGGCGCGTGCCGCCGCCACCGCGGCCTGGCCCATCTGCTGCCGCAACTCGGGTGTCATGCCCGGCGCCGGCGCCTCTTCCAGCACCTTCTGGTGGCGACGCTGCACCGAGCAGTCGCGCTCGAACAGATAGACGCAGTTGCCTTGCGTGTCGCCGAAGACCTGGATCTCGATATGACGCGGGCGCAGCACGTATTTCTCGATCAGCACCGCCGCGTCGCCAAAGCTGTTGATGGCTTCGCGCTGGCACGAGGCGAGCGAACCCTCGAAGTCCTCGCGCTTCTCCACCACGCGCATGCCCTTGCCGCCGCCGCCCGCGCTGGCCTTGATCAGCACCGGGTAGCCGATGCGGTCGGCCTCGTGCTGCAGCAGCTTCACATCCTGGTCGGCACCGTGGTAACCCGGCACCAGCGGCACGCCGGCTTTTTCCATCAGGCGCTTGGATTCGGCTTTCAAGCCCATGGCCTGGATGGCCGAGGCCGGCGGGCCGATGAAGACCAGCCCGGCTTTCGCACAGGCTTGGGCAAAGGCTTCGTTCTCGCTCAGGAAACCGTAGCCCGGGTGGATGGCCTGCGCTCCCGTGGCCTGGGCCGCGTCGAGGATGCGCTCCCAGCGCAGATAACTTTCCGCCGGCGCACTGCCGCCGATGTGCACGGCCTCGTCGCAGACACTGACGTGTTTGGCATTGGCATCGGCATCGGAATAGACGGCCACGGTCTGGATGCCCAGGCGTCTGGCGGTCGCGGCGACCCGACAGGCGATTTCACCGCGATTGGCAATCAGTATCTTTTTAAACATCGATCTTCACCTTTCCAAGGTCCAGATAAGCCGCTGCCGCGGCTGCGGTGGGATGTTCGAGCCGTGGCACATGGCCCAGCAGCGGGGCGGAAATGCGCGCCGCGATCGCCTCGATATTGCCGTCCATATGGCCCATGGCCGGGTCCACGGTGTTGGCCACCCAGCCAGCCAGCTTGAGCCCGCGCGAGGCGATGGCCTCGGCGGTCAGCAAGGCATGGTTGATGCACCCCAGGCGCAGGCCCACCACGAGAATGACGGGCAGGCCCAGCTGGCGGGCCAGATCCGAGGTGTCGTAGCCATGGGTCAGCGGCACGCGCCAGCCCCCCACGCCCTCGACCACCACGGCCTCGGCCTGGGCGCGCACCCGCTCGTAGCTGGCGATGATGTGGCGCGGCTCGATCAGCACGCATTCCTGCGCCGCCGCAATATGGGGCGCGGCCGGCGTGCGCAGCAGGTAGGGCGTGGTCAGTTCGCGCGGAAGTTTCAGAGGCGCCGCGTCATGGAGCTGGTCCACGTCCTCGTTGTGCCACGTGCCATCGCGCAGCTCGGCGCCAGCCGCCAGCGGTTTCATGCCGGCGGCGCGCACCCCCGCCTGGCCCAGCACATACAACAGGGCGCTGCTGATCAGGGTCTTGCCAATCTCGGTGTCGGTGCCGGTGACGAAGCAGGAAAAAGCCTTCATGGTTTCAGACCTCCTGCGCCAGTTGGTCCAGCGCCGCCAGCAGCCGCGCCACATCGTCATGGGTATGGGCCGCCGACAGCGTGATGCGCAAGCGCGCGGTGCCCACCGGCACGGTGGGCGCGCGGATAGCCGACACCCAGAGGCCCTGGGCTTCCAGCGCCTGCGCCGCCGCCATCACCTCGGCGTTGCCGCCGATGATCAGCGGCTGGATCGGCGTGGCGGAGGCCAGATGCGACCAGCCCCGGCGCACCGGCATGGCACGGAGCTGGTGGCACAGCAATTCCAGCTGGGCCCGCCGCCGCTGTCCTTCCGGGCTGTCAATGAGGGCGATGCTGGTCAGCAGGGCGTGGGCCAGCGCCGGTGCGGCAGCGGTTGTGTAGATATAGGGCCGCGCGCGCTGCACCAGCCAGTCGATCACGGTTTCATGCGCGGCCACGAAGGCACCGCTGACACCGGCAGCCTTGCCCAGCGTGCCCATGTAGACCAGCTGGGGTGAGCACAGCTTGAAATGTTCCAGCGCGCCACGGCCATGCTCGCCCAGCACGCCGAAGCCGTGGGCATCGTCCACCACCAGCCAGGCGCCAAAGCGTTCACACAGGGCAAGCAGAGCGGGCAGCGGAGCGATGTCGCCGTCCATGCTGAAGACGCTGTCGGTCACCACGATCTTCGTCTTCGCCGTGCTGGTGGCCAGCGCCGTTTCCAGCGCGGCCACGTCGTTGTGCGGATAGACCGTGACCCTGGCCCGCGCCAGGCGCGTGCCGTCGATGATGGAGGCGTGGTTCAGCGCATCGGAAAAGATCTCGGCCTCGCCCGGCGTGGCTGCCGCCAGGGCCGTCAACACCGCCAGGTTGGCCATGTAACCGGTGCTCAGGTACAGCGCACGCGCGCGCTCCAGATGCGGCGCCTCGAAGGCGGCCAGACGCTCTTCCAGTTCCTCGTGGGCTTTGGAATGCCCGCTGACCAGGTGCGAGGCGCCGCTGCCGGCGCCATAGAGGCTCACCCCCTCCTGCAGCGCCGCGGCGATGCGCGCATCGGCCGCCAGACCCAGGTAGTCGTTGCTGTTGAAACTCAGCACGCGCTGGCCGTCCAGCATGAGGTTCGGAGCACAGGCGGTTTCCGTCGTACGGCGGCGACGGCGCAGACCCTGCGCATCGAGTTGTTCAATCTGCTCTTGCAGCGTTGTGATCGGCGCAAAACTCATGCCATCACCTCGTCGAAAGTCGCACGCGTGCGCTGCGCCAGCTGGGTGATTTCCTCGTCGTTCAGGATGTAGGGGGGCATGAGATAAACCGTGCGGCCGATGGGGCGCAGCAGCAGGCCGCGCTGCAAGGCCGCTGCGAAGAAGCGCCGCGAGAAGGTGGCGGCCTGGGCCGGGTCGTCGACGACCGCGTCGAAGGCCCAGATCATGCCGCGCCGGCGGAAATGCCGCACTCGCTCATCGGTGGCCAGCGGCAGCAGCGCCTCGGTGAGCTGCTGCGCCTTGGCGCGGTTGGCATTCAGCACATCGTCCTGCGCAAAGATGTCCAGCGTGGCCAGGGCCGCGCGGCAGGCCAGCGGGTTACCGGTATAGGAATGCGAGTGCAGGAAACCGCGCGTGACATCGGCGTCGTAAAAAGCCTGGTAGATCGCCTCGCGCGTCATCACCAGCGACAGCGGCAGGTAACCGCCACTGATGCCCTTGGACAGGCAGACGAAGTCGGGCCAGATGCCGGCCTGCTCACAAGCGAAGAAGGTGCCCGTGCGGCCACAGCCCACCGCAATCTCGTCGGCGATCAGGTGCACCTGATGGCGGTCGCAGAGGGCACGTACCAGCCGCAGGTACTCGGGGTCGTGCATGGCCATGCCGGTGGCGCATTGCACGAGGGGCTCGACGATCACTGCGGCCACCTTGCCGCTGCGCTCCTGCAGCAGCGTGTCCAGTGCGGCGGCGGCGCGGTGCGCCACATCAGCGGCACTCTCGCCGGGCTGGGCCAGCCGCGCGTCGGGCGAGGCCACCACATGGGCGCGCTGCAGCAGCGGGCCATACGCGTCACGAAACAGCGCCACGTCGGTCACCGCCAGCGCGCCGATGGTCTCGCCGTGGTAACTGCCCGAGAGGCAGACGAATTCCTGCTTCTGGCTCTGGCCGCTGTTGCGCCAGAAATGGAAACTCATCTTGAGCGCAATCTCCACCGCCGAGGCGCCATCGGATGCATAGAAGCAATGGCCCAGCACCCCGCCCGTCAACGCGCCCAGGCGCTCCGACAGCTCCACCACCGGCTGGTGTGTGAAGCCGGCCAGCATGGCGTGCTCCAGCTTGTCGAGCTGATCCTTGAGTGCCGCATTGATGCGCGGGTTGGCGTGACCAAAAAGATTGACCCACCAGGAGCTGATCGCGTCCAGGTACGCCTTGCCCTGCACATCGACCAGCCAGGCCCCGCGGCCATGGCTGACCGGGATCAGCGGCACCGTCTCGTGGTGCTGCATCTGGGTGCAGGGATGCCAGACACTGCGCAGGCTGCGCGCGACCCAATCGTCGGATGGCAGGGCGGAGGGAGTTGAGACTTTCAATTCAGTTCCGGATTTCTTCAAGGGGCCCGCATTCTGGCAGGCCAGACCGCATCACATGCGGAACACACCGAACTTCATGTCGGGAATAGGCGCGTTGAGCGAGGCCGACAGGCCCAGCGCCAGCACGCGCCGCGTATCGGCCGGGTCGATCACGCCGTCGTCCCACAAACGGGCCGTGGCGTAGTAGGGGTGGCCCTGCTCCTCGTACTGCTGGCGGATCGGAGCCTTGAAGGCCTCTTCTTCCTGCGCGCTCCAGGCCCCGCCCTTGCCCTCGATACCGTCGCGCTTGACGGTGGCCAGCACGCTGGCGGCCTGCTCGCCGCCCATCACGCTGATGCGTGCGTTAGGCCACATCCAGAGGAAACGCGGGCTGAAGGCGCGCCCGCACATGCCGTAGTTGCCGGCACCAAAAGAGCCGCCGATGATGACGGTGAACTTGGGCACGTTGGCGGTGGACACCGCCGTGACCATCTTGGCGCCGTTGCGTGCGATGCCTTCGTTCTCGTACTTGCGGCCCACCATGAAACCGGTGATGTTCTGCAGGAAGACCAGCGGGATCTTGCGCTGGCAGCACAGCTCGATGAAGTGCGCGCCCTTGAGCGCGGATTCGCTGAACAGGATGCCATTGTTGGCAATGATGCCCACCGGCATGCCCTCAATGCGCGCAAAACCCGTCACCAGCGTGGTGCCGTAGCGGGCCTTGAACTCGTCGAACTCGGAGCCGTCGACGATGCGCGCGATGATCTCGCGCACATCGAAAGGCTTGCGCGTGTCGGCCGGGATCACGCCGTAGAGTTCCTCGGCCGGATAACGTGGCGCTTGCGGCGCGTCCACGCTCACCGGCAGCGTCTTGCCGATGTTGAGGTTCTTCACCGAGGCGCGGGCCAGCGCCAGCGCGTGCAGGTCGTTCTGCGCCAGGTGGTCGGCCACACCCGACAGGCGCGTGTGCACATCGCCCCCGCCCAGGTCTTCGGCCGTCACCACCTCGCCGGTGGCGGCTTTCACCAGCGGCGGGCCACCGAGGAAGATGGTGCCCTGGTTCTTGACGATGATGGCCTCGTCGCTCATGGCGGGCACATAGGCGCCGCCCGCCGTGCACGAACCCATGACCACGGCGATCTGCGCGATGCCCAATGCACTCATCTGGGCCTGGTTGTAGAAGATGCGGCCGAAGTGATCCCGGTCGGGGAAGACCTCATCCTGATTCGGCAGGTTGGCGCCGCCCGAGTCCACCAGGTAGATGCAGGGCAGGCGGTTCTGCTGCGCGATCTCCTGCGCGCGCAGGTGCTTCTTGACCGTGACAGGATAGTAGGTGCCGCCCTTCACGGTGGCATCGTTGCAGACGATCATGCAGTCCACGCCGCTGACCCGGCCGATGCCGGCGATCAGGCCGGCGCAGGGCGCGTCGCCGTTGTACATGTTGAAAGCCGCCAGCGGAGACAGTTCGAGGAAGGGCGTGCCGGGGTCGAGCAGGCGCTGCACGCGCTCGCGCGGCAGCAGCTTGCCGCGGGCCGTGTGCTTGGCGCGGGCGGCCTCGCCGCCGCCCTGGGCCACCTGGTCGAGCTGGGCCTGGTGATCGGCCACCACGGCACGCATGGCCGCCGCGTTGGCCTGGAAATCGGCCGAGCGGGCGTTGAGTTGGGTTTCCAGAATCGGCATGAACGTTCTTTCTCAACAGCAGCCCCGCTATTTTCATATTGCGGGATTTGATTGACGTTTACGTAAACGTCAATTGTGGCAGATTTCCAGCCGTCGGCCGTGCCGGAAGGAGGCCCATTTTGCGGCAAGATGAAACCATGCTCCACCTCCACCACTGTGTCAGCGCCCGCTCCTTCCGGCCCCTCTGGATGCTCGAGGAACTGCAGCTGCCCTACACCCTGCAGATGCTGCCCTTCCCGCCACGCGCCCACGCGCGCGACTACCTGCAGCACAACCCGCTGGGCACGGTGCCCCTGCTGGTGCATGGGGCGGTTCGCATGACCGAGTCAGCCGCCATCTGCCAGTACCTGGCCACCCTGCGGCCTGAAGCGGGCTTGGACGTGGCGCCTGGCGAGCCGGATTTCGGCGCCTACCTCAACTGGCTGCACCTGGGCGAAGCCACGCTGACCTTTCCCCAGACCCTGGTGCTGCGTTACGGCCATTTCGAGCCGCCGGAGCGGCGCCAGCCGCAGGTCGCCGAGGACTATGCCAGATGGTTTCTGGCCCGCCTGCGCGTGGTCGAGGCCGCAGTCACCAGCAACGATTACCTGTGCGCCAAGCGCTTCACGGCCGCCGACGCCAGCGTGGGCTACGCCCTGCTGCTGGCGGAGCATCTGGGCCTGGCGCCGCAGTGGAGCCCTGCCACCACGGCCTACTGGCAGCGGCTGCAGGCCCGCCCGGCTTTCCAGCGTGCGCTGGCCGCAGAACAGGCCGCGGCACGGGCCCAGGGCGTGGACCCCACGCCCTCGCCGGCCCTGCGGCCTCACGACAGCTGAAAAAGACTCGGCGCACCACAGCAGTGCGCCAACTCCGGCATGGCGCTTGCTAACCCTCTGGGGTCTGCATAGGAAAACACCGCCGTGACCGTTCACCCCGCCCGCATCCGTCGCACCAGCCTGCTCAGCGTCGGCGAACTGGACCGGGCACGCGTGCTCGACACCCTGGTCAACAACCTGGACGGCATGGCCTACCGCTGCCTGAACGACGCGAGCTGGCGCATGGTCTTCGTCAGCCAGGGCTGCCTGGCCCTGACCGGCTACGGCCCGGCGGAACTGGTGCAGAACGCAGCCATCAGCTGGGAGGACATCACCCACCCGCTGGACCGCTGCCGCGTGCGCGGGCAGATCGATGCCGCCGTGCGCAGCGGGCAACGCTTCACGGTGGACTACCGCATCACCACCCAGGCCGGGCAGATCAAGTGGGTGCACGAACGCGGCATCGCCGTGCCCGACGAGCAGGGCGAACTGGTGATCGAAGGTTTCATCGAGGACGTGACCGCGCAGCGTGAGATGGCACAGGCCCAGAAAGAGGCCGAGCTGCGCTACCGCAATATCTTCGAGCACGCCTCCGAGGGCATCTTCCAGACCTCGCTCGACGGCCGTTACCTGGCCGCCAACCCGGCGCTGGCCCGCCTCTACGGCTACACCAGCCCTGCGGCGTTGATGGCCGGCCTGGACGACATCGGCCGCCAGCTCTACACGCGCAGCGGCCAGCGCGAGCGCTTCCACCAGCTCATGGCCCAGCAGGGCGAGGTGCTCAACTTCGAGTCCGAGGTCTACCGCCAGGACGGGACGCGCATCTGGATCTCGGAGAACGCTCACGCCGTGCGTGACGCGGACGGCCAGACCCTCTATTACGAGGGCACGGTGCAGGACATCTCCGAGCGCAAGCGCCACCAGGAAGAGCTGGAACGCCAGGCCAACCACGACATGCTCACCGGCCTGCCGAACCGCATCCTGCTGGGCGACCGGGTCGAGCAGGGCATCGCACGCGCGGCCCGCCTGGGTTATTACCTCACCGTGGTCTTCATCGACCTGGACAACTTCAAGTTCATCAACGACAGCCTGGGCCATGGTGCCGGCGACGAGCTGCTCAAGGAAATCGCCAGCCGCCTGCGCCACTGCGTGCGCACCTCCGACACGGTGGCGCGCCTGGGCGGCGACGAATTCGTGCTGCTGCTGGGCGACCACTTCCGCGCCAGCACGGTGATCTCGCAGCTGCGCCGTGTGCTGGCCGAGATCGGCCGCACCGTCATGCTCTCGGGGCGCGAGTTCCATGTGGGTGCCAGCCTGGGCGTGGCCATGTACCCGGGCGACGGCGAAGACCCGGCCAGCCTGCTCAAGCATGCCGACACGGCCATGTACGCCGCCAAGAACCGCGGGCGCAACAACTTCCAGTTCTTCACCAGCGAACTCAACCGCGTGGCCGACGAGCGGCTCAACCTGGAAGCCGCGTTGCGCCAGGCCATCGAGCACGATGAGTTCGAGGTGCACTACCAGCCCAAGGTGGACCACCGCCGCCGCATCGTCGGTGTGGAGGCGCTGGCGCGCTGGACCCACCCGGAGTACGGCCCCATCAGCCCGGACCGCTTCATCCCCATCGCCGAGGAAACCGGGCTCATCGTGCCGCTGACCACCATCATCCTGCGCCGCGCCTTCGCCGCCGCGCGCGACTGGAACCGGCGCCTGCCCACGCCCCTGCACGTGGCGGTCAACCTCTCTCCGCGCCTTTTCCTCAGCGGCGACATCGTGGCCCATGTGGCCGGCCTGCTGGAGGAAGCCCAGCTGGCCTCCTCCCTGGTCGAACTGGAAATCACGGAAACCGTCTTCATGGGCGACAGCGACAGCGTGGTCGCCACCCTGGGCGACTTCAAGGCCCTGGGCGTGCAGCTGGCCATGGACGACTTCGGCACCGGTTACTCGGCGCTGAGTTATCTGCGCCGTTTCCCGCTGGACATCATCAAGATCGACCGCTCCCTGGTCACCGGCATCGAGCACGAGGAAGAAGTGGCCATGATCGCGCGCGCCGTGATCTCGCTGGGCCAGAGCCTGCGCAAGACCGTGGTGGCCGAGGGCGTGGAGAACCAGGCGCAGTTCGATTTCCTGCGTTACCAGGGCTGCCATGAATTCCAGGGGTATCTGCTCTCGCGCCCGCTGCCGCAGACCGAGATGACCCGCCTGCTACAGGCCGGCGGCACGATACCGGCCCCGACGCGGCCAAGCTCGGGTTTTGCGTCCCTGGCCTAGGACAAGAGCCCCGGCAACTGCGCCATGTCGCTGAACACCGCAGCCACGCCAGCGCGCAGGAAAGGCTCCGCCTCACCCTGCGGCACATAGGCAAACACCGTGGCACCAGCGGCAAGGCCGGCAGTGGTGCCGATCAGCGTGTCTTCCACCACGGCGCAGCGCTGCGGCGGCGCCGACAGGGCGGCCGCAGCAGCCAGGTAGACATCGGGGTGTGGCTTCGAACGCGGCATCTCGTGGCCGCTGAAGATGCGGCCCTCGAAATAGTCGTGCAGGCCCACCTTGCGCAGCTGCAGCTCGACCTTGTGGCGATCGGCGCCGGAAGCGCAGGCGATGCGTGCGTCCAGCCGTTCGTGCACGGCATGCACCGCGGCCTGCGCGTTGGCCACGATGCGCAGCTCGTCCTCCAGTGCGGCGTTGCGGCGTTCGCGAAAGCTGGCCAGCCAGGCCTCGGTCAGCGGCTGGCCGGTGTGAAACTCGATACGCTCCTTCTCATCGCGCACCATCCGGCCGATGAAGATGCGCATGCACTCTGCCTCGCTCAGCACCCAGCCGCGCTCGGCCAGCATGGTGCGTAGCACGCCGTTCACGATGGGTTCGGAATCGACCAGCACGCCGTCACAATCGAAGAGCACGGCCTCGAATCTCACTTCAGGTCTCCATCGACGTAGTACCAGCGCCCGTCCTCGCGCACAAAACGGCTGCGCTCGTGCAGGCGCACCGCGCGGCCGCTTTTGTCGCGCTGGCGTGCGACGAACTCGACTTCGGCATGCGTGGCATCGATGGGCTGGTGTTGTTTCACCTCCAGCCCCAGCCACCTCACACCGGCATCGAAACCCAGTTCCGTCGGCCGGGTGCTGGCATGCCAGGTGGCCAGCAGGTAATCCGCCCGCTCCAGCACGAAAGCGCTGTAACGCGAGCGCATCAGCACCTCGGCATCGTGGGCCGGGATTCCGGCAAAGTCAGCGAGGTAAGGGCCACAACACTGCGCATGGCTCAACACACGACCGGCTGCATCGCGCCGGCCGCAGGGGCAATCCACCACCATCAGCCGCCCTTCTTGGCCTTGCGTTCTTCCAGCGTCTCCACCGGGCCGCCGTGCTTGACCCATTCGGCAAAACCGCCCTCGATGTGCGAGACGTTGGTCATGCCCATGTCCTGCAGGGTCTTGGTCGCCAGCGCGCTGCGCCAGCCCGCGCCGCAGAAGAGGATGAAGTGCTTGCTTTCGTCGGACCACATGGGCTTGTGGTACGGCGACTCGGGGTCGACCCAGAACTCCAGCATGCAGCGCGGTGCGTGCGTGCTGCCGGTGACGGTGCCCTCTTTCAGTTCACGCACATCGCGGATGTCGACGATGTGCACCTTGGGGTCGTCCAGCATGGCCAGCACCTCGGGCACGGTGTGGGTGGTGACCTCGGCCATCGCTTCGTCGACGAGGGCGCGGAATCCTTTGGTGATGGGCATGGCGCTACTCCTTCAATCAATCCGCCAGACGGTACACGCGCGCAGCGGTGCCGCCAAAGATATCGGCCTGCTCGGCCGCAGTCAGGTCTTGCACGGCGGCGCGGTGCGCCGCGATCAGGCTGGCGTGGTCGGTCCAGAGCTTCTCGATAGGGAAGTTGGAGCCGTACATGCAGCGCTGGGCGCCAAAGAACGTCACGGTCTGCCCCACCACCATGGCAATGTGCGCCGGATCGTTACGCTGGATGAAGGTGCCCAGGCCTGAGAGCTTCACAAACACATTGCGCTGCGCGGCCAGCTTGCCCATGCCTTCGCGCCAGGCCCGTACCCCCACATGCGAGGTGTCGGCCAGCATGCCGGCATGGACCAGAATGAAATTGACCTTCGGGTTCGCGGCGGCCAGCTGGGCCGCATCGGCCATCTGGCCGGAGAAGACCTGCAGATCGAAGCTGTAGCCGTAGTCGGCCAGGTGAGCGATATTGCGGCTCAGCAAGGCGCTGCGCACCTGCTCGGGGCCCGGGGCGAAGCGGTAGAGCGGGTTCTCGTGCCAGTGCAGCTGCATGCGCACGCCGCGCACCAGCGGGTATTTCTTCAGGAGGTCGAGCTGCGGCCGCACGTCGGGCGCCATCATGTCGGCATAGGCCACCATGGCGTGCGGCCAGCCGGTACGCTGTGCCTCAGCCTGCACCCAGGCGGCCTCCTGCTCGAATTGCGCGGCCGGCCAGTTGGTCTGCACGTAGACGGACTGCGTAATGCCCGAGCCGGCCTGGTCGGCCAGGAATTCTTCCACCGGATAGTCGCGCCGGATCGCCTCGTAAGGCCCGAAGATGCGCGGCACCATGGGGCCCTGCAACCAGGGCAGGTCCTGCTGGCGCCAGATATGGTGGTGGGAATCAATGATGTTCATGCGCGTCCTTGTTCCCGCATGATAGGCCGGTTCACAAGGCCCGCTGGATCAGTATTTTCTGCACGTCGCTGGTGCCTTCGTAGATCTGGCAGACACGCACGTCGCGGTAGATGCGCTCCACCGGGAAATCACTCACATAACCATAACCGCCCAGCGTCTGGATGGCGGCGCTGCAGACCTGTTCGGCCATCTCGCTGGCAAAGAGCTTGGCCATGGCCGCTTCCTTCAGGCAGGGGCGCCCGGCGTCGCGCAGCGCAGCGGCGTGCCAGGTCAGCTGGCGCGCAGCCTCGATCTTCGTGGCGCATTCGGCCAGGCGGAAACCCACGGCCTGGTGGTTGAAGATGGGCTGGCCGAAGCTCTCGCGCTCCTTGGCGTACTGGATGGCCACCTCCAGCGCGCTGCGTGCCATGCCTATGCTTTGCGAGGCGATGCCGATGCGCCCGCCCTCCAGGCCACCGAGCGCGATCTTGTAGCCCTCGCCCTCCGCGCCGATCAGGTTCTCGGCTGGTATACGGCAATTCTCGAAATTGATCTGTGCGGTATCGCTGCTGTGCTGGCCGAGTTTCTCTTCCAGCCGGGCCACCACATAACCCGGCGCATCGGTGGGCACCAAGAAAGCGCTCATGCCTTTCTTGCCGGCGCCCTTGTCGGTCACGGCGATGACGATGGCCACCTGCCCGTGCTTGCCACTGGTGATGAACTGCTTGACGCCGTTGAGCACGTAAGCGTCGCCGTCGCGCCGGGCCGTGGTGCGCAGGCCCGAGGCGTCCGAGCCCACATGCGGCTCGGTCAGGCAGAAGGCGCCCAGCATCTCACCACGCGCCAGCGGCGCCAGCCACTTGGCTTGCTGCTGCGCGTTGCCGTGTTTCATCAGGATGGCGTTGACCGGGCAGTTGGTCACGCTGATGGCCGTGCTGGTGCCGCCGTCACCCGCGGCGATCTCCTCCAGCACCAGGGACAGGCTCAGGTAGTCCAGGCCGGCCCCGCCCAGTTCCTCGGGCACGCAGATGCCGTAGGCGCCCAGCGCGGCCAGGCCGCGGTGCACCTCGCGCGGGAAGTGGCGCTCCCGGTCCCAGCGCGCGGCGTGTGGCCAGAGCTCGGCGCGCGCAAAGTCGCGCACCGCATCGCGGATCATTTCCTGGTCCTGGGTCAGCAGCATGGCAGGCTTGTTTCCAATTGACGTTGACGTAAACGTCAATTATGCCGCCGGGGCGCTCAGAAAGTCTCGTAGCGTCGGCCGTCGTGGTGCAGGAAGGCGCCCTTGTGCCCGGCATCCAGTCCAGCCAGGGTGGCGCGCATGGCCGTCACGCTTTGCTGTACGGTCAGCGGCGCGCCGGCGCCGCCCATGTCGGTCTGTACCCAGCCCGGGCACAGCGCCACCATGATGGTGCCGGGATAGTCGTGCTGTGCCGCGACCACCGCCATATTGAGCGCGGCCTTGCTGACGCGGTAGGTCCAGCCGTAGCTCGATTCGACCGCGCCGATCTGCCCCATGCCGCTGGTGATGAAGGCGAACCTGCCGCCCTGCCGCGACGTTGCCACCAGCGGCGCCACCTGGGGGATGGCCTGCATGGCCCCCAGTACGTTGGTGTGCAGAACCCGGTCGAACTCAGGCTGGGTGGGCGGTGTGGTCGCCCCGTGATCGGACCAGACCCCGGCCACGTAAAGCGCGATGTCGATCGACTCGCCGTCGAGCAGCCAGGCCAGGCCGCTGACGCTGGCGGGATCGGCCACGTCGACCTTGAGCGCCGTGGCCCCGAGCTCCCGCAGCCGTGCGAGGCCGGTCGCATCGCGCGCAGTGGCGATCACGCGCGCGCCCTCGGTCACGTACTGGCGCACGAATTCCAGGCCGATGCCGCGCGAGGCGCCGATGACGAGAACCGTCGCCATGTCAGAGGCGGAAGGTGCCCACCAGCTGGTTCAGGTGCTGGGCCTGCTCACGCAGGCTCATGGCCGCAGCGGTAGATTCCTCCACCAGGGCGGCGTTCTGCTGTGTGGCCTGGTCCATCTGCGTCACGGCGTCACCCACCTGGGCCACGCCCTGGCTCTGCTCGGTGCTGGCGGCGCTGATCTCGCCCATGATGTCGGTCACGCGGCGGATGCTGGCCACCACTTCGCTCATGGTGGCGCCGGCCTGGTCCACCAGGGCCGTGCCTTGCCCGACCCGCTCCACGCTGTCGGTGATGAGCGTCTTGATCTCTTTCGCCGCCTCGGCACTGCGGCCCGCCAGGCTGCGCACCTCAGAAGCCACCACGGCGAAACCGCGCCCCTGCTCCCCCGCACGGGCGGCTTCCACCGCGGCGTTGAGCGCCAGGATGTTGGTCTGGAAGGCGATGCCGTCGATCACGCTGATGATGTCGGCAATCTTCCTGGAGCTGTCGTTGATGCCCTTCATGGTGTCCACCACCTGGGCCACCACCTCGCCGCCCTGCACCGCTACCGTGCTGGCGCTCTGGGCCAGCTGGTTGGCCTGGCGGGCGTTGTCGGCGTTCTGCTTCACGGTGGAGGAGAGCTCTTCCATGCTGGCCGCGGTTTCTTCGAGTGCGCTGGCCTGGCTTTCGGTACGCGCACTCAGGTCCTGACTGCCGGCGGCGATCTCGCTGCTGGCCGTGGTGATGCTGTCGGTCGAATGGCGCACCTCGCCGACCAGACGGCGCAAGGACTCCTGCATCGTCACCAGCCCCTCCATCAGGCTGCCACGAAAGCGTGTGGGCGGCACGGGGTAGGCCAGGTTGCCTTCGGCGATCTCGGCCAGGGCCTGGCGCGCATCGCTCGGGTCCCCTCCCAGTTCGTTGCAGACCGTATTGCGCAGGTAGAGCGTGAAGCCGGTGGCCACAACAACGGCCAGCACGGCCAGGGAGATGGAAAACAGGATCACCCGGTTGACCTGGCGCTCGACATCGGCCTGGGCTTCTTCCGACATCTTCCCGGCCACCTCGACCTGCTTGAGCAGCTCGCCGCGCAGATTGCGCCAGGCCGGCGTCTCGGTGCTGTTGAGGAACTTCACTGTCTCCGTCGACTGCTCCTTGATCAGGGCCAGCACCTTTTCCTGGGCCTGGGCATGCGCAGCGCGCAGCGACGGCAGCCTGGTCAGGCCCTCTTCGAAGGCCGTGCCCTGGGCCGTCTTGACGGCGTCGGCATAGGCCTTGTCATAGGCCGTGCGCCCCCCGTCCAGGTTCCTGGACGCCTGGGGATTGGTCGGGTCGAGCACGATGTTGCGCAAGGCCTGGCCCATCTGCAGGCCCTGGGCGTACATCTCAGTGAGTCCGGCACTGATGCGCTGCTCGGTCTGGATGTAACGACCGAACTGGTTCTTGGTGTAGACCAGACCGCCGATGCTGCCGGCTAGGCCGACGATGAATAGCGCCGCGGGAACCACGGCACACAGGAGAAGTTTGGAGCTGAATTTCATGCCTGGGTCCTGATGAGGCGCAAGGTCTGCATCATCGCCCACTTATGAAAACTTAGCCAGACCCTCCTGGCCATGCGTGGCGCGGATAAGCGCCGGTTTTTCAGAGCATTTCCAGCGCCACCGCCGTGCCTTCGCCGCCGCCGATGCACAGGGTGGCCAGGCCCCGCTTGAGGCCACGGGCCTTGAGTGCATGCATGAGCGTGACCATGATGCGCGCACCACTGGCACCAATCGGGTGACCCAGTGCGCAGGCGCCGCCGTTGACGTTGACGATGTCGTGCGAGACCTTGAGCTCTTCCATCAGCGCCATGGGCACCACGGCGAAAGCCTCGTTGACCTCCCACAGGTCCACGTCCTTCACGCTCCAGCCGGCCGCGGCCAGGGCCTTCTGCGTGGCGCCCACCGGGGCGGTGGTGAACCACTCGGGTTCCTGCGCGTACATGGCATGCGACACGATCTTCGCCAGCGGCTTGCAGCCCAGCTTGGCGGCGGTGGAAGCGCGCATCATCACCAGCGCTGCGGCACCGTCGTTGATGGAGGAGCTGCTGGCGGCGGTGATGGTGCCGTCCTTCTTGAAGGCGGGCTTGAGCGCCGCAATCTTGTCGAGCTTGGCCTTGCCCGGACCTTCGTCGATGGAGACCACGGTCTCGCCGGCACGGGTCTTCACGGTCACCGGCGTGATCTCGGCCGCAAAGCCACCGTTCTGGATGGCGGCCTGCGCGCGGCGCACGCTGCTGCTGGCGAAATGGTCCTGCTGCTCGCGCGTGAACTTGTACTTGGCGGCGCAGTCCTCGCCAAAGGTGCCCATGGAGCGGCCGGCCTCGTAAGCATCTTCCAGGCCGTCGAGCATCATGTGGTCGTAGATCTTGTCGTGGCCCATGCGGTAGCCGCCGCGGCCCTTGAGCATGAGATAGGGCGCATTGGTCATGCTCTCCATGCCGCCGGCCACGACCACGTCGGCCGTGCCGGAATGCAGCATGTCGTGCGCAAACATGGCCGCGCGCATGCCCGAGCCGCACATCTTGGACAGGGTCACCGCGCCCGCGCTCTTGGGCAGGCCGCCCTTGAAGCCGGCCTGGCGCGCCGGGGCCTGGCCCTGGCCGGCCATCAGGCAGTTGCCCATCAGCACCTCGTTGACGAGCTCGGCCTTGATGCCGGCGCGCTCGACGGCGGCCCGGATGGCCGCGCCACCCAGGTCATGGGCCGAAAGGGAGGAAAAGTCGCCCTGGAACGCCCCCATGGGGGTGCGGGCGGCGCCGACGATAACGATGGGATCGGACATGGTGTGCTCCTGAAGCGTGAATACGTATCCACGCATTTTGCCGCGAAAGGCACGCCCGGGCGGACCCGGGCGTGACAGTCAGGAGGACTACGTAGGGGTGTTCCCCCGGTCGACGGCGATATAGATCTCGCCACCGGTGCGCCGGAACTCGGCGGATTTCTGCGTCATGCCCGCGTCCAGCGCCTGGACCTCGCTCACACCCTGGGTCTTCGCGTAGTCGCGCACCTCCTGCGTGATCTTCATGGAGCAGAACTTCGGCCCGCACATGGAGCAGAAATGCGCTACCTTGGCCGCGTCCTTGGGCAGGGTCTCGTCGTGGAAGTCGCGCGCGGTGTCCGGGTCCAGCGAGAGGTTGAACTGGTCCATCCAGCGGAACTCGAAACGCGCCTTGGACAAGGCATCGTCCCGCGCCCGCGCCCCCGGGTGGCCCTTGGCCACGTCGGCCGCGTGCGCCGCCATCTGGGAGGTGATGATGCCGGTCGTCACATCGTTGCGGGCCGGCAGGCCCAGGTGCTCCTTGGGCGTCACGTAACACAGCATGGCCGTGCCGAACCAGCCGATCATGGCCGCGCCGATGCCGCTGGTGATGTGGTCGTAGCCCGGGGCGATGTCCGTGGTGAGCGGGCCCAGGGTGTAGAACGGCGCCTCGCCGCAGTGCTTGAGCTGCTCGGTCATATTGGCCTGCACCATGTGCATGGGCACGTGGCCCGGGCCTTCGATCATGGTCTGCACATCGTGCTTCCAGGCGATCTGCGTGAGCTCGCCCAGGGTGCGCAGCTCGGCGAACTGGGCCTCGTCGTTGGCATCGGCGCCCGAGCCGGGGCGCAGGCCGTCGCCCAGCGAGAAGCTCACGTCATAGGCCTTCATGATGGCGCAGATCTCCTCGAAATGTGTGTAGAGAAAGTTCTCCTGGTGGTGCGCGATGCACCACTTGGCCAGGATGGAGCCGCCGCGCGAAACGATGCCCGTGACCCGGTTGGCTGTGAGGTGGATGAAGGGCAGGCGCACGCCGGCGTGGATGGTGAAGTAGTCCACGCCCTGCTCGGCCTGCTCGATCAGTGTGTCGCGGAAGATGGCCCACGTGAGGTCCTCGGCCACGCCACCCACCTTCTCCAGTGCCTGGTAGATGGGCACGGTGCCGATGGGCACGGGCGAGTTGCGCAGGATCCAGTCGCGCGTGGTGTGGATGTTGCGGCCGGTGGACAGGTCCATCACCGTGTCGGCGCCCCAGCGCGTGGACCAGACCAGCTTCTCCACCTCTTCCTCGATGCTCGAGGTCACCGCCGAGTTGCCAATGTTGGCGTTGATCTTGACCAGGAAGTTGCGCCCGATGGCCATGGGCTCCAGCTCGGGGTGGTTGATGTTGGCCGGGATGATGGCGCGCCCGCGCGCGACCTCGTCGCGCACGAACTCGGGTGTCACCACCTTCGGGATGCTGGCGCCAAAGCTGTTACCGGCCAGGCGCGACTCGCGTTCGGGGCTGTTCAGGTATTGCTGCGTCCACTCGCGCTGCTGGTTCTCGCGCAGGGCCACGTACTCCATCTCGGGGGTGACGATGCCGCGGCGCGCGTAGTGCATCTGGCTCACATTGGCGCCCGCTTTGGCGCGGCGGGGCGTGCGCTGCAGGCCGGCGGCCTGGGCGCGCAAGGCGGCCAGGGCATCGGCTTCGGCCCCCTTGAGGCCGTCGTCCAGCGCGACGCGCGCGCGGCCGCTGTAGGACTCGGTGTCGCCACGGGCATCGATCCAGCCCTGGCGCAAGGCGGGCAGGCCGCGTTTCACGTCGATCTCGGCCTGCGGGTCGGTATAGGGGCCCGAGGTGTCGTACACCAGCACCGCCTCGCCGTTGCTCTGCGTGATCTCGCGCATGGGCACGCGCACATCAGGTCGCGTGCCAGTCACATGGATCTTGCGCGAGGCTGGCAGGGGCTCACGCGTGAGGCTGATGAACTGGCTGAGTTGGTCGGGTGCATTCACTGTGGATCTCCTTGAAACAAATGGTTTTGCTCCGAAGGAGGTTCACAGAACGCGAACCGGAAGACGGCACGAGGCCAGCAAGGGGAAACAGACGCGGCACGCCACGCTGGGTGGACTGCAGGTCAGGCTCTTCTTACGCCGGCATTAACCGGATCAAGTTCGCGGGTTCGGATCACCATCTCAGCACATCGCGTGTGCACCCCGGGCAAGACGGAATGTAGCCGACCCGATGCGGCCCGGGACATGACCCAGGTCAATTTTTCAGATGGCGCTGCGCTGTCGCGAAAAGCGCCGGCTGGATTCGTAGGGAAACACGTCGTAGACATGCCCCTGCTGGATGCGCTCCTTGTGACTCTGCCAGAAGGCCGGATCCAGCAGGTCGGCGTGGTGTTTCATGAACACCTCGCGCACGACCGGGTTGCCCAGCAGGAAAGGCGCGAAGGTCTCGGGGAAGACATCACGCGGGCCGACCTTGTACCAGACCTCGCCGCTCATTTCCTCTTCCTCGTTGCGCGGGTTGGGCACCTGGCGGAAGTTGCAGTCGGTGATGTATTCGATTTCGTCGTAGTCGTAGAACACCACCTTGCCCTGGCGCGTCAGCCCGAAGTTCTTCCACAGCATGTCGCCGGGAAAGATGTTGGCGGCCACCAGGTCCTTGATGGCCTTGCCGTACTCGATGACGGTGCGTTCCAGCTGGCGACGGGCCCGGCGGGCTTCCTCGGAGCTGTTGGCCGGGTCCGCCGCGCCCGCGTCAAAGGCTTCCTGCAGGTAGAGGTTGAGCGGGATCATGCGCCGCTCGATGTAGAGGTGCTGGATGATGACTTCGCTGCGCCCGTCCTGGTCGCGGTCGCTGATCTCCAACTGGCTGGGCGCGAACTTCCGGATCTC
Source organism: Burkholderiales bacterium (assembly GCA_016185015.1). Lineage (GTDB taxonomy): Bacteria > Pseudomonadota > Gammaproteobacteria > Burkholderiales > Burkholderiaceae_C > Hylemonella. Next base: position 40,454 of record JACPOI010000033.1, read on the forward strand.
GGCGATCAGCTCCTCGTCGAAACGCTCCAGCGGAAAGGCCACCAGGCTGTACTCCAGCGTATCGGCCATGCGGCCCACGCGGTCGTGCTGCTTGACCAGCAGATATTTGCCCTGCACTTGCTCACGCGTGGTGTCCTTCGGCGGTGGGTACCAGTCCTTGATGATCTTGAAGACGTAGGGAAAGGAAGGCAGGTCGAACACCAGCATGACCATGCCCTTGATGCCGGGCGCGATGCGGAAGCGGTCGCTCGAATGCTTGAGGTGGTGGAGAAAGTCGCGGTAGAACAGCGTCTTGCCCTGCTTGGCCAGGCCCAGCGCGTTGTAGAGCTCGGCGCGTGGCTTGCGCGGCATGAGGCTGCGCAGGAACTGCACATGGGCCGAGGGCACCTCCATGTCCACCATGAAGTAGGCGCGCGCGAAGCTGAAGAGCATCAGCAGATCGTCCTCGCCAAACAGCGCCGCGTCGATCACCAGGCGGCCCTGCTCGCCATGCAGGATGGGCAGGGCAAAGGGCACTTCGACAAAACCATTGATGATCTTGCCCACCACATAGGCACCCTTGTTGCGGAAGAACAGGCTGGACAGCACCTGCACCTGGAAGTTGGTGCGCAGCTTGTTCTGCCCCAGCAGGTCGTTCACCGCGGCCAGCACGTGGTCCACGTCACGCGCCAGGTCTTCGAACGGGCACTGCAGCCGGAAGTTGCCGATGATGCGCTCCACCGTCTCGCGCAGGGTCTCGCGCGTGGGGTAATAGGCGCGGTAGGTCGGCCGGGCGGCGGGCTCGTCGTTCTCGATGTACTCGGTGCTGACGGCCGGGCGCACGAAGATGAAGTCGTTGTGGAAATGCGTGCGGTGCAGGATCTTGGTGGTGACCGAGTTGAAGAAGGTCTCGGCCAGCTCGGGCTGGTGGTGGTCCACCAGCAGGCCGATGTAATGCAGCTTGACCTGCTGCCAGATGGCCATGGGCTGGGCGCCGGCCTGGAAGGTCTGCTCCAGCCGGCTCACGCACTCCCTGACGCGCAGGTCGTAGAACTCGATGCGTTCGCGCTGGGCGCGCTGCTGGCCCTGCCAGTCGGCGTTCTCGAAACGGTGCTGGGCGCGGGCGGACTCAGTGCGAAAGAGCTGGTAATGGCGGTTGAAGCCGTCCAGCATCGCCTGGGCGATGTCGTAAGCCAGCGTCGAATCCAGGCGCTGGGGGAACATCGCGTTCAGCCGGCGCGGGCGCTCACCCGCGCTTGATCTGGGCCACGCCGGCGATGGCCTGGCGGTACAACGGCTCCAGCGCTTCCTGCCCGTCCACGGTCATCTGCAGGTCCTTGAGCAGCCCGTCGTGCACGCCGTAGACCCAGGCATGCAGGGTCACGTTCTGGCCGCGCCCCCAGGCATCCATCAGCACCGTGCTCTGCGCCACGTTGACCACCTGTTCGATGGCGTTGAGCTCGACCAGCGCGTCGTGGCGCGCCGCCTCGGGAATGGTATCGAGCAGCTCGCGATGGCGATCGCGCACGTCCATGATGTGGCGCAGCCAGTTGTCGGCCAGGCCGATGCGCGCGCCCTCCAGCGCGGCCTGCACGCCCGAACAGCCGTAGTGGCCGACCACCATCACGTGCTCGACCTTGAGCCGTTCCACCGCGAACTGCACGGTAGACAGGGCGTTCAGGTCCGAGTGCACCACCACATTGGCCACGTTGCGGTGCACGAAAACCTCACCCGGCTCCAGGCCGGTGATCTGGTTGGCCGGCACGCGGCTGTCGGAACAGCCAATCCACATGTATTTGGGTTTCTGCTGCGACTTCAGGCTGGTGAAGAAGCCGGGGCGCTCGCGCTCCATCTGCGCGGCCCAGGCGCGGTTATGGGCGAAGAGATCGTCGAGGGTCTTGCTCATGGTGTGATTTTCCTACAGTAGCCTGGTTGCTCAGCGGCGCAGGGCCACCCGCACGTTCCAGTCCAGCAGGCCGAGCTGGGCGCGCGCCAGCGCGTCCTGCTGCGCGTCGAACTGGCAGCTGGCAGCGTTCTTGGGATCGACCGGCGAACAGACGAAGCTGGCCGGATTGCCCAGCGTCCAGCTGCCGCGGGCATTGCGCGCCGTGCCGTAGTAGTTCACGCTCAGGGGGGCATTGAGCGCCGGCTTGGCCTGCTGGGCCGGATCGAGCAGCAGATTGCGCCCGGTCTGCACGTAGCCGCTGTTCACACCCAGCAAAGGCAGCAGCGTGGGGAACATGTCGCGGTGGCTGGCCGGCAGCTGGCGTTGCGGCCCGCAGGCCAGCCCCTCGTCCCAGACCATGAAGGGCACCTGACTGAGCAGATGGCGCCGCTCGGGCGTGGCATACAGGCCGAAGCTGCGCACATTGTGGTCGCCAGTGGCGGCGATCACGGTGTTGTGACGCAGCGGGCCGTTGCGCACCTCCTGCACCAGGCCGCCGAGCTGGTCGGTGGCGTAGTGGTAGGAATCGATGTTGAGCCACAGCGTGTCGGCACTGCGCTCGCCACCCCACTTGGCTTCGTTTCGTTTGACGCGCTGGTACTCGGGCGGCAGGTCGTAGGGCGGATGGTTGGTGGCCGTCAGCACGAAAACGAAGAGCGGCTGGTCCTGCGGTTTCTTCAGGCGCTGCGACAGGTAACGGAACACATAGCTGTCCCACACCCCCCAGATGCCCAGGTCCGCCTCGGGGTAGGCCGCCTTCAGGTGGCTGGCGTCGATCACCTCGTCGAAACCCTGGGTCTTGAGCACGCGGTCCAGCTCACGCCAGCCGGCACGCGCCGAGGTCACGAACAGGGTGCGGTAGCCCGCCTGCTTGAGCAACAGCGGGACGGACCAGGGAATGGGCGTCTTGCCCTGCGGCCCCAGCGTGAGCGGCGTGATGGGCGTGGAGAAGAGAATGGCTTCCAGCGAGGGATGGGTGCCGGGCTGGGCCGAGTCGAAGTTGGAGAAGTGGCAGGCACCGGACAGGGTGGGCGCCAGGCGGCCCAGCACATCGAAGTCCTTGGCGTCCTGGTAGAGGAAGGGCTCGGCGCTCCAGGACTCCATCAGAAAGAACAGCAGATTCTTGCGCGGACCCGGCGCAGGGGCGGCGGCGCCTTGCGCAATGAGCGAGGCACGCAAGGCCTGCTCGTCCCGGGCCTCGATGCCCAGCACCTGCGCAGCCTCCATGGGTGAGCCGTAGCCCAGGCGCTTGAGGCCCAGCAGGGGGTCGTTGAGGTTCTGCGAATCGCGCCGGGCGTCCCAGGCGAATTTCAGCGCGATGACGCCGTTGGGCACCATGTCGTTGAGGAACTGCGAGGTGGTGACCGAGACGTTCTGCCGCCCCAGGGCCATGGCGCGCAGGGTGCCTTTGGTCGTCAGCACCAGCAGCAGGAAGGCCAGCAGCACCCCCAGCAGCGTGAGCCAGACGGGGATGCGTCGCTCGCTCACCCCGCGGTTGAGCCCCAGGCTGAGTCGCCCGTAGGCGATCTTGCGCGCCGCGATGGCACCCCAGCTCGCACCGACCAGCACCGCCAGCGTCAGGAAGACCGGGAAGTCGCTCCAGATGGTCTGGAGGATGGCCTTGGTGTCGTCTTCGAAGAAACCGAACACCACGGGATCGATGGGCGTCTTGTAGAAACCGAAGTAGTGCAGGTTGATCAGGCTGGCCGTCACGAAGAGGAAAGCCACTGTGCCCGCCAGCCAGCCATGCCAGCGCGCCGGCACGATGATGAGCAGCGGCCAGATCAGGATGGCCGCGGCGGCGCAGACCTTGAGGTCGAAGCGCGCGCCCTGGTAGATCACCGCCCAGACATCGGAGAGCGGGGCGTCCAGGCCTTCGGGCCAGTGCCAGGCGATCTGGCCCATGCGCAGCAGGGTCAGCGTGAAGGCCACGCACAGCACCATGACCCAGGCCTGCAATGTGGCCGAAGCCAGGGCCCCCAGCAGGTGGTGGCCGAAGGTGCGCAGCGAGAACTTCACGTCAGACTTCCCTTTCATCTCAGGGAGGTATTGTGCCGCCTGCCGGTTTCACGCCCGTGACACCCGGCGGGCTCACATGGTCTCGGCAAAGAGTTCGCGGCCGATCAGCATGCGGCGGATCTCGCTGGTACCGGCGCCGATCTCGTACAACTTGGCGTCGCGCCACAGGCGGCCCAGCGGGTATTCGTTGATGTAGCCGTTGCCGCCAAAGATCTGCACGCCTTCGCCGGCCATCCAGGTGGCCTTCTCCGCCGTCCACAGGATGACCGAGGCACAGTCCTTGCGCACCTGGCGCACATGCTCGGCACCCAGCAGGTCCAGGTTCTTGGCCACGGTGTAGGCGAAGGAGCGGCCGGCCTGCAGCACGGTGTACATGTCAGCCACCTTGCCCTGGATCAGCTGGAACTCGCCGATGCTCTGGCCGAACTGCTTGCGGTCGTGGATGTAGGGGATGACGTTGTCCATCACCGCCTGCATGATGCCCAGCGGTCCGCCCGTGAGCACGGCGCGCTCGTAGTCCAGCCCGCTCATGAGCACCTTGGCACCGCCGTTGAGCGTGCCCAGCACGTTCTCGGCCGGCACCTCGACATCTCTAAACACCAGCTCGCCCGTGTGGCTGCCGCGCATGCCCAGCTTGTCGAGCTTCTGCGCGATGGAGAAGCCCTTCATGCCCTTCTCGATCAGGAAGGCCGTGACACCGCGCGCGCCGAGTTCGGGTTCGGTCTTGGCGTAGACCACCAGCGTGTCGGCGTCGGGGCCATTGGTGATCCAGAACTTCGCTCCATTGAGCAGGTAGTAGCCGCCCTTGTCCTCGGCCTTGAGCTTCATGCTGAGCACGTCGGAGCCGGCGCCCGGCTCGCTCATGGCCAGCGCGCCCACGTGTTCGCCGCTGATCAGCTTGGGCAGATACTTCTTGCGCTGCGCCTCGTTGCCGTTGCGCTTGATCTGGTTCACGCAGAGATTGCTGTGCGCGCCGTAGCTCAGGCCCACCGAGGCGCTGGCGCGGCTGATCTCCTCCATGGCAATCATATGGGCCAGATAACCCATGTTGGCGCCACCGTATTCTTCACCCACGGTGATGCCCAGCACCCCCAGGTCACCCATCTTGCGCCAGAGGTCCATGGGGAATTGATCGTTGCGGTCGATCTCGGCCGCGCGCGGGGCGATCTCGGCTTGTGCGAATTCGCGCACCGCGTCACGCAAAGCATCGATGTCTTCGCCGAGCTGGAAGTTGAGTCCGGGCAGGTTCATGTCTATCTCCGTCTAATAGGTCTGGGGCACAGGCACCAGGGTTTGCTGCATCACGGCGCAGGCGCTTTGCTTGCCGTTGGCGTCCACGTGGACCACCTCGGCGGTGGTCACGATGATGCGGCGCCCGGCCTTCACCACCCGGCCGGTGGCGCGCAGTTCGCCGCCTTGAAAGGCTGCAAGGAAATTGATCTTGTATTCCACGGTGGTGACTTCCATGCCCTCGGGGGCCAGGGTGAGCCCGGCGTAACCACCGGCGATGTCGGCCAGCGCGCCCATGGCGCCGCCATGAAAACCATCCTGCTGCTGTGTCACTTTCCCGGAATACGGCAGCGCCAGTTCACACAGGCCGGGTTCGACGCGCAACAGGCGCACCCCCAGGTGGCGCATCAGCCCCTGACGTTCGAGGCTGGCCAGCACGCGGGCATGGAGTTCGTCAGCCATGGCTTACTTGCCGTTCTTCTTGTCGAGCTTGGCCAACAGGGCGCGGGCCTCGCGCTGGTGCGCCTTGATCTCGTCCAGGTTGGCCTGCAGGTCGGCCATCTGCTCCTCGACCTGGGTGCGGTGCGCGGCCAGCACATCGAGAAACTTCTTGAGCTGCAGCCCGGTATCGCGCGGGCTGTCGTACATGTCGATGATTTCCTTGGCTTCGCTCAGGCTCAAGCCCAGGCGCTTGGCGCGCAGCGTGAGCTTGAGGCGCGTTCGGTCGCGCCCGCTGTAGACGCGGATGCGCCCGCCCGGCCCGCTGCGCTCGGGCTGCAGCAGGCCCAGGTCCTCGTAGAAGCGCATGGCACGCGTGGTCAGGTCGAATTCCCGGGCCAGATCGCTGATGCTGTAGGTCGTTGCCATGGATGGGTCTGCGTTACAGTGGGTTCAACAAAGGCGACAGCGCCGCGCCAGTGAGGCCTCCTAGAATGAGGGCCCGTCACTTGACGTTTACGTAAACGTCAATTCTGTCACAGAACATGAACGAACTCGAACGCCAGCTCCACTACCCCCTGGGGGACACCCTGCCCGAGCCCGGCCAGACCATGGAAGTGGCCCCCGGCGTGCGCTGGATCCGCATGGCCCTGCCCTTTGCGCTGGACCACATCAACCTCTGGCTGCTGCGCGACCGGCTCGACGGCCGCGAAGGCTGGACGGTGGTGGACTGCTGCATCAGCCGCGACGAGGCCAAGGCCCAGTGGGAGCAGATCTTTGCCAGCACCTTCGAAGGCCTGCCCCTGCTGCGTGTCATCGTCACCCACATGCACCCGGACCACATCGGCCTGGCCGACTGGTTGTGCGCGCGCTGGAGCACACCCGAGTTTCCCTGCCGACTGTGGATGAGCGCCACCGACTACAACCTGGCACGCATCGGCTCGTCCGGCAGCAACGGCTTTGGCGGCGACAGCTCGGCGCTGTTCTTCTCGTCCCACGGCCTGCGCGACCCGCTCTCCATGGAAAAAATCCGCGAGCGCGCGAGCTACTACCCCACGCTGGTGCCGGCCGTGCCGCGCCAGTTCCGCCGCCTGATGGAAGGCGACGTGGTGGATATCGGCGGTCGCGGCTGGCGCTGCATCAGCGGCCACGGTCATGCGCCCGAACACATCGCGCTCTATTGCGCCGACCTGAATCTGCTGATCGGCGGCGACATGATGCTGCCGCGCATCTCCACCAATGTCAGCGTCTTCGACATGGAGCCCGAGGCTGATGCCCTGAAGCTCTTCCTGCAGTCCATCGACAAGTTCAAGGCCCTGCCGGCCGACACGCTGACCCTACCCTCGCACGGCAAACCCTTCACCGGCCTGCACCGGCGCATCGAGCAGCTGCACGAACACCACCGCGACCGCCTGGCCGAGGTGATGGAAGCCTGCGCACTTAAACCCTGCAGTGCCGCCGACGTGCTGCCCATCCTCTTCAAGCGCAAGCTCGACCTGCACCAGACCACCTTTGCCATGGGCGAGGCCGTGGCACATCTGCACGCCCTTTGGTTCGAAGGCAAGCTGCGCCGCGAGCGCGATGCCGAAGGGGTATACCGCTTCCACGCGCCGGCCTGAGAGCTACCACCCCTACAATGCGCCACTTCGGTGCTTGTAGGAGTGCATGTGCATCCCCTTCTTCCCTGGCTGCGCAGTTTCTGGCCTGCGCCGCTGTCGATCAGCCGGCGTGAGATCTGGCTGGGCTGCCTGGGCGCCGGCCTGGGCCTGCTGGGCACTGAATGGCTGAGCCACCAGTCTCTGGGCGAGCTCAACCCCTGGTTCATCGCACCCATGGGCGCTTCGGCCGTGCTGCTGTTTGCGGTGCCGGCCAGCCCGCTGGCCCAACCCTGGTCCATCCTCGGCGGCAACCTAGTCTCGGCGCTCATCGGCGTTCTCTGCGCACACACCCTGGGCCACGACGGCCTGGCAGCGGGTGCCGCCGGCGCGCTGGCCATCGCCGCCATGTTTTCCTTGCGCTGCCTGCACCCGCCCGGCGGGGCGGTGGCCCTGACGGCCGTGCTGGGCGGGCCGGCCATCGCGCAGCTCGGTTATGGTTATGCGCTGTGGCCCGTCGCTGCGAACTCCGCACTTCTGCTCGCGCTGGCGCTGCTCTTCAACAACCTGATGCAGCGGCGTTACCCGCACCAGCCTGCGCCCCAGCCCCACCCGCATCGCACGGCGGACCTGCAGCCGAGTGCGCGCCTGGGCCTGAGCAAGCAGGACCTGGACGCCGCGCTGGCCAGCCAGGGCCAGCTGCTCGACATCAGTCCCGATGACCTGGAAGAAATCCTCACACGCGCGCAGCTGCACGCCAGCCGTCGCAAATGGGGCGACGTGCTCTGTCGCGACATCATGTCGCGCGATGTGGTGCATGTCGGGCCGCGCGACTCGGTCGACGAGGCCTGGGCCCGACTGGCGCGGCACAAGGTCAAGGCGCTGCCCGTGATCCGCGACGACGGCACGCTGGCCGGCATCGTCTCGCTGCACGACTTCTTTGTCGGCCACAGCTCACCGGACCCGCGCAAGATGCCCGTCATGAGCACGGCGCGCTATGTGGCCGACATCATGACGCGCAAGGTGCGCGTGGCCCGCCCGGAGCAGCTGATGGTGGACCTGGTGAGCCTGTTCTCCGACGGCGGCCTGCACCACATGCCGGTGGTGGACGAACAGCTGCGCGTGGTCGGCATGATCACGCAGTCCGACGTGGTGGCGGCCCTGTTCAAGACCGGCGCGGGCTGAGCGGCTCAGGCGTCGGGCTGCCGCGGTGAGCGGCGATAGGTCAGCAGCCGCCCCTTGTAGGCCGGCGTGTCGACGGCCGCGATGCGGTCCAGGCGCTCCTCGCGCAGGTCGAAGCCCTGGGCCTGCATCTGCCGGCTGAAGGCCGCGCGATTGCCGCGGTCCGGATCGACGATCCACACCTCTGCACACCGTTTCGCATGCCGGCCGATGTAGCCGGCCAGGGCGACGCTGGCGTCCGGGTCGTACAGCAGGTCGCTGCCGATGATCAGGTCGAAACGCCCGCGCACCATGTCGATGGCCGGCGCGCCGTCCTCCTGCTTGAGCGAACCGGGCCGGCTCCAGTGGCCATGCCGGTACTTCATGGGCAGCAACTGGTTGAGCCCCAGGTTGGCTTGCAGGAAACCCTGGGTCAGCGGATGGCAGTCGCTGGCCGTGATGTCGGCTCCGCGGCGGTGACCGACCAGGCTGGGCAAGGCCAGGCCGCAACCCAGTTCCAGGATGCGCTCGCCCGCGAGCACGGGTCGCAGCGCCATGCGCGCCGCCAGCTGCGCCCCCGAAGGCCAGAGCAGGCCGAACAGCGGCCAGGTGGCAGAGGAGATGCCCTGGCGCAGGGCGGCCCCCAGCGGATCACTGAACTGCTGCCGGTCCAGCAGGGAACGGATGAAGAGATCCGCCACACCCGTGATGGGCACGTTCTGCTGCTTGATCTGGTAGCCGGGCATCGCTGAAGCGTGAAGCCGGCTTGAATGGCTTCGTGAGATGAGGTGGGGTCAGTATAGACCCGGGCCTTGCGCGCGCGACGATACCGGGCGGATACGTCTCGATACACATGCAAGGTCAACGCGGCGGCGAGGCCTCCCGTTGTGAGAGTGTCTTCAGATCCACTGAAGTCACAACATCCACCGAAAGGCAAATGAAATGAGCAAGATCCTCGCCACCCTGATCGCCGGTCTCTTCGCAGCCAACGTCTTTGCCCAGGCTGCTGCACCCGCCGCTCCTGCCACGCCCGCAACGCCTGCAACCCCCGCCGCTGCTGCGAAGCCGGCTGCGAAGGCCGAAGCCAAGGGTGAGAAGAAGGCCGAGGCCAAGAAGGCCGCCGTCGCCACCAAGAAAGCCGAGAAGAAGGCTGACGCCAAGAAGTAATCCGGCTCTGCCGCACCCTGTGCAGCCCGCCCGCATGTGATGCCGGCGGGCTGTTCTGTTTTCAGTGCGACAGGCGCAGCCAGCCCCAGCAGGCCCAAGCGGCCAACGCCACCAGCACCAGCCCGGCACTCACGATGCTGCCGTAACGCGCCCCACCGGCCATATAGGCCGCCACGATCTTGCTCAGGTTGTTGGTGCTGAAGGCCAGCAACACGGCGGTGAGCATGGTGAACGGATCGATCTCGCCGCGTGCCGCCAGGCCCATGACCGCAGCAGCCGATGAATGCGCATCGGCAAAACCCGCCAGCGCCGTGGCCGCCAGGGTGGCCAGCGTCCCCACCCCTTGCTGCAGCCAGGCCACGACGGCCGCAATGCCGGTGAACAGCAAAGCCAGCAGGATGGACTGGCGCAGGCTGAAGGCACGCCCCTGCGCTGGCGTCTCCTCCTGCGGTACCGGGCTGCGGCGAAAGGCAGCCAGTCCGAGCAGCAGTGCCATCAGCAAGGCGCTGCCCATGGCCGGTGCGATGAGGTGCAGGCCCGCCGGATACAGCAGGCCCGCAATCAGCATCACCTGGAGGGCAGTGGAAACGGTGGAGAACCAGGCGCCCGCCACACAGGCAGTGCGCAGCTCGGGATGACGGGCGGCACGTGTCCCCATGGTAGCGATGGTGGCGGTGCTGGAGACAAAACCGGCCACCAGCCCCGACAGCGGCAGACCGAGCCGGGCGCCGAACAGGCGCAAGGCCACATGACCCAAGGCCTGCACGGCCATGATGAGCACGACCAGCTGCCAGACCACGCGCAGGTTGATGCCACCCAACCAGAGCAAGGCCTGATTGGGCGCCAGCGGCAGGACCACCAGGGCCGAAGCCGCCAGCAGCAGCGCGTCGCGCAACTCCTGCTCGCCCAGCACCTGCGTCGAGAAGCGCTGCAGCGGCACGCGCGCCACCAGCAGCACGGCCACCGTCACGCCCAGAGCCGAGGCCAGCACCGGCTCGGGCACGCTTAGCAGGCCCAGCAGGAAGGTGAGGAAAAGCGCGATCTCGGTGGTGACCCCCGGATCGCGCGAGCGGTCCTTGAAGTGGGACACCAGCGCCAGCCCCGCCACCAGGGCACCGGCCACGGCCGTCAGCCAGTCCTGGCCCAGCACCTGTGCGCCGGCACCGGTCAGGCAAGCCAGGGCAAAGGTGCGGATGCCGGCAAAGCGGCGCGTGGGACCTCTGCCCTTGCTGCGCTCGCGTTCGATGCCGATCACCAAACCCAGCCCCAGGGCCAGCGCCAGGCTGGTCAGGGTGTCGGCATTGAGCGCCAGGTTCATTTCAGTGCCAGCGCGGCAGGGCCTCGTCGCGCAGCTCGCCCCGCAGGCTCTGGTAGTCCGGCACGACGGAGCGCACCGTGTCCCAGAAGCGTGGGCTGTGGTCCATCACGCGCAGGTGGCTGAGCTCGTGCGCGACCACGTAGTCGATCACGTTCTGGCGGAAATGAATGAGCCGCCAGTTCAGCCGGATTGCGCCATCGCTGCTGGCGCTGCCCCAGCGCGTGCCCGCGCTGCTGAGCGAGAGCTTGCGCCACTGCACGCCGAGTTGCGGCGCGTAGTGATGCAGGCGTTCGGTAAAAACCCGGTGCGCCTGGCGCATCAACCAGGCCTGCACGGTGTCGCGGATCTGCTGGGTGCTGGCGTGCTGCGGCAGGCCGATGTGCAGGGTCAGGCGCGGCACGCCGTCCAGCGTGAGGTTGGGCGCCTGCGCATCGGTGTGCAACACCACCTCCACGTCATCGGCCTTGAGGCTGCCGCCGACTGTGCTGTAGGCGTGGGTCGGGTCGAGCACCACGATGACCGTCTCGCCCAGGAAGGGAAAACTGCTGCCGTCGCGCCACTCGATGTGGGTCGAATCCAGGCGCTGCTTGCGCTCGCGCATCTCGCCGAGCTTGCGCACGATCCAGTCCGCCTTTTCCTGCAAGGCAGCCTCCACCTCGTAGAGAGGCACCCAGCGCGGCGCACTGACCACCAGACCGTCGGGGCCCACCTGCATGCCGATGGTGCGGCGCTTGCCGCGCTTGAATTCGTAGGCCACGTGGGCGTCGCACAGACGCGTCTGGCGGTTGGCGCGCGGATGGCTGAACTGGGCCGGGGCCATCACGCTGTCGATGGCCTGGGCCGGCTGGTGCGGGCCGTGCAATGCGGGGGGTGTCGGCTGCGGCGTCGGAGTCAGCGTCGGCGACGCCTGCACGGGCGCTGCATCGAAGAGGTCGAGGGCGAGCTGGAGGAAGCTGCGCATGGCTGTCACTCTACCGGATATTGCATGCGCAACGGCATGCAGGCCACTCATTCGCGGAACGCCGTGGAACCGGCTTCGCCGGGCCACTGGCGTTGCCCCCTGCAAGGGGGGTGGCGTAGCGACACGCAGTGCGCGCAGCCTGGGGGTGTGCCATCAGTAGGCCTCGGGGTCGAGCCGGCGCATCTCGGCTTCGATCCAGGCCTCGACCTCGCGCATCAGCTCGATCGGCTCGCGGCCCGCGCTGGGGATGGGCCGGCCGATGGACACGTCCACCACGCCCGGTCGCTTGATGAAGGCCTTGCGCGGCCAGCACTTGGCCGAGCTCACGGCCACCGGGATCACCGGCGCACCCGTCGCCACGGCCAGGCGCGTGCCGCCCGTCTTGTAGGTGCCGGCCTGGCCACGCGGGATGCGCGTGCCCTCGGGGAACATGATGATCCAGACCCCGCGCGCCAGCAGCTCCTTGCCCTGCGCCACCACCTTGGAAAAAGCCAGCGAGCCCTGCGAGCGGTCGATGTGGATCATGTCCAGCCGGCCCATGGCCCAGCCGAAGAAGGGCACGTAAAGCAGCTCCTTCTTGAACACATAGGCCAGCGGATGCGGCATCAGCGTGGGCATGAGAAAGGTTTCCAGCGTGGACTGGTGCTTGACCAGCAGGATGGCCGGGCTGGTCTCGCCCACCGGCAGGTTCTCCATGCCGCTGACGCGCACGCGGATGCCGAGAATGACGCGGGCACCATCGATGGCCCAGCCCAGCCAGCGCGCCGCCATCCAGTACAGCGGGTTGCCGCGCACGCGGATCGAGGCCACCACCATGATGATGCCCCAGGGAATCACCGTGACCACCATCCACAGGAGATGCAGCAGGGAACGAAGCAATGCCATGTTGTCTGTCCTCAGGCGTTGTCCCGCACGGTATCGCGCGCCACCAGGTAGTCGGCAAAAGCCAGCAGGTTTTCGTGCACCCGCGTGCCGGCCGGGAATTGGTCAGGCAGAGGCTGGCCGCGCAGGGCCTCGCCCTTGCCGGTCAGCACCAGATGCGGCTCGCAGCCCACAACGGCACCGGCCACGAGGTCGCGCGCCGAATCGCCCACGGTGGGCACGCCCTTGAGCGAGACGCCGTAGCGTTCACCGATCTGCTCGAACAGCCCCGGCAGCGGCTTGCGGCAGCGGCAGGTCTGGTCGGGCGCGTGCGGGCAGTAGAAGACGGCCTCGATACGTCCGCCGGCCAGAGCCAGCAGCTTGTGCATCTTGGCATGCATGACATTGAGCGCAGCCACGTCGAACAGGCCGCGGCCCAGCCCCGACTGATTGGACGCCACCACCACATGCCAGCCGGCGTGGTTCAACTTGGCGATCGCCTCCAGTGCGCCGGGCAGCGGTTTCCACTCGGCTTCGGACTTGATGAACTCCGCACTGTCCTCGTTGATGGTGCCGTCACGGTCGAGGATGACCAGCTTCATGGTGTGCATTATCAGGAGGCCAATCGGGACAGGTCGGCCACGCGGTTCATGGCATCGTGCAGGCTCTTGAGCAGGCCCTGGCGGTTCAGGCGCAGGTCCATCTCTTCGGCATTCACCATCACGCCGTCGAAGAAGGCATCCACCGGCGCACGCAGGGCGGCCAGCGTTTTCAGTGAGGCGGTGTAGTCGCCGGCCTCGAACTGTTTGTTCGCCTGGGGCACCACATCTTTCAGCGCCGCGTACAGGTTCTTCTCGGCGGTCTCCTTCAGCAGCACGTCGCTGACGTGCGCGTCGACTTCCTGCGCTTTCTTGAGGATGTTGCTGATGCGCTTGTTGGCTGCGGCCAGGGCGGCGGCCTCGGGCAGCGCAGCAAAGGCACGCACCGCGACCAGGCGCTGGGCCACTTCCCCCAGGCGCTGCGGACGCAGGGCCAGCACGGCGTCCACTTCCTGGGCGCTGTAGCCTTGCTCGCGCAGGCTGCCGGCCAGACGGTCGTAGATGAAGTCGGTCAGCGCTGGCGTGGCGTCGGTGATCTTGTCGCCGAAGGCCGGCAAGGCTGCCTGTGAGAGCAGATCCGACAAGCTCAAGGGCAGGTTCTTCTCGCCCAATATACGGATCACGCCCAGCGCATGACGGCGCAGCGCAAAGGGATCCTTGTCGCCGGTGGGCAGATTGCCGATACCGAACATGCCGACCAATGTTTCCAGCTTGTCGGCCAAGGCCACGACCATGCCCACGGTATTGCGCGGCAGTTCGTCGCCGGCGAAACGCGGCTTGTAATGGTCTTCGATGGCGTTGGCCACCTCGTCGCCCAGGCCGTCGTGGCGCGCGTAGTAGCCGCCCATGATGCCCTGTAGCTCGGGGAACTCACCCACCATATCGGTCAACAGATCGGTTTTGGCCAATTCGGCAGCGCGCTGAGCGTTCGCCACAAGCTTCGAGTCCAGCGCGTTCGCAATCTTGCTGGCAATCTCGTATACGCGCTTCATGCGTTCGCCCTGCGTACCGAGCTTGTTGTGATAGACCACTTTACCGAGGCCTTCGACACGAGACATCAGTGTCTTCTTGCGATCCTGGTCGAAGAAGAACTTGGCGTCGGCCAGGCGCGGGCGCACCACACGCTCGTTGCCGCTGATGACGGCGCTGGCGTCACTGGGGCTGATGTTGCTGACCACCAGGAACTTGTTCGTCAGCTTGCCGGCGGCGTCTAGCAGCGGGAAATACTTCTGGTTGGCCTTCATCGTGAGGATCAGGCACTCCTGCGGCACGGCCAGGAATTCCTTCTCGAATTCGCAGACCAGCACATTGGGGCGCTCGACCAGGGCGGTCACCTCGTCCAGCAGAGCCTCGTCTTCGATGGCGCGCACGCCACCGCCGACCTTGGCCGCGGCCGCCGTCAGTTGGCGCACGATCTCGGCGCGCCGTTCAGCGAAGGACGCGATCACCGCGCCATCGTTCAGCAGCGCAGCAGCGTAGCTATCGGCATTCTTGAGCACCACGACATCCTTCTTCGCTTCGAAGCGATGGCCGCGCGTGCTGTTCCCGGCCTTCAGACCCAGGACCTTGATAGGCACCACGGTGCTGCCGTGCAGGGCCACCAGACCATGGGCCGGACGCACGAAGTTGACGCTGCTCCAGCCCGGCAGTTCGCAATCGGTCTCGAGCTGGTAGCTCATGACCTTGGGGATGGGCAGCTTGGCGAGCGCCTCGTCCAGCGCCTTCTGCAGGCCGCTGTCCAGCGTGGCGCCGGTGACCAGGCTGTCGTAGAACAAGGCCTCGGCCTTGCCGTCAGGCGCGCGCTTGAGCGCGGCGACCGCCTGGGCCGGGTCGGATACATCAGCGCCCAGGGCCGAGAGCTTCTTGATCAGCGCCTGCGTGGGATTGCCGGCCGGGTCCAGGCCCACGGCCACGGGCATGAGCTTTTGCTGCACGGCCTTGTCGGCCCCCTTGAGCAGGACATGCGAGATGTGCGCGGCCAGGCGGCGCGGCGAAGCATAAGCCGTCACGACAGATTCGGTCGTGACCAGCCCCATCGCACGCAGCTGCTCGGCCAGGGTGGCGGCGAAGCTGTCACCGAGCTTCTTGAGCGCCTTGGGCGGCAGCTCTTCGACAAACAGTTCAACGAGAAGGTTTTGGGTCGTCATGGTGTCAGGCTGCCTTCTTCGTCATTTGCTCGACCCAGGCACGCGGTGCCATGGGGAAGCCCAGTCGCTCGCGGCTCTCGTAGTAGCTTTGGGCCACGGCACGGGCCAGGTTACGGATGCGGCCGATGTAGGCAGCGCGCTCCGTCACGGAAATGGCGCCGCGTGCGTCCAGCAGGTTGAAGCTGTGCGCACATTTGAGCACCTGCTCGTAGGCCGGCAAGGCGAGTTGCTGCTCCATCAGGTGCTTGGCCTGCTTCTCATGCGCCGTGAAGGCGGTGAACAGGAAGTCCGCATCGCTGTGCTCGAAGTTGTAGGCGGACTGCTCTTTTTCGTTCTGCAGATAGACGTCGCCATAACTCAGGGTGTCGGTCCACTTGAGGTTGTAGACGTTGTCCACGCCCTGCAGGTACATGGCCAGGCGTTCCAGACCGTAGGTGATCTCGCCCGTGATGGGCCTGCAGTCGATGCCGCCGACTTGCTGGAAGTAGGTGAACTGCGTCACCTCCATGCCGTTGAGCCAGACCTCCCAGCCCAGGCCCCAGGCGCCCAGCGTGGGGTTCTCCCAGTCGTCCTCGACGAAGCGGATGTCGTTCTTCTTCAGGTCGAAGCCCAGCGCTTCGAGCGAGCCCAGGTAGAGCTCCAGGATGTTGCTCGGCGCCGGCTTGAGCACGACCTGGTACTGGTAGTAGTGCTGCAGGCGGTTGGGGTTCTCACCATAGCGGCCGTCCTTGGGGCGGCGGCTGGGCTGCACGTAGGCGGCTTTCCAGGGCTCGGGGCCGATGGCGCGCAGGAAGGTGGCGGTGTGCGAGGTCCCCGCACCGACTTCCATGTCGTAGGGCTGCAGGAGTGCACAGCCCTGGGCATCCCAGTAAGCCTGCAGTTTCAGAATGATTTGTTGGAAGGTCAACATGGTTGAGGCAAAAGCAGGCGAGACGGGCCGGGCGGGCCGGTGCCGCGCGCTGCTGGCGCTGAAATAGGCGGATTTCCGCGTAAGCCCTTGATTTTACGGGGCTTCGGGCCCGAGCCCGGAGGGAATCAGGCTCTTTTGCGCCAGATGGCCCACAGCAGCCCGGCCAGGCCGGCCAGCCACAGCGGCCACAAGCCCGTGTGTGCCACCCAGCGGGCGTAAAGTGTCAGGCCCTCGCGCCCCTCCACCTCGCCCCGCAACACGCCCCGGGTGTGGCGTGGCAGCTCTGCGATGACCTGACCGCGATGATCGATGATGGCGGTGGCGCCGGTGTTGGTGGCCCGTACGAAGGGGCGCTCGAATTCCAGCGCGCGCATGCGCGAGATGTGCAGGTGCTGGTCGATCGCCACGGTATTGCCGAACCAGGCGATGTTGCTGAGGTTGACGAAGACCGTGGGTGCCTGGGCCGGGTCACTGAACCGCGCACCCAGCTCCTCGCCGAACAGGTCTTCATAGCAGATATTGGGGCCCAGCCGCTGGCCTTGCCATTCGAAAGCGGGCTGGCCGACGTTGCCCCGATGGAAGTCTCCAAGGGGGATGTTCATCAGGGCCGTGAACCACTTGAAGCCACTCGGGATGAACTCGCCAAAGGGAACCAGATGGTGCTTGTCGTAGCGCCAGGGTGCCTGGCCCGGCGCCAGGCCTACGGCGGAATTGGTATAGCCCTCGCGGTAGCTGCCCAGCGGCAATCCGATCAACGCCGCCTCGGCGCCAGTGGCATATCGCTGGCGCAGTGCGTCCCAGTAACCCTGGGGCAGTTGTTGCGGCAGCAGGGGCAAGGCCGTCTCGGGGGCCACGATCAGCGGTGCGTGTTGCTGCTGCAACTGCTCTGCGTACCAGCGCAAGGCCGTCGGCACGCCGGTGCCGGGCTGGAACTTCTCGTCCTGAGGGATATTGCCTTGCAGCAGGGCAACGCCCAGCCGCCCCGTGGAGCGGGTCACCGTGGCGCCATCCATCTGCAGCACGGAGGGCAGGGCCAGCAGGGCCAGGGCCGCCAGTCGCTGCCAGTGGCCACAGGCCCAGATCTGCGGGATCGTCATGGCCAGCCAGGCCGCCAGGGCCGAGATGCCATAGACCCCCAGCCACGGCGCGTAGCCGGCCAAAGGGCCCTCGACATGGGCGTAGCCGCTGCCGCCCCAGCCGAAACCCGTGAACCAGACGCCGCGCGCCAGCTCCGCCAGCAACCAGAGCGCCGCAAACAGCAGGGCCCGCGCGGCCCGTTCGCGTGGGGCGTAGCGCACTTGCAGGGCGCAGGCCGCCGCATAGTAGAGCGACAGTGCGCCGGCCAGGGCCAGCACGGCGAGCACGGCCAGTGCGGCCGGTAGGCCGCCATAGGTGTGCATGGAGATGTAGAGCCACCAGAAAGTGGCAGCGAGCCAGGTCGTGGCAAACAGCCAGCCGGACAGGGCTGCCTGCTTCCAGTGCGTGCTGCGTTCGAGCTGCCAGGCCAGCAGGCCCAGCGCGAGCAGTTGCAGCCACCAGCGCGGCTGGCCGTCCCAAGGTGCGGCCATGGCCAGCGCCTGGGCCAGACCGGCCCCGCTGCTCAGGATCCAGGAGCCGATGCGCGCCCAGCGCTCAGCCATGGGGCCCGGCCTTGCGCGGCACCACGGGCGAGACCTTGAACCACTTCACGGCACCGCCCTTGGTGTGCAGCACCACGAACCTCAGCCCGGCGATCACGTGCTGTTCCCCGCGCTTGGGCACATGCCCCATCTCATGGGCGATGAGCCCGCCGATGGTGTCGAAACTCTCTTGCGGGTCGCTGCCGGTGATCTTGGCTTCAAAGGCCTCGTTGACGCGCTCCACGGACGCGCCGCCGCTGACGCGGTAGGTCTGGTCGGCCAGGCCGAAGATGTCACCCTCGTCCTCGGAAATGTCGAACTCGTCCTCGATCTCGCCCACGATCTGTTCGAGCACGTCCTCGATGGTGATGAGCCCTGCCACGCGGCCGAACTCGTCGATCACGATGGCCAGATGGTTGCGGTTGCCGCGGAATTCGTGCAGCAGATCGTTCAGGCCCTTGCTCTCCGGGACGAAGACCGCCGGGCGCAGCAGGGCGCGGATATTGAGCTCCGGCGCGCGCTGCAGCTTGAGCAGGTCCTTGGCCAGCAGGATGCCGATGATGTTCTCGCGCTCGCCTTCAAAGACCGGGAAACGCGAGTGCGCGGTGTCGATGATTACATGCAGCAGCTCATCGAAGGGCGCATTGATGTCGACCAGGTCCATGCGCGGTGCGGGCACCATGACGTCACCTGCCGTCATCTCCGCCATGCGCAGCACCCCTTCAAGCATGTAGCGGGACTCGGCGCCGATGACCTCGTTGACCTCGGCCTCGGCCAGAGTTTCAATCAGCTCGGCGGTGGAGTCCGGTCCGGGGTGGATGAACTCGGCCAGTTTCTTCAGGAAGGTGCGCTTATCCTCTTTTTCAGGGGGACGCGCAGGGTAAGGGTCGGGCACTGACTGCAGCACGGACGTGCATTTGTTGGGACCCCCATAGGATAGCGGATCATCATCTCAGGGCTGTGACTGGCACCTGCCGGCCTCAGGGGGCGGATTTGTGACGCGCCTCACGCACGCCGCGGCGTACGTCCTGCAGACCGGTGATGAATTTCCAGAACTGTTTGGCCTGCACTTTGAGCCGGTAATCTGTCTGGGCCAGCTGTTCTTCGACCATTTCCGTCACTTGGCTCTCGAATGTGGAAGGCGGGAGGCGCAAGTATGCGCTTGCTTCAGAGCCATCGTACTCCACCTTGGCCCCCGCCTTGCGGGCAATGTTGAGCATGGCCTTGTTCTCGCTCAGGGCGTGGATGAACATCAGGTGCACCCCCTCGTTGCGGGCATGGCGCATGGCCCGCGCAAAGAGCTTGCTGCCATAGCCGTGACCACGCACCGAAGGCAGCACCGAGACGCCGAATTCAGCACAGGCATCGAAACTCTTGTCGACCGAATGCGCCAGATGGGCCATGGCCACCAGTTCTAGCCTGCGGTTGTAGATGCCGAAAATCGCATCTCGCTCGAAGTCCAGGGTGTCGACATAGGCCTGGATCTGGGCATCGTTGGCCAGATAGCCGAAGCGCAGGTAGCGATCATGCTCGTCCAGTGCCTGCAGATGGCGGGTTATGCGACCGTGGTGCCGGGCCCCGAGGCGCCGGATCACGGCGACCCATGGCGCCCTCGCGGTTGCGCTTTGCTCCGGGGGAAGCACCCGCAATAACTCATTGCCGCTTTCCGTTCCGGAATCTTCCTTGTTGACATCCATGGCACGAATGTAAGGTGATTTTCCTTTTTCATCCAGTGGCCAGGCCGTCTTGACGCGTGCGTGACAGTTTTGGCCCGCTACCTAGGACAAGCCCGATGCCGCCATCGCCCCGGCTGCGTTCCAATAGCAAGCTCATGGAGTGATTGATGGAAAAATTCTGGTTGCAAAGCTATCCTGCCGGCGTTCCCCACGATGTTGATCCGGGACAGTACAGTTCCCTGGCCCAGTTGCTGGAAGAGTCCTTCCGTAAAAACGCCACCCAGCCCTTCTCCGTCTGCATGGAGCGGTGGATGAGCTACCGGCAACTCGACGAGCTGTCCGCAGCGTTGGGGGCCTGGTTGCAGCGGCTGGGTTTGGAACCCGGCGCGCGCGTGGCCATCATGCTGCCCAACGTGCCGCAGTTTGCGGTCACCATGGCGGCCATCCTGCGTGCCGGCTACACCTGCGTGAACGTCAACCCGCTGTACACCGCTCGCGAACTTGAGCACCAGCTCAAGGATTCCGGGGCCACAGCCATCGTCGTGCTGGAGAACTTTGCCCACACGCTGGAGGAAGTCATCGAGCGCACCCCGGTCAAGCATGTGGTGCTCACCGCCTTCGGCGACCTGCTCGGCCCCTGGTACGGGCGCTGGCTCACCTTTGCCGTGCGCCACCTGGCCAAGATGGTCCCGCCCTTCAAGCTGCCGTTGACCGAGGGTCGCACCGTGACGGCCTTTCGCAAGGCTCTGGCGGAAGGCGCTCACCACACACTCAAGCCTTCACCCGCCAACCTGGATTCAGTGGCGTTCCTGCAGTACACGGGCGGCACCACGGGGCTGAGCAAGGGCGCCGTGCTGACCCATCGCAATATCGTTGCGGCCATCCTGCAGGCCGAGGCCTGGTTCTCGCCCGCGCTGGACAAGGTGGGCAATGTGCGCAAGACCAACAGCGTTGCGGCATTGCCCCTGTACCATATCTTCGCGCTGACCTTGTGTTTCCTCGCGATCCGCTGGGGTTCGCACATGACCCTGATTCCCAATCCGCGCGACATCGGCAAGTTCATCGAAGTGCTTAAGCGCCGCCCTTTCCACATGCTGCCGGCCGTGAACACCCTGTTCAACGCCTTGCTGCAGCACCCTCAATTCCGCACCCTCGATTTCTCGCATCTCTGCATCTCTCAGGCCGGCGGCATGGCAGCCTCCGAGGGCACCGCCAGACACTGGCAGGAGGTGACGGGCTGTGCGATGGTCGAGGGCTGGGGCATGAGCGAGACCTGCGCCATCGGTACCAACAACCCCGTCACGACCACCAAATTCAGCGGCACCATCGGCCTGCCGCTGCCCGGCGTCGAGATCGCCATCAAGGATGACGGCGGCAAGTCGCTGGCAGTTGGTGAATCGGGCGAAATCTGCATCAGGGGCCCGAACGTGATGACCGGCTATTACCAGCAGGCCGCCGAAACCGCCCAAGCCTTCACGCCTGACGGTTTCATGCGCACGGGCGACATCGGGATCATGGATGCGCAGGGTTACACCCGCATCGTCGACCGCAAGAAGGACATGATCCTGGTCAGCGGCTTCAACGTTTTCCCCAGCGAACTCGAGAATGTGATCTCCCTGTGCGACGGGGTGCTGGAGTGCGCAGTCATCGGCGTGCCCGACGCGAAGCAGGGTGAGGCCATCAAGGTTTACGTCGTGCGCAGCGACCCGACCCTGAGCGAGGATGACGTGGCCAAATACTGCGCCCAGAACCTGACCGGCTACAAGCATCCCAAATACATCGAGTTCCGCGACGAGCTGCCCAAATCCAACGTCGGCAAGATCCTGCGTCGCGAGTTGCGAGCCGGCAAGTGAGCCCCGCCACCCTGCCGCCCGACATCGTTGTCCTCGAGCGCGGGTGGCTGTCTTCCAACAACATCCTGCTGCTGGGTCCGCAGCAATGCGCTCTGGTCGATAGTGGCTACGGCACGCACGCGGCACAGACGGTCGCACTGGTTCAGGCCAGGCTGGGCGTTCGCCCGCTGGACCTGCTCATCAACACCCATCTCCATAGCGATCACTGCGGCGGCAACGCCGCCTTGCAGACGGCGTATCCGGCGCTGCTGACGCATATCCCGCCGGGCCAGGCGGCAGCCGTGCGAAGATGGGACGAGGACGCGCTGAGCTACGTGGCCACAGGGCAGTACTGCCCCCGTTTCACCTACGATGAGCCACTCACCCCGGGCAATTCAATCCGCTTGGGTGCGCGGGACTGGGATATCCATGCGGCCCCGGGCCATGACCCCGACTCGGTCATTTTTTTCCAGCCTGAGCTGGGGATCCTGATATCGGCTGATGCTCTTTGGGCCAATGGTTTTGGCGTCGTTTTCCCCGAAATTGAGGGCGTTTCTGCCTTTGCCGAAGTTGGGCAGACACTTGATCTCATAGACGCCTTGCGTCCCAGGCTGGTGATTCCCGGTCATGGCGCCGTCCTGCACGATGTCCCGGGCGCCTTGGACTACGCACGCCGGCGCCTGGACCAATTCACAGCGGAGCCGCTTCGGCATGCGCGTTACGCCGCCAAAGTGCTGCTGAAATTCAAACTGCTGGAGGTCCAGCAGATCACCCGCAAGGACCTGCTGAGCTGGGCTCGCGTAACCAGCTATTTCAGCCTGCTGCAGGCACGTCACGATGCTCAGTCCGATTTCGACGCATGGATCGACGATCTGATCCAGGATCTGCTGCGATCTGGCGCAGCGCAGGCCATGGACATCTCCGGTGAGCCCGGCCTTCTGAATCAATAGGCGATTTTCGTCCGCACAAATAAAAACGCCCCGTCACATGACGGGGCGTTTTCTGCTGTAAGAGCCTGACGATGACCTACTTTCACACGGGAACCCGCACTATCATCGGCGCTGAGGCGTTTCACTGTCCTGTTCGGGATGGGAAGGAGTGGGACCACCTCGCTATGGTCATCAGGCATAACTTTTTGTCATCTTGACTGGGTCAAGACGACCAATTTATAGAGCGAATCAGCTTATTTTGAATGCGTCACTTGGCATAACTTCCTTGATTCGGCTGAATCAAAGTTATAGGGTCAAGCCGCACGAGCAATTAGTATCAGTTAGCTTAACGCATTACTGCGCTTCCACACCTGACCTATCAACGTCCTGGTCTTGAACGACTCTTTAGGGGGCTCAAGGCCCCGGCAGATCTCATCTTGAAACGAGTTTCCCGCTTAGATGCTTTCAGCGGTTATCTCTTCCACACATAGCTACCCGGCAATGCCACTGGCGTGACAACCGGTACACCAGAGGTGTGTCCACTCCGGTCCTCTCGTACTAGGAGCAG